>NZ_JACSKS010000002.1:0-767792 GCF_018617735.1 Exiguobacterium sp. s89
CCAGGCAAGATCGTTCCGCAATAGCTCAGTGGTAGAGCAACCGGCTGTTAACCGGTAGGTCGTAGGTTCAAATCCTACTTGCGGAGCCAATTTAGGCCCGTTGGTCAAGCGGTTAAGACACCGCCCTTTCACGGCGGTAACACGGGTTCGAATCCCGTACGGGTCACCAATATGGAGGATTAGCTCAGCTGGGAGAGCACCTGCCTTACAAGCAGGGGGTCGGCGGTTCGATCCCGTCATCCTCCACCATCTTTATTTATTAATTCAAACCTATATATATGCCGGTGTAGCTCAGTTGGTAGAGCATCTGACTTGTAATCAGAGGGTCGAGGGTTCGAATCCTTTCGCCGGCACTCCTCGGGGGGGTAGCGAAGTGGCTAAACGCGGCGGACTGTAAATCCGCTCCTTCGGGTTCGGCGGTTCGAATCCGCCCCCCCCCACCAGGTTTGAGCCATTAGCTCAGTTGGTAGAGCATCTGACTTTTAATCAGAGGGTCGCAGGTTCGAGCCCTGCATGGCTCACCATTTTTTGCGGAAGTAGTTCAGTGGTAGAATACGACCTTGCCAAGGTCGGGGTCGCGGGTTCGAATCCCGTCTTCCGCTCCATATTCTTACCCATTCATGGGGCCTTAGCTCAGCTGGGAGAGCGCCTGCCTTGCACGCAGGAGGTCAGCGGTTCGATCCCGCTAGGCTCCACCATATGTTTTTTTCTTAAGTTATTGATGACTTAAGTTTTTTTTTGCTTAAAACCATGAACCATTCACTTGAGAGTACAGAGAAAGGCAGCCTGCCACCATTCAGGCTGCCTTTTTGCATGTTTATTCATAATAGTGCCGAGTTGAACCAAATGAATGATAGCGTTTACAATTTAACTAAACCAGGCGAGAATTCTCCCTCCTCTAAGCGTCTTCGGGCGTAGCCCAGTGTAGGTGCGGGATGAATCGCCCGGTCCAAAAGTCTTCTCTCCCTATGACAGATTTAAGGTAGCGAAGTCCATCGGGGACGTCAGCTGGTATGAGTTCGTCCGGCAGTTGGAATACAAATATACCTTCTACGGACGGACGCTCATCAAGGCGGATCAATGGTACGCATCGACGCAGATCTGTTCTTCTTGTGGCGTCAAAGGCGAGAAGAAGACGATGGATGTTCGTGAATGGACGTGTACTCATTGTGGTGTTCATCATGATCGAGACATCAACGCAAGCATCAATCTGTTGATGTTGGCAAACTAAAACGAATTCCTTCAGGGTGGGAACCACCCGACGAGCTTGGTAAATAATCGTGGCTAATAAAAGTACGATCTTCCCAAGAAGCTCCCACTTCAATTTGCGAAGTAAATAAGTGGCGAGTAGTTCACCTATCAAGCGTATAAAGGGGGAATGGCGATGCAATGGTCATATATTCATGTACCACTTCGTTATGGTCAGGGGAAACTCGGGGTCGATCAAGGACCGATGAAGTTGAACGAACTAGGGATGGAAAAACTTCTTCCTAAAGGGGCGGTGAACCAAACGATTCGTGTGTTACCGGAATCTGAAATTCGTGAAAATGAAGAACATTTGAAGCGGGTAGATGGTGTATTGCACACTGTTACGGAATTGGCAGAAGTGATAGATAGCGAAATTAGAGCGAATCGATTCCCATTGATCGTTGGGGGCGATCATAGTATGGCAATCGGCACACTCGCAGGACTAGCAAAAACGGGACCATTTGGTGTCATTTGGGTAGATGCCCACGCTGACTTGAATACGGGGGATACCTCACCATCTGGTAATATTCATGGAATGCCACTTGCTGCAGCTATGGGGATGGGGGATATACGTCTGACAGAAGTAGGTGGGCGTGATTCGAAGTTATCGCCAAATCATTTGGTGTATATTGCCCTTCGTGATATCGATGAAGGAGAAATAAACGAAATCAATCGACTCGGTATAAAAGTCATTACCGTAGAAGAAGTTCGTACGCGTGGGGTCGATGTGATCATGCAAGAGGCGCTCAGCTATCTTCGTGAACGAGTAGACCGTTTTTATATCAGTTTTGATATGGACAGTCTCGATGCGTCACTCGTTCCGGGTACAGGAACACCGGTTGATGGTGGTCTAACAGAAGTCGAGGCCAAAGCGATTTTAAAAGAAGCGATGCAGGCAGAAGATTTGATTGCCGTAGAGCTCGTCGAATTGAATCCGGCATTAGACCGGGACGACATGACGGCTCAATTGGCCTACCGTCTGTGTGAAACGATTATAAAATCTAAAGAAAACCTGTTATTGGAAGGCGAAACCGTCTGATTTCCTTACAGTTTCCAAACCCGTTTGCTACAATGGGGGTGGAAACTTTTTTTACTTTAATGAAACTAATTCAACTGGTGAGACGTATATAGAAATGACCGCATGTGTTGCGGAGAGGGGAAGTGGATTGATGGAACGGCTGACCACCCGTTTGGTTGACGAATTGAGGGCGGGGAATCACGATTCGTTTGCCGAGCTGGTAGAACTATACAAGGATGGCGTCTTTGCAATCGCCTATAAAATTTTGTATGATCGTGGCGAAGCGGAAGACGCTGCCCAAGAAGCATTCATACGTGCATATACACGAATTGATACGTATGATGCGCAATACAAGTTCAAAACATGGCTCTATCGAATTACGACGAACGTTGCCATCGATCGATTGAGGAAACGGAAACCGGAGTATTCAATGGATGCAGAAATTGCGGGTACAGACGGTTTGACTTATCAAGACCACTTAGCTGATGAAGCACCTCAACCCGATGCCCAAGTGGTTCATCGCGAAATTCGAAGTGAGATGCATGAAGCCATCAAACAACTTCCGGACAAATACCGCATTCCCTTATTATTAAAATATGTGGATGATTTGTCGCTAAAAGAAATTAGTGTGATGATTGACATGCCGGTCGCAACAGTTAAAACAAGGATCTTCCGGGGAAGAGAAATGTTAAAAACAATCTTTCAAAATAGGGAGGGGTTCAATTGACTCCTGAAGAAAAAGTACAACAATATTTGGAAGATGGCGTTTTGCCCGAAGAATCTGACGAATTGCGTCAATTGTTAGAAGACGATGAATTATATGAGTCTTATCTACAATATGAACGAATCGACGCAGAACTGAAAGCATTGCCTCGTCCAAAGTTATCAGCGGATTTTACGACCCGTGTGATGGCCGCTATACCTGAAACACCGGTGCAAAAAGGGCCTGACACGGTTGTGTCGTTATCCAAACCTGTGCGCAAAGAGCGTAAGCCACATTCAAAACAAATGATTTGGTTACAGCGCCACCCAGGTTTGATTGCCGCAGTCCTATTCTTTAGTTTGATGTCTAGTGCGACACTTGGATTATGGAGTAGTGCTTCGGAGACGATGACGTATACAAAAGTACCAGGTGTCGTCGTATCAGAGAATGAAGTGATTGTGCCAGCGGGTGTTACTGTCGAGAAAGACATTACCGTCCAAGGTGGCGATTTACGGATTGAAGGTACCGTCCAAGGTGACGCGACAGCTGTCAATGGTCGTGCGTATTTAGCAAGTGCCGGGCAAGTGACAGGTGAACTTGAACAAATCGATCAGATGTTCGAGTGGATCTGGTATTCGATGAAACAACTTTTCTAAAGACGCTTCCGGCGTCTTTTTTCGTTTCAATCTCGTTTCGTTTTGGTGTGACGCAATGCGTATATACAAAAATGATGATATAATGGAATTTGCACGATTTAGCTAGGTAGTTGAGGAGGGGAGCATTTGCCGCTACTTGAACAAGTATCATATTTCTCATTTTTAAATCTTTCAGAAAACGTACATTGGTACGATTATTTGAACGATGTTTTAGATATCGTCGTCGTCACGTATGTCATTTATAAGTTAATGATGATTGTACGTGGGACAAAAGCAGTCCAGTTAATTAAAGGGATCTCCATCATTCTAGTCAGTTGGTTCTTGAGTGGTTTCTTCGGGTTGAAGACGCTCCAGTTCTTGCTAAATCAGGTGATCACATACGGTCTTCTCGGAATTATCATCATCTTCCAGCCTGAATTGAGACGTGGTCTTGAGCACCTCGGTCGGACGAGCAACTTATTCGGGCGTACAGGAACAAGTGATGAAGAGCAACAACGCCAAATGATTGAAGCCATCGTCAGTTCTGCGCAATATATGTCAAAGCGGCGGATTGGTGCGTTGATTGCGATTGAACGAGATACGGGATTAAACGAGTATGTGGAGACGGGCATTCGTATGGATTCGCATATTACTTCCCAATTAATTATTAACTTATTCATTCCAAACACACCACTCCATGATGGTGCGATGATTATTCAAGATGGAAAGATTGCGGCAGCAGCCTGCTATTTGCCGCTCTCGGAAAGTCCACACATCGATAAGGCCCTCGGGACACGACATCGGGCAGCCATTGGGGTCAGTGAAGTGACAGATAGCGTCACTCTCACCGTGTCAGAAGAAACAGGAGCTGTCTCTCTCGCGATCGCAGGACGCTTATATCGAGAGTTAGATGAAGAAGCGCTTCGTAATAAATTAATTCAAGAACTCGTCATCGAAGAAAAAGAGGCGACCCTCTCGTTCTTCGGCAAAAAAGGAGGGGATAAGTAAGTGATTGATCAGTGGTTACAACATAAGTGGTTTCTCCGCTTCATCGCACTTGCTTTAGCCGTCCTTTTATACTTAATGGTCGCTGAGACCAGTTCCTCGAACAACGCTTCTAGCGCTTTGCCGATTGTTGGACAAAGTTCCATGACGCTCGATGTACCGGTCGAAGTATTTTTTGATGAGGTGCAGTATGTCGCATACAACGTGCCTGAGGAGATGGGTGTTGAGCTTCAAGGTCCCTCAAGTAGTTTAACGATGACCAAACTGGTGAAAGATTATCAAGTGTTTGTCGATTTGACCAACCTTGGAACCGGATTTCATCGCGTCCCAGTCGAGGCACGAGGTTTCGGTGGAGACGTCAATGTCAAATTGGATCGAGAGACAGTTGAAATTTACATTGATCGGAAGCAAACGATTGAAGTTCCGGTGTCTGTGAACCTGTTGAATAAAGATCAATTACCGGAAGGGAAAGTGGCTGGCGATGTTGAAATCGAACCGTCGACTATCAAAGTCACAGGCGGTGCGAGTCGCATTCAAAATGTCAAAGAAATCACGTTAAATGTGGATGTCTCGAATCAAAATCAGACATTCACTCGTGAGATTCCACCGACAATTTTAGATGCGAACGGGAATCCGTTGAATGTGTCGGTCGACCCGAATATCATCAATGTGACTGTCCCGATTTACAATGAGAGTGTGATGATTCCGATTGAGGTCGTCACGAGCGGAGAAGTGTCGGACGACTTCAGGTTAGTAGATACATTACTAGGTGAAACAGAAGTTCGTGTCTTTGGATCAAAAGAGGTGCTCGATAAACTCGATCGAGTCGAGACAGAGCCGATTGAACTGGATGATTTGAAGAAGTCTGAGAAAGTAAATGTTACTCTCCGTCTCCCTGAAGGGGCCACGTCACTCGACAAAAGAGAAGTAGAAGTTCAAGTGCTGATTCGTCCGAGTGATGAGACGAAAGATGACACGAGCGAATTGACAGAGCGGATTCGGATGACTGTTCCAGTGAACGTACGGGGGTACGACCGAACCAATTATACGATTCAAACGCAAGATGTGGTCAGTGTCACTCTGTCCGGAAAGCGGTCCCTTCTCGAGACCATTTCATCGAACAGTGTTAACGTGACATTGGATTTGACAGGATTACCAGGTGGGACACACGCGGTAGATGTCGATTACGAAGTACCAAAAGGCGTGACGGTTGTCTCGCCGAAGACGATTGATGTTCAACTGACGAGCGTCGATGAAGAAACAGAAACATCTTCCATTCAATAAAGATGTTCAATCATACAAAAGTGAGGATTTAATCTAATGGGTAAATATTTTGGAACAGACGGAGTTCGCGGTGTCGCGAACTCTGAGTTAACTGCGGAATTAGCATATCGTTTAGGCCGTGCTGGTGGCTATGTGTTGTCGAAACATTTGCCAGAAGGCGAACAACCAAAAGTATTGATTGGTCGTGACACACGCATCTCAGGACATATGCTTGAAGGTGCATTGATTGCCGGACTTCTCTCAATCGGTGCAGAAGTGATGCGTCTTGGTGTCATCTCAACACCTGGAGTTGCGTACTTAACAAAATCGCTAGATGCGACAGCCGGTGTCATGATTTCGGCATCGCACAACCCGGTAGCCGACAACGGAATCAAATTCTTCGGTAGCGATGGTTTTAAATTAGATGATGCGACTGAGCAAGAAATCGAAGATATTTTAGACGCTACGGAAGATACGCTCCCACGACCGACTGGGAAAGATCTCGGTTTCGTGTCGGACTATTATGAAGGGGCACAAAAATACCTTCAAATGTTGAAACAAACCGTTGAAGAAGACTTCGATGGCCTTCACATTGCGCTCGACTGTGCACATGGGGCAACGAGTGGGCTCGCAGCACGTCTCTTCGCTGACCTTGAAGCGAACGTATCCACAATCGGAAACTCGCCGAACGGTCTAAACATCAATGAAGGTGTCGGCTCGACACATCCTGAGCACTTGGCTGAGTTCGTCCGTGAAAAAGGAGCGGACATGGGCCTTGCCTTTGATGGTGACGGGGACCGTTTGATTGCGATTGACGAGAACGGTGAAATCGTCGATGGAGACAAAATTATGTATATTTGCGGGAAATACTTGAGTGAAAAAGGGCGTCTCAAAGACAACACGATTGTCGCGACGGTCATGAGTAACCTCGGGTTCCATAAAGCTGTTGAAGAAGCGGGCATGACAGCGCTCCAGACAGCAGTCGGTGACCGTTATGTCGTTGAAGAGATGAAAAAACACCAGTACACACTCGGTGGCGAACAATCGGGTCACTTGATTTTCCTCGATCACTCGACAACAGGTGACGGGATGTTATCGGGCGTCCAGTTGGCAGAAATCGTGAAATCGACGGGCCGCAAACTCTCTGAATTGGCGGCTGAGATGCCTGTTTATCCGCAAAAACTCGTAAATATTCGTGTGACGAATAAAAACGATGCGATGAACGGAGAGCGTGTCTTGGCAACGATTCAAGAAGCGGAAGCAGAAATGGGCGGAAACGGTCGAATTCTCGTCCGTGCATCGGGAACAGAGCCTCTCGTTCGTGTGATGGCGGAAGCACCGACAGCGGAAGAATGCGACCGTTACGTTGAACGAATCGCGCAAGTTGTTCGCGAAGATTACGGTTTAGAAGGATAAAATTCTCAAAAGCGGGAATAACACAAGGGAATCCAACATTGGATTCCCTTTTTGTTTCCGTTTTGTCATCGAGAAAACAGCGGATTTTCTTGACGAATGGGGGTGTGATTTGTACTATTAAGAGCGTGACCTTGGAAACGGAAGGACACAAGAGTACGAACAAGCGCCAGAACTCTGCGGAGTTGACGAGGTTGGAGGTTATCGAGATTTCGGCGGATGCCTCCTCGTCGCCTGTCACGACGAGAAGCATACTTTTAAAACGCCCGGGTGACCGGACGGACAAAGAAGTGTGTGTTGACAGCTCTTAGAAAAAGCCCGTTTCCTTTTTCGAGAAATCGAAGAATAGAGGAGATTTATTTATGTGTGGAATTGTAGGAATGATTGGGAATACCGGAGCGAAGGAAGTCCTTCTCAAAGGTCTTGAAAAACTCGAGTACCGTGGTTATGACTCGGCAGGTCTAGCGTTGATGCATGATAATGTCAACGTTCACAAAGAAGTCGGTCGCATTGCTGCGCTACGCGAAATCATCCCAGCAGAAGTAGACGGCACGATTGGAATCGGCCACACACGTTGGGCGACACACGGGGTACCGAGTGTACCGAACGCCCACCCGCACCAGAGCACGACAGGACGCTTCACGCTCGTGCATAACGGCGTAATCGAGAATGACGAGCTCATCAAGAAGACGCTTGATGTCCCGTTCCTCTCAGAAACAGACACGGAAGTCATCGTCTTGCTCATGGAGAAACACTTCGTCGAGCTCGGCGATGTCGAGGCGGCGTTCCGCAAGACGCTCTCGAACCTCCACGGCTCATACGCGATCGCGATGATCGACTCAGAGGACAAAGAGCGCCTCTATATCGGGAAGAACAAGTCACCACTTCTCGTCGGACTCGGTGACGGCACATTCAACGTCGTCGCATCGGACGCGATGGCGATGCTCCAGGTGACAGACCAGTACCTCGAGCTCCACGACGGCGAGATTGTCATCCTCACACGCTCGACGGCGACGATCAAGACGCTCGACGGCGACGTGCTCGAACGCAAACCATATACGGCCGAAATCGATGCGTCAGACATCGAGAAGGGCACGTACGCGCACTACATGTTGAAGGAGATGGACGAGCAACCGGCCGTCATCCGTAATATCATCCAGCATTACCAGAACGAGAACGGTGACATCGAACTCACGGAAGGCGTGCGCGAGCTCGTCTCGGAAGCAGACCGTGTCTATATCGTCGCGTGCGGTACGAGTTACCACGCTGGTCTTGTCGGGAAGCAATTGATCGAGCGCGTTGCAGGTGTACCGACTGAAGTACACGTCGCCTCAGAATTCGGTTACAACATGCCACTTTTGACAGAAAAGCCACTCTTCCTCTTCATCTCACAATCAGGTGAGACAGCGGACAGCCGTGCCGTCCTCGTCGAAGTGAAAAAGCTTGGCCATAAAGCGCTCACGTTGACAAACGTAGCAGGATCGACACTCTCGCGTGAAGCGAACGAGACGATGCTCCTCCATGCAGGACCAGAAATCGCGGTCGCGTCGACGAAAGCATACACGGCTCAGATTGCCGTCCTCGCGATTCTCGCATACGACATCGCTCGTGCGAACGGGAAGAAACTTCCGTTTGATCTCATGCAGGAACTCGCACTCGTTGCAACGACAATGGACTCGATCATGGCACAAAAAGAAATCTTTGAAGAGCTTGCAGATAAGTTCTTGAAAGAGTCACGTAACGCGTTCTTCCTCGGACGTGGATTGGATTCATATGTCGGTCTCGAAGGCGCATTGAAGCTGAAAGAGATCTCATATATCCAAGCAGAAGGATACCCAGGTGGGGAACTGAAGCACGGTCCGATCGCCTTGATTGAAGACGGGACACCGGTCATCACGCTCGTGTCTCAACCGAACACACACCTCAACATCCGTGGAAACATCAAGGAAGTTGTGGCGCGTGGTGCGATCGCATGTACGATTTCAATGGAAGGAATGGAGCATGAGAACGACGCATTCGTTCTTCCACGTGTTGAACCGCTTCTCACGCCACTCGTGACGGTTCTTCCGCTTCAACTCATCTCGTACTATGCGGCACTTGCCCGCGACTGTGATGTCGACAAGCCACGTAACTTGGCGAAGTCTGTAACAGTTGAATAATGTTCAAGACCAAAATTTTTCGGGATTTTGGTCTTTTTTGTTGCAATGCGTTAACAAATCATCGTAATACTCTCAAAAACGTCTGTCCATTCTTAGGAATGGGTACACTCAACGTGAGTATGAATAAAGGAGAGATTCGATGAAACAGAAAAAATGGATGATGGGCTTAGGTACCATCGTACTCGCTACATCATTAGCCGCTTGTGGGGATACGACAGATGATCCCTCGATGGAGATGTCAGAAGAACAAAGCATGGACCATTCGGGGATGGATCACTCGGGGTCTGGAGAAGTTCCAGACGGGCTGATGGAAGCCAGTGATCCGACGTATCCAGTCGGATCAACCGCGATGATGACAGCGGATCACATGCCAGGGATGGAAGGCGTGGAGGCGACGATTGTCGGTGCATATGATACGACGGTCTACGCCGTCAGCTATACACCGACTACAGGTGGTGACCCGGTAGAAGATCATAAATGGGTGATTCACGAAGAACTGGATAATCCGGACGAGGCGCCTTTGTCTGAAGGGGATGAGGTCGTATTGGCTGCCGACCATATGGAAGGAATGGACGGCGCAGAAGCGACTATCGATACAGTGGAAGAGACGACCGTTTACATGGTTGATTACACGACTGAAGACGGAGAAGAGGTCACAAATCATAAATGGGTGACCGAAAGTGAATTAGAAGCAATGAAATGAATGCAGTAGACCTCGAGTACATCTCGTGGTCTATTTTTTTCGATAAATATTTATTGATAAACGATAAATCATAGCATATGATATAGAAAATAAAACTAAATGAGGTGTTTGGCAGATGAAACGGGAAACCATCTTTTTGAAACTAGCAGTGATTGTCTTGTCGCTCCCGATTCTTGCGGCCTGTATCTTTTTACTGCCGTTTCTTTGGCGAGACGCAATCGAGAGCGGGGGATGGATTGCGAATTCGATGCGTCCGATTGTCATCGGGATGTATGTGGCGGCAGTTCCCTATTTTATGGCTTTGTTCCAGACGTTTATCTTACTAGGATTGATTGACCGGAACGAGGCATTCTCCTATGAAGCGGTGAAGGTACTTCGGGTAATCAAGTATTGTGCATTGACCATCACGGTTATCTATACGGCGTTGCTTCCCTTCTTCTATTGGTTCGCTGAGCGTGACGACTCGCCAGGATTTTTAGTCATCGGATTCGTCTTCGTCTTCGCCGCATTTGTCATTGCGGTTTTCGCTGAGTTGTTACAGAAACTATTGAAGCGCGCCATCGACATGAAACAAGAAATCGATTTGACGATATGAGGTGAGAGAAATGGCGATGATTGTGAATCTGGATGTGATGTTGGCGAAACGGAAAATGAGTGTGACGGAACTGTCGGAACGAGTCGGGATCACGATGGCGAACTTATCGATATTGAAAAACGGAAAGGCCAAAGCGATTCGTTTCTCGACACTTGAAGCGATTTGCGAAGCACTCGACTGTCAGCCGGGAGACATATTGGAATATCGAGCGGTCGAACGAGCAGAGTGAATCTCTGCTTTTTATATGAATTTGAAACGTGTGCTTACTATGCTCCGTATATAAAAGTATCAGTCAGGGGGAGATGTAGAATGATTCAAACATGGACAGAACGGACACATGAGGCCTTGTAAGGAAAAACGGGGAAACTCATCGGTTGGTCTTTTGCAATGGCGATTTTAGTAGAAGTGTGGCTTATGATAGATCCGACGTATTACGGAATCTAACACAGTTCTACTATTCTTATGATGATCGGTGTGGTTGGACTCATCCTATATGTGATGTCTCTTCCAATGTATATCGGATACAGCTGGATCATTTTAGATACGGTGCGAAATAAGAAATTGCATTTTCAAGATGTATTTAAACCGTTTCGGAAGAATTACCGCTTAAATTTGGCCACATTCCTACTCATGGTTCTCTTCCAACTATTGTGGGGGCTGCTTCTAATCGTTCCAGGAATCATAAAGTACTTTTCTTACGCATTCACTTTCTTTATATTGCGAGATGAGCCTCATTTGTCCCCAACAGAAGCAATTACAAAATCTCGTGGGATGATGCGTGGACAGAAATGGGAAGCATTTAAATTGATCCTGCCAATGATTCCGGTCTTTTTGACGGGTTTCACGTTGAGTATTGTTTTCAAATTACCGATTTTGTCATCCTGGTCGCTGTTAGTTGCGACTTCCCTTGTTCGTCCGTTAGTAGTTGCACGCTTCGCTGTCATGTATGAAGATACGCGTCGGGTGTACGACGAACAATGGAACAAGCCAGCCTGAAGCATATCGAACAGAGGGGGAATTGAATGAACGTGCTACAATCTTCATGAAGAGAAAGGGGAATGCGGAATGAAGATTGGGATCATCGGGGCCGGTCTGAGCGGAATCATCGCAGCGCGTGAACTCGTGCGTCAAGGTCATGTCGTCGAACTGATTGAAAAGAGTCGAAGCGTCGGGGGACGCTTGGCGACACGTCGAATCGGTGATGGACGAGCCGACCATGGAGCGGTATATTTCACGGTGCGTGGAGAAGAGCTCGAACGAGAGGTACAGTCGTGGATGAATGCAAACTGGGTGCGGGTCTGGTATGCCGACCCTTATCCACGTTATGTCGCGATTAATGGGATGAATGCCCTCGCTAAGCATTTAGCTGAAGATTTGACCGTACAGTTGAATGAACGAGTGGAGAACGTTCAAGTGGAAGAAGACGGAACCGTCACAGTCAAGACAGACGTGACGACGCGTTCATATGATCGAGTCGTGATGACGGCACCGCTTCCACAGTCATTCGAACTACTAGGGAGTTTGGTCGTCCAGATCAAGCCCGCGCTACTTCGTCTCGTATATTCGCCGACGTTCGTGGGTCTTTTTGAATGTGCCGGTGATGTACAGATTGGAGCAGACGGTATTCTCGATCAAGAACTGGTACCTGGTGTATTAAAAATCGTCGATAATCGCCAAAAAGGAATCTCTGCGACACCACTCGTAAGTGTCTATATGGAAGAGGCGTGGAGTGAGGCGTGGTATGAGCGACCGGAAGCAGAGACACTTGCTGAAATAGAGCGGTTAGTGCGTGAAGAAGTCGGAGACCTCGGTATCCAATCACGGCAGTTAAAACGTTGGCGTTACGCGCAAGCGAAAGATGTATGGCATGAGCCGTTTTATCAAGTAAGCCATCATCCCATCTATTTAGCAGGGGACGTCTTCCTTGAAGCTGATGATCCATCCGGACGAACGCGATTCGAAAGTGCCTATCTGTCTGGGTTACGTGTGGCAGAAGCGGTGCAAGAATCAATAGAAGGTTGAAAATCAAGGAGACTTCGATATGAACTCGATTAAGTTAAAATCGTTAAGTATTGACGATCAATCAGCTCTTCACTTATTTGAATGTGAAAACCGTTCCTACTTCGAACGCTCTGTCCCTAGTCGAGGAGATACATACTACGAACCGCAGGGATTCCGTCATGCGTTAGACCGTCTTTTAACCGAGCAAATTGAAGGTACAGGGCGCTATTATGTGATTTGGCATAATGACACGATCATAGGGCGTATGAATGTGCATTCGATTAGAGATGGAGTCGGTGAGGTGGGTTATCGAATTGGGGAAGATTATAGTGGTCGTGGATACGCTACTTCTGCACTCCAACAACTGCTCGCATGCCATCTCCCGGAATATGTCGAACTGATTGCCGAGACGCTAATCGATCACCACGCATCACAATGTGTATTGATGCGCGCTGGTTTTACACGTAACAATCAAGTACGACAGGTTGAATGGGAAGGGCAGACTTTATCATTTTATACGTTTGTATATAGATTTATGAACCGATAGGGCACTCCTTATCGGTCTTTTTATTTGACGCCATTTAGTTTAGGGCATAAACTATAACCATCTAGTTTAGGGGGTAAACTAAAAATGAAAGCATTGATGCGCGAAGCGGTGCAGTTGTTTGAAGAAGTGATGTTCCATGGGACGGAACATGTCATCGAAGCGATGGAGGGAGACGTATGGCGCGAGTATTCGCGTGAACAGCTCCAACTGTTGAAGTTACTCGATCAGTTTGGACCAACTCCGGCTGGGCAATTGGCGCAAAAACAAGGTGTCCATAAAAGTGCGGTCTCGAATCGTCTGAAAAAGTTGGTCGAAAAAGGACTCGTCACGAGTCGACGAGGACAAGATCAACGGGAACGATTGATTGAATTGACCCCAGAAGGGAAACGGCTCGTCGAAGAAGTGGACGGTGCCGTCTATCGATATGTGGAATCCCTCATCGATGGAGAAGTAGACGAAATTGAAATCGAGCAGTTTGTTCGGACGTTCCGAAAAATAAAGCAATTGCTCCGAATCGGGGAGGAATAACACATGCATAAAATCATTCAATGGCGCTGGGGAATTTTCATTTCCCTCATCGTATTGACGACAGCATTATTTGTCGCAGCACCGAACTTAACGAAACAAGCAGAAGAGGCAGGGAGCTTCCAACTTGCGGACGACATGGACTCACAACGCGCACAAGCGATTTTAGATGAAGCCGGGAAGAGTGACAAGACCATTTCCCTCGTCTATGAGTTCGAATCAATCGGTGAGACGGAGCGAACAGATGTCGCGCGTGTCATCGAAGAACTTAAACAAAATGAAACGGTCGTGACAGATGTTCTCGATCCGTTCGAAAACGAGGAGACAGAGGCACAGCTTGTCTCAGAAGACGGACGCATCGTTCTCGTCCCAATCACGGTAGAAGGTACGACGGAAGAAATCAATGCGTTTGCTGATGATGTCCGTGAAAACGTGCTCCCGCAAGAGGAGACAGTATATATCACCGGGGAAGAAATCATTAACAATGATGTGAACTTAAGTGCACAGGAAGGATTGAAAAAGACAGAAATCATCACGGTCGTGTTGATTTTTGGATTACTTCTTCTCGTCTTCCGTTCCATCGTGACCCCGTTTATCCCGCTTATCGCGGTCGGCTTCACGTACCTATTAAGTCAATCCTTTGTCGCGTTCTTTGTGGATTGGTTTGGGTTCCCGGTATCCAACTACACACAAATCTTCCTTGTCGCCATCTTGTTCGGGATTGGGACAGACTATTGTATTCTACTTCTTAGCCGTTACAAAGAGGAGCTGAGTGAGGGGCGTGCCATCGAAGACGCCATCGTCAATACGTACAAGACGGCAGGACGGACGGTCTTGATTAGTGGGCTCGCGGTATTCGTCGGTTTCGCTGCCATCGGATTTGCTGATTTTCCAATCTTCAAATCAGCGGTCGCCGTCGCAGTTGGGATTGCGGTGTTGCTGCTGATTCTCTTCACGGTCGTCCCGTTCTTTATGGCGACGCTCAAACAGCGACTGTTTTGGCCATCGAAAAAGGCAGGCGAACATCACGACAGCAAGCTCTGGGCTATCTTGAGTCGATTGTCAGTCAATCGCCCGTTCGTATCGATTTTGGTCGTCGGGTTGATTACAGTACCTGTCTTATTCACATATGACGATGCCCGTTCGTTCAATACCGTCGATGAGATTGGAGACGGGTACGATTCGGTTCGTGGACTGAATTTGATTTCTGAAGGGTTTGGTCAAGGGGAATCTCTTCCGGTACAAGTCATTTTGAAACAAGATCAAGCCATTACAGAATCAGAAGTCCCATACATTGAAATGTTCGCAAGCGAACTTGAAAAAGTTGATGGGGTGAGCGGTGTCCGTGCGCTCACACGTCCGACTGGTGAAGTCATCGACGATTTTTATGTCGACACACAACTCGGTGAAGTCAGCGATGGCTTGTCCGAAGCGCAGACGGGTCTCGGTGATGTCCAAACTGGATTAGATGAGATTGAGCAAGGATTGAACGCGATCGTCGAGCAATTGCCAAGTGGTTCAACCAATGCTGGAGCACCGCTTGCGGAAGCGGCAGCGGGGCTGAATCAGTTGAATGGTCAACTTGGTCTCATTGGACAAGGATTGACAGCGACTCAAAACATCCCGGCCGCAGTCGGGCAGCTCGGTCAAGTGTCAGCAGGGCTCACACAAATCGAGTCAGGAATCAACGAAGCAGCGTCTGCATTGAATGCACAAGGTTCTCAGGTTGGTGAACTCAGCACCGGATTGGGACAACTTGCCACAGGCGTTGGCGAAGCGAACGACGGGCTAGGGCAAATTGAGTCTGGTCTCGGCGAAGCCGTTTCGTTCTTACAACAGTTGAGTGAAGCAGATGCGCTTCGGGAGACAGGCGTATATCTTCCGGAAGGGACACTCACATCGGATGAATTCTCACCTGCCGTCGAACGCTATGTCTTCGATGAAGGAATGGCGACTCAACTCGAGGTCGTCTTGGAGATGGACCCGTATTCGCCAGAAGCGATTGATACCGTCGAGACAATCAAAGAGACGATGAATCGTGCCGTGACGGGAACACCGTATGCGGATGCGACCATCGGATATGCCGGTATCTCGAGCATCAATAGCGATTTAAATGAAACATCGACGAATGATTTCAATCGAACGGTAGCGATCATGCTGGTGACATTGTTCATCGTCTTGACAGCACTGTTCCGCTCGATGATCATGCCACTCTATATGATTGCTTCGCTTCTCTTGACGTACTATACGTCGGCGGCGATCACAGAGCTGATCTTTGTAGAAGGACTCGGCTATGACGGGATCAGCTGGGCCGTTCCGTTCTTTGGCTTCGTCATGTTGATTGCCCTTGGGATTGACTACTCCATCTTCCTGTTAGATCGATTCCGGGAAGAGACGATCAATGGGAAGGCGGTCCGTGAGGCGCTCATCTATTCGATGACGAAGATGGGTACCGTCATTATGACTGCCGCGGTCATCCTCGCCGGGACGTTCGGTGCGATGATTCCGTCAGGTGTGCTCAGTCTCGTCCAGATTGCAACGATTGTCATCACCGGGTTATTACTATACGGCTTGATTGTGTTACCACTTTTAATTCCAGCCATTACGATTTCGTTTGGCGATGGTGTCTGGTGGCCATTCCGGTCAAAGAAAAAGTCATAAGCAGAAACGGATGTCTCGTATGATGAGATATCCGTTTTTTGGGATAGAT
Source organism: Exiguobacterium sp. s89 (assembly GCF_018617735.1). Taxonomy (NCBI): domain Bacteria; kingdom Bacillati; phylum Bacillota; class Bacilli; order Caryophanales; genus Exiguobacterium; species Exiguobacterium sp. s89. Next base: position 16,526 of record NZ_JACSKS010000002.1, read on the forward strand.
TGCGGTAGATTCGGGAACAGAAAGTCAGGTCCATTATCTAAGGAGGAGTACTGTATGGAAATCGTCATTACCGCAATCTTGAAAGCCCATCCCGGAAAAGAAGAGGCGTTACGTGATGCGTTGTACCGTGTGATTCCACCGTCACGAGCGGAAGAAGGGTGTCTCGCGTACGTTCTTCACGAGGCAATTGATGCGCCAGGTACGTTTGTCTTCTATGAAAAGTACGAGGATGAAAATGCACTCAATCACCATATCCATTCGTCGCACTATCAGGCGTATCGTGATGAAGCCGGAGAGCTTCTCGCTGTACGTGAGGTCTATCGGCTACATGAAGTCTGATTCTGATTGTGTGTGGAATTGAACTGGTCGTACAAGCGTGTCTATCAAGTTGCGTAGCACTTAGGAAAGAAGCCTCTCGAGACATATCTCGGGAGGCTTTTCGATTACGGATTGATTTGTGAGAGGGCATCTTTCTCGATGATGGTATCCGAGAGACGGAGCTGGTTGGTCGCGCGGTCGATATATGGGCTGCATCGATCAAAGACGACCGGTTCTTCTGTCTCGACGGAATAGCACGTGCCATTCCCTGCTCGTTCGGTCAAGTCTGGTTCGTAATAAATATCTTCGTATCGGAAGGCACCCGTCCGAAAGACGGTCAGATTCGGCGTATCATTCAATAAGGAGTCGCCGAGCATATACGCTGGGGAGAGTCCAAGCAAATCGAGAATCGTCGGCGCGATATCAATTTGTCCACCGCTCGCCTCCATGACTTCTCCTGTCGTCAATCCGGGTGGTTTGATGAAGAGAGGGACAGCACGGTCGAGTTGAAACGCGTCAACCGCCGAGTCCACTTCTTCGATGGTAGCCATTTCTTCTCCAGGTGCCGTCAGACCGCTATCGTGGTCACCATATATGACGAGAAGCGTCTCATCCCACAGCCCATCTTGTTTCAATCGTTCGATGAACTGACCGACTGCGGCATCGACGAAATGAACGGTATGATAGTAGTTTTCGAGAAGGGGGTCATCGATATCAGATAGGTCCAACCGCTTCTCGTCTTCCGGGATATCGTACGGTGTATGACTCGTTAAAGCGACTAAAAATGCGTAAAATGGTTCATCCAACTCTTCCATAAATCCAACCGACGTATTTAAGAATTCCTGGTCGTTGAGTGCCATCCCGATGATTCCTTGATCGGGATAGTCTTTGTCGCTAAAGAAATGATTGAACCCGATGTTGTCGTAAAAATCATCCCGATTCCAAAAGTCTTTACGGAATGAGTGCATGGCTGCTGTATCATAGCCCGCCTCGTTCAATGATTGAGAGAGTGCGCTGAACTTATTTCCCGGGAAACGCGTGTAGACGGAACCAGATTTGACAGGATAGAGTGACGTGTTGACGATGAACTCTGCATCGGACGTCCGTCCCTCATGTGTCTGATGATACACGTTCGGGAAGTAAAGCAGGTCACGTCGCAATCGGTTCAAATTCGGGGTCAGTTCCTGTCCATCGATCTGTTGATCGATGACGGATGTTTGGAATGATTCGAGTTGTAAGACGATGACGTTCGTATCCTGACTCGGGGCACTTAATTCCTGATAAGAAAGTGCTCGGATTTGAGAACGCTCCTCGTCTGTCAAGGCTTCGTTCCAGCCCATGGCACGTTCGACGCCTCGAGCGACATCCATCGCGTGATAGCCCCAAAATCCAAGATGGTAGTATTCACGCATATTCGAGATCGGGTCGTCTGCAATCCATTTTTCCCCACGCTGATAACTGAGCGTGAGCGGGATCGTGAAAAGAAGAAATCCAAGTGTGAAGCCGGCAATCGCTAACCGTCTTCCGTTCCACTTCACTTCACGGACAGGATGACGTTTCATATAACGCAAAATCAAACCGTAGATGATGAGGTCGATAAAGAAGAACGCATCGATTGGGCGGATGAGCGTCAAAAAGCCACCCCCGACATCTCCCATCTGCCCGATATCGGATAGTAAAGCGACGGATAATAAGTCTTCAAAATAGCGATAGTACCAGACGTCTGAGACGAGCAGGGTACTATGCAGGAACAGAGAAACGTATAAAATCCATCGGCGGATCGGATAAGACACGGCAAGTGCCCAACTCGTCAGGAGCAAAATCGTCGCCAAGTTGATGAGAAAGAACGAAAAGTCGAACGCCGTCGCGGTCAACCAGCTAAAAAAGAAGAGCTTTGCCAGGGAGAGTGACAAGTAGCTCCAATAATCGAGATATTTGATCATGAACAACACATCCTTTTCATATCCATTCCCGATGAAACGAGTGCGGGAAACGTGAAGATGTGTCCAACAAACAAGAGGCACGTCGACCTCAGTTGATCAGAAACGTATCGCGCAGTTCAATGATGGTTCCTTCTGGTGCTTTCAGTTTACTTAAATGACCGTCGACGACGAAATAGATGTTGCCACCGTGCTTCGGTAAAAACGTGACGCCGAGTTGTTCGAGTCGTGCGACTTCCGCTTTGAGGTCATCCACATAGATCGCAAAATGGACGGGACCGGCCATATGTTTCGAATAATCTTGTAACGTTTCATTCGTTTTAGCAGTCTGGAGCTCGATATAAAAATCACCGAGCTTGAGCCAACTGTTGAAGTCACGCGTATGGAAGTTTCGCGACTCTTGGACGAGTTCAAAACCGAGTGCTTCGTAAAATGTCTTGGACGCAAGATAGTCAGGCGTTTGGATACAGATATGATGGATTTGTTTCATTAGGATGATTCCTCTCATTCAATTTTGATGAAGTGTACGATATGGCCTAGTCAAATACTAAGCGGATGAAGCTATGATGTGAAAAAGACGACAACTTCCCATTTATTTTAGTGTACCGAACGCGTGCTTTTGAAGATACGGGGTAAGAAACTTTTTACGGAAGAAATCGTATGGAAGAGAGAAAAGGATAGAAACCAATGAGGTGAAAGCATGAAAGGAAATGAAATCACGATTCAACCGATTGATGCAGTCAATCGAGATGCGGTCATCGCTCTGACAGTGGACGAGAAACAATCCCGATTCATCGAGACAAATGCCGAGTCGCTTCAAGAGATGGCTGAGGATACGAAATATAATTGGCAGAGCTATGCATTTTATGACGGTGAGCGACCGGTTGGCTTCATGATGGTCGGAGCAGAAAACCAGACAGAACGGTATGTGTGGCTCGATCGTTTCATGATGGATCAAAACGAACAGGGGAAAGGTGTTGGAACGAAGTGCCTACGCATGGCGGTGGACTGGATTCAGACAAAATATGATGTCGATGATATCATCCTGAGCCTCCATCAAGAGAATGAAGCTGCGAAACGATTTTATGCGAAGAACGGCTTTGTCGACAGCGGCTTAATTGATGAATGGAATGGTGAAGCGATTTGGGTCTATCATACAAAAAACCGACCGTCATGAGTCGGTCGGATTCTCGGCTGGACTTGTTGTTTTTGTAGCATTCATGCCCATCGAAAAGAGAACGATAGCTGCAAAGAAGAATAGGGTAACGAACCAGTTTTGGAGAAACGGATCGACAAACGTCGGTTTTTCCAACCAACTCCCGGTTGAGATTTCGGCGTACCAACGTATGTAGAGTGCGATGCGTTCGAGTGTGTATAAGAGTCCGGACAAAAACAACAACATACCACCCGCTACAAGTTGATTGAAACGAGACATAAAACCCCTCCTCTATAGATGTTGTCTATAGTTTACCATTTCCATCCAATTGAGGGGCTTTTATTTGAGTATACTCGGTCGCAACTGTTTGACGCGTGACAAGACGAGCCAACCGAGAAGCGCGCCGGTCAAACTAGAGGCCAGGAACGCCGGGACGAAGAAGAAAGCACCGAACGTCGAGCCCATTAACAGTTTCGCGTACGGGACGGCAATCAACGAAGCGATAACCCCAGTCCCGATGATTTCTCCGAGAGCGGCAGCATAGAAGCGGTTCGTGCGAACGAAGAAAATGCCGGCAAGAAACGCGCCAATCATGCCACCGGGGAACGCGAGCAGTGACCCTGTGCCGGTCATGACGCGAATGAGTCCGGTCACGAATGCGACGAGGACGGCTCCGATTGGGCCGATGGTGACTGCGGCAATCACGTTCACCATATGCTGAATCGGATAAGCGCGGGCGACACCTGTGGGAATCGAGATGAACATCGAGCCGACGACGGCGATGGCGACGAGCATCGCCATCCAAGTGAGTTGTTGAATACGCATGAATAATCTCCTTTCAAAATAAAAACGCCACGTTTCCAGACGGAAAAATGGCGTGGATATACAGAGACGTATCCCAAGCCACTTCCCTACGCTGGTATGAGCCAGATCAGGTTCAAAGGGTCCGGCACAATGCCGTCTCAGCCCGAAGGCTCCCCTAGTGGTCGTTTATTGATTTGAGTATAGCATAGCTAAAATCGGAAAATGGGCGAAATTATCCCTCATTCTTGGCTAACAGATCCTCATAGTCCTTCTCGTTCCAAAAGAGCGGTGAGATGGATTCGGGACCTTTTAATATTTCTCCATCCTGGTCGTATACGATGGCATATCCGCTCGCGACATCGAATACGAACAAGTCGGCAGTGACTTCGGTCACGCCGTTCCCGGCGATGATCACGTCATCGATTGGGTCCCGGGCCAGTTCGACGCCCGCTTCATCGAGTTCGACGAGGAGGGCTGACGTGTAGGCATGGCGGTCATAGACCGTTTGGAATTCATCCTGCGTGAGGACGACATCGGTAGGTGGAGCACTTGTACCGAATTTACGATTTTCAATCTCTTCGACGTATTGAAGGAAGGATTCCTCCTGCCAGAATAGCGGAGCGACCGACTCAGATCCATTGATCACCGTTCCGTCCTGATTATCGAAAATGGTAGCATACGTCCCGTCATCGAGCTTGAATGGGTAAATATCCGCATACGTATGCTCGAGGCCGTTTCCGGCGATGATGACGCGTTCGAACGTCTCGCGAAACGGTTTGATTCCTTGTTGTTCAAGGGCAGTAAGGAGCGGTTTCGTTTGTTCATATTGGTCATAGACGTCTTTAAAGTCCTCACGTGTCCATTCTGTGATGGGTTCATCCGGTGATTCGATTGGAATCGGATTGTCTGCCACTGTATCCGTACAACCTGTGAGTAAAAGTGCACTTAATCCGAACATCGCCCATCGTCTCATGATTTCATCCCCTCAACTTACATTTTCCACCATTTTATCATTCATGACGAAAAAGCAGAACCTGTGCACATTCTCACTCGGGGTGAGGACGTGTCGCATAGTGATCGAGTGTGTTCTTGAAGTGAAGTATATCGTCTTCAGAAATCGTCACACCTGAGGAGGTGCCGTAGCGAACCGCATGATAAACAGATGGGTTCATCGGTAAATCGATGCGTTGGAACCACTCTTGCAATGTCTCATGAGCACGCAATCGTTTGACTGGTACGAGAGATTGGTTGAATGTGATCAATACATCGCGAATCGGGACGTTCGTGAACGCTGTGAGCGTCGAAATGGACGAAGCGTTCTGGTTCTGCACATCTTGTGGGTACAAGTCTGTGCTTGAATCAGCATGATCTCGTGCGCGCGACAAACGTTGCTTCCGTTTTCGATAGATATAAAAGGACAGACAACCGAGCGCAATCAAAGCAACGAAAAACCCGAGATTTCGTCGTGTTGATTCTCCAGAGCCCGTGATTCTCTCAAAAAAGTTATGTTTCCCTTTTTGAGGATCCAATTCAAATGGGTAATCTGCTTTGGATTCACCAATTAAAATTCCATCGTCCTCATCCGATAGGAGATCAGTCGGAAGACTATGACTTTCCTCGACCGGTATCGTTTCCGGGTTATAGAGCCACTCGAATACACTCGTCGTGATCACCATTATCGTGAACGTCCCGAGGAGTGTGGTGGCAATCATGAGAAGAAATTTGTTCGTCCAGCGCAAGAGGGTACCTCCTTTTGAATTTTCAGACTATTTGTTGTTTATCTTACCATAAAAAGGTAAAGTTTGATTAAGACAAAAAATGGAGGTCGTCATATGGGCATGGAGCAGGTTATCAAACAGTTGAACGAGGTGTATTTAGGAAAAGAGGATGTCGTACGGCTCTGTTGTACGGCGTTACTCGCGGAAGGACACATTTTGTTAGTGGATGTACCCGGTACGGGAAAAACGTTACTTGCCAAGACGATTGCAGCTAGCTTCGACGGAGCGTTTTCTCGGATTCAGTTCACGGCCGACTTGTTACCGTCTGACGTGATTGGCGCAGATTACTTCAACATGCAGACGCAGACGTTCGACCATCGACAAGGACCGATCTTTGCGAATATCATCTTGATCGATGAAATCAACCGAGCGGTTCCACGGACGCAGTCCGCCTTGCTCGAGGCGATGGAAGAACGACAAGTCTCCATCGGGGGAGAGACGTATCCGATGCCGAAACCGTTTTTCGTCATCGCGACGCAAAACCCAATCGAATCGGCCGGGACGTTCCCGTTACCGGATGCCCAGCTCGACCGCTTCTTGATTTCGATTCCGGTCGGTTACCCTGATGTCGCCGAAGAGCGGGAGCTCCTCTTACAAGTCATGCGGCAAACACGGAAAACCGTGGAGGCAGTCGCGACGTTAGACGAGTTGCGCCGAGCGCAAGATGAAGTGAAGCAAGTATCGATTCAAGATGATGTCCTCGATTATTTGCTCGGACTCGTCCATGCGACACGGGAACACCCATCCGTCGAGGTCGGTGTCAGTCCACGCGGAGCCATCGCGCTCATGCGAGCGTCTCAAAGTTATGCCTATCTGAACGATCGATTGTACGTCATTCCGGAAGATGTAAAAGCCGTGGCACCTTATGTCTTGGCCCATCGCCTGACGTTGACGCTTGAAGGAGGCATCAAATCGACGAAACAGGACATCATCCGCTACATCTTAGATACCGTTTCTGTGCCGGTCGAGGGTTGATGATGACATTCTCGACACATAACGCCCTACAGAAACAATGGATTCCGGTCTATGGATTCGCTGGGGTGATTCTCGTATTCGTCCCGTACATGGAAATTGTCGGATATGCCCTTTGTTTACTTGCGGGCATCGTCTGGTTCTTCGAACGGACGCGGAAACAGTTAGAGCGAGCCCTTCGTCTTCATATACATACACACGAGTCTCTTCTCTTCGTTGGGGATGAGACGGAAGTGCAACTGATTTTAGATGGAAGTGAAACCCTCGAACGACTCGGGCTTCCGGTTCATGTTCGACTGAAATCCAATACAGCGCTCAGCTTCCCAGCCCACGACCGGTCCCCCAATAGTTTGGATATGACGTTACGGACAGATCAGGCTCGTCACATGCTTCACATTCAAGCCGAATTCCGAGGTCCTGCTTACATCGAGGAGTGCGTACTTGCTGTGACGCTCCCGTTTCATCTCGGGACGTATCTTCTTGAGTGCCCTATTGAGAAGAGTTGGACGGTATTACCGTCACTCACGCTACACCCACCCGTCGGCACGAAGCGCTTGGCGCTCGGTGACCGACCTTTGACCGCATCACCCCTTCGAAATCCACTTCAGGTTCTAGGGTCGAAGCCGTATGAAGGGGAACCTGTCAAAGAGATTGACTGGGTTGCGACGGCGAAACTAGGACGTGTCCAGTCGAAAGTTTTTCAAAAGACGTCGCTCGACACGTTCACATTCGCAGTGGACTTGAGTGGTCCGTCTGGCTACACGTTGCATCACGACTTCGAGTCGATTATCAGCCAAGTCGCATATGTGACGACCCGACTCTTAAAAGAAGAGTGTAAAGTCGAACTGTTCATCAATCGCTTCAATGGTGAAGGGAAGATGGAGCATGTCCTCCTGCAGGAAGGGGGACGTGGATCACGCCTCATCCTCATGATGCTGGCCGACCTTCATCCCGGGAATCGTTTCATCTCGACAGATGCGTTCGTTCGTATGGTCGAGCGGAAACGCTTGAAGCAAAGTCATCTCGTCTGGTTCAATCAGCATAACCTGTATGACTAACAAGGGATTTCCCTTCTTCTGGCGAACTGTATCATACAGAGATGACGGAAAGGGAGAGATTCATATGCCAAAACGAAAGTATGCGAATCGACGAGACTGGGAACGGATTTTAAAGAACCGTTACGCACAAGTTCGAGTTCAGACGGAACAATTTTCCGGAGTGGTCGCCTTGTTCCAAATCGATGAGGTCCGAGCACCTCAATATAAAATGCATAAAGGCGAAGAATTCATTGTGGCGGATGCCGGGTTTAGTTGGCTCCAATATTTCCCGGACAATGAACCGTTCGGTGTGACAGCTATGATCAATCCGGAAGGCGAGATCGTGCAATGGTATATCGACCTCGTCGACGGAATCGGTGAAGAAAATGGGATTCCATACATGGACGATTTATTGCTCGATATTCTTGTGTTTCCGAACGGAGACATCGTCAAAAAAGATGAGGATGAGTTCGAAGCGGCGACTGAGAGTGGCGAGCTGACGCCTGAACAAGTCGAGCGGGGATGGCGTGAGTTCGAAGCGACGCTCGAACGGATCGAACGCGGAGACTTCGTCTACTTTGATTTAGCAAAAGACCATTATACACAGTTGAAACAAAAACTATGAGCGAATTCACTCTCTCTGCTACAGTAAGAGCGTAGGAGGGGGAGTTTTTATGAGAAAAATTGAAATCGAGACGTGGGCACGACGTAAGCACTTCGAGTTTTTCAAAGCGTTTGATGCGCCACATTTCAACGTGACGGCGAACGTGGATGTGACAAATCTCTATACATATGCCAAGGCGAGCGATCAATCGTTCTTCAAACTCTTTTTATACGGTGCGGTGAGAGCGGCGAACGCGATTCCGGAATTACGCTATCGGATCCGTGGTGAAGAGGTTGTCGAACACGAGGTGGTCCACCCCTCGTTCACGGTCATGTTAGACGAGGATGTCTTCAACTTTTGTGCGGCCACGTTCAATGAGGATTTACCGACATTCTTACAGGAAGTGACGACGCGGATGGAGCAAGCTGGTGATGAAGTCGTGGTCGGGGACGAAGAGCCCGACGACTTACTGTATATCACGAGCGTCCCGTGGGTCACGTTCACGAGCATCATGCACCCGACGCATCAGCAACAACATGACAGCGTGCCGCGCATCGCTTGGGGCAAGTTCGAACGCCAAGGCGAGCGTCTGGTCATGCCGTTATCCGTCCAAGCCCATCACGCACTCGTCGATGGGGTACATATCGGTAAGTATTATGAAATGTTACAAGCGTGGTTAGACGAAGATTTCGCACAGGAGGTGACCGACGTGACAGAAGAAGATGAGTTTGATCGAGCCGTCCGTCTCCGTGAGGAGGGACAACTTGAGCAGGCGAAGCAACTGTTCCTGTCGCTCTTACGGAAAGATGAGAAAAATCCGAGACTACATGCATACTGCGCGTGGTGCTATGACTCGCTCGGGGAAGAGCGTCAAGCGGTCCCGCATTATGAACGAGCCATCCGACTCGGGTTGACGGGGGAAGAGTTGGCGGAATCATATCTCGGACTCGGCAGTACGTATCGGGCACTCGGACGATACACGGAAGCGGAACAGTTATTTGAGGAGGCAATTGAGCAATTCCCGAATTACGGGGCGCTCAAGGTATTTCAAGCGATGACCCATTACAACGTCGGTCGCCATGAAGAAGCGACGGGAACATTACTTGAGCTGCTTGCAAGTCCGAAAGCGGACGAGAGCATCGCGCGGTACCGCCGTGCCATCGCATTTTATGCAAGAAACTTAAATGAGACATATGACTAAAGGAGAATGACATGATTTCACTACGTCCGATCGATGCACAAAATTGGTATACATGCTGTCAATTGGCATTAAGTGAACAACAACAGTCGTATATGGAGCCGAATGCGATTTCGTTACTTCAAGCGATGTACGAACCGACGCTACGCCCGCGCGCAATTTATGAGGACGAGACGATGGTCGGTTTCCTCATGTACAATACAGAGCTTGAAGAGTTGGATGCATGGTGGATTTACCGAATCATGATCGACCATGCTCATCAAGGCAAAGGGATTGGTCGACAGGCGACAGAGCTGATGCTTGAAGAAATCGGCGAGGGGAAACCGATTGTCGTCGGCTATCACCCCGAGAACGAGGCAGCGCATCACTTATATGAAAGCCTAGGATTCGTTGATGAGGGCCATCGATTCGGTCGTGAAATGGCTGTAATTCGGCGAGGGGAATGAGACGGGAACAACCCGTCTCATTTTTTTGAATCAAATCGATTGACGGGAAAATCTTCGCATGATATATTTATCTCGAATTAAAGATATTTGAATTTAAGTTAATGGCTCTCTTGGACAAAGGAGGGAGACAGATGGAACCATCTGATGCATTAAAAACAATTACTGTGCTGTTACGTGCCTCTCAGTCGTTACAAGACCTGGTGAAGCAGGAAGTGGCGTCTTACGGATTGAACGCGACCGAGTTCGCCGTACTCGAGTTTTTATATCATAAAGGAGATCAACCGATTCAAGTCATCGGGAAGAAAATTCTCCTCTCGAGCGGAAGTATGACGTACGTCGTGGACCGGTTAGAAGAAAAAGGGTATCTCATTCGTAAGGCTTGTCCGAGCGATCGTCGCATCACATACGCGGCGCTGACGGATGACGGAGAGCGCTTGATGCAAGATATTTTCCCTAAGCATACGGAGCATATGAACGCCGTGTTTGAAGGGATGCAATTAAACGAAACGATTGAACAGTTGAAACAAATAGGAAAGCGGGCAGAAGCCGCAAAAAATTTTAATCATGTATCTTGAAATCAAGATATAAAAGGAGAGAGAATGATGAATCATGTTAAAGGAATTCACCACGTCACAGCAATCACGAGTAGTGCCGAAAAAAACTACGATTTCTTCACTCACGTGTTAGGCATGCGTTTAGTGAAAAAAACGGTCAACCAAGACGACATTCAAACGTATCACTTATTTTTTGCAGACGATAAAGGGAATGCCGGGACAGACATGACCTTCTTCGACTTCCCAGGTATCCCGAAAGGCAAGCATGGGACAAATGAGATCGCGAAGACATCATTCCGCGTGCCGAATGATGAAGCGTTGACGTATTGGCTCCGTCGCTTCGACCGTCTCGGTGTCGAGCACGAGGGGATTCAGGAACAGTTCGGGAAAAAGACGCTCTCGTTTATCGACTTTGATGAGCAGGCGTATCAACTCATCTCAGATGAGTTCAACGAAGGTATCGCGTCGGGCGAGCCGTGGCAAAACGGTCCGATTCCGCTTGAATACGCCATCACGGGACTCGGTCCCATCTTTATTCGGATCGCCGACATCACGTATTTCAAACAAGTGATGGAGCAAGTGATGCTGTTCAAAGAGATTGGACGAGAAGACGATGTCTATCTCTTTGAAGGAGGTGAAGGTGGAAACGGAGCGCAAGTGATTGTCATTCATGACGACACATCTCCGCAAGCACGTCAAGGATTCGGTACCGTGCACCACGTCGCATTCCGTGTCGAGAATCGTAGCGTCCTCGATGAATGGACAGCACGTCTCCAACAGTTCGGTTTGCCGACTTCTGGCTATGTCGACCGCTTCTTCTTTGAATCGTCTTATGCGCGTGTCGCGCCGCAAATTTTGTTTGAATGGGCGACAGACGGACCAGGATTTATGGGGGATGAGCCGTATGAGACAGTTGGTGAGAAATTGTCACTCCCGCCATTCCTCGAAGCGAAACGTTCGCAAATCGAGGCGATGGTACGACCAATCGATACGGTCAGAAGCACGAAAACATTTGAGAAAGAATATGAGGGCATGAAATGAGTTTCTTAAATCGCTTGTTTGGAAAATCAGATGCATCACAACATAACCAAGGAGGAACTACTATGTTAAACATCGGAATCGTACTCGGATCAACTCGTGAAGGTCGCGTCAGTCCACAAGTCGGGGAATGGGTGAAAGAACTCGCCGACAAACGTGGCGATGCCAACTATGAAGTCATCGACATCGCAGATTATAACTTACCGCTCCTCGGTGAAGCGGGTCAAGACGCATCAGGCGCAGCGACCTGGTCGGAGAAAATTGCGCAAATGGACGGATTCATCTTCATCGTCCAAGAATACAACCATTCCATCTCAGCATCTCTTAAAAACGCACTCGACTACTTACGCGTCGAATGGAACAACAAAGCAGCCGGAATCGTCTCATACGGTTCTGTCGGTGGAGCGCGGGCAACAGAACATCTACGGGGTGTTTTGAGTGAATTGTCAATCGCTCACGTCCGTGTCCATCCTGCCCTCTCACTCTTCACAGACTTCGAGAACGGCACGCATTTCGCTCCGAAAGACGTTCAAGCACAATCGGTCAACGATATGATCGACCAACTCCTTCCATGGACGGAAGCGATGCAATCGGTCCGTACGAAAGCGGGAGAAGTTGCAAACAATTAACAAATCGCGAAGCCAGCCTAAATTTAGGCTGGTTTTTGTGCGTTTTCAGAACAGGTCGTGTAAAGTTGGAAGGGATTAGGGGGAACGTAGATGTGGAATCGAAAAATCATCGTTGCATCGATCACCTCGCCCATCTATGCGATTCTGTTAGCGTGCGGGGTCACCATGACGGGTGTACGAGAAAATGGAGGAATGAGTGATGTACTGAGTGGCTTCCTTCTGATGACGGTTGCCTATGTAGCGGTCAGTTTTCCAATCATGTTGACCTATGGTGTCGTGACCTCATGGTGCAGTGACTGGTTGGCGAATCGATTCGGTTCGAAACGATCAAGGTGGTTCACCTCGTTCGCTTTACATATACTATTCGGACTCGTCTTGTCATGGCTCAGTCTTCTCGCGACTATTCTGTTTTTCCTCATCGATCGTCGACTGATTAATCGGATGGACGTGATGAAACGAGCTGCAGTGAAAAGTCTGCTCATCCCAATCGGATATTTGCTTATTGTAACGGGAAGTGTGTATATCATCGATGTCATCCAAGATTTTTTCGTTCGATTCAACTTATTTTAGGGAAACGAACAAGGACAAACTTACATAAGGAGGAGTAAAAATGAGATGGATGATTTATGGGGCGAATGGATATACGGGTGAGCTGGTTGCCCGACAAGCCGTTCGTGACGGAATGCGTCCGGTTCTTGCCGGTCGGAATGGGCGTTCGATTCATCGACTCGGAGACGAACTCGGTTGCGAGACATCGATTTTTGCATTAAGTCGTGAAGCCGCAATCGAGGCGCTTCACGATGTAGATTTAGTCCTTCATTGTGCAGGTCCTTTCACGGATACGAGTCAAGTCATGATTGAAGCATGTTTGGAGACGGGCACGCATTACTTGGATATTACCGGGGAAATTGACGTGTTTGAATACGTCCATTCTAAACAACGGGCGGCTCAGGCGAAGGAAAGTGGCATCATTTTATGTTCGGGCGTTGGATTTGATGTCATTCCGACTGACTGTGTGGCGCGAAAGTTAAAGGAACTATTGCCGGATGCGACATCACTCGCTCTCGGCTTTTCGGCGGCAGGTGGCATTTCACCAGGAACGATGAAAACAGCCGTCCGTGGGCTTGGGTCGAGCAGTATGGAGCGTGTGAACGGAAAGTTATCACCATTTCCGATTGGGGCAAAGCGCAGAACGATTGATTTCGGACGTGGAAGCCGCACCGCGATTGCGATTCCTTGGGGAGACGTTTCGACCGCCTACTATACGACGGACATCCCGAATATTACGACGTGGGTGCCGGTGCCGACAGCGGCTGCCTATGTTGCGCGTACTTTGTCATGGTTCAGCCCGATTCTTGGAAAAGACGCCGTCCAAAAGCGATTGCTCCGATATGTCGACGAGAACGTATCTGGACCGGACGAGGCTGAACGTGAAAAATCATCGACCTACGTATGGGGCGAAGCGACAAATGCAGAAGGACGAAAGATTGTCGTCCGAATTCAAACGGCGAGTACGTATGCTTTCACCGTGTATGGGGCGCTCGCCGTCGTCAAACGATTACTCGGTCCCGGTCGAATGCTTGCCGGGAGTTTTACACCGGCCATGTTGTTCGGCTCTCAATTCCTCGAAGAAATTCAAGGATCGTCATCGTTTGTGGTTGATGAGATTCGTCCATGAGCCGGGAAACGTGGGATTTACTAGACGAAAATCGGCAACCGCTCGGACGAACCCATTTTCGAGGTGACGACTTGGAACCGAACACGTTCCATACGGTCATCGAGGTGTTCACATTTGATCCGGATGGCAAACTGTTACTCTCTAGGCGTCATCCTGATAAGAAATATCCTCTTCTTTGGGAAGGGACAGGCGGTTCGATTTTAGCGGGAGAGATGAGTCGCGAAGGGGCGGTCCGTGAACTTCAAGAAGAATTGGGACTATGTGTCTTGCCTGAACAGCTTCGTTTCGTGACGACGATCAAGCGCGAGACGTACTTCTTAGATTTGTATGTATACACGAGCGAGCGGTCGATTGATTTGAGACAACTCTCTTTACAAATCGATGAAGTGGTCGATGTGAGATTAGAGGAGTGGGACACCGTGCTCGATTCTGTTGAACTCGTACCTACTGTCAAAGAACGATTGATCCGGTTCGGTCACTTGATTCGAACGTGATATGCTACACTCAACATGGAAGAAACAAGGGAGGGAACAGAGTGAAACGTTTAGAATTGGCACGACGCATCGAAGGTATAAAAGCGGAGGGGACGTCTGCTTATATTCGACACCGCAAACAAACCCCTCCCTATGAAGGTGCGGAACTGCACGTTGAAGGTAAAGGGCACGTATTCAAAATGGGGAATATGAGCTTTGCAGTCGGATTCGGACTCAACCGACCGACAAGCTTCTATGACCTGCATCAGATGGAAAAGTGGGTGCGCGGGAAAAATGTGTCTCGCCTACATATCGAAGTTTGTCCATTAGCGGATGATTCCTTACTGCGCTTACTGCAAGAACGCAATTATACGCTCGATCACTTTTTAGACGTCTGGACGTTAGATGTAACGAAATATGACGGACCATCTTCTTCGAATCAAGTCGAAAAGGTACAGGATGAGACGCTCAATGAATGGGCAACCGCGATTGCGGCCGGATTTGCAGAATCTGGAACGATTCTTCAAGAGACAGTCGATACGGCCAAAGGGTTTTATGCGTTACCGAGTAACCACGCCTATCTCGTCCGAGAAGAGGACACTGTCGTAGCGGGTGGGATCCTAGCGACGCAAGACGGAATCGGAGAACTGTTTCTGACGAGCACCGTACCGACTTACCGACAAAAAGGATACCAGACGCAACTCATTTTGGAACGAATCGCCGAGGCGAAAGCGATTGGATGTGACGTCCTGACCGTAACGACGAAAGTCGATTCGGCCTCCGGACGTAATATGGAACGGCTCGGATTTCAGCCATTCTACCAAAAAGCGGTCATGAAAAGTCCAATCCTCAAATAATCAGCTCACCTCATGCGAGGTGAGCTGATTTTGAGTTACAAGAGGGATTCTGCACCGTCGACATACACTTCAGAACCGGTGACATGGCTCGACATGTTGCTCGCGAAAAACAAGACAACGTCAGCGACCTGTTTCGCGGAACCGGATTTTCCGGCAAGGGGTTGATTCCCAAGTGGATACTCGATGGGGATCACGACTTCTTCAAGCAACGCATCGTCCCGATTAGTCGAATCGTCGATATTCGTATCGATCGCCCCTGGACAAATCGAATTCACGCGAATTCCGAATTGTGCGAGCTCGGCAGCTGCCATTTTCGCAAAGCCGGTCTGTCCTGCTTTCGTTGTCGCATAGCCGCTGAAACCAAAATTTTTAAAGTAGCGATTGCCGTTAATCGAAGAGGTGATAATGATACTCCCCCCATTCTCTTTCAAATGAGGAATCGCATGTTTGACGGTCAAAAACGTTCCCGTCAGGTTCGTCTCTACAACACCGTTCCAATCTTCTATAGATAGATGTTCAATCGGTGTGATGGTCCCGTTTCGTCCGGCGTTCGCGAAGACGATGTCGATTCGACCAAATCGCTCAATCGTCCGTTCATACGCTTCTTTCATTGCTGCTTCATCCGAAACATCCGCGCTAATGCCGATGGCCCGTTCTTCTCCGACGAGACTAGCGAGACGCATCGTATCTTCTTCATTCAGGTCAAGAATGGCGACTTTTGCACCCGCTTGAATGAAACGGATGACAGCGGCACGTCCAATTCCAGAGGCCGCTCCGGTGACAAGCGCTACTTTTCCAGATAGTAATTTATTTGAAATCAACCTAATCACTCCTTTTTATGACTCCTTCTCATATTCCACAGTTCTAGAAAAGTTACGCTTCATTTCAGAAAATCATGGCGACGTGACTTCAATCGTACGCGCGATGTTCAAGTCGGACTCAGTGGGAATGACTTCGATCGTGACGAGCTGACCGCTTTGTAAGTCTTGTACGCTATTGACGATACCCGTCACTTCTGTTTGGTCATTGATCAAAATCACACGCAAGCTGATTTCTTCTGAGGACTCAGATTCAATCAATAGCTGAGGAATATCGACTCGCTCAATCTGTCCTTCGACAACATTGTCATTCCACGTACTCATCCAATAAACGACGATTAAAAAAAGGCCGAGAAAGACTAGGGCAAAGGTTAATCGTGAACTCATATCAACCCACTCCTTCATTGTCCCGTTTCGCATCTTGTCTAATTTACCTTTACCCGGAAATTCTCTCATTACTTGAAAAAATAGTAGGAATCATAAGAAAAATAGGGAATAGAAAGAAAAACGAAAGGCGAGGTGCGGCGAATGTGGATGACGGTTGCGGCGCTAGGATTGGTTGCTTGTGTATGGATTACGTTTGGTTGGTTTACAATCGGTAATGCAAAGCGACGAGTATGGGGAGGTCTTCTTTCACTCAGTATGACTTGTCTGTTCGCGCCGATTTTACTGGTGAAAATGGGAGAACAGTATGGGTTCGTTGGCGTTCAAGTGGGATTGACCACACTATTTGGCTTATTCGCAGGTGCATTTTTCTTTGTGGCGCTCGGGTGGACTGGACGACCAGCGAAAGTTCGAAAAGTGAGAACGTTATCGGAAGACCCTGATTTATTTTGAATCGTAATCTACCACTCCTGCGGTATAATACGTCATAACGATGTTACAAGGGATTGGAGTGGGGATCATGATTACACCGCAAATGTTGCAATTCGGGGATACGATAGGAATCATTACGCCTTCTTTTCCGGCACCTGTTCAATTTGAGGAGCGCTATCAACGTGGCGTCGAACAGCTCAAGCGGATGGGATTCAAGGTGAAAGAGGGCACGTGTACATATAGAACAGAAGGATATCGGTCATCGTCCATTCGGAGTCGCGCGGACGAACTGAATGCATTGTTACATGACCCTGAAGTGAAGGCGATTATCAGTACGATTGGAGGAACGAATTCAAACTCATTGCTACCGTATATCGATTATGAGCAATTGCGACGTCAACCTAAAATCATCATGGGCTATAGTGATGTGACGGCAATCTTGATGGCGTGTTATGCCCAAACGGAAGTCGTCACATTCTACGGTCCGGCAATCGTCCCTTCTTTCGGTGAATACGGTGGGATGTTCGAGGCGGGGGAGCAATATGTCAAAGATATTCTCTGCTTAGAACGAAACGCTCCGTTTCAGTTACATATCCCTGATAAATGGACCGAAGAGATGCTCGATTGGTCGACGCAACAACGCGTCAAGACGTTCCAACCGAATGAAGGATGGATATCACTTAGGGATGGGAAGGCACAGGGGACGTTGATTGGCGGGAATTTGAACACGATGTCCGGGTTCTTCAAATCGGATTACTTTCCTGATTTGAAAGGAGCGATTCTATTCCTAGAAGACTCGTTCAAGACCATGGCTGAAGAAGAACGTTCGCTCAGCATGCTAAAGCTGGCTGGCGTATTTGATGAAATTTCGGGATTGATCATCGGGAAGCATGAGCATTTTCAAGATCAATCAGCCCCCTTCTCATTCAACGACTTGTTGCTTGAAGTCATCGGAGAAAAAGATTTTCCGATTCTGACGAATGTTGATATCGGACACACGTTTCCGTCTCACGTTTTCCCAATCGGCATTCAGGCCGAGTTGGATGCGACGAATGGAACGATTCGATTTTTAGAAGATGGGGTGTCTGAATGAAGGAGCACCTCACCATTTTTGACGAGAATCACCGGAAAATAGGGGAGAAGGAGCGAGGACAGGTTCATCTTGATGGGGATTGGCATGAGACGTTCCACTGTTGGTTTTAGAAACAAGACCTCATCTACCTTCAGCGAAGAAGCATGGAGAAACAGGATTTTCCCGGGAAATATGATATCACTGCGGCGGGACATCTCACTGCAGACGAGACGATTGTAGATGGCGTTCGTGAAATTGAAGAAGAGCTTGGACTGTCGTTGACGTTTGAACAGCTTGCTTTTATGGGAGTTTTTGAAGACACGATTGAACTAGACGGGTTTGTCGATCGCGAATTTACACATACGTATTGCTATCTCTATCAAGGTGAGCCGATTCATTTTGACGACGGGGAAGTGATGGATATCGTAGCTGTACACAGGAACGAGCTTTTGGCGCTTACAGAAGGAAGATTGCGAACGATTGAAGGGAACTCCCTAATGACAAATCATCTTGTTCAAATCACGCAAACCGATTTAGCCCCGCCTCGATGCGGATCGTGCCATGCTGGTTGTTCGTCGCCGGTTTCCGTCTCGTTCTGGTCCCCGCTTTCGCCTCCTCGCGGATGGCGATGCGGTCCTCGAGCAGCTTGTTGTAGATGAACCGGGCGCAACCAATCGTCCGGACCAGGAACTCGGCCTGTGCAGGCGTCGGGTGGAGCCTGTATGTGTAGCCTTTCAGCATGTCCGTCCCTCCTCCCTCCAGCAGATCGTGATGTGTCCTCCTCATCCGATACCCGCGGAGGGGGAGGGAGAATTCTCGCCTACTTTTGTTAAATCGTTAAGGAAAGAATACGTTGTTCGCCGATCGGCCCACCGATTCGACGTCCGGTATCAATCCATCCGTTTGTCGTATAGAGTGAAAAAGCGGCCTCGTTTTTCAAGTTGACCGACAAGACGACTTCACGAACATGTGGGAAGTGTTGTTGCACGAATGTCGGGAGTTCTCGGAGCGCCGCTTTAGCGTAACCTTTGCCTTGCTCCTCATAATTGATGGAAAAAGCGGAGAACAGTAAGGCGTTTAGTTCGTTCGTGTAGGAAGCGACGCGTTCATTGTCATGTAATAAAAACATACCGATCGGCTTCGCCTCGACGACGATAATTGGATGAACGCCATCAGGTAATGAATGATCCATGTCTTTTGGAAGAGTCGTGTACTTCTCTTGGTCCGTTGGTAAATCAAATGTATCAAGGATTGATTGGTGCGACTCATTTCGGTGTTCGAGTGTGATTTTCATGAGAAGTCTCCTTCGGTCGTTATTCATTTCTTTCAGAAAAGAGGAGTTATATGTCTACACAATTTACATATCGCCAAAATCCGCCACTGCAAGATATATATCGCGCGTTTATGACTGGTTTTTCTGATTATATCATTCCGTTCCAATTCGACGAGCAGACGTTTGAAGACGTCTTTCTCGTAAGAGACCAAAATCAGCCGTCTCGTTCAATCGTCGCTTATGACGGAGAAGAGCCGATTGGCGTCGTATTGAGTGGGATTGCACATCTTGATTCAGGATGGCAGACGCGTTGTGGCGGTCTTGCGATCGCCCCACACGTCCGGAAATTAGGAGTTGCGACCGAGTTGATGCAACGATTTGAAGAGAACGCAAAAGGCACTCGGTTGCTCGAAGTGATTCAAGGGAACGATGCGGCGTTGTCGCTTTATCATCAACTTGGATACAAGACGACACGTGAAATTTATTACTTTCAAGCGGTACCACTTGTAACGACCGCTCAGATGACTTCGGAACCGATTCAAACGCTGTTCGACCGACTATATCCGACAGCTCAGCATGTTCCGATTTGGCAATGCGATGTGCGTGTGACCCAACAGGAGGCGGAACTTGTGAAAGTGGTAGAAGATCAACAAGAAGGTTTTTTGTTATACCGCAATCATGTATTGCTCGATGTTTTTGGTCACGCCGAGGATGCGGAATGGTTGTTGCGGGCGGCTGCGAGCCGATCGCCACTTCATATCACCTTGACGTCGGACCGTCCTGAATGGATTGAAGCAGCACAACGATTAGGATTTGTTCAAGACGAGATAGCACAATTTGAAATGGTGAAGAATGCCTTATGAAGCGACTAATAGTGATTTGCATCATTGGGTTGATCGGTGGGAACACGTTAACTTTAATTGCGTTGACCACGAACATCCCCAAACATATGTCACAGCTCTTCATGTTGGGTGGCATGGGTGTCACCGTTCTTTCAATCGTTGGGGTCGTCCTTACAAAATATTATACGAGGAAACGTGGGTGAAACGATTGTGAAGCGGTCGTTATGGTTTTCACATCATTCTGTTATCTATGAAACGAAAATGAAAAACTTCATATATTGAAATGTTTAACCTCCTAGTGGTATATTCGCACATGTAGCTTTTTTAAAATTTATGAATGTATCAATTTGGAGGGTTTATTATATATATGTGGAAACAACTCATCATGACGGCAGGTGCCGGTGTTCTCTTATTCCAAGGACAAACCGTATCCGCTAACGACATATCCCCGCAAGACCTTGTTCATACGGAAGAATCCTTGCAACAAACGAAACAGCAAGTAAAAGATACGAAACAATCCATTCAAGCCATTCAAACAAAATTGAAGCAAGTCGACCATAAAGCGGAAGCGTTGCGAGACGAGATTGAAGGCACTTCTATAGAGTTAGAAAAAGTGGAAGAAGACCTTGTTCCGACAAAACGATCACTCTTTTCAAAAGTCGTCTCTTCTGTCCTACCGAGTGCGAAAGCGGAAGCCGCCGATGCAGAGGAAGCGCATCATGTACTCGTTAAAAAGAAAGAGCAAGTAAACGAAACGTTGAAACAGTTAAAAGAAGAACAACTACAGATTGAAGCGACCCGTCAAGATGTGAAGACATCATATGACGAGAAGTCAAAACAATATAAGCAGCAAACGAATCAGTTAAGCAATTTGAAGAAGCAGTACGAAGCGATGGCTCCTGATCGGTTCTTAATGCCGGCAGAAGGACGCCTCTCTCAAGGATTCGGTGCGGCGAGCGGACAGTTCGGATACACATTCCACAACGGTCTCGATATTGCCGCTAAAACAGGCACACCGATTTACGCCGCAGAAGCTGGAACAGTCACAAAAGTTAGCTCAAGTGGACCTTATGGAAACCATATTCAAATTGAGCATAACGTAGACGGTCAAAAATGGACGACGGTCTATGCCCATATGCACAAAGTCGATGTGAAAAAGGGGCAGACGGTGCGCCAAGGTGAACCGATTGGTCAACTCGGAAACACGGGCAACTCGTCAGGTTCACACTTACATTTTGAAATTCATAAAGGGGACTACAATTTCTCGGCCACTTCAGCTGGAAATGCCGTCAATCCGATGAAAGTGGCAGAACGCCTCGGTGGTGCCTCTCCAGTGAAAGCAACGTTTTAAGCAGACAGATGCCCTGAACCTCTCGATTGAGGTCAGGGCATCTTTTATTGTTCGCGTGTCGGATCGTGATTGCCTTCACTATCGGCAATCGTATCCGAGCTTCCATAATCTTCAACTTGTGAGAAGGCATCCGTTTTTTGACCGGGTTCATCCGTTCCGTCTAGTTCCTTACGACGGGCCGTCTCATTCGGGTTCAACACGTCTTCTTCGACTGGTCGATCAAGTTCATGTTCGTGCTCTTCTTCTTCCTGTGCACGAGCGTGCTCGATACATAGCGTAGCTTCCGGGATGACTTCAAGACGGTCTAGTTCAATGTCTTTCCCGCATACTTCACATTTTCCATACGTTCCATTTTGAATGGCGAGTAAAGCCTTGTCGACATCGCTTAAGAACTCCTCATCAAGTTCGTTGAGTGCTTGGTCGCGTTCACGCAAAAAGAGTTCTTCGCCCGAGTCAGCAGGATGATTATCGTAATGGGAGAGCTCTCCTTCATCATATGTCTCTTCCCGGTTATCCATATATCCTTCTGTCTTTGCTTTTTCTTTCAACAGTCGTTTTTTAAACGTTTCGATTTGTTCTTCGGTCAACATATCCATTCACTCTCCAGTTCTCAAGTCATTAATATAGGGTTTCCCATTTTATTTGTGTACAAACCTTTTGAAGTGGAATCCGTCGTGTCGAGCGATGTTTAGAAAGGGTATGATGACAATAGAGAGTATTTATTTTAGTGAGGAGGAACGAATCATGAGAAAAGTCGAAGTGGTGAAGTACAGTCCGGAATGGAAGCGGAAATTTGAAGAAGAGGCGGGAAAGTTGCGTCGACTATTCGAAGAGGAACTCGTTTCGATTCATCATATCGGAAGCACATCGGTCGAAGGGTTAGCAGCGAAACCAATCATTGACATGATGCCGGTCGTACGGGACATTGAACGAGTCGATGCGTATATGGAGCGGATGGAAGCGCTCGGTTATCGAGGACTCGGTGAATACGGTATTCCGAAGCGGCGTTATTTCCGTAAAGGGGAAGAAGAGAGAACGGTTCACGTGCATGTGTTTGAAGAGGGGAATCCGGATGTCATCAGACACCTCGCCTTTCGAGATTACTTACGTACCTTTCCTGACGTGCGAGATGACTATGGTGCATTGAAACTTCAACTCGCAGCGCAGCACCCAGAAGATATGGAGGGGTACATTCAAGGGAAGCATAATTGGATTATCGAGACGGAACGGCTAGCGACACAGTGGTATAAAGAAAATCATGGGGTTTGAAACCTTTTTATGGGAATGGTCGTATAATACATCAAACCTTAAAGGGGGAGATGTCGTATGAAAAGATTTCTCGGGAAATGTGTGGAATACTCTTTGGCTGCACTTATATTCACAGGGCTGTTCATTCTTCTCCGCATGATTGCCGGAGATACAGACAAAGGGTATATGATGACGCTACTCGGTACATTTTTTATCGTGTTACCTATTTCGCTCCTCGTGGGTTACTTTTTGGCACGTCCGCTTCAACGTCGCCTAGGAGGGAAAGGGACTCAAGCTTCGAATGACCATACGTTGCGAGGAATTGAAAAACCGCACGGTGTGAACGAAGATCGAAATTCTTCAAACTATACCGGATGATGGAGATCACATTTATCCCTACGACCGATGCACGTCTCATCGCACGGTTGAATCGTTCCATTCATGAGCATCATTTCCGGATGAACCCAGAATTCTTTGCGGAGTATGAGGAAGAGAAGATGTATGAAGCCTTTTTAACACTGATTGGAAGACACGGCCATCACTATATGGTGATGCAGCTTGAAGCAACTCCAATCGGTTACATATGGTTCGAGGAGAAAGTGAGTGAAGCGAATGCTTTTCGTCAAGCTGTCCGAACCGTGTATGTTCATCACATCAGTATCGACACAACGTATCAACGGAATGGTTATGGTCGACGTGTGATGGAATGGATGGAGCAATGGGCGCTTGACCACCGATTCAAATCGATTGAACTAGACTACTGGATGAGCAATACGGATGCTGCTTCGTTTTATGGCGAAATCGGGTTTATCCCGAAACGTCAGATTGTCATGAAAAAATTGGAGGAATAACATGATGGAGCTACTTACAATTGGATTAGGAATTCTCGGAGTACTGTCGTTAGGTTGGTTCTTTTATAGTTACTGGCTCGGATATAAAGGTGGCAATATCGTCATGACCCTTGATGAACACTATACAAAGCTAGAAGAGTACGTACCTGCTATCTTGTCGAAACTATACGAAGATGGAAAGGCCGCTCACTATCTTGGCGACCGTAAGTTTGAGGTGGAAGGCAAGCGTTACGTTCTCGTCGAGCGTACTGTACCAATCGGAAATGTTCCGACACAACAGACGGTGTTACAACCGGATCGATCATAACCAGTAAAGGGAGCTCTCATGTCGAGAAGCTCCCTTTGTTTATTTCACTGCTGGGGGACCGAATGCTCCGCTATGATAATCACGGAAGGCTTGACGGATTTCTTCTTCCGTATTCATCACGAATGGACCGTGCGCAATATAATCTTCCCGAATCGGTTTTCCGGAATAGACGAGCACCCGTGTGCGTGTCGTGGCCTTCAGTCGAAATGTGCTCTTCGCTTCAGATGTTTCATCAAACGTCAGTGTCGCCACATCAGTTTTATGGAGCGGGGTTCTAGAAGATCCAACTTCAATCGAACCAGCGAGTACGTACATAAAGCTGTTATGGTTCGCAGGCAGGATGTGTTCGTATTCGCTGCCTTCTTTCAACAATATTTCGGTCATCGTAATTGGAACGAGACTGTCCATCGGTCCCTTTACTCCCGCGATTTCACCAGAATAGACACGTAGCTGTCCACCGTCGAAGGAAACAACGGGTGCGTCTTCGACGTATACGTTCTGATAGGAAGTCGTTGTCGTTTTTAACGACTTCGGCAAATTTAACCAAAGCTGCAACGTATGGATCAAATCATCTTCGACCGCTTCTTCAGCGTGTCTAGCAGCCCACCCGGCGTTCATATATTGAACATCACCGGCGTCTAAAATCGAATGTCCGCCATGATTATCAATATGTTCTAGGCGACCATCGATGACATATGTGATTGTCTGAAATCCGCGATGGGGGTGGTCAGAAAACGTTCCACGTTTGAACCAGTCCTCTGCCATCAAAATAAATGGATCGAATGCCTCTTTTTGTTCAGGTGGTAATACCCATCCTTGTTGCACATGGGGATATCCGTTTTGTCGATAGGAGACACGCCAATGACGGTTCACGTCACGTATAAATGGATTTGTCACAAAGATTCACTCCTTTCCCTTTCTATCTTCCCAAAAAATGTGTCTCATTGTACTATATTTGCCTCATGAATATGCAAAAAGACAGACGTATTCGTAACTGTCGGATTAAGTGTTTTGTTCAAACAGGTTATACCACTTGATGGCATCCTCACGTAGTAGCTTAAAATGGGCGCCTGTCTCTGAATTGGTCACGTACACATCTGCACCATCATAGCTAACATCAAACGTTTGGGCGCATATCCCTTGAAATAGGGTCACATAAGGTGTGGAAGCGGTCTTGCCTGCATAGGCGGTCGCGTTGGCTCGTTTGATGGCGCGGAAAATAAATTTCATTTCATCTTGACCGACATGCTGGAGGAATGGGGCGTCTTTTGATTCAGTTCCGATAAGTGCCAAATCATGGAAAATGACATGACGTTGACTACTTAATTTATTATGAATCTTTTCGTCCAATTCTTTTCCATATAGTAATTTAGGTTCATGATACGTAAGTGAAACGTTTTGGCGCTGAGCTGTTCCTTCATTCATAAATGTAAAGCTATAGAGTGGATAGCGGTGGCCGGGTACAAGAACTGTGGGAAGTTGTGAGGCCATCTTCGCACCAAACATCTGTGACATATGAGCTTGTTTCGGTCGTAATACTTCCTGATAGTCATTTTGGTCATGACTTGTATAAATCGCATATTGTAACGTATCGTCAGATTTTTCGGTCCCGAGTCCGAATGACAAATAAGGTTGACGTGATGATTGAATTGGAATTGTCAGGTGTTCTTCGCCATCTGAAGATTCAAACGTCAGTTCGAACTCACCATTGAATGGCATGGTGAGGTGGAAAAGGGTGTGTTCGATGCCTTTTCGCTCTGGATAGGGCTCATTACCTATCGGATTTTTCATCTCTTGTGCAAAATGCGCATATTCGTGAGGTTCGGCAAACCGAATTTTAGCAACATCAGGATAAGCATCAGCTGCATATTGAACATCATTTAAACTCTCAGGCATCTTATCAATTTTTGTAACATACGTGAGGGCGTCTAATTGACATTGAACATATGATTTATTTTCGACAGTGAAAAAAGTAGCTGTCGGAAAAGCGGATAAGGAAGTGACATCAGTCAATGGTTGGGTTAATGTGACCGTCCCGAGCCAATGTCTTTTGCCACTTGGAATCGTTGGCGTCGCGTTGTCTGGTTGACACAATTCGATAATGGTTGCGCGATCGGATTCTGGAATTTCGATTTGTTGTCCATTTGGTAACAAGGCACGTCCTTGATAATATTCAGGAGCGGGTTGGAGACGGAGTGCGCGTTCTTCCTCGCATCCGAATAAAAAAATCAGGATAACGAGGGTACTGAAAATCAGGTACTTTTTCACATCGGTACTCTCCTTCAATGAATCACTTTCACCATTCTAGCACCATTTTTTTGTGACTTTAGTCTTAGGAAAATTAAAGTGTTATTTCGAAAAAAAAACAAAAAACCCGTCCAACTTGAACTGGACGGGGGATAAAACCAATTATGTCTTAATTTTACTTTTTCACTTTTTTCTCATGTCGGTTTTTGACGAAAAAACGTTGATATCATGAGATATTGAAAAAAGTCGATATTTCATCTAAATGATCACTTTCTAATTGTATGGAATTTATTTGATGAAGTTTCCTTCAATCAACATCTCGACCGCGTGCCGCCTTCAAAATTTCAAACCATTCTTCACGTGTGAGGTCGATTTGAAGAGCATCGACACCTGTCTGAACACGCTCGATTTTTCCTGATCCGATGATCGGCATGATGTTCGCCGGATGTTTGATAAGCCATGCATACACGATTGAGTCAATCCCGCTCGCGTTATGACGTGAACGAATGTCTTCAAGTTTTTCACGAAGTGGCGCATACTGTTCATCTTTGAAGAGCTGACCTCCGGCTAGTGGACTCCAGGCCATGAGTGGCATCCGTTTTTCATGACAAAGGTCAACGGATCCATCCTCGAAGTGCTTCAATTGCATCGGAGACAGTTCAAGTTGATTTGTCACGAGTTGGAACGGCAAACGTGATTGGAGCAAGTTCTGTGTGGCTGGTACATGGTTGGATACACCAAACTCGCGTACTTTACCGCTATCGCGTAACGTGATGAACGCCTCAGCGACTTCATCCGGATTCATCAACGGGTCTGGACGGTGGATGAGTAGCGTATCGATATAATCAATGGCGAGTTCTTTCAACGACCGTTCCGCTTGCGCGATGATATGTTCTTTAGTCGTATCGTAATAGTTGAGCGTTTGACCCGGATTGAATGATCCTGTCAATTTGATGCCCGTTTTTGTAACAATCTCCATTTGGTCACGGAGTTCAGGTTTGAGTTTTAACGCTTCCCCAAACAACCCTTCGCATGTATAACCCCCATAAATGTCAGCATGGTCAAAAGTTGTGATGCCGAGTTCGATACATTGTTCGATGAATGTAAGGCGTTCCTGCGGGGTCATATCCCAATCAGCGAGACGCCACATTCCGTGAACGACACGTGAAAATGATAGTTCCTCTGTTAAAGCGATGCGTTGCATAATAACTCCTCCTTAGTTTTCACTCGCCATTCATTATACGTCTTTAGAGAAAGAACGTCACTTGGCGATCATTCAAGCGGATTTTAGAGTCAAATGAGCTTGAATAAGCTATGATAATAATGAGAAACAGAAAAGAGGCGTGACAGATGAGTAACTATGAACAATATGCGGACGTCACCTTCGATCGGATAGGCGACTCGTTTCAGGTGATGGCGATGCACCCAGAGCTTCATTTACATGGGATTGGAAGAAGTGCGGCCGTGCTTCGTTTAAAGGAAAAGGATCGTGTCATTAAAGTGTTCTTCCCAGGTTACGAACAAATCGCAACCGAAGAAGCGGCCATCTATGAAAAACTAAAGGGACTTCCTTACTTTCCGAAGTGCTATGAGTCCGGTGCGTCATATATAGTGATGGATTACATCGAAGGAAAGACGCTATTTGAGTGTCTGACGGAGGGGATTTGGATTGATTCGACTTACATCAGTGCAGTGGACGAATCACTTCGTCAAGCGAGGCTACTCGGATTGACCCCATCGGACGTTCATTTGAGAAATATTATTTTGACCCCGAACGGACAAATTTTTTTAATCGATTTGGCACGATTCAGACAAGGCCAGCAAATCGATCATCAGTGGGAAGATTTGAAACGGATGTATCGTCTTTATCGCTTTCGTTTCATGCCGAAACAATATGATGCGACGTTTCTCAATCGAATTGCGTGCTTATATCGCAAGTTCGTGAACGATCCGGATTCTTGAAGCGGGTCGTTTTTCTTTTGTCGATTAGGGAAGAAGAGTAACGTGTCAAGAGCTTAAGGAGAAGAGAAAGGGGAATGATGTATGGCTCATCGAATTTATGCGAATGAACTCGAAATGCTCCATGAATGTGTGGAGACATGCAACTATTGTCTAGAATCTTGTTTAGAGGAAAAAGATGTACAGATGATGGTCGATTGTATTCGACTCGACCGAGAATGTGCTGCTGCCTGTTCCTTTCTTGCTGAGGCGATGACGCGTGATTCGGCATTTGTTCCGGAACTTGCTCGAGCTTGTGCAATCATCTGTAAAGCATGTGCACAAGAGTGCGAGAAACATAAGCATGCACATTGTCAGGAATGCGCGCGAGTCTGTACAGAATGTGCCTCGATGTGTGACCGCTTGGCCGCATGACCGAAGTGACCGGTTTGATTAACCGGTCACTTTTTTCGTGTCTTTTGAAGATGAGATTCGTATAATGAAAAAAACGAAGAGGTGGTGTGGGGATGATTCGCAACTGTCGCCGAGATGATCTTCAAATGATTTTACATATTTATAATGACGCAATTGTGAACAGTACAGCCGTCTATCATTATGAACCGGTGACGCTCGAGAATCGAGTGGCCTGGTATGAGGAAAAGAAAGTGCAAGACTGTCCGGTCATCGTATGGGTAGAGGATGATGTCGTCATGGGATTTGCGACGTTTGGACCGTTCCGTCCATGGCCGGCATACCATTACACGGTCGAACATTCCGTGTATGTGCATCCCGGTTATCGCGGGAAAGGAATCGGTAACAAGCTCTTAAAAGAAATCATCCGTATCGCCGAAACGAGAGGGATGAAGACGGTCATTGGGGGAATTGACGCGTCGAACGTGACGAGTATTCGTGCTCATGAAAAAGTTGGATTTGTTCATTCCGGTACGATTCGAAAGGCCGGATATAAGTTCGGAAAATGGCTTGATTTATCGTTTTATCAACTTGATTTAGAAGGCCCTGCATCGCCTACAGAAGAATGAACGGTCTAGAAAGACTGAACCACCATACGATATACTGGAACGAGTGAATCGAATGGAGGAAACATTATGACTGAGTACCCAAGTTGCCCAAAATGCCAATCATCTTATGTATACGAGGATGGTCCATTGCTCGTATGCCCGGAATGTGCCTATGAATGGTCACCGAGCGAGGCGGTAGAAGCAGAAGCGGCGTCCCAAATCAAAGATGCGAACGGAAACCCGCTTCAAGACGGAGACACCGTCACCGTGATCAAGGATTTGAAAGTGAAAGGGACCTCGCTTGTCGTCAAACAAGGGACGAGAGTGAAGGGGATTCGACTCGTAGAAGGTGACCATGATATCGACTGTAAAATCGAGGGACTGGGCGCGATGAAACTGAAGTCGGAGTTCGTGAAGAAAATCTAACTTAAAGATTTAGACTGTCGACGAATTGGGGCGTGAAATGCGACCTGGTTCGTCTTTTTTGTAAAGTATGGCCTATGATAATATGTAAGCGTATTTAAAATATGGAGGAGGGAGAACATGTCTTTGAAGAAAATGATTACCTTCTTCAGTGTGATCCCGTTATTTATTTTAATGGGATGTGGTCAACAAGATCGGGAGCTAGTTGTTGGAAATTATACTGATGAATAAACGATTGTGTACTCTGAAAATAGGATGACGGATGACGATGAAATTGAGGAATTTAAAATGTTTATTGAAACGAGTTCAATCACAAATGAACGTCCAGAAGGGCTTCCTCAATATGTAGTGACCATCAATAATCCGGCTGAATCGACAATGGAATTGATGGTGAACTTTTGGATAACTGACAGCGACGAGTTCGTTTTTTCAAAAGGTATGGAAAGTAGTGAGTATTTCAAAGTTGATGAAGAACACATCAAGGATGTAAATGAGCTCTTAGAATGATTCAAATGGTTAAAAATGGTATATGTTCCGTGTGGATATGAGATGATTGTGAAGGCATTCTAAATTGAAAAAGAGGAAGAAGGTATGTCGTGGGACAACGATTTGTATTGAAGTCGAAACAGCATATGAGTGGTGGGATCATTAAGATTGTCATGGATCGCTATACGGGCGTTCATTACATAATGACTAGTGGATTAGGATTGAGTGGGATGACACCTCTCCTAGATGAACATGGAAAAGTCGTGATTGAAAAGCCCCAATCGACTTCGTGAGATCATTGAATGAAGAATCAACACAAAAACCAGGCCGACAAGCCTGGTTTTTTCGTATTGACTGTATTAAGAAAAGAACGGTTTATACTCGCGACGTTCATGCATGATGGACACCCATTGAAGCGTCGTGAACTCTTCGAGTACCCATTCGCCGTTGAAGCGTCCGAGACCAGAGTTTTTCTCGCCCCCGAACGGCATGTGCGGTTCATCGTTGACCGACTGGTCGTTGACGTGAATCATACCGGTTTCGACTTTTCGTGCAAAATTGGTCGCACGGTAAACCGAGCCGTGGACGGCACCGCTCAATCCATATGGTAATTCGTTCGAGAGACGTAACGCCTCTTCGTCATCTTTAAACGAAAGGATGACCGCGACCGGACCGAAGATTTCATTTTTCGCGAGCGGCATGTCATTCGTTACACCACTGAGGACGGTCGGTTCGAGGACGTTGCCGTCCGCTGTCCCGCCAGTATGGACGTTCGCACCGGCATCGACCGTTTTTTCAATCTGTTCTAAAATGCGATCGATTTGGTCATGATCGATGAGCGGACCGACTTGCGTGTCTTTTTCGTTCGGGTCACCCGCTTTCAACTGTTTAACGCGCTCAACGTAACGATCCACGAACTCATCGTGAATCGATTCAGCGACGAGGATTCGGTTCGTCGACATACAGATTTGTCCTTGGTGGAAGAACTTGCTGTAGACGGCTGATTCGACGGCACGGTCGAGGTCGGCATCATCGAGCACGACGAACACGTTATTTCCACCGAGCTCAAGTGCTGTTTTCTTCAGCAGACGACCTGCCTTCTCCGCAATTCCTTGCCCGACCTCGGTCGAACCTGTGAACGAGATGAGACGTGGGATCGGATGTTCGACAATCGCATCGCCGATTTCAGATCCTCGTCCGACGACGACATTGAGCACACCTTTCGGGAGACCGGCTTCTTCGAAGAGGGATGCGAATAGGAGACCACCTGTGACCGGTGTCGCTGTAGCCGGTTTGACGACGACCGTATTTCCGGTCGCAAGAGCCGTCACAATCGAGCGGACAGCCAAATGGAGCGGGAAGTTCCACGGGCTGATGATGCCGATGACCCCGAGTGGTTTACGATATACTCGGTTTTCTTTATTCGGGACGATTGAAGGTTTGATGAGCCCGTCCATACGGAATGGGAACGTCGCGGCTTCTTTGATGATGGCCATCGATGCGGCGAATTCACTTTCCGCTTTGATACGTGTACTCCCAGACTCTTTCACGAGCCAGTCAACGATTAGGTCTTTATTGTCCATCGTCAGCTGGGCAAACTTCTCAATCAACTCACGGCGTGCCTGGGGAACCATGTCAGCCCAGTCCGTTTGAGACGCTTTCGCTGCTTCATAAGCACGATTCAAGTCATCTTCATCCGCTGAACGAATCGAGAAGAGAGTCTCGTTCGAGAATGGGTTGACGTTGTCGATCGACTTTTCACTTGATCCGCTTACCCACTCACCATTGATGTACATGTTCGTAAAATCTGTATGCATATTTGAACACTCCTTTATTTTTTCTTCACCATAAGAAGTATTCACTTGTTTTAGAAAAATAAACATCCAAAAGTGTAACTAACTTGTTTTACAAAGTAGTTGTAAATGGGGTTAGTTTCCATTACTATTATGTATAACAAGATAGTTGATTGAAAGTGAGGTTACGCCATGGCAATGAGTCAAATGTTAAAAGGTCTGCTTGAAGGGTGTCTATTAGCCATTATTGGTAAAGGTGAGACATACGGTTACGAGATGTCTGAAAAGTTACAGGCGTATGGATTTACAATGGTGAGCGAAGGAAGTATTTACCCCGTTCTGCTACGGATGAAAAAAGAAGGATGGGTCGAGACGGTTCAAAAAGAACTTCCATCCGGAGGCCCAAAGCGGAAGTACTACATTTTAACGGAAGTGGGTCAACAAGAATTACTAGCCTTTAAACAACGTTGGATAGAAGTTTCAAGCGGTGTCGACCGCGTACTCAGGGAGGAGAATAAAGATGGAACTTTCAAAGAAAAGTCGTGATTTTTTAGATGATTTATCGGTATACCTCATGTCGAGCGGGAAGTCCGAGACTGAGGTGAAAGATATTGTCTTTGAGTTAAAGGATCACTTGTTAGAAGCGGAGCAAGCAGGGAAGGATGTGGACGATGTCATTGGACAAAGTCCGAAATCCTACATGCAGTATATTGGTCATGAGATGGCATTCGACATGAATGAATTTATCAAAGTCATTGTGATGATGATTTCAAACCTGTTCGCATACATTATTATTGGCAATTTCATTGAAGGTGAGATGACGTTCTCAACAATCCAAATGATTGGTTTCCCACTTGTAGCAATCCTTTTCTTATTAGCTGCTTCACAAGCTTTCCGTACTATGGCGGTTCGCTCGAAGGAAAGCAAATTCAAAAACGGTGTAACCTATGTCGTGCTTGCTGCGATTCCAATGTTATCATTTCTTGGTTTGATGGTGCTTGATATCTTCATTGAAACTCCGACGGTTGTTTTCGGTCCGGTCGGTCAACTTGTATTGTTCGGAATTGGTGTAATTACATTACTCATCGTCTCTGTATGGACAAAAACATGGATTAATCTAATCATTCCGATTCTTTTATTTGGACCGCAATATGCGTTTGCTCGCACGAGTTTACCACTTGAGCAACAATTGATTTTTTCGATGTTGATTTTTTTCATCGGAATGGCAATTTTCTTTCTTGTCTGGGCCAAGAAAAATAAAGAGAATCAAGTCTGATGTTTTAGCCATCCGGTTCATCGTCAAGAAAAGATAAAGGGGGATTACGTTTATCCCCCTTTTTTTGATGTTCGTTTCTACTTCCTGTACAGTTAGACGAAGAGAGGGGTTAGAAAGAACCATGAAACGTTATGAAGCCATTTTATTTGATATTGATGACACGCTATTAGACTTTAAACAAAGTGAGCACGTCGCCTTGGAGCAATTGCTCGCATCCTACAATGTCCGGATGACGGATGAGGTGAAGTCGCGCTATGTCGACATCAACACGGCCCTGTGGCGCGCATTTGAACGTGGGGAAGTAGACCGCGAGGAAGTACTCGTCGGTCGTCACACGAAACTATTCGATTCGCTCGGTCTTACGGTTGATGGACCATATGTCGAACAGCAGTATCGTGACTATTTACATGCAGGCGTACACATGATCGATGGTGCGTTAGAAATTGTACAAACGCTGAGCGTTGACTATCCGCTCTATATCGTCACAAACGGCGTGACGGTGACTCAATTCAAACGGTTAGAGTCATCGGGACTATTGCCGTACTTCCAAGACGTCTTCGTATCGGATGCGACCGGCTCGCAAAAACCGATGAAGCCGTTCTTTGACTATGTCTTCGACCGAATTCCAAATGTAACGCCAGAGAAAGGCTTAATCATCGGCGACTCGGTCACGGCAGATATCGCCGGTGGGCGGATGTATGGTCTAGATACGTGCTGGTTCAATCCGAAAGAAGTGGCCGCGACGATGGAGTCGACGTATGAGATTCGACATTTACATGAGTTGAAATCGCTTCTCTAAGTTCAAGACGGGTTTAGTGAATGAACTGGCAAACGGTTCGGGAGTTGACCCAATACTTCTGGATAGAGCGTGACGTCTTGGAGACGGTCAAGCTTTTGCCAACGATAAATCAGGTGATCTCTTTCAGGTCCGTAAAAATCGCCGTCTTGGAGCGGGAGGTCACCATCTACATAAAAGTACAGTCCAATCTCATGAAACGGTTGGTCGTTGTACGTAAATAAATTCTCGTGCACGAAAGCGAACGAGGTATCGGTCACATGCATGTTCAACTCTTCATGAAGCTCGCGTGCGAGCGCGGTTGCGGCTTCTTCACCGAGCGTCACGCGACCTCCGGGTAATGCCCAAAAGTCATCCCGGACGTTTCGGTGAATCAATAAATGGTCGTCTTTTACAAAAATACCGGCAACGCGGTAATTGAAGACGCCGTGTTCAGTCGGAAATACGATGTCCATCTATATCACTTCCAATCTTTGTAATCTGTTCTAGTATACCTGAAGGAGAGATCATATGTTTCAACCACATACGCAATATCGAGACGAAGATTTCCGTGACGTGACACTCCGAGACGAAGAACTGTCACACGTCACGTTCGAGAACTGTCGCTTCACATACGTCGATGCAACAGAACTACAAACGGAGCGCTGTCAGTTCATCAATTGTGACTTCACGGATTCGAAATGGAACGCGTCCCGTCATGTCAGCAGTTCATTTTTGAACTGTCAGTTTCATGGTGCCAACTTGTTCACGAGTGAGTTTGAACAATGTAAAATGACCGGGTCATCTTTTGAAGAAAGTCAGTTTGAAGGCGTTCTTGTAAAAGAGGGGGACTGGTCGTTCGTCAATCTTCGTCACGTGTCGCTCAAAAAGATGGATTGGTCCCATGTACGTTTAATTGAGGCGGACCTGTACGGAACTGACTTGACCGAGACGGTTTGGTATCAGGCGGACTTGTCCCGGGCGACACTTCAACATGCGGTGTGTCGTGGTGCCGACTTCAGAGGAGCACTCGTCGATGGGGTTGATTTTTCGAACGTGACGTTACAGCAAACAAAATTAGACGCGATGCAGGCGATCCAAGTCGCGCGCTCATTGGGGGCGATTGTAGAATGAAGCCGGAACAAATCATTGAACAGCTGGTTGCGTTCGCAACAGAACGTGAATACATCCGAACGGTCGTCTTGAACGGCTCGCTCGTCAATCCGAACATCCGACCAGACCCGTATCAGGATGTCGATCTTGCCTTTTACGTAGAAGATGTAAGAGCGGTTGCGGCCGATCGCTCATGGATCGACATGTTTGGAGAGGTCTTGATTATGCAGACACCTGAGACGTCTGATCCCGAACGACATGTAACGTTTTTAGTGCAATATGTAGACGGACACCGTATTGATTTGACGATTCGGTGTGTTGATCAACTTGAAGCGATGCTCGAAGCCGACTCGCTCAGTCAAATCATCTTTGACCGAGATGATCATCCAGATGTGACGCCGTCAGACACATCGTATCGTGTGAAACATCCGTCTGCTGACGAGTATGCGGCTTGTTGGAATGAGTTTTGGTGGGTGTCGCTCTATGTCGTCAAAGGAATCAAGCGGCATCAAGTGCTATATGCGCTCGACCACCTCGACATCATGCGGAATATGCTCCGTCAGATGATGGAATGGAACATCGGTTATGCGACAGATTTCTCGGTGAATCTTGGGAAGTCAGGGGACGGGATGCGCGACCATTTACCGGAAGAGTTATGGGAGATGCTCGGGGCGACGTATGCCTCGGCTGAACTGAGCGCCATTGAGGACACGCATGACCGATTACAATCACTCTTTTTCTTTTGCGCGCAACGCGTCGCCGAACAAGGCCATTTCGTATTTCAGGAGGAAGAAGCGAGACGCGTCCGTGCTGCATGTGCAACACTTCGACATTCGAACGATTAATGACGGCGAGAGCCGGGAAACGCTCCTTATAGAGAAAGGAGCGTTTTTTCATGAATCCATATACGACATTTATTGCCCTTTTAGTCGGAAGTCTCGTCCTCTTTGTCGGCATTCGTTTAAAGAAATGGCCAATCATTTTGGTTGCGATGCTTCCTCTTGGTCTCGTCGCGTTCAATATGTTTTTGCTCATCACCGGACGCTAGAAAATCTTCACTCGTCTTTCTGATACATCGATTTGATGAAGAAGGCACTCGGTAATAAAATACCGATTGCGCCTTCGATGATAGCGAATAATCGGGTCAATCCGATTGGCAACAAATCACCAAAGCCAATCGATAGTAGGGTGACCCCGCTGAAGTACAGGAGGTTTTCCCAAGTCGGTTCAACAGCATTCATGGATTCGAGGGAGGTCACAAGAATGACTGAATCGCGAGATAGCGCATAATAAATCAACGTGAACCCTAACATGACACCAAATAGGCTGACGAATAACTGAGCGAACAACCTCCCATCAAATCCTGTCTGTTTATACGTTTGACGTTTGAAAAACCAAAACACGTTCAAGCTGATGAAGAGTAATGCAATCGTCAATAAAATCGTATTCATTCTGTCCACATCCTTTTCTTATCAATGTGCTTCCTTACCCATTCCCGAAGCGAAGAATGAAAAACGGGATCGGAAAAGGTTTGCAATTGATGAAAAAATTGATAGAATGTGGTCGAAGACGACTGAATTTCATAATGTTTGCCACTAGGGGAGTCGCGTTACGCGGCTGAGATGGACATGGTCCAGACCCTTTGAACCTGATCTAGTTCACGCTAGCGTAGGGAAGTGGGCGAAACGACTCATATGGCTTCACCTAGATATGACTGTTCGAGACGCCGCTTCCGTTATGGGAGGCGGCGTCTTTTATCTGTTATAAGGGGGAGTTCATATGAAATTTACAGATCACTTACGTCAGGAAGCAGATGGATTGTTTGAAGCAAGCTTTCATCACCCGTTTGTCCGTTCACTCGGAGAAGGAACGCTCGATGAGAAGAAGTTCAGACATTACGTCATGCAAGACTCTTATTATTTGAATCAGTTTTCGAAAGTGCAGGCGAAGGGGGCGACGCTCGCACCGACGATGGAACTATCAAGCCGTTTTTTAACACATGCCTTACACACGATTGAGGCGGAACTCTCACTTCATCGAGAGTTCTTTACGATGCTCGACGTAACGGATGTCGAATTGGCGACATTCGAGCCGGCTCCGACCGCTTATGCGTATGCGCTCCATATGCAACAGGCAGGACCGACACTCGGGGACGTGCTCGCGTCGATCCTTCCGTGCTACTGGGTGTATTACGAGATTGGCGAACGTCTTAAAGACAAGCGTCCTGATCATCCGATTTATTCGGCCTGGATTGCGACGTATGGCTCAGAGTGGTTCCGCGAATTGGTGGAAGAACAAATCGATCGATTAGATGAGCTCGCAGGACAAGCGACAGAAGAAGAGCGTGTGCGTTATACGAAACTGTTCTTGAAGAGTTGCTATTACGAAGTCGCTTTTTGGGAAATGGCTTGGACACTTGAGTCGTGGACATTGTCACAGGAGGTCAACCAATGA
Organism: Exiguobacterium sp. s89; assembly: GCF_018617735.1. NCBI lineage: Bacteria > Bacillati > Bacillota > Bacilli > Caryophanales > Exiguobacterium > Exiguobacterium sp. s89. The sequence continues at coordinate 54,110 of NZ_JACSKS010000002.1, forward strand.
GACATGAGATTTGGAGTGAGATTCGGAAGCAGGCACCGCTCATTCACAACATCACGAACACAGTCGTGGCGAATTTTTCGGCGAATGGACTGCTCGCCATCGGTGCCTCTCCCGTCATGGCGGATGCAATCGAAGAAGTGGCAGAGATGACATTTATAAGTGATGCGCTCGTGTTAAATATCGGGACACTTAGTACGATGACCGAAGCCACGATGATTCGTGCAGGGCAGGCGGCGAACGAGGCAGGATGCCCCATTGTACTCGACCCGGTCGGAGTCGGGGCGACGTCATTCCGACGAGATGTGGTCGAACGTATTTTGCGTCACGTGCGTGTCACGGCCATTCGAGGAAATGCAGGAGAAATCGCGACGTTGATTGGTGTCGATTGGGCAGCTCGTGGTGTCGATGTTGGAGACGGTGCATGCGAACCGCGACAATTGGCGCTTGAAGCAGCGAAACGATACGGATGTGTCGTGGCCGTGACTGGAAAAGAAGATATGGTCAGCGACGGGAACGTCGTCATGGAAATACACGGCGGGACGAAACGCATGACTGAGACGACCGGTACGGGATGTTTACTCAGTGCAGTGGTCGGAGCTTGTCTAGCAGTCGAAAAGAACGCCCTTAAAGCGACGGTGACCGCCATGTCAGGCTATACTTATTCCGGTGAGCTAGCGAGTGAGCGAGCAGAAGGACCGGGAGACTTTCCGATTCACTTTTTAAATGCCCTCCATCAATTGACGCAACATACAATTCCGACGAATCGAATCGAGGTGTCGACATGATGAAACCTCAAGTTTTGACAATTGCAGGATCTGATTCAGGCGGAGGAGCCGGCATTCAAGCCGATCTCAAAACGTTTCAAGAGCTCGGCGTATTCGGGACGAGCGTGCTGACTGCAATCACAGCCCAGAACACACTAGGGGTACATGGAATTGAGGCTATTTCCACGGAAATGATTACCCGACAAATCGATGCGGTAGCTGATGATTTTAGCATCACCGCTTGTAAAACCGGAATGTTGGTGGACGCTGAACGAATTGAAGCGGTGGCGAAGGCGCTCGAACGATATCGTTTCGAACATGTTGTCGTCGATCCTGTCATGGTAGCGAAAGGGGGCGCCTCTTTGTTGCAAGTTAGTGCGGTCGAAGCACTTCGCACGAAGCTGTTGCCACAGGCGACCATCGTGACCCCGAATATTCCAGAGGCAGAAGTGTTGGCGGGGATGGAGATTCGGACCGAGGCAGACCGGATGAAGGCAGCGCAGGTGATTCGAGCCATTGGCGTCGATATCGTGATTATCAAAGGCGGACATTCGAATGATGTAGAAGCCGTTGACTTAATCGTGACCGAGTCTGAAGCGTTCCGCGTAAAAGCACCTCGAATCCAAACGAAAGATACGCACGGGACGGGATGTACGTTCTCTGCCGCATTGACAGCTGAACTAGCGTATGGGAAGACACTACGTCAAGCGGTCGTTGACGCAAAACGATTCATTCATCAGGCGATTGCACATGGATTATTGATTGGGAACGGGCATGGACCGACCAATCATTGGGGACATCGTTTAGCGAAAGAAGAGGTGATTACCGTTGACGTTCTGTACGAAACAAGCGCTCGCTAAGCAGCTTCGCCTTTACTTTGTGTGTGGAACGACGGACGCATCCGATTTGGTGACGACCGTCAAAACGGCACTTCGATGTGGTGTGACATGTTTTCAATTTCGCGAAAAAGGTAAAGATGCATTGTATGGAGATGAAAAAGAAGCGATGGCAAGGACGCTCCAACATGAATGTCGAGAAGCAAAGGTCCCGTTCATCATCAACGACGATGTTGAATTGGCGCTCGCGATTGACGCGGATGGCATCCACGTCGGACAAGATGACTTACCTGCCAAACAAGTTCGAGAACGGCTAGGACCTGATAAATGGTTAGGGGTGTCGGTCCATACGATGGAGGAAGTCAGTGCAGCTCTTCCGTTCGCAGATTATGTCGGCATCGGTCCGATTCATGAGACGCGAAGTAAACTGGATGCAGGGATTGTGCGTGGCACGGAACTGATTCAACAAGTTCGTCGACACTATCCACTGCTGCCGATTGTGGGGATTGGGGGCATTCGTCCCGATCATGTCCCTGCTATTATTGATGACGGGGCAGACGGTGTTGCCGTCATCTCCGCCATCGCTTCTGCACCGGATGTAGCAGAAGCTACCCGGCGTTTCGCTTGTCTCTGAATTCAATTTTTGAGGAGGAAGACAGATGAACGTATTTGTTATCGGTGCAAACGGCCAGATTGGCCATCAATTGGTAGAAAAGTTACACAATGAAGGGAAGCATCACGTCACAGCGATGGTTCGTAAAGAAGAGCAGCTCGATGACTTCAAGTCAAAAGGATACAACGCTGTACTTGGCGACCTCGAAGGTTCAGTAGCGGACTTGGAAAAGGCAATCGACGGGATGGACGTCATCGTGTTCGCGGCTGGTTCTGGTGGAAGCACTGGAGCAGACAAAACCCTTTTAATTGACCTAGATGGTGCAGCGAAGAGTATCGAAGCAGCACAAGCGAACGGGAACATCAAACACTTCGTCATGCTCAGTGCCTTAAAAGCAGAGGATCGCTCAGCTTGGCCAGATTCGATGAAGCCGTACTACGTAGCGAAGCATCATGCCGATCGCTTACTCGAACAGAGTGGACTCACATACACGATTGTTCGTCCGGGCGCATTGACAGATGATGCGGGAACGGGAAAAGTGAACACGCAATTCGAGGGAAGTGGAGAGATTCCACGCGAAGACGTGGCATCATTCTTGGTGCATGTCCTCCATAACCATGCAAATGCGCAGAACAAAGCGATTGATTTGATTAAAGGGGATACCCCAATCGAAGAAACGTTATAATGTGTCGAATGAAGAACGGGATGTGGCTCATCCCGTTTTTTGTCGCGTTAAAGAGGGAAAAGTCAGCAGAATAGCGAAATGAAGAATTATGAATAGGTGAGGAGGTTCCGCATGACCGAGATGTTCATTTATCTGGCGGTCTATTTGTTGCCGTCATTTTTACTCGGCTTTTTAGCACTCGATGTCTTTCAACGAAATCCGAATAAAGTCGAGCATCGTTTGCTGAGCCTGTTTGTGTTTGGCTATTCGATGCTTTTCTTAGCGGAATTCGTTCGCCATCTTTCTCCGATTGAATATAGTCCGGCACTCATTGCCTATTGGTTTGGGAATGCCGGCATCTTGATCTTTATCTTCTCCATTCATTTCATATTGAACATTACGGGTATCGGTGCGAAGGCGCCACGTTGGCTGTATCCATGGGTTGTCTACTTGCCATTGATTCCAATCGTGTTGACGTACGTGCAGAGAGAAAATATTACGAACAGTCAACGGTTCGAACAGGTCGGAATTTGGATTTATCCTGAGTTCAATTCATCCTATTTGGTTACCTTAACTGTCGGGAATATTTTTCACACCCTGATTATCTTTCTTATTTTTTATGCGTTACGACGAACAGAACGTAGGGAACATCAGCGGGTATTACGGATGTTATTTTGGACGGCATTAGTCATATTGGTGTGGGACATCGTGTTCGGTTATTTTCAATTCCGTGGATTTATTCCACCGTACTCTTATATGTATGGAGGGCTCGTTTGGGCGGTGGCGCTCGTCATCGCGATGAATCGTTTAGACTTCTTAACCTCTTATGTTAAACGATATGGGACACTCTATAATTTAAATCCATCCGCTATCTTGTTGATTGACCCGGATGGTAGGGTGGAAAGTGCGAATCCGGCTGCGCGAACATTGTTTCATACGGTCCGCGTCGTGAATGAACGGTTTGTCGATTTGTTGCCAGAAAAGAAAAAAGCAGAGTGGATGGAACACTACACCAAACACTTTCGGACACGTAAAAAGTTTATAGAGTTCGAAACGAAAATTATGACGAAGTCTGGACAAGAACGGTACGTCGTTATCGATGGGGACTTTGTCGATATCGATCGAACGATTCATGGGATGATCATCATTCGGGACGTCCATTCGTTCAAAGAGGCCGAGCAGACGATCCGCTTTTTCGCCTACCATGATCCACTTACGAAATTGGCTAATCGCCGTGCGTTTTATGAACAAGCAGACCATGCGCTCCTGAGTGCCTCGCGACTATCTTTGCTGGTCATCGATTTGGACGGTTTCAAAGCGGTCAACGATACGTATGGCCATCAAATCGGTGATCATTTCTTAACACATTTAGGTGGACTGTTGGAAGCTTCGGCACGAGACGTCGGCTTGGCATCCCGTGTCGGAGGAGATGAGTTCTATATTTATTTAGTCGATTTAACAGATTCTGAAGTGCTTGCATTTATTCACGAACTTCAGCTGACGTTAAATCAGAACCCGTACCAAACGTCGGATGTGACGATTCCAATCCGGGCGAGTATCGGAGTCAGTCATGCCCCGGACCAAGGAATTGATTTAGATACATTGATTCATAAAGCAGACCAGGCGATGTACCAAATCAAACAAGACGGCAAAAATGATTATGCGGTTTATGATGAGGCGTTACATGGTCCAACATAACGGGAACATAGAAATGGTTAATCATTGAGAGGAGGATGGAACATGTCAGAAAGACCGTTAGTGACGATGCGCGCCGAAGGAGAGGCTGGAGGCGTCAAGACGACTGTGCGTGTAGGAGAACACACCCCTTTTATCGTAGATGAGCCGGAGCGACTCGGTGGAACGAATATGGGGCCGAACCCACTCGAATATCTTCTCGGAGCATTATCGTCTTGTACGACCGTCATGATTGCTTATGTCGCCCAGGACATGAGCTTTGAGTATGAAGGGGTCGAGTTCGTGACGGAAGGGACACTCGATCCACGAGGGTTCCAAGGGATGGAAGGTGTGCGCACTTACTTCGAGTCGGTTCATATGAAAATCGTACTCGACACGACCGAATCGGATGAGCGGATTGCGGAATTACGGAAAGGCGTCGAAGCACGATGTCCAATCCACAATCTCATGCATACGGCTGATGTCGCGATGACGGCAGAATGGGTTCGAAAATAAAGATGGGGGAAACCTCATCTTTTTTTACATAGTAAACCGAGCAAAAGAGCACGGAGGGGAGACGAATGCATCACCAAGCAATGACACGTGAATGGGCAAGTCGAATTCAAGAATGGACCTACGTAGCTCCTTATGACTTTTATAATCAAACTCCCTCTGAAGAAGGAATTGAGGAGATGATGACGTATCAGGCGATTATGGACGGACACTCATCAAGGCAGATCAATGGTACGCATCAACGCAAATTTGTTCCGCTTGTGGCGAGTAGTTCACCCGTACTGTTTTTGATGTGCCTTTTTACGTCGTAAATAATCGTCATCGGCACGGAGCTGATCCCAATACGTTTTGAAGATACGAGCGGACTCTGCCTTCTCCTCATCGATTTGACGCTCATGAATGTCACCGTCTTCTTTATATTTACGACCGCCTTTATAATTGGCATAGCGCCGGGCCCGTGTATAGCCCATTTGGATGAACTTTCGGGCCATATCCATCCCGACGAAATCATCGTTTGCGCGATACGCTTCAAACAATTCCATGATTTCTTCAGCGGATTGCTTGGCGATCTTTGGCGTCTTGAATCGCCAATGGGGCAAAATCTCACTTTTATACGGTTCGACGAGTAGTACCCCTTGTTCACCACGACCGACTCGGTACAGTTCGGGTTGTTGTCGGAAGTCGATTTCATCAAAGTTTAAATCATAATCAAATGGCATCGTTATACCTCCTCGCCTAACGTTTCCCATTAGGTCGGTGGAGGAAACAACTCAAAGTAAAAGGACGGGTTGATATGATCACTCTAGAGACAGAACGATTGATGTTACGAGCGTTCACGTTAGAAGACGCAGAAGATATGTATCATTACGCAAAAGATGAGCGTGTCGGACCGATGGCGGGTTGGGCACCCCATGAATCGATTGACGAAACGAGGGACGTTATTCAACTGTTTATCGAGGAAGCCGATGTATGGGCCATCGTCTTGAAAGAGACCGGGCAAGTGATCGGCAGCATCGGACTACATGATCGAAGACCGGATCCGTCGATTCAACATGATGCACAACGTGAGATCGGCTATGTGCTCAGTCCAGATCATTGGGGGAATAGTTACGTGCCGGAAGCCGTTCAGGCGATGATTCGATTCGGATTCGAAGAGTTAAAGCTAGAGCGGATTTGGTGCGGCTATTTCAGCTTCAATGATCAATCGCGACGCGTCGTTGAGAAATGTGGGTTCACTTATGCGTTCACGAAAACGCAAGAATTGACCCGACTCGATGGGCGAACGGTAGATTGCCTCGTCTATGTACAACTAAACCCTGTTTCAATCACACACTGAGAATGAGTTCAGTGTGTTTTTTCATGAAATCATAAAAAAACCCTTGATATGTAACCGGTTACACATTAAGATGGTTTTGTAAGCGTTTCCAGAACGGAGGATGTCAAATGGCGACCATCAAGCAAGTGGCAAAACACGCAAACGTCTCGGTGGCGACAGTGTCACGCGTCATGAACAAAAGCGGATATGTGAGCGAAGAGGCGAAAGAAGCGGTTGAAAAGGCGATTGCGGAATTGAACTACGCACCAAATCGAGTCGCGCGTTCACTCTATAAAAAATCGTCTAATTTGATTGGGCTCATCATGCCAGACATCACGAACCCGTTCTTTCCACAGTTGGCTCGGGCGATTGAGGACGTTGCAAATCAGCACGGGTATCAAGTCGTCTTATGTAACACGGACGAACAACTTGAAAAAGAACAGACGTATTTGATTGCCCTGCAGACGATGCACGTCGATGGCTTGATTATCACGACGAACCATTCACACAATCCGAATTACGAAACGTTAGATTTACCCATGGTCGCACTTGACCGAATCGTGAAAGCGGGCATCGATGCGGTTATATCTGACGGATATGAGGGTGGGAAGTTGGCGGCCGACACGTTGCTAGAACGTGGTGCGACAAGACTGGCACATATTGCCGGTCCGGATCATTTAAAGACAGTCAAACGTCGGACGGAAGGATTCGTCGAAGCGGCAGGAGACAGGCTTGTCGGAATGACCGAATCGACTTTCACGTTTAAAGATGCTTTGAAAGCATCCCAACAACTATTCGACCATTCCTGGCCGTTCGATGGGATCTTCGCAGCGAACGATGTGATTGCGGCCGCTGTGTTGCAGGAAGCCGTCCGTCGGAACATTCGTGTCCCGGAAGAACTGCAGGTCATCGGGTATGACGGAATCGAGCTAGGTGAGATGACGTCTCCACCACTGACGACCATCGTGCAACCCATCTATGAGATGGGACGAGTCGCGACCGAACGATTACTGGACTTGATTGAGAAGAAAGACACGCGACCGAAAGAGATGCTATTACCGGTCACGTTACTTGAAAGACAAACGACAAAGCGGAAGGAGAGATAAAGAATGAAACGCATTGTTGTCATTGGCAGTATATCGATGGACCTCGTCGTCACGTCCGACAAACGTCCAAGAGCAGGGGAAACGGTCATCGGTGAGTCGTTCCGTACCGTTCCAGGGGGGAAAGGTGCGAACCAGGCAGTCGCTGCCTCCAAGTTAGGCGGCGCTGTAAAGATGGTCGGCTGTGTCGGAAGTGACCCATTCGGACAACAGGTTGTGGAAAACTTCAAACAGCACAACGTCGATGTCACGCACGTTCGCATTATACCAGATGAAGTGACCGGTACAGCTCACATCGTATTGGCAGAAGAGGATAATTCGATTGTCGTCGTCCAATCGGCGAACAAGAAGGTCGTCTTCACGGAGGATGAACTGAATCAACTTCTCGATGAGCAGTCGTTCGTACTCTTACAGCTCGAGATTCCGATTGAAACGGTCAAACAAGTGACGTCTTATTGTCAGTCAAAAGGGATTCCAGTGTTACTCAATCCGGCACCGTCTCAACCGCTTCCGCCAGAAGTGGTTGAACAAGTCACTTATCTGACACCGAACGAACATGAGTGCCGTGACTTATTTAACGGAATGTCCGTGGATGACGTTCTCGAACGCTATCCGAACAAGCTACTTGTCACGGAAGGCGTCCATGGCGTTCGATTCCACGATGGGAAACAGGTGCGACACGTACCCGCCATTCGAGCGAACGTCGTCGATACGACAGGAGCCGGGGATACGTTCAACGGGGCACTTGCTGTCGCACTTGGTGAACAGGGTGAACTAGAGGCAGCTGTTCGATTTGCTGTGGTCGCGTCAGGAATGAGTGTCGAAGGTTTTGGTGCACAAGGCGGTATGCCGACACGGCAAGATGTACAACAACGATTGGAGCGCGTGTGATGAAAAAACAAGGAATTTTGAATAGTCATTTAGCTAAAATCTTTGCTGACCTCGGACATACGGATCGAGTCGTCATCGCGGATTGCGGGTTGCCGATTCCGGACGGTGTGAAGCGTGTCGATCTCAGTCTTCGCATCGGGGAACCTTCTTTTTTAGACGTACTAGATGCCGTTGACTCTGATATGGTCGTGGAGCGCATTACAATTGCCGAGGAAATTCTCACACACAACCCGACGATTGCGGATTCACTGAAAGAACGGTACACGAGCATCGACATGTGTTCGCATGAAGACTTTAAACGAGAAGTCGCAAAAGCAAAAGTCGTCATTCGAACTGGGGAAGCGACACCTTACGCCAACGTTATCTTACACGCCGGGGTCATTTTTTAAGGGGGGATTCGATGCATATTCAGTTGAAAGGCATCCATAAGTCGTTCGGGCCAGTCTCCGTCTTAAAAGGAGTCGATTTTGAACTGTTACCTGGAGAGATTCATGCGCTCATGGGTGAGAACGGTGCCGGGAAATCGACGTTGATGAAAGTGATGACCGGTCTTCACGCTCAAGATGAAGGAGAGATCCTGATCGATGAGAAGAGACGGCAATTCAAGCACCCAAAAGAAGCGGAGCAAGAAGGCATCGCCTTCATTCATCAAGAACTCAATATCTTACCTGAGATGACGGTGACGGAGAACCTGTTTCTCGGTCGAGAACTGACGGGGCCGTTTGGGACAATCAAACAGCAAGAGATGGCGAGGCGGGCTCGGGAGTATTTAGCAGAATTGAATGTCTTCATGGACGTCAATGAAGTGGCACGCAATTTATCTGTCGGTCAGCAACAGATGATTGAGATTGCGAAGGCGCTCATGACGGACGCGAAAGTCATCGTCATGGATGAACCGACAGCTGCCTTGACGGACCGCGAAATTCAGGCACTCTTCGCCGTATCACGGGCATTACGGGACCAGGGAGTATCCATCACCTACATCTCCCACCGGATGGAAGAAATTTTTGACTTGTGTGACCGTATTACCGTACTTCGGGACGGACAGTCCATCTCAACACGTATGATTCAAGACACTTCCTTTGAGGAAACCGTACGCGACATGGTCGGACGTGAAATCGGTGAACGGTATCCGACGCGCACTGCGACGCTCGGGGACATCGTGCTCGAAGTAAATGATTTAATAGGTAACCGGTTCCACAATGTATCGTTCAACGTTCGCGCAGGAGAAATCATCGGATTCTCAGGGTTGATGGGAGCGGGACGGACCGAGGTGATGCGTGCCCTATTCGGGGCAGACACTCATAAAGGGGGAGTCATTAAACTGAACGGGAAGCCGATTCGCATCAAAACTCCGGCAGACGCCATCAAACATGGCATCGCCTTTTTAACGGAAGACCGAAAAGGCGAAGGCTTGCTTCTCGACTTCTCGCTCCGAGAAAATCTGTCACTCCCGACACTCGACAAGCGGACGAAAGGGTCCGTCATCTCGAAACATCAAGAAGCGACGTTCGCGGAGACGTACTTGCAAAAACTGCGGGTCAAGCACCATTCGATGGAACAAAAAGTGAAATCGTTATCTGGAGGAAATCAACAAAAAATCGTGCTCGGCAAATGGTTGGGCGTAGAGCCGGATGTCTTGATTTTGGATGAACCAACCCGTGGCGTCGATGTCGGCGCCAAGAAAGAAATTTATAACATCATGAGCGATCTCGCGGAATCAGGTGTTGCCATCATCATGGTCTCTTCTGATTTACCGGAAGTGCTCGGGATGAGTGACCGCATCGTCGTCATGAGGGAAGGTGTTATCACTGGTACGCTCACGAAACAAGAGGCGACGCAAGAAAAAGTTATGACGTATGCGACAGGAGGGCAATGATATGGAATTGAAAGCAACGACCGCACTGAAGCGCCCGGGTCGACTCGGATGGGGACAAAAGTTAGGTCCATTGTTTGGTCTACTCGTCATCGTCGTCGTAGTGACGGCGCTCGAACCAGGATTTTTATCATTAAATAACATCTTTAACGTACTTCGACAAGTGTCCATCAATGCCTTGATTGCCTTCGGGATGACGTTTGTCATCTTGACAGGTGGAATTGACTTATCGGTCGGATCGATTTTAGCTCTCTCGTCCGCATTGGTAGCGGGTATGATGGTGGATGGTCAACATGCCGTTATGGCCGTTGCGCTCGGTTTGATTGCAGGTGCTCTTCTCGGTGCCTTTAACGGTACGGTCATCACGTACGGGAAAGTGGCGCCGTTTATCGCGACATTAGCCACGATGACGATTTACCGTGGATTGACGCTCGTCTATACGGACGGTCGACCAATCACGGGTCTCGGAGATTCCGGTTGGTTCGAGATGCTCGGGCGCGGCTATTTCTGGATTATTCCAGTGCCGGCATTGACGATGCTCCTCGCATTTGGTGTCCTTTATTTTATCTTGAAAAAAACGACATTCGGTCGTCATACGTATGCGATTGGTGGAAATGAAGAAGCAGCTAAATTGATGGGAATTGGCGTCAATAAAGTCAAAATCATGATTTACTCGCTATCCGGGATGCTTGCAGCACTCGCCGGTATCATTTTGACATCGCGCCTCAACTCCGCACAACCGACGGCTGGGACGTCGTATGAACTCGATGCCATCGCGGCTGTCGTTCTCGGGGGAACGAGTCTTGCGGGTGGGCGAGGCTGGATTGTCGGAACGTTGATTGGGGCACTCATCATCGGAACGTTAAACAACGGATTGAACCTTCTCGGCGTGTCATCTTTCTTCCAACTCGTCGTAAAAGGTGCAGTTATATTGTTTGCAGTATTACTTGATCGTCGACAAAACGCGTAACACGCGAAAGGGGAAACGGAACATGAAAAAATGGACAGCTTGGCTACTCGCACTGACAATGGTACTAATGGCAGCTTGCTCGACTGAACAACCAGGATCAAACTCTGAGACGGAAACGAAAGATGGGGATTATGAAATCGGCTTATCCATCTCGACATTGAACAACCCGTTCTTCGTCGCATTGAAAGAAGGGGCAGAAGAGCAGGCAAAAGAGATGGATGCGACTTTGACTGTAGCGGACGCACAAAACGATGCTGCGAAGCAAGTGAATGACGTTGAAGACATGATTCAAAAGGGAATGGACTTGATCCTCATCAACCCGACGGATTCAGAAGCGGTCGGTGCGGCAGTACAGGCAGCGAACGATGCAGGCATTCCCGTCATCACGGTAGACCGTAACGCTGAAACAGGTGACGTCGTCGCACACGTGGCATCAGATAACGTTGCAGGCGGCCAATTGGCAGGTGACTACATGGTTGAACTCGTAGGTGAAGGTCAAAAAGTCGTCGAGCTCGAAGGGATTCCTGGGGCATCTGCGACACGTGACCGTGGTCAAGGGTTCAACGAAGCAATCGATGGGAAACTCGAGGTAGTCGCGAAACAATCTGCGAACTTTGACCGTGCGGAAGGATTGACGGTCATGGAGAATATTTTACAAGACAACAAAGATATCGTCGCTGTATTCGCACATAACGACGAGATGGCACTCGGTGCCGTACAAGCGCTTGATGCGGCTGGTATGAGTGATGTCAAAGTCATCGGATTCGATGCGACAGACGATGCAGTCAATGCAGTCGAAGAGGGAACAATGGCAGCGACCGTCGCGCAAAAACCGACTGAGATTGGAAAGTTGGGCGTAGAAGCTGCAATCAATCATCTGAAAGGTGAAACAGTGGAGGAAAACATTCCGGTCGAACTCGAATTAATCAAATAAGTAAGAAGAAACCTCACGATGCCTTGATTTCGGGTAGAGCTCGTGAGGTCATTTTTATTTATATGGGGAAATGAGAAATTGTGTATCGTTGTTCATAGGTTTTAACTAAATCAGGCGAGAATTCTCCCTCCTCTAAGCGTCTCGGGGCGAAGTCCGGCGTAGGTGGGAGATGAATCGCCCGGTCCAAACGTCTTTCCCCCCTGTGACAGATATGACGAACAAAAGTTCGTTATTCCGTCAGATTCTCCCTCCCCTTCCACGGGTATCGGACGAGGAGGATATATCATAATCTTCTGTAGGGAGGAGGGACAGACATGCTGAAAGGCTACAAATATAGGCTCCACCCGACGCCTGCACAGGCCAAGTTTCTCATCAAGACGATCGGCTGCGCCCGGTTCATCTACAACAAGCTACTTGAGGACCGCATCGCCATCCGCGAGGAGGCGAAAGCGGGAAGCGGAATGAGACGGAAACCGGCGACACCCGCCTCCTACAAGCCCCTCTTCCCGTTCCTCGCCGAGGCGGACAGCCTCGCGCTCGCGAACGCGAAGCTGAACCTCGACACCGCGTTCGCGAAGTTCTTCGCCGGGACGGGCGGCTTCCCGGTGTTCAAATCGAGACGGCGGTCGCGCGCCTCCTACACGACGAACAACCAGCACGGCACGATCCGCATCGAGAACGGCAAGGTGAGACTTCCTAAAATCGGCTTCGTGAAGTTCGAACAACATCGTCCGTTCGAGGGCGTCATCCGGTCGGCGACGGTCTCGATGACGAGGACGGGCAAGTTCTTCATCTCCATCCTCGTCAATCAAGATGAGGAAAAGTGGATCCCAGCCAAGAACAAGGTCGGGATTGATCTTGGCCTGGAGCACTTCGCCGTCATGACGAACGACGCGATGGTCTCGGAGAAGATTGACAACCCCCGACTCCTCCGGAAGTCCGAAGCGAAGGTCAAGAAGGCGCAACGGGCGCTGTCGCGAAAGAAGATCGGAAGCAAGAATCGTGAAAAAGCCAAGTTACTTTTGGCTAAGAAACACGAAAAGATTGCCAACCAACGCAAGGACTTCCTTCACAAGCTGTCGAGACGGATCGTTGACGAGAACCAAGTCATCGTCGTGGAGACATTGACATCGAAGGACATGATGAAGAACCACAAGGTCGCCAAATCGATTGCAGATGTCAGTTGGTACGAGTTCGTCCGGCAACTCGAATACAAATCAAACTTCTGTGGACGGACGCTTATCAAGGCAGATCAATGGTTCGCATCGACCCAGATTTGTTCCATTTGCGGAGCAAAAGGCGAGAAGAAGACGATGGATGTCCGTGAATGGACGTGTGCCTGTGGCGCGCACCATGACCGTGACATCAATGCGAGCCTCAACCTATTGATGTTGGCCGACTGACAACCATTCAGGGCAGGGACTGCCCGACGAGCTTGGTAAACAACCGTGGCTGGTAAGAGCACGGTCTTCCCAAGAAGCTCCCACTTCAAGTTGTGAAGCAAATAAGTGGCGAGTAGTTCACATAGCTTGCCCCGAGAACGATAGTGGGAAATGTATCACGACGAGTTGGTTCGGAAATGATATTAGTATCTGTACCAACTTGATGAATGACACAGTCCTTTTGCTGAACATTTGTGATAATGAAAGTGTAGTGTCTAAATCTTGTATTTTTAGTTGACTGTAAACTCTTTCAAGCATTGATTGTTTCATTCCATTTCTGTTAGGAAATAAACGAATGAATTGCTTGGCATTCGAATTGTTCGGAAGTGGCCATAGTCTTTTTCCATCACCGCCAGATAATAATAGAATCTTCATCGAATGTCCTCTCTTCAAATAGAGTTTCTCATCTATTTCGCCAAACGTCGGACTATCCCTGTCTAATCAAAAAAGAGACAGCCGGTTCCGGCTATCTCTTTACAATATAGGGCGAAGCAATGCGCGAACGGGGCTTCCATCCCCTTCGACGATTGGGAGAGGGACGGCATTCAAATCGTAATCTCCCGGTAAGATATTGTCTAAAACGAGTCCTTCTAGGATATGCACACCATTTCGTGCTAACGCGTGATGGCCGCTCATCTCTTTACTGTCAATCGCATCAACGGACGGTAAGTCGAGTCCGATCAAGAAGATTCCGAGTTCTCCGAGACGATCGGCAAGAGAGGGTGTCAGTTCAGGGATTGTCTCGGGAAAGACGTGCTTATCGGGCCAACCATCCGTTTTTAAGATGAGGCGTTCGACCCCAGTCAAATCGTGACCATCCAAATCAGATGCTTCAATCTTTGCCTTATGCGGTAGATGAATCACACGGGCTGGACCGATATATACGGACGGATCGAGGTCAATCACGCGCTTCCCGTGGTCGTCAAAGTGGAACGGTGCATCGATGTGGGTCCCGAGATGTAAACTCAATGTCATCTTCCCGACATTGACGGAACCACTCTCTGCCATTGGCCACGCGATTTCATATGAAAATTTTGTATCTCCCGGCCATGTCGTAACATCGGCATGAAGTGGCTGTGATACATCAATCCAAGTCATTTCGTTCAGCTCCTCTTATAGTGATGTCCGGACCGTCCAAAGCTCTGGGAAGAAACGGTGGTCGAGCACGCGACGCAAGTAGTTCACGCCAGACGAGCCGCCTGTCCCCATCTTCTGTCCGATGATGCGTTCCACGGTACTCATGTGGTTAAAGCGCCACATCTGTTGCTGACTCCCGATATCGAGTAGCTTTTCACCGAGCTCATATAAGTCCCAATACGTATCGACGTCTCGATAGACTTCGACCCATGCCTTCTCGACACTTTCATTCCATTCCCAATCCTGGGTGACATCACGTTCGAGCACGCTCGCATCAATCGATAGACCCCGACGATGCATTTCGCGGACCGTCACATCATAAATGCTAGGAGCCTGTAGCGAGCCTTCGAGCAATGGATACAATTTTTTATCGTGTGCGTAAACACTGAGCGTCCGTGCGTTTTTGAAGCCGAGTGCGAATTCGATCTGTCGGTTTTGGTAAGACTGAAAACCAGAGGACGAGCCGAGTTGATCTCGGAACTCTAAATACTCGGCCGGTGTCAACGTCGCGAGGACGCCCCATGACTGGATGAGTTGCTGCTGAATCTTCGAGACGCGGGCGAGCATCTTGAACGAACGCTCGAGCTCGCCGTTCGTGATGGCCGTCGTGGCTGCTGTCAATTCATGCAAGATGAGCTTCATCCACAACTCGCTCGTCTGGTGGATGATGATGAACAGCATCTCATCGTGATGGTCGGAAAGGCGATGCTGACTCGATAAAATCGGGTCGAGCAGGAGATAGTCCCCGTACGACATGTCTTTTGAAAAGTCCGTTTGAATCGATTTTTCCACTTTATGTTCCGTGCGTTCACTCATGACAGTTCCCCCTTATGCGACCACTTCACGGACGTTCTCAAACGCCTCATATTCTTTGTCATCCATGATTTTTTTCAATGTCACAATCACGTCATACACATCGGTGAACGTGTTGTACAGTGCGACGGGTGCGAGACGAATGATGTTCGGTGCCCGGAAATCTGGGATGATGCGATGCTCTTTCAACGCTTTACAGATGCGTGCCGCCTCTGGGTGTTCGAGGCTCAAATGGGCACCGCGTTGACGTGTGTCCGTTGGGCTGCCGATGAAGAATCCGTGTGGTGCGAGCATCTCTTCGATCAAATCCATCATATACGTCGTGAGCGCGAGTGATTTTTGGCGAATCGCTTCCATTCCGACCTCATTAAACATCTCGAGGGCGCCAAGTTGTGGAGCGAGACTCATGACGTGTGGCGTCCCGATTTGGAATGCACCCGCATGTTCGGCCGGTGTCATCGTGTGATCCATATCGAACTGTTTATCTTTGCGCGAACCGAACCATCCGGCCAGTCCCGGTGTCGTGCCGAAGTGACGTTCATGAACGAACAAGCCACCGACCGTTCCCGGACCTCCGTTCAAATGCTTATAGTTGCACCAGTAAGCGAAGTCGACACCCCAGTCGTGGAAGTCATGAGGGATGGCGCCGACGGAGTGACAGGCATCGAAGCCGATCAAAATTCCACGCTCGTGTGCCGCTTTCGTTAGACGAGGCATATCTAAAATTTGACCACTCCGATACAGGACGGTCGGTAACACGATGAGCGCAATCTCGTCGGTCATCGCAGCAATCAAATCGTCTTCGACTAAGAATCGCCCGTCCGGACTGTCGACTTGAACGAGGTGCTCCACAGGATCGAGCCCGCGCAATTCGAGCTGACTCTTCAGAGCGTAAATATCAGACGGGAACGTGAGGGCGTCTGCTAAAATCTTTGTTCGTTTGCCTTCTGGTTTGAAGAAAGAAGCGACGAGTTGATGCAAGTTCACCGTCGTCGAACCGGTCACCATCACTTCTTCCGCCTTTCCACCGATGAGCGGCGCGTTCAGTGCGGCCAACTCTTCGGACAAGTTGAACCAAGGATGACGACCAGACATCCAACCGTCAATCCCGAGTTCTTTCCAATCCGCAAGCGACTCAAGAAGTGTTCGCTCGGCTCGTTTCGATAAGAGACCGAGTGAATTTCCATCCATATAAATCCCGTCTTCCGGTAAATAAAATTCTTCCCGGTACGATGCGAGCGGGTCTTGTTTGTCTAGTTGTTGTGCGTAAGCACGTGTGAAATCGTTCATCTCCCCATATTCCCCCTTTAAAGCTTGTACGTTGTCAAAATCGTAGCAATCGGACATAAGGAAGTCAACAAACAACAAGGTGTCGGCGAGTCAAACTAAAAACGCTCAAGCGTGATCTTGAGCGTTTAGGAGTGTAGCTTATTTTATTTTTCGTACATTCTCTTGTCGGAGTAGCTTGAATAGTGTGAAGGCCATCAATAACAGGATGATGGTGAAGGGCAAGGCGGAAATCAACGACGCAGTTTGAAGTCCTTCTAAGCCACTCGCAATCAATAAGACGGCAGCGATTCCTCCTAACAGAATCCCCCAGGCGATTCGAACGGGAAGGGGTGGATTCAAACTTCCGTTCGTCGTCATACTGCTAATGATATATGTGGCAGAGTCTGCCGACGTGATTAAAAAAGTCAAAATTAGCAGGATGGATAACACCGACAGGATGAGGCTGAACGGGAGCTCGGCAAACGTCACAAACAATGCGCTCGTCACATCCGCATCGACGGCTTGCGCGATTGAAGTACCTTCAAACAAATCTAGATGTAAAGCGGTACCCCCAAACACGGCAATCCAAAGGAGCGCGATGAAAGGCGGAACGATTAGGACACCGACCACGAATTCGCGAATCGTCCGTCCCCGAGAAACACGTGCCACGAACGCCCCGACAAATGGTGACCAAGCGATGGCCCATGCCCAGTAAAAGATGGTCCAATCTCGGACCCACGTTCCTTGCTGATACGGTTGCAGACGAAGGCTATAGCGAATGAAGTTTTGTAAGTAATCACCTAGACCGAGCGTAAGTGTCTCTAGAATGAAGATGGTCGGACCGGCAAAAAAGACGAAGACCATCAACACAAGCGCTGTACCTAAGTTAATGTTACTCAGCCATTTGATGCCACGATCGAGTCCGGTCGTCGTCGAGGTTAAAAAGAGGGCGGTCAAGACGACGATGATTGCGACTTGCATCCAAGCGGTATTTGGGAGTCCGAACACACTGTTCAGTCCACCATTGATTTGAAGAACACCTAAACCAAGTGATGTTGCGACTCCCATGACGGTAGCGATGACCGCTAAAATATCGATGGTCTGATTTAAAGGTTGTTTATACGGACGCTCTTTAATAAGGGGAGAGAGGCTGGTGGAGATGAGTCCATCTGCATTTCGTCGGAACTGGAAATAAGCGATAATCAGCCCGACAATTGCGAACACAGACCATTGGCTGACACCCCAATGGAAAAACGAATACGCCATCGCGAGGCGGGCGCCTTCAACAGTCAATGCCTCTGTATCCGCGTACGGCGGCGTGAAAAAGTGACTCATCGGTTCGGCAACACCCCAAAAGACGAGACCAACTCCAAATCCGGCAGAAAATAGCATGCCAATCCAGGTGAAGAAAGGATATTGAGGGCGGTCGTCATCTTTACCGAGACGGATTTTTCCGTATTTACTAAAGGCCAAAAAGATTAAAAAGAGCACAAACAAGAAAACAGCAAGTAAGTAGAACCAACCGAACGAGCGAGTCGTAAAGTTGAAAATAGATCCTGCAATCGAGGAAAATACGGTTGGCGCAATGGCTCCGAATAAAACGAGTAAGGCGATTAAACTTGCTGAAATATAAAACACCCGGTTCAAACGTGGTTTTTGTGTAGAATCCTTCATGTTGTCTCCTTTCGGTATAATTATTATTTAGGACTAGTAATCGATTCCCTATTCTCTACATTGCAAACAGGATATATAATCCATCGTGTTTTGAATACTTGATTCGGGAAAAGAAATAAAGAGGAGGGGATATGATGAAATTGATTGCGATTGACTTAGATGGAACGTTGCTATCGCGTACGGGTGTGATAACAAATGCAAACCGGGACACGATTCGTCGTCGACAAGAGGACGGTGACATCGTAGCGATTTGTTCAGGGCGCTCGATTCATGATATCGAAGAGTTATTGAAGCGTAGTGATCTCGTCTGTCCAATTCTGTCTGGAAACGGAGCAATCGGCTTTTATGAGGACAAGCGAATTTATTATCACGCCATGGACCAATTCGTCGTTAACGGACTGTGGGAGATTGCCAAGGAGCATGACGCGTACGTCGAATTTTATACGAATGCAGGTGTAAAAGTCCTTCAGTCAGGCAGTGACTTGTTAAAACGAGAACTTGATGAAGTATTACCTCACGATCAATCGTTCACGCGCGAATGGGCGGAGCGTGAGATTGAAATCCAAAATGAGCAATTCGGTCTGACGTATATGGATTCGATGGAAGACATCGACTTTGCGCAAGATGAAGTGTATAAGGTGTTTGTCTATTCGTTCGATCGCCAAAAGTTACATCGCTTGCGTAAAATCTATGAGCCACGGGATGATATTTTGATTACGACAGCAGGATGGACGAAGATTGAGATTGGTCATCCTCATGCGAGTAAGGGTGAGGCGCTAAAACAATTAGCTGATCATTATCAGGTTTCGATGCGTGATGTCGTCGCTATCGGAGACAATTTGAACGATGTATCGATGTTTGAAGTAGCCGAAACAAGAATTGCGATGGGAAATGCGGTAGACCCGTTAAAAGATTTGAGTACGCATATCACAAAGGACGTGGAAGAAGATGGGGTCGCCTACGCGCTGACACATTATGTATAAAATGATTATGGAGAAATCGTGAACGAGGATTGAAGGATGCTAAAAACGGATATTGTATACATGTAACCATTCACTTTCTGAAATGAGTCGGGGAACAGGGGGCATATTTGTCACCTGTAGCTGATGGCAGAAAGAGGGTGGGAAAGTCCATGTAAACGTGAATCGTGTATTCCAAACGATGATGCGTCGGCCTCTGTTTGCTATCGAAGCAAACATACCAGACATACTGTTTGTATAAGGAATCCCACATGATCCGCGTCATAGGTGGACAACATAGGTACCAAGTCCTGTTGTGCCCATTCAATCAAAGCGTCTACGAGTCACTTGTTCGATTTCTTTCTTTAGGATGTGAAAACAACTGGTGAACCAATGGACAATGCATCGATTCGAATGATGCGTCACGCTGACTTGGACATCTCTAGTCGAACCAAATCATAGATGGGACGGTCAATCGAGTAGAAACTTGGTTGGATGAAAGTCCGGGGACTAGAGAATCGAGAAAAGCGCCGAGTATGGGCGCTTTTCTTGTGGTATTCTATTGAGTGAATGCAGGGATGGAGGGATCTCATGCCAAAGTTATATTGGTTCGGGACGTTCTTTAGTGGCATGATTCTTTTGACCACGGGAACGATGGAAGGTCTTTACCGTCTGTTACCGATTGGATTGATGGCTATCGCGGTCATCGGCTATTTCATACAGACTCGATTCGAGCAAAAGAAGCGGCGCCCTTAATCGGGTGCCGCTTCTTTTTAAAAGGATTCGAGTAAACGTGTCATCACGTCATCGATCTCTTGCTGCAACGCATCGACTTGACGTTGGAGTGCCATTAACTCATCGAGGTCATCCAATTCATTCATCTGTTGAAGCAATGCTTGATTTTCTGCTTCTAATTGTGTCAAATGGGCTTCCTCATCCACCGTAGACGAAGCGGTTTTTGTCTGCTTTATCGATTTCGATGGTTTTGCGTGCTCCGTTTTAGGTTGCTCGCTTGAGTCGTGTTCGCGTTTTTCGAGGGCATAGGCGACGCTGCCTTCAAAACGTGTCATCGTCCCGTCAAGCCAATACGTCACCGGAAATAATTTATTCAGAAAGTAGCGATCGTGTGATACGGTGACGACCGTTCCAGGAAAACGTTCTAACGCCTCTTCAAGTGCTTCTCTCGATTCGATATCCAAATGGTTCGTCGGTTCATCTAAGACGAGGACATTGATTTCTTCATGGACGAGGATGGCGAGCATGAGTCGCATCTTCTCCCCGCCGCTCAAGTTCGACACGGGTTTAAACACACTCGCCCCGTAAAATAAGAATTGGGCGAGAAGGTGACGTGCTTTTCCTTCATCGACTGCAATGCGGTCCCGGAACGCCTCCATTAATCGATGGGATTCATCGAACGTGATGTGTTGTGATAGATAACCGATTTTCGCTTGGTCGGCTCGACGGACGGTACCGATTTGCGGTGCGACTTGACCGAGCAACAGCTTTAAAAGAGAAGACTTTCCGCTTCCGTTCGGTCCGACGATGGCGACGCGCTCCCCGTGGCCTGTGTAAAAATTCACACCTTCGAAAAGCGGTCGGTCGTAACGGAGTGTCGCATCCGTCACCTCAAAGACGTCGCGTCCGGTTCGTCCGTTCGTCGTGAAATGGATGTTCGGTTGATCGGCTTCGAGTTGTGGTTTCTTGATTCGTTCAATTCGTTCGAGTGCCTTTTCCATCGATTTGGCGCGACGATAAAACTTTTCATTCGGTGGATTGCCTTCGTTGGCCCATTGCCGTAACTGCCGAATCGTTTCTTTCATCTTTTTAATCTTCTTTTGCTGCTCGGTATAGGCATGGAACTGGTCGAGCAGCTGTTTTTCTTTTTGTGCGACAAAATCGGTATAGTTTCCGGGATAACTCGTCAATTCACCGTCTTCACACTCGACGATGCGCGTGGCAATCGCATCCAAGAAAACCCGATCATGGGAAACGATGAGGAGCGCTGAGGCGTAATCCTGTAAATAGGACTCGAGCCACGTCATCGCCTCTAAATCCAAATGGTTCGTCGGTTCATCTAAGATGAGCAACTCTGGTTCTTGTAGGAGAGCTAAGGCGAGTCCGATTTTTGTTCGTTCACCACCGCTAAGCGTATCGAACGGTTGATCCACAAATGAGGTCAATTTTAGTCCATCAATCATTGCGCTGATTTTTGACTCGTAGACATATCCACCCGCATGCTCGAATTGTGCTTGGATGGCACCGTATGATTCGAGAAGACGTTCGAGCTGTTCCGACGTTGCCATCTCTTGCTCGAGACGAGCCATCTTTTCGCTTAAGCGAATCACTTCCTCAAAAGCAGTGTACAGGACGTCACGGCCACTGCGTTCGGGATAGTCAGGAAGCTGGACCAAATAGCCGATGGAGAGTCGTTGCCGACGGTAAATCGTCCCGGCGTCATGTTCTTCAGAGCCTACAATGATGCGTAACAGTGTCGTTTTGCCGCTTCCGTTTCGACCGATGAGTCCGACTCGTTCGTTTTCATTCATAAATAAATTAGTATCTGTGAGAACGGCGTGCCCACCGTATTGTTTTTGAATGTGTTGAAGATCGATTAACATAATAGGTTCCTCCTAAGGTTAGGGCCTATCAAAAAAACCGAGCGCAAAGAAGCGCTCGATTTAGAGAGAGAGGCGCTTTGTCGTATATTCAGCAATGTCTAAAAAAGGACAGACGGGTCCCTTGATTAAGCGACATCGTGAAAAATCGCACGCAAAATGTACAAATGTTCAGTTGTCCAATACGTACGGCCGACAAATTTCACCTTTCTCCCTCCTTTCCATTCAATCTATACCTTGATTGTAAGCGTTTTTCATATGGCTGACAATGTAAGTGAAGGAAATTGAAGCGATGACGTCTCATATAGTCGTCATTGAGGAGGCGAGG
Source organism: Exiguobacterium sp. s89 (assembly GCF_018617735.1). Taxonomy (NCBI): domain Bacteria; kingdom Bacillati; phylum Bacillota; class Bacilli; order Caryophanales; genus Exiguobacterium; species Exiguobacterium sp. s89. The sequence continues at coordinate 76,500 of NZ_JACSKS010000002.1, forward strand.
AAATGAGGAAAGAATGGCTAGGAGCACTCAGTTTGACCCTTGCGGTGATTATATGGGGCGGGATTCGGTTCGACGGACGGATTGGAAATGGAACGGACTCGTCGATGTCATTGGATACGTTGCTTCGATTTCATTTCAATTTATCGGAACGAAGCTATCGAATGCACATACCGGGTCGTTTGTAACCGCAGCGACTCCTGATTTCGTGGTCTTATTTGCCCGAATCCTGTTGAAGGAACGACTGACTCCTGTCAAAAATGGAGCGCTCGGATTGGCAACGGTAGGTGTTCTCATTGTCGTCGGTTGGGAAGGGAAAGGGACATTTTCGTACTCGTTCTAGCCGCTGTGACGTGGTCGACGCTTACGGAACGACGGCAACAACTGAAGATTTCAGAACGTCATCTGTAACGATAAAGCGGTCGCCCTCATTTTAGAGAGTGACCGCTTTTGATTAAAATCCATGATGGTCGAGCTTGTCTTGTTCGCGCTTCATTTCGAGTTCGAGACGCTGGATGGCGAGTTTTTCTTCTTCAATCTTCAGGCGACGTTCTTCGACACGTGCTTCTTTCGTTTTAATGATCGTATTGGCACCGACCGACGAAACGACAATCACCATGACCATAATATAAAAAAAGAAATCCATGTGTAATCCTCCTTTTTATGTGAATAAGTTCGTGACAAGACGTTGCGTCTCAAGGGCGACACGACCGTCTGTTAAAATCTCTGTATCATCGATAAGTGCAGAAACGAAATGATCAATCGCGCCTTGAAAACCTCGCTGGGTGAGCATTGACTCCCATGAACCAAACGTTTCGATTTCATGCCGTCCTCCCTTGAAGCGGTGCAGTGTGACCATCTCATCAACGGACAATCGTTCTCCATCGCGAATGATGGAGACATGCTCGTGATTCGCACCTGCAGAGCGATGCATGGACGTCGTATGCATCCCGTGCTCATCTTGCCAGACGTGGCGCGCGAAATGGAGCTCAAGCTTGTCGTTTACTTCGATTTGACCCGAGACGAGTCGTAATTCGTTGCCGGCAAGGAAACGTAACGTATCTACGACGTGTAAATAATCGTCAAGCAAGGTGAAGGTCACATCTCGAGGTCCGATTCCACTCTCCCGATGTTTCACTACATCAATCATGTGGGGCTGACATTCCTGTTGTAGGCGTATATACATCGGGGCAAAGCGTCGATTGAACCCGACCATCAACTTGCGCTCGAGACGTTCGGCTTGTTCGACGAGACGTTCCCCCTCTTCTAAGGTTGACGCGAGCGGTTTATCGACGTATACATCAACGCCGTGATTTAGTAAAAACGACACGACTTCATAATGGGTTTCAGTCGAACTATGTACGAATGCCGCATCGATGGACGAGGCGAGGTCACTCAACGTCTCGAACGGAGCCATCCGAAATGTTTGGCAAATTCTTTCCCGCTTGGATGTGTTTGGAGAAAAGGCTCCAACTAGGTCAATCAGTGGATGGTTCGCAAGGATCGGTAAATACGCTTTTTGAGCGATGTTTCCGAGTCCGACAATGCCGACTTTAGGTTTTCGCATCACGATCACTCCTTTGGTACATCATAACAAAAACCGGACAACTCATGTGTCCGGTTGATGAATTATAGGCTGGCGATTAAGACGATTTCACCTTGCGGGGTCTCGTTGCCACGGTTCGGTTCTTTCGTGACGGCGACGGTGTCCCAATCGACGTCGACTTCGCTTGAGTCGAGCGTATAGATGACGGTTCCATTGCCCTTGTCGTCTGTGACGAAAGCGCCTGTTGGAATCGGGGCATTATCTTTTAACAGCCATACCTGATATACCTCATTGTCGTCGAGTGAGGATAAGCCGTTCGTTTGGACAATCAATTGAGTTGTACCATCTTGCTCTGCAAGATAAGCAGTCCCTTCGGATTCACCCTCAAGTGGAATCGTTTCGGTCAATGCGATGCCAGGTGAATCGGGTTGATTGGTGAGCAGATATCCGTTTCCGATCAAAGAGAGAAGCAGTGCCGCTGCCAAAGCGACTATTCCCCAAACAGGCGCTTTTTTCCGTTCACGTCTCTGTTTAAAAGGTGTCACAGGTGGAACAGCAGCAGGTGACACGGTTGATGTTATAGGCTCATTGTCTTCTTCGAATACACGATCGAGGACGCGCGCTTTCATACCTCGCGGTGGTTCAATCGGAGTAGACAAGAACGCGACGCCACCGACAAGTGCTTCGAGTTGTTCGAGCTCTTCTTGACAGTCTTTACAAGATGCAAGGTGTTGTTCAAATTTTGCTCGTTCATCTTCCGATAGATGTTGGTTGAAATAGTCAATCAATTGGTCGCATGCGTTCATTGTTCTACCTCCTTTCCGATGAATTCATGGGATAACTGTTTCCTCAGTTGCTTCAGCGCCAGTCGAACCCTTCCTTTCACTGTACCAAGCGGGATGCCGCACGCATCAGCGATTTTTTGCTGACTTAGCCCTTGGAAGTACATGAGCCGAACGACTTGCTGCTGTTCGGCCGGTAATGTCGCCATGGCCGTCTCGATTTGGGCACGTTCTTCTTGCCACTCTGCTTCTTTCTCAACGGATGGTGACTCAGAAGGGATGGCCTCAGCATATGATTCGTCGAGCTGTAAATCGGGTTTACGCTTACGAATCAAATCAATGGCCACGTGACGACTCATCGTGAAGAGCCAAGAACGAAACTTTCCTTTTGATTCATCGTAGACTCCGCCGCCACGCCAAAGTTTGATAAACACTTCCTGCATGGCTTCTTCGGCCAAATCACGGTCCTTTGTCAGCTGTAAGACAAAAGCGTATAAAATTCGTTCATATCGATCGTACAATATTTCGAGCGCTTCTTTGTCCTTTTGCCTGACACGCTCATATAATTCTAAGTCAGTCATAACATACTCCTTTGCGCAGAAGGGATATCCCTTGTATTGATCTAACGTATAAAACGAAAAAATAGATGCCTATTTTATGTGACTATTTATTGAACATGTAGATGACTGGGTCGGAAGTTTTTTATAAATGAACAAACGTAATTTCTCTGAGATGATATAGGTGATGATACTCAACAAGATCGCTGTCATCAGCATCAATCCGATGGCAACTGGGGTAGAGGTTATGGTTGTCCAAAAAAAATAAGATCGAATACCAAAGAGAAAAGCAAAGACGATAATCAATCCTGTAATCATGCTACTCACTTGGCAATATAATTGTAAAATGCGTTGAATCATAAGATACCTCCTCTGTTTCATTGTACTATACAGGAAAGAGGAAACGATAAGGAGACGATAGAATGAAACGATTTACGAATGAAGGACATATTCTCGTTTGCTTTGATTTTGACGAGACCTATTTCCCGCACGCGTGTTCATCTGCTCAATTGACATCTGTTCGTCAGCTCGAAGACTTTTTGGAACGGCATTCGACCCAACTGTCGACGATGTGGGTAACGGGAAGTTCTCTCGAATCGATACAGGAAAAAACGAAGCAGGCGAACCTTCGTTTTTGGCCACATCGCATCGCCTCGAGTCTCGGGACGGAATTGTATCGAATTGATGCGGACGAAACGTTTTCAATAGAGCAGGCATATCAAAACTCATTCCCGAATGATTTTGCTTCTCGCGTCGAGCGCATCGTGTCAAAAATTGTACAGATGCGAATTGAATTAGAAGAGCAACCGGGTAATGGGACGAGTCCTTGGATTCGTAGTTATTACGTCCGTGACCAAATCGGGTCCTGGAGAGAGTCGCTTCGTATGCTAGCCGATGAAGAGGGAATTGCCGTCAATATCAGTCAATGCAATCCGAATGCAGGTGACCCGGCGGATGCGTTTGATATTGATTTTTATCCGATATATGCCGGGAAAGAATCGAGTATTGAATATGTATGCACAACTTCTTCCTTCGTACGAGAAGATGCTTATGCTTTCGGTGACAGTGGAAATGACCTTGGCATGTTAGCACATGTAGGGAATGGATATTTGTTGAAAAATGCAACAGCACAAGCAAAACAAGCTTATTCTAAAGTGACAAAAAAAACTTATGCTGATGGCATTTTAGAAGTGTTAGAATCCAATGTTTCATCTTTCATTTGATGAATGATTTGTTCTAAGGAACGAGTGAGAGTTGAACGAATCGCTTCCGCACGTGTATTGAAATCGAGGCGTTGTTGCCAGATGCGGCAAAATAACTCAGTCAAAGTTTCTTCCGCCGTTGCCGGATGGTTGCTAAGATGAAGCGCGTAGCGATAGAGTAGGTTTTCATAGCGTGAATACAAATGTTCTAAGGCTTGTCGATTTTTTAGACGAATTTGATCGACTAGGCGTTCATCAAGTGTAGGAAGCATATGCAATTCCTTTCATATAGAATGAGTGTCTCAACTGTAAACGATAAAAGGACTTTACTTTGATAAAGTACCCTTTCTCTTCTTTCACTAATTTGAGGTCATTCAAACAAAAGAACAGGGAAAATGGCAGTTGAATATGCAATGACTTAAAACGTGTGATAACAATGCGGACAAGTCTGCGCATCACCTGGAGCACGTTTAAATGACGTTTTACATTTTGGGCAAGTGACCCTCTCGCTCTGTTGATTGAATAAACTGCCACGATTGAATAGGATGTTGCGAAGATTCGGTAGTGCGAGTGCGGCAAAAATCATTGCACCGAATAAAAAGACCGCTAAAATCAGTAACAATACATAGCTCATTGTCTTTGTTCCTCTCTTGTTCCATTTCTTTTATCATAATAGAAACTTGCTCGAACGAACAGCTTGTGAATATAAAAAGGAAGAGCCTAGCACTTGAATGAAGTGTCTAGGTTTTTTTCGTGAAGTGATTGTTTTTCATTGAAAAAGGGAAGTAATATATTTGTCATCTCAATTGCCGTTTAAATCTAGTACCATGACGATAAGGTTAATCAACCTAGCGACACCCATGAGAAAGGACGTACACAGCATGAGAACGAAACGTTTATCCGCCATTTTAATAAATGAGATGGATGACATTTTTGATCCATGGGTGACCGGAGTCGAAACGGATTCCAGAAAGGTCAGTTCAGGGAACGTCTTTATTTGCATTCGCGGCTACACGGTTGACGGACACAAGTTTGCAGAAGACGCCGTGGTCAATGGTGCGAGTGCGGTCATCTCAGAATATCCACTCGATCTCGACGTACCGAATGTGGTTGTTGCTGATACGAAGCAGACGGCAGGAGCGGTTGCGAGTGCTTTTTATGACCACCCCTCTCATCGAATGCGCATATATGGTGTGACGGGAACGAATGGAAAAACAACAACAGCGACGTTGACATATGATTTATTGCGTCTCTCAGGACAACGTGCCGGAATCGTTAGTACGATAGGTGCGCACTTTCATCATCAGACGATTGAAACGGCCAATACGACCCCAGAAGCTGTCGTCTTGCATCGCATTTTAGCGGATATGGTTGATGCGGACGTCACGGATTGTGTACTCGAAGTATCATCGCATGCATTGATGGAAGGTCGCGTGGCTGGAATTCATTTTCATGCGGCCGCGTTTACGAATTTGACGCATGATCATTTAGATTATCATCGGTCGATGGATGAGTATGCCCGAGCGAAAGCGCGATTGTTTGAACAGGTAGAAGTGACGAACGGTGAGGCAATCGTGTTAAACGCAGAAGACTCGGCTAGTCATGTCATGGCTGAGTTTGCGCCGACACGTCAAGCTATTATGTATAGTACAAAAGAGGAGATAGATGCCGACATTCAAGTCATTTGGCGTGAAGAGACGGTACTCGTCAGTATGAAGGATTTCAAACTCGAAGTGCCCGTTCGATTCATGGGGGCGTTCAATGCAGCGAACTTAGCAGCGGCCATTGGACTCGTTTCGACTTCTGATATGGCGCTGCGGACCATTGTTTCAAATGTTCCAGGACTTACCTTGCCAAAAGGGCGTTTGGAACGTTTAGCTACAGAGGATGCTGAGATTTATATTGACTATGCCCATACACCAGACGGTCTAGAGAAATGTTTGTCTACATTGCAACAAGACAACCGTGATCTCGTCGTCGTCTTAAGTGCAGCAGGAGATCGGGACCCGACGAAGCGCCAAGATATGGGACGCATCGCAAGTCAGTATTCAAACGAAGTGATTGTCACCGTGCATGATGTTCGTATGGAAAATCCAAAACACATCATTCGCGATTTAGTCAAAGGGATTCAGCCGAATGCGAACTATGTGACGTTTGAAGCGAGGAAAGATGCACTTCGTCACGCAGTGATGCAAGCGTTAGAAGGGAAGCGCGTCGTTGTCGTCGGTAAAGGGCATGATCACATCGAACGAATCGGCCGCCAGTCGATTCCTTTCAACGAATCAGATATTTTATTAGAAGAATTGAAAAAGCGAAAAGGGCAGGAACCTGCCGTTTAACAAAACGATGACAAACGTCATCGTTTTTTAATGTGTGAAGAACGGTAAGGAAGGCAATCACTAGTAATGTAGTAGAATTGAAGGAGGAGAATAGACATGTCAGTTTTGTACAAAGAATTTACAAACGATGAAGAAGTCGTTACCGCCATTCAATCGATGAAATCAAATGGGGTGGATGAATCCAACATCTACGTCATTACACATGACGATGACCGAAGCAAACGCGTTGCGGACAATGCTGATGCGAACACCGTCTCGGCAAGTGACGTCGGTTTGGGGACAGCCGCCAAAAACGTGTTCCGTAAAAAAGGGGACGAACTTCGTGCACAGTTTCAAGAACTTGGCTTTTCGAAAGAAGAGTCAGAACGACTAGAAGAGAAATTAGACAAAGGGAAAGTGCTCGTCGTCGTGAAAGATGCACCGGCCGGATTTACCATCTGATTCCACTACCATTGAGAATAGAGAGAAAAGAGGCTGAATCGACACGATCGATTCAGCCTCTTTTTTGTTCGATTAACGAAGGCGGACGACGGTGCGACCGCTCAACTCTCCTCGCATCATCGCTTCGGCGTGACGTGGGACATCGTGTAGCGGAATCTCATGAATCATGTCGTTCAACATTTTCGTGTCGATGAGTTCTTCAAGACGTTCCCATGCGTTCATACGGCGTGCCATTGGTTGCATGACTGAATCGATTCCAATTAGTTTCACCCCTCGTAAGATGAACGGGTAAACGCTCGTCGGCAAATCGGTTCCTCCCACGAGACCACATGCGGCAACAGCACCTTCATACCTGATTTGACTCAAGATATTAGCGAGTGTATTTCCGCCAACTGAATCGATGGCGGCATCAAAACGCTGTTTGGCGAGTGGACGAACAGATCCTTCTAATTCGCTACGATTGATGATGGTCTCGACACCAAGTGAACGCAAGTAAGGTGAATCTGTTTTACCAGTCGAGGCGACGACGTGATAGCCAAGACGGCGAAGTAACGTAATGGCGAAACTCCCGACACCACCTGTCGCCCCCGTGACGAGTACCTCTTCCCCAGGACGGACACCGGCGTGCTCGAGTGCATCAATCGATAACATCGCCGTCAGCCCTGGTGTCCCGATAGCGATGGCATCGCGCATAGTCATCCCCTTCGGTAATTTGACGAGCCAGTTTCCCGGGACTTGGGCATATTGACTGAAACCACCGAAGTGACGTTCGCCAATTCCAAAACCAGTGGCGATGACTTCATCTCCGACTTTAATGTCGAGATGGTCCGATTCGACTACTTTCCCGACGAATTCACATCCAGGGATGAATGGGTAATGGTTCACGATTTTACCTGAATCCGTTAATCCGAGTGCGTCTTTATAGTTCAACGCAGAATAGTGGACTTCGACTAAGACGTTCCCATCTTCTTCTTTTGGGAGCACGTCGGATTTGACATCTTTTACTTCGGCATGAAGGTGGTTATCCTGTTGGTCGAGCACGAGTGCTTGGAATGATTCATTCATCTGTGTAACCTCTTTTCCTTTGGATATCTTCACTCTACCTATCTTTCCCGTGCGAAATAAAATATATGCACGATTCTTTAGGGGGAATCGGGTAGAGAGTGGTACAATAAAGAAGATTCAAATTGCGTAAGGAGGAATGTAGTATGCGGCACGATGACTATGAGTTTGATGATGTAGAAGTAGAAGAAGGCGAATTGTTTAACGTATACGATATTCTCCCACCAGACGGGACGATCCTAGAGATGGCGACCGCTGAAGAAATGGTTCGGGCAGCCGAGTTAGAAGCGAAACATCATGCGCTTCAACGGCTCCAGGATTCAAACTTCCAGTTATCGGGTGTTTCGTTCAAAGAACTCCTGACAGAATTTGAACAGTATGAGCAAGAATCGATGGAATTCTGGACAGGGGTCTATAACCGGTTACGCATTCCTTGGGCGTGGACGATTCGCATCGACGTGGCCAATGGCCCAATTCACGTTGTGAACGATCGCGATATCTTTATCGACGAAGACGACTTCGAAGAATACGATGTCGATGATTTATTAGATGAATACGAAGAAGATTGAATCAAAAACGTCTTTCCCTCATTCAGATGGGAAAGACGTTTTTTTGTCGTGAAGCAAGTCATGACGAATACGACTTAATTCGGTTGCTCCGAATAATAACCCGACGCTGCATAAAATAGAAACCCCGCTTACCATCGCTCCAACGATTGCGGTATCCCCAATCATTGTGAACGACATCGCTAAGCTGAACAGACCAAATAGCAGTAATCCTCCGGCAATTGTTTTCATACGCTCCACCCTTTCACGTGTCTATGCATGTAGTGTAGACGGTTTAACTAGAGAGGGGTGGCTCTATTTTTAACCTGGTAAATTATTTAATTAAGTCATAAATCGAATAGGTTTTGCCGTTCTCAAGAGAGCGGTCAATCAATTGTTCTGCGAAAACGCGAGCAACCGTCTCCGGAGATCGGAGTCGCCCTTCCGTCTCGTATGAACGGAATTGTTCAAGGTCGGCGAATGCGTCTTCTGAAGAAGAACGAATTTCGGTCTGCATCGATGTATCCATCACACCTGGATTGAATAGAGCTGCGCAATGCGGTGTTCCTTCCAGTTCTAGTGCTAACGTATTCGTAAAATGGTCGAGGGCTGCTTTCGTGCCACAGTAAGCGCTCCAGCCTGAAATCGGACGTTTAGCGGCGCCAGACGTCACATGAATTAACTCAGTCGGCTTATCGAAAGCGAGGACCGCATTCGCCAATAGCATCGGCGCAAGCAAATTGGCATGGACATGAGCGGTCACTTTATCACCATCTAATTGTCCGACGCGATGAATCGGTTCGATCCATGCTGCATTTTGAACAAGAAGGATTGAATCAGCCGTTTCTAGCAGCGGAGTGATTTCTTCGATGGCTGAATTGATTCCAGAGACGTTTGAAAGGTCGACTGACAGCTGTTGATACGTAACCTCTTCTGCCTGTGAACGCGAGAGACCGACAACTTCATAACCTCGAGATTGGAGTTCTTGGGAGATGGCACGGCCGAGACCACGCGATGCACCCGTGACGAGAGCAAGTTTCATATACATTCCTCCTATTCGTGAATGGTTTTCCGAAAACCATAAAACGGTCGGAACCGTAACTTTTCGTAATATGTGTGAGAGAGTTGATTCGCCAACAGTTCGATGCGCGTTGTTGGGTGTAGTGCATGGATATGTTGGAGCAACTGTTCGCCGAGCCCACGTGCGGGAGCGACCAATAATTCGCAGACGAACAAGGTGACTGTCGTATCGGTCAATCCACGCAAATAAGCGACAATCTCCCCGTTCTCAGACTCCATGACATAGGTGACGTTTGATTGTTTCCATGCCTCACGGGTCAGTTCATTCCGCTCGACGAGTTGGGTCCAACCTTCATCACGATTGAGTTGCTGGATGTGTTCAAAATCTGACGAGACATATGCACGAATGTTCATTCAATCCGCTCTCCAATCTGTGCTTCAATTTGTTTCATCACGTCAAACGAACCATCTGATTGATTTGAACAAACAACCGAGATGGTAGCGGTTTTCGGGTAGTATCCAGAATGGAAACTGACGCCGGGATCATACCCCATCACATGATACTTATAAATCTCTTCCGTCGCATGACGTTGAATCCAAACACCGTATCCATAACACTCGCCACGGTCATTGACGGTCACATGCGGAGTGAGGAGGACGGACGTTGAAGACGAGTCAAGAAGACGATGTGAGAAAAGAGCTTCCCAAAACCGGCCCATATCTTGAACGGTGACATATGCGCCACCATCTGCGCTGCCCTTGATTGGAATCGCATATTGGTTTGTGCGCCACGTGCCGTTCGAGTGGTCGATATAACCGAGCGCCGTCTGGGCAGGTAAGGCATCAAGCGAGAAGTATCCGGAATCAATCATACCGGCAGGCTGAAAAATCGATTGTTCGATATAGTCGGTGAAAGATTGCCCGGTCACGTCTTCCACAATCAACCCTAACAGGATATACCCCGCATTGTTGTAGGAGAATCGAGACCCCGGTTCATCTTTCATGAATTTTTGTTGAAATAGTGGTAAAAAATCACGTAACTGTTGAAGACGATACATCGGAACATCGCGCCATAATGCTTCGAAATCATCAGAGATGGACTCATCAAAATAGTCAGGGATACCCGACGTATGAGTCAACAGTTGATGAATGGTGACTTGTGGCAATATGTTTGGTAAGTCGAATGTTTGAAACGAATCAAGTGAAGTGGAAAAAGACAGTTGACCTTGTTCGACCAACTGACAAATGGCGATTGCCGTAAACAACTTACAGCCAGAAGCAATCCCGAATCGTGTCGTCACTTCATTTTGAATCTGTTCTGAGCGGTTGGCGTAGCCGAAAGAGTGATGAATGGATTCTGTCGGACTCGTGACAGAATAGACACCAGAAAATGTTTCGTTCAACGATAGATGCGTGAAATTTTGCAAAGGAACCTCCAAGTGTTGAGTCGTTTTGTATAGTTCGACTATAGCACGAGTATCAAATCCTCTTATGAATTTACTCAATATTCAAAAAAACATTTACCAAATAACAGGAATTGATACAGGTGTCTGACTTCGAACGTGGTACGATATTGGCGAATAGAGAGGAAGTGAATTCAATGACGCTATTCTTTTGGGGGATACTCGTTGGATTTTTGATCGCATTGTGGCTATATAAACGTCAACAGCCATACTCACAGACTCTTTCGTTTATGCATTTCGGGAATCAAACGAAAGATGTCATTTATATTTTTGAAACGAAACCCGCATGGCGCTTTCGCTACATCAGCCCTTCACTAGATTTGTATCTTGGGGAAGGGACCGTCATGCAGAGTTACTCCGACGCACGGGAATGTTTTCGCAGAATCCATCCGGACGATCGGCGACTGTTGCTCGATAAAGTGGCGGGACGCGTCAACTATGAAGAAGCGATTCTTCAACGATGGCGCACGAATGACGGTTCTTACGTGTGGTTCGAGGAATACACGACCCCAATCTATGAAAATGGAGAAATCGTAGCGGTTCAAGGTGTGATTCGAAACATCGAAGCAGCCATGACGGAGCGTGAACGTCTGCTGTATGAAAGTCGCCACGATAGTTTGACCGGCGTCTTCAATCGTCGGGCGTTTGAAGAGACGATTGATCAAGATGGAAAAGCGTGTGACGTCGGAATCATCGTGCTAGATGTGAACGATTTAAAAATCGTGAACGACGAAGAAGGGCATTCTGCTGGTGACCGTTTGTTAAAACGGGTCGGTATGATTCTTCAGGAAATTGAATCATCCGTTTACCGTTTAGGAGGAGATGAGTTCGTCTTGTTTCTTGAGATGATGCCTGAAGACGCATGTGAACGAATGGTTTGCCAAATTGAAGCGGCTTGTCAAAAAGAATCGATTTCCGTTGCAATCGGATTGGCTTGGGCATCTCATCCGGCATCAATCGAAGGACTTTGGCAACGTGCGGATGATGCGATGTATGAACAGAAGCGACAACAAAAAACAGACCTTCTTGACGTTTAGTTCAAGAAGGTCTGTTTTTTAGCTGCTGGCTTCTTCTATCTCAGCCGGTTCTTCACTTAGCTTGTTCAAATAGCGTTCATAACGAGAATTTCCGTATCGGTAAGAAGCCCAAACGAGAATCGTAGTCAGGATAACGAGTCCAATCGTCAACGGGGCGAACCATCCTGACACAATCCCGTCTGCATATGCGAGACCAACCGGTGAGAAAACGAGATAGACGAATACCATTGAAGCGACAAGCAAAATAGATGTCGACAATGCGTGACGCCACGGTTTGACGCGACCGAGTTCGATTCGAATTGGATTCGCTTGAAGCATTGGTCGTACACGCGCAAATACGAGCATGATTCCCGTCTCGATGACGAAGAGGATTCCGTAAATGTGGATGAAGTTGATGCCGATTTCAACACCGAACCATTGCTTCGTTCCCCACACGAGGAAATAGTAAGCGATGACGTGGAAAAAGACGACGGTCTTCGCGGCGATTGGAGGAACACGTTTAACGAGCATCCCGATTAAAACGATGACGAGAATCGGGATATTGAAGAAGCCGGTGAAGCGACGGATCAAGTCCCACAAGCCGTCTGGCGCATACATGAGGTTCGGGGCGACAAAGAAAGAAACAAGTGCTACGAACGTCCCGAACCATTTACTGACGCGAATCAAATCTTGGTCAGAGGCATCCGGTTTAAATTTTGGTTTATAAATATCGAGGACAAAGAGCGTCGCAATACTATTCAAGAGCGAGTTAAACGAGCTGAATACGGCTCCAAGCAAGACGGCAAGGAAAAAGCCCATGAGCCACATTGGCAACAGCTCGGCAATCAAGCTCGGATAAGCAAGATCGACCTTTTCGATGTTTGTTCCGTACAGATGAAATGCAATGACGCCAGGTAGCAGCATGAAGATTGGAACAAGTAACTTCAGATACCCGGTAAAAAGTACTCCTTTTTGACCTTCAGCCAAGTTTTTTGCGCCAAGCGCTCGTTGAATGACATATTGATTGAGTGCCCAGTAGAACAAGTTCGCAAAAATCATTCCTGTGAATATGGAGAGAAAAGGTACCGAATCATTGGCTGAACCAATCGCGTTCAACTTTTCAGGATTCGTCGTGACAATCGTCTTCATTCCGTCTAATAAATTTCCGTCACCTAACGCGAGAAAACCGAGCGTCGGGACGAGGAAACCAATGATGATGAGACCGATCCCGTTCAACGTATCGGATACAGCGACCGCTCGAAGTCCTCCAAAAATAGCATAGATGCCTCCGATGATGCCGATGAACCAAATGACTAACCAAAGGGACTGTTCAAAGCTGACACCGAGCAGAGTAGGTACATCGAACAGTTGGAGAACTGCCAATCCACCGGAATATAGCATAGATGGAATTGTCACGCACATATAGCCTAATAAAAACAAGAGCACGGTTAATCGACGGACATCCTCGTCGTAGCGCTGACTTAAAAATTCAGGTATTGTCGAAATTCCGATGCCGAGAAATCGTGGTAACAAAAAGAGCGCCATGATGATGGCGGCGATTCCAGCTGTGACTTCCCATGCCATCGCAGACATGTTGCCGGCAAAGGATTGACCATTCAAGCCAATTAATTGTTCTGCTGACAGGTTGGTCAAGAGGAGCGATCCCGCGATGAAGACGCCTGTCAGTCCACGACCGGCCAAAAAGTAATCATCGGCACTTTCGACTTTTCCTTTCGTCATTCGATATGAGACGTAGGCGACGAGCCCCATGAACAAGGCGCCGGTCACGAGTATGTAGAGTACTTGTTGAAACGTCATAGAATCCCCTCAATCTTTACTTTTGTTTATATGTATTTGTAAGGGATACCCGAACGAGTTGGAAATTAGTCATCTAGTTTTGACGAAATCAAAAAAACGCTCGAGGAATCGAGCGTTATAAAAACTGAAGCATAGATGTCGCGACCGTGAAATAGATGATGAGCCCTAGATTGTCCATCAACGTCGTAATGAATGGTCCAGATGCGACAGCGGGATCTAATTTCAATCGGTTAATCAGAAGTGGAACGATTGTACCAATCATCGTGGCGACACTGAGCGCGGCGAAAATCGAAATCCCAACAATAAAGCCGATGAGCATGTTGCCATATAGAAGAGTGATGACGCCGAAAATGACAATCATACAAGCGATTCCTAACAGGATGCCGGTCCCGAACTCGCGTCGAATCATCTTCATGACGTTCTTACGATTAATCGTACCGAGCGCAATCGACCGAACAGCGACGACAAGCGACTGGGTAGCCGCGTTCCCGGCGGATCCCATGACAAGTGGCATGAAGACGGCAAGTAACACGATCGTCTCGAGCGTATCTTCAAAGCTGCCGATTGTCGAGGCGGTAATCATGCCAAGAAACATGAGACTGACAATCCACGGGGCGCGTTTTTTTGCTGCCTCAAACGGACTCATGTTGATATCAGAAGACCCTTTCGCCGCGGATAGTTCTTCAAAGTCTTCCGTCGTTTCACGCTCGATGACGTCTAACACATCATCTACCGTGATGATGCCGAGTAGTTTCTGGTGGTCGTCGATGACCGGGAGTGCCAACAAATCATACTTCTGTACGATACGGGCCAAGTGTTCCTGATCTGTCATGACGTTTGCCGAGATGACACGAAAACCCATGATATCCTCAATTTTTGCATCGAGCGGCGCAACAATCAAATCTCGTAATGAGACGACGCCAACAAGTTGATGCGTGTGGTCGACGACGTATAAATAATAAATCGTCTCGGCGTCAGGTCCGAGTTCACGTAACTCTGCAAGTGTCTGTCCGACCGTCTTGTCGGCTTGGAGAACGACAAACTCAGTCGTCATAATAGAACCAGCCGTCTCTTCCGGATATTGCATCAACTCTCTTACTTCTTGCTCCTCGATATCATCCATCTGTTCAAAGAGCGTATCCATGAATGAATCGGGTAGCTCATGCATCAAATCGGCTGCGTTATCTGAATACATCTTATTTAAGATACGAACAGCATACGGTTGGGGTGTTTCTTGGATGAACATGCACTGTTCATCTAACGTCAACTTTTCGAATAAGTCGGTGAATACTTCGGGGGAAATGGCCCGATACACAAATGTACGTTCATTCTGGTCGAGTTCGATAAAAAGGTCGGCTTGTTCACCAGGGTGAAGGGAGAGGAATAAATCCCGAAAGTCGATTGGGTCTCCCTTCTGAATCAATACACGAAACTCTGCTTGATGTTGCTTTTGTTCCATTTCTTCTATTCTCATGTCGTCACATCCTGATCTCTAACATTTTTTAGACTATTTTTCTTTGAATAATTTTTTTTTAACATTTTTAGAGCGATTATATACATCATCCATACATCATATTCCCCATTGCCATAACAATGATTTTTTATGCTTTGTTTGTTCATTCACGAATGTGAAGATTTATTCATACATATGTGGAATCAATAACAGGTGAAGTGCCGGATTAGACATTCACAAATTTGGTAAAGTGATAAGGTAAGGGTAGTTAAACACCCGAATCACAAGGAGGAAGCGAGATGATCTCAATGACAAATCAACCGATTTCACAAGATACGACGCTGAAACATCCGATTCATGTGTATTCAGAAATTGGAGAATTAAAAACAGTATTACTGAAAAGGCCAGGTCGAGAATTAGAAAATCTCACACCGGAATATTTAGAGCGACTCTTGTTCGATGATATTCCCCATTTGCCAGTCATTCAAAAAGAGCACGACTATTTTGCGAGTGCGCTCCAAAATCGTGGTGTGGAAGTTCTCTATCTTGAAAAACTAATGACTGAGACGCTATCGCTCCCTGGTGTGCGCGAAAAGTTTGTCGCGGATATCTTATCCGAGTCTAAATCAAATATCAACGGCTCTTACGAAACATTAAAAGAGTATTTACTGGATTTTGATAACGAAATGCTGATTGAAACGGTGATGGCCGGTATCCGGAAATCAGAAATCAAGCCGGAAAAACGCCGCCACTTGCACGAAATGATTGAAGATACGTACCCCTTCTTTTTAGATCCAATGCCAAACCTCTATTTCACACGAGATCCTGCCGCAGCGATCGGACATGGACTTTCTATTAACCGAATGAAAGAGCCGGCACGTCGCCGTGAATCACTCTTCACGCAGTATATTATGCGCTATCACCCACGCTTTGCGAAACATGATGTTCCGATTTGGTCGGACCGCGACTATCGATTTGCGATGGAAGGCGGAGACGAACTCGTCTTGTCGAAAGAAGTTGTCGCTATCGGAATCTCTGAACGTACGACCGCACAAGGAATTGAACGTGTCGCCCTCAACTTACTCAAGCATGGAGACAGCTTCAAAAAAGTAATCGCCATCGAAATTCCAAAATCACGTGCGTTTATGCACTTAGATACCGTCTTTACAATGGTCGATCATGATAAGTTCACCATCCATCCGTTCATCCAAGGTCCGGAAGGCAAAATGAATATTTTTGAACTTTCCTTAAATGCAGAAGGTGAACTTCAAATCGCACAACACACTGATTTGTTAAAAGTATTAAAAGACGTCCTCGGATTACAGGAAGTAACCTTGATTCCTTGTGGGGGAGGCGACCCGATTGCGGCAGCACGTGAACAGTGGAACGATGGGTCAAACACGCTCGCGATTGCTCCAGGTGTCGTGGTCACATACGACCGAAACTACGTCTCAAATGAACTGCTCCGTAAAGAAGGCGTTGAAGTGATCGAAATCATGTCGAGTGAACTATCACGTGGACGTGGAGGTCCACGTTGCATGAGTTGTCCAATTATTCGACAAGACATCTAAATTTGATAAGGAGGAAGCAGTATGTCTACAACGTTCAATTTTGATTTGAAAGGTCGTCACTTTTTATCACTAAACGAATTTTCTGGTGAAGAAATCAATTATTTGATCGATTTGTCTGCTGCATTCAAGCGTCAAAAAAAACAAGGTATCCCACATCGGATATGTGAAGGTAAAAATATCGCCCTTCTCTTTGAAAAACCATCAACTCGGACACGGTGTGCCTTCACCGTCGCCGCAATTGACTTAGGGATGCATCCGGAATATTTAGGCAAGAACGACATCCAGTTCGGGAAGAAAGAATCAGTACGTGATACGGCCATTGTTCTCGGTCGTATGTTTGACGGGATTCAGTTTCGCGGGTTTGCCCATGAGACGGTCAAGGGTCTTGCTAAAGATGCGGGTGTACCTGTTTGGAACGGTTTGACCGATCTTTATCATCCGACACAAATCTTAGCTGACTTTTTGACAGTGAAAGAGCAAAAAGGAGAATTGGCCGGAATCAAGTTTGTGTATGTCGGTGACGGACGAAATAACATGGGCAACACTCTCTTGATCGGCGGCGCAAAAGTAGGGATGGATATGCGTATTTGCGCACCGAAATCACTTTGGCCGTCTGACGAAATTGTCGATTATGCCAAATCAGTCGCAGCTGAAACAGGTGCTGTGATTACTTTAACGGAGAGTATCGAGGAAGCGATGGATCACGCGGACGTCGTCTATACGGATGTATGGGTGTCGATGGGCGAGGAAGCGGCCTTCGCTGAACGGATTGAGCTGTTACGACCGTATCAAGTGAACATGGATATGCTTCAGACGAGTGGCAATCCAGATATCATGTTCTTGCATTGTCTTCCGGCATTCCACGACTTAGAAACAGAAGTTGGTCGGGCGATTCATGAACAGTATGGATTGACGGAGATGGAAGTGACAGATGAGGTGTTCCGGAGTCGTCACTCGTTCGTATTTGATGAAGCTGAAAACCGAATGCATACGATCAAGGCGGTCATGGCAGCAACGCTCACAGAGACACGCGAATGGCTTGAACGTTGACGGACGGTGAGGGGAAATCCCCCTCCCGTTTCATAATAAGCGAAAGGGATGAGTAGAATGTCTACGAAAGTGGAGCATGACTCAGGTGGTTCGGCTGGAGTACATCCTGACAAGCAAGATAAGCGGTTAGGTCTTGGAGCGTTGACGGCACTTGTCGTCGGATCGATGATTGGCGGTGGTGCCTTTAACCTGGCAGCAGATTTGGCTCGAGGTGCGAACGCGGGTGCCATTTTGATCGGGTGGGTTATCACCGGAATCGGGATTATTGCGCTTGGTCTCAGTTTTCAAAATTTGACGAATCGTCGTCCTGACTTGGATGGCGGTGTTTACAGCTATGCACGAGCCGGATTCGGATCATTCGTCGGATTTAACTCGGCATGGGGATATTGGTTATCTGCTTGGCTCGGCAACGTGGCGTATGCCACACTGCTGTTCAGTTCGGTCGGTTATTTCTTCCCGATTTTTGAAGGCGGGCAAAACATTGCCTCGATTGTCGGAGCTTCAATTATGTTGTGGCTTGTGCATACGCTCATCTTGCGAGGGGTGCATGAGGCGTCGATGATTAATATTGTTACGACGATCGCCAAGCTCGTTCCGATTTTTGCATTCATTACGATTAGCTTGTTCTTCTTCAATCTCGAAAACTTCACCTTCGATTTTTGGGGACAAGGCGGCTTCTCATGGGGAAGCGTCCGCGACCAGGTCGTCTCAACGATGCTTGTGACTTTATGGGTATTCATCGGTGTCGAGGGGGCTGTCGTCCTTTCCGGTCGTGCTCGAAAACGTTCCGATGTCGGGAAAGCAACCGTGATTGGGTTACTCGGAACGCTCGTCATCTATTTACTTGTTTCCGTCATGTCACTTGGGCTCATGACGCCCGAAAACGTGGCGAATGCCTCGCAACCGGCGATGGCTTATCTGCTAGAGTCTGCAGTCGGGCCGTGGGGAGCCATGCTCATCAACGGAGGGCTAGTTATCTCTGTACTAGGAGCGTGGCTTGGGTGGACCCTTTTAGCGGCTGAAATCCCATTCGTCGCTGCGAAAGACGGTGTCTTCCCGAAATGGTTCACGAAAGAGAACAAAAATCAGGCTCCAGTCAACGCACTTTGGTTGACGAATGGATTGATCCAACTTTTCCTCTTCACGTTCTTGATTTCAGATGCAGCGTATAACTTTGCCTTCTCACTCGCTTCAAGTGCTATTTTGATCCCGTACGTGTTCTCAGCATTTTACCAAGTAAAAGTATCGAAAAATAGAATTGGCTACAGTGCAGGTGAGCGGAGAATGCGCGATTTGACGATTGGTTTGGTCGCGTCCATTTACGGACTGTGGCTCATCTATGCCGCAGGAATTGACTATTTGCTTCTCACAACACTTTTATATGCACCGGGCACTCTTCTCTACATGAAAGCGCAGCGTGAAAATGGAATTAAATCACTCACGAAAATAGAGTGGATGGTCGCTGGGGTTTTGACCGCACTTGCCATCTTCGCAGTCATTCGCATACTATCGGGTAATATCTCAGTCATCTGATCGGGGGGTATAGATATGAAAAAGAAACGTGTGGTCATCGCCTTGGGTGGTAATGCGATTCAACAAGGGAAAGATGCTACAGCTGAAGCACAGATGCGAGCGGTGGAGGCAACAGCGGAATCTCTTGCCTCACTCATCGCAGAAGGAGTCGACGTCATCATCACGCATGGGAACGGTCCGCAAGTCGGGAATCTGATGTTGCAACAAGCTGCCTCAGATAGTCCAGCAACGCCAGCGATGCCCCTTGACGTTTGTGGAGCGATGACGCAAGGGATGATTGGATATTGGTTTGAAAATGCATTGACGAAAGCGCTACGTGCACGTGGCCTTGAACGCGAAGTGGCCTCTCTCGTCACGCGTAGTGTTGTCGACCCAAACGATAGTGCGTTCCACCATCCGACTAAACCAATCGGTCCGTTCTATACAGAGGAAGAGGCACTTCACCTTGAACGAACGACAGGATACGTGTTTAAAGAGGATGCAGGACGAGGGTATCGCCGGGTCGTTCCGAGTCCGGTACCGATGAAAATCGCTGAACACACGGTCATTCGAACACTCGTCGAATCAGGTCACATCGTCGTCGCTTCCGGTGGCGGTGGCATTCCCGTCATGGAGACGCCTGAAGGATATGTCGGCATCGAGGCGGTTATTGATAAAGATTTCGCCGCTGCGAAACTAGCCGATCTCGTCAATGCAGACGTGCTTCTCATCCTGACTGCGGTCGAACATGTATATGTCAACTTTGGGAAGCCGAGTGAGATGGCGCTCCAAGAGGCGTCGAAGGAACAAATAGAAACATACATCGCGGAAGGACAGTTCGCTCCGGGTAGCATGTTGCCAAAAGTAAGAGCGGCCCTGCAGTTCGCGGAGTCGGGTACGAACCGGGTCGCCATTATCACCTCGCTCGATCAAGCATTAGCGGCCATATATGGGGATGCCGGTACGCGTGTCCGCTTGGCCCCTTCTCTTCAACAATAAGAATGTGTCGCAAACGTGAAACGTTTGCGACTTTTTGTTTTCTGTCCAGATTCAAGGGGAAGGAAAGTTGTATGCCAAAAATGAGATTGCTATCATATTTAGTGTAAACGTTTGCACTTATTTCAGGAAGGAAGTGACGGAGAGCGGAAACGCTCGTATGTATGCGCCTATTTGAAGAAAATCATGTGTATCAGTCATGGATGAAACCAAAAGCAAAAAGAGAGGCGATCGTGCAGGGAAGCTGCTATCGCTTTACCGTGTTGACGAGTCAGTTGATTCGAATGGAGTACGCGGAAGACGGTGTCTTTGAAGACCGCGCCACCCAAGTTGCGTGGAATCGGGAATTTGATGTGCCAAATTTCCGAGTGGTTGAAGATGAGACGGAACTTCAAATCATCACGGAACATATTCATTTATATTATACGAAAGGTCCGTTCGCGCCGAATACGCTCTATGTGGACGTGAAAGGGAATTTTAGTACGTATTATAGCCGCTACATGTTCAACGGTCCGGAACGGACACTCAAAGGAACGGCGCGGACGCTCGACCATGTGGACGGGGCGACAGAATTAGAGGAAGGGATTCTTTCGAAACAAGGGTATGCGATCATTGACGATTCATCCTCTTTTTTGATGACGGAAGATCGATTCGTCGAACCGAGACGAAAAGGAATTCATGACATCTATTACTTTGGATACGGACATAATTATAAACAAGCACTTCAAGACTTTTACACGTTGACGGGTCCGACGCCGATGCTTCCTCGTAAAGCTCTCGGGAACTGGTGGAGTCGCTACTGGCGGTATGACGAACAAGAGTATAAGGCGCTGATGCGTCGCTTTAAATCAGAAGACATACCGTTTTCAGTCAGTGTTATCGACATGGACTGGCATGTGACAGACATTCCTGAAGAGTACGGGAGTGGTTGGACGGGGTATTCCTGGAATAAAAACCTCTTCCCTGAACCGAAGCGTTTCCTCAAATGGTTAAAAGACGAAGGGATGATGGTGACGCTGAATCTGCATCCCGCGGACGGGGTACGTGCGTTTGAAGACAACTACGCGGCGATGGCTGAAGCGATGGGGATCGATCCGGCATCGGAAGACCGAATCCCGTTTGATTTTTCAGACAAGCGATTCATTCAAGCGTACTTCGAACAGATGCATCATCCGCATGAAGCGGACGGCGTTGACTTTTGGTGGATTGACTGGCAGCAGGGTTCGACGTCGAAGATGGAAGGGCTAGATCCTTTATGGATGCTAAATCATTACCATGCGGTCGATATTGCCCGTGACGGCAAGCGGCCGCTCATTTTCTCTCGTTATTCAGGCCCGGGAAGTCACCGTTATCCGGTCGGATTCTCGGGAGACACAATCATCTCGTGGGCCTCGCTCGCCTTCCAGCCGTATTTTACCGCAACGGCGACGAACATTGGATACGGTTGGTGGAGTCATGACATTGGTGGGCATCATCGTGGTAAAAAAGATGATGAGCTCGCCGCACGATGGGTCGCGTATGGGGTGTTCAGTCCAATCATGCGTCTACACTCAACGTTCAGCACGTTTAACGGCAAAGAACCTTGGCGTTTCGGTATAGAAGCCGAACAGTCGATGAAGCGATTCTTACGACTACGCCACCAACTCATCCCGTATTTGTATACGATGAACTATCGTAATCATGCGGATGCCTTACCGCTCGTGTTACCGATGTATATCGAGCATCCTGACGACGAAGCGGCTTATCAGGTGGCGAACCAATTTTATTTTGGAAGTGAACTCGTCGTCTCCCCGATCGTCACGCCGATGGACCGAAAACTCCACGTCGCCGCGGCGAATGTGTGGTTACCTAAGGGAGAGTGGTTCGATTTCTTCACAGGACACCGCTATGAAGGAGATAAAACGATTCGTGTGTTCCGTGGACTCAATCAACAACCGGTCTTCGCCAAAGCGGGTGCTATCGTTCCATTGATGCCACACGAGCCGCACGGAAACGATACGGGGAATCCGAGCGCATTAGAGGTGCTCGTCTTCCCAGGTGCTTCAAATACATTTACGATGTATGAGGACGACGGAGAAAGTAGGGATTATGAAACAGGGGCGTCGCTCGAAACGACGTTCACGCTCGATTGGGAAGCACGTACGCTACACATCGAGATGTCGGGCGACCTGACTCTCGTTCCGCCGAAACGGACGTTGACGATTCTTGTCCGCGGTGTTGTCGGTGATGGTGATTATGATGCAGAGACACAGACGTTACACATTCCATTCGGTGAATTAAAGAAAGAACAGACCGTGACACTTCCGGTCGATGTGACGCAGAACGCACATCGACTCGACCGTCTCTATCGGTTTTTAGACCGCGCGGAAATTGCCTACGACTTGAAAGATCGCCTGTATCAGATGGCCACAACGAAGACCCGTCTCGAAGCATGGTTGTTTGATCTTCATGCGTTAGAACTCGATCGAGATTTGCAGGACGCGCTACTTGAACTTATGTTGGACTAAAAGGGGGGCAACCCCTTTTTGTCATGTCAGAAAAATGTTGGATTTTGAAAGCGTTTTCAATTGTATATCATCTATAATGAAAGCAAGAGATCTGATTGGAAATGAGGAGATACACATGCGACATAGATGGACTATCGATGATTTACGACAGTTAACGCTTTTTGCGACATGTTCAAGTCGGACGCTTGAACAGCTCATCCCGCACGTCTATTGTAGGACTTATCGGAAAGGGCAACTGTTATTCATGGAAGGTGACCCACGGGAGCGTGTGTATTTTTTGATGAGTGGTTACATTAGGCTCGAACGAATGAATGAGAATGCGACACATCATTACGCCGACTATGTAAAACCGAAACAGTTCTTTCCTTACAACGGTTTGTTCACGGGGGAAGACTATCGCCATACTGCCGAGGCAATGACGGATATTGAAGTCATCTATATTCCGACGGACCGTTTCGAGCGGTTCGTGTCCACACAGTCGAGTATGTTGCTTTATATCATTGGGCAGATGAACCGTATTCTTGATTTACATGAGCGGCGTGTCCAAGAGATTATCACACCGAGTGCAAAAGAGCGCGTCTTGAATACGCTCCATTTTTTGATTGAAGATTTGGGGGAGCCCGACGAACAGGGCGTGCGTGTCCGATGTCCCTTCACCGCGGTTGAACTTTCTCGTTTGTCCGGCACGTCCCGCGAGACGGTCTCAACGATTTTAGCCAAACTTCGTAAAGAAGATGTGCTTCGTATCGATGCCCACCAACTCGTCATCGGGCATCCTGAATATTTTGAGCAAGATATCGATTGACGCCACTCAGATGAGGGCGTCTTTTACATACTCAAACGAGCGGAGCATTCGCTTCAAACCGTGGCATATTGTATAATTAGTGATGAATCTCACAAAGAATTGAACTGTAAATAGAGAAAGGATGAATGCAGTGAAACGACTGCAAGCCCTTGCGTTCGCCGAAAGAAGCCATATCAGCGGACTCGTATTATCTTCGGTCATGATTGGACTCTCCATTTTGGCACAAGCGTATTTAATCGTCGACATTGTCGACCGAATCTTCTTAAAAGATGAATCATTCGAAGCTGTCATCCCGGCATTGCTTTGGCTCGTTGTTGCACTGTTAGTACGGGCGCTTTTCGGTTATGTATCTGGCCGAATCGGTGCGAGCCTATCCGAGAAGGCGAAACAGACGTTACGTCTTCAATTGTTGGATCGCTATGCCACGAGTCCGGTCGAATCGTCCTTGACCGGTCAGTCTGGTAAGAAGGTCAGTGTGTTCATGGACGCCGTTGACGAGGTGGACGCTTACTTCAGTCAATACTGGCCACAAGTCATCCAGACATCGATCATCCCGCTCCTCATTTTGGTCGTCGTTTTTAGCCAACACTGGATTTCGGGTGTCATCATGATGGTGACGGCACCGTTCATCCCGCTGTTTTTCATCATCATCGGGATCGCGACTCAGAAAAAATCAGAGGAACAGATGGAAAAGATGAATCAATTTTCCGGAAAGTTCTTGGATGTTCTGCAAGGATTGACGACGCTGAAACTTTATAACCGTACCGAACAGGAAGCAATTGCAATCGAGAAGAGCAGCCTCGATTTTCGGGATGCGACAATGATTGTGTTGAAGACAGCATTCTTGTCCGGTCTCATGCTCGAATTTATCTCCATGCTCAGCACCGGGGTTGTGGCACTAGAAGTCGCACTACAGATGGTCGTTTGGGAGAATCTCACGTTCTTCTCAGGCTTTTTAATCTTGGTGTTGGCACCGGAGTATTACTTGGCCATTAAAGATTTAGGCAGCGCCTTCCATACGGGTCGAGGCAGTATGGGCGCGGCGGATCGAATCTTTGAGGTGCTAGACGCCCCGGATGATCGTACTCAATGGGGAACGAAGTCGCTTGATTCACGGACACCAGACCTTGAACTCGAGGACATATCGTTCGAATATGCAGGCGGGCGCTTTGCGCTTCAGCCGTTGAGTGGTCGCATTTCATCCGGTACCCACCTCGCTTTAGTCGGTGCGAGCGGATCTGGGAAGACGACGGTGCTCAACGTCATCTCCGGACTCCTGCAAGTGAAGTCGGGACGCGTCCTCGTGGACGGCGAACCACTTCATACGTTTGGTGAGTCTGCCTGGTATGGAAACATTGCGTATATCTCTCAAAACCCGTATCTATTTGCGGGGACACTCGCCGACAATATTTCTTTAGGTGAGGCGGCCGATGAGCGGGAATTACAAGAAGCAGTCGAGGCAGCTGGATTATCTGAGGTGATTGCACACTTGCCGAACGGGATCTGGACGGAGCTTGGGGAAGGTGGATTTGGGTTATCCGGCGGTGAAAGACAGCGTCTGGCACTCGCTCGAGCCTTCTTTAAACGACCAGGGATCTTACTGTTTGATGAACCGACGACCGGTCTCGATTTGAAAACAGAGCGAATCGTCAGACGTTCCATCGATGAGCTTTCCAAAGATGCAACGTTGATCACGGTGGCACATCGCCTGCATACAATCAAAGAGGCGGATACGATTTGGTTTATGGATGACGGGAAGCGAATCGCAGAAGGGACTCATGAAGCATTGCTCGCTGTCCCAGAGTATGCGGAACTATTTGCGCTTCAGAAAGGGGTGAGTCGATGAACTCGCTTTGGACAATCACAAAATGGATGATGCGCGAGAAAAAAGATATTCTTCTCTCTATCTTCTTTGGATACGCAGCCGGATTAGCGGCGGTCGCCTTGTTTGCGGCAAGTGGATACCTCGTCTCGCGGGCAGGACTCGTCCCGCCCCTATATGCGCTCATGGTACCCGTCGTTTTGATTAAACTGTTCGGGGTCATTCGAGCAGGAAGTCGTTACCGAGAGCGCCTTGCTTCACACCGAGCGACATTTACGATTTTGAGTGAGCTACGCGTTCGGTTTTATCGACAACTTGAACCACTCGTTCCGTCTATTTTCGCAAAATATCGGAGCGGGGATTTACTTTCGCGCGTCGTCGGAGATGTTGAGAGTCTTCAAAACTACTTTCTCCGTGTATTTTATCCGCCAATCATACTCGTGCTCGTCTTCTTAAGTACAATCTTTTTTATCACTTTCTTCTCATTTTCGGTCAGTCTATGGATTTTACTCGGTGTACTCGTCACCGGCTTCTTGATTCCGCTCGGATTTGCTCGGATTCGCGCTCGTCATGATGAGACGATTCGTTCGTTACGTGGGGATGTGTCGATTCAATTGACAGAGATGCTGTACGGGCACCGGGATTTGAAACTTCATCACCAACTCGATCGCACGAAACAAGCTGTCTACACGCGTAGTGAACGTTACATGGAGGCGGAGCGGAAAGACGCGACGAATCAATTTTTTAATTCGTCGCTCGTCGTCGCAGCCTCGTTACTCGTCTCATGGGGTGTATTGGCAATTGGTGCGTATCAGGTGGTAAACGGAGACTTGAACGGTTTATTCTTGGCAATGCTCATCATGATGTCGCTCACTGCGTTTGAGAATACGACACCGATGGCTGTGTTCCCAGGACACTTTGCAGACAGTAAGCAAGCAGCCGATCGTTTGTTTGAAGTGACAGAACCGAGTGAAGCGATTGAGGCGTTTGAAGCGAAACGACAGGACGTGACTTTCGCTGCTTCCCCGTCGATTTCCTTCAAAGAGGTTCGCTATCGTTATCCAGATACGTCTCGAGATGTGATTGATGAGGTGACGTTACACATCCCGAGCGGTTCGAAGACGGTCATCGTCGGACCGAGTGGATCCGGGAAATCAACGTTGCTTCAACTATTGTTAGCATTCGTTCGAACGGAAAAAGGTGCGATAAGATTGGATGACAAAAACCTGAACGACGTCAAACAGACAGCCATTTGGCGTCATGCGAGCGTCGTCTTGCAAGACAATCATTTCTTTTACGGCACCGTACGAGAAAACCTGGCGTTAGCCGGTGACTTCACAGATGAAGAGATGAACGTAGCGCTTGAGCGCGTCCGTTTGGCATTCTTGCTAGACGAACCGGTCCTTGAAAAAGGGGCAAACTTGTCAGGTGGAGAACGCCAACGTCTAGCCATCGCACGGGCACTTCTCAAAAACGGGCTACTCTGGTTGCTCGATGAACCGACATCGGCACTCGATGCAGGAACGGAGGCCCATGTCTTTTCTGAACTGTTACAGCAAGCGGGAGCAGGCACACTCATCCTCGTCAGTCACCGTTTGACGGGTCTAGAGACGTTTGATCAAATCATCGTCATGGAAGCTGGACGGATTGTCGAGGTCGGTTCATACGAGGAGCTGATGACGAAACGTGGCATGTTCTATGAATTGAAACAAATCGAGCAAGAAGTGTTCGCATAATGAAAAGACGAGCAGCCCCGTCGATGGGCTGCTCGTCTTGTTTTTGGCAAATATGGGTGCAACAAATGGGGGTTGTCGCAATGCTTTCAAAAAGAGTGTCGTGGAGGGGAATCCACGTGACGTGATGTGTTTGGGGAACGTGCACGTCAAGCTTGTGGGAAGCTACAACTAGAGTATAGTTGATAACGATTCTCATTGTCAATAAAAAATGCAGAAAAAAAGTCCCACACATGGAAACATGTATGGGAAATCAATCATCTGTTCAGTTCGAGGCGACGCCTTTTTGAACCGTGAACCGAATTAGACTGAACAAGTATCTCGTGTAGAAGAGCGCGAACGCATAGAATAGCGCGATGAACGGTGATTGAAGATCAATCCCGGGAATGTTCATTAAAAACTCTAATACGAGAATGGATAATAAGAACACGTAGAGAGAGGCATCTAGATAGAGTGGCATGAGACGACCACGCTGATGCCAAAATGTACGAATGAGTGGTGCCACTGTCATCCCGACGATTCGTTCAGCAAAGCCGATACTGAGCACAGCGATGATGAAAGACGAAACGGTGTTGAATGCCACTAACTCGGAGAACACAAATCCTGAAATCAATAAGAGTGGACCTATGACGATCATCATCGAAAGCGACGTACGGAAGAAAATCCATAGGTTTTGTTGAATCGAACGAAATCCCCCGAGCGTTGATTGTTGAAGTGTCTTGCCACGTTTATAGTCAATCGCGAACGAGCCGATAAACATAATTCCAAACAAAGATAACAAAATTGACATGAACGATGTTTCCCCTTTTCTGAATAAATCATGATGTACCAATCTGAACCAAAGTCTAGCCTAGTGTAACGATTCATTTCGAGAAAGTAAAGCGAGAAAATATGTTCATGTGTGAAGCGTTCGACACATTAAGAAGCAAGGATGAAACGATTTCGACCAGACTCTTTTGCGTGATATAATGCTTCATCCGCATGTTTCAACACGCTATCGATTTCAATATCATTTGAATGGCAGGCGCCGAGCGAAACGGTAATGTGTAGCGTACCAGCGCTCGTCTCGAACGGGAACGTTGAAACCTTTTCCCGAATAGATTCAGCAAGCCGTGACACTTCTTCTCGATTGGCGTGAGGCATGACGATTAAAAATTCTTCGCCGCCGAAGCGACCGACTAAATGCCGCTCATTGCTTTCGTTGACGAGGAGCATGCCGAGTTCGCGCAAGACATCATCGCCGACGTCGTGACCGTACGTATCATTCACGCGTTTGAAGTGATCAATATCAACCAAGATTAACGCATACTCTTCTGCCTCGACGGTCAAGTTGGCCATGGCTTCGTTCAAGAGCCTGCGGTTGGCAATTCCGGTGAGTGCGTCCGTGCGTGCTAGTTGTTGTTGATGCTGAACGTTCTCGAAATGCCGACGCAATTCGAGCAGCAGTCGATAGGCGACACAAGCTCCGCCATAAGACATTAGTGTATATACAATCAAAACAGGATAGAATAAATTAAGTGGCAACGCAGCGTAAATTGCCGACCCAAAGATAGCGATGCTGATTGTTATAAAAATAAGTAGTGTCGGACGCGTATTATCCATCCGCTTTCTAAGAATACTGGTAGATGCGACGAGAAGTACCATTGTCGCAACGGCGAGATAAAGCCCGAACATGGAACCGTCTGTCAATAAAACGATAAAAAACCGACCTGTTAATAAAATAATGCCAGCGACAGCACCGCTTACCCAACCGCCAAATAGTACACCGAGCATGATTGGAATAGCGCGTAAATCAATGAGCACACCTTCGAGTGGTAACGCATTACCTAATAGGAGTAAAGCGATCAGTCCAGTTTGCACCCCGAGTAAGACTCTCCCCTTCAAAGGAGATTGTGGTGTTAAGCGAGGCCGATTGCGAAACGGCAAAAAGGAAATTGTGAAGAGCGTAAACAAGATACACAGGTTGATGAAGAACGCATTAATAATTGTGAGCATCGAAGCTCCCCCTTATGCTGCATGGAAATATTTAGTTATAGTATATAGTATCCTATTGGAAATAGATAAGAATAATATACGGACTAAAAAGTCAGTCTCTTCAGGGTTATTCAAGAAAATATCACTAAACTCCTTGTTCATACGAAGAGATATTCCTCATCTTTTAGAACTTTCGTTATCGAAAATCGAAAGTTTGGTATGATAAGAGAAAAGGAGGACTGTCCGTGCGTTACTGGGATCATTTTAAACGAGCGTTTATTCCGATTGCGCTCATTTTGATTGGATTAGCGATCTTTTATACTTTATCGGCCAGAGATAATATTGTGTTGACGCTTTTAGGGGCTGCGATTGTAGGAGTCATTTTATTTTTAGTGATGCGTCATGTGAATCAGGTCGAAGAAGACTGAAACGAGAACACATTTTGTGGTTCTCGTTTTTTGTTGTCTAGCGACGTTTTTGGGTACACTACAAAGTAAGGAGGGATTTATCATGGCAATAGCTACATTTGCGGGAGGCTGTTTCTGGTGTATGGTCAAACCGTTTCATAAATATGAGGGAGTCGAACGTGTCATCTCGGGATATACGGGTGGACATGTGGATAATCCGACGTATCAACAGGTCTGTTCGGAAACAACAGGACACTTAGAGGCGATTGAGATTACGTTCGACCCCGAAATCATCTCTTACGAGGAGTTGCTTCGCATCTATTGGCGTCAAATCGACCCAACAGATGGTGGGGGACAATTCAATGATCGCGGCGAATCGTACCGTCCGGCAATCTTCTATCATTCAGAGGAACAACAAGACGCAGCTGTGCGCTCGAAGCAAGAAGTGGAAGACTCGGGACGATTTGATCGTCCGATCGAAGTCGACATCCGTCCGGCGAAAACGTTCTGGGAAGCGGAAGACTATCATCAAGATTATTATAAAAAGAATCCGTTCCGCTACGAGATGTATCGTGTCGGTTCGGGGCGTGCGAAATTCATCAAAGAAGCTTGGAGCGATCGGAAACTTCAGCAGACACTCCGTGAACGCTTGACACCGATGCAATATAAAGTCACACAAGAAAACGGAACAGAGCCGCCGTTTAAAAACGAATACTGGGACGAAGAGCGTGAAGGATTGTACGTAGACATCGTTGATGGGACACCACTGTTCACATCTCACGATAAGTTCCAGTCAAACTGTGGATGGCCGAGCTTCTCACGTCCGATCGAAGAGAAACGAGTCGACTTGAACATGGACACGACGCACCACATGGTACGGACAGAAGTCCGTTCAAAACAAGGTGATAGTCACCTCGGTCACGTCTTTGATGACGGACCGAAAGAACTTGGCGGTTTACGGTATTGCATCAACTCGGCCGCTCTCCGATTCATTCCTGTAGAAGAGCTTGAAGAAGCTGGGTACGGGGAATATAAACACTTATTCAACAAGTGAAGGGGAGAGTCGTATGTTCACAGCCGTCAAACAACAAATTCGAAGCGAGACGATCGGAACCGTCCTTGATTTTTATGACCAGTCGATTCGGCATCTATCTGAAACGGCGAGACAAGAAAAGTATGACAAGATGAGTTCGAGCCCGTTTTCGTTTTTTCGAGGGAGCTCCCACTTGTTCTATTACGACTTTGCAAAAGTTCCGATCGCATTTGATACCGGCCCTGATTACCCAACGTTTATTCAAGGAGACTTACACTTTGAGAATTTCGGTGTATTTGAAGACGGTGCCGGTACAATCATTTATGACGTAAACGACTTTGACGAGGCGTACATCGGTTCCTATCTGTTTGATTTGTTGCGGATGGCGGTTTCTGTCGATTTATTTGCGGCTGAATCCGGATTTGATGGTCAAGCGGCAATTCGAGCGTTTGCCGAGTCATATGCGGGAGCGATTGAAAAACATGCGAAAGGTCAAAGTGAACACATTCAGTTTACGAAAGAGAATACGTGTAAAGCCGTCAAAAAAGTAATCAAAAAAGCGGAGAAAAAGAAAGATGATTTTATGTCCGAACGGACGGAAGTACGGGACGAAGAACGTTACTTTTCTACGAGTGAGGATTTGATTCCACTTTCATCGGACGTGCGAGAGAGAATTGTGGCCGGATGGGGAGATTATTTATCTTCTTTGTCAGATGAACATCGTCATCACGCTGATCATTATGAAATCAAAGACATCGCCATCAAGCTACAAAGCGGTACAGCTTCCATCGGTCTAGAGCGTTACTATATTTTGATTGAAGGAGCGGACAAGGAGCACGATGAGGATGTCATTTTAGAGATGAAACAGGCGCAGTCCGCCGTCCCATCTCTCTTTCTGCCGACGCACCCGCTATTTGAGAACGGATTGTCGCACGAAGGGGCGCGTGTCGTTGCCGCGCAGCGGGCAATGGTTCACAGTCGTGACCCATATCTTGGGTATTTAACGATTGATGGAAAAGAATATTATGTAAGGCAACGTTCGCCATACAAACGAAAAGTAAAGGCGAAGCATATGAAAGACGAAACGTCACTCATTGAAACGTTAAAAGTACAAGCCCAAATCACTGCGAAAATTCATGCACGGGCCGATGCGACCTCAAACGTATTAGATTATACGGCGAGTGAACGGATCACCGCGGCGATTGGTGATTCTCCATCTTTATTTATCCGCCAATTGTCGAGATGGGCTAACTTTTATGCGAATCAAGTTCGTTTTGACTATGACGCCTTTTTAAAATGGGTTGAGACAAGGAATCGTTAAGAATACTTGCGAATCGATGGTGAAATCCTGCAAAATGGTAGCGTAAAGGATGTGTACGGACTATGATTACAGAACAACAAGTCATTGCCCAGATGCGTCAGGTGATGGTACAGGTTGAATCGTCAACAGGTGAAGTACAGAAGCGTCACTTAGCAAAGCTGATGGGCTTTTGTGAACTGCTTCTAGCAGAGACGTCAGGTGTGAAGAGTGTCGACACGACACAATCGACGATACCGGCGAATGAGACGAAACCACCACTCGATCGACAGATGGCGGCTTTCCTTGGGATTCCGATGGAGGAAGACGAGCAACCCAAATCGGATTCATTGCTCGATTTTTGAACCACACGTAGCCTACGTGTGGTTTTTTCTTGATTCACATTCATTGACTTAAATACCTTAGGGGGTATAATGAGTATAAGAATTGAAATTAAATGGAGGCGTAAATATGTTGGATTTTCTTTTTGTAGCGGTCGTCATTGGACTCGTGTATTTCTGGTGGAGTCGTCGTAACAACGTCAAAACGGTTTCGACAGACGACTTGAAGCGAAGAATCGCGGAAGAGCGAAACCTTCAATTGTTAGATGTGCGTGAACCGCATGAATATCGTGGCGGACACATCAAGCAAGCGAAAAATGTCCCCCTTTCAGGATTCGGGAATGCGCAATCGAAATATCCGAAAGAAAAAGAACGTCCTGTTTACGTCATCTGTCAGAGTGGGATGCGAAGCCAACGTGCCGCAGCGATGCTCAAGAGTGCCGGATACACGGACGTCTATTCGGTAAAAGGCGGAATGAACTTTTGGCGAGGATGATTGAAGCGACTGAACAGATTCGTTCAGTCGCTTTTTTGTCACCACGTTTTCACTTTTGCATTTTCGGGGATTCTGCTACGGTAGGAAGAGAGTGAAAGAGAGGGGAACATCCAATGGCAGTTATTTTATTTGATATTGATGGCACGTTAGTAGATACAACCGAACCGATGACACAGGCGATTCATGAGGCGCTCGAGGAACTTCCGCACCTTCCAAAACCGAGTGAAGAGGCCGTCCGCTCTGGATATGGGTTGGCAGGCAACGCGTTTTGGGAACATGTCATCCCTGAAGCGACACTTGAAGAGATTCACCTCATTCGCAGGTTGCGTCACACGACGTTGGAGAAGGCAATAGAAGGACAAAATGTTTTATTTGACGGAATTCGTAACATGTTGGAGACGCTTCACGAGC
Organism: Exiguobacterium sp. s89; assembly: GCF_018617735.1. NCBI lineage: Bacteria > Bacillati > Bacillota > Bacilli > Caryophanales > Exiguobacterium > Exiguobacterium sp. s89. The sequence goes on from NZ_JACSKS010000002.1 coordinate 109,696, forward strand.
AAGGCCACACGCTGACGACAGCGAGTAACTGCGGCGTTCATTACATGAACCTGATATTAGATACGCAACAGATTCGTCCATATATGACGGCACCTGAATGCTTGGAGTCTGTCGGCGGCGAAAAAAAGGCAGATATTCTGACAGCACACCGTGTCCGTCACGGTGAGGGAGACTATATCATGGTCGGGGATCGTAAGTCAGATGTAGAGGCGGCCCGCGCCCACGACTTCCCGGTCGTCTTAACAGGATTCGGGTTCGGCAATGAAGAAGAGTGGGCGCTTGCGGATCACGTAATCAAGTCGCCGAACGATTTAGTCGAATGGATCAATCGATAATAAAAGGCTTGTCGCGTGCCGACAAGCCTTTTTGAATACCTGGATTCACAATCCGAGTGAGATATATTTCACTTCTAAAAACTCCTCGATGCCGTGATGGCCACCTTCTCGTCCGAGTCCACTCTCTTTCCATCCACCGAACGGCGCTTGAGGTGTTGACGGGAGCCCGTCATTCACACCGACGATTCCGTACTCTAACGATTCCGCTAAATAGACCGCTTCATTGATGTCTTGCGTGAAGAGATAGGCAGCTAACCCGAACGGAGTATTGTTCGCCCGATTGATGACTTCATCGAGGGAATCGAATGTGGCAATCGGCGCGACCGGACCGAACGTTTCCTCATTCATGCAGAGCATGTCTTCATTCGCATAGCGGATGACCGCAGGACGAATGAATAAACCGTCTAACACTTCGCCGCCGTATACTTCACCACCACGAATTTGGGCGTCCTCGATATGTTTTTCGACCTTACTAAGGGCATCGTCATCGATGAGTGGTCCGATATCGACACCTTCCTCTAACCCATTCCCAACTTTTAAAGCTTCGACCTCTTTGATGAAACGCTCCGAGAAATCATCGACGACAGCGCGTTCGACATAAATTCGGTTGGCACAGACGCATGTCTGTCCGCCGTTGCGGAACTTGGTCGCGACTGCCTGCGGGACGGCTTTATCTAAGTCTGCCTTGGCTGTGACGATGAGCGGGGCGTGCCCACCTAGCTCGAGTGAAATTTTTTTCATCGTGTCCGCCGCATCACGCATAAGCATTTTTCCGACCTCTGTTGAGCCTGTGAATGTCAATTTTCGGACTCGTTTATCTTGTTGCCATGCTTTGACGAGGTCGGAAGCTTGTCCTGTCACCAAGTTGATGACCCCTTTTGGGAATCCTGCTTTCTCGGCTAATTTCACGAGTTCAATGGCAGTCAGTGGAGTCGCTGATGCAGGTTTTATAACGACCGTGCAGCCTGCAGCGAGTGCCGGGGCAACTTTTCGTGTGATCATGGCAGCCGGGAAGTTCCAAGGGGTGATTGCTGCGATGACCCCGACCGGTTGCTTGATGGCAAAGATGCGCTTCTTGTTCGATGAGGCAGGAATCGTCTCACCATACACACGGCGACCTTCCGCTGCGTACCAGTCGATGAATCCGTTCGCGTAGTTAATTTCACCAATTGCTTCTTTGAGCGGTTTCCCTTGTTCCTCGACCATTATTCGGGCAAGCTCTTCCGTATGTTCTGCAATTAAACGATGCCACTCATTAAGTAATTCGCCTCGTTCTTCTGCGGTCTTTTGTTGCCATTCCTTGAGTGACTCGTGCGCCGCGTCGACGGCTTGTGTCGCTTCTTTTGTATCGCTTTTCGTCACGACGGCCATGACATTTCCCGTGGCCGGATTGCGTACTTCGATTGTTTGATCGGTTTCAGTCCATTCCCCGTTAATGTAGTTTTTCTCTTCTCGCATCTTGATTTCCCCTTTCCAAAAAGTGCACAGTTAATTAGAGGATACCCGTTTTTCTGAAACGCACACAAACTTCCAAAAAAATGAGGGGATATTATGTGGATTATCATTGTCGGCTATCTAGTGGGAAGTCTGCTCGGAGGCAGGCTATATGGGTTATTAAGTGGACATGATTTAGCAACATCCGGTTCGAAAAATACCGGTGCACGCAACGCGCATCGCATCGGAGGGGTGAAGGCGTTTCTCATCGTGTATGGATTCGACGTGCTCAAGACGATTCTTGTCTTACAGGTGAGCGGACCGTATTTTTGGCAGACGGCGTTCGCGCTCACGCTCGGTCATATTTATCCGTTTTGGCGAATCCGTGCGGGCGGGAAGGGATATGCCGTTTTTTCTGGAATCATATGGGCGTATGACCCGTGGTGGTTTATTGGGGGGCTCCTTTTTCTGTTGTTGTTGATTAAAGGAACAGGTAATTCCCGTGAGACGGGACTGGTGATGCTCGTCTTACTTCCACTCGCTGCGCTTGGAAGTGTTGGAGACATCATATGGGCAGTGCTCATCGCAGCTGTGATTATCTATCATCATGTGAAGGAGGGGAAACCATGATTGTTTACCGAAAAGCTGTAATATCCGATTTTGACGCAATTCATCGGTTGAATTACGAAACGTTCGTTGAAGAGATTCCGCAACATCCACCGAACTCAGAGCGGCGACTCATTGACCGATTTCACGAAGAAAATACATATTGGATTGGGGAAGTGAACGGGGAAGTCGTGGCCATGTGTGCATTACGTGGCAAAAGACCATTTTCATTGGAACAAAAAGGAGTGCGTATTCCTGAAGGGGAGTGGCTCGAGATTCGCCTCCTCGCTGTGACCAAACCTTATCGTCGCAATCGCACGTTCGCAGGTCTGATGCGAGCGGTCATCGAAGATGCAACGGATCGCCACATCGATGGCATCGTCATCAGTGGTACGACACGTGAACAATTGCTCTATCATCGATTCGGGTTTGTGCCGTTTGCTGATCCGATTGGTTCAGAAGAAGCGAGATATGTCCCGATGATGTTAACGAGGGATGCTTTTTACGAATCCAAATCAGCGACGACGCTTCGACCGAAAAGTTTGCTCGCGGGTCCCGTCGAATGTTCAGAACGTGTGAGAGCACGACTCTCGAAGCAACCACGCCCGCATCGTTCGAAAGAGACAGGACGACTACTTGAAGCGGTGCAACAAAAACTGTCGGAACGAGTCAAACTTCCTAACATCTATACACTTCTCGGAAGTGGGACGGTCGCAAATGATGCGGTCGCGCCTCGTTTGGAAGGACACGGCGTGATTTTAAACGCTGGCGAATTTGGAGAACGACTGATCGAGCATGCCCGGCGTGTAGACCGCTCGTTTGATGTCATTCGAGTGGACCAAGATGGAAAGTGGGATGTTTCTCAACTTGATCGAATTGCTCCGGACTGGGTGTGGACCGTTCATTGTGAGACATCCCTAGGAATTCTAATTGACTTGGGACCGCTTCATTCGTGGAACGGTGTCATCGCCATCGATGCGATCAGTACGGTTGGGACATTCGATTATGACTATTCCTTTGCGGACTACGTGACCTTCTCCTCAGGAAAGGCGTTACGGAACGCCCCTGGTCTCGCATTCGTTGCGATGAAAGAGCGAGCGGAAGCGCTACGAGATGTACCACGCTACCTGGACTTGTCACTCTACAAACCGATTGCCTTCACACAATCAGAGCCACTTCTTGCGGCGATGGCGGTCTCGTTAGACGAACTGACGGACGAAGAGGTCGCATCGCATGAAGAGAAGATGGTGGCTCTGATCAACTCGCTCCACGAGAACGGCCTATGTATCGAGGTGAGTCCCGCCCAATCATCTGGTATCATCACGATTCCGGTTCCGTGTGGTCAGTCCTCGATGGAGCTCGGACGACAACTGTCGTATCAGGGCTACCTCGTACAATATGAGAGTGACTACTTAAAACGGGCGAACGTCATTCAAGTGTCGACGATGGGCTGGACGACGCCTCGTATGATGCGTGACGTCGGTTCTTATATCGCGCAGTGGATTCAACAAAAAACCGCCACTTCTAAAAGTGACGGTTCGCTTATACACGAAAATCTTGACGTGCCACGTGACGAACCTTTCGTCCGAGGCGCCTCCAATTGAAATAAGCCAAAACAGAGACGACGCCACCTGACCAAAACAGCCACTCATCTGGTCGGATATAGCCCAGCAGTCCGACTAATAAACCGAGTAACATAACGATGGCATTGAACGTCTGGCGGTGCAAGAGTTCTTTTGATTCCAAGTTTCGTTGGAACATCGCTTGCTCCGACAGGCGTTTTCGCGTTGGTTCTTTTAAGTAGTTGTCGAGAAGCGGGGGAACGTTCAACAATTTCTTCGCATAGTTGATCCCGGTCTTCACATAACGATTTTGTAGCGTCGTCCCGTCTTCCTCGAGCCATTCGATGACAATCGGTTTACCGAGTGTGAACAGGTCGATTTTCGGATCTAAGATTTGCAGAATACCAAGTAAGGTCGAGGCGGCTCGGCCGAAGAAGGCGAATTCTGCCGGGAGTTGAATCGGTTCGTTTTTGACGAGCAGTTGAATGTCTTGTAACACTTTCTCGATCAACCTTGTATCAACGGTGTCGATATCGGTCTCTAAGTAAAAGGTGACGGCTTTCTCTAGCGCTTGGCGAATGTTTTGTTTGTTCGCCGTAGGCAAGAGAAAACGTAAATCTTCTAACCCATCGACGATGCTGTCATAGTCGAGGGAGATGAACGCCTGTAAGATGTTTCGAATCGTCGCCATGTCTTGCGCTGTCGTCTGTCCGACCATACCGAAGTCGAGCAGGATGATTGTCCCGTCTGCCCGAATTTGGACATTTCCGGGGTGGGGGTCGGCATGGAACTGTCCACCGAACAACAATTGTTCGGCCGCGAGCGTGAACAGTCGTTCGGCTAGGGCGGAGCGATCAATCTCGTTCTCTTTTAAGAAGGCGAGATCGGTGATGCGTCTTGCATCGACCCAATCCATCGTCAAGACACGATTCGTACAGAGATGCTCGTGATAATCGGGGATATATACATCCGAATTATCTGCGTATTTGGCTTTGAAATATAAGGCGTTTTTTAATTCGGTTTGAAAATTTAGTTCATCCCCGATGACAAAAATCATTTGGCGATATAAGCTATCTAAGTCGGTCGATTTTGCGAGGGATGTCCGCTTCAACATCGACGTGACAATCCGCATAGCACGGAAGTCGGTACGGATGATTTTTTCGATATTCGGACGTTGAATTTTGATCGCGACCCGTTTACCGTTTTCAAGTAGGGTGGCACCGTATACTTCTCCGATAGAAGCCGAGGCGACGGCGTCGATTCCGACGTCTTTGACGACTTGAGTATAAGGGACGCCCCACTCTGCCTCTAAAATCGCGCGTGACTTGTCCCAACCGGATGTCGGGACCCGATCGACGAGCTCAGACAGCTCGTTTAAAACGGCTGGTGGCAACAAGTCTGCCCGAATGGATAAGAATTGTCCGAGCTTGATTAACAAGCCCTCGAGCCGCAGGGCGTTGCGTTTATACTCGCGAGCAAGCTTGAGCATGAGTGCTTCGTATTCTTCTGTCGTGGCTACACCTTGTTGTTGTTTACGTGAAAAAGCGTATAAGCGAATGATGAATCGGGCGAACATGGTGACGATAATCCATATGCGGAACAAAGCGATACGTTTCATATTAATACCGACATCCTTTACGACAGTCGCTCGACTGACCTGATTTTTTTGTAACTATACTTTACCATACAATGCGTTGAAGAAAGGGCAAGGGATGTTCATGGAGTGGGAATTGCTCAACGTCGTCGGAACGATTGCGTTCGCGGCGAGCGGAGCCATCATTGCGATGGATGAAAAATACGATATTTTCGGGGTGTGGCTGCTCGCTTTCATCACGGCCTTTGGAGGCGGTGCGATTCGAAACGTCCTATTAGGAAACCCCGTCAGTTTGATTTGGCAACAGAATGATTTATTTATTTTATGTTTTCTTGTTGCGCTCCTCATCTTCCTGCTACCGAGTGTCGTCTTGCCACATTGGGAGCGCTGGGGCGTCATTGTCGATGCCATCGGTCTCGTCGCATTCGCCTTTCAGGGAGCACAAGTCGCAATCAAACTCGATTTACCTCTCTCCGCTGCGATTGCGGCGGCTGTCCTCACTGGGGTTGGGGGTGGAGTCGTCCGCGATTTACTGGCCGGGCGTAAGCCGCTCGTTTTACAGTCTGAAGTGTACGCGATTTGGGCAATTCTCATTGCGGTCATTACGTATTACTTTAAACTTGAAGGTGGTCTTGTCGTCTATACGCTTTTAATTGTCGTAGCAACACTTCGAGTGATATCCTACTATCGGAAGTGGAATTTACCAGCACGAAAAGTTAGATAAGGGGGAATAAAAATGAAGATGTTGTTAATGATCGGTGCCGGATTGATGGCACTCGGTGTGGCGCTCGGCGCGTTCGGTGCCCATGCGCTCAAAGAGAGATTGGCGCCGAATATGTTGGCGAACTGGCAGACGGGCGTGCTCTACCACATGGTTCATGCGCTCGGCATCATTGGGATTGCGGCACTACTCATGCGCGTAAGTATCAGCCAGTTTAACATTGCCGGCTGGCTCATGTTTGCAGGGATTGTCTTTTTCTCCGGAAGCTTATATGTCATGGCACTGACTGGCATCACGAAACTAGGAGCCGTGACACCGATTGGCGGAGTCCTATTCATTGCAGCCTGGATTTTTGTCATCATTGGTGCGATGAAGCTTTAAAAGTAACATATGTATTCAAAATCCATGTCTTTGCTCATGTTTTCATGAAGCAAACGCATGGATTTTTTTGAAGGGTCATCCCATCAATTGGAAAACCTATGCATTATCAGTTTAATTATTATTTGAAAATAGGGGAAACCATTTTCTATTTACATAAAACATTACAGAAAGATGTCAAACTGGACGAATAAAAAAGATATTGATAAATAATAAGTTGCATATATTCGTTACCGGCGCTTTTGTTCTTGCGTAATAAAATTGAAATATAACTTTAACAGGAAAATATCTAGCAGTTAGATATAATTAGTCGTGTTGAAACTCAACTGATTGATCGTTTTTGTTACATACTGAAACGGCTTAAAAATATGTAGTTTAACTGGTACCCAGATTTGTCATTTAAGAAAGGATGTACCCCATTCATGAACTGGAAACGCACAGTCTCGACGCTAACGCTTGGTGTGATGCTGATTAGCACACATACAGTCGCGGATGCATCGACCTCGATTAAAGAAAAGCAAGAACAACAACAAAAAGTGCAAGAAAAGCGCGATAGCGTAAAGGAAAATCAGTCGGAAACGTCTTCAAAGATTGAAGTGAACAAAGAAGAGATTTCAAAAGTACAGACAGAAGTCAATAAAATGGACGCGCAATTGCAGGACATCATCAATGATGTTGCGATGAAGCGCCAAGAAATCAAACGTACCGAGATGAAAATCGAGGATCTTGAAGCCGACATTAAAGACTATCAAGAAAAAATGAAGGCGCAAGAAGAAATGATGAAAGAACGTATGGCCACGATGCAAAAGAACGGTGGCGGTTCAATCAATTGGGCTGAGTTCATCTTCGGTTCAAAAAACTTCTCTGACCTCGTCACACGTATGATTACGGCAGGAACGATTCAACGTAGTGACCAAGAGTTGTTCGATGACTATGAAGCGACACAACGGTCGTTGAAAAAAGCACAAGCTGACTTGAAAGCAGAACGTGCTTCACTTCTAGAACAACAAAAAGCACTTGAGGTTCGCCAAGCTGAACTTGAGAAGAAAATGAAACAACGTGAAAAACGTATTAAAGAACTTGAAGAGAAAAACATCAAGTTCGAATCGCAAATCTTCGACCTTCAAGAGATTGAAGCGACGTTAGTGGCACAAGAGCAGGCGATTGCGGCTGAAATCGAGGCACAACGTCGTGAAGAAGAGGAAGCTCGTCGTCGCGCTGAAGAAGCAGCTCGTCAAGAGGCGGCACGTAAAGCAGAAGAAGCACGCCAAGCAGAAGCTGCACGTCAAGCTGAGGCAGCTCGTAAGGCAGAGGCAGAACGAGAAGCAGAAGCGGCACGTCAACAAGCTGCACAACAAAAGCAGGACAATAAATCGAATACCCCGTCTTCGTCGTCTTCAAACAATACGACTTCGTCGACATCGGCATCAAAACCTGCACCGGCGCCGAAACCGGATCCAGCACCAACGCCGGCACCGAAACCGAAACCGGCTCCAGCACCGAAACCAACTCCAAAACCTGCACCGACGACGTCGACACCAGCTCCATCTAGCTCGATGTTCATTCAACCGGCTTCAGGACGCTACTCACAAGGATGGGGTCCAGCGAGCGGTGCGTATGGCTACACGTTCCATAACGGTTTAGATATTGCAGGTCCTACAGGGACACCAATCCGTGCATCGGCAACAGGTACGGTCATTCGTGCAGGTTGGGGTGGCGCATACGGGAACCACGTCATGATCGCGCACGTCATCAACGGTCAAGTTTGGACGACGGTTTATGCGCACATGAACTCGGTATCTGTCAGCTCTGGACAGCGTGTGACGCAAGGGTCGAACATCGGGACGCTTGGAAACACAGGGAACTCGTCAGGTCCGCACTTGCACTTTGAGATTCATAAAGGCGGCTACTCATACTCGGCAACGAGCGCAGGTAGCACGGTCAATCCGCGTCAGTTCTTCTGATGCATCAACCAAAAAGCTCCTTTCGATTGCGGAAGGGGCTTTTGTGCGTAAAAAATCCCTCCGCTATTTGCGAAGGGATGCTCGTTAGTTGGCTTGCTCGATATTGTTTGGACGATCTTGCTTTTTACGCATTTGTTCACGCACGTAATAGATGATCGTCAACCCGATCAACCAAGGTACGCCGAACTTCAACAAAATATTGAAATCGGTGAACCATGTCGTGATCATCAGGCTGAAGAGTAAGACCGCCCCGAGTATTGGGAGGAACGGATATCCCATCATACGGACAGGTAGTTTTCGTCCGGTCCATTTCTTACGAAAGAACAAGTGAGAGACGAAGACCATGAACCAAGTGAAAATGGCTCCGAACATCGAGATCCCCATCAAGAACGGATAAGACGATTCCATGAACACTTGTAATAAAGCGGCGAGAACAATCCCGCCTGTTGAAACGAGTAACGCGAACATCGGGATGCCGTTTTTGCTGATTTTTTTAAACGCTTTCGGTGCATCACCGGCTTCCGCGAGCGAGTACATCATGCGTGTCGATGCATAGAGCTGTGCGTTCATCGCTGACAAGGCAGCAATCAAAATCACAAAGTTAAGGATGCCTGCAGCGAACGGGACGTCAAACTGTTCCATGACGAGCACGAAGGGACTTTGATCGATCCCCGCTTGCTGCCATGGGATGAGCATGAGCATGATCGCGAGTGTGACGACGTAGAAGAATGTCAGACGGAATACGGTCGCACGTAAAGCGCGTGGTACGGCCTGATCCGGGTCTTTCGCTTCACCGGCTGTGACGGCAACGAGTTCGGTTCCGAGGAAGCTGAAGAGGGAGATGAAAATCGTCACCCACATTCCGTAAAATCCGAAAGCGAAGAATCCTTCGTTTCCTGTCGTGATCGATTCAATCGGTGATCCTGGTTCGCCGAACAATGTAGCGGCACCGAGGACGATGAATAGGATAATGGCAGTTACTTTGATGAAGGATAACCAGTATTCAGTCGTCCCGAACGTGTGAACGTGACGGGCATTGACGTAAATGAGTAGTCCACCGAAGAGGGCGACCCAGACGAATCCGTTCACATCTGGGAACCAGTAGCGCATATAGATGGCGATGGCACTGACTTCAACTCCTACAGCCAGTACGTTTGCGACCCAGTAAGAGTAACGGACGAGAAAGCCTGCGAGTGGATGAACATAGCGCTCGGCAATTGTTCCGAATGATCCGGATGTTGGATGGGCGACCGTCATTTCGGCGAGTGCACCCATCAGTAAGAGGACGATGAACGCCCCGATGGCATAGCTGACGAGTACGCTCGGGCCAGCTGTTTGAATCGCAAGCCCGCTTCCGAGGAAGAGCCCGGTTCCGATGGCGCTCCCGAGGGAAATCATCGTAAGTTGCCGGGTGGACAGCTCGCGTTTTAGTTTGTTTGTTTCCAAAATCGATTCTCCTTTAGCTGAGTGAAATGTTGTTGTGGACGACTATAGCAGACAGAAAAAAACAATGTCAATTCGAAAAACCGGTGAAGGTTCCTTGTTTTCGGGGTGCACATATAGAGGCGAAGTTTTATAATTTTTTTTATTTGACACGGAAACATCTGCCCTGTATAGTACGAGTTAACTTAACTGAAACGAATAAAGGCGTCGACGAAGAGAAGTAACGACGAATCCTGTATGACAGAGAGCTGATGGTTGGTGCGAATCAGTATATAGGACGTCGCGAATGGACTTCTGAGCTCTAAACCGAACTTTGAGTAGGCTTTAGCGGGTTACCCACCGTTATCACGGGGAAGCGGATGATTGTCCGTGAAGTGGGTTTTTCGGAACCAACGAAGGTGGCACCACGGGGTTACTCGTCCTTCTTGTAGCGTAGGCTATGAGGAGACGGGTAACCCCTTTTTCGTTTCAATAACACAAATCGAGGATTGAGAAGAGTAGCGCGAGAAGACGTTTCGTCCAGAGAGTCAGGGATGGTGAGATCCTGACCGAGGCGTCCGCGTGAATGGGCTCATGAGAGCACGACTGAAGAAAGTAGGTCGTGACGGCTTCCCCCGTTATCAGGATACGATGTGATTGCATCGGAGAGTGGATTCTTTGGAATCAACGAGAGGTGGCACCGCGGTCTAGAACCGTCCTCCATACGACGATTGTCGTATGGAGTTTTTTTATACACATTTTTAGAGGGGGAAGAGAAGATGATTCAACAATTGGAGACAAACTCGTTATCAACAGCAGATATGAAAGTGGCAGCAAGTGAAATGTTCCAAGCGGATGAAGCGCAAATCGAACGAGTGCTACTGGCGATGAAAGAACGCGGGGAAACAGCTGAAGAGATGGCGGGACTCGCGGCATACATTCGAGAAGCAGCTCAGTTCCCCCAAAGCGATTTATCCGTTCTTGATGTTTGTGGCACCGGCGGCGACGGGGCGCATACGTTCAATATCAGCTCGACCGTTGCGTTCGTCTTGGCCGGCATCGGAGTACCAGTCGCGAAACATGGCAACCGAAGTGTATCGAGCCGGTCGGGAAGTGCGGACGTCCTCGAGGCATTGAACGTTCCGATTGTGAAAACGGCGGCGGAAGTACATGAAGACTTGGAACGGACGAACCTCAGTTTCCTATTCGCCCAGCATGTCCACCCGATTATGAAACATGTCATGCCGGTCCGTAAACGCCTCGCAACTGCGACCATCTTCAACCAAATCGGGCCGTTGACGAATCCACTTCGTCCGAAGCGACAACTTGTCGGTGTCTACCATCCATCACTACTGGAGAAGATGGCGACCGCGATGCGACATCTAGGCGTGGAGCGCGGTATGGTCGTCCACGGTGCAGGCGGACTCGATGAAGCGAGTCTTGCCGGTGTGAACGACGTGTACTTCTTTGATGGGGAACAGACAGCGCGCTATGCGGTCGACCCACGAGATGTCGGCTTGATGCGGGCACCGCTTGAAGCGCTACGCGGGGGGAAGCCGGAAGAGAACGCCGCGACACTGCTCGCTGTGTTGAACGGAAAGTCGGGACCGGCGCGAGACGTCGTCTTATTGAATGCGGCGCTTGCCCTTTGCACGTACGGCACGACCGCAACGCTACGTGCAGGAGTGAAAGAGGCGAAACGCAGTATCGATGAAGGACACGCCTTGCGGGTATTACAACACTTACAACGTACGGAGGTAGAGGCATGAGCTATTTAACGAAAATCATCGGAACAAAAATCGAGGAGGTCAGTCGCATGGAGCCGATTGATGTCACCGTGACAGAGCCGATTACTCTTTTGAATGTGACGAAGGAGGGATTCCATATCATTTCTGAAATCAAACGGTCGTCTCCTTCGAAAGGAATGATTCGGGAGACGGTCGATGTCGCCGAACGGGCCCGCCAATATGAACAAGCCGGTGCGACGATGATTTCGGTATTGACAGACACGACGTATTTCAATGGGTCCTTTGACGATTTGCGACAAGTCGCCGATGTTGTCACCATTCCGGTGCTCTGTAAGGACTTTATCATCGATGAACGGCAACTCGACTATGCGAAGCATTACGGGGCGAGTGTTGCACTTCTTATCGTGGCGGCCCTACATCCGACACGTCTCCATGAACTGACGCGATACGCTCGCTCCATCGGTCTCGACGTATTGGTTGAAGTACATGACGAAGCGGAGTTACACATCGCACTCGAACTCGATGACGTGTTGATCGGCATCAATAACAGAGACTTAAAAACGTTCGAGGTCGCTCTTGAGACATCAATCGACTTGATGAATCGCTATCCCGACGTCACATTCGTCAGTGAGAGCGGGGTCAGCACCGTCGAAGCGGCAGCGCGTCTGAAAGAAGCCGGCGCCAGTGCCATCCTCGTCGGAGAAGCACTCATGCGTGAAGAAGACCCGACCCGGCTACTCGAGGAGTTGAAAACATGTTCGTTAAAATCTGTGGATTAAAGACAGAGGAAGCGGTCCAGGCGGCGGTCGAAGCGGGAGCAGATGCCATCGGGTTCGTATTCGCACCGAGTTCCCGCCAAATCGACGTGAGCAGAGCGAAGGAGCTAGCAGCTTATATTCCCGAATCGGTTCGAATCGTTGGTGTGTTTTTAAATCCTTCAATGGAAGACATCGAGCAAGCGATGGACGTGGGACTGACGGATTTACAAATTCACCATCGGACGCAGTCAATGGAACAACTCCGCACTTTCGGATTACCAATTATCGATGCATCGACCGAGGAGGCGGCGGATGTGCGATTGATGGATCATCCGACTCCGGGAAGTGGACAGGTATTAGACTGGGGCGCGAGCGACCGGCCGAAACATCCATTTTGGCTAGCAGGCGGTCTATCTCCTGACAATGTGAGACAAGCGATTCAAACGATCCAACCAGACGGCGTCGATATCTCGAGCGGTGTCGAGACGGACGGTGTAAAAGATATCAAAAAAATTCGTGCGTTCATTCAACGCGCCAAGGAGGAACTATGATGTATGCACAACCAGTGAACGGAAAGTTTGGACAATACGGTGGAAAGTACATTCCGGAGACACTCATGCAGGCGGTCGAAGAATTGGAGGCTGCTTACGAAGAGGCGAAGCAAGACCCTGAGTTTCAAGAACGCTTCTCTTCCTTATTACGTGAATACGTAGGACGTGAGACGCCACTCTATTATGCGTCGAATCTAAGTCGTCGTCTTGGAACGAACGTCTATTTGAAACGAGAGGATCTGAACCATACCGGTGCCCATAAAATCAACAACACGGTTGGGCAAGCGCTCCTTGCGAAACGGATGGGGAAACAAAAAGTCGTCGCCGAGACGGGGGCCGGTCAGCACGGTGTCGCGACCGCGACGGTATGTGCATTACTCGACCTGGAATGTACCATCTTTATGGGGGAGGTCGACGTCGAGCGCCAAGCGTTGAACGTGTTTCGGATGGAATTGCTCGGAGCGAAGGTCGTTCCCGTCAAATCTGGAAGTCGCACGTTAAAAGATGCTGTCAATGAAGCGCTTCGTTACTGGGTCAAACACGTAGACGATACGCACTATGTGATGGGTTCCGTTCTCGGCCCGCATCCGTTCCCGCAGATGGTTCGTGATTTTCAAAGCGTGATTGGGACAGAGACACGCCGTCAAATCCTCGAACAGACGGGACGGCTACCAGATGCCGTCGTCGCCTGTGTCGGTGGAGGGAGCAATGCGATGGGCATGTTCTATCCGTTTTTGAATGATGAGTCGGTCGCACTCTACGGTGTCGAGGCGGCAGGGAGCGGCATCGATACGGACAAACACGCGGCGACACTCACAAAAGGAGAAGTCGGTGTATTGCATGGGTCACTCATGTATGTGTTGCAAGACGCAGCGGGTCAAATCGAGGAGGCACATTCCATCTCAGCCGGACTCGATTATCCAGGGGTAGGACCAGAGCACAGCTTCTTGAAAGATATTGAACGGGTCCGTTACGCAGCCGTCACGGACGATGAGGCACTCGATGCATGTCTCGCACTCAGTCGACAAGAAGGAATCATACCTGCCTTAGAGTCTTCGCATGCTCTCGCTTACGCAGAAACGCTCGCGAAGACGATGGGAGAAGACGATACACTGGTGATTTGTTTATCTGGACGCGGAGACAAAGACGTCCACACAATCCGAGAGAAGGTGGCAACACGATGAAACTAGAGACAGCGATTCGAGAGCGAGAAGGGGCGGCATTCGTTCCTTATATTATGGCTGGTGACGGAGGGATAGAACGACTCATCCCGACTATTGTTGAGCTAGAACAGATGGGGGCGACGGCGATCGAACTCGGAATCCCATTCTCTGATCCGGTGGCCGATGGACCGATCATTGAGGCGGCAGGAATGCGCGCTCTTGAAGCGGGTGTGACGCTTGAAATGGTGTTGAACCATTTAATAGAAGGAAATAATCGATTTACTGTGCCGATTGTCTTGATGACATACTTGAACCCGGTGTTTCGGTTCGGGGTCCAACCGTTCTTTGACCGGGCGAATGAGTGTGGGGTGAGCGGAGTCATCATTCCAGACCTTCCATTTGAAGAAAGTCTTCAATTGTTTTCGAACGTCGATCGCCAGGAAGTCGCAGTCATCCCACTCGTTACGTTGACGAGCAGCGAGGCACGGACGGCATCCATCTTAGAGAAGGCTGAAGGATTCGTCTATGCGGTCACACTCAAAGGCACAACAGGGAAGACTGATGTGTTCCCGGATGAACTACTCACCCATTTGACTCGATTGACAGAGCAGTCACGTGTTCCCGTCTTAGCAGGATTCGGGGTACATCGTCCGGAACAAGTGCAGACGCTTGGGAATGCATGTGACGGTGTCGTCGTCGGAAGCTTTATCGTCGAGGCACTTCATGAAGGGAGAACAGGCGACGTCGAGACGTTGATTCGTTCGGCAAAACAAATACACGCATAAGAAAACCGGCGCTTCGCATGAAGCACCGGTTATTCGTTTACTCATAATTCCACTCGATCGAGACCGTCTTCCCCAAACTTTTGGTCGAGTTGGTCATGACGGTACATCGAGGCGAGAACGTATAAGAGATCGCCTTCTTCGATAGCTGTCTGTCCGTTCGGCGGAATCAAATATTCGTTTCGGACGATGGCGTTTACGACGGTGTTCGGCGGGAGCGTGATGTCCGCTAGCGTCTTGCCGATCATCGAGGAGCTCTCCGTGACGACATAAGGAACGAGTTTATGTTGGGACTGTTTGCTGGAAACGAGGGCGATTGTATAGGGGGAACGGATTTTATCCGGACCGAGTAGCCCTAACTTCTCGGCAAGTGGAGTCAACGTCGTTCCTTGAATCAAGGCACTGGTCACGACAACGAAGAAGACGGCATTGAATAGAAGTTGACTGTCATCAATTCCTGCTATTAACGGGAAAGTTGCGAGCACGATTGGTACGGCTCCTTTTAGACCGGCCCAAGAAATGAAGAACTTCTCTTTTTTTGTGAACGCCATCCCGAGTGTCGATAAATAAACGGCGATGGGGCGAGCAACGAACATAAGGACAAAGGAAATAAGTATACCTTTCCAAATTAAGTCGGGCTCGATGAGTTGACGAGGGAAGACGAGCAATCCGAGGATGACGAACATGATGATCTGCATGATCCATGCGAGTGCCTCTGAGAACTGGACGATGGTCACTTCGTGCGCCGTATCCGCGTTGCCAACAATCATCGCAGCGATATAGACCGCGAGTAGTCCGCTCCCCAACAAGTAAGCCGTGACACCGTATGTGAGGAATGCCATCGAAATCATCAGAACTGCATGTAGCCCGCTCGATTCTAGTTTCAAATGATTCAACATGAGACGAGACAATTGTCCGAGTAAAAAGCCGATGAATGCTCCGACAACGATTTGAAGGACGAACATCCAAATGCCATCCCATATGGTCGTCTCGGGCTTCAACATAAAGTCGAGGGCGAGAATCGTTAAAAACATCGCCATCGGGTCGTTCGTGCCGGACTCGGCTTCGAGTGTCGCACCGACTTTCGGTGAGATATTCTTTCCTTTGAATGCGGCGAAGACGGCCGCTGCATCGGTCGAACCAATAATCGCGCCGAATAGGAAAGATTCAATCCAATCGAAACCAAATACGAAACGAACGGCCACGGCGACGACAGTCGTCGTAATCAAGACACCAAACGTGGCAAGTGAGGCGGCTGGAACGAGAACGTTCCGCATCGACGTCCATTTCGTCTGGAGACCCCCTTCAAACAAAATGACAATTAATGCGGCGACTCCGATTAACTGTGCCAAATTTGAATCATCGAAGAAGATGAGACCGGTAATGTCACTTCCCATGATCATGCCGATCCCCATAAACAAGATCAAGGCCGGTAAGCCGAATCGAGTCGAGATTCGCGTCGCCATGACACCGGCTACAAGGAGTAGACCGAAAAGTAGAATGAGTACATCAGTACTTATAACAGGTACGGGCAAACACAACACATCCTTTCAAAAAACAATACTATTAAGTTCATTGTACCATGAAATCGTCTGATATTTCAGAATTGAGGATTAGACAAACCATGCACATTGGAATTGTCGGTTATGAATGTGGTAAAGTAAACACATCATATAAGGAGGGATGATGATGTCTAAAATTCACGTCATTCATGAGAACGAAGAATGGACGAATCACCTGGTTCACCGCTTAGAAGAACTACAGTTACCTTATGAACTATGGCACTTGGACCAAGGGACGATTGATCTCGAAGCAACGCCCCCGGAAGGTGTCTTTTATAATCGTATGAGCGCCTCTTCGCACACACGTGGGCATCGGTACGCCCCTGAATTGACGGAAGGCGTCCTCGCTTGGTTAGAGGCGAACGACCGGACCGTGTTCAACGGCACACGTGCCATCCGTCTTGAAGTGAGCAAGGTCAATCAATATACGGCGCTTCGACGCGAAGGAATCCGTGTACCGAAGACGATTGCGGCAGTTGGTAAGAAGCAAATCATCGAGGCGGCTGAGAAGCTGGGCATGACACCGTTCATCACGAAACATAATCGTGCCGGGAAAGGACTTGGGGTCCAATTGTTCCATACGATCGAAGGACTCAAAGAATATGTATATGGTCCCTCGTTCGAGGACTCGGTTGACGGCATCACGCTCATTCAACAGTATATCGAAGCACCAGAACCGTATATTACCCGCTGTGAATTCATCGGCGGGAAGTTCCTATATGCGGTCCGTGTCGATACGTCGGAAGGCTTCGAGCTCTGCCCGGCAGACGCTTGCTCGATTGAAGACCAGTTCTGTCCGGTCGGGGAGACGCCGCCGGCGAAGTTCGAAATCGTCGAAGGATTCGATGACCCGATCATTCCGCAACTTGAGCAGTTCCTTAAAGTGAATGCGATTGACATCGCCGGGATCGAAATCATCCGAGATGAAGACAGCAACGTCTACGCCTATGACGTCAATACGAATACGAACTATAATTCCGAAGCCGAAGCGAAAGCAGGGCGTTACGGTATGCTTGAATTAGCTACTTTCTTAGGCGACGCACTTCACGTCACCACGACAAAATAAGGGTCAGGCGCTCGCCTGACCCTTTTGCTGTGTATGTTTGAGTTGCTCTTCAAATCGATGTTGGACTAATTCTGCTGTCGGTGCCATTCGTTCGATGAACGAATCTAAATGTTCCGCAGTGTCTCGATCGGTTTCTTTGAACACGCGCATCGTTGTTCACCTCGTTGATCAGGATGACTTGCTTACATCATCTTTAATTCCCGAGGTGCTATACGCGTAAACCTTTTACACGCTAAAGAATGTGCTCAAATTTTCTTTCGGTAAGATGTTCCCGACGTAAAAGTCACCGAACTCACCGTATTTCGCACTCACTTCATCAAAGCGCATCTCGTAGACGATTTTCTTAAATTGAAGTGAATCTTCAGCGAAGAGCGTGACGCCCCATTCCCATGCATCGAATCCTGTTGACCCACCGATGAATTGCTGAATCTTACCGGCATAGCTACGACCGATCATGCTGTGACGATACATGAGGTCTTTCCGTTCATCCATCGATAACATGTACCAGTTGTCTCCGTCACGACGAGCCTTGCTCATCGGGTAGAAACAAATGTGTGCGGCCTTTGGAAGTGTCGGATAGAGGCGTGAGCGGATGTGTGGGTTTTGGTACGGGTCCCCATCTCCAGATCCACGATACATACCGAGCTCGATGACAGACACGTATGAATATGAGGGAATCATATAGTCGTATAATGCTGTTTTGCGGAACGCACGCTCAACATCTTCAAGTTCGTTGAATGTCGGGCGAAGCACCATCAAGACGAGGTCTGCCTTTTGACCGAGAATCGAGTAGAAGGCGTGACTTCCTTCACCTTTGGCTTCGATTTCTTCGAGAGAAGCGAGGAATGTTGTGAACTCGTCAATCATGTGTTGACGCTTTTCGGCATCGACGAGCTTCAAACGAGCCCAATCGATCTTGCGGAAATCATGGAGTGAATACCATCCGTCTAATGTGGCGGCGGCATGTTGTGTATCTGTTGTAGGTACTGGACGTTCTGACATAAAAAATCTCCTTTCGGGACTTGGCTTCGCCGTCTATTTTACCATACACGCTTCACTGACTGGCAACTTTGAGGCACTGTGAGGGTTATCACGATTCATGACGGGTAAAGAACAGAGGACAGAAACATGGAAACGGCTACAAAAATGGCTGTATCAGTCACTTTGGAGAAACTGTTCTATTCATATAATGATTGATTCTAAGCGATTTATGACGAAATGGGCAGAATAGTTTATTTTGAAAAGGGTACTGTGTATAATTGAAATCGCGTAAAGACACAAGTCAATGGCAAAACCATTAGCAGTCATGCTGTAAATTGAGAAAAGGGGTTCATTCGTTATGAAATTATTTGAAACGTTGAAGCAAAAAGTCAGCCCGGTTCGTCCCACGATCGTCTTTCCAGAAGGCGTCGATGAGCGTGTTCTTGGAGCTGCGGTTCGATTGAAAACGGACGGTATGGTAGAACCAATCGTCGTTGGTGCGAAAGCAGACGTCGAAGCGGTTGCGGCAAAACATGGTTTCGACATCTCAGGTTTAACACAATACGACCCAGCGACGTACGAAGACATCGATGTTCTCGTCGAATCATTCGTCGAGCGTCGCAAAGGGAAAGCGACGGCTGAACAAGCGCGCGAACTCCTCACATCGGACGTGAACTACTTCGGAACGATGCTCGTTCATACAGGAAAAGCAGAAGGTCTTGTCTCAGGCGCGATGCACGCGACGGCTGATACGGTACGTCCGGCACTTCAAATCATCAAAATGCAAACAGGCATCAAAAAGACGTCAGGTGTGTTCATCATGGTGCGTGACGACGAGCAATACGTCTTCTCGGACTGTGCGATCAACATCGCACCAGACGCAGCGGACTTAGCAGAAAATGCATTCTTATCAGCAGCGACAGCGAAGACGTTCGGGATCGACCCACAAGTCGCCCTTCTTAGCTTCTCGACAAAAGGTTCTGCGAAGTCACCTGAAACAGAGAAAGTTGTGGAAGCGACACGCCTTGCGAAAGAAAAATCACCGAACCTTCCAATCGATGGAGAACTTCAATTCGATGCAGCATTCGTCCCTAGCGTAGCGGCGAAGAAAGCACCAGGTTCTGATGTGGCGGGTAAAGCGAACGTATTCGTCTTCCCAAGTCTTGAAGCAGGAAACATTGGCTACAAGATGGTTCAACGTTTCGGTGGATTCGAAGCGATCGGTCCAATCCTTCAAGGTCTCAATAAACCAGTAAATGACTTATCACGTGGCTGTAACGAAGAAGATGTCTACAAATTGACACTCATCACAGCAGCACAAGCAATCGACGAGCGCAACGAAGCGTAAGTCCGAAGCATCCTTCTAGGTAGAAGGGTGCTTTTTTCATGTTTTTTTGAGTGGTAGCTGAGGTAAACTAAAAGAGGAATCCAATATTGAAAGGGGAAATACGTATGCAAAATATTCATGCAACTGAATTACGAGAAAAGCTAGAAAACGGGGAGTCGCTCCATATCATCGATGTGCGCGAACAAGACGAATATGACGCAGGGCATATCCCGAACGTACCACTCTATCCACTATCTGAATTCCCGCAAGTGACAGAAAAGTTAGCACAGGACAACGTCTACCACGTCATTTGTCGCTCGGGCGGCCGCAGTGTGACGGCGTGTGACCACTTAGAGTCAAAAGGCTACAAAGTCATCAATGTTGAGGGTGGTATGCTCGCTTGGGATGGCGACATCGAGGCGTGATGTTAGAAAATCCATGGGTCGTCGTTCCTCTTCTCATCGCACTGTATCTCACTGTCTATGCAATGGTGAAGCGGTTTGATTGGGAGAAGTGGCGACTCGTTTGGGCGGTGTGGGTGATGTTCATCATCATCTTGCTGACGATTGAACTCGTAGTGAGTCTATAGAAAATGCGGAACCTTCTTTAAAAGAGGTTCCGCATTTTTTTATGTGTCGTTGCGCTTGTCAAATGTGATTGACGCGATGGCATCATGTTGGTGAATCGATTCTTCGTTACGGCATTCAACGAAGAAGTTCACAACTTGTTTCATCTCGTACAAATCAGCCGCAATCAAGCGGACCATGTCCTCGACGAAACGTGGGTTTTCGTATGCGATTTCTGTCGCACGTTTTTCATCCGGACGTTTGAGGACCGGATGGAGTGGTGCTGAGGCGTTCGATTCCGCCGCATCGAGAAGTGCTGCACGCCAGTCGAACCCATCCATCGACGTCTCATCAAGACCTGCTTCGATCGTGATGTACCCACGTTGGTTATGGGCGCTGTACTCACTGATTTCTTTTGAACATGGGCAAAGCGTCGTGACATTGATGACGAGACCGACTGTCACATTTGCGACGCCCGTTTCGAGGTTATATGTCACGCGGTGCATGACATCTGCGTTCATCAAACCACTGAGGCCTGTCGCGGGTGCTTTACGCGTGAAGAACCACGGGTAACGAATTGTCAATTGTCCTTCCGTTTGCTCCATACGCTCCGCGAGCTCTTGTGCAAACTCGATTAACGAACGGTTCGATACCGTCCATCCTTGTTGATGATACGCATCGAGCTGTTCCGTCAAACGGGACATGTTGATTCCTTTACGATCTTGAACGAGCGATGTCGTCAATTCGAAGGTAGCAACTGTTGACTGGACCCCTTCTGACGTCTCGACGTTCACAGGGTGCTTCACGTTTGAAATTCCAACACTATCAAGAGCGAATAAGAAGTTTTTCGGTGTATTTTGTAAATCGACCATCTGTTCTTTCTCGGTCGGTTTTGTTCCTTTAATCGGTGGGACCGACCCGAACAATTTATGTCGTTCTGCTTTAGTAGGTAAAGCGACATGGCTTGTAGACATAATCGGATTCTCCTTTTTTAGAGCGGTTCAAGCGACCACTCGTTCTTGTTAGGATTTTATCACGAAATGATGGCTGAACGGGTATGATTTTGCTCTCAAAACGTGTTTTGAATATGCAATCCTAAAAAAACCTTCAGATATTGAAGAAAGAGGATTGATTTACTTTGTGAACGGGAATAAAATGGTCCTGTGAACTTAAAAAATAGATCACTATTAAATATGAAGGAATTGAAAGAAAAAAGGAGATGTTGTTATGGATTGGCAGTTAGTCCTGCAGTATGCCTGGATTGTCGTCGTTCTCGTCGGTTTAGAAGGCTTGTTATCTGCAGACAACGCGCTCGTCTTGGCTGTCATGGTCAAGCATTTGCCACGTACAGAGCAGAAGAAGGCATTGTTCTACGGACTCCTCGGGGCGTTCGTCTTCCGCTTTATCGCATTGTTCTTAATCTCGTTCTTAATTAACGTATGGCAAGTTCAAGCGCTCGGTGCGCTATACTTGATTGGAATGAGTGCGCGTCATCTGTATATGACGTATAAGGCGAGAAAAATGGAGCCACAGCAAGATTTGGCAGCAGAAGCGAAAGAAGAGACGGCCGTCACAGAACGACCTGTTTCGAAGAAAGAGTTTTGGCTCACTGTCGCGAAAGTTGAGTTTGCGGATATCGCCTTTGCGGTCGACTCAATCTTGGCAGCGGTTGCGCTCGCGGTCAGCTTGCCACCGCTCGGTCTCGGGGAAATCGGTGGGATTGACTCAGGTCAGTTCTTCGTCGTCTTGACGGGTGGACTCATCGGGGTCGTCTTGATGCGATTCGCGGCTCGGATTTTTGTCAAGTTGCTTCATCAACGTCCTACACTTGAAACAGCCGCTTTTATCATCGTCGGTTGGGTCGGGGTCAAGTTGACGGTCCTCGTACTTGAACATCCAGGTTTCAAAGAATTGATTGCCGGGACACCATTCGAATTCATGGGGCTCCCGGATGGATTCGTCCACTCGGCAGCTTGGACGATTTTCTTCTGGTCAGTCATGGTCGGGATTGCGTTATGGGGCTGGTTCTCATCGAAACCGACAGCGGTCAAACACTGAGTTTAGATAGATCGTATATAAATCCCCTCCGAACCTCAGATGTTCGGAGGGGATGTTTGTAGGCGTTTCATCGAGAGAAAGGAATACACGCCGCCGTTCGTCTCCTGCATGATCGTTTCTTCTGGGATGAAATCGAGTGATCCGTATAAACGGATGGCTCGCTTGTTGAACGTGGCGACAGCGAGACGTACTGTACGAGTCCCATATGTCGCCTCGATCCAAGTTAGAATCGAAGTGAGGAATCGATGTCCGTTGCCGCTCCCCGTCAAATCAGGGCGCATGCCAAGACCAATGGAAACGGTGTCCGTTGATTCGAATTGTAACGTGACAAAGCCGATAAGCTCGCCAGATTCAAGGATGGCGAACGTCGTTTCTCCCCGTTCCTTCGCATCTAAAAATGAGGCGAGATCTTCCTCGTCGGCGTCCATATTGTAAAACGCATATTCACCTCCATAGCGCCACTCGAAGGCAATTTGTTCGGCTTGGTCTTGTGTGAGTGGATGAAACGTATGATTCATGATATTTCCTCGTCTCTGGTTGAAATGGACGTGCTACACTCAAATCGTATCATGAAACGAAGAGGAGGGAATGGGATGACAATCAAGTTGGACATGGTCGGAATCGTCGTGACGGATATGAAGCGGTCGCTCGATTTTTATCGGGCACTCGGGTTTGAGATTCCGGAAGCGATGAATGGGGAAGCGCATGTGGAGATTGATGAAGGCGGCGTGCGTCTCGCGTTCGATACGGTGGAAGTGGCCGAATCGGTATATGGGGAATGGAAACAAGCAGAAGGACATCGGATCGAACTTGCCTTCTTATGTGAAAGCCGTGAGTCGCTTAATGCATTGTATGACTCGGTCCTTGAACAAGGCTATGTGTCACACAAAGCCCCATGGGACGCGTTTTGGGGACAGCGTTACGCGATTCTGTACGATGCGGATGGGAATTTGATCAGTCTGTTCGCTTCATAATAAATAATCCCGGGCCAAATGGCCCGGGATTATTTATTATCGTGGCACTCTCCCCATGAACAAAGGGCATTCATGGCGGGTTGCAGTCCGAGGGCGTCTTCGGTCAATGAATATTCGACGTGAAGGTGCTTCTCCGTCGAATAATCGACACGACGAACCATGCCGAGCTGTTCAAGCTCACGCAATTGGTCGGTCAACACTTTTCGGCTGACCTCAGGAATCGCCCGTTGAATATCAGAGAAACGGAGCGGTCCATCTTGAAGCGTGCAATACACTTGAGGGCGCCATTTGCCGCCGATAATCTCGAGTGCGCGGTTGACGGGGAACGATGTGGTCATGTTCAATGAGCCTCACTTTCGGGTAGTTACTTCAATGTGCGTACTTTTTTTCTTGCTTCAATGACAGTATCTTATCGTTATCCGCCAAATTGAGCAAACAAAAAGGAGTAGATGAAACATGACGTATCCAAGAACATTTTCACACATCGGTCTTTCTGTACCGAGCGTAGCCGAGGCCGTTACATTTTATGAGGACGTGATGGGATGGTATACCATCATGACACCTTCAGACGTCGTCGAGGACGATTCACCAATCGGAGTGATGTGTACTGACGTCTTCGGACCAGGCTGGGGCAAATTCCGTATTGCCCACATGTCAACGGGAGATGGGATTGGGATCGAGTTATTTGAGTTCCCGAATAACGAGACACCAGAAGACAACTTCGAATTTTGGAAGACAGGGATCTTCCACTATTGTGTACAAGACCCTGATATCGAAGGACTCGTCGAGAAGATTGTCGCTCATGGCGGCAAACAACGGATGCCGATTCGTGAGTACTACCCAGGAGAAAAACCGTATCGCATGGTGTACTGCGAAGATCCATTCGGTAACCTCGTTGAAATTTATTCACACTCATACGAACTTACGTATTCGGAAGGAGCTTATTAAACATGAAAGCATGGCTACTCGACCAACCTGGTCTGGATCATCTGCATATTGGAGAAATCGACCGACCGACACCTGGAGCCGGAGAATTATTGATTCGTGTCGAGGCGGTCGCCTTGAACCCGGTCGATTATAAAGTCGGATCGAATGGCAATCCGAATTGGTCATATCCACACATTCTCGGTGTCGATCTCGTTGGAGAAGTCGTCGAGGTCGGTTCGAGTATCGCCAACATCATTACCGGTTCGCGTGTGGCCGTTCATACGGATCTTTCGAAATATGGAGGGTTCGCTGAGTATACGGTCGTCGATGCCCGGGCATGTGCGGTCGTTCCGGAAGGTGTGAGCGACGAAGCGGCTGCCTCGATTTTATGTGCTGGAATGACAGCGTATGAAGCGGTCATGCAGAAACTGAATACACGGAATAAAGAAACGATTCTCGTGCACGCTGGTGCAGGTGGTGTTGGTGGCTTTGCCATTCAGCTCGCAAAACGCCTCGGGCTAAAGGTCTTCACGACGGCATCTCCCGAGAACGTTGAATGGGTAGAGTCGCTTGGGGCGGACGTGTCAATCGACTACAACGTCGAGGACGTGACGGCACGAATCATGGAAGAGACGGATGGACGTGGTGTCGACTTGATTTTGAACACGGTCGGTCGCGACGTCGCGACAGCCGACTTAGATCGTCTCGCGTTTAGCGGACACCTCGCCTATATCGCCGGTCCACCAGACATGACGAACATGAAAGGGTTCACATTATCCCCTTCGATTCACGAGGTGGCGCTCGGGGCAGCGCATGCGAGCGAGGACGAACATGCGATTCGCAACTTGGCGTATATGGCCGAAGAGTTGATGCACTTGCTTGATGAGGGTGAACTGAACGACCTCGTCACAGAAGTGTTATCTTTCGACCAATTGAAAGAAGGTCTCGAAAAACTACAAACGCGGAAAGTGCGCGGTAAACTCATCGTCCGGATTCGCGACTGAGTAGATGACTCCCTGTTATACTGACAGGGAGTTTATTTGTTGAGGAGGGGAACAAATGGAGCGATTGATCGACACGTATCGTCAGACGAACGTTCAATTGAGCGGTCACGGGAAGCGAGAAGTCGGGGTATTGAAACGCGCATTTGAACAGGTGCGTGAAGATGAGCCGAGTGACCAGTATGGACAGGGCAAAACGATTCGACAGTTCGAAGAGAAGATGGCGCAGGTTCTCGGGAAAGAATCAGCGGTATTCTTTCCGAGCGGCACGATGGCGCAACAGATTGCGTTACGCATTTGGTGTGATGAGACAGGGAAGAACAAGGTCGCATACCATCCGCTCTGTCACCTTGAAATCCATGAGCAGGACGGCTTGAAAGAGTTGCATCACATCGAACCGATTTTAGTTGGAAACGAAAACCGTCTTATGACACTCGAAGAGATTCAAGCGTTACCGGACATCGCCTGTCTGTTGCTTGAACTGCCACAACGGGAAATCGGAGGGGAATTGCCGACGTTCGAGGAACTCGAAGCGATTAGCGAACATTGTCGTGACAAACGGATTTATCTACATCTAGACGGAGCACGACTGTTCGAATCGCTCCCGTATTATGAGAAAGAAGCGTCTGAGATTTGTGCGCTCTTCGATAGTGTGTACGTCTCGTTCTATAAAGGAATTGGTGGCATTGCCGGGGCCATCCTTGCTGGACCGAAGGCGTTTTGTGAGACGTCGAAAGTATGGAAGCGTCGCTATGGCGGTGACTTGATCAGCCTGTATCCGTATATTCTTTCTTCAGATTATTATTATGAGTTGCGAAAAGACAAAATGACCCGGTATCGGGACGATGCAGTGCGGTTGGCAGCACGCTTTAATGAAATCGATGGAGTGTGGACGACACCACGCATCCCCGTCACGAATATGTTCCACTTACATTTCCAAGGGGATGAAGAGGAAGTGGGCGAGCGGATGGTACGCATCCAACAAGAAACCGGGGTTGGCATTACAGGGCATCTCGTAGAAAAAGATGGATACTGTTCAACGGAAATCAGCATCGGGGATGTCTACAGTCATATAACCTCTAATCAACTCGATGATGTATTTAGGCAATTCAACTCTAAATAAATATAAAGAACGCTGAAGAGATGTTTCTCTTCAGCGTTCTTGTCATGCGACTTTGAGTGTGGATTTGTCGGCGGCAGATGATAGATGCGTAGAAGACAACTTCACGACCCATTGAATTGTTTTAAATTGTATGAATACAAGAGGTGATAAAGCGATATAATGCATCCACGTGTGTACAGTCAAGAAGCCGTTTTGAACGAGTCCCCAATGAACAAAGAACATTCCGAGTACCACATATGCGACACCTGGACAAATGAGACCAAAACTTGCTCCGCCCTCTGGCTGATTTCTGAAGTAATCAAGTCGACGTAATACACTATATCCGATTAGTCCAACCGCGGTGCTCCCCATAAATAATATCCCGAGTACAATCAGCATAAAGGCTGCATTGACCTCAGTCTCTAGCAAGCGATGTGACACCATTGAGTTCAATCGAACGAATGTAATACCAGTAAGGGTGAGAATCGGGATAGGTAACCAAATAGTCGGTGCGCTCGCTTTTGCAAAGCCTTTACTGAAGATGGCTCGTAGACTCATTCCGGCGAAAAATAAAATAATCCCCCATACAAGTGTCATAAAAAATATAGAGGCGATTGTCGCACTGACAGAAACCCATTGGATTTTTGACATAGCGGCAGGACTAGCTAATCCCACTGCGACCATGACGAACGAAAAAGCACCTAAGAATTGTCCGAATTGGTTCATATTTTCAACGTCAACTTGACCACTCACCATAACCGATGCAATGTACTGAACATAACGAGTAAATGCATATCCACCAATGATTAAGAAGGCAATGAGGGCAAAAGGTAGTAAGGATTGAACATTAGACCAAAGTCCTGGAACAAACAAAGCACCTAGAATAAACAGTACATTGACACTCATCGCATAGGTGAGTGGTTCTGCCATGACAGCTACTTCTCCAGGAGTTCCTTTCACTTTGGAATATCGATCGCTTTTCTTGAATTTACGAAATGAACGGATATTCCATGCAAGCAGACGGAAGTGATTTGCCGAAAAGCCAATAATGACCAATGAAACGAGAACGACAAGAATAGCAGGGATTCCTCCGCCCTCAAACGTCTCACGTAAATGATTGAAGTGAGGTAGTGGAGAATCAGGGTGTGGTATGAGGAACATAAAGTACATAAAAAATGACACAGCGAGCCCACCGTTGCCAAGAGCAGATAAAAAATATAATGGGTGATAGGTTTGTTTTGACATGATAAAAAACTCCTCCTTTAAATTACATAATCACTTTATACCCACTAGGGTATAGAGAGGTCAAGAGGGTTGGATATAATTGAGGGCAATCCCTCAATAATAGACATGGCTGTCTGTGTGATTTTCATCACCTCTGATAACGTTTAATATTGATATTTTGTTTGAAGATAATATGTGCTATGTTACGTCAAGTGTTGATTCATAAGGAAATTGAGGGACTTCCCCTATATAAAATGTATACGCTTTCAAATATGCTTAAGTTGTATAGAAGTTCACTGTTTTGTCAAAAAAAGAAAACATAGCAAGAAGGAAGGAGAGGCATACGATGCGTACACATTATCGTGTTGTGATTGTAGGAGCAGGAACTGGGGGAATCAGTGTCGCGGCCAGATTGCTTCGAGAGAAACATCATTTAAGAGATGAGGTTTTATTGATTGATCCCGCAACCACTCACTATTATCAACCATTATGGACACTCGTCGGAGCAGGTATTGTCAAAAAAGAGGAGTCAGCCCGCACGATGGATTCACTCATTCCTGATGGGGCGACGTGGTTACAAGACCATGTGACGACATTTGATCCTGAAAACAATCAAGTCGAAACGTCAAGTCACGGAAAGATTCAATACGATTTTCTTGTCGTGTCACCAGGTATTGAAATTGACTGGGGGCGCGTCAAAGGGTTAAAAGAATCGCTTGGGTCGAAAGGAGTCTGCAGTAACTACTCATACGAACACGTTGATTATACATGGGATACCCTCGAAAAGCTCACAGGTGGAACTGCATTGTTCACGCACCCGGCTTCTCCAGTGAAATGTGGGGGCGCCCCTCAAAAAATCATGTATCTGGCTGAAGAGTATTTAACGAAGACGGGAGTTCGTGATTCGAGTCGAGTGGTCTTCGGTTCGGCTAATCCCGCCATTTTCGATGTTACGAAGTATCGGGATGCGTTGGAGAAAGTACTCGAACGAAAACAGATTGAAACGCATTTCCGGGTTAATTTAACGGAAATAAAAGCAGATGAAAAAATTGCGGTTTTTGAAAACTTAGATTCTGGTGAATCGTTTGAGATGAGTTATGACATGATTCATGTCACACCACCGATGCAAGCTCCGGCGTTTATTCGGAACAGTTCATTGGCGGAATCCGGTGGTTGGGTCGATGTCGACAAACATACACTTCAACATAAACAATTTAAAAATGTGTTCGGGTTAGGTGATTGTACGAACCTACCCACATCGAAGACGGGTGCAGCGATTCGAAAGCAAGCGCCCGTCGTCGTGCGAAACGTACTGGATGTGATGTACGGTCATTTACCGACTGCTTCTTATGATGGTTATTCTTCTTGTCCGATTGTCACGGGCTATGGTTCATTAATTCTCGCAGAGTTTGATTATGATAAAGTTCCACAAGAATCTATGCCGTTCAATCAAGCAAAAGAAAGACGGAGCATGTATATTTTGAAAAAAGACTTTTTACCGATTATGTACTGGAATGGCATGTTGAAAGGGACGATGTAGGAAGGGAGGGATCGTGATGGAACGTTCTGCACTTGAAGAGCAAACAGTTGAAACAGTACTGACAAGACCCGACGTTGAGCAAGCACTGATTGCACTCATTGATCGTCTACCTAAAATCGAACAGTCTCTCCGTCGTTTGGAAGATGCTGTTGATTTTGGTATGGCGACGATGAAAGATGAAACGGTGAAAGAAAAAGTTGACGCGGCCATCGACAATTCCAACATACAAATCGAAACGCTTGAATCGGCTATAGAGCTGATTGAAAAATTACCGATATTGTTACAGGTGACCAATCAACTTGAGTCCATGTTCACGTTTGTTCAAGATGTATACCACGATGAACAAACGAAAGAAATGATTGGCCAACGGATTGAGGGGTATGCCGTGCCAGCGAAAGAGAAGGTTGAATGGACACGAGATATGTGGGCGGAAGTACAAAGTCGTGTGGAACAGGATGACCGCCACATCACGCTATTCTCACTCATGCGATGGATTAAAGAACCGTCTGTTCAACACGGGCTCAAATATGTGCAAGCGACTGTTGATGTCTTAAATGAACGGACGATCAAGCGTTAAATATGAGTGGATTGTGATGAATAGGGTTTTCAAAAGAAATCGGACGTGCCTCGGTGCACGTCTTTTTTTCATGGGAAAGAGAAGTACATCATTTGGGTTTATTTACCCATAGGGGTATTATGGGTGTAAGAACTTAAAGGGTACGGAGGGGGGATGAGGTTGACACTACGTGATTTTGAACACCAAATATTAGACGTACTCAAAGACGGTGTGATTGTGATGGATCATGACAGGAAAATCATATCGATGAATCAATCAGCCGAGCAATTGACGGGATGGCAAGTCGGTGAACCGGTTCCTTATTGTTCTTTTTGTCAGAAACGGAGAATGAGCTTAGGTGAAGAACGGTGTTACTTAATTGAACATGAACGTTCTCCATACTTCTCTTCAGAAATGCCGACTTACTCCGGAAAACTAGTAGATGTTGAGATGAATACAGCTCGAATTCTAAATGATGCCAAAACAGGAGCCACATATTATTTGCTCGTTTTACGAGATTTCACAGAACGAAAGCGCCGAGAAGCGCACGCTTTAAGAGAAAAGATGGTTCGGGAATTGATTCATGCACGAGAGGAAGAACATGAACGGTTGGCTCAGGAACTACATGACGGTGTCGGACAATCGCTCTTTAGTATCACCCTTGCGTTGAGTGCTCTTCAATCAGACGTCGCAGACCCGGATAAAAAAGAATATTTGACGTCCGTTCTATCTGAAGTAAGTCTCCTGATGGATCATGTAAGAAATTACTCGAAGCAATTAAGACCGATTGAGCTTGATCAATTTGGACTTGAATCCGCATTACAAGTGTTGCTTGATAGTTTTGCGACCCGTTACCCAAACGTAGCGTTTCATACAGACATTCGTCTGACGACACGATGCGATTCTCTTGTGGAGATTAATTTGTATCGGATTGTCCAAGAGGCACTCGTAAATACAATGAAATACGCAAATCCGACAATTGTGGATTGTCAGGTAATCGAGCGTGACGGGCGAGT
Organism: Exiguobacterium sp. s89; assembly: GCF_018617735.1. Classification (NCBI taxonomy): domain Bacteria; kingdom Bacillati; phylum Bacillota; class Bacilli; order Caryophanales; genus Exiguobacterium; species Exiguobacterium sp. s89. The sequence goes on from NZ_JACSKS010000002.1 coordinate 140,614, forward strand.
TGAATTGTTATTCCGGGATGACGGGGCAGGTTTTGATGCGCTGAACGTCTCGAAAGGATTAGGGTTACGTCATATGGAAGAGAGAGCGAAAACGATTGAGGGTTTGTTTCAAATCGTTACAGCAGTAGGGGAAGGGACCCAAATTTCCGTGTCGGTTCCGAGAGAGCGAGGTTATTATGCAACCGATTAATGTATTAATTGTCGATGATCATGAACTTGTACGTCGTGGGTTAAAACTGATGTTTCGTACGAATGAGCGCATTCGGGTAGTCGGGGAAGCGACAGAAGGGTCAGCAGCTATCCAAGAAGCGCTTCGGACACGTCCTGATGTCATTTTACTTGATATTACGATGCCGAATGGACTAGATGGTTTTGTGACAGTCAAAGCACTCGCAGAGGAAGTGCCCACCGTAAAAGTGATCTTACTGACGATGCACGATGAAGAGATTTACATCAAACGTGCTCTCGAGCTGGGCGTCCCTGGTTATATGTCCAAAAATAGTGATCCTTCTCAACTAGAAGAAGGAATCAAACACGTATTTGACGGGAAACGATATTATGCTACTTCGTTGAACGAGGATTATATTGAAAAGATTGTCTTTCAAAAGAATAATCATCCGTTATTGACGCGTCGTGAACTAGAAATCGTCCGATTGTCGACTCTCGGCTATAGCCATAATGAGATTGGAGAGAAATTAGGGATTAGTCCCAAAACAGTTGAAAATCATAAAGCACGTGTCATGAATAAATTGCAAATCAAGCATCGTCATGAACTTGTGCAATATGCTCTGAAGAATCATTTGATTGAAATGGAAGGATGATTGAAAGAATGAAGTTAGAAGTAGAAAAAACGATAGATTCTCAATATATCCAGCAACACTTAGCGAACGAGCGGACATTTTTGGCATGGATTCGTACTGCGATTACCGTGATCGGGATTGGGTTTTTAGTGACGAACTTTCACTATTATCGAAGCGAGAATTTAAGTGGGGCAGAACATCAATTGATTTCAGCAATCGGGATGTTATCCATTTTGTTCGGCATCAGCACGATTCTTGTAGGTACCCGTTCATATTTGAAAAAAGTGCATACGATTAACACGCAACAATTCAAATCTGCGAAGATGAGTCTCATTGCTTTGGCGATTGGGATGGTCTTTATCTTTTCACTGATCCTCGTAGTGAGCTACTTTTTATTTTAAACGAAAACAGGCACCGTCTCTATTACGAGGTCGGTGCCTTGCTCGTTACTGTGTCACGATCGCTTCAAGACGATCGAGTTGGGATGTGTACCCTTCGACGGCCCCCATATCAACCACTTGTTGGAGAGCCTCTTCATTCGGGAATTCGGAGCGGCTAATGAATAGCGTGCCTTTCGGTGTATCGAGAAATTCATTCGTGATGGTCATGACAGGGAAATCTGGATTGACATGACCGTCCGCATCAGAGAACGCATCTGTATAAACGATTCGCGAGTAGGGGTCGATGTCGATGAAGGTGGATTTCCCTCAGGACTCCATACCGTAGAAGTCACCTTGATTTTGATCAACACATGTCATACAGTAATGCCAAATCCCGCTTGGTTTGAAGTCGAAACTGTATACTTTCGTGTCCCATCCGGTTGGTCCCCACCATTTCTCTAGATGAGCTGGTGTCGAGAATGCTTCAAACACGAGTTGTCGTGGTGCCTTGAACAGACGTTCTGTAATCAGTGTCGTACCCTCTACATGTGATTTAACCGTACTCATGATTCATTCTCCTCTCAGGGTGAATCTGCTATACATCTAATAGTTCGGAAAAGAAGCGAGTTTCGTCACGGAGCTCCTATTTGGATATGCCCAATCCATATATTCCAAAACAAACGTAATCAATCCTGAAACAACAAATCAAGCAACATCTCGCCAATTGGTCGTTCTTTTCCCTCATAGGGGAACGCATGGATATGGATGGCAGGATTAAAATTCAACTCGATGATGCCGTATTCAATGTGCTCATCATTAAGAGATGGGAGCATCATATCGACACCGCAAATCGTAGCGCCAACCGACTTAGCGGCATCGACAGCAATGTGTTTATAGACGTCAGGAATTTGGTCTGTATAGTCGATACTGTCGCCACCTGTACTAATGTTAGAGTTTTCACGCAAGAAGACACGCTCACCGAGAGCTGGAATACTGTCCGGTGTCTTGCCTTGAGCATATAAAAACGAGATGACGATATCGTCAATTTCAATTTTCTCGAGTGGCGTCTTATATCCTCTTCCACGTAAGGGGTCTTCGTTTTTTGTAGAAACGAGTTGGCGAATGGTAGAGGCGCCGTCCCCTGTGACGTTTGCTGGGACGCGATGGAGGATACCGGCGACTTCGTTTCCGATGACGAGGAAGCGATATTCTTTTCCAGGTAAAAACGTCTCCAGTAAAACGACATCGTCAAATGTTCTCGCATACTGAAATGCAGATAGAGCTTCCTCATAAGTCGTTCCGTCTTTAAAAATATGAATGCCTATGCCGAAGTTCGTGGACTTCGGTTTCAAGACGATTGGTTTATGTGAAAAGAGGTGCCATGCATGCGATAAATCAGATTCGTTATGAAGTTCTACACCTTCAGGGACACGAATTCCGTGTTCAGCGAGTACATACTTCGTTACCGTTTTGTTTTCCATCATCAGGACTGATACATAATTGTCTTTTGATGTCTTTGTTGCCTGTTTGACGTACTCCTCATATTTGCCGTTGTGAATGCGGATAAATTGATCGGACCAATCGATGACGTCGACACGATACCCCCGTTTGATGGCAGATTTCATTAATACTTGAGTAGACAACTCAAGGTCGGAATAACCATGTACACGAAAACGATTTGCATACGCGTCCTCATAAAAGTGTTCGGCTTGGGACAGAGACCACGCGTTATAACCCGTCTCGGTCATAATCGTCTTCAATCGAGAAGCGTACGTCATGTCCACGTGATCAATTTTTTCTCGTAGAGAGGGGAAGACATCTTTGAAGCCGAGGTCATATTTCGTGTCGAACGCATCGATCGCGTCGAGAAGCTCTGTCGCGTACGTGTGTAGTTGTACGTCGTCACCATCTCGAGTCAATGTGTTCGTGGGAGACATGCCTTCTTTGGCGACACGTTGTTGGTTATTATACGCTTCAGCCTGCCAATCGAAATAAGTTGTCTCCTCAGTAAATGTCAAGTAGAGCAAAAATAGATGAAGAAACCGTAAATCTGAACGAGCGATCCCGGTCTTTTCAAACGGATTCAAATCAATATTGCGAATTTCGATGTAGTCGATACCGTTCGCCTCGAGCTTGTCCAAGTCGTTGCCACCTCTCGATGTTTTCAATCGAATCGGGGAGTAGAGTTCGTTTGGATGTGTAATCTCCCCTTTGGCAATGAATCGACGTACATCATTTGTATATGCTGAGAGTGTCCTATAGTTTGGATAAAGTGGTTCGACATTCGTATAGCCACAGTCGCTATTTCGATAGGACAACGCTTGTTTATTTGAAAAGGTATCTTCATGGAGCGCTTGCATCTGGCTGACACATCGTTCTTCATAACTCGCATGAACAGCCGGGGTAGCGCCGAGCAAATAGACGATGAGCCAACGCATCCGTAAATATTGGCGAACCAGCTTCAAGTAAAGGTGATCTTTAAAGTGTCGATATTGCTCAGGAGACCCTTCGTATAGTGTGGACAACATCTCATCGGAAAACGAAAAATTGAAATGAATCCCGGAAATGAGTTGTTTTTTCGCACCATATTTTTGGAGCAAATGCTCCCGGTAACGACTAGCCTCGAGTCCGGACACACCAAAGTCAGCTAGTGGGATCATACCGCCTTCCGGTAAGGCGCATGGCATCGATTGTGGCCAAAGGCGTTCGTCGCCTATGTTTAGCGCAGTGATATCATAAAGCGTTTCTAAAAAGTGATGTGCCCCCTCAATCGTCGGAAACGTCGGGGTGACGAGCTCGATTTGACTTTCAGAGAAGTCGGTCGTGATATATGGATGCGTTGCCTTATGACCGAGTGACTTTGGGTGCTTCGTAATAGCGAGTGTGCCGTCTGACTTGACCCGCAACATTTCCCGCTCGATGGCAAACTTTCCGCTCGTGATGAGACGATGGGGTAGTTGATTAAACTGCTTCTGCAAGTGAAGTCACTTCCTTTTTCGTTAGTCGGACAAAGAGGGCGGAGACAAGCCCTTTGATGATACTTGAGATGGCAATACTCCACCAGATGGCATCGATTCCGAGATAAGGCTCAAGTAACAATGCGAGTGGGATACGGGCCACTGTGAAAATGATCGAGATCGTCGCAGGGATTTTCGGTAATCCGAGTCCTGAGAAGTAGCCGTTTCCGATCATTTCAATCGAAGAGAAGACGAGAGAAATACCGATAATTCGCAAGTAGCTCGCCCCAATGTCGATGGTTCGAACATCATCGACGAATAAACCGATGAGGAAATCCGGGACGATTATAAATAACAACATGATGAGCCCCGTATAGATTATCCCGAGTCGGGTCGTCACGCGGTAACCTTCATAAACACGATCCACTTTTTGAGCCCCGATATTTTGACCGGTATAGCTAGCCATTGCTCCATTCAGTCCACCGATCATCATATAAGCGATCGATTCGATTTGAAGCCCAATCCGTTGTGCTGCAATCGCTTCAGTCCCATACGAACCAATCATGCGAGCAAGGAAAATGCTGATGACGGTGAACAAAATCCGTTGGGTCGCCATCGGAAATCCGAGACGAAAGATTTCTTTATAGTCGGTTCGAGTCGGCTGAATGACTTCATCCCAATTGAACAATGAACGGGCGCGACGCCAGAAGAACCCGAACATGACGACGTTGGCGACAAGTGTCGCAAGAGCTGCTCCAAGGACGCCGAGTTGAAGTGGATAAATGAAGATCGGTGAGAGAACCATGTTGAGTATGACGCCTGTCGCATTGATTCGCATCGCTGTTGTCGTATTGCCATAGGCACTGAATAGACGGGCGAACAGCAAGTTGAAGAAAGAAAAAATAAGCATCGGCGCACTGACGAGCAAATATCCATACGCGAGACGCTCGACAGTTGGTGCGTTCATATTCAAAAAGCCGATCAACGAATGACCAAAAAAAATCAGTAATGAGGCATACGAGAGACCGAGTGCTAGATTTAGACGCCTTCCGGCCCGAACATAGCGCTGGATGAATTTCAGGTCACGTTTCCCGACAGCTTGTGACACTTTAATGCCGGCGCCAACGACAATCAACGATTGAATCGCCTGTCCGAGCATGATATAAAAACTGGCCGCACCGACACTTGCGACGGCATCACTTCCTAGTGCGCCTACCCAAAACATATCGACGAGACTATACGTAAACTGTAACAATGAACTGCCGACGAGCGGAAGGGCAAGCGTGAGGATGACACGCTGTACGTTTCCGGTCGTCAAATCGACGGTTTTCACAAAGCAAGACTCCTTTAATTATTTATATAACCATTTAGTTATATATAAACACAGGGTGAAATGATTAGCAATTAGGAGATAGGATTCGATGAAAAATAGACATAAAAAAAGGAACTCTTGTCGAATTCCTTAACGTGTATAAGCGCGGATCCAAGTTACCATATAGACGAATGTCGCGATGATGAGCGTTGAAGCGAGTGCGTAGATTGGATAAGTAGGGAGTGCGTCTTCAAATAGTGGATAGAACATGAACGATCCCATAAGAATGGGGACCGAAATACTAAACGAGACATAGGCAGCTTTTGTCGCTTTCGCAGTGATGATTTGTTCACGTTCATCGACTTCACTGAACTCGGTCATTTGAACTGACCATTTCCAAAACGACAGATTTTTATTAGGTCGTGTCTTATAACTATAAATTGACCAAGAAATACCGAATAAAATAAGACCGATCCAAGGTAAAGCATTCATTTGAAATATGAAAACTTCGTCACGGTGGTAATGGTTCAAAGTTTGGTATACACCAGTGGTAAGCGATCCGAAAGACAAGGCTGTCAATACATACAAGATGATGCTTGAAATAGATTGAACGACGACATGTTTCATTTTGTTTCCTCCTCGATTGTGAATATAGATTCGACCGGTTCCTTGAACACTCTTGCGATGTGCATCGCCAGCATGAGAGACGGCGTGTAACTGCCTTTCTCGAGCGAGATAATCGTCTGTCTCGTCACGCCGGCCTTTTCAGCAAGATCGCCTTGAGTTAACTGGTGCCGGGCACGCAGTTCTTTCACGCGGTTGACCAATGGCATGGCGCCACCTCTTTTCTGATTTATACCAAAAGTGTAAAACAAACTTAACATAATGTAAAGAAGACTTTACTTATCCAAAGGTGCTACAATAGCGATATAGTCGAAAGGGGAGATGGTTGGTGAAGGTTATTAGTGGACAACATCACGTGTCAGCGATGACCGGGGATGCCAAAAAAAACTTACGATTTTATACGGAAGTACTAGGGATGCGACTCGTCAAAAAGACGGTTAACCAGGATGATCCATCGATGTATCACTTATTCTATGCGGACGAAACGGGGACGCCTGGAACAGATTTGACGTTCTTTGAGCTCCCGTTTCTCGGGCAGACGTATCGGGGGTCAAACAGTATTTCTCGAACCGCGCTACGGGTACCAGAAGGGGCTCTTACATATTGGCAGGAGCGTTTCGACACGTTCGATGTGACATACGGGGACGTCGAATCGGTTCAAGGGAGACCGACGCTCGCGTTTGAAGATCATGAGGGTCAACGTCTCTGTCTTGTGGAAGGAGGGAACGGAACACCTTGGGAAAAGGGCCCTGTACCAACAGATGTCGGCATCTTTGGTCTCGGATTTAGTGAGTGGACGGTACGGCGGATTGAAAAGACGGCACGGGTGCTGACAGAAGTGCTTGACTATCGATACGTGACGACATTTGATCGGGATGATCACGACGTGCGCGTCTTTGAGACGGGAGCGGGTGGCGTGGCGACAGAGATTCATCTCGTCGATCGACCGGATTTGGCATCGGAACGACCAGGGCGGGGGAGTGTGCATCACGTGGCGATTCGAGTGGAAGAAACAGGCGATATGGTGAAATGGATTGAGAAGCTTGACGCACATGGCATCAGTCACTCTGGTCTTATTGACCGCTATTATTTCCAGTCGATTTATTTCCGCGAACCGAGTGGAATCTTAGTGGAACTGGCGACAGATGAACCCGGATTCGCGACGGATGAATCAATCGAAGCACTTGGAGAGCGACTGGCCTTACCACCGTTTCTAGAGTCGAGACGAGCGGAAATCGAATCGAGACTAGAGAAGTTGTAATCGAATGGAAATTCATAACTGTAATGAGGTGAATGAATTGGATACGCAAGCAGTCAATCTTGTGATTGCCAGATTGCTAGGTAAAATTATCGAGCAATATCCTCCTCATCAATGGACAAAAACAGAAGAGGCGTTTCCGCATCCTTATCAGTTCAATAAAGTGAGTTATGACTATTCTGGTGAGGTTGAACCGATGACGCTGGAAACATTTCAAGACTTAGTTAAAAAGCTCGGAAATGACCATTGGTACTCATCCGAATTCGAAGAGTTGCTACACAACATTTATATCAATCGATGGGTGCCAACATTCACATCAAATTTCGGTAAGCATTGGCAATGCTACCACGACTTATTGTTTGATGCGTATAACGATTGGAAATATACACATTTTGAATTGTATGACGAAGATGGAAACGAACTCGATGAAGAGTTAGAAAATAACCTGAATGAATGTTTTGAAGATTTCATTCATCAAACGTCCCCAGAACTATATGTGAAAAAAATGATGAAATTTTGGTGGCGATGAGTCCTGAAAGCAGAGACAAATAAAAAACCGACGGACTTTTTCAGTCCATCGGTTTTTGTATGCCCAATAGCAGGGCGAGTTCGTTCGTTCGATTAGCGACGAGATCCGCAATCGTGTAACGGTCGAGCACATGAAAGAACGCCAGCATTGCCTCGTTCAACACACTTCTTAAGTCACAGGCCGGTGCGATCACGCATCGGCCTTCCCCGAAGCACTCCACGAGTTCGAGCGGTTCCATCGACCGAACCACCTCGCCCACGTTGATTTCTTCCATCGGGCGAGCGAGACGGAATCCACCGCCGCGGCCACGCACCGACTCCAAATAGCCATGCTTGCCGAGCTCGTAAACGACCTTCATGACATGGTTTTTGGAGATGTTATATTGGTCCGCCACTTCTTGAATCGTGACGAGTCGATGTGAAAATGTGGCGCTATACATCAATGTTCGCAGTGCGTAGTCACACGTTTGCGTGAGTCTCATCCATCATCACCTCTCGTTTCATTGTACAAGACAATTCCTAAAAGTGCGATTCGGACAAATGTGAAAGGGTGATGGCGAAAATAAGTCAAAAGCGTGAAATCTACTTTAAACAAGTATTTAATATATTGCTTTAAAGTGACTTGACTCACATAATGAACGTGTACGAAACAAAAGGGGGAAATTCACATGTTAGATCAACAAACGATTGAGATTGTAAAGGCGACGGCACCAGTTTTGAAAGAACATGGTGTGACGATTACGAAGCATTTTTATCAACGAATGTTTGAACAAAATCCAGAAGTGCGTCACTTCTTCAACCATACGAACCAAAAACGAGGACGCCAGCCGGAAGCGCTCGCGAACGCGGTCTATGCGGCAGCGCTTCATATCGATCGACTCGAAGCGATTCTTCCTGCCATCCAACCAGCACTTCATAAACATAAAAGTTTGAACATCCGCCCGGAACACTATCCGATTGTCGGTGAAAACTTGATTGCGGCGATTCAAGACGTGCTCGGTGAAGCTGCAACACCTGATATCATCGATGCATGGGCAAAAGCGTATGGTGTGATTGCCGATGTCTTTATCTCACTTGAGAAACAGATGTATGATGACGCGCCATGGGTCGGATTCAAACCGTTCGTCATTGAAGAAATCATAGAAGACACAACGGAAGTGAAGCGATTCCGTCTCGTCGCAAAAGATGGAATTATTGGCACAGCCATTCCAGGACAATACATCTCGGTTCAAGCGCGAATCGCTGGTGAAGACATCTTGCACCACCGCCAATATAGCGTCATCGACACGACAGAAAACGGATATTGGATTGCGCCGAAAGCGGAGGGACTCGTCTCAAACTGGCTTCATGAACAGATGGTCGGAACAGAAGTCCCGATGAGCGCACCGGCAGGAGAATTCATCCTTGAAGCATCAGACCGTCCGCTCACACTCATCGCAGGAGGTATCGGAATTACGCCCCTCTTCAATATGGCGAAGACGGCACTTCGTCAAGGACGTTCTGTCACGTTATTGCACGCAGTTCGGAGTATGGACCTTCGTCCACTCGGAGACGAACTCGATGAACTTGTGAAAGAAGGGCTTCATCTCATGACACATGTGGATGACGTATCGGGTTGTATGAGTACGACGCAGCTCGAGGCACTTGATGTCGAAGGGCATGATGTCTACACGTGTGGGCCGAATGCGATGATGGAGACGGTCGTCCGTGTCATTCCTCAGGCGCGATATGAATTTTTCGGGCCGTCTGGAGTTCTTGCGACCAACTAAAAAAGACGACTGGAAAAGTCGTCTTGATTCATAATATGGCGAGAAGGATTATTCCGTGAGTTCACTTAAATGTATGACTTGTTTGTTGTCATCCAACGTTTCAAGTGACCACGAACCATCTAACGGTTTTGTTGTTTCAATGACATATGTCATGGTGTAGCTTTCGTTTTCGGGATCGTTGACGAGAAAATCTTTTGAGACATCGTCACCGTTTAACCGTAAATAGACGACATCTTCCGGGCGTTCTTTTAGATGGACACCGATGTACTCCTTGTTTTCAACTTGAAGGGTGACGAAATCAAAAGACTGATTCGGTTCTATTTCTTTAGTGACAGACCCTAAGTTTCCTGTCGTGATATCAATCTCGGCTAGACCGATGACGGAGCGATCTTCGTTTGTGTAAAAAGAGAGAATGGACTGTTCTCTGTTATGAACTTCAAAACTATACCAGTCGTTTATCGTCATATAACGATTCATTTCTTTTTCGGCATTTTCGTATGAGTTGCCGGCCTGAATGTTAGTGTACGTGTAAAGTCCGACACCGACTGCGATTGCCACGACGATGAGACCGGAGACGATTGTGAGTAAGGTGATTCCCTTGGACATGATTTTTCCTCCTGTCTTTTATAAACATAAACACCCCATGCCTCGCGAATGCGTGCATGGGGTGTTTGAATTAGTACGTCAAGCTCGCGGCGACGATGATGCCGACGACGAGTGATGCGGCGAACAAACTGAAACCGATGGCCATGTTGCCGTTCTCGACTTCTTTTTCTAAGTTCACGCCTGGTGTAAGGACGTATTCAAACGTCCAAAACGCCAATACTTGGGCAGCGATGCCGACGAGTCCCCAGATGAACGCATCGAGCAAGTTGACGCTGTTCGCCCAAACCGTGTAGATGACGATGGCGAGTCCGAGCGCTTTCCCCCAAAGCTTTAAAGCGACGGCCATGTTGCCTTCTTTGATTAACTTACGTTCCGAATATTTGGTCGTCAATGCGAAGATGACTAGTCCGGCGAGAATGAGACCGAATCCTGTCCCGAGGTGGGCGAGGAAGCTTAAAATTGAATCGAGTGTGATGAATGTCATGAGTTTGTCTCCTTTTGTGTAGGTGTGCCAACGGCTAAATAGTACGAATGGTTGTTCGTGATCATGCTACCGGCGCGAACGCCGAGTGCGGAAGGGTGTCCATTCAAACAGAAACATCCGACCATGTAATGTGTCTCGACAAGGCCCTTGACGGTCGTCGTCATCCGAGTCGGAAGTTCGATGAACTGTTGGTACACGGCCGTCTCTTCCGCATACGTTTGTAGTAATTCTCGGTGAAACGGTTTGCCTTCTTTCGTGTACAAGATGACGGAGTCCCCTTCACGTCCGAATGCCGGTTTTTTGACGTAGTTCGATTCGCCGAGAAACGGTGCGTCTTCTAAGTAAGTCGGTAAAAAATATGTGTCGATGATGTCGCGCTCGGCTTCATCGAACAGTGTCTCGGTCTCATATAACTCCCAAATCAGGGCCTGTACGCCTTTCGATTGCATGAGGAAAGCTGAGAGCGGGTTGAGAAGCGATACGTGTTTTTGTTGATTGAGTTCGAGCAACCGAATGCCAATCAAGTCTCCGTCCGGTGCTTGATCGTCTACGAGATGTTCAATCGGATATGTTTGACGGTACAAGATATCGATTCGTTCACCCGATGGTGTATAGATACCGTTTTCGTCGACGAGCAAAGCATGAAGTGACACAAATTCAGACGGTAAATCGAGCGTTTCTTGCAGGAAGCGAGCCGTCCATTTGTCTTCGATGTTGTCATCATGAGCCGTGAAGACGATTTTTGGTGTGCCTTCTCGTCCGAGTCGTTTCCATGCGGCAACGATGGCCTTCCGCAACTCGGTTTTTAACTGAGCGGTGGCTTCCTTGTTCGGATCGAGGAGATCGAATTCAGAAGCGACCACGCCGTTCACGTCAAACAGTTCTTTAATGAACGTCGGTGTATCTGAGTTGAACTCCATCAATTTGAGTTGGCCGTCCTTCATGATCCAGTCGTAGCGACCGATGATTGTCTCCTGCGGAATTGTCTTCTCCCGTAAGAACGGCAGGCTCGATTCGGGATAGCCGAGCAGTCGGAGCGTCTCGTCAGGTAGCGAGCGCAACAGTTGATTCGTCTTCCGAAAAATCGAATCAACCGCCCCGGTCGCCTCCCGGACGGACTCTACCTGCGAGGCGGTCATTTCGAAACAGTCGTATAGGGCATATTCTTCATCGTTTAAATCGGGCCAAAAATAAGGGATTTGACTGTAAAGTTCGTCACGCGTCATCCGCCGAATCCACCTTTAGAGCCGCTCCCGAGTCCAGATTTTGACGACCCTGAATTTGAGCCGTTCGACACGGCGCCGGTCGCACCACCATTTGACTTATATGATTTATAGGTCGAAGAGTTTTTCAGTGCACTTTTTGAACGGAACAAGCTACCGAGTAAAAAGTAACTCCCGTAATGGGGGGAACGATCGTCGTCACAATAATATGATTCTGTCACATCATCCCAGTCCCAATCTTCACATTCGTAGCCGGTCGGCTCTTCCGGGAGCGCGGCTTCGTTATAGTTATCATCTCTACATGCGGCGAGAGAGGTCGTTAATACCGCAGCAGAAAGTCCACTTAAAATTTTCTTACTTGTTTTCATGTTGATTCCTCCAATGTATAACCGGTCGGTGTGACATATATGACATACACACCACGATCTTCGTCTGTTTCTGCTGAATCGCGTTCGTACTCTTTATTGGCGACGTACAAGTATTGACTCCCGAGCATGGCGAGTGCATCGAGGTGACGATCGACGTAATAGGCTTCGAGCAACGGGTTGTCAAAGCGGTCGTCGAGTGTACGGATTTCGACTTTAATCTCGCTCGTTTCTTGTTTGTCCATCGGTCCTTCAGTGTAGCGATCGACGTAAATCAAAAAGTATTGATCGCCTTCTAGGGCGGACGAGCGTTGTTTGTATGTCATGCCGTCTTTGACGAAAAACTCACATTCGCGACGGGCGAGCACTTCGTCTAATTCGAGAGACGTGTAATGGTATAGTGGTTCGAACGATAATTCATTTTTATAGAGACGATACTCTAATACGATTGAATTCATAATTCAGTCCTTCCTTTTTTCTTTTTATACGGGGTGAATGTCAAAATGGTTTCGTGAATCTTTCCTTGGATACGTTTAGTATATAAGAGAGAAGGAGGGGGAAACAGTGCATATCTTATTTCGTGTATGGAAAGGATTAGCGAAATTATCATTTTTGAACGTGATTCTGGCCTCGGTTGGTATCATCGTCGTCGGGACTGTGCTCGGTTATTTATTTGAACCGGAGACGTTCGGGTCATTGTTCGACTCGTTCTGGTGGACGATGACGACATTGACGACCGTTGGATATGGAGATTTTTATCCGTCTTCCGTGGCGGGGCGGTGGCTCGGGATTTTCTTGTTCCTATTCGGGATTGGGATTATCGGGGCATTGATTGGAAAACTAGTTGAAGTCGGAGCGACGTTTCAACGATTAAAACGGGAGGGAAGACTAGTGTATCGTGGAGAAGGACATTATGTATATATCGGATGGTCCCCGAAGACGAAAAAAGCAATCGATGAAGTGCTCAACTATGAACCGAAAGCGGAGATTGTCTTAATCGATCAATTGATTGAGGAGCCGTATGTGCACGATCAAGTACATTTCGTATCAGGAGACGCCTCGGATGAAGCGGTGTTGATGCAGGCAAACGTCTTGAAAGCTCGACGAATCGCCATTTTTGCGGATGCACGAATCACGGAGACATTACTCGCTGATGGGAAGTCGTTATTGATTGCATCAGCGGTAGAAGCGTTATCACACGATTACAAAGTCGATTTGCACACGGTCGTGGAGGTGTGCGAGGAACGGAATATCTCGAAATTTAAACACGTCCGTGTCGACGACTTTATTTTAGCGAACGACTCGGTCTCGCTCTTGATGGCGAAAGCGACATTACAACCAGGGACAACGACCATTTTCCGTCAATTATTAAGTAAGCAGTCGGGTGGGAACATTCAAGCGTTGAAACCGAAAGCCGAGTGGCAAAACATACGCGAGGCGAACAAGGCGCTACTTGAATCCGGAGTGACGCTCATCGCGGTCAATGACCGATTGGATGTGGCGACGATGCTCGACTTACCGCTCCAAGATACAGACATGCTCTACGTCGTCTGTCACGACGAAGTATTTGAACGATTATCGTAAGGAGTGAAATCATGCATAACGGAACGTTTATCCGAAAGATGACACGCATGCAAAACGTGCAAAGATGGGACGAATATGCCCCGCATTATCATGACAATGCTGCAAGTCACAGTTTTCGTGTCGCGGTCTTTAGTTTAATCGCGGCGTATGTGGAGAAAGAGAACGGACGTGAAGTCGATTTGCTCGATTTACTTGGGAAAGCCATCTTCCATGACATGAATGAAGTCCAGACGGGCCCGATTATGCACCGGACGAAAAAAGAACCGACGTTGATTGGTCACATCGAGCGGATGGAGCGGACAGCGAGCCTCGGTCTTGTCGAGTTGCTCTCGCAGTCGCTACGTCCTCACTTTCATCGCTTTGTTGTCGAGGCGGAGGATGACTCATTTGAAGGACGAATTGTGGACGGAATTGATTCATTCGATGCGATGCTGTTCGTGCGACGGGAAGTCGCGCATGGTTCTCCACATTTCGATGACAAATTAGAAGAGATGAAAGCTGCACTCCGTCATCATCCGATTGATTCGGTTCGCTGGCTGTTCGACCAGGTCGAGGCAGAGACGGATGTGTTACGGTTCATCGAGAACGTCATGCGGATGGATAGTGTGCGTCGTTGGAAAGGTCGCTTCAACACGATTGACGACAACGATGCGATTCACGGTTTCCGCGCGGCTGCACTCGGTATGTTCAGTGGGCTCTTAGAGCGTGAGAAGTACGACGTCGATGTCGATGTCGCCGAACTCGTGGCCCGTCTTCTCTGTCACGACTTAGTGGAAGGGGTGACAGGCGACGTGCTCGGTCCAGTCAAACATTCGACGCAAGAGACAGGAGCTGCGTTTGAGGCGTACGAACGGGCGGAAAGTGAACGTCTGCTTGGACTGTTGCCTGAGTATATGCAACCGGCATTCCGGAGATATATGGCCGACTCGAAAGATGATACGTATGAAGGAATGCTTGTCGATATGATGGACAAACTCGATGCACTCATCAAGATGAACATGGAGCGGAAGATGAACGGGGCCGAGTATGAGGTCACGTATCGCGAGCAGCTCCGCAAAGTGCAGATGCGATATGAGAATCCAAGCATGATCTTCTTCCTGGCGTATATCTTGCATGATTTGGATTACGTCACAAGCTAAATCAATCCACACAGAAGTCGCATACCTAAATGGGTGCGACTTTTTTATATCATTTATTGACATATATCATTTAACGATATATATTGAATGTAAGAGATGTATCATTTAATGATATAGGAGGTGGGGAGATGCCGCGAACGGACTCCTTGGAGTTAGGGGAACTGACGGATAGTATGTTTTACATCTTATTGGCGCTCACGACGCCGCGTCATGGCTATTTGGTCATGCAATTTGTCGAAGAGACTACGCGAGGGCGAATGCAAATTGGTCCGGCTTCGATGTATACAATCATCAAAAAGTTGTTGAACGCCGAATTGATTGAACCGATGGACGGAGACGGAAAGAAAAAGAACTACCAGATTACGCGTAAAGGGCGTTCGATTCTGACGGATGATGTGAAAAGACGACAGGCGATGGTCGAAGATGCCTGTGCCATTTTAGATATGGAGGGATCACGATGAGACAAAAGTATATGTCGAGCTGGGGACTAGCGTTTGCCGAAGAGCGTGAGATGCGGAAATTGGAGCGAATGGCGGCGAAGGGTTGGCATTTGAAAAAGTTCGCCCCTTTAGGATATACACTTGTCGAAGGGGAACCGGAAGACGTTCAGTATAGTTTGGACTATCGAACTCGTCCAGATGAAGACTACTTTGACCTGTTTGCGTCGAGCGGGTGGCAACATGTCACATCGACCGGGGATGAGATTCATATTTTCAAAGGGGATCGAGATGCTAAGCCGATTTACTCGGATGTCGAAACAACAGAGGAAAAATATCATGACATGGAACGTCAGATGGGACGGGCTGCGCTCATCTTAGCTATTTTATGGATTGCCCTCTTTTCATTGTTTCAGTTTGATTGGCCGACCGTAGTCGAGACGATATTGATTGGTGTTCAACTACTCGTGACAATCGGTCTCATATTTACAGGACTACCGTACATCGGCTACCGATTCAAGCGAAAACGAATAAGCCGTCAAGGATGAATAGGCGGATGGCACAAGCCATCCGTCTTTGTTTCGTTCAACTGAACTATTCGAATGAAAAATAGTTAGGGAGAGAGAACTGTTTTTGGACATCGGTCTATGCAACAAAATCAAAATCCTTCACAACGATTAATGCAAGCGCTTTCATTAATCATTTGAGGAGGAATGAATGATGTTGAAGAAACGACAAGGGGTTGCCGTGCTGGCTGGGGTGACATCGATTGCCCTTCTTTTGGGGCAACCGGTCGCACAAGCGGCAACTCCGCAGAACGGTACGATGATGCAATACTTTGAATGATATGTCCCGAACGACGGACTGCATTGGAACCGTCTCTCGAACGATTCGCAGCACTTGAAAGACATTGGGGTCTCGACCGTTTGGATCCCGCCAGCGTATAAAGGGACGTCACAAAATGATGTCGGATACGGGGCGTACGATTTGTATGACCTTGGGGAATTCAATCAAAAAGGGACGACTCGGACGAAGTATGGAACGAAAGCGCAGCTACAGTCGGCGATCTCGAACTTACGCGGAAAAGGAATCGGCGTGTACGGAGATGTCGTCATGAACCATAAAGGAGGGGCCGATTATACAGAATCAGTTCAAGCCGTTGAGGTGAACCCTTCCAATCGGAATCAGGAGACGTCGGGAGCATATTCAATTTCCGCCTGGACCGGATTCAATTTCGCGGGACGGAACAATACATACTCGCCGTTCAAGTGGCGTTGGTATCATTTTGACGGGACCGACTGGGATCAGTCACGAAGCTTGAGCCGGATTTATAAATTTAAGAGTACCGGTAAAGCATGGGACAGTGAAGTATCCGGTGAGAACGGGAACTATGACTACTTGATGTACGCCGATGTCGATTTTGAACATCCAGAAGTACGACAGGAAATGAAAAACTGGGGGAAATGGTACGCCGATTCGCTCGGTCTCGATGGATTCCGTCTCGATGCGGTCAAACATATCAACCATTCGTATTTAAAGGAATGGGTGACAAGTGTCCGTCAGGCAACCGGAAAAGAGATGTTCACGGTTGCGGAGTATTGGAAGAATGACCTGGGAGCCATCAATGATTACTTGGCGAAGACGGGCTATACCCACTCGGTATTCGATGTACCGCTCCACTACAACTTCCAAGCAGCGGGGAACGGTGGCGGTTACTATGATATGCGCAACATTCTAAAAGGAACGGTCGTCGAGCAGCATCCAACTCTCGCCGTGACGATTGTCGACAACCATGACTCACAACCAGGGCAATCACTCGAGTCGACGGTTGCCAATTGGTTCAAACCGCTCGCCTATGCGACCATCATGACGCGTGATCAAGGATATCCGACGCTCTTCTATGGTGATTATTATGGAACGAAAGGGACGACGAATCGTGAAATCCCGAATATGTCAGCGTCGCTTCAACCGATTTTGAAAGCGCGTAAAGACTTTGCCTATGGCACACAACATGACTATATCAATCATCAAGACGTCATCGGGTGGACGCGCGAAGGTGTGACGGACCGTGCGAAGTCGGGACTTGCGACGATTTTGTCGGACGGACCGGGCGGGTCGAAATGGATGTATGTCGGAAAGCAGAACGCGGGAGAAGTATGGAAAGACATGACCGGCAATAACGGGCGCCTCGTGACAATCAATGCGGACGGTTGGGGCGAGTTCTTCGTCAATGGTGGGTCCGTCTCGATTTATACGCAACAATAAATTAGGTAGACTTGCCTCTAGAGATAGGGGACAAGTCTTTTTTTTCTGAATGTTCACCATACGTTATTTATACGTGATATAATGACCTAGTGTTAATTCTTGATAGGGAATGCTTCCAATCCATGAATTCACATTGAACAACGTTGGTTGTTGGTTTCATTTATATTTTTGCGTTGTGACGCTGTTGAATTCAAGGAGGTTGTGATGAGTAAAGAAAAGATTGCCCAATTAAGAAAGCACGTCTCGCCGTTTGAAAAGTCCGATATTAGGATCAGTGTGCGGCAGATGATCAATACGATTTTACCGTTTCTCGTTTCATGGTTTTTGGCGTATCAACTACTGAGTGTCTCCATTTTCCTGACATTACCGTTCACGTTGATTGCAGCAGGATTTGTCGTGCGGATGTTCATCATCTTCCATGACTGTACACACGGTTCGTTCTTTAAGAATAAGAAGGCAAACGCCATCGTCGGAACGATTACCGGTGTTTTGACGTTGTTTCCTTACGAGAAGTGGAAACGCGAGCATGCGATTCATCATGCGTCGAGCGGAAACTTGGACAAGCGAGGCGTTGGGGACATTTGGGTCATGACGATTGAGGAGTACATCGAAGCCTCGAAATGGATGCGATTGAAGTATCGCCTATATCGTCATCCGCTCGTCATGTTCGGTCTTGGACCACTTTGGCTCATTCTCGTGACGAGTCGTTTCAATCGAAAAGACGCCCGTAAAAAAGAACGCCAAAATACGTATATCATCAATATTTCTCTCGTCGTCTTATATAGCGCGCTCATTTATCTGATTGGTTGGCAAGCGTTCCTTATCGTACAAGGGACGACAATGTTCATCGCCGGCGTGCTCGGAATTTGGTTATTCTATGTTCAGCACACGTTCGAAGATTCCTACTTTGAAGATGAACAGGAATGGGATTACGTAAAGGCGGCAATTGAAGGAAGCTCGTATTACGAATTGCCGAAAGTGCTTCAATGGGTGACGGGGAACATCGGCTTCCATCACGTTCACCATTTGAGTCCACGAGTGCCGAACTATCATTTAGAGAAGGCACATACATCGACACCACCATTACAGCGAGCAACGACAATCGGGCTATTTTCAAGCCTGAAGTCGTTACGTTACAAGTTATATGATGAAAACAATAAAACATTCGTCACGTTCCGGGATGTGCGCCATCTCTTGCGCCGAACGAACGTGGCATGAAAAAAGATTGTCCCCGTAAAAAAGGGACAATCTTTTTAGCGTTTCCAGACCCATTCGTCACTCTCATACTTCTTCACGAGCAAATCGATCTCAGCTCGCTGTTCTGTCGTAAAGACGAGCGGTTCGAACGTCAAGGAGAACGCGTCTTTGAAGCCGGTCTCAAATGCGGCTGCTACTTCGTCAAAGGAGACGAAGCGCTGTAACGTGTCATTCAAGGCGACGGCTTTTTCGCTGAAGCGGTTTTTGGCTTCAAGTTTTTCGTGCTCCTCCATCGTGAAGCAGTCGAACAACACCTCATCGTCGACAGAAAGCGGGATCGATCCATGTTGAAGCACGGCCCCTTGATGACGTACCTGTGCGCTACCCGCAATCTTCTTCCCGTCGACGGCAAGCTCGTAATACGAGGCAGCGTCGAAGCAAACGGCTGATTTTGGTTTGCGGAGCGCCTCACGATCCTCTTCCGTCAACGGCACCGAAAACTCGGCCGGTACACCGAGCTCATGATAACCGCGACGGACACCTTCCGTGAGTAATCGATAGCTCTCGATGATATTTGTCGGAAGAGCCGGTGTCGACTCGGGCAAGATGACACTATATGTTAGTTCATCCGCGTGTAACACGGCCCGTCCCCCGGTTAGTCGCCGAACGACCGGGATATTTTTCTTCGTAAGCGCCTCGCGGTCCAAGTCACGTGTCGCCCGCTGGAAACGTCCGACGCTGATCGCATGAGGTGCCCATGAATAAAAACGGAGCGTCGGTTTGAGTTCTCCCTTCGCGACCCAATTGGCGATGGCTTCGTCAATCGCCATGTTCTCAGCCGGTGAAGTGGATTCGGTTCTAAGTAAGTGCCACGTCGTACCAGTCATAATCTCTCTTCTTTCTGTTAATCGATTGGCAACATCGTGTGGCGACGTGCCTTGTGTACTTGTTCGTCCGCATGGTAAGAAGAACGGACGAGCGGACCTGCCTCACAATGTGAGAATCCTTTTGCTAATGCGATTTCTTTCAACTCGGCGAACTCGTCTGGATGATAGTAACGTTCGACCTCGAGATGTTTCTTCGTCGGCTGTAAATATTGACCGAGCGTCAAAATATCAACGTTGTGCGCGCGAAGGTCGTCCATCGCTTCAATCAACTCTTCTTTCGTTTCTCCGAGTCCGACCATGATTGATGATTTCGTCGGGATCTCCGGATTCAGTTCTTTCGAACGCTTCAAGAACTCGAGGGTCCGGTCATACGTTGCTTTCGCACGGACTCTCGGTGTGAGGCGACGAACGGTCTCTAAGTTATGGTTCATGATGTCAGGACCCGCATCAATCAACGTCTGCAAGGCAGAGAAGTCCCCCATCATGTCTGACGGGAGCACCTCAACCGATGTTTCTGGGTTCATGGCGCGGACGGCACGAACCGTTTCCGCGAAGACGGTAGCCCCGTAATCATTCAAATCGTCACGTGCGACGGCCGTGATGACGACATGCTTCAAGTTCATGAGGCGTACCGATTCGGCGACACGCTTCGGTTCTTCCCAATCAAGCTCGTTCGGTTTACCTGTCGTGACGGCGCAAAAGCGGCAGGCGCGTGTACAAATACTTCCTAAAATCATGAAAGTCGCGGTCCGACGTACCGCCCAACATTCATGGATGTTCGGACATTTCGCCTCCTCACATACCGTATGTAGATTTTTCTCACGCATCATGTTTTTTAAGCCGGTATATGTTTCATTCGTGTTCAATTTAATCTTTAACCATTCCGGCTTGCGTTTCAGTTCCCCTCTTGCCACAAAAAACTCCCCCTTTTTAAGTTAACCTGTAACGAATTGAGTTTACCAAAAAAAGAATCAAAAACGAACCAGAGAAATTATTGGTTTTACCAATACAGTTTTCTGTGTATCAAAACAGAAACATTGTTTCAAAATGGTTACGCTTTCACTAGGGCGATTGTTTCTGAAAAGTGGAGTTGCTATACTGTTGTTGACCACCTGAATAAGAACCAAATGTAACTGATGCGATCAGGCATGGGGTGAACGAGCGTTGATGAGGCAACGCTTCTTCCTCCATGCCTTTTCGTTTGGGGGTCAGCCAAATTTGACTAAGGGGAGTGGGAACATGAACAAGGCATTAAATTGGACGGCAACACTCGGATTGACGACGGCGTTGCTCGTCTCATCGGTTCCGGCAGCGGACGCGGTCGTGGCGGAAGGGACACCGACCATGTCGATTGATCAGCGTGTCAGCACGAAATTGGAATCGATGACACTCGTTCAAAAAATCGGACAGATGATCATGCCGGACTTCCGACTATGGAACGGGGCGAACCATACGGCACTTGCACCGGAAGTTGCGCGAGTCATCGATCGATTTGACCTTGGGGGCGTCATTTTATTCGCGGAAAACGTGAAAGAGACGGAACAGACGACGAAACTCGTTCATGACCTGCAAGAAGTCGTGAAACAAGATGCCAGCAATGATATTCCGTTATTCGTCACAATCGACCAAGAAGGTGGGATTGTGACACGCCTTGGGACGGGAACGAATTTACCGGGGAATATGGCGCTTGGAGCGACTCGAAACAGTCAATATGCCTATGATGCAGGGGAAATCATCGGTTCTGAATTACACGCACTCGGGGTAAACGTGAACTTCGGACCAGTGTTAGACGTCAACAATAACCCAGGGAATCCAGTCATCGGGGTCCGTTCCTTCTCGAGCGATCCTGACCTGGTCGGCGAACTTGGATCAGCGATGACGAAAGGCATTCAAGACCAAGGCGTAGCGGCAACGGCGAAGCATTTCCCAGGTCATGGAGATACAGCCGTCGACTCCCATTACGGATTACCGATTGTCGACAAAACGCTCGACGAGTTGCGCGGACTGGAACTGCTACCGTTCAAACGTGCCATCACGGAAGGCATCGATATGATTATGACAGCACATATCGGGATGCCGCAGATTGAAGACGAGGTCGTCGAGTCAGATCGTGGCACGTTCCCGCTTCCGGCGACGCTCTCGGACGATGTCATTACGGGAGTGCTCCGTGAGGAACTCGAATATGAAGGAATCGTTGTGACCGATGCGCTCAACATGCAGGCTATCGCAGACAACTTCACGGAAGCGGAAGCGGTCATCAAGACGTTTGAAGCGGGGGTCGACATCGCGCTCATGCCGACGATTTTACGTTCGGAGGCGGACGTGATCAAACTCGAGGCGATCTTTGAGGAAGTCATCGCGGCAGTGAACGATGGACGTTTGTCGGAGGCGACCATCGATGAATCGGTTGAACGGATTTTAAAACTGAAGGCAGAACGGGGCATCTGGGGAGAAACGATGAACTCGACTACGCTCGAGGCGAAGCTTGCGGAAGCAAATACTGTCGTAGGAAGCGCAGAACATAAAGTGAAAGAGCGTGAAATCGCGGAAGCGGCTGTGACTCTTGTGAAGAATGAGAATAAGACGCTCCCGTTCAAACCGAAAAAAGGGGACACGGTGCTCGTCTTGTCGCCAGCGAAAGACCAGACGGATAGCATGGTGAAAACGATTAAGTCACTAGAAAAGAATGCGGGGAATATGAAAGACGTGAACGTCATCATGGCCAACTATTCAGCATCGACGCCACATCTAGATCGAAATCCGGCACTAAGGCAACAAGTTGAGGCGGCTGACTATATCATCGTCGGTTCAAACGTGAACAACAGTGCCAAACTGAAGCCGACGTCAGCTGATCATTATGTACCGGCCGAAGTGTTCCGTTACGCCAACGAGACAGGGAAGAAGTCGGTCTTACTCAGTTTGCGTAATCCATATGATATTGCCGTTCAGCTAGAAGCACCGGCGCAGCTATTGATCTATGGATTCAAAGGCGATCCGAACGGACCAGACTCGGAAGCGGGTAACTTGAAATCAGCTGGACCGAACTTACCGGCAGGCATTCGTGCCATCTTCGGTGAAGTGAAGCCGCAAGGGAAGTTGCCGGTAGATGTACCAAAATTTGTGGACGGTGTATTCCAAGACGAGAACTATGCGCAGTTTGGGGATGGATTTAAAAACTGGAATCGCTAAACGAAAATGAGCTCGCCCGAAAATCGGGAGAGCTCATTTTTTCATGCTTCGAAATAGGCGATGACGAGTAGACCTGGACCGGTGTGGGCACCGATGGCAGACCCGACAAGTGTCTTCGTGATGTGTTTCGGTTCGAGATGTTCGCGGACCATCTTCTCAAATTGTTCAGCTTTTTCTAGGTCGTCCCCGTGACCGATGAAGAGGTCCCCGTTCTCGACGAGCGACTTCGATTCCATCGTCCATTCGACCATACGGCGCATGACCTTTTTATGACCACGTACCTTTTCAATCGGGACGAGCTTGCCGTCCTCGACCGTCAATAACGGTAAAATCGTCAACAAGTCTCCGATGAAAGCACTCGCTTTCGACACACGTCCACCTCGCATCAAATATTCGAGCGATTCGACCGTGAACAAGTGACGAATCTTTCCGACGAGCGAAGCAGCATACGCAACTGTTTCTTCGTACGTGTGCTCTTGACTGTACTCTGCGACTGTCTTGACGAATAACGCCTGTCCGACTGAAGCGGTTCGAGTATCGAGGATCTTGAATGTGCTGTCTGGATACTCCTCCTTCAGCATCTCACCGACCATGACGGCGGTTTGATAGGTACCAGAAAGTTCACCTGAGAAGGCGAGATATAAGAACGGCAGTCCCGCCTCGAGATGCTGACGGAAGCAATGTTCAATACGTGACGCCTCGATTTGGAACGTCTTCGGCGTTTTGCCTTGACGCATCGCATCGTACACGTCTTTCGGTTGAATTGTTTCCCCGTCTAAAAACTCTTCGTTGTCGATGATGACACCGAGCGGTAAAATCTCAAGACCGTATTCGATGATTTGATTGTGTGTCAAATCGGCTCCGGTGTCTGTGATCAGTTTAAACATTGGATGAATCACTCCTCTGTTAATTGTTGTTCAATCTCGCGTAGCGGTTCATTCCGTTTCCACATCCGTTCGAGCTGGCTCACGAGTGTCGTTTGTTCTTCAGCTGTCA
The DNA here is from genome assembly GCF_018617735.1 of Exiguobacterium sp. s89. Taxonomy (NCBI): domain Bacteria; kingdom Bacillati; phylum Bacillota; class Bacilli; order Caryophanales; genus Exiguobacterium; species Exiguobacterium sp. s89. The sequence continues at coordinate 164,614 of NZ_JACSKS010000002.1, forward strand.
GTGACGCGTTTTGGAGCGTGCTGACAGTGGAAAGGACGCGGTAGGCCCGTGTAAGAACATCTTGAACCGTGAGGGGAATGCCGAGCAAATCTTCTAGCGAAGCCATCGTTTCCGGTACAATGGTAGGGTACGTGAACTTGGTGGCTTCCTCTTGGATCGCCAAATCATAAAAGTCTCGAATGATTTCGGCACGTTTGCTCCCGCTCTGTCTGACGCTCAAGTAAATTTGAACGGCGACACCGCCACGGACGCGTCGTTGCGAAATACCGGCGAATTTTTTCCCGTCAATCGACAAGTCGAAACTTCCCGGACAGTACGAGCCGACGACCTCACCTGGGACGATGTCGCTCGTGACATCTTGGAACATCTGTTGGATAAGGGAGGTCATGGCCTCATAGCCGCTGTCGATTTGAATCCCGTCATTCTCGGGTAAGATTAAAGATAAGTTCAGGACATCATCGTCTAACACGACGGCAAGTCCGCCCGAGTTACGGACGACCGGTCGAAAGCCACGCTCGTGCAAATACCGAACCCCATCTTTTAAATGAGGCAACCTTGCATCTTGGATTCCGAGTACAATCGTATTCGTGTGCACCCATACGCGCAAGACAGCGCCTGATTGTTGGGTTGAAGCACATAACGTATCGTCAGTTGCGAACGATTGTTCCGCTTGAAACATCGTGCCAAGGCTCGATTGGTCGATCACACGATAACTCGGTTGTTTTAATAATGGATGGATCATATACTTAATTCCTTTTCACAAATAATTTTCCTTCTCATTATAGCACGGAGGGAACGATTCGTTCGAAGTCGAATCTAGAACATAACGAAACGTAGGAGGGCATGTCATGTACTCGTCACGAGGACAACTATCTGGATCAAAAGTGTTTAAAGACCCGGTACACCGTTATATTTACGTCTACGATCATCTTATTTGGGAGCTGATCAACACGAAAGAGTTTCAGCGCTTGCGTCGCATCAAGCAACTCGGGACGTCCTTTTTGACGTTCCACGGCGCAGAGCACACACGATTTCATCACTCGCTCGGTGTATACGAAATCGCACGCCAGTTAATCGATCAGTTCCAACAGTACCCAGAATGGAACGACCGAGACCGTGAGTTGTTGTTAGCAGCGGCACTCTTACATGACGTCGGGCATGGGCCGTTCTCGCACGCATTCGAACACGTCTTTTCCGTTCGCCATGAAGTATGGACCGAACGAATCATTTTAGGGGATACCGAAGTTAACAAAGTGTTATCCGAGATGGGTGTCGGGTTTGCGGAAGAAGTGGCATCGATCATCAACAAGACGCACCCGAATCGTCTAATTGTCAACATACTCAGTTCGCAACTCGATGTCGACCGGATGGACTACTTGCTAAGAGATGCGCACTTTGCAGGTGTCAGCTACGGGAAATTTGATTTAGAGCGCATGTTGCGCGTCTTGCGTCCAGATGAAGATCAAGTCGTCGTCAAGCAGTCGGGGATGCACACGATTGAAGATTACATCATGCGTCGCTATCAGATGTATTGGCAAGTGTACCTTCATCCGGCGACACGTTCGAGCGACCTTCTCTTGAAAGCGATTCTTGAGCGAGCACAGGAACTGTATGAGAGTGGCTATGCCTTCAACCTGACCCCGAAGCACTTCTTGCCAATTTTTGAACAAAAAGTGATGTCGCTCGAACAATATTTGAAGTTGGATGAAACGGTCGTCTACTTCTATTTCCAAGAGTGGATGGATGAGGAAGACTCGATTTTGGCCGATCTGTCCAGTCGGTTCGTGAATCGTCGTTTATTGAAATATAAAAACTTCCCGGAAGCGAACCGTGACCGTCATATGGAACGTCTCCGTCAGACGATGGAAACAATCGGGTTACCGTCGAAATATTATTTGCTTGAAGATCAGTTAAGTCAATTGCCATATGACTTGTATAAAGGCCAAGGAAAGTATGAAGGGATTTATCTTCAGATGAATGATGGGGAGCGGAAAGAGATTTCGGAAGTGTCGATGCTCGTCCAGTCGATTTTGAACTCGAGACAGTCGGATGAAAAGATTTATTATCCGGAAGATGTGTTGTTGAACTTGAAGGATTATGCCAACGAGAAATCGTGGATTTTGTCGACATTAAAAGACGAATAAGCACGCAAAGGAGCGTGACACGATGGAGATTGCGACACTGATTGGCGGAATCGGGATATTTTTACTCGGCATGACACTACTCACAGACACGCTCAAAAAATGGGCGGGTACACGACTACGTCATCACTTGAATCAATTCACCGATGGCTCTTTGTCAGGTGCGACACTTGGTGCCATGTTAACAGCCTTATTTCAATCTTCTTCGGTTACTACGTTGATGACGATTGGATTTGTGAGTGCAGGGCTCCTCACGTTCACACAATCGTTACCGCTCGTCATTGGAGCCAATGTAGGGAGTGCGACGACAGGGTGGATTATTGCCGTCCTTGGCTACAATTTAGACGTGCGCCAGTTGTTTCTACCGCTCATTGGAATCGGGATGGTGTTTCGTCTCTCCAGTCCGCGCCTTCGCCGTATTGGATTGTTTCTCGTCAGCATCGGGTTGATTTTTGTTGGAATTGGAACACTTCAAGAAGCAATGGGGGATGTCGTCACGTTCTCGTTTGGCTCGGTCGGTGAAATGACTATTCTGCATCAGGTAGTTCTGATTGGAATCGGGTTCATGATGACCGCCATCCTTCAGTCGTCGACGATTGGACTCGTGTTAACGATGACGGCCCTTGCGACAGTGGCGATTTCACTCCCACAGGCTGCTTATTTGGTGCTTGGTCAGAGTGCTGGAACGAGCCTTGTCGTGGCACTCGGTTCGATTGGTGGATGGAAATCGGCGCGGCGCATCGTGTTGGCTCATGCCATCTACCATGTGTCGATTGTCCTCATGGGGTGGTTGACATTTCCCGTTCTCTTCGAGGTCGTCAATCGAGTGGCCGATTGGTTCAACTGGAACGATTTGTTGCGCCTCGCTTTATTCCATACGACATTCCATCTACTGGGTGTGATCTTGTTCCTGCCTTTTTATCAAACGTTCGCACGTCGATTACTGAAGTGGATTCCGAGTCGGTCAGAAAAATTGACGCATCTGCTCGATAAAAACATGTCACAACTTCCGACAGTCGCTTTGGAAGCGGCACGACGTTCCTTACTTGAAATCGAGCGTTATTTAGGGAACGAGACCGAGTTGCTCGTCCGTGAAGGGCGACTACGTGAAGATGAATTGATCCTCGTCGACAAGACGTTGAGCGACGTTCGTTTCTTTTTGAGCACGATACGTCTTGAGGATGATGGAAAGCGAAATGATTATGGTCAACATTTATCTCTCTTGCACACGATTGACCACCTGGAACGCTGGTTATACGTCTTGCGGGAAGTCGAACCGGTCCACGTACTTCGGGACACCGACTTTTTAGTAGCACGAGAACTTGTGTTACATGAGCTTGACCTTGTGAATCAACTGAATCATCATACGCCACCGGATGATTCAAAGCTGTGGAAACAGGCCTCGAAACAACTGGCGGAGTATCGGAAAGCACATCGTTCGGAACTGTTAGAAGAGACGGCAGCGAATCAACTGGAGATGGACCTGACGATACAAAAAGTGCAAGTATTGCTCTGGCTCGACCGTATCGGCTATCACATCTGGCGAGCGACACGTCACTTGATTAAGCCGACCGTACCGAGTGAACGGTTCGACGTGAACAGGGAAGATTAGAATAAAAAACGGACTCCATATTAGGGGTCCGTTCGTCGCTTATTTCTTATCTGCGTGCATCACACCGGCTTGACCGTAATGTGTTGCATCCATCTCTTCGATGAAGACGGTGATGTTTTCTTTTGGCGCGTTCGTCGTCTCGGAGACGGCATCCGTCACCTTTTCGATCAACGCACGTTTCTGTTCCACGGTACGGCCCGGAAGCATTTTTACCGTTACGTAAGGCATGGGTCATTCCTCCTTTGCTGAAGTCTCTTATATTGTAGTGAATCCCGTTCGCTGAGAAAAGAAAAATTCTCATCTACCTCAAAGCAGGCGCTCATTTTTTATATATTTCGGGTATGTAACAAGACAGAGCGAATGTAGGAGGAATGAAGATGAAGTGGAAAGGAAGACAACAGAGCCGTAACGTCGAGGACCGACGGGGACGGAGCATCGGAGGAAAAGGGATTGCCGGGGTCGGGGGTGGTCTCGGATTGATTCTCGTCATCGTCTTTACGTTATTGAACGGAGGCAGTCCGACGGATCTCGTCAACAACATCGGACTTGGGGAACCTCAATCGGAGGGAACGTATACGGGAACGGCTCGTGAAGAGGAGATGGCGGACTTCGTAGCGGTCGTTTTAAAAGATACGGAAGAAGTGTGGACAGACATATTCGCTAAAAATGGGATGACATATGAAGAGCCGACGCTCGTCCTATTTTCGGGACAAGTCGAATCCGCTTGTGGTATTGCCGGGTCGGCCGTTGGTCCGTTCTATTGTCCCGGCGACCAAAAACTATATATCGATTTGAGTTTTTATGATGAACTGAGCCAACGTTTCAATGCACCTGGTGACTTTGCGATGGCATACGTCGTCGCCCATGAGGTCGGGCATCATGTACAGACACTTCTCGGGGCGACAGGAGAAATCATGCCGCTTCGTAACGAGATGAGTGAAACGGAATTCAACCGTTATCTCGTTCGCTTTGAATTGCAGGCGGACTACTACGCAGGCGTATGGGCGCATCATGCGCAAGGTTTAGGGTATCTCGAAGCAGGAGACGTCGAAGAGGCGATGAATGCCGCGCATCAGATTGGGGATGACACGTTACAACGTCAGGCGCGTGGATACGTGACACCGGACTCGTTCACGCATGGTACTTCTGAACAACGGATGCGATGGTTCGAAAGAGGATTTGAGAACGGATCGATTCAAGGTGGGGACACGTTCAATACGAACAACTTATAGGCCGGTTGAACGCTCGACCTTCTTAGCCGATTGGAATATGAGGAAAGAATCCGCTATCATAAAAGAACAACAGTTGCAGGAAGGGGATGACCCGATGGAATCCTTACTTACGAAAATTGATTTAGCAAAAGACGATATGACAGCGGTTGAAAAGAAAATTGCGGACTACATTTTGTCGCATTCAACGCTCATTCCAAATATGACCACGAAAGAGCTTGCCCAAAAGACGGATGTGTCTGAGGCGAGTATCGTTCGCTTCGCTAGAGTGATTGGAATCGATAGTTTTAAAGCATTTAAACTCGCGCTCGTGAAAGACCTGGCCGTCACGGAGACGACATTGACAGATTTCAATGTCCTTCAGCAAAAAGATACCCCGTACGACTCGTTTCAAAAAGTCATTCACGTCAATAAAGCGGCGATTGAAGCATGCGCCGAAGCGATGGATAAACGAGAACTCGAACATGCGGTGGAGTTGTTCGCACGTGCAAACCGTGTCATTTTTTACGGGGTCGGCGGATCTTCGACGGCGGCGATTGATGCGCAATATAAGTTTACGAAATTGGGATATGCAGCCATGACATCTCCGGATTTTCATTATATGCTGTCGCTGATCCCGCATTTAGGAAAGTCTGACGTATTTGTCGCGATTAGTACGTCAGGACGAACGAAAGATGTGCTCGAGCTCGTCCGATTTGCGAAAAAGAAACGTGTTCCTGTCATTGCCATCACCAACCTCGACAAATCGCCACTTTACCGGGAAGCGGACGTTCGACTCTGTACGCCGAACGTCGAGAGTGACTTCCGAATCGCAAGTATCGCCTCACGGATGACGCAATTAACGATTGTCGATACGTTATATATGGGACTCCTTCACCGAAAAGGAGAAGGATTGATCGATCGTTACGCAGAAGCCCGAGATGAGATGGTGAAATTGCGCCGATGATTCGACCATATGCGGTAGAGGATCGACCGGAGTTGGAGAACTTCTTGATGCGGCAGCGCACGTTCGCTCGTATGAATGGACAATCCACTGAAACGTTTCGCGACGAGAACGTGGCGGATTTTGAAGCAGAAGGTACCGTTAGCCTGATTTTTCGCGAAGGAGAGCGAATCATAGCAATCGCAGACCTCTTAAAAAAACACCCGGTAGATGGCTCGCTTTGGCTCGGTTTGTTCGTCGTCGATGAGTCGCTTCACGGGACATGTCTGGCGCAAACGTTGTATGAACAGTTGGAAAATCAATATATGCGTCCATATCAAACAGAGTTTCGGTTAGGAGTGCTTCCTCATAATGAGAGAGCCCGCCGATTTTGGGAACGGAACGGCTATGAATACGAAAAGGATTCGGTCACGAATAAAGACGTGCGCGTTCACGTCCTGAAGAAACAACTCATTCGATTGGAGTGAGTTTTCTTTTGAATCTCATTTGAAATTAAATTTCATAAAAATTAAATTATAAATTGACTTTAAGTTTCAATATAGTACGATGAAATCATAGAGAAGAAAGGATGGTGGCGATGCTAGATAAATTGGCTACAGAAAGACGGAATGAACGAACGATGCAACTGGACGAGATGTCGATTGAGGAACGATTGACGATTATGAATGCAGAGGATCAAAAAGTCCCTCAAGTGATTCAAGAACAACTCCCGGTCATTGCGCAAGTTGTAGAGCAGGTCATCGCTTCCTTTCGTAAAGGCGGTCGCTTGATTTACATCGGAGCGGGTACGAGTGGGCGACTCGGTATTTTAGACGCTGCAGAGTGTGTGCCGACGTTCGGTGTGTCACCGAACCAAGTCATCGGACTGATTGCAGGTGGCGAACGTGCGCTCGTTAAAGCCGTCGAGGGAGCAGAAGACAGTAAAGAATTGGCGGTTCAAGATTTGAAAGCGCTTCAATTGTCAGCGGACGATACGGTCATTGGGATTGCGGCGAGTGGTCGGACACCATACGTGGTCGGGGGTCTCGACTACGCACGTGAAATCGGTGCGATAACGGCTGCGATTTCATGCAATCACGATGCCGTCATCAGCCGACATGCGAATTATCCGATTGAAGTGGAGACGGGACCGGAAGTGTTGACAGGTTCGACGAGATTGAAGGCAGGAACGGCTCAAAAACTTGTCCTCAACATGATATCGACGACGTCGATGATTGGAGTAGGGAAAGTGTATCAAAACTTGATGGTCGACGTGAAGCCGACGAATGAAAAGCTAGAAATGCGTGCCAAGAGGATGATCGCAGAAGCGACAGGGGTCGACCTGGAGACGGCCGCGCGTTATTTTGTGTCATCCAAGGGCCACGTCAAAACAGCAATCGTCATGATTTTAGCCGACGTCTCTTATGAAGAGGCTATCAAACGATTAGAGAGTGCGAACGGATTCGTCCGTGAGGCGCTATAAGGGGGAATTCAAGGTGAAGAAAGAAGAGGTTTTAGCACGGGACATCCTCGCACATGTCGGGGGGAAAGAGAATATTCGTCAACTCGCGCATTGCATGACACGTGTAAGGTTGACGTTGAAAGATGCGACGAAAGCAGATCTTGACGCATTGAAGAAGATTGACGGGGTCATGGGTGTCATCGATGACGAGACGCTGCAAATTGTCGTCGGTCCAGGTACCGTGAATCGGGTCGCGGACTATATGAGCCATGAAACGGGATTAGCGATTGGGGAAGAGTCGGTGGATGAGAACTTAACGTTAGAGGAACGTGCGGCTGTTGAACGCCAGAAGGTGAAAGAGAAGCAAAAGTCACCGTTCAAACGATTCCTTCGTCGCCTCGGAAACATCTTCATTCCGCTCATTCCTGGACTTGTCGCTTCGGGGATTATTAACGGTGCGGCGAACTTCGCTGTCAACGCCGGTGTCGACCGAACAGAGACGTGGATGCAAATTCTGCTCGTGCTCGGGAGTACAGTTTTTGCGTACTTGGCCATCCTTGTCGGGTGGAATACAGCAAAAGAGTTTGGGGGAACGCCGGTACTCGGGGCAATTGCCGGGGGAATTCTATTTAACCCGCTCCTCGCGGATATCGTTATTTATGGGGAACCGCTCGTTGTCGGGCGTGGAGGGCTGTTCGGTGTTATTTTTGCCGGTTGGCTCATGACGTATATCGAGAAGCACATTCGTCGCTTCATGCCGGTATCGATTGATATTATCTTTACACCACTCTTTACTGTCCTAATCGTTGGATTTACTGCCCTTTATGCCATCATGCCAGTCGCAGGATTATTATCAGACGGCATCATGCGAGGCATCAATGCGACGCTTGAAGTCGGGGGGCCGGTAGCGGGAGCAGTACTTGCCGGATTCTTCTTACCACTCGTCATGGTCGGGTTACACCACGGATTGACGCCGATTCATTTAGAACTGTTGAACACGGTCGGGACGACAGCACTCCTTCCGATATTGGCGATGGCCGGTGCGGGTCAAGTCGGTGCAGCACTTGCGATCTTTGTGAAGACACGCAACCCGCGCCTGCGTAATATTATCAAAGGAGCCATCCCGGTCGGGTTCCTCGGAATCGGCGAACCACTTCTTTACGGGGTCACGCTTCCACTCGGACGTCCGTTCTTGACGGCGTGTCTCGGAGCCGCGGTCGGTGGTGCCTTCCAAGCAACGATGAAGACGGCGGCGCTCGGAATCGGTGTATCCGGTCTATCGCTCACACCATTGATTGATAATGGCATGTATTTGACGTACATTGCAGGACTATTGATTTCATATACGGCAGGCTTTTTATTCACGTATTTCTTCGGCTTTAAAGAAGAGATGGCGGACGGGATCTAATAAACAAAGATGGCTCAGAAGCGAGTCATCTTTTTCTCTACTTTTGGTAAGGAGTGATAGGTATGAGAGGAATTTCAATTTACTTGAGCGAGGAACTGTCACCTGAATTAATTGATTGGATGGAACATATGCGAGAGGTAGGGTTTACGAGCATCTTCACGTCGCTTCATATTCCAGAAGACGACCCGACAACCTATACGGAACGACTCCAGCAGTTAGGTGCGTTGGCAAGACGCCTCGATATGGAACTCGTAGCAGATATTGCCCCGTCTTCTCTACAGGCGCTCGGCAAGGACTGGGACGATGCGCATACGCTTTTAGATTGGGGCATCACGGGATTACGAGTCGATTATGGCGTTACGCCGAAACAAGTCGCTGCTTTATCGAAACAGATGATGGTTGCATTGAATGCGAGTACGCTCACAGAAAAAGAACTCGAAGAGATGCTTCGGCACGGATTACAACGAGAACGCGTAGAAGCGTGGCATAATTTTTATCCTCGTCCGGAAACAGGGCTCGAGCGTACATGGTTTGATGAAAAAAACCTTTGGCACCGGTCACAAGGAATCAAGATACAAGCGTTCATCCCTGGAGAAGAGCGGTTGCGTGGTCCCCTTCATGAGACGTTACCGACACTCGAAGCGCATCGTCACAAGTCTCCTTTTTCGTGTTATGTCGATTTGCAAACGACAGTCGATCGTATCTTGATTGGCGACCCGTATGTATCAGATACGACGATGCGACAGTTTCAGGCGTACGATGAGGGAATCATCGTCCTTCGAGCGACTGCACGGGATCGTGATGATTCTCTTCCGACCCGTCACACGAATCGGATGGACTCTGCCCGTGATGTCCTTCGTTCCGTTGAGTCTCGTGCTTACGGTAGACCCGGAAATCAACGGATTCAACCGCAATACACAGAAGAAAGGCTGATTGGCAGTATCACGATCGACAATGAACGTTACGGTCGATATGCAGGAGAATTACAAGTGACGAAGCAGAATTTATCGGCAGATGAACGAGTCAATGTCATCGGAAGAGTCATCTTAGAAGACCGTTCACTGATTCAACAAATCGGTCCAGGCGGACGCTTTCAAATCGACTGGGTGTGACTCATGATTGCCACAATCCTATATCATTGTGTACAGTAGAGAGGGAGGGTGGAACATGAAAGACATTAATTTTAATATTATTTCAGACGATGCAACGGACGGGCATGGTGGTTTTGGTGTCGGTTCGCTTAGTTTAAATAACATGTCCCCGGTGATTATCGATGTCGAGACGGGCACAGCGACAATCGACATGGGCGCAATGCATGCGAAGTCTGCCATTGAGAAACGCATTAAGTTTTTGACGGACCGGGAGGCGGTACCGAACGGGAAACTGTACTGGATTGTGTGGGTCACAGTCGGTCGAAAACCAGAAGGCTTTTACTACGGTGGAATTGCGGCATGTGATATGTTGGTTGACTTAGAAGCGAGACGCGGCTATAAATTATTGCCATATCACGTCAATCAGATGGACAAGTCGTTGAAGGGTCGGATTTTAATCGAGATGATGGACGCTCCGTCCCGAGACGTATTAGCAAATTTCTTACAGGAACATCGCCCCGAGATTTGGGAACAGTCGACTGAACTTCATGCAGAGCTCGAGCGCTTAAGCGCTGAGTAAAAAGATTGGACGAATTTTCGTCTCCAATCTTTTTTGTTTCGACTTTTTGGTATTAAAAGGGAATTTTGTAACTGAAGAGATATTCATTTGTAATTGTATGAAAATTCAGTATTATGATATACTGACTACATTGTGAAAAAAGAAAGGGTGATACGATGAGCGAAACGAAAAAAATCTTAATCGGTCTCGCGCTAGGTGTTGTAGTTGGTCTAGGATTGGCGGGATTGCCGGATAATATTTATGAAACTGTGAATCCATATATTTTATCTCCGGTCGGAACGATTTTCTTGAATTTGATTAAAATGTTAGTCGTACCGATTGTCTTCTTCTCGATTATTTTAGGGGTCATGGGTCTCGGGGATCCAAAAGAGTTAGGCCGAGTCGGGACGAAATCGATTTTATTCTTTTTGACGACGACAGCACTCGCCATCATGTTAGCGATGGGTGTCGCATCTGTCTTACAGCCAGGGGAGCGTGGGGACTTCCAAACAACAGGTCTTGAATTTGAATCAACAGCGACCGAGGAATCGTCAAATATCGTACAGACATTCGTCAATATGATTCCGACAAATCCGATTACGGCACTCGCTGAAGGAAACATGCTTCAAATCATCGTCTTTGCGGCATTGATTGGATTTGCATTAATTGCTCTCGGGGATAAGGCGAAGACGTGGCGTCAATTCATCAAACAAGGTGATCGTATCATGATGTATTTGATTCATCTTGTCATGAAGCTCGCACCATACGGCGCTTTCGCATTGATTGCTTCTGCGATTGGAGGCATCGGTCTCGATGCGGTCGTTGCGATGGCATGGTATATGATTGCCGTCGTCTTGACGCTATTCTTACATGCAACCATTGTATACGGAGCAGCCGTTTACTTCATCGGGAAGATGAGTCCTGTATTCTTCTTCAAAAACTTCTATGAAGCGATGACGTTCGCCTTCTCGACGTCTTCATCAAACGCGACCCTTCCTGTTTCTATGGAAGTGGCACAAAGAAAACTTGGTGTCCCGCGTTCAATTTCTTCATTCGTGCAACCACTCGGGGCAACGGTCAACATGGACGGGACGGCAATCATGCAAGGGGTTGCGACGATTTTCATCGCACAAGTATTTGCTTCTGATTTAACGATGACTCAGTTGTTGACGGTCGTCATCACAGCGGTCCTCGCATCCATTGGGACAGCAGGTGTGCCAGGAGTCGGGCTCGTCATGCTTGCCCTCGTCCTTCAGTCGGTCAACTTACCGGTAGAGGGAATCGCCCTCATTATCGGGGTCGACCGTATTCTCGATATGCTTCGCACATCAGTCAACATCACGGGGGATGCGGCATGTGCGGTCGTCGTTTCGAAATTGGAAGAAAAACATTTACCACCAGTCGACGAAGACTCGTGGGATGAAGCAGGCGCAACGTCTTCTTCATCACTATGATATAGTGAAGGACCATGACGACATGTCATGGTCCTTATTTTGTGCATAGAAAGAGTGATCGTTATGGAATGGGAATTGCTCCCGCTCCCTTTATTTTTGATTATCAGTATTTTACTGAATAGTGTAATCGCGGTCGCCGGTGTCCTACCGAGTGCTTTTCTAACAGCCATCAATGTGAGCGTCCTCGGTCTCGTACCGGGCATACTCGTATCGATTATCGGGGAGGCAATCGGCGCCATCGTGAGCTTCATTCTTTACCGAAAAGCACTGCATCGCTATACGTCCCCGGACAGTGGCCGGTTTCAGCGACTTCGTGAGTCTGGAGGAGCCGAAGCATGGTTTCTCGTTCTCGGGATGCGTTTCATGCCGTTTGTCCCGTCTGGTCTCGTCACGTTATCGGCAGCGTTCAGTCGTATGACACTCACATCGTTCGCGGTCGCGAGTACGATTGGAAAAGTGCCCGCTTTGATCATCGAAGGACTTGCCGTGACAGCTGCCATGCAGTTGACAATCGAATGGCAATTGTTTCTCGTCGGACTCGTTGCCGTTTCATACCTCGTTTGGCGAATGCGTCAAAGTAGTGGCGAAAAGATATAGCAAAACGCCTCGACGAAACGTTTCCTCGTCGTCTTTTTTCGTAACATGGTCCAGTCAATCAAAATCGATTCTTCAAAATCCTTTAAAAAGGTGTCGTGAAGCTCTTGTATGGATGTCGTATCGAATTGGGCAATCGTCATCTCATGGTTTAGAAACATGCTTCGAAAATCAAAGTTGGCCGATCCGACAAGGGCAACCTTGCCATCAATCAGAAGCGTTTTCGCATGGATGAAATGTCGATTATATTTATAAATTTTAATGTTTCGCTTAATCAGCTGTTCGAAATAATATTCGGAAGCATGAAAACTGAACCATTCATCGCCTTTCCCCGGTACGACGATTCTTACATCAATCCCGCTGCGACCGGCGACCTCGAGAATCGCCAACAGTTCAGGTGGTGGAACGAGATAAGGGGTCGTGATCCAGATGGACTCTTTAGCCTCCATGAGCAAGCGCATGAGTCCATCACGAATCGTGACATCTTTCCCGGGTGACGTGACGAGAAGTTGCGTCGCGCCGTTTTGTCCTTTCGGTTCATTCACAAAATACCGAGATAGATGTTCTTCGTCTGCGAACAAGTCCCATGTCTCATCCATCGTACCTTGACCCGCATATAACCAATTCTCAACGAAGAGCTGTTGGAGTTCACGGACGAGTGGTCCCTCAAGGTGTAAATGGGTATCTCGCCAAAAGCCTAGCTTCTCATTTTTACCGAGATATTCGTCTCCTACGTTTAATCCACCGGTCAAAGCGATTTGACCGTCCACGACAATCAGTTTTTGGTGATTTCGGAAGTTCGCGTTGAAGACGAGATAGGGGTGCAAGACCGGGTCGAACGCCTGGACGTGAACGCGTGATTCACGTAACGGTTGAATGAAGTCTTCTCCGATTTCTTGACTACCGAGTCCGTCATACAAAAAACGAACGGTCACGTCTTCATTTGATTTTTGGATGAGTGCATCTCGGACTTTCAAAGAAATCTCATCCGTTCGAAATAGATAGTACTGAATATGAATATGATCTGTTGCATTGTTGAGGACTTCTAACAAAGCCTCAAATTTCGATTCACCATTGACGAGAAGCTTCGTCGAGGTATGTCCGTTCGCACCGGTCGCGCCTAACTTCTCGAGTGTTCGTGTCAACGGATAGGCGGACACGATCTCAGGTGAGGTCTCAATTTTTTCGCTCTCGATTGCTTGTCTTAGCATCCGAATTTCAGATGACGTCCGTTTAAAGCGTCGATGACGACGTGGAGTGCGTCCGAACATGACCCACGCCAACACACCGATGAACGGGATGAAGAACACGGTAAGTAACCAGGCGAGCTTTCCTTGGGGCTGTACTTGGTCGAATAGAATCTGCCAACCGACGACAAGCGGTGCGACGATGGCGATGCCGATTAAAACAGGTATAAGGATATCCAGCCAAAAAAAGAGACTGACTAGCAAAATGACACTGATGACCATAATCATCAATTGAATGACACGACGTTTCAAACGAAACACCACCTTTCCAGAAACGATGAAAACGAGGGGATGCATCCCCTCGTTTTTAGTACACGCTGTTCAGAACAGCGTTGATTTCATCCGCGTAACGGACAAAGAAGTACACATTCACTGCGAGAGAGAACAAGACGAGGAAGAGACCGAACTGTGCTTTTGTCCGATTCCGATTCCAGTAATAGAAGACGGACAATAACACGGCTAGTCCGACGAATAGAGCGATGACTTCAACGATTCCCCAGACGATATCTTTGGATAAAAACATGTCGACGATTGTCATGACGACATAAACGAAGACGACAATCCCCATAATCACGACTAAAATAGCTAGAATAATGCTAATCCAATCTGAGCTAACTGCGTCAATTAGGTTTTCAATGGCCATTTCGTATTCGCTCACAACCGTTCCTCCTTTCGAGAGACTGCATAACTATTCATCTATTTCCCTTTTTCCTATTTCTAAAATCAAGCTTTCACTGGAGAGTGGATAAATGACGGCAGTGGAATTTTGGAAACGATTGCTACGACCGCAAATATATAAAACCAACTATTCGGTGGAAAAAAGAGTACGAGTAGTACGATAATCGCCAACGGTTGTCGCATCGCTGTCGCAAGTAAGGCACTCGTCGTGAGGACGACTGAAAATGTCATATCAACCTCAAATAAGAGGCTGAAAAAATAGCCAAGAGTGAACGAAGAAAAAAGAAGTGGGTATATATGACCGCCACGCCAACCGGTAGCTAGGCAGAATGCCGTAAAGAGCAGTTTTAACACACTGTAAAGGAGAAGTGTGTATAGCGGGATGAGTTGCCACTCATCTACGTACTCAAGGATTGTTTCTTCACCAGAGAAGAGTAAGTCTGGATAGAGGAGAGCCATTCCCCCGATCCCGATGCCGCCAAGCGTAGTGAGCAATAAAATAGGAATGTTTGAAAAAAGTCGCATTAATGTATGTTCACTGACTAAGTAGAGCCATCCGAGAATCATACCGCCAAGGACAATCAATAAAATTGACCAATCGATTTGGACGCTTTCAATCGCTGGGAATTTAATGATAAACGGTGGGCGTTCGTCGAGTTGATTGAGTAGATAGAACGTTCCGATTCCGGCGAGTGTAGCAAGAAGGTTCAGCATCGGTTGTTTCTTTCGCTCAGTTTCCTCAGCCGCAATCGCGCCGAAGAGTGGCGCGTTGAAGACAATCCCGAGAACGACCGCATGACCGACTTCTTGTAATTCACCTAATTCTTGGCGCACGTAGCGGATGCGCTCTGAGAACCATGTCGTGAGCCCCCCGACGATGCCGACGAGTGCCGCTTCAGGTCCTAAACTTGCCCCTCCGATGAGGACGAGTAAAGCGGTCAATGTCGTGAACCCGATCAAGCGGTAGTCAATACGGCCGGTCCCTTTCCGTTCTTCTAGTACTTCTGGCATGAGGCGCGGCATCCGACCATAACGGTGTTGCAAAAGACCGATCAACACCCCGGCGAGGACCGGGACGAGGAATAGATACAACCGAACATCAAATTGTTCAGGGACCGTATGCCATACAAAATGAATCCCTTTATAGACGACGGATAAGAAGAGCCAACTCACTAAGCCGATGATAATTCCGAGTACAATCGCATAGCCACTGACAATCCATGATTTCATCTACATACTCACCTCTTTCGCCCGCATCAATCTTCTATAATTATGCTATCTCCTGAACACCTCTGACCGAAACCTAAAAAATAATGAAATAAAGAGGAAGGAATGGGCGGCAGACATTTACTCATCATAGAAAAACGAAAAAGAGTGCAGGGTTTCGACAAGGTCGATGCCTACACTCCTCGTTAAGAAGTTTACTTATGCAATTTCAAAGGTGTGCTTATTCGCAGGTGCCGGTTTTCCAAAGAAATACCCTTGTGCCAAATCGAATCCGAGCTCACGACAGACATCTTCCTCCTCTAGACGCTCTATGCCCTCGGCAAGAAGCGTGATTCCCATCGATTTGGTCAAAGTTCGTACTTTTTTGAGGAAGGACCGCTTCTCGGCATCTTCATCACAAAATGAAATATAAGAGCGGTCGATTTTGACATAGTCTGGTTCGAGTCGTTTCAACATATCGATGGTAGAGAAACCTGCACCGACATCATCTAATGCGACTTTCATCCCCCGTTGTTTATACGTTGAAAAAACGTGTTGAAGATGATCGACGTCATGTACTTTCTCCGTCTCTACGACTTCGAATATAAAGCGGTCTGGGCTGAGTCCATATCGATCGATGATATCGAACGTATGTTGTAAACAATAGTCCGGATTATAAATCGTCGATGGTAAAAAGTTGATAAACGTCTTTTGATGTGGAGCCACGGCTTCGAACGTCGCTTTAATCGCCTCGGCGCGAGCACGTTGATCGAGCTTCGAATGCAACCCAAACCGGTTGGCCGTTCGGAACAGATCACCGGGTGAAATAGAAGCACCACTACGGAGAAGTGCCTCATACCCGAACGTTTCCTTAGAATCGAGGAAGATAATCGGTTGAAGGTGACTCTCAAACGTTCCGTGCTGAATTTGATCAATGATATGACGATGCGCGAGTTGATCGCGTAACACCTCGACCTCGAGTGGAGGCGTTTGACTGTTCGATTGATTGTCGACACAGTATACGGTACCCTCAACGTGCATCAGAAGTGCATCTAATTCTTCAAATGATGTATAAGAATATTCTTTCGTTTTTGTGATGAGTTTTCCTTGAGAAATCAAAGGAACCGTTGTGTTACAGGAAGCACAGGGTGACCACATAGTATTCCACCTTTCCATTCAAAATTAGTTCATTCAGTATATCGGCTACGTCTCACAAAAAACTCACATTCAAGATACATTTCGCAAAAAAATCGTGCAAAATGGGTACAGGTTTTGTATACTTCCTATCGTATGAATAAGAAGCGCCTCAAAACGCCACTCGCATACGAACAACTTTTTGAACAGAAAGGGGTTCTATCGATGGACCAAAAATTAAAATTATGGTTTACGGAGCACCAAACAGAAGATTACGGAATCACGTTCCGTGTAAACCACGTTTATGAGAGCGAACAAACGGAGTTTCAACGACTAGAAATGGTCGAAACGGACGAGTTCGGAACGATGTTGTTACTTGACGGGATGGTCATGACGACGGATAAGGACGAATTCGTCTATCACGAGATGGTCGCACACGTCCCACTCTTTACACACCCGAATCCGAAACATGTACTGGTTGTCGGTGGGGGAGACGGCGGTGTTATTCGTGAAATTATGAAACACCCATCAGTGGAAAAAGCTGTTCTCGTTGATATCGACGGGAAAGTCATTGAATATTCGAAGAAATACTTACCAAATATCGCAGGTGAACTGGATAATCCTCGCGTGGAAGTCATCGTCGGTGACGGGTTCATGCATATCGCTAAGTCTGAAAACGAGTACGACGTCATCATGGTCGACTCGACAGAACCGGTCGGACCTGCAGCGAACCTCTTCACAAAAGGGTTCTATGCAGGGATTTCGAAGGCGCTCAAAGAGGATGGCATCTTTGTCGCACAAACGGATAACCCATGGTTCACACCAGAACTCATCCAAACGGTTCAACGTGATGTGAAGGAAATCTTCCCGATCACGAAATTGTACACGGCAAATGTTCCAACGTACCCGAGCGGCATGTGGACGTTCACAATCGGTTCGAAGAAGTACGACCCTGAACAAGTATCGGCCGAGCGTTTCCATGACATCGAAACAAAATACTATACACCGAAGCTTCATAATGCAGCATTCGTCCTTCCAAAATTCGTGGAGGATTTGACAAAATGATCAAACGTTTCGATGAAGCATACTCAGGTAAAGTGTTTATCGCCAGTCTCCCAGAGGTGACAGAGGCGAAGACCGTTCTTTACGGGATGCCGATGGACTGGACGGTTAGTTTCCGTCCGGGCTCGCGTTTCGGTCCGAACCGGATTCGTGAAGTGTCGATCGGCCTTGAAGAATACAGCCCATATTTAGACGGTGACTTGGCTGATGCTGCGGTGTACGACGCAGGAGACATCCCACTTCCGTTCGGGAACGCACCAAAGTCGCTCGACCTCATCGAAGCATTCGTCAAAGATGTCGTCAAGGCGGGCAAGTTCCCACTCGGAATGGGTGGCGAACACCTCGTCACATGGCCGATTATCAAAGCGATGCACGACGTATATGGTGACGACTTTGTCATCATCCACTTGGATGCGCATACGGACCTTCGGGATGAGTATGAAGGCGAGCCACTCTCGCACTCGACTCCACTTAAAAAGGCGGCAAACTTGATTGGACCATCGAACTGTTACTCGTTCGGGATTCGTTCAGGGATGAAAGAAGAGTTCGAATGGGCACGTGAAGTTGGCTACAATATGCACCAGTTTGAGGTGGTCGAGCCACTCAAGCGCGTCTTGCCGACACTCGCTGGGAAAAAAGTATATGTCACCATCGATATCGATGTCTTAGATCCATCGGCAGCACCAGGTACGGGCACACAAGAAATCGGTGGCATCTCGACGAAAGAATTGTTAGAAGCGGTACACGCCATCGCAAATGCGGACCTCGACATCATCGGAGCGGACCTTGTCGAAGTATCACCGGCATATGATCAGTCGGATATGACGGCCATCGCGGCGGCTAAGATTCTTCGCGAGATGATGATTGGATTCGTGAAGTAAATGCGGAAAAAAGGTCAGCTGGAAATGGAACTGAGCGCCCGCATCACCCAATGGGAGAAAGAATACCTGGGTCGCGGATCATTGACGTGTAAGGCAGACCTGCTTCGAGACCTCGCCATCGTCACACTCCAAGGGGTGTTGACGCCGGCCGAGTATGATTTGGCCACCAAGTCGTCAGGTCGCGAACAATTAAAGAAATACCGCAACAATCTTGTCGAAGCGGGACGCACTCAACTCGAGTCCATCGTCGAGCAAGTACTTGGTCGCTCGATCGTCTCTCTCCATACGGACATCAGTACGAAAACGGGAGAGCGTCTGATTGTGTTTCGTTTGGACGCGTCTTGGGATCAAACCGATTGACAACGGGAACATGACTTTTTAAAATGAGAGTCAGAGACGTATATAGGAGCGACTGGACGAGTCATCATGAAGCGTGCTGTTCGAAATCTTGTTACGGAGCTACTGACCAATTTAATAACCGACAGTTGTCGGCCTGACGGAGCGATTGTTCGAGCCGTCGGCATACAGCGCACGCCTATTTAGGTGTGCGCTTTTTTGTCGCCAAGGAGGAAGACGTATGGAATTGTTTTTATTTTTATTGACGAGCGCCCCGGTGCTTCTGTTTGTGACGGGGGTCATCGCCGCAGTTGGAAAATCAAATCTCAAGATTCCCGATTCGCTGAGCACGACGCTAAACATTTACTTACTACTCGCCATTGGGCTAAAGGGTGGCATGGGACTCGCCTCGGTATCTTTTGAGGAGATTGCGTTACCGCTGACCGTGACGCTTTTGATTGGAATTTCACTGCCGATTCTCGCGTTTTTCGTCGGAGGAATGCTCAACTTTTCATTCCATGAACGAATTGCGATGGCTGCGACGTTCGGTTCCGTTTCACTCGTGACATATGTGGCTGCATCGACGCAACTTGAGCGACTCGGGATTGGATATGAGCCGTTCATGACGACACTGGTCGTTGTCCTCGAAATCCCAGGTTTGATTGTGGCGTTACTGCTATATAATCAGACACAAGTTTTGGGCATCACGGCGACATCCAGCAAAACAAACTCATTGTCTGTGCTACGGGATAGCTTATTCTCAAAGAGTATTCTGTTGATGCTTGCAGGTCTTGTCGTAGGACTCGTGACACCAGACGCAACTCCGCTCAAGCCATTCTTTGTAGACTTGTTTCCAGGGGTGTTGCTCCTCTTTTTATTAGGGTTAGGCGTCAAAGTCGGACATCAGTTAAAGACGGTGTCGACGTACGGATTGAAGTTCGTCATCATGGGAACACTCTTCCCGTTGATTGGAGCACTTGTCGGCTTTGTCGCAGCAGGAGTCGCTGGTCTGTCCGATGGAGGGACGATTCTTCTGATGACACTTGCGGCGAGTGGGTCATACATTGCTGCTCCAGCGATGCTACAAGCCTCGGTCCCAGAAGCGAAACCATCCTTCTATTTGACCTTGTCTCTCGCAATCACCTTCCCGTTCAACTTATTAATCGGAATACCAATGTATATCGCAATCGTCACATGAAAAAGCGCCGACTTATTAGTCGGCGCTTTTTCATGTCTCATCTTAGATTATTGCGTAATCTTTTGTGTCTCCATGCATTTGAGAGCGGCAGTCCAGCTTCCGAATAGGACATTAATCGTAGACGTACTCGGCACGTTCCGTCCTTCAGCCCATTTTCGGTAATGGAGGATACTGAAGTGGGATAATTCTTTTTTCGCAAGACGCAACGCTTCAATGACATCCTCTTCATCCCATTTTCTTTTTGGTGGAGCGATGTCCAACACAAAAAGTGCATAGCTCCAAGAACCGTACTTCCGGGCAATTGTGGCGACTGTCGGATAGCCACGTTCTTGTGCCCACACTGCATAGTGTTGTGACGTTAAGCGTTCGAGCTCTTCAGACGCTTCAATCAAGGCTTGAATGATTCGTTCTTCACTATTTTTAGCGGCCGTCGTTTGAAGTTTGGCCTCTCGAAGTGCATTCGACCATGAACCAAAACGACTACTGATAAGTGTGAGGGAAGGAGAACGCGTCACTTTTGACCATTCTCGGTACGTTTGACTCGTGAATAGAGTGAGTTCTTCTGCAGCTTTGTTTAATGCGAGTAGAATATCTTCGTCTGAATAATAATGGAACGAGAGCTTAATTTGTGCGGCAACGAGGGCTTCACGCCACGATCCGAATTGGTGAATGACAGTAGAAAGGGAAGGAACATTTTTGTCATGTGACCAAACACTGTATTGTTTGGAATCGAGTTCTGAGTATTCTTGGGCAGCGAGTTGCAAAGCTTGTACGATTTGAGGTCGTGTCCATTTTTTCATCTTGGTGTCTCTCCTTTTGTAGGGACGCTAGCAGGCGTCTTAGAAGGTCTCTTGGTGTGAATGAACATGTATGTTGTCAGAACGGTCGTACAGAAGTGAATAGCGATGCGTTGCAGGTACCTCCTTTTCAATCAAAACACAGTTGTCAACAACACCCAATTTTATTTGGTTTATTCTTTCCATTCCCGTTAGGTGGGAAATTATTCATTATGTGAATGAAATAGTGAGAATAACTTTGTAAACTTATTTGTTACAGCGATTTCATTAATAACAAAAAGCTCGAATTATCCTTAAATTTGTTACAACGACTCGGGTAGTTTACTATCATCAACGTATTCTTCGCACAGTCCATGACCCAACAAGATCAAACAACTTAGACATTTGGAGGTGCAGTAAACGATGGCTACACTCGTTAGCGTATATCGGAGAAATCGTAGAAACTTACTATTTTTCTGTGTCGACATTGCAATCGTTTCAATCGTGTTATACATGACGTTTGATATTTTGTTCTCGAGAGTGATGCCTTATACGGCAACGAATTACGATTTGATGCTGATGGTATTCATCAAGATGATCAGTTTTATGTTCGTCGGAATGCTTTTGAAAATTCACCGAATCGATTGGCGTTACGCATCCATTCATGAAATGAAACAAGTGACGATTGCGTTGATTAGCAGTGACTTGATTTTATTCGCTTACAATCAAATTCAATTTGGGCGCGGACTTGGAGTAATGATTGCCGTTCAAGGCTTGCTTGCGTTTAACTTCATTCTGTTTACTCGTGTACTAGCACGAAACCATGTTCTGCATACGTTTAAACTACATGCTTCTCCCCAAGGTCGAAAAACACTCATCATCGGAGCCGGGAATTCAGGTCAACTCATCGTGCGTGAATTGAAGGAGTATCGAACAACAGTACTTCACGTAGTGGGCATACTCGATGACGATTCGATGCTTGAGTCGTTATACGTTCATGGTGTTCCGATTCTTGGAACGACGGATGAATTAGAACGAATCATCGAAGATCAAGGAATTGAAGTTGTGATTCTCTCGATTCCTAGCTTGTCGTACACAAGACGAATCGAGTTGTTAAAACGAATTGAGAAGACAGGCGTTGAATCCCACGCTTTACCGATGATATCGGAACTTGCGACTGGAAATGTTTCAATCAACGAAATCCGCGAAGTGAAGATTGAAGACTTGTTGGGACGTGAGCCCGTCCAACTCGATATTTCTGGTATCTCGAAACATGTAGAAGGCGCAACCGTTCTAGTGACTGGAGCTGGGGGGTCAATCGGCTCAGAACTTTGCCGTCAATTGATCAAGTTCAAACCAGCCGAGATGATTCTTCTCGGACATGGTGAAAACAGTATTTATTTAATCGAAAAAGAACTGAGCGGTCTTGGACTTGAGACGAAGCTTCATCCGGTCATCGGTGACGTGCAGGACATAGAGCGTCTCGAGTATGTTTTTCAGACGTATCGTCCTGAAATTGTGTACCATGCAGCGGCTCATAAACACGTCCCATTAATGCAAGACAATCCGTTAGAAGCCGTCAAAAACAACGTGTATGGAACGAAAAATATGGTTGATGTTGCCTCCAAATATCGAGTTGATCGATTCGTGATGGTTTCAACTGACAAGGCGGTGAATCCGACGAACGTCATGGGGTCGACAAAGCGGATCGCAGAAATGATTGTTCAAGAAAAATCACGATCGAGCGAGACGATCTTCGCGGTCGTTCGGTTTGGTAACGTACTCGGTAGTCGTGGGTCCGTCGTCCCACTTTTTAAAGAGCAAATTGTACGAGGCGGTCCTGTCACCGTAACCGACCCAGAGATGACACGTTACTTTATGACGATTCCTGAGGCGAGTCGACTCGTTATTCAAGCGAGTGTGTTGTCACGAGGCGGTGAAATTTTCGTGCTTGATATGGGCAATCCGGTAAAAATCATCGACTTGGCCAAGAAAATGATTGAACTCAGTGGATTTACCACCGATCAAATTCCGATTGAAGTGACGGGCATCCGTCCAGGCGAAAAATTATACGAAGAGTTACTGGCTACCAATGAACTGGACCCAGAGGCAAATATTTTCCCTAAAATCTTTGTCGGTTGCACGCGTCCATTCACATCAGCGACTCCTATTTTGCGGTTAGTCGAACACTTTAGAGACAATAGTGCAGCACTGACTGATGCCTTACTTTTTGTTGCTAACAGCGATGATATTGATGGAGATTTGCAACGAATCTTTGCAAGTGGATTCGAATTCATCCCAGCCCAGCAAGTGCGGATCCGCGTCGCCGATGGAAATTAAAGGGGGGAGTGCAATGAGTAATCGTGTCATGGTGGTCGGTGTGTCAACGTTTAAAGGATTTCATATTGCTCGACGTCTATTAAAAGAAGGTTACGAAGTAATCGGGATCGATGACGAAGGACAAGCGAAACATCAACTCTCAAAGCAACGACTCTACGTATTGTCTCACCCGATGTTTCATCTCATTCGAACAGATACCTCACACAGGCCGAATATGCGTCAAGTCATGACGATGTATGAGCCAAATCATGTCATCTTATGTGGAGGACCTTCAAGTGTTTATACAGGGAGGGAGATGGAGCGCTTTGAACAGGTGAAGCAATTGATCAGAAGTCAAAAAAATAGGGTGTCCGCCCCATCGTTCATCACTTTCGACCTTCCAATCGAAGATACACGACATTCCTCGTCGGCACTGCACCTCGTGACAGAAGATGTTTACGGCCCTTGGGACGATTCGACTACGTTGTTCTCAAAAGCAGTGCTCGCTATTGATCAAGGTCATCGTATGGTTGGTTACTATGCAACGGATATCGTGAAAGCTTCTTATATCGATGATGTGGTTGAAACAGTCGTTCGAGTTCTACGGCTCATTCAATCAGATTTGACACTCGTTGGGCAGTTTCGAATTAACGCTTCCGACTACGTCCATGTTCAAACGTTATTAACTGAAGTCGGATATTTGATGCATCATCCGGTAAACCTGACGCTTCCGGTTCGTGATCAAGTGTTTCATGAAGTAGATTTGCCTACGCTAGAAGCTATGACTGGTTTTAACCCTCAGACATCCTTATATGAAGGGTTGAAGGAATTGATTGAATGGTACGACACCTATCAAACGATGATGAAGGAGGACATGAGCACATGAATATTCTATTATCAAAGCCGCACATGTCCGGTCGAGAAATGATCTATGTAGAGGAGGCGTTCTCGAGTAATTGGATTGCCCCACTCGGTCCGAACGTCAACGCATTTGAAGACGAACTTGGAAAGTACACCGATCATGCGCATATGTTGGCAACTAGCTCCGGTACGGCGGCGCTCCATCTTGCCTTGATGACGCTCGGGATAGAGAAGAACGATCTCGTCTTTTGTCAGACACTCACTTTTGTCGCTTCGGTCAATCCAATCCTTTACGTCGGAGCAACACCGGTCTTCATTGACTCAGAAGATGAGACGTGGAACATGTCTCCGGAGGCTTTGCGGAAAGCACTCGTTCAAGCTGCTACGAAAGGGCGATTACCTAAAGCAGTCATCGTTGTTCATCTATATGGGGTGGTCGCGAAAATCGGTGAGATTCGTCAAATTTGCAAGGAATTTGAGGTCCCGTTGATTGAAGATGCCGCAGAGTCACTCGGTTCGACGTGGCAAGGTCTAATGACCGGTACGATTGGAGACATCGGTTTTTATTCATTCAATGGTAATAAAATCATCACAACATCAGGCGGAGGGATGCTACTGCTCGGCTCTGACAGTCAACGTCAACATGCGTTAAAACTCGCAACACAAGCAAGGGAGAATGAGTTGCACTATGAGCATGAGGAAGTAGGTTATAACTACCGTTTAAGTAATGTCTCGGCAGGTATCGGTCGTGGACAGTTAGAGGTCATCGAACAGCGGGTACGTGCGCGACGCAATGTCTTTAAACGATATGAACGCATGTTTTCAGAAATGGATGTCACGTACCAACAAGAGGTTCCGTATTCGCGTGCGAATCGTTGGCTGACTGCGATGCAACTTGGTCGAGACGTCGTCAGCCGTGATCAATTGATTCAACACTTAACAGGGGCTGGTATTGAATCACGACCTGTGTGGAAACCAATGCATTTACAGCCGCTCTACCGAGATGCTGAATATGTCACAGTCGATGGAGAAGATGTCAGCCGTCGATTATTTGAAAACGGGATTTGTTTACCGTCGAGCTCCAATATGACGATTGGAGAACAGCAAAAAGTGATTCAAACCGTGCTTGATACACGTTCTTTCATAAAAGAAAAAAGCGTGTAAGGAGGAACATATATGACGAAGGAAGCAGAGATCATTCAAGCGCTTCAAACTGCTGCATCTCTGACTCCCTCCCTCACGGTGACACAATATCAACGATGGAGCCAAAATCGAGACGCCCCCACGTTTCTAGACATTTTGAAAGTATACGGGACGTGGACAAGTGCCTTGAAAGCGTCAGGGTTGTTAGAACCAAGGCGTTATGAATCTCATGATTTTATACAAGCGCTTCGGCTCGCATCGATACAAGGAGGAAAGTTAACGAGCAGTCAATATCAACAATGGGCAGCTGGTCGGAACGTCCCTTCATTAGGTGATATTATTACCCACTTTGGGTCATGGAGTCTTGCTGTAAAAGCGGTCGAACATTTAGAAGAAGAACATTTCACGGTACAACCCGCGAAAGAGAAAGCGGAGATGGTGCAAGCGTTGTATGAGGCCTATCGGGTGTTAACCCCGTTCAATGCGATTACTTATCAAAAATGGGCGAAACAATTTCATAAACCGAGTGTGGCAAAAGTGTCAAGGCGTTTTGGCTCATGGAAGCGGGCTCTATATGAACTTGGGATTCAAGAAGTGACGGATCGAAAGCGATAAGTGTGGAGGGATGTGGAGATGACTAGACCCATTGTGCTCATGATTAGTGATCATCATACGTCAATTTTTGTATATCATGCTATCCGTAATTTGGGAGTAACACATGTCATTCAAGAAGATGAGCCAACCGAACATCGACCGCAGTCTCTCAAGGAATGGCTTATCCATCAATACATTCGGTGGGCGACACCGTTTATGCGTTGGACGAGTCAAAAGCGTATTCAAGAAGTGAGAAAACGGTATCCGCTAAATGATCTATCGATTCCACCCCACCATATCATTCATGTGTCATCATTGAACGATGATAAGACGATGATGTGGCTTGAAAAACTTGCCCCAGAGTTAATTGTTGTCCATGAAACAGGGCCGATTGAGCCGAGTCGATTGAATCAATTGCCGTGTCCGATTCTCACGATACGTCCATCAATGGCGGAAGGACAGCTACAAGCGTATTGGGCGATTCAACATCAGCCTTCGTTCTGTGAGACGACGCTTGAACAATGGACCACACAAGGATGGCGGGTTCTCGAGCGAGTGGTCATCTATAAAGGTGGGACCGACAATTTTGCCACATATCCTTACCTACAATTGACAACGGTCTTACCGATGTTACGTCGACACATCGAAACGATGGATAGTATGAAAACAGACCACCGACAAATCAAAGTCCAAGCCTGAGGCTTGGACTTAACTGTTGACGATACAATAATATTGGATGGCTTCGTTGTAATAGGCAGCAAGACCTGGCTCGAAGCGGTCATAAAATTCGGTGAATCGTTCATCCGCCACATACATCTGTCCGAGTCCACTGAACATGTCGAGCGAACAATCGTAAAAGTGTGTGTCGATGAACAAATGATTGTCTCTGACAATCGATTGAACCCGTTCATCCTCGATTGCGACTTGTGAGCGGAACAGGTCGACGAGTGGCGCAATCAAATCGAGGTGCATCTGATTCATGCGCTCCCAGTCCGTTTTCGAGCGCTTCGCCGCCCGTTCTTGTGTGGTTTTGTAAGCTGAACTGTCCCCCCACCGCTCCTTTACCTCATCTTGATGCTTTGCCTCATGTGCTTGAATCTCTTCATAAGACAATCCGTTGAACAATGATTTGTCTTCCATCGGGATCCCTCCTTTTAGTGAGGTGAGGGTCGCTTCAGCGGTCTCCGCCAACTTCGCAAAATAAGCCGCTTTCTGTCGTAACGCCTCGATATGCTCACTCAACACCTCGACTCGGTCGAACGTCGTCGAATCAAGCAATTGTCTGATTTGATCGAGGGGGACATCGAGTGTTCGGTAGAATAAGATAAGTTGCAACCGTTCTGCGTCGCTCGACATGTAACGCCGGTAACCGTTATCATCGCGAGCGGGAACGAGAAGACCAATCGCGTCATAGTGTCGAAGCGTTCGTGTCGTCGTCCCTGCGAGTGCCGCGAGTTGTTGGATGGTGTACATCCCTTCACCTCCTTAGCTTCAGCGTAAACGTTGACGTCACGTCAAGGTCAAGCCCGTTTTTCAAATAACGAAAATCCGTTCCGTTCCCCGATGTAACGGAAACCGAACTGAGGATAGTACCCATTCAAGAAGGTGTTGTCGGCAACACAGTCTAACCGAATCGTTGATGGTGAATGGGAGAGCGCATATTCCATTAATTTCTCTCCAATCCGCTCACCCTTTAAACTTGAGTCCGTGACGAGTCGATGCAAGTAAACGGCATCGTCCGGTTTTTCCCATAGGTTATGGTCCCAATCGGTCGGTGGGATGAGACTGACCGAACCGACCACTTGCGCGTCACGTTCATATACAAACACGGACCCTTTCGTTAAATCGTGTCGTACATAATCCGAGCGGCTCGGCTCTAAATACTTGACCCATTGTGACTTCCCGGCGACTTGAAACTCTTTCGCTTTCTTCAGAATTAAGTGATCGATTGCTGAAAAATCCCGAAGTGTAGCAGGTCGAAACATGATAAAACACCTCGCTTTCATTTCTTTACAAAATCGTGTAGGGTACACGTTAAGTATGCTGATGAAACATCTTTGTATCATTGAATGTTTTTTGGTAAGATAAATTTATTGCAACGTGCAAACGATTGCGCTAATGATATAAAGTTCACAGCACGGATAAGATGATTATATATGAAGAGCAGTGAGTTTTGGGATAAGGAGTATCTAGATCACATGCAACTTTTACAACGAGAACAACAAACACAAACAAAGACGCTTAAACGCAACTGGTGGAAAGAAGCCGTCGCCTATCAGATTTATCCGCGCAGTTTTTACGACGCGAACGGAGACGGAATCGGAGACATCCAAGGAATCATTGATAAGCTCGACTATTTGAAAGACCTCGGCATTGACGTCATCTGGATTTGTCCGATGTATAAGTCACCAAACGATGACAACGGCTATGACATTAGTGACTACCAAGACATCATGGACGAATTCGGCACGATGGAAGACTTTGACCGCTTGTTGGACGAAGTGCATCAGCGCGATATGAAACTGTTGCTCGACCTCGTCGTCAATCATACGTCCGATGAGCACCCGTGGTTCGTTGAATCGAAGAGCTCAAAAGACAATCCGAAGCGAGATTGGTACATTTGGCGCGATGGGAAGCTGGATGGATCGAAGCCGAACAACTGGGAATCGATTTTCGGCGGGTCGGCTTGGGAATTCGATGAGACGACGGAGCAATACTACTTGCATGTCTTCTCGAAGAAACAGCCGGACCTCAACTGGGAAAACGCTGAGATGCGTACAGCCGTGTACGATATGATCAACTGGTGGCTCGAAAAAGGAATCGACGGGTTCCGTGTCGATGCGATCAGCCACATTCGCAAGAATCCGACGTTCGCCGACTTACCGAACCCGAACGACCTCGATTTCGTGCCGTCGTTTGAGATGCATATGAACGTGGACGGGATTCACGACTATTTAGAAGAACTACGTGACGAGACGTTCAATAAACATGACATCATGACAGTCGGTGAAGCGAACGGTGTATCCCCTGACGATGCGCACCTTTGGGTCGGTGAAAAAGAAGGGAAGATGAACATGGTCTTCCAATTCGAACACATGGACCTATGGAGTGAAAATGCCGATTCGAAACTCGATGTCGTCCACTTGAAGAACGTGTTGACGAAATGGCAAAAAGGGCTTGAAGCCGACGGATGGAACGCGCTTTACGTCGAAAACCATGACCAAACACGTACCGTCTCAAAATGGGGAGATGATGAGCGTTACTGGAAAGAGAGTGCGAAATCGATTGCGATGATGTACTTCCTCATGCAAGGGACGCCGTTTATCTATCAAGGTCAAGAAATCGGGATGACGAACGTCAAATTTGATTCGATTGACCAATATGATGACATCGCGACACGCAATCGCTACTATATCGGCGTCGAACAAGGGAAGAGTCATGACGAAATGATGCGCATCACGTGGAACTCGTCACGCGACAACACGCGTACACCGATGCAGTGGAGTGATGCTCCGAATGCCGGGTTCACGTTCGCGGAGAAGCCATGGTTCGGGATCAATCCGAACTATACAGCCATCAACGTCGAATCGCAGCTTGAAGACGAGGACTCGATCTTCAACTTCTATAAAGAGATGATTCAACTTCGCAAAGGTGATGAGACGTTTGTATACGGTTCGTATGACGTCGTCTTACCGGATCATTCGGAAGTGTATGCTTATACGCGTACGCTCGGGGAGACGCAATACCTCGTCGTCACGAACTTGACGGCGAAAGAGACGATGTTTGACATGGATCAAACACTTCGTGCGAAAGATGTCGTCTTGAGCAATATGCCGATTGAAGGCGATGTTGAATCAACACTCCTTCATTTGAAACCATTCGAAGGCCGTGTGTATAAAGTACGCTAACCTTTTCACTTTTCATAGGGAGACCGCGGGCACATCATTGCCTGCGGTCTTTTTCTGGAGTTGTCTTTCAAGCGTATCGAGACACATATCAATCTTGACAATGAAGCATCCGTCCGTTTCACAGAGCGTGTCGGAATGTCGTACGAGTGCACAAGAGAAGGATTCATCTATGAAAACGATGAGTGGATGAATCACTTTGTCTACGTGAAGACGAAGCAATGTCAATAGAACGATATGTGGAAGATGTGGTACGATGAGTTGACGGAAAGGGGGATGAGCATGGCGATTGAACCACTTCGCGTGCGTGTCCAGCAAACAACACGGATGAGTGATATTCCAGAAGCGATTGAGTTAACGATGGATGGATTATACTATCCATTGAAGACTGGATTTATTCTCATGTTTGACCAGCAACAAGAGGACGGACCAGTCCCGACGACAATCAAGTACACACCAGAACGGTTGGCGCTCATCTGCAAAGGACCGATCGAGATGAACCATTCCTTCATCGAAGGTCGCTTCACGCAAAGCTTATATAAGAATGCCTATATGTCGATGACGATGGCCACGACGACATCGCGACTCGATGTGTCTGAAGAGTCATGTACGTTCGTATATGAATTATCCATGAATGAAGAAAACGTGGGTATATACGAAGTACATGTCACATGGACGTTTGAAGGAGGAGAGAGCGTATGAACTTCACAGAACGCGTAAATAAGATTGAAGAGATGTTGAACGAAGACTGGTTCGAGATGCTCGAAACGAATGAAGAAGAGTATGAAGAGTGGCGCGGTCGCCTTGAAGACCATGCTGAGCAAGTCATCATGCATTATGACCAAGAAAACGGAGTCGATGTCGATTCAATCGATAAATTGCTTCAACTGAACGATGAGTTCCCGCTCCTATACGGGGAAGACACCGTTCGCCTGTACATCGCACTTATTGAGGCGCGGTCAGAAGACAAAGCGGTCTACGATCGGTACGTCGATTATTTGGCAGCCATCAGTGATGCATCGCATGAACAGTTTTTACATTTCCATACGCTCGTCGAAGCAGGTCGGTTGGAAGAAGCGAGACAACTCGCGCCACATATGCCACAACGGCTCGGACTCGAAGAGTGAGTCTACGAAAAGTGTCATCTGAACAAGATGGCGCTTTTTTTCATGCCTAAAAGGGGGACAATATCCAATCAGAACGTCCATTTTATTTCGAGTGAGCATTCTCTAAGATAAAGGAACAAGGAAATCAAATAGAGAACGTGAATGGAAATGGATAAAGGGGGAATTGTGATGTTAAGACTAATCAAAACATCTGTCGAACAAAAAGAACAGATTCTCGCATTTTTACAGGAATGGTATGAGCGCGATGAACGAATCGTCCCGACCTCAGTCGACCGTGAGACGATGGACTTCGAGGCATACGTCAACACGTTACGCCAGAAAGAGTTGCGTGAACATATTGAGGAAGGCTGGGTCCCGAGTACGACGTATTGGCTCACGGATGGGGAAGAACTTCTCGGCGCGGCGAACATTCGTCACGAGTTGAACGAGTCGCTTTTGAAGATTGGTGGCCATGTCGGGTACGGGGTGAAACCGAGCGCGCGTGGGCGTGGACTCGCCACACGTCAACTGCAACTTGCGCTTGAAAAAGTGAAAGAGCTCGGCATCGAGCGTGCACTCATCACGTGCAACCGAACGAATATTGCTTCACGTCAAGTCATTTTAAACAATGGTGGCGTTGCGGATACACCATACACGGAAGAAGATGGGACGATTGTCGAGCGGTTTTGGATTGACTTGAAAGGGTGAAGACGAGATGGCGAACTGGATCATCATCTATTTGACGTTGATTAATTTCTTCGGCATCTATTTGTTCCGGGAAGAGACCGTTCCTTCTAAGAAATGGTTCTCATTCTCGAGTGGGGTCGCCATCACGTACTTCTTCATGTATCTCTTGCCGTCGCTGAACAAACGCCAAGACACGCTTCGCGTCGATTGGTTGAATCTAGCTTTACCATCAGAGATTTATATCGTCAGTCTAATCGGCTTCACACTGTTCTATGGCACCATGCGGTTCGTTCGGACCCCTCACTTTCAAGATGAGGCGGTCGATCGGGCCGTTTCGTATTGGCTACAGGTGACACTACTCACGACATATATGACCTTCTCAGCGTATGTCGTGACGGCCGACTCTGTGACGTTCGTTGCGAGAAGCTTCTATGCGACGGCTCTCGGGGTCCACTTCTTGGCGCTCGGTCATGACTTGAACCGCCATTACGGGGAACGCTATATGCGACAAGGACGCTACTTGTTGAGCGGTGGGATTTTACTCGGAGGTTTCGTTTCACGATGGATTGACTTGGCCGCGCACGTCGAAGCGCTCTGTTTTGCGTTTGTGGCCGGGGCGATGATTCTCAACATCGTGAAATTTGAACTCCCTTCCGACCGGAATTTACACTTTCGCACGTTCGTTTTGGCCGTGTTCAGTTATGGCGGCTTACTCCTTATTTTGAAACATCTTCTAAACTTCT
Source organism: Exiguobacterium sp. s89 (assembly GCF_018617735.1). Classification (NCBI taxonomy): domain Bacteria; kingdom Bacillati; phylum Bacillota; class Bacilli; order Caryophanales; genus Exiguobacterium; species Exiguobacterium sp. s89. The sequence continues at coordinate 196,962 of NZ_JACSKS010000002.1, forward strand.
GATGAGAACTTCGCAAAAATGAATGACTGTTCATTCATCATTTGATATACTGAATTCAAGATTGAATCCGTTTTCATAAGGGGGAGTTTTGGGGATGTCTACATTTTTAATCGTCAACTGGATTCTATTCTTGCTCGTCTTCGGCTATGGTGTGTATTTATTTGCTACGCTGGTTCACCAGCGCTATACGTTCATCAAGCTCGGGAAGAAGGCAGAATGGAACCAAACGAACAAAGAACGACTCGAACAGGTCATGATCAACGTGTTCGGTCAAAAGAAATTGTTAAAAGATAAGAAGAGTGGCGCAATTCACGTCATGATGTTTTATGGCTTCATCCTCGTCCAATTTGGGGCGGTTGATTTTATTTGGAAAGGACTAGCGGTCGGAACACGTTTCCCACACATCCCGCTCGGTCCGCTCTATCCAATCTTTACGTTCATGCAAGAAATCGTCATGCTCATGATTCTCGTCGCGGTCGTTTGGGGGTTCTACCGTCGTTACGTCGAGAAGCTTGTACGCTTGAAACGGAATTTTTTAGCGGGTCTCGCCCTCATCTTCATTGGCGGGCTGATGGTTTCCGTCTTGTTCGGGAACGGGTTTTACCTCGTCTATAAAGAAGAGCTTCCGATGTGGGGCGAACCGGTCGCGACACTGATCGGTTCAGCGTTTGCTTGGGTACCAGGATCAGTCGCATTCGCGTTGTTCGTCGTCTTTTGGTGGATGCACCTGTTGTTCTTACTCAGCTTCATGGTCTACATCCCGCAAGGCAAACACGCTCACTTGATTGCCGGGACGCTCAACGTCTGGCTCGGTCGTACCCATAAAGTCGGACGCTTAGCGCCCGTTGATTTTTCGGCGATGGAAGAAGCAGAAGAGTCAGATGAAGAGATTGTGTTCGGGGTTAATAAAATCGAAGACTTTAACCAAAAACAACTCGTCGACTTGTACGCTTGCGTCGAGTGTGGACGCTGTACGAATGTGTGTCCGGCAACAGGAACTGGGAAGATGTTGTCGCCGATGGACTTGATTGTCAAACTTCGCGACCATATGAATATGAAAGGTGCAGCGGTCACGAGAAAATCACCTTGGGCACCGGCACTCATGTTCCAAAACACGCAAGGTGCTGAAATCGCAGCAGCGGCGCAAGACGGACATATGCTCGTCGCAGACGAATTGATTGGGAACGTCATCACGGAAGAAGAAATCTGGGCGTGTACGACATGCCGGAACTGTGAAGACCAATGTCCGGTCATGAACGAGCACGTCGATAAAATCATCGACCTTCGTCGCTACCTCGTCATGATGGAAGGAAAGATGGATCCGGAGGCACAGCGCACGGTCGCAAACATCGAGCGTCAAGGAAACCCATGGGGAATGAACCGAAAAGAACGCGAGAACTGGCGCAAGGATACAGAGCTCGTCATCCCGACGGCGAAAGAGAAGAAAAAAGCAGGTGAAGAATTCGAATACCTCTTCTGGGTCGGCGCGATGGGTTCTTACGATAGCCGTAGCCAAAAAGTCGCGCAAAGCTTTGCGAGCGTCTTGAACAAGGCCGGCGTCTCATTCGCGATTCTCGGAAATGAAGAGAAAAACTCAGGGGATACACCACGTCGAATCGGGAATGAGTTACTCTTCCAAGAACTCGCTGAAGCGAACATTAAACTGTTTGAGAAGTATGGGGTGACGAAAATCGTCACGGTCGACCCACACGCCTACAACACATTCAAAAATGAGTATCCAGACTTCGGTTTGACTGATGTGAAAGTGTATCACCATACCGAGTTGCTCGCCGAGTTGCTCGATACGGGTCGCATCCAACCGGATCTTCAAGTGAATGAGCGTGTCGTCTATCACGATTCTTGCTATCTCGGTCGTTACAACGGCATTTATGACGCACCGCGATTCGTCCTCGAACGCATACCGGGTGTCGAACTCGTCGAAGCGACGCGTAACCGTGAAAACGGTATGTGCTGTGGAGCGGGTGGTGGTCTCATGTGGCAAGAAGAAAAAGTCGGGACACGTGTCAACGTGGCTCGCACGGAACAGTTGCTTGAGACGAAACCGACCGTCATCGGTTCGGCGTGTCCGTACTGCTTGACGATGTTGTCAGATGGAACGAAAGCGAAGGAAGTCGATGAGACGGTCAGCACGTTCGACGTCGTCGAATTGCTCGATCGTTCGCTGAAAGCCATCGAGATCCCAGAACCGATTGTCCAATAATACAGGAAGGCACGGTCCGCGGACCGTGCCTTATTTGTTTACTGTATTTCGGAAGTAGATAAAAGAGAGGAGGTCAAGTGGGATAACCCTTGTGTCGTCTCGTTGATGGACGAAATGGTTTCGACCATCTGTCCGAGGTCTTGTTTGTTTCGTTCGAAAGAAAGGACGTATTGTCCCATCTCTTCTTGGACGGTCGAAAACCCAACTTTGACGGCGTTTAGTTGACGCATCGCTTCATCGTTCGTCCGATGCATGTGACCCATTTGATCGAGGAGAGCCGCGATGTTCGTCTCATTCTCATGAATGAGCGCATTGATTTGACTGCTCAGCTGTTTCGCATTCTCCGCGAGTGTGCGTACTTCGGTGGCGACGACGGCGAACCCTTTGCCGTGTTCACCTGCACGGGCCGCTTCAATCGAAGCGTTCAAGGCGAGTAAGTTGGTTTGATTGGCAATTTGTTCGATGCTTCGCGTCATGCTGACGATATCTTGAGAACCGTCCTTTAAAGCTGTTATTCGATCGAGTGAGGTATCGACATAGGTAGCCGACTGTTTGAATTCAGCTTCCATCTGTTCGATTTGTTCTCCATTTGTATGAGTCAACGTCATCAAGTGGCGACTCATCTTTTCTGTTTGTTCCGTCTCTGCCAAGACTTGATGAGCGCGATTGCTTGTATCGGACATAGCTTGCCCTGTATGCTCCATTGTCGTCGCCACTTCTGTACTGACGCGTGACACGTCACTTAATAGAGCGGCACGGGATTGGTTCGCAGACTCAAGCTCATCGAGACGGGCGTTCACATATTGTTCGGTAACGATTTGAGCGTCCAAGTTCATCGCGTGTGACAGAGCCAAAAGGGATTCGGTCAGAATGGCCGGATCGTGTTGATACGTTTCGACCACTTTCGGGATGAGCAAGGTGTTAAACGCCGAGTATGTTGCCAAGAACCAGACGACGGGGACTGAAAAATGGTGATGGGTTTGTCCCATTCGCTTCCGCATTGCTAAAAATTTATCATCGATGTTCCCGGTTAACAGACTACGGAAATAAGCAGCAAATACATTTTTTAAACGTTCTCGTGTCGACGAGCCATTCGCAATTTGAACCATCTCTGGTTGAAGCATTAAGTGGTCGAGTACATTTTCGAGTACCTCGTCTAGGACGGACTCGACTAGTGGAGCCATGTCTTGTAGCCGTTTCACTTGAGATGATGTATATCCCATATAGTGTGCGCGCCCGTTTAAGCTCGAGTCGGCTGGTTTAGCGATTGTGTGAATCTCAGGAAATCCTTCGGAAGCGACGAAATCTTTTGAAGTTGTCTTACGAAAAAATGCCATATTTTTATTCTCCTTCTATTTCATATCTAAAGTGGCGTTCTCTTCTATATCGGCAGAAATATGAAGAAGCTAAGAAGTCAATGTGTTGCAAAACAGGTTCATCGACAAATAGAACTGGAAAAGGAAAAATGAGGAGTAGAATATTCCAGTTTCAGTGATGGGTGGACTTATGAAAAACATAGTGATCCTGTTGACGATTGTAAGTGCCCTAAGTAGTCAAATTCTTCCACAGATTTTGTTCTTATCCATCATGGCGGTCGAAGAAGGTGTCGGACGTCTCATTCCATTTTTAATATCGGATTGATTAGTCTGTACTGGTTCCGAATCAAAGCCAAGACATCACACGAATCATAATTTACTCTAGCTTTTTCATATCGCTTTTGTTTATAATGAGGAGTGATGTTTAACTAGTGACGGAAAAGGAGTGTCCTTTAATGAATAAATCGTTGATTGATTTCGTTTATGAACTTCTCCAAGAAACTGGCGAGCAGCCTGTTTCTTTTGATGAGATTCGCGAAAAAATCAAGCAAAATTATACGTTTGCGAGTGAAGAGGAAGAACTCGAGAAAATCGCACAACTTTACACCGATTTGAACATCGACGGGTTGTTCGTCAACTTAGGTGCAAACCGCTGGGCGCTTCGCGTATGGTATCCATTCGACAAGTCGGATGAAGATCTCGTCATCGAAGCACGTCAACGTGGTGAACTTGACGAATTCGAAGAAGAGTTCGAAGAGGCAGACGAAGGTATCGTCGACATCGAAGATGACTTGGATGTATTCGCAAAAGTTGAAGATTACGATTCAACTGAATTTGACGATGCGGGCGAACAAGAAAAAGTTGATGGCCTAGATGACTTCAAGGATGATGATTTGGACGACGACCTCGATCTCGAAGACGAGGATGATTTATAAGAGACCGCAAAAAGCCGGGCATTGGGCCCGGCTAGGCGTGTCTCTTTTTCTTTTTTAATGATTTTGAACAACATGAAAAAAAGAAAAAATAATATCTTGACGACTGTATCGTCTCTGGCGTAAATTAGTCATGGGCTAGTTTAGCACGTAACGATGCAGCAAAAGTGTCCTCCATTCACGGGGGCACTTTTGCTTTTTTTGTTTTTTCGTTTCCCGACGGTTGGTATTTAAGAGAGGAGAAAGAAACATGACAAAGTACATTTTCGTAACAGGCGGGGTAGTTTCTTCGCTCGGTAAAGGGATCACGGCAGCTTCACTCGCACGTCTACTCAAAAATCGTGGACTCAACGTGACGATTCAAAAGTTTGACCCATATATCAACATCGACCCAGGTACGATGAGCCCGTATCAACACGGAGAAGTATTCGTCACAGATGATGGCGCGGAGACTGACCTTGACCTCGGACACTATGAGCGTTTCATCGACATCAACTTGTCGCAAAACGCGAACGTCACATCAGGGCGCATTTATTCGACTGTCTTGAAGAAAGAGCGTCGTGGAGACTATAACGGCGGAACGGTTCAAGTCATTCCGCATATCACGAACGAAATCAAAGACCGTGTCTTCCGTGCGGGACGCGAAACGAACGCCGATGTCGTCATCACAGAAATCGGTGGAACAGTGGGGGATATCGAATCCCTTCCGTTCATCGAAGCGATTCGCCAAGTGAAAAATGATATCGGAAAAGAGAACGTCATGTACGTCCACTGTACACTCGTTCCTTACCTCCGCGCGGCAGGCGAAATGAAAACAAAACCGACACAACATAGCGTCAAAGAACTTCGCAGCTACGGGATTCAGCCAGACATCATCGTCCTCCGCACGGAGCATGATATTCCGGAAGACATGCGTGAGAAAATTGCGCTCTTCTGTGATACGCGTAAAGAAGCAGTCATCGAGGCGCAAGACGCATCGACGCTTTATGAAGTACCACTCAACCTTCAAAAACAAGGGATGGACCAACTCGTCAACGATTACTTCGGCTTCAACACACCGGCTGCGGATATGACGGCATGGAAAGAACTCGTTCACACGGTCACGCATCTTGAGAAGAAAGTGAAAATCGCACTCGTCGGAAAATATGTCGAATTGCGTGATGCCTATATCTCGGTCGCAGAATCGCTCAAGCATGCGGGTTATGCGTTCAATGCAGATATCGACATTGACTGGGTCAACGCAGAGGACGTGACGGCTGAAAACGTCTCGGACATCCTTGGTGATGCAGACGGTATCCTCGTCCCAGGTGGATTTGGTGAGCGTGGAATCGAAGGGAAAATCGAAGCGACACGTTTCGCACGTGAAAACAACGTTCCATTCTTCGGGATTTGTCTCGGGATGCAACTTGCGACGGTCGAGTTTGCCCGTAACGTCTTGAAGTTGGACGGTGCACATACGGCTGAAATCGACCCATCGACACCGTATCCGATTATCGACCTTCTTCCAGAGCAAAAAGACATCGAAGACCTTGGAGGTACACTCCGTCTCGGACTGTACCCATGTAAACTTGAAACAGGGACGAAAGCACACGCGGCATACGACCAAGAACTCGTATACGAACGTCACCGTCACCGTTATGAGTTCAATAACGAATACCGTGAAGCATTCGAAGCGGAAGGATTCAAGTTCTCAGGTACGAGCCCAGACGGTCGTCTCGTGGAAATCATTGAGATTCCAGAACACAAGTGGTTCGTGGCATCACAGTTCCACCCAGAGCTCATCTCACGTCCGGAACGCCCACAACGTCTATTCCATGATTTCATCCAAGCATCACTTGGAGAATAAGTGAATGAAAGCCACGATTCGAAATGAATCGTGGTCTTTTCTACATCAAAAGCATGAGGTGCAAGACGTCCTTGGCAGGATACATCACCTTCACTTTCTGGGTACACTAGAAGTAGAACGGGGAGAGGGTGATGGCTCATGAAAGAACGACATTCGATTTATCTTGGATATGGATTTGGACTTGTCGCGCTCAGTCTGTTGCCATTCGTCGTCTTACCTTCCCTCTTATTGCCGTACCAACTAGGGTGGACGGGCGTTGTCTTGCTCGCGCTCTCGGTCGGGCTACTTCGAGCGATACGCGACGGCTCGAACGTTATCTTGAAGCAGATGTGGAAAATCACATTTTCTCTTTTTTTAATCTTCGTGTTCGTCTATTACGTATCATTTGGACTCGTCTTATACGATACGTATGGACTGGATCGTCTATTAGAACAGTACGAGCGTCAGGCGGTTTGGGTGTTCGCGGCATTCAGCTTTCTACAGCCAATCGCCTTACCGGTCCCAGAAGCGGTCAGTGTGCCGATTGGGAGTGTCGCCCTCGGTCCATTTCGTGCCGCTCTGGTTGGGAGTATTGCGACCACGCTTGGTATCTTCGTCATGTATGGATTGGCACGATTCGGCCGAGAGCGAATCATCCGCTGGGTCGATGAGGAGAAGTTGAAGACGTACGATCGATATGTCGAGAAGTATGGCCTTGGCATCTTGCTCGTCTTGTTCATTATTCCGATTTTACCGGACGAGGTCATTTGTCTCGCCGCCGGGTTTAGCCGCGTGCCGTTCCCGCGTTTCGCGGGCATCGCGTTCGGCGCGAAACTCGTCACATCGTTCGGGCTTGCCTACTCTGTCTCCATCGGACAATTGTTTATGACTGATTCGAGTCCAATCGCCATCGCTTCCGTCATGGCGAGTTTGATCGTCTTAATCCTCGCGTTCATTTGGCGCAAACGAAAAAAAGGGGATTCGAACGGGACACACGAATAAGGTGAGGACTTTCATATGGATGAAAACAGGTACGAAGTCTATTTAAAGACTTCGTACCTGTTTTGTATGATTTTGTATATATTTGTCACCATATTGACGATTTCATTCGTAATGAGTTTGCTACAATCGAATCGATGAAATTAAATAGGAGAGAGCAAGAATGAAACGACACATGTTAGTTATTTTGATGTTATTGATTGGAATGGGTACATGGTATTACATCACCGGATCCGCCCCGACGATTAAAAAAGTTCCGACACCATCCTTTACTGGACAATACCCCGGGTTACATTTAACGGTAGAAAGTGAACAAGCAAAAGCATATACGACAGCAATCTCTCTTCCAAGAACAGATTATGAAGTGCTAAACGATGAGCTTGATGCGTTCATTTTAGAAAAGAAAGAAGCGTTTCAACACAACTTAACCCCTAATCACGGTCAAAAGGGTCACTTAAATATCCAGACCGATACATATCAAACGAATCAGACTGAATACACGCTAGTCGCCCATACTTATGCATTCACCGGTGGAGCGAATGGTCAAACTAACGTCGACGTATTTCGGTTGAACCTTTCGGACGGTACATTCATTGAATGGGATGATGTCTTACGTGATGATCAACATGCTTTAGAATGGTTTCAGAGTAGCGTCATCACACAATTGCAAAATCAAGAATACGTATTTGAAGATCAGTTACGTGAAGCGATTAAACACCCTAAATCGACGAAGTGGATACTGACATCCTCTGGTCTAGTTGTCATGTTTGATGAGTATGAAGTGGCAGCGGGAGCGGCGGGTGTGGTAGAAGTTCATATCCCGATGAAGGAAGTTGAGCCGTTTTTGTTATCCAAATTAAATGCGTCCGCTGCACAAGAAGAGGATTCTCCAATCATGAGTCCCTCAAATAAGCCGCTTGAACCCAATGGGAAATATGTTGCTCTGACGTTCGATGATGGACCACATCCGGTAGTCACACCTAACATTCTTGAGGCACTTGAGAAATACCAAGCGCGTGCTACGTTCTTTATGTTAGGGAGTCAGATGGAATTCTATCCTGATGTGGCGAAGCAAGTAGCGTTGTCAGGACATGAGCTAGCAAACCATACTGAACATCACCCGGATTTGACACAATTGTCTGAGAAGGGAATTGAAGTTGAACTCAAACAGGTTGATGAACGAATTGAGAGGCTGACAGGAGGACGTTCAGCATTAGTTCGTCCACCATACGGAGCAAAAAATGAAATGATTGAGCAAATTCTTAAGACAAGGGAGCAGACCCTTGCGTTGTGGACAGTCGATTCTCTTGATTGGAGTCATCGTAATGCCGATCAAATGTATCGCTTGATTATGGATAATGTCCATCCAAATGCTGTTGTACTGATGCACGATATTCATGAGTCTACAGCCGAGGGATTGCCGAAAGTTCTCGATGCGCTGAAACGTGAAGGATACACATTTGTGACGATGAGTGAGCTCTTGACTTTGGAATAGTAATTGAACCCACCGTGATAAACGGCGGGTTCATTTCTTTACTTCACTTTTTGATCTTTAATCGGGAACCACCCGGCACGAGTCGTGATCGCATTCCAAAGTGGAGCCGGGACAGCAAGTTCGGCTTGTTTATCCAAGTCGAGTTCTGTCTCGATGTCATCTTCACGGTCCGTCTTCACTTTTTCGAGCCATTCAGGGTCGATGATAAGTTCACGACCGAGCGCGGCGAAATCGACAACGTCGAGTGCATCTTCGACTTGAGCAGGACGTTGGAGTTGTCCGACTCCGATGAGTGGGATGGCACCATTGATGCGTTTGGCGATGCGGTCAATCGAACGTTCCATGACGTTTTCGTCACGCATAGAGGCTGTATTGAAGTTCCAAAGAGAAGCGTGAATATAATCCACACCTTCTTCTAAAATCATATCGAGCAACACATCCGTGTCGTCAAGTGTGATTCCTGGTTCTTCGATTTCTTCTGGTGAGAAGCGATAACCGACTAAGAAGTTCTCTGCATCTGCAGCCGCCTCTTTGACACGACGAATGACTTCGCGTGGGAACGTCAAACGTCCATGAACATCACCACCGAAGCGATCTTCACGGCGATTCGAATGCGGTGAGAAGAATTGTTGAATCAAGTATGTGTTCGCCCCATGAATCTCGACTCCGTCAAACCCAGCTTCGATGGCACGACGTGTCGCTTCGCCGAACGCCTCGATAATAGCTTCGACTTCTGATGTTTCGAGAGCGCGCGGTGTGACAGCGCCTTCTCGAACAGGTGCGACGGCACTTGCACTCACAGGTTGTTCGTTCGGGACGAGTTCAGGTGGTGACATACGCCCGGCGTGGAAAATTTGAAGGATGGCTTTTGCGCCTTCTGCTTTTAAACTTTCTGCCAATTGGCGGAGACCTGGGATGAATTTGTCGTCATTGGCCCCGAATGCGTTCGGGAACCCTTTCCCGTCTTCTGTTACGTAAGCACAAGCCGTGATGGCAAGCCCGACGCTTTGCGCCCGCTTCCGATAGTAAGCGAGCTCGTGCTCGGAAACTTCCCCGGTTGGTTCTGACGAATAATGTGTCATCGGAGCCAACACGAGGCGGTTCGGTAGTTCGACGCCATTTTTAAACTGAAAAGGTTGTAACATACGTTTCATCTGAAATCCTCCTTCAACATGGTACCTTGAAGTCTAAGCTTCTCAACTAAAAAATGCGAGTCGGATGCTTGTGAATCAACACATTACAGATTGATTAAGCGCAAGAGATGATTGAACTGAAAAGAATAGGGTATAATACAGGAGAAAAGTTGATATTCGGTTCGAGACAATAGAGAGACCATAACAGAAGGGGGAAGCCTTGTTTTTGTTGTGGTCTCTTTTTCTAGTCATCTCAATGAGCCGTATTTACTATAGGAGGGAATAAGATGGAAATCAAAAATTTCTCAGCGAAAGAACGATCAAAACGATATGAGCAACTGACAAATGAGCGTCATGATGTTCTTGTTGTCGGAGGCGGCATCACAGGTGCTGGGATTGCGCTTGATGCATCGTCACGTGGGATGAAGACGGCTGTGCTCGAAATGCAAGACTTTGCGGCGGGGACGTCAAGTCGTTCGACGAAACTTGTTCATGGGGGACTCCGCTATTTGAAACAATTTGAAGTGGCGCTTGTCGCAGAAGTCGGGAAAGAACGGGCCATCGTATATGAGAACGGCCCACACGTCACGACACCGGAGCAAATGCTCTTACCGATGCACAAGGGAGGCACGTTCGGTCCGTTCTCGACAGCAATTGGACTTATGGTGTATGACTTCCTCGCAGGAGTGAAGCGTGCAGAGCGTCGCATGATGCTTAAGCCAGATGAGGTCATCAAAAAAGCACCACTCGTGAAAAAAGATGATTTGGTCGGAGGCGGCTATTACGTAGAGTATCGGACGGATGATGCTCGAATGACAATTGAAGTGGCAAAAGAAGCGGCGAATCACGGTGCGCTTCTTATGAACTATGCAAAAGTAACTGGATTGATCTATGAGAACGGTAAAGTGGCCGGTGTACACGTCGAGGACCAGATTGACGGGTCGACGTATGACGTATATGCGAAGAAAGTCATCAATGCGACGGGCCCGTGGGTCGATGAATTACGAGAAGAGGATAACTCGAAGAAAGGGAAACAACTTCGCCTCACAAAAGGGATTCACTTGGTCATCGATCAATCGAAATTCCCGCTCAAACAAGCGATTTATTTCGATACACCAGACGGGCGGATGGTCTTCGCGATTCCGCGCGGAAATAAAGCATACGTCGGAACAACAGATACGTTCTTCGATAAAAACAAAGCGCATCCACGCATGACGACGGAAGACCGTGATTATATTTTAGAAGCCATTCACTATATGTTCCCTGACGTCAATGTCACGGCGGATGATGTAGAGTCGAGCTGGGCAGGTATTCGTCCGTTGATTTATGAGGAAGGAAAAGACCCTTCTGAAATTTCACGTAAAGATGAAATTTGGCAGTCAGACAGTGGCTTAATCACGATTGCCGGCGGTAAATTGACAGGGTATCGGAAGATGTCAGAAACGGTCGTCGACCTCGTCGCTAAATTATTGAAAGAAGAGGACGGTGTCGTCTATTTGGCGAGTCGGACGAAGCATATGCCAATGTCAGGTGGTCATGTCGGCGGGTCGAAAGGCTTCAACGATTTCCTCGAGAAGAAAACAAAGGAACTTCAAAATCATGGCTTAGACGCGACTCACGCGGAAGAACTCGTTCGTCTATACGGTTCGAATATTGACCGCGTTATTGAACGGATGGACTCCAATGCGTATGATCTTCCGGAAATTGTCTACGCGCAGTTAGTCTACGGGGTTGAAGAAGAGTCGGTCGTTCGGGCCATCGATTTCTTGATTCGCCGGACTGGGGCGATGTTCTTTGATATCGACTTTGTCCGTCAGTATAAAGACGGTGTGCTTCGATGCATGGCTGACGTCTTCAAATGGTCAGACGAACGCTTGAAAGAGGAACGTGAAGAGGTCGAGAAGGAGATTGAAATCGCAGTCGTTCCGGTGACAGTCGAATCCTAAAGTTTAACGTAGCGCCCGAGAGGTTCATTCTAAACAGGATGAACCTCTTTTTGTGGAATGGTTTCATGACTTCGGAATAACGGTATACCTACATAAGTAGTGATTCTTATATCGAAGGAGAATTTTTTTATGAAGCGAAATCTCATCGCCGTATTGTTGATCGGCGTTTTATTAGTGATTGGTTGGCGCTATGTCGACCCGAATCGTCTACTGGCGGACGTTTATTATGTCAAAGTACCTAATGCTGAAGTGGCGACAAAAGTCTCTGATGGTTATCGCTATGACCTGATTGGATACGATGTGGATGGGAAAAAGCGACCGTTAGCCATTACAAGCTCTTCACTACTCGCGGAAGGTGACTATCTGAAAGTGTTTGTGAAAGAAGAAGATGCGGAAGTGACCGATTATGAGCGGGTCAATCAGTTAGATGTGCCTGAGCAATTGAAAGAAGAACAGGAAGTGGACAGTTCCGAACCAGCGTTCCCTTGATTTCAAAAGATAGGCATCGCGAAAAAAAGATGAGTTTGGTATGGTTAAATTGTTTGATTATGGAAAACGATGAATGAAAGAAGGGACATGCATGTCACGGATGTTGATTGCGGATGACCAGGATGGTATTCGTACGATGCTCGCACAAGTGTTCACAAACATGGGTGTAGATGTGGACTCGGCACAAGACGGCATCAGCGCATGGGAATTTTTAGAGCGGGAACGATACGACCTAGTCTTGCTTGATATGAACATGCCTCGAATGCTTGGGCATGAAGTGTTGCGACGAATGCGCGAAGAGAAGTTGGAAACGCCTGTAATGATTATGACGGCGTTTGGAGAAGAAGCGGTGATTGAAGAAGTACGTCGACTTGGAATAATCGCGCAGTTCGAAAAACCGTTTGATATATACGGGATGATTGAAAAAGTGAAGGAAGTCTTGAAAATCTGACATTTCGTCACGAAGATGACATATGTAAACGCTTGCGCTGAGTCATTTCTATGCCCGAATAGCATAGGCACATGTTTTACGGTGTGTTATAATGGGAACGAATTGCACGGGGGTACTTTCCCTAAACGTGTATAATAGCGAACAGACAGGAGGATGTCATTATGCCATTAGTATCAATGACAGAAATGCTTAACAAAGCATTCGAAGGCAAGTATGCAGTCGGCCAATTCAACATTAACAACCTCGAGTGGACGCAAGCGATTCTTCGCGCTGCGGAAGACGAGAAATCACCAGTAATCCTCGGTGTATCAGAAGGTGCAGCGAAATACATGGGTGGCTTCACTACAGTTGTCAAAATGGTTGAAGGTCTCATGCACGACTACAGCATCACTGTTCCAGTTGCAATCCACCTTGACCACGGTTCTTCATTCGATAAGTGTAAAGCAGCGATCGACGCTGGCTTCACATCAGTCATGATCGACGGTTCACACCATCCGATCGACGAAAACGTCGAAATGACGAAGCAAGTTGTCGAGTACGCGCACGCTAAAGGTGCTTCTGTTGAGGCAGAAGTCGGTACAGTTGGCGGCGAAGAAGATGGCGTAGTCGGTGGTGTACAATACGCTGATCTTGATGAGTGCGTACGTGTCGTCAAAGAAGCGAAAGTGGATGCACTTGCTGCAGCACTCGGTTCTGTACACGGAGAATACGCAGGCGAGCCAAACCTCGGCTTCAAAGAGATGGAAGAAATCGCAGAAGCGACTCAAACTCCACTCGTTCTTCACGGTGGATCAGGAATTCCTGAGCACCAAATCAAAAAAGCAATCGAGCTCGGACACAGCAAGATTAACGTTAACACAGAGTGCCAACAAGAGTGGACTCGTGCCGTACGTGAGAAAGTTGCTGCTGATGCAAAAGTATATGACCCACGTAAAATCATCGGACCTGGTATTGAAGCGATCTACAACGTCGTTACTGGTAAGATGCGTGAGTTTGGTTCAAGCAACCAAGCATAATCCTGTTTGATCAAGTCGGTTCTCTATGAGGACCGACTTTTTATATTCTCTCTGTCGTCTCGTTCCGAATCTAACAAAGGGTGTAGTAATTCGCCAAGTCTTTCCTCATAATAGAGATTGTAAGCGATCACAACTTGAGGAGGACACACATATGCGTTTTTTTATTGACACAGCGAATGTGGAAGACATTAAAAAGGCCCATCAGATGGGCGTCATCGGAGGCGTGACGACGAATCCATCGCTCGTTGCCAAAGAAGGTGTCGATTTCCATACAAGACTTCGTGAAATCTGTGAGATCGTCGGGGATCTCTCGGTCAGCGCTGAAGTTATTGCACTCGATGCATCGGGTATGGTGGAAGAAGGAAAGGAACTTGCCGCTATTGCGCCGAATATTACAGTAAAAGTACCGATGACTTCAGCGGGAATGGAAGCAGTGAAACAGTTCAAAGAGCTCGGGATCAAAACGAACGTCACGCTCATCTTTAATGCGAATCAGGCGTTACTCGCAGCGCGTGCCGGAGCTTCGTATGTTTCTCCATTCATCGGACGATTAGATGATATCGGACAGGATGGACTCGATTTAGTCGAGACGATTGCGAACATCTTTGCGATTCATGGCATCGAGACAGAGATTATCGCGGCATCTGTACGTCACCCGATTCACGTGACGAAAGCCGCACTCCTTGGGGCTGACATTGCGACAGTACCATACAAAATCATCGAACAGATGATGAATCATCCGCTCACAGACAAAGGTATTGAGCAGTTCTTAGCGGATTGGAACAACGCTCAAGCCAAATAAGTCCGTCGTAGAAAGGTTTTGATCAGCGTGGAAATTCTCCATATCGTTGGGCAGCAAAAACTAGAAGGAACCGTCGAGATTAGCGGAGCGAAACAGAGCGCTCTTCCTTGCCTTGTGGCTGCACTTCTCACGGAAGAGTCGGTGACGATTGAAAACGTCCCGATGATTGAAGATGTAGAAGTGATGGTCAATCTGTTGACAGAGCTAGGAGTTCGAGTGGAGCGCGATGGCGAGCAGGTGACCATTCATTCGAATGAAGCGGTTGCGATGCCCCTTCTCGGTTCCGAGACGAGGAAAGTTCGTGCCGCTGTCTATTTACTTGGTGTCTTCGCCGCTCGTTTCGGAAAAGGAGCAGTTGGGCTACCTGGAGGATACGCGATTGGTCCACGACCGATTGATTTGCATGTGAAAGCACTAGAACGGCTCGGAATACACGTTGAGAATGAATCTGGTTTGTATCATGTCCGAGTCGAGGAACTCGTCGGGAATCGAATTTATTTGGATTTACGGTCATTTGGGGCAACTGTAAGCGCGATGCTTGCTGCGGTCTTAGCGAAAGGGACAACGGTCATTGAAAATGCAGCCTGTGACCCTGAAGTCGTTGATTTAGCGACGATGTTGACATCGATGGGGGCACATGTGAGCGGAGCAGGGACAGATGAGATTCGCATCAAAGGGGTTGAACGGCTACACGGATGTACACATACATTGATTCCAGATCGCCTCGAGGCAGGAACATTCATGATGTTCGGTGCCGTATCTGGTAGTGTGACCGTACAATCAATCATTCCAACACATCTTGAGGGTGTCATACAAAAACTATTGGATTTTGGTGCAAATGTGGAAGTCGGTGAGGAGTCAATCACCGTTACCGCCAATGAATTTGTGCCGACGGATATTCGTGTGTTTCATTATGCGGGGTATCCGAGTGATTTGCAGCCAATCATGTCAGCGGCTTTGTTGAAAGCGGACGGCACGAGCATTGTCACAGATAAATTGTATGCCCAGCGCTTCCGACATATTGCGGAGATGCGTCGAATGAATGCACAAATCACACTTGAAGACGCGTCGGCTGTGATTCGTGGGGGAAACCAACTTGCGAACGCAGAGATGGAGTGTACAGACGCAAGGAGTGCTGCGGCACTTGTCTTATCGGCACTTCAAGCATCAGGAGAATCCACATTACTGCATGCAGAACGATTAAATGATTCATATGTCGACTTCGTCGGCAAATTAAAACAACTCGGTGCGCTCGTTTGGCTAGAAGAACACACTGAGGCATAAAGGGGAGATTTCGGGTGGAAAGAAGTTTATCGATGGAACTGGTTCGGGTGACAGAAGCAGCGGCACTTGCTTCAGCCCGTTGGATGGGACGAGGTTTGAAGGTCGAGGCAGATGATGCAGCGACAACAGCCATGCGAGATGTCTTTGATACGATTCCGATGAAGGGGATTGTCGTCATCGGGGAAGGTGAAATGGACGAAGCGCCGATGCTCTATATCGGAGAAAAGGTCGGGAATGGTTATGGTTCGCGTCTTGATGTCGCAGTCGATCCTTTAGAAGGCACGAACATCGTCTCCACAGGGACGTGGGGGGCGCTCGCAGTCCTCGCGGTTGCGGATGCGGGAGATCTACTTCATGCACCGGACATGTATATGGATAAAATCGCGGTTGGACCGGAAGCTGCAGGTCTCGTCAGCCTCGACAACTCGATTGAAGAAAATATTGAGATTGTGGCAAAAGCGAAGAAGAAAAACGTGGAAGATGTCGTCGTGACGATTTTGCATCGGGATCGACACGAAGAAATCATCCAACGCGTTCGGACGACTGGGGCGCGAATTAAACTGATTCCAGACGGGGATGTCGCCGCAGCCATCAATACGGCTTTCGCGAAAACAGGTGTCGACTTGTTACTTGGTTCAGGTGGGGCACCGGAAGGCGTCATTGCAGCGGTCGCGATGAAATGTTTAGGAGGAGACTTCCAAGGACGTTTGCTTCCAGAAGACGAAGCTCAAAAACAGCGTTGTCATGACATGGGCATCGAAGACACGGATCGAATCCTACTCCTAAATGATTTAGTGAAAGGTGAAGATTGTATCTTTGCGGCGACTGGTGTCACGGACGGTGAATTGTTGCGTGGGGTACAATTCACATCACAAGGTGGACAGACACATTCAGTTGTTATGCGTGCGAAGTCTGGTACGGTGCGTTTTGTTGAAGGGAACCACTCTCTCAAGAAAAAACCAAAAATGGTCATGAAGCCAGAATAACGCGAAGTCGTGGACGTGCAAACGTCCGCGGCTTTTTTTGTGATGAAACATCTAAAAACGGGAATGGATAGTGAGGAGGTGGGTGTGGTGATTGAAGTAGAAGGGCTCGTGAAAACATATAAAGATGTTCCCGCAGTAGATCATGTTTCATTTTCTGTAAACGAAGGAGAAATCTTTGCGTTCTTAGGGCCGAACGGTGCCGGAAAGTCGACGATGGTGCAGATGTTGACGACGCTTGTTCGTCCAACGTCAGGATCTGCTCGGGTCAATGGATTTGATATCGTCAAACAAGAAAAAGATGTTCGACTTTCCATAGGAGTCGCTTTACAGGAGACAGGCATTGACAAAGTGTTGACCGGGCGTGAACTGCTCGTCTTACAAGGTCGTTTATTCAATATGTCGAATGAAGAGGCACGACGTCGTGCAGATGAGTTGTTAAAAGTCGTGTCTTTGACGGATGCCGCAGATCGACGAAGTGGTACGTATTCCGGAGGGATGCGGCGACGTCTCGATTTGGCACTCACGCTCGTTCATCGACCGACGGTGTTGTTTTTAGATGAACCGACGACAGGTCTCGACCCGGCAAGTCGAATCGAGATATGGAACGAAGTAAGACGATTGAACCAAGAGTTTGGAACGACAATATTTTTAACGACTCAGTACTTAGAGGAAGCCGATGAATTGGCTGACCGAATCGCCATCATCAATCACGGTCAAATCGTCAGTGAAGGGACGGCTGATGAGTTGAAGCAACTTGTCGGTGATGAGACAATCGCAATGGACTTTTCAAGCGAATCGGATGCAGCAGCAGCTGCGACGTTATTTGATACAACTGCGGATGGGGCACATGTGTCTTTCGAGTTGCGCGACGTCACGTTGACTGAGATTGTTCGTGCGTTAGATGAACAGCGACTTCAACCTGAACGTCTGACCGTGAAACAACCGTCGCTCGATGACGTCTTTTTAAAGGTAACGGGAGAGTCGTATGAAGGGGGCGAGATTCATGTGGACTGAGACATGGTTATTCACAAAGCGGAGTTTATTGACGACGATTCGAAATCCGTTTTCATTTATTCCGAACTTGATTATTTCTGTATTTTTTTTACTCGTCTATACGAGTGGTTTATCGAGTGTGGCCTCTCTTCCACAATTCGAGGGAAGTGATTATTTGAACTTCATCTTGCCGGTATCGATTGTTTCGGGTGCAGTCGGTGGGGCAGGCGGGACGGGGCAAGCGCTCGTTCGTGATATCGAAAGCGGTTATTTCGCAAGGCTACTGTTAACGCCTGCGACTCGGACGGCCATCGTGCTCGGACCAATGATTGCTGGCATGTTGCAACTGTTCGTCCAAACATTACTTATCTTTGCTGTCGCTTTTCTACTTGGTCTCACGATTCCTGTCGGGGCAGTTGGATTCTTTTTCACGGTACTACTCGCCATTGGGTTTGGACTTGGGTTCGCCGGGTATTCTGTCGGTGTTGCACTGAAGACGAGGAATGCGCAAGCAGCACAGGCCGGTACACTTTTGTTCTTCCCACTCATCTTCTTATCGACCACGTTCGTTCCGAAAGAGTTGATTGAAGCGGAATGGCTGAAAGTGGCCGCCACATTCAATCCAACGACGTATATTTTCGAAGGGATGCGGGCGGTTCTGACTCAACCTGAGATTGATTGGGGTGCCTTGTCAGCAGGACTTGCGGTCGCTGGCACGATGAGTGTACTCATGATTGTCTTTGCAGCAACAAATGCGAGAGGGGCGCTGAAACAAAAATAAGGGAGGAGTTAGATGGAACAGCTATCGACAATCATCCGTATTGTTTTGACTGGGGTTGGGGCGTATATCTCAATCATTCTGATGTTGCGTGTTTCCGGAAAAAGAACGTTGGCAAAAATGAATGCGTTCGATTTTATCGTGACGGTTGCATTAGGATCAATCTTAGCGACGACCTTGACGAGTCAACAAACTTCTTTAATCGCTGGGTTGACCGCGTTTGGCACACTGGTCGCCTTACAATATATATTGGCGAAATTGTCGAAGCGTTATTCAACAGTGAACAAAATGATTAAATCAGAGCCGACTTTACTGTTCTATAGAGGGGACTATCTACACGAGTATTTAAAAAGGGAGCGAATATTAGAAATGGAAGTCGTTCAGGCGATTCGTGCAAGTGGGACTCCTGTTGATCAAGTCGAAGCGGTCGTATTAGAGACGGATGGGACGTTCTCAGTGCTGAAAGATTCGCAATATTTGATGGAACATGTGAAAATATAAAAAACGACTCGGTTCCGATGAACCGAGTCGTGTTACTGTTGTATTAGAGATATGATCCAGCGCCAACGTAACGCGGTGCCCAATATCCAGAAGTGAAGCTCGCGTACTTGACGCCACCTGTTTCTGAGTTGATCATTTTTGTTTTGCTAAGAGCCATTCCAACGTGATGGATCGTACCGCCTGAATGAGAGAAGAAGACGAGATCTCCTGCTTGAATCGATGACTTCGAAATTTTCTTCGCGCTTGAGTATTGCTGACGTGAAGAACGTGGAAGTGTTTTCCCGATTGCTTTTTTGTAAACATATCCTGTGTAACCAGAGCAGTCAAATCCAGAAGTTGATGTTCCACCGTAACGGTAAGGTTTACCTAAATATTTTTTTGACTCAGCGACGAGTTTTGAACGTTTGCTAGATGATGATGTTGAAACCGTTTTTGAAGTTGATGTCGATGTTCTAGGTTTCAAGTAAGAATATTTTGAAGAGGCTGAGATATAACGATGTTTGCCTTTATAATTGATTTTATAGAACGAACCGGATTTACCAAGGTATGTATAGCGTTGACCTTTATCCATTTTCGCAACAACTTTCGATGACGTAAGTGACGGGGCAGTACGGATGTTCAAACCGTTAACTTTCGAGTAGGCAAAAGTTCCTGTAGCGGCTTCTGCTTGTTCTCCTGTTGAGAACATGAGACCCGAGAAAGCAACAGTGGCAGCGACGACGATAGATGCAATACGCTTTAACATTGTATAAATCCCTCCGTTTTTTAAAATCAATATGTGGCTATATGACAGAATCGAGTAATATTATTAGGTAGAGCACAAGTTGCGAGATATACCCGGTTTCCTGTGCAAATAAACTATATCATGCGCAAGACCGATAGCATTTTTCAATCACAAGTCAAAAAAGCGTTTTCTTGTAATGGAAATGAAACAATATGTGGATATAGCACTTATTTTGTTACAAAACTATCATTTACTGTGTAAGGATTTGTACAAGAGGGAAACGGTTGAACAAAAGGTGATTTTTGCACAGTGACGGCACGGACAAAATATGGTTAGATGATGGCAGAACATAAATGAAAAGTTTGCATAAACTCGAATACTTCTTGTAATGAAATGTAGAAAGATAGGTGACTTGAATGAGTCAACAGACAGAACCGGCAAAGAATTATACGCTTCGTGAACTAGAAACGAAGACGTTAAAAGAACTATATGAGATCGCCAAAGAAGTGAAAGTACCAAATTTTCGAGAAGCACGGAAACGTGAACTCACGTTTCGTATCTTGAAGTCACAGGCAGAATCAAAAGATTTGTATTTCCTCGAAGGTATTTTAGAAATCATACCACCGAACCCACAGTCCCAAAATGACGGCGGTTTCGGATTCCTCCGACCAATCAATTACTCCCAATCTTCCGAAGACATTTACATCGCCGCCTCACAAATCCGTCGCTTTAATCTTCGAAACGGAGATCTTGTCACGGGGAAAGTCCGTAAGCCGAAAGAGAATGAACGCTTTCAAGGGTTGTTGAGTGTAGAAGCGGTCAATGGTGAGTCGACGGACTCGACACGTTCGCGTGATTATTTCCCGGCGCTGACACCGATTTATCCTGAACAGCAAATGGCGCTCGAGACGGAACCGAAGCATCTTTCCGTTCGCGTCATGGATATGATTGCACCAGTTGGGTTCGGACAACGTGGTTTGATTGTGGCGCCACCAAAAGCCGGTAAAACCTCACTCTTAAAGGAAATTGCGAATTCAATCACGACGAACCATCCGAACGTCGAACTGATTATTCTCTTGATTGATGAACGACCAGAGGAAGTGACTGACATCCAACGGTCGGTACCGGGTGCGGACGTAGCGTTCTCGACATTTGATGAGACACCGGAAAACCATGCACGAATCTCGGAACTCGTACTTGAACGGGCGATGCGTCTCGTTGAACATAAGAAAAACGTGGTCATTTTACTCGACTCCATCACTCGTCTCACTCGTGCGTATAACCTTTCTGTCCCGCCGAGTGGGCGGACACTATCTGGGGGGATTGATCCGGCGGCTTTCCATAAACCGAAAAAATTCTTCGGCGCAGCTCGAAATATCGAAGATGGAGGAAGTTTGACGATTCTTGCCACGGCACTCGTTGAGACCGGTTCACGAATGGATGACGTCATCTATGAAGAATTCAAAGGGACTGGGAACATGGAACTTCATCTAGACCGGAAACTAGCTGAACGTCGCATCTTCCCGGCGATTGATATTCGTCGATCGGGTACACGGAAAGAAGAGTTGTTGCTTGGGAAGGACGAACTTGATTCACTATGGACGATTCGTCGCACGATGAACGAGTCTCCAGACTTCGTTGAACAGTTCTTACGTCGCGTTCGTGAGACAAAAACGAACCTCGATTTTTTCGCTGCGCTTGAGGCAGATAAGAAAAAAAGACGACCAGTGAAAAAAACGAAATCAGACTTGTAAATCCTATAGTTGGGTGATATTATATTCTAGTGAACTTTCTCTAGGTTGAAAGAATACTTAGGGCCGAAGGAGTTGAAAAGCAATGAAACAAGGAATCCACCCAGAATACCGTAAAGTCGTATTCATGGACTCGACGACAGAATTCAAATTCATCACTGGTTCAACTCGTTACTCTAACGAGACAATCACGATGGAAAATGGAAACGAGTACCCACTCATCCGTGTCGATGTATCTTCTGATTCGCACCCGTTCTACACAGGTCGCCAGAAATTCGCATCTGCAGATGGTCGTATCGAGCGCTTCAACAAGAAATACCAACGTTAATCGTAAAGTTGTATGCTCACCGCCTAGGGATTGCCCTTGGCGGTTTTTTGTTACAATAACGCGGGTAAAGAGACGAAAGAATGTCATGAGGGGGCCTTTATGGAATTTATACTCATCAGTATCAGCTTGTTAATCGGAGTCGGTATCATGTCACAATGGTTGGCATGGCGCTATCAAATCCCAGCAATCATCATTATGACACTCGCCGGAGTATTGGCAGGTCCGATTCTTGGCCTGTTCGACCCACGTGAATTATTAGGGGATCTATATAGTCCTATCATATCGTTTGCGGTTGCCATTATCTTATTTGAAGGAAGTCTCGGGCTTCATTTCAGCGAAATCAATCAGTTCCGTCGGTCGATTGTGCGAATCGTTACAGTCGGGGTTGCCTTGTCGTTTGTCGGGTCGTCGCTACTCATCCAATATGTCGGTGGGTTGCATTGGGTGGTCGCGTGGACGATGGGTGCGCTCTTCGTCGTGACGGGACCGACCGTCGTTATTCCGTTATTGCGCCAAGCGCATTTGAAAGATCGGGTCGGTGCGATTCTGAAGTGGGAAGGAATTATCGTGGATCCTGTCGGTGCGCTACTTGGTCTCTTCGTCGTACGACTTGGCTACATCGTATATGAAGGAATGGATTTATGGATGCAACTCCTCTTTGCAGGTGCTTGTATCGTAGGGATTGGACTCGGTTACTTGTTTGGTCATCTCTTGATGGGGTGGTTTGTCGCTGAAAAAGTGCCGCGTTACCTTCGTGCCTCGGTCACATTGACGGCCGTCCTCGTCTTATTCTCACTGAGTGAGCTTATGATGCACGAAGTCGGGCTTCTTGCCGTGACGGCAATGGGGATGACGATGGCCAACACGAAGCATCGGGATGAAGAAATTATTGAAGAACTGCAATCATTTAAAGAAGATATTTCGATCTTGCTCATCTCATCTGTATTCATTTTATTGACGGCATCGCTGTCCCGAGAGGAACTATTGAATATTTTCCAATGGCCACTTCTATTGACGATTGCCGGCATCCTTTTCTTAGTACGTCCGGTAGCAATTTATTTTTCCACGATCGGTGGGGGCTTACCGCTTGCGGAACGAGGGTTTATCGGTTGGATTGCACCACGTGGTATCGTGGCGATGACGGTTGCTGGATTCTTTGCCGAAGAGGTCGCGCATCTTGGGATTGAAGATGCGAAGCAAATGTTACCGCTCACCCTCGGACTCGTCTTCATTTCCGTAACGTTGCACGGTCTCACGATTCGACCGCTCGCACGCAAATTGAAATTAATTGATGAGCAAAAAGAAGCGAATGCCGACGAATAAAGGACTTGTCCACGGCTAATGGGAATTGAGAGAAGTCAACCCTTTTCCTCAACTCGAAAGATAGGTATAATCGGAAAGCGATTATCGATGGAGAGGGCGAAGAATAATGATGCATGTGACGAACCGATATGGTTGGATTGAAGTGATTTGTGGGAGTATGTTTTCAGGGAAGTCGGAGGAATTGATTCGCCGTGTCCGCCGCGCTCACTATGGAAAGATTCCGGTCCAAGTGTTCAAACCAGCAATCGACGACCGGTATCATGAAGAGAACGTCGTCTCACACATGGGCAACTCGGTCGTGGCAGTACCTGTCGCATCGAGCCAGGACTTATACGATGCCGTACGTGAAGAAACACAAGTCATCGCGATTGATGAGGTGCAATTCTTTGATGAAGGCATCGTTGATGTCATCGAACAGCTCGCGAACGAGGACAAACGCGTTATTTGTGCAGGGCTCGATATGGACTTTCGTGGTGAACCGTTCACGATGATGCCTGAACTGTTGTCCCGTGCCGAGTTTGTGACGAAACTGCAGGCGATCTGCCTGTCTTGCGGGGCACCTGCTTCGCGGACACAGCGTTTGATTGACGGGAAACCGGCTCGTTATGAAGATCCGGTCATCTTAGTCGGAGCTTCAGAATCGTATGAGCCGAGGTGCCGTCATTGTCATGATGTGCCGAATAAACCACGTCCGGTCCGCCATACGGTGGTAGACTGATGAATCGACGGACCGCCCTCGGCGGTCCGTTTTTTTGCTATAATAGATAGAGTTTGATTTGACGGAGAAAGGACGGATCATCATGTTTGACCGTTTAAGTGTATTAGAAGATCGTTATATGCAATTGAATGAGATGCTCGCCGACCCTGAGGTGCTCAGTGATTCGACAAAGTTGAGACAATATTCGAAAGAGCAAGCACAGTTAGAAGAGACGGTACAGATGTATCGGCAGTATAAGGGTAAGAGTGAGGCCTTCAAGGAAGCGAAGTCGATGCTCGAAGACCGGACGCTCGATGCCGAGATGCGTGAACTTGCAAAAGAAGAGATGCAGCTTTTAGAACCGGAAGTAAAAGAGTTAGAAGCGAAGTTACGGATTTTGTTACTTCCAAAAGACCCGAACGATGACAAAAACGTTATCGTCGAAGTCCGAGGTGCGGCAGGTGGAGACGAAGCGGCCCTTTTCGCAGGAGATCTTTATAAGATGTACACACGATTCGCTGAACGTCAAAATTGGAAAGTTGAATTGATCGATGCAAACTATACCGAACTCGGCGGATTTAAAGAAGTCACGTTCATGATCAATGGGGCTGGTGCCTACTCAAAACTTAAGTTTGAGAATGGGGCACATCGTGTGCAACGGGTCCCGTCTACGGAATCGGGTGGACGAATCCATACGTCTACGGCAACGGTCGCTGTCTTACCTGAAGCGGAAGATGTCGAGGTCCATATCGATATGAAAGATGTGCGTGTCGATACGTTCACCTCGTCCGGTCCAGGTGGACAGTCAGTCAACACGACACAGTCTGCCGTTCGTTTGACACACATCCCATCAGGCCTCGTCGTGTCTTGTCAGGATGAGAAGTCGCAACATAAAAATAAAGACAAGGCGATGAAGGTCCTTCGGGCACGCCTGTATGACAAGATGCAGAGCGAGCATATGGAAGAACTGTCGGCACAGCGGAAATCCGCTGTCGGGACAGGTGACCGCTCAGAGCGGATTCGCACATATAACTTCCCGCAAAGTCGTGTCACAGACCATCGCATCGGTTTAACGCTCCAAAAGTTAGACCGTGTGTTAGCGGGTGAACTAGAAGACATCATCGACGCACTCATCATGGATGAACAGGCACGTCTCATGGAGGATGCAGAATGATGCGTGTCGCCGCGCTACTCAAACAGACAGAAAAACGGCTTTCAGAAGCCGGGCGCGACCGCGCGGCTGCCGAGTGGTGGCTCATGCACGTGCTTCGCGTTGATCGGACTGGTCTCCTCGTCCGCTTGTCGGATGAACTGTCGGAAGATGAGGCGACACGATTTGAGGAAGGCGTTGAGCGTATGTTGACCGGGGAACCGGTGCAACATGTGATTGGACGAGCGCCATTTTACGGGCGTTCTTTCGAAGTGAATCGCGACGTCTTGATTCCGAGACCGGAAACAGAAGAATTGATTGACTGGGTGCTCGGTCAAATTCGTCACGTAACGGACGATGAAATCGTGGATGTCGGGACGGGGAGTGGAGCGATTGCGATCACGCTTAGTTTAGAACTCGGTATCCGGGTACACACGGTCGATATTTCTCCGGAAGCGATAGTGGTCGCGAAACGAAATGCGGAAGCGCTCGGTGCGAATGTTCGTTTTTATGAAGGAGACGGGCTCGCTCCAATCGCCGATCGGTCAATTCGTATTCTCGTCTCGAATCCGCCTTATATCGAAGCGGAAGTGCTGTTAGATGAGACCGTTGTCGCCTACGAGCCGCATCTAGCCCTCTTTGGAGGCGCGGACGGACTTGATATGTATCGTCAACTCATTTCGGAATCAGTGCGCGTCTTACGTGCCGATTGGCAATTGATTGCGTTTGAAATCGGGTATAACCAAGGACAAGATGTGAAATCATTGTTGTCTGAACGTTATCCTGAAGCAGAAACGGGTATTTTAAAAGATATAAACGGTAAGGACCGTATCGTCTATGCCGTAAGGGAAGGGATTGCGTATGGAAACGAAATGGATTAAATCGAATGAGGTTGAAGAGGGGGTACGTCTTCTTCAAGCGGGTGAAATCATCGCCATGCCGACAGAAACCGTTTATGGTCTCGCGGGGGACGCCATGAATGATATGGCGATTCGCAAGATTTTTGAGGCGAAAGGTCGTCCGTCGGATAACCCACTCATCGTCCATATTGCTTCAATCGAACAAGCGAAAATGTTCGTCGATTCGATCCCTCCCGTTGCCAAACGCTTAATGGATGTGTTTTGGCCAGGCGCTTTGACAATCATCTTGCCTTCAAACGGCCGAGCCTCTTCGCTCGTGACCGCGGGCCTCGATTCCATCGGATTACGGATGCCGAACCATTCGGCAGCACTTGAATTGATTCGTGAGTCGGGTTTAGGACTTGCGGCTCCAAGTGCGAATCGTTCTGGGCGCCCCTCGCCGACCACCGCTCAACATGTGGCTGATGATTTGGCCGGGCGAATCGCAGGGATTGTTGATGGGGGTTCAACTGGAATCGGTGTCGAGTCAACCGTCATCGATTGTACGGGTGACATGGTGACGATTTTACGACCTGGTGGTGTGACGCGAGAAGAAATCGAAGCCGTCATTGGATCGGTCGCTTTAGATGCCAACTTAAGTGACGAAGAAGCCGCACCAAAGTCACCGGGAATGAAATATACGCATTATGCCCCGACAGCGCCCGTCTTTTTGGTCGATGGCACACGTGAAGATTTAGAGCGTGTCATCGAAGAGCGTCAGCGAGTGGGGCGGCGTATCGGTGCACTCGTATTTGATGAAGAGCCGACATTGGCAGAAGTTACCTTTTCTCTCGGTACCTCGATGGAAGTGGCGGCGCAACGTTTATACGATGCCCTTCGTCGATTTGATGAGACAGATGTCGAAGAGATTTATGTGAACAAGATTGAACCGGTCGGGGTCGCGTTAGCCGTCTATAACCGCTTATACAAAGCGTCCGGAGGGAAGGTCGTGCAACCGACGAAAGATGCCTAAAGACATAGAGGAGGACACGCGATGTCAATGAAACGCGTATTATTCATATGTAGTGGCAACACGTGCCGAAGCCCGATGGCGATGGCCTTGCTCCGTTCGAAAATGACAGGAGATGAATTTGATATTCGTTCTGCCGGTCTACGGACGATGCAAGGATTCGATGCTTCTGAAAATGCACTGCAAGTTCTCAGAGAACGTGGGATTGAACTCGATCATGTCACGCAAACGTTTGATGAGGTGTTAGGAAACTGGGCGGACATCATCTTGACGATGACGCGTGCACACCGTGAACAAATCCGGGATACATACCCGGATTTAGGGGAGCGGACGTACACTCTCTATGAATTCGTAACAGGACTTGAACGAGACATCAACGACCCGTTCGGCGGCTCGATGAATGTCTATCGCCAAGTGCGAAATGAACTTGAGCCACTCGTGAATCGACTTGTGTTAAAATTAACGAATGATGGGTCAAAGGTGACGAAACCACCGAGACGCCTACCAAAGAAGACGGGGGAATGAACGAATGAAAATTGCAATTGGCGCCGATCACGGCGGATTCAACTTAAAAAAAGAAATTGTAGCCTTGCTTGAAGAGCTTGGACATGAGTATAAAGATTTCGGGACCCACTCAGCTGAATCGATTGACTACCCAGACGTAGCCATCCCGGTCGCTGAAGCTGTCGCGGCTGGTGAGTTCGATCGTGGAATTTTGATTTGTGGTACGGGAATCGGAATCGGGATTGCGGCGAACAAAGTCAAAGGGATTCGTGCGGCACTCGTCCATGATTCATTCAGCGCGAAAGCGACACGTCAGCATAACGACTCGAACATCATGACGATGGGCGAGCGTGTCATCGGACCTGGTCTTGCACTCGACTTGGTGACGACGTGGCTCGATACGAACTTTGAAGGTGGTCGCCATTCAAATCGTGTCGGCAAGATGAGCGCTTACGAATCGAAGTGAGCCTGATGAAGACGGAACTTCTCGGATTATTAACGGAGCTAAACGGACGGTTTCCGTTACATGATGAGCGTATTCTCGTCATCGGATGCTCCACAAGTGAAGTCCTTGGCAAAAAGATCGGCAAGGCGGGGTCCATCGACGTCGCAAGTGAGTTGATGGAAGCCTTCCTTGAATTTAGAGAAAAGACGGGTGTCCATCTGGCGTTTCAAGGGTGCGAGCACATCAATCGTGCCCTCACCGTTGAGCGCCGGACACTTAAACAGTTCGGCCTCACTGAAGTGACAGTCGTCCCGGTCCGCGCGGCCGGCGGAGCGATGTCAGAGAAAGCTTATGCAATCTTCGATGAGCCGTGTGTCGTCGAATCGATTCAAGCAGATGCTGGAATTGATATCGGCTCGACATTGATTGGGATGCATTTGAAGCCGGTCGCCATTCCGGTCCGACTATCATCGAAGCATCTCGGGGAGGCGTACGTCACGTTCGCGATTACGAGACCGAAACTGATTGGTGGGCCACGGGCTCAATATCCAAACAAATGAAAAGCATCGCATTCGGTTTTTTCGACCGGATGCGATGCTTTTTTGTGATTATAATTCTTCACCGAATAAATACGACACGACCATCGGGAAGCGCTCGCGCCAGGCAAGTTCGTTATGGACGCCTTCTTCAATCACTTCGAAACGGATGTGTTCGACCTTGTCCTTTAACAAGTTATACACGCGTTCGCTCGATTCGCGATACATCTCGTTCGTCGGACCGTTCTCCATCGGTTCCTCAACTTCTTTGGCGCCGACGTCTAAGTAAAGACGCTCGACGCCCTTCACGTCGCTCGCTTCAATCAATTGTTCCAGCTCCGTTTGGTTGAACCAAAACGCGGACGACAGGGAAGCGACCCGCTTGAAGATGTCTGGATATACACACGCTGCGTACACGGAGATAAGCCCACCCATCGAACTGCCCATCATCGCCGTTTCTTCCGGGATGGTCCGATAGTCGGCATCGATTTGAGGTTTCAATTCCTGAGCGATGTATTCGATATAGGCTGAACCTTGCCCTCCGAGTACGATGTCTCGTCCGAGCAAACTTTCCCCGATGAAGGGATTTTCCCATGGTCCATACTCATCAAGTCGTTGTTCGCCTGGCGCACTATCAATCGCAACGACAATTAAGTCGCGCTTCGAGTCGTTCAGATATTCACTTACGCGCCAGCTCATCTTGTAGCTCGCGTCCTCGTCATTAAAGCAGTTCTGTCCGTCATGCATGTAGAGGACCGGATACTGTTTTTCCGATGTCTCATAGTCAGCAGGCGTGTAAATTCGGACTGTTCGTTTACGTTCGAACGGTGTAATCGTCATTTCTTTTGTCTCAATCATAAGTGACCTCCTCACAGTTGCATTCTTTCTAATGATACCCAACTTTCCGTCAGATTATAGCGATACCCAAAAAAACAAGCATATGGTACGATGGGGATGTTGATTTTTAGACATTTAGAGGGGGTCTTCACATGGTAAACACGACGAAGTTAAAAGTGCAGGATGCGGAATTGTTTGAGGCAATGCAACACGAGCTCGGTCGTCAACGCGACAACATCGAACTCATCGCCTCAGAAAACTTTGTTTCAGAAGCGGTCATGGAAGCGCAAGGAGGCGTATTGACGAACAAATATGCCGAAGGATATCCGGGACGCCGTTACTATGGCGGCTGTGAATTTGTCGACGTTGCGGAAAACTTGGCGCGCGACCGTGCGAAAGCATTGTTCGGTGCAGAACATGCGAACGTACAACCACACTCTGGTGCGCAAGCGAATATGGCGGTTTATTTTACGGTGCTTGAAGCAGGAGACACGGTGCTCGGGATGAACCTTTCTCATGGCGGTCATTTGACGCACGGTAGCCCGGTCAACTTCTCGGGTATCCAATACAACTTCGTCGAATACGGTGTAGACAAAGAGACAGAACACATTGACTATGACGTTGTCGCGGCGCTCGCGAAAGAACACAAGCCAAAATTGATTGTGGCAGGGGCTTCGGCTTATCCACGCACAATCGATTTTGCGAAGTTCCGCGAGATCGCGAATAGTGTGGATGCGTACCTCATGGTCGATATGGCCCACATCGCCGGGCTCGTGGCGGCGGGTCTGCACCCGAACCCAGTCGAGCATGCGCATTTCGTCACGACGACGACACACAAGACGCTTCGTGGACCACGGGGCGGGATGATTCTTTGTAAAGAAGAGTTCGCCAAAGCAATCGACAAGTCAATCTTCCCAGGTATTCAAGGCGGACCCCTCATGCACGTCATCGCAGCGAAAGCGGTCGCATTCGGTGAAGCACTCCAACCGGAATTCAAGGATTACCAGCGTCAAGTCATCGCCAATGCGCAAGCCCTTGCGGCAGGTCTTGAAGAAGAGGGACTCCGAATCGTATCGGGCGGAACGGACAACCATCTCTTACTCGTCGACCTTCGCGGCATCGACATCACGGGAAAAGCAGCGGAGCACGCACTTGATGCAGCGGGGATCACGGTTAATAAAAACACGATTCCGTTCGACCCGGCATCACCATTCGTCACAAGCGGTGTTCGTCTTGGAACGGCGGCGATGACGACACGCGGTTTCAAACAAGAGGATATGAAAGAAGTGGCACGCTTAATTGGTCGTGTGCTCAAACATCATGAAGACGAGTCGGTACTCGCAGAAGCACTTCAAGACGTGCGAACGTTAACTGCGAAGTTCCCACTCTATCCTGAACGAGGCTGAGTCAATGGATATCCGGACACTAGCAGAACGAGAGCTATCCGAACTTCCATTGTTCGATATGACGGAATGGTTGGCTCGTAAAGGGGAATACGACCCTTCTTTCCGTCTTGTCGCCAGTGAGTTTGAGGTCATCACGACGCTCCTCGACCATGGCTATTATGAAGAAGCGAGCGAACGAATCGTGCCGCTCCTCGGGATGAAAGTGCCTGCTGCTTTCCATCGACTAGGTCTTGCGCTAGAAGTGAAGGCGAACGGGAAAAAAGCGGCCAAGCGCCGCTTTCGTTCGTTCTCGTCGGCTGTCATCCAACATTCGGATTTAGCCGAATGGCGACAAGTGTTCAAGTTTGATAAGAAATGGCTGGGGCTTCCACTAGTCGTCGGTCTCGCGGCGGGCGTGCTCGCGTTTTGGCCAAATGCTGAACCTCCAGTCGTTACACCGGACGAATCGGACCAAGTCGTCATGGAGACGGTGACCGAGGAGGAGGCGCTCGCGGAACGCCTTGAGGAGTTAGAAGCGGAAGTCGCGCGACTCGAAGAAGAGAATGAGAAACTTCAAGATTCGGACGATCAGAAACCGACTGAGTCAACAGAAGAAGCACCGGCCGTTTCAACGAATATTGTCCCGCTGACCGAAGTTGAAGCGCTCGTTCAAGACAAGCAGTACGAAAAAGCTGATCGACTATTGGGTGGTAAAGCGAAAGCTGGTCAAGAACAAGCAGTCGGATTTTATCGACTTCTCGTCGACAATAAGTTAGGACAAGCAGAAATTAATGATTATGCAAATTATGTCGATTCTTATCCGGAATCCGGTTATAAAGCGGATGTTTTATGGATGAAAGGGATTGCCGAGAAAAAGGCAAATGATCCCGCTTATCGCGATACGTTGACGACCGTTTCAGAAATGGAAGGGACATATTGGGCACCGATTGCGAAGTCTGTGCTCGAAGAGTAAGGTGCTGCGTGAGCGGCGCCTTTTCTCATAGAATTCTAATGAAGGCCACCACGATTTCTCGTTTTCTTGTCGTATGATTTGAGTAGGAGGGATGCGTGTATGAAACGTGTAATGAAAACTATTGGAACAACGCTTTTCGCAATCGGACTTATAGGAATCGGACTTGCCGGATTCTTATTCTTCACTCCCCCCGGCCAATCTAGCTTGACTCAACTATCCCTGGCGGCGATGGAAGTCGAACAGCAGATCGATCAAGTCGATACGACGTGGGATGAATGGGAAGATGAGTTAGAAAGACGGGTCGAGCAAGCGATTCCAGAAGGAGTTCGTCTGTTTTTTGCTGATTGATTTCGGGAAATGAATAATAATACGTCGAGCGAGTTGCTCGGCGTTTTTTTCAAAGGAGTGAGCGGGATGCAGACGATTCTCGTCGTAGAAGATGATTTGAAGATTGCACGATTGTTAGAGTTGGAGTTGAAGCATGCGGGATATGCCGTCGTCGTGGCCACGGACGGTCGTGGTGGTTTGGAGAGGGCACTTGCCGATGACATCGACCTCGTCTTACTCGATATTATGTTGCCTCAGATGAGTGGACTTGAGGTGGTTCGTCGTCTGAAAGAAGAGCGACCTCTGCTGCCGGTTCTGATGGTGACAGCTCGAGGAGATCGCTACGATAAAGTGAGCGGTCTCGACCTCGGTGCAGACGACTACATCACGAAACCGTTTGAAATAGAAGAAGTGCTTGCCCGGATTCGAGCTTTTTTGCGCATGCGTCAGCTCGTTCATCAAGACCATTCTGAATTAGTGTTAACATATGAGACATTAACGATCGATGTGAATCGGCATGAAGTATATTGTGAAGGAAATAAAGTCGATTTGACACGTCGCGAATTTGATCTATTGGTTTTCTTTTTAGAACATCCTGAGCGTGTGCTGACACGTGATCAACTCGTCGAACAAGTATGGGGATTTGATTATTTCGGTGATACGAACGTCGTGGATGTATATGTCCGCTATGTTCGAAAAAAATTGACAGGTTCCTGGATTCAAACGGTCCGCGGTGTCGGCTATATGTTGAAGCGTGGTGAGTGACCGATGTTACGAACAAAAATCGCATGGGCGATGACAGGATTCATGTTGATTCTCCTTTTCATCTCGTTTGGTGTGACATGGTTCGTTGCCCGTCAAGAGATTGTGGATTCGCGCTTTGACGTGTTACTGCAAGCACTGAATATTTTAGAAGAAGATGTCCGGAATAGTGATGCCGTATTATCGCTCCATAAGGATAGTGTCGTATTGGAACGCCAAGAAAGCGGAGAGTGGGGAATCATCGGTGGAGAGGTACCGAATGGGACGACATTCCCCATCAATTATGGCGAGCCGGCACTTATTGATGACTGGTTTGTGGTCGCAACGACCGACGGCTTAGCGTTCGGCTTTCAAGATCGGGCCGTGAGCAACACGATTCAAGCACTCGCAACCATATTTCTTGTCATGTTTTTCCTTGCAGTTATATCGACATTCTTTGGAACGTGGTGGATTTTACGTCAAGGCTTGTCACCGTTACGACGATTGACAGACACGATGGAACGCATCACCAAATCCGGGAAGTTAGAGACGATCGAAGTGGATGACAGAAAGGATGAAGTGACGACACTCTCGCACGGATTCAATCATATGATCGAGCGGGTCGAAGGAACGATGGAGCAACAACGCCGTTTCGTCGCCGATGTTTCACATGAACTTAAGACACCGTTGACCGTCATCGAAGGCTATGCGAAGTTATTACAACGATGGGGACAAGAAGATGAGGGTGTGCGCAACGAAGCGATTGATCATATTTTGACGGAGTCGCGACAAATGCGAAATGACTTGATTGAACCCATGCTCGAATTGAATCGATTCACGGCACTCGATCAGGTCGACCGAGAAGAAATCGATTTAGCTGAACTCGGGGAATCGTTAACGGAACGTTTTTTACGGTCGCACGGCGTCCACCTCCCCATCGAAGCGACGGGCAGTTGGTTTGGTCATCGTGAGTCGTTACAACGGATTCTTGTCATTTTGATTGATAATAGTTTGAAGTATGCAGAGGAGACGACTCTTCATTTGAAGAGTGATCGGATTGAAGTACGTGATCGAGGACCAATCCTTTCAGATGAAATAAGAAATCGTCTGTTCGACCGATTTTATCGATTGGATGAAGCACGAGATCGAAGTGGAAGCGGTCTCGGTCTTGCGATTGCGAAAGAAGTGGCGGACTTGAATGAATGGACGATTGGAAGTATATCGAATGATCCCGATGGTAGTGTATTTTTCCTGACTCGATGATGAATGTTCCTTATTTTCTCATCAAATTTTAATGAAGCCTTAAATGCTCTCTCACGC
The DNA here is from genome assembly GCF_018617735.1 of Exiguobacterium sp. s89. NCBI lineage: Bacteria > Bacillati > Bacillota > Bacilli > Caryophanales > Exiguobacterium > Exiguobacterium sp. s89. The sequence goes on from NZ_JACSKS010000002.1 coordinate 231,039, forward strand.
ACAAAGCTTATGATGAAAATAAGAAGAACGGAACACAACGAGGAGGAAATAACATGAAACGCATCGGCTGGATCATCGGAGCTTTACTTGGCGTCATGGCAATTGTAGGGATTGGATTTTATGTTAGTGGTAATCAGACGGACACGGTTATCGAGCCACAAGCAATCAACCAAACGAGCGGCAATCCATCAGCGGACAACTCAAGTGATTCCGCTACACCGGATGACTCGAGTAACGCATCAGATGATTCATCATCACAAGTGGAGGATGGGGACGACTATGCACTGTACGGTACACTCGTGAAGTTGTCGAAAGAGGATGTCACCATTAGCTTCAATGGAAAAGAATCCACATACCGTTTAGCAACCACACATGAAATCGACGATGACACGCCGCGAGTTGGGGACCGGGTCAAGCTCGAATTGAATCGAAATGATGAAGTGAAAGAAGTGGACCGTGAGAGTGGCGACGATGATGGGTACGTTTACGGCACACTCGTCAAACTCACGAGTCAAGAAGTTACGATTAATATCGATGGAACCGATAAAGCGTATCCACTAGCTGCACGTGCTGAAATTGATGACGACACACCGCGAGTCGGAGACTTCGTCAAACTTGAATTGAATCGAGATGAAGCAGTCATTGAAGTAGATTGTGAATCAGAGGACGACCAGTATGAGCAAGATGATTCATCTAAAGATGAGCGAGAAAACGACTGATGGAATGACTGAAAAGAACTAATCTCTTTTGATTGATTAGTTCTTTTTTGGTTGCTAGACGTTAAGTCAGAAAAAGGATGGAATTGCTTTAGGGGCATCATCAGGAACGTAATAATTCTGAAATCATCACAAAAATAGGTTATATGTTATGATGTACAAGAAAAATTTAGGTTTTTTTCACCTAATTGGGAATGGGATGGGACATCAATGCGAGTGTGTTGGGGAATCTTTCTCAGTTGTATCTTGTTGAGTGGATGTGGTGCCGAGACGTTGAATGCGATTGAACTACGTCCTCTGTCTTCCTATCGAGTTGAGCAAGAACCTGAGATGTCATTATCAGAACAAACAAAAAAACAAATTCTTACATATTGCGAGCGTCAACCGACCGATGTCTTACCGAAGCGAAGAGCTAAGGTGGCAGAAGTAACATTCCATCACCCTTTATATGAAGTACTCGGATCTAAAACCGTAAAGTACTTTGCGATAGGGAATAAGCGATATATCACTTGTTCGAACAGCAATCAACTGATGGAGCGAACTTTTTCCGTAAAACCGATTCAAGAATTTGAAGCGCTCGACGAAGACTACTTTCGAGAGTCAGACGTGGTTTCGACGATTGAATTCGAACGCGTCGACGACATCAAACAAATCGTTAATGTATTCAACCTGAATGACAGTCATGAAGAGGTTATTTCGAATTCGGCTTTTCGCTACACGACACCAGATACGGGAGCGATTTATGTGACGTTCGAGACCGTCAGGAATGGACGCACACTCGACCCGATTATCGAGCCGAAACTCTTCCCGTTTAAAAGTGGAGAAAATGAAGGGTATGTCTTTTTGACGAGGCGAGCCGATAATCGTGTCGCACTTCGATTTGGAGAAGAGTCATCGCCAAGACAACTCGTTCTTTCGAGTATGTATGAGGCTCCTTATATGAAAATTGATACAAAAGAAGAAGGGCTTTCTCTCGAAGGGGATCATCGTGAACTGATGAAGCGAATTATTTTATCAGATCAACCGATTGAGGGAGATGTGGCGAAACAGACTTCATTGGCACTGTCGAAAACATACGGCACTGTCCTTGAGATCTGGGGTCATGTCCGTCGCCCGGTGACAAATAAAATGTCGTCACGCCCGGCCGACGGAGAGACAAGGTTGGCCGTTTTCGAATCGGACGAAAATACCATTTGGTTAGACGGACCGAAGACCCAAGAATTGTTTGACGAGCTGTTTCACGTAAAGATGCGAGAGATGCCGACTACAGCCGTTCAGACCGGACAGTTACACATGTATGAAGAATTGACGGAACAGTCATTTGACGTGTGGAAAACGGAAGCGGAACTTTACTTGGTCGACGAAAAAACGTCCAGGTCATATGAATTACCTTCGAATGACTATTTCAAAGTCAATCAACCGTGAGGGTGTCTGACCTTTGACAAAATAGAAGTTGACTCTACCCATCTCTAGAGAGTTAGGGTACAATGCTCGAGAGAGAATGAGAGAGGAGTGAAGCAAGATGGGAAAAGTACATGTTTATGACCATCCTTTGATTCAGCACAAAATGACGATTATGCGTAAAGTCGAGACGGGGACGAAGCAGTTCCGTGAACTCGTTGACGAAGTTTCTTCACTTATGGCATACGAAATCACGCGTAGCCTACCCCTGACAGACGTAGAAATCGAGACACCGGTCTCTGTTTCGACTCAAAAAATGATTGCCGGCAAGAAATTGGGAATCGTCCCAATTTTACGTGCAGGACTTGGTATGGTGGATGGGTTCCTCAAAATGATGCCGAACGTAAAAGTCGGTCACATCGGTCTCTATCGCGATCCAGAAACACTTGAGCCACATGAATACTACTTGAAACTTCCGACAGACGTGACGGAACGCGACTTCATCGTCGTCGATCCGATGCTCGCAACAGGCGGTTCGGCTGCCGATGCTATCGCTTCACTTAAAAAGCACGGAGCGAAGTCCATCAAGTTGGCTTGTCTTTGTGCAGCACCGGAAGGCGTAGAACGTGTGCAAGCAGAACATCCGGATGTGGAGATTTATCTCGCGGCACTCGATGAAAAGTTAAATGATCACGGTTATATCGTTCCTGGACTTGGAGATGCGGGTGACCGTTTGTTTGGTACAAAATAAAAATGAAGCGAGAGTCGCCTGTGCGATTTTCGCTTTTTTCATGAGTGCTATAAAGGGTTACTTATCATCTGTCGTTGTCACGAAATAGACACAAAATAAGATGGTGAGAATCATCATATGAGATAGTAACATGCTGTTCCTTCATATTTAAAAGTATACCACTAGTTTGGTTCTGGAAACGCGGGAAACATGTCCATGCTGAGAACAATGAGATTCCTCACAAAAAAATGGGTAAAATCGCTCGACACGGGAAAAACTTCCTCGGTATACTGATACAGGACGTTGAAAACGATTTCAAAATAAAAATGCCAGTCGTTTCGTAACTCTTTGTGAACGTAAACGCTTACGGATTGAATTTTCCAAAACGTGGGGGTATAACTGAACTATTCTTCATCTGATTCCTTTTGTGAAATGTTATAAAGTCAACATTTTTATTTCAACGTTTCTTCACACTTTCTTAAAAAAGAGCAGTAGTCATTAAGTTTATGAAGTGCGTAAAACTATTGATATGACTTGATTTAAAGCGCTTTTATAATTGTGAAATCCATTGACTTCTTATGCCATTTCTATTACTCTGAACTTGTGTGACTTTTGATGGTCACGCGAGTGTGAATTAGTGAAGAACAGAGGATCACGTAATGCTCGAAAGGAGGATTCTGATGGCGAAAAAAGACAATCGTTATCTATCCTACGCCTCGCTCGCTTCACAAATCTCGACAGCACTTGCCGGACCGATCGTCATTGGTTATCTCGTCGGACAGTACGGCGAAAGACGTGAATTTTGGGGCACGTTTGGTTGGAATGTGTCGATTATCCTCGGACTCGTGTTCGGGATTACGGCGCTAGTTCTCACCCTTCGGAGTTTATTGACAGGAGAGGACGAATGAATACGATTCAAGCAGACAGAAAAGCGCAGAAAGAATTGATGAAGCGTTATACGAAATGGTTTACCGTCTGGTTTGCGATTTTGTTGATTGGCGCCCTCATCATCCCGATGTATAAAGCCGTATTTCTCGGGTTGTTCATCGGCGGGGTCGGAAGTCTCATTATTCTACATATGCAGAATCGAAGCGTCATTCGCATGTATGACGTCATCGAGCATGGACGACGACCAAAGTCGCATGGGACCGTTTCAAGAATGGCGGTCGGTGCGTTAGCAGTGATAGTCGGTCTTCTCTACGAGGATCGGGTGTCCGTCATAGCGGTGGTAACTGGTCTAATCGCCGGCCACATCATACAATTTGGCGAGTTTACACTTGCCCAGCTCAGCAGGAAAAGAGGTGAATATTAATGGGTCATGAGTTTCCCACATATTCTCTGCACTTTGGGGACTATACGTTATACGGGAGCTGGACGAACGTCATTACAGTGCTAATAGCAGCTTTACTCGTCTTCGCATTCGCCATCTGGGGGACAAGACGTTTGGCTATGAAGCCGACTGGCAAACAAAACTTCATGGAATTCTTCGCAGAGTTCGTACGTGGAATCATCGCAAGTGCGATGGACTGGAAGACAGGTGGCCGCTTTATCGGATTTGGGATGACGTTGATTTTGTTCATTCTCTTCTCAAACTTGATGGGTCTACCGTTTAACGTCATTTCCGGACACTATCTGTGGTTCAACTCACCGACGGCCGATCCTTACGTAACCTTGGCGTTGTCGACACTCGTCGTTGCAATGTCGCACTATTATGGGGTGAAGCTACACGGGTTGAAACACTATTCGGCGGAGTTCGTGAAACCAGTCTGGTTCTTGCTTCCGATCAAATTGATTGAGGAGTTTGCAAACACGTTGACGCTCGGTTTGCGTCTATACGGTAACATCTTTGCCGGTGAAATCATGATTACCATCATCTTGGGACTCGCGATTACAGCCGAAGGAGCACTTAACCCACTCGGCGCAATCTTTGCGGTCTTCCCAATGATTCTATGGCAAGGTTTTTCAATCTTTATCGGGGTTATCCAATCCTACATTTTCCTGACGCTTGCAATGGTGTACATCGGGCACAAAGCTTCGGCCGAACATTAATTCGGACATCTCGCCAAAGCGTTACAATCAAATTATTTACTTAACTTTTAGGAGGAATATACACAATGGAACAACTCAATCTTCTCGCAACAGCACTTGTTATCGGACTTGGAGCACTCGCAGCTGGTATCGGTAACGGTTTGATCGTATACGGAACAGTACAAGGACAAGCACGTCAACCAGAACTCAAAAACGAACTTCGTCAAACGATGTTCATCGGTATCGGTTTGGTTGAGGCCCTCCCGATCATCGGTGTGGCTGTCGGTTTCCTTCTCCTCAACTCTTGATTTCGAGTTAACGAGAATAGCATAAGAGGGAGCACGTCTCCCTCACTTATTTAGTCAAGAGGAGGGTATGCATGGATACGATGATGATTGCAGCTGGTGCTGGCGGCGAAGGCCTCCGCATTCTGGATATGATCTTTACAATTTTCACATTCCTCGTACTCTTGGCCCTGTTGAAGAAATTTGCTTGGGGACCACTCCTTGGAATGATGAGACAGCGTGAAGAGTATGTAGCGAACGAAATTGAACTCGCTGAAAAGAGCCGCAAAGATGCGGAAAACTATGTCGTCGAACAACGTGATGCACTTAGTGCGGCACGTACAGAGTCGAAAGAAATGCTCGATGCAAGCCGTCGACAAGCAGAAGCGGAACAAGCACGCTTGGTGGAGCAGGCGCGTTTGGAATCCGAACAAATTAAAATCGAGGCAGAGAAAGCGATTGAGCGCGAGCGTGAGCTTGCGAAACAATCCCTTCAAACCGAAGTCGTCACACAGGCGCTCTCGGCAGCACGCCACGTCCTTCAATCAGACCTTAAAGGCGATGAAGCGAAACAACGTGCCCTCGTCACAGACTTCCTGTCTAAAGCGAAAGGTGCGAACTGATGAACGCATCATTAGCAAAACGCTATGCCAAAGCGCTCTTCGACTTAGCGCGGGAACAAGGCACGCTCGACCAAGTCGAAGCGGAAGTGCGTCTGCTCGATGAAGTGCTCCACGCGACTCCTGAACTCATGGATCTCTTAACAAATCCGGCAGTCAGTGACAGCGAGCTTGCACAACTTTTAAAAGACAGCTTTGGTGATATGACGGCGATTGTCGTGAACACACTTCTCGTCATGGTCGAGAACGACCGTGCGGCAGAGGTTCGCGCATTGCCACGTTACGTCCGCGATTTCATCAACGACTACCGTGGGATTGCAGAGGGTATTGTCACAAGCGCCTTCCCGTTGTCGGCAACAGACTTGAAAGACGTTGAACTCGTCTTTGGAGAGAAGCTTGGGAAGACGCTCCAATTGAAGAACGTCGTCGATGAAGAAGTCATCGGTGGACTCCGTGTCCAGGTCGGATACACGACGTACGATGATACGATCGAAACGAAACTTACACGCCTTGAGCGTGAATTGTTGAATGCGTAAGAAATAGGGGTGAATTCAATGACAATCAAAGCTGAAGAAATCAGCGCCCTGCTAAAAGAACGAATCGCTTCGTACGGTTCTGAAATCGAAGTCAGTGAGACAGGTACAGTCATTCAAGTAGGTGACGGTATCGCTCGTGCACACGGACTCGATAACGTTATGGCGGGGGAACTCGTAGAGTTCTCTAACGGCGTAATGGGCTTGGCGCAAAATTTAGAAGAAGGTAACGTCGGGATTATCATCCTTGGCGATTACAAAGGCATCAAAGAAGGCGACTCTGTCAAACGTACAGGTCGCATCATGGAAGTTCCAGTTGGTGAAGCACTCCTCGGACGTGTCGTGAACCCGCTCGGACAACCAATCGATGGTCAAGGACCAATCGTGACCGACAACTATAACCCGATTGAGCGTAAAGCTTATGGCGTTATGGCACGTAAATCAGTTCACGAACCACTTCAAACAGGAATTAAGGCGATTGACGCCCTCGTTCCAATCGGTCGTGGTCAGCGTGAGCTCATCATCGGTGACCGTCAAACAGGTAAAACATCGGTTGCGATCGATACAATCATCAACCAAAAAGAAGAAAATATGATTTGTATTTACGTTGCTATCGGTCAGAAAGAATCGACTGTACGTGGCGTAGTAGAGACGCTTCGTCAAAACGGCGCGCTCGACTATACAATCGTTGTTTCGGCATCGGCATCACAGCCGGCACCACTTCTTTACCTCGCACCATTCGCAGGGGTATCGATGGGTGAGTACTTCATGGACCGTGGACAACACGTCCTCGTCGTATATGATGATCTCTCGAAACAAGCGGCAGCTTACCGTGAGCTCTCGCTTCTTCTCCGCCGTCCTCCAGGCCGCGAAGCCTACCCAGGGGATGTCTTCTACCTCCACTCACGCCTTCTTGAGCGTGCGGCGAAGTTGAACGACGAACTCGGCGGTGGTTCATTGACAGCACTTCCGTTCATCGAGACACAAGCATCGGATATCTCAGCATATATTCCGACAAACGTTATTTCGATCACGGATGGTCAGATTTTCCTTCAGTCGGACCTCTTCTTCTCTGGGGTACGTCCAGCGATTAACGCCGGTCTTTCAGTATCACGTGTTGGTGGTTCGGCTCAGGTGAAGGCGATGAAGAAAGTTGCTGGTACACTTCGTCTTGACCTCGCATCATACCGTGAGCTTGAAGCGTTCGCACAGTTCGGGTCAGATCTCGATAAAGCGACGCAAGCAAAGTTGAACCGTGGTCAGCGTACGGTTGAAGTCTTGAAACAAGACTTGAACGAACCGCTTTCAGTAGACAAGCAAGTTATCATCATCTACGCACTCACGAAAGGTCATCTCGATGACATCCCAGTCGAAGACATTCGTCGTTTTGAAACAGAAATGAACGCATGGCTCGACCAAAACCGTAAAGACCTCTGCCGTGAAATCCGTCAGACAGGAAACCTTCCTTCAGACGAGGCAATGGTCGATGCAATTACGGAATTCAAAAAGACGTTCTCGCCATCGGTTTAATCCGGTGACGAGCGTCTATTAAGGTGGTGAATCGAAATGGCATCATTACGTGAGATCCAGATGCGGATCACCTCGACCCAAAGCACGAAGCAAATCACGAAAGCGATGAACATGGTGTCGGCGTCGAAGTTGAACCGGGCCCAAGGGAACAACGCCAACTTCAAACCGTACATGGAAAAGTTGGAAGAAGTCATCTCGTCGATCGCCAGTGGTACATCAGGCGCGACACACCCGATGCTTCAAGTACGTCCCGTCAAACGGACTGGTTATATCGTCATCACGTCAGACCGTGGACTCGCAGGCGGATATAACGCCAGTGTCTTGCGTGACGTGTACCGTGAACTGAAAGACAAGCACGCATCAACAGATGAGTATCGTCTTTATGTAATCGGAAAAGTCGGTGTCCAGTTCTTCAAGTCACGCAACATTCCGGTGTATAGCGCGATGACAGGGCTAAACGACCAACCAACTTTTGTTGAAGTCACAGAGATCGTCAAGCAGACGGTTGGTGCCTTCAGCGAGAGCGAGATTGATGAATTGAAGCTCTGCTTCAACTCATTCATCTCGGTCATCAGCCAAGAAGTGAAGATTCAACAATTGCTCCCGCTCGGGGATATCGAACAGTCCGCATCCAATGTGATGTATGAATACGAACCAGAAGAAGAAACGATCTTAGCGGCGCTCCTCCCACGTTATGCGGAAGGACTCATCTACGGCGCATTGCTCGATGCGAAAGTATCAGAGCACGCAGCCCGGATGACGGCGATGTCGAATGCGACGGACAATGCGGATGAGCTCATTCGCGGACTCAAACTCAAATTCAACCGCGCGCGTCAAGCAGCGATCACACAAGAAATCACAGAGATTGTCGGAGGTGCGGCGGCGCTGGAATAAGCGCGCGCCCTCTAGATTGTAGGAGGCTAACACGATGAACGAATACGGCATGAAAGGCCGCGTAGTCGCAGTCATGGGCCCAGTTATCGACGTGAAGTTCGACAACCACTTACCGAACATCTACAATGCTCTCAAAGTCACTCACGTGGCAGCGACGGCAGAAGATGTTAGTGTCGACTTGACGCTCGAAGTAGCTGTTCACCTTGGTGACGACACGGTCCGTACGATTGCGATGGACTCAACTGACGGCGTTCGCCGCGGTATGGAAGTACTTGACTTAGGCTCACCGATTTCGGTACCGGTTGGAGAAATGACACTTGGACGTGTCTTCAACGTTCTTGGTAACCCAATCGATGATAAAGAAGTGGCAGCTGACGTGCTTCGTGCACCGATTCACCGTCAAGCGCCAACATTCGACGAATTGTCAACGAAAGTTGAAATCCTTGAAACAGGGATCAAAGTCGTCGACCTTCTCGCACCTTATATCAAAGGTGGTAAAATCGGACTCTTCGGTGGTGCCGGTGTAGGGAAGACCGTTCTTATCCAGGAACTCATCAACAACATCGCGCAAGAGCACAGCGGGATTTCTGTATTCGCAGGAGTCGGTGAGCGTACACGTGAAGGAAATGACTTGTTCCACGAGATGACGGACTCAGGAGTTATCAAGCAAACAGCGATGGTATTCGGACAGATGAACGAACCACCAGGCGCACGTCTTCGTGTTGCCTTGACTGGTTTGACAATGGCGGAATACTTCCGTGACGAGCAGGGACAAGACGTTCTTCTCTTCGTCGATAACATTTTCCGTTTCACACAAGCAGGTTCGGAAGTTTCGGCCCTTCTCGGACGTATGCCATCAGCGGTAGGTTACCAGCCGACACTTGCTACTGAAATGGGTATGCTTCAAGAGCGGATTACATCGACTGCCAAAGGATCAGTTACATCGATTCAAGCGGTATATGTACCGGCCGATGACTATACGGACCCGGCTCCAGCGACAACGTTCGCTCACCTTGATGCAACAACGAACCTTGAGCGTCGTCTTTCAGAGATGGGGATTTACCCAGCCGTTGACCCACTCGCTTCAACATCACGTGCCCTTTCACCTGACATCGTCGGAAAAGAGCATTATGCGGTAGCACGTGACGTGCAGCAGACGCTTCAACGCTATAAAGAACTTCAAGACATCATCGCTATCCTTGGGATGGACGAGTTGTCTGAAGACGACAAACTCACGGTTCACCGTGCACGTCGTATTCAGTTCTTCTTATCACAAAACTTCCACGTGGCTGAGCAGTTTACAGGCCAAAAAGGTTCGTACGTACCAGTCAAAGAGACAGTTCGTGGCTTCAAAGAGATCCTCGAAGGTAAACACGATGATCTCCCTGAAGATGCATTCCGTCTCGTCGGTCCAATCGAAGACGTCATCGAAAAAGCGAAGACGTTGGTCTAAGACCTACGCGGAAGGGGGAAACTAGACGATGAATACTGTTCACGTCAACGTCGTCACCCCAGATGGTGCAGCCTTTGAAGGGGACGCACGAATGGTCATCGCCAAATCGGTCACTGGTGAGCTTGGTATTTTACCGAAGCACATCCCGATGGTGACACCACTCGACGTCTCAGTCCTCAAACTGCGCCACGAAGATGGTGGACGCACGCTGATCGCAATCAGCGGTGGTTTCATGGAAGTTCGTCCCGATACGGTGACGATCTTAGCTGAAACAGCCGAAATGGCGGATAAGATTGACTATGACCGCGCTTCTGCGGCGAAAGTTCGGGCCGAGCGTCGTCTTCAAGACTCAAAGCTCTCAGAACTCGAATTCCGTCGTGCGGAGCTTGCGCTTAAAAAAGCGATCAACCGCTTGAGCATTCGCGATATCAATGAATAATCATGACTCTCACACGAAAGTGTGGGAGTTTTTTTGGTTCGTGTAAAAGATGGGCCTTTTGTCGCGCTTCTAAATGACATGACTAGTATAAAATATATGGAAGAAGACCGATAATAAGAGTGGGAATGATTGCAAAGGAGATTAAAGGATGAAAGTTTACGTTGCGCGACAACCGATTTTTGATCAACAATTACGTGTTTGCGGCTATGAATTGTTATATCGCCGCAGCGAAAATAATATCTTTGAAAATGTCGATGATTCGTTAGCGACGGCCGATGTCATCCATAACGCATATCTCGTCTTTAATTTTCGGGAGTTGACGGAGGGGACACGTGCATTTATCAACTTTCCTCAAACGCTGATTGAAGGAGAAGTGCCGTCACTGCTACCTCGTCAATCGCTCGTCATTGAAGTGCTCGAACATGTCGAACCGACTGAAAAAGTTTTACATGCTCTTCGTTCATTGAGACGTCAAGGGTATACGATTGCACTTGATGATTTCGTGTTTGAGGAGAAGTATCGGCCATTGATCGGATTAGCCGACATCATCAAAATCGATTATCAAGCGACACCAGTGGATCAACAACAAAAATTGATTGATGCACTTGGACATCGGGTTGAATTTTTAGCGGAAAAAATCGAGACACCGGCAGAGTACGAGATTGCGAAACGATTAGGTTATAAAATGTTTCAAGGCTACTTCTTCAGTCGTCCGATTGTTGTTCACGGGGCTGAAGTTCATCCGTTACGTCATACGCTCATTGAAATGTTAAAAGAGCTCGATCGTCCGGAACCGAGTTTCCAGCGCATTTCAGCGCAAATCGAGCGAAGTGTCGACTTATCCTATAAGATGCTCCGTACGGTCAATACGGTGTATCAAAAAGGTCGTCGCACGATTCAATCGATCGAACAAGCCGTCGCGCGAATCGGATTGGATGAGTTGAAGCGGTGGTCGTATTTGATGTTACTTCGGGAGATGCAAACGTCTGAGTCAAAAGAATTAATTAAACAGAGCGTTATTCGTGGCAAGATGATGGAATTGATTGCAGAGGATACGTTAGATGATGTATCACCGTTTGATGCGTTTATTACCGGGATTTTCTCATCACTCGATGTCATTTTGGATGAGTCGATGCAAGCGCTGATTGTGGAGTTGCCGGTAGCGCCTTTTGTGAAGGCAGCGCTCCTTGGGGAACAGAATGGGTTACGAGTGTTACTCGAAGAAGTCATCGCTTATGAAAAGTTGACAATTCCTATTCATAACACAAATTCAGATTGGTCTCAATATTATGTCGAAGCAATTCGTTGGTCACGTAGCCTTGACGAATCCGATGAATGATGTTTGAAATATGTGAGGGGCGTCAATTAATGTAGTAAGACCTTACTGCTGATGACGTCCTTTTTGGTGTGCTTGTAGAGAAAGTGAGTTGGTCGAATGGTTCAAACCGCTCGAAGCTTGAGACACTGAGTCTTTTTTTCTCTAACATGACATGATATGATTAAAAATGGTACGAATTTTAGAAAAGAGGGGAATCGTCGATGATCAATACCGTATTTTCGCTAGCGATTTACGTTATAGCGATTTACGTCGCTTGGTGGGCGCTCTTACCCGTCAAATGGGATAAGTTGCTCAATCAAGTGAAGAGTCCGCAAGCAGCAGTTTTGCGTGTTCTCGTAGCTGTCGTCTTCGGTTCACTGATTGCCCAGTTCTTTTTGGAGTATATCCGATTGGCGCAGGCGCTCGCACCTATACAGTAGTCGCAGAATATTTAACAAACTGTAATCCTGCTGTAACGACTCCTATATGATTATCATGTAGGATAAATTCGTCTGACATGATGCGTTTTCATTTCGTTTGCATTTATTTATTTCATTTTTTGTGAAATGAAAAACCATCACGTTTTACAAACCATTCTAATAATCGACATCATCACATCCGGAAACGGATCACGACGCATTATATAAAAAAACAACGAAGTTGGAGGACAAAGAGAGATATGAAGGATTTGATTGTAGTCCGTGGAGGACGTAAACTGTCAGGTACTGTACGCGTTGAGGGAGCAAAAAACGCCGTACTTAAAACATTGGTTGCCACTCTATTAGCTAGCGAAGGAAAGTCAATCTTACAAAATGTACCACGTCTTGCTGACGTGTACACGATTAATAAAGTACTTCGTCACCTCGGTGCAGAGGTATCGTTCAATGAAGAAAAGAATGAAGTAACTGTCGATGCGTCGGGCAACATCAAAGATGAAGCACCGCTTGAGTACGTCCGTAAGATGCGTGCTTCAATCCTCGTCATGGGACCTCTTCTCGCTCGTCTTGGTCATGCTCGTGTAGCGATGCCAGGCGGATGCTCGATCGGCTCACGTCCAATTGACCTCCATTTAAAAGGATTCGAAGCGATGGGTGCGAAGACGGTCATCGGGAACGGATTCGTAGAAGCCTCTGTAGAAGGTCGCCTTCAGGGTGCTAAGATTTACTTGGACTTCCCATCTGTTGGTGCGACTGAGAACATCATGATGGCTGCTGTGCTCGCAGAGGGTACGACCATCATCGAAAACGTTGCAAAAGAACCTGAAATCGTAGACCTTGCGAACTTTTTGAACGGAATGGGCGCACACGTACGCGGTGCAGGTACAGAAACGATTCGCATCGAAGGTGTGGAAGCACTCCTCGGCGCAGAGCACTCAATCATTCCTGATCGCATCGAAGCAGGTACATTCCTCGTCGCCGGCGCGATTACAGGAAGTGACATCGAAGTCATCGGCGCAGAACGTGAACATCTTCGTCCACTCATTTCAAAAATGGAAGAGATGGGTGTTCGTTTCGAGGATACTGCTGAAGGCATGCGTGTCTCAGCACCGGATGAGTTGAAGCCGGTTGATGTGAAGACAATGCCACACCCTGGATTCCCGACAGACATGCAATCGCAAATGATGGCACTCGTCTTGAAAGCAGGTGGCACATCTGTCATTACGGAAACGGTGTTCGAGAATCGTTTCATGCACGTGGAAGAGTTCCGTCGCATGAATGCGGATATTAAGATTGAAGGACGTTCAGCAATCGTCAAAGGAGGCGTAGGCCTTCAAGGAGCAGAGGTCGTTGCAACTGACCTTCGTGCTGGAGCATCACTTATTCTCGCAGGTCTCATCGCAGAAAAAGAGACACGCGTTGGTGATTTATATCATATCGACCGTGGATACGTCGACTTCCACAAGAAACTTCAAGCACTCGGTGCCGACATCGAGCGTATTGAAGGGACTGTCGAAGTTGCTGAAGAAATGGTTCAGAACTAAGAGACGAACACGAAATAGAGGGCGAGGAGAGACTCTTCTCGCTCTTTTCAATGAAGAAACGAACGGAGGAACCCACACATCATGTTTTCAAAAGATATCGGGATTGATTTAGGGACAGCAAATGTTGTCATTCACGTCAAAGGGAAAGGAATCGTCTTAGACGAGCCTTCAGTCGTTGCGATGAAACGTTCTACAGGGAAAGTACTAGCAGTCGGTTCAGAAGCGTATGAGATGGTTGGTCGTACACCTGGTGATATCGTAGCGATTCGTCCTCTCCGTGATGGAGTCATCGCCGATTTCGCCACTACAGAAGAAATGCTCCGTCACTTCATCGAAAAAATTCAAGTCCGAGGCTTCTTCGGAGGCATTCGTATGTTGATTTGTACACCTGCGAACGTCACACCGGTCGAAGCAAAAGCGATTCGCGAAGCAGCTGAGAAAGCAGGAGCGAAAGAGGTCTTCCTCGAAGTCGAACCGAAAGCGGCAGCCGTCGGTTCAGGCATGGATATTTGGAAACCAGTCGGTCACATGATCATCGATATCGGTGGTGGGACGACAGACGTCGCCATTCTCTCGATGGGAGACATCGTCTGCGGTGAAACAATCAAGATTGCCGGGGACCGTTTCGATACGGACATCCTTCGCGCCATCAAAGAAAAGCATAAGCTCATCATCGGGGAGCGTACAGCCGAGCAAATAAAGAAAGAAATTGCAACCGTATTCCCAGGTGGGCGCAATGAAACGATGGATATTCGTGGACGTGACATGGTACGTGGATTGCCACGTACGGTGACCATCACGTCGGAGGAACTTCGCGAAGCAATGGCTGAATCAGCCAATGAAATCGTCGAAGCGACGAAGCGGGTGTTAGAACAGACACCACCAGAACTCGCAGCTGATATTATTGACCGTGGCATCATCATGACAGGTGGAGGATCACTCCTTCACGGCCTTGACCAACTCGTAGCAGAGCGAGTGATGCTTCCAGTCATGATGGCCGAGGAGCCGACACTCAGTGTCGCGCACGGGACAGGCATTATGCTCGAGAACTTAGATCGATTGAAGTAAACAAACAAGCGACCGCGCTAGCGGTCGCTTGTTTTGTATAGGTAGACGAGTTTTTCGTTCATGAAATGTTTCTTCACTGCCTATACCTGGATAAAATTGTATATAATGAAATCAACAATTCAAGAGAGGGGAATCATGATGGCACCGATTTACTAAAGAACTGAACGGAATAAACCAATAGAAACGGAGGACATCATGAACAAACCACTTACGCTTATCACGGGAGTCAGCCGTAATCAAGGGATCGGAGCTGCGATTGCGCGAAAACTTGCCTCTGAAGGACATGACTTGTACTTGACACACTGGAGTTTGTTTGACGCTTCAGAAGGTATCGGAGAAGAAAGAGGTTTTATCGAACGATTGGTTCAAGAATTGACCGAGAGAGGTGCCCGTGTCGAGCACGAGGCTTACGATTTGGCTTCAGGAGACGAACTCGGTCTACTCGATCGAATCGAGGCTAAACTTGGTGTACCGAGCAGATTGATTCATAACGCCACATATGAGCGTCACGTCAATGTCGAGAACTTTGAGACTGCGGTCTTGAGAAAGCATTACATAGTGAATAACGAAGGGGCACTTGGGCTCACATTTGCGTTTATTGAACGCTATAAACAAGCGGGACATCAAGATGGTCGAATCCTGTTTTTTGTATCGGGAGGGGCGGATGCAAACAACCTAGCCTACATTGCAACGAAAGGCGCTTTGATTGCCATCACACCTGCGTTGGCGAACGGATTAGGAGAGTACGGCATTTCGGTGAATGCGCTCGATCCGGGTCCGACAGATACGGGGTGGATTAACGACGAACTTCGCGAACACCTGCTGCCATTGTTTCCGTACAAGCGAGTGGGAACGCCTGAAGATACAGCTCTTTTTGTTTCTTTCTTGATGGGGAGAGACGGGGCATGGGTGAACGGACAACATCTTCATGTGGATGGTGGTTTCACGGGACGCTAATACAAAAAGGCATCTTGCTTTTTGCGAGATGCCTTTTCTTAGTGCCACGTATAGTCTTTGTCGACAAACAAGCGATTTTTCAAGTCCGTTTTTGAAATCGTAGATTCAGTCGCATCAAGCCAATCATAATAATCACATGCACAGGTATCACCAAGTTCGATGGAATAGCCATTATTTATCGTATTGACAATAATATCGAGTTCATGTTCAGCTAACGTCTTCTTCAATCGATAAATGGTGTTGTATACGTTGTGTAAGGCGCGTTGTGGTTCATCGATGTCCGGATAAAGTGTTTCAGCAAGCACCCATTTATTAACGACCTGTTTACGATGATAGACCAAATAAGCGAATAACTCCTCCGTTTTTTGCGTTGGCCACTTCACAAGGTTGCCATCTTGTGTTCGTACCGAAAAACGATCCAAGAATTGTATGCGACAAGATTGATGGAGGTTCTTTTGTTGAATTGTCTCATAGCGCTGGATGATACGTGGAATGACATTATGAATCATCTGCTCAGTGATTGGCTTCAACAAGTAATGTGTCGCATGAAGATTGAATGCTTCGACTGCATATTGTTGATGGGCCGTTGTAAAGACGATCTGCGTCCGTTCAGGCAAATAGGTGGCAAGCTCAAGCCCGGTCATTTCAGGCAACTCGATATCTAAAAAGACAAGGTCTACCGGGTGCTTTTGAATAAAAGTGAGAGCTTGAACCGGACTTTGGAACGAACCAATCCACTCAAGAGACGGCTCCTCTTTTATAATCCGCTCCATCATCCCTAAAATATGATGTTCATCTTCAATTAAAATCGTACGCATCTAAGTGATTCGTCCTTTCCTGTTTTAGTAATCGCAAATGGATAGTAGTTCCTTTTCTTAAAACGGAATTTAAGTCGAATGTCGCACCCTGGAGATGTTCAATCCGATTTTTAATATTACATATTCCGATACCAGATGTTTCTTTTGATAAATCTGGATCAAAACCACTCCCTGTATCTTGAACATAAATCTCAATCATTCCGTTTCGTTCTTGGATGGAAAGTGTGAGTCGTTTTTGTCCAGGGTGTCGATAGAGTCCATGTCGAACGGCGTTTTCAACAAGTGGTTGAATCAACAAGGGCGGGATCGAACAGTCCAAAAGAGATTCATCAATTTCTTTCTCGATCTCGAACGAATCACGAAACCGTGTCTGTTCAATGGCGAGATAAGAGTCAATCATATCGACTTCTTGGCGAATAGAAATCTCATTTTCGGTACGACCATTTTCAAAAATAAAGCGGACGTAAGTGCTCAAATGACTGAGTAGACGAGCTGCATCGGGTGGAGACGTATAACAGAGAGCGATCACGTTTCCAAACGTATTGTAGAGGAAGTGTGGTTTGATTTGAGCGTTGAAGAATGACATTTCGTGTTGCGAGGCCAACGCTTCAACTTGTTGTTTCTTATTCTTATCCGTGGACATATGAATCGGTAGCAATAAAAACATCAACAGGAAATAAATGATAGTAAATGTATTGGCATACAACTGCTGATCGGGCGAAACGATGAACGTCGATGTCGTGATTCCGATATACCCGACGAGTTGGGCGAGCGTGAAGGTTAATAATTCGAGCGGGTTACCTGACTTGTATTTTTCAAGAAGCCATCCAATATTCAATCCGACCCAGAAGAACGTGATAAATAAAACGATCATCCATACAAAGTATTCATACACCTCGTAAACGGAAGAGGGCAGGAAGATGGCTAGTACAGTCAATCCATACAGTGGATATCTCGAAATGGCCAAAAACCGGTCAAATGACACCCGTTCCAAACATCGCGAAAACTCAATTAGCATGATGATGCTCAGTAAGGCTAAACTTAACGTCAACTTATCACTGCCCGAGATCCACATGCCGTTTCGGGACATGATTGAAAAACTCGTCAACAAAAAGAAGGCTGTCCCGAAACCATACAACCGTTCATTTCGGTGAAAGAGATAGACGATGGCATAGAACATGGCAATCAAAAGTGAAATGAGCAACATGAAAAATTCGTAGCCGGCATAAGCATTTTGAGTAGTCATGATGGAATGTAACGGTCCGACCAATATACTTTCTTCGATGGGTGCGGAATTACCTGCCTGTCGTTCATGTTGAATCGTCAGTCGGAATTGTTTTGTCTCATCATCGATCAGGAGGAGAGACGGCTGCTCGACGAGACGATTGTTTCCAATTTGTATCGTTTCAACCATTTTCCCATCAATCAAAAGCTTAGAGGATGATAGGGACTTTGGAATGAGCAAGGCATACGTACCGGTTGGCAACGCGATATCGAGTTCATAGGTAGATTCACGATAAGGGGTTGTAAAAGGAATGGTTCGATAGGATCGACGATCAACTTGGCTGACAATTCCTGACTCATAACGCCATGAGCCGTCTAGTCTCAAGATTTCTTCGTCAACAGTAGAAGAGAGAAGAGAAGCTTCGCCCTTATTAACGGTGACGGTTGGATTAATCGACTGATGTCGAGTCAATAAAGTGAGACTGACGCCAATCAACATCACAAGGATGAAGATAAACGTCATTCGATTACGCGTCATGTGCACATTCCCTTCAATCTTTGTGAGTTTCTTGTGAGGTCCTTCCGTTATTCTTCCTGTTAGGTGAATGGATTTTTGAAGTGACTCTCCGTCTCATCATCGTACCCGAACTTTTTTTGTTTGAACAGAAAAAGTCATTCACCGCACGAGGTGAGGCATTCTAAGAGTGAAGGAAGAAGGCATTCCATGAAACGTTGGATTGAACAACGCATTAGTCGACAAGTTATGACAATTTTCTATATATTGATTGCCTTAGTGACGCTCACGTCGATTGGAACCTATTTTTATACACAGCAATCGATTCAAGAGACGACCGTAAAATTAGAAAGAATCAGTGAGCAACGTGCACAGGCGACAGACCTATTTGAAACGTGGCAATCGATGCAATACGAGTTAAGAGGTCACGTGCTTCTTGGAGAAAGTGCTCTATTAGAAGAAGTACGAACAGCTCAGAGGAATATCAATGAGCAAACAATCTGGTTCGAGACACAAGCAAAAAATGAAGAAGAAGTACAGTTTGCTGAAGATGCGCGCCTCCTCTTTTCTATCTATACGACGCGCGTCATGCCGGCACTAGAGCAATATGTGGTTGCGAAGCAGGCAGGAGAAATTGATGAATCGTTCCTGCAGATGCGCACCGTAGGACAATTCATGCCGAAAAATGAAACGTCCACGCAAACAAGATTTAAGCTGAACTCAAGTAGTGCGGCCGATATGAGTGCGAGCATCGTCGATATGGAATCGGTCTTTACCGATTATCGACAAAATCTTGATCTTCAAGAAAGTGAATTACGAGACTCGCTGTCGAAACAGTTAGTGAAAGCACAATGGATGTGGCTCTTGATTTTACTCGGGGCACTCTTCTTGTTATTCGTCGGCTTACAACCGTATATTTTAAGACTGACAAATCAATTGCAAACGCTGATGGTCAACAGTGAACGACTCTCGAATAATCCGAATGCGACCCTTATTCCAATCAAACCGTTGAAAAACGAAGTCGGACAGTTATCGAAGGCATTTAATGAAATGGCGACCTCCCTTCGGAGCCAACAAGATCAAGTGGATCTCGAACGAGAGAAGACCGCTCGAATTTTGCACACGATGCGCGATTCCATCGTCTACACGGAACTCAAAACGAATGAACGCTTTGGGAACAGTGCGCTCTTTGATTTATATGACCATCCGATTCCGACAACAGAACGGGGCAGTCTATACCCGATTGCGATGTATTACCCGATGTTCATGAATCAAATTGATGATCAAGAGGGACTGAATCGTTTCACGGAGCGGGCTAAAGAAGAGGGCATGTTCGATGAAGCGTTCACGTATACGATGCAGGAAGGTCAGAAAACGATTCGCATGTACGCCGAACCGATTGATCTGCAAAATGAACGCGTGGGTGTCATCTTCGTGTCACGAGATATTACCCAGGAAACAGAAATCAATCGCTTGAAGACTGAGCTTGTGGCGACAGTATCTCATGAACTGCGGACGCCTCTTACCTCGATTCTCGGGTTTTCAGAACTACTCAAAAGTCGTCAATTGGAAAACGCGAAACGAGAACGCTATTTAGACATGATTGCGAGTGAGACGAAGCGACTCGAGCGGCTCGTGAGTGACTTGTTAGATGTTCAAAAAATGGAGGCGGGTATGAGCGTACCAGACTTTAAAGTAGAGAGTCTCTATGATTTATTATCAGATTTACTCGAAATTCACGCAGGGTCGACGGAACATCATTTCTTCCATTTTGATTGTGACGAATCGTTATTCGTCGCAGGAGATCCGGCCCAACTGCGTCAAGTCTTCTCGAACATTCTGAACAATGCCATCAAATATTCACCGAACGGTGGGAATGTGACGATTGATGTCATGTGTGAAGGTGATGTGATTCGAGTCGGAATCAAGGACGAAGGATTAGGTCTTTCGGAAAAAGATGCAGCGCGAATCTTTGATAAATTTTATCGTTCGGCCTCGGAAGAAAGTAAACGGATTGGTGGAACCGGATTAGGTCTATCCATTTGTAAAGAAATCGTTCAACTGCACGGTGGTACCATCTCTGTTCAATCTCAACTTGGCGAAGGAACGACGATGATTGTCGAGTTACCGATGGTCGAGCATGTCAACGAAGAAAGTTCATCCTAATTTTGGGGATGAACTTTTTTTGAAAAAACGGTGAATGTCACGCTCGTTTGGTACGATATAAAGAGTGAATCATGTTATAGGAAGAAAGGAAGACGATTATGCTACGCGGATTATATACAGCAGCGGGTGCGATGAATGCCCTGCAACGCCAACAAGAGATTTTGAGCAACAACCTTGGTAATGTGAGAACACCAGGCTTCAAAGCATCTGACGGCGTGGTCCGATCGTTTCCGGAGATGTTACTCGCGCAAGTCAGTAACCCAGATAACGGGAAGTCGCGTGTGAAAGGAGAGGTAGGGACTCTTTCGATGGGTGTCTATCTTCAAGAAACGATGCCCCGTTTCTCAGCTGGGAGTATCACAGAATCCGGTAGCCCGACAGACCTTTATTTAAAAGCACCTACTGATTTTACGGGAGCCCCGATGTTTGCAGTCGAACAGGGCGGCGAGACGTTATATACGACAAATGGACGTTTCTCGATTGATGAGGCGCTCTTCCTTCGTTCTGCGGACGGCGGATATATCCTTTCTGATGAAGGAGAACGGATCCAACTGCCATCGAGTGAGTTTCAAGTAGGAAAAGATGGGGTCATCACCTCTCTTGGACAAAATGTGGGGACACTTGGTGCTTATCAAATCGATGATTTGACAACACTGGAGCAAGTCGGAAATGACTGGCGTGTGACGGGTGATGCGCCTGCTCCTGCACAAGTAGAGGTATTGCAAGGATTTATTGAAGAAGCGAACGTCAATCTCGATCAGACGATGGCAGATCTTATGATGACGTATCGTCAGTTCGAGGCGAATCAAAAAGTCGTCCAAGCGTATGATAAAAGTGCCGAGCGGGCAATCGAAATCGCTCGTATTCGTTAAGGAGGAGCACCATGCAGTCTATTTATAATTCGGTTAACTCCCTGTCCCAACTACAACGTCAATTGGATGTGACAGGTCATAACATTGCGAACGTCGATACGGTCGGGTTCAAGCGGCAGCAGGGACAGTTTGCTTCCTTGTTGTCACAGGCATACAATAACCAACCGCGTCCGGAATTTGAAATTGGCCGTGATACGCCGAATGGGATTCGAATTGGCGTTGGTGGACATGTCGCCGACATCACACAACAATTCAATATCGGACAAGTACGTACGACAGATCGCGGTTTGGACGTCTTCTTAAAGGCGAGCCGTCAATTTTTCGTTGTGGACACACCGAATGGCGTCGGTGTGACACGCAGTGGGAATATGCAACTGTCAGTTGGTGACGAGACGACACTTGTCGATGTGAACGGAAACCCGCTTCTTGGAGATGACGGCAATCCGATTACGATGCCGAACGATGCGACGAATCAGCGTATTCGCCAAGATGGCGTAGTCGTCGCAAGCATGAACGGAGTGGAACAAGAATTTGGACGTCTCGACATCGTGGAAGTCCGCAATACATCGGAATTAAGACCGCTTGGGGATAACGTGTTCGCAGCGGATTTGGAGACCGAAGTCGATCGTCCGCTCGGAAATCTATTGATTGAAGGGACACTCGAGTCATCGAACGTTGATTTGACGAAAGAGATGACCGACATGACCATTACACAACGTGCGTACCAAATGAACTCACGGGCCATGTCGATGAGTGATCAAATGATGGGACTTGTCACAGCATTGCGTCCATAACGCATACCGCTTCTCATACCGAGGAGCGGTTTTTATATAACTGAAAGAACAGGAGGATCAACAGATGCGAATCGTGGTTGCGATGGACTCATTCAAAGGCTCACTTTCGAGTATGGAAGCCAATCAAGCCGTCATGCATGCACTCGATGGGCATGAAGTGATCGCTATTCCGATTTCGGACGGAGGTGAGGGGTTTCTTGATGCCTGGTTCAAGACGCACGAAGATGCGACGGTCGTGGAAGAGGTCGTCACATGTCTGGATGGAGTAGAACGTACCGCTCAATTTGGTTTCGAACCGTCGACGAAACATGCGGTCATCGAAGTGGCAGAAACGACAGGTTTGACACTCCTCTCGCATGTCGACCCGTGGCGCTACAGTTCAATTGGAGTTGGACATCAGATTGTTCAAGCACTAGACTGTGGAGCAAGCGTGATCACCGTTGGGCTTGGCGGGAGCGGAACGATTGATGGTGGGAAAGGATTGCTTGAGGCGCTGGGTGTTCGCTTTTTTGATACGTTCGGGTCAGTGTTATCTACTATCCCGCATCAGATTCATGAGGTAGCATCGATAGATTGGTCAGGGGTCGATCCGAGAGTACGCAACGTCGAGTGGCGAATCGCCTCCGATGTGCGTAATCCGCTGATTGGAGAGAACGGGGCAGCGCATGTGTTCGGTCCTCAGAAAGGATTGGCAGCAGATGAAGTAATCCGATATGACGAAATCCTTGAAAGCTATGCGAATTGTTTTGAACAGGATATGAGAATATGGCAGGGAGGAGGGGCAGCTGGAGGCATCGGGTTTGCGTTCTTACAGCTCGGTGCAACATACATGAAAGGCATCGAAGAAATAGTCAAGTGGTCTAAGATGGAAGAACTGTTGAAAGAGGCAGATTGGCTCATCACAGGAGAAGGAAAGTTTGATGCGCAAAGTCTTGAAGGAAAGGCACCTTACGGATTGGCCCGTCTCGCACATACGTATGGGGTACCGACACTCGTCTTCACAGGACAATCCGATTATACCTCTCATGTGGAATCCGGCATCGTTGCGATTTTTCCGATCGTGTCACGGGTTATGACGTTAGAAGAAGCGATATGGGAAGCGGCCCCGCTGCTAACAAATGCAGTTCGACGTGTACGTCACGTCATTGAAAAAGCGCCTCGACAATAGTCAAGGCGCTTTCGTGTTCACTGGGAACGTTCTTTCAAAAGATCACGAATTTCTGTCAACAATTGTTCTTCTTTCGTAGGAATCGGGGCAGCGGCCTCTTCGACTTCCTTCTCACGTTGCAGACGGTTGATGACTTTTACGATCAAGAAGAGTGCGATGGCAATCAAGACGAAAGATACAATTTGTTGAATGAAGTTCCCGTATAGGACGTCGACGCCAAGTACGCTTACTTTTAAACTAGAAAAATCAATTCCTCCAATAATGATTCCGAGAAGCGGCATAAAAATATCGTTGACGAGCGAGTTCACGATGGCTGTGAATGCTGCACCTAATACGACAGCGATCGCCAAATCGATGACATTTCCTCGCATCGCAAATTTTTTAAATTCTTTCCACATAGACAGTCCTCCTAATATTGAATAGCATAAGCGTAGCATATTTTTAAGAAAAGGAAATAATCGTTCACCTTCTGTCAGGGAAGGATGCTTGTTCGACATTTGTGCATAGGGTACACTAAAAAGGTAGCAATTTATGCATTTTAATACCAGGTACTAATATGATATAATCATTTTAGCTGAAAGGATGGTTGGACGTGGCGAACGATGAACAAACGAGTTCGGAAGAACAAAAAGGTTCACCGGAACAAGAGACAGAGCAGAAAAAGCGATCACGATTGTCGAATCATCGTCGATTCCCGATTTTACTGCGTGTACTCGTTGTTTTAGTGCTGGCAATCGCGATGCTCGCACTCGGAGCGATCATTGGATATAGCGTCATTGGCGGAGGCGATTGGAAAGATGTATTTGACATCGAAACATGGCGCCATATCACCGACTTTTGGCTAACCTCTTAAAGGCGGTGGATGGATGTATACAGTTGAGCAAATCAAAGAAGTAATTCCACACAGATACCCGTTTCTGTTAATTGATCGAATTTTAGAAGTCGAGGAAAAGAAGCGTGCTGTCGGATTAAAAAATGTCACGGCGAACGAAGAGTTCTTTAACGGGCATTTCCCAGACTATAACGTCATGCCAGGCGTCTTGATTGTTGAGGCACTCGCACAGGTCGGTGCTTTCGCGATGTTGAAAGACGAATCAAATCGAGGCAAGCTCGCCTTTTTTGCAGGGATTGACAACTGTCGTTTCAAACGTCAAGTCGTTCCGGGCGATCAGCTGCGTCTTGAGGTGGAAATCATGAAAATACGTGGCCCAATCGGTAAAGGACGTGCCGTGGCTACGGTAGATGGAGAAGTTGCTTGTGAAGCAGAACTCACTTTCGCCTTGAAGTAAGGAGAAATGGGATGCGTGCTTTAGTAATTGTGTTACTAGTTGGCTTAATGACGATTGTGGGCTGTCAGCAACTACAGACGGAAGAGTCGAAAGAAGAAAATGTCGTCTATGAACAAAATGTGGATGAGACGATGATTGAGAAGCGTGCCGGACAATCCGATGCGATTGCCGTTTCGCTCGAACGTACGAATAGTACAACGATGCTCTTTACGATTCGGATGCTTGAAAATCGTCGCCTCGACCCGACGACTGTCATGAGTTATGAGGTCGATGGAGAACGGATTGCGATTCCGTTTGGTGAATTGATTGCAGAACGGGAAGAAGACATTCGAACGTATGAATATCAGACAGACGTAGACCCTGAACTTTTCGTATCGGAAACACTTCCGCTCTTCCATCTCGTAGAGGAAGGCGAATCAGAAGTCACGATTCCGCTCGAAATTGTCAATTCGACAAATATTGAATAGAAACAGACGATTTTGTCGAAAATCGTCTGTTTTTTTGTGGAGATTGATGCGTTCTATCCGATACAAAGAGTAAGGACAGAATGGAGGAGATCGAGATGAAACAGAAATCACAATCCTTACAGACACGCATTTTAGCAGCGATGTTAGTCTTCGTCACGTTGCTCATCGTCACGTTCGGGGTCGTTCAGTATTTTAGTACGAAACATTCCGTACTCAGCACGCTTCATGCGACGATGATTGAGGACGGAGAACGAATTAATGAGGAGTTCGATGCAGATGCATATACATCCTTTTTGGGGAATCCGTCAAAAAATGAACAATATGAACAGTTTCGTGAATATCTAGATACATATCGCCAACAAATCGGAGCTATGTATGTGTATACGATTGCCACTGAGGATGAAGACGTTCAAATCATCGTGGATGGCTTGAATTCGGCAGATGCAGCGGACATCGGGACGTCGACCACAGCGCTGACGTATGAAAGAGTAGAGGCAGCATTTCAAGGAAAGACCGTCACGACCGATATCATCGATGATCCGGAGTACGGGGAGTATGTCACGGTACTCGTCCCAATCAAACGCGGTAGCGAGGTCGTTGGTGTACTCGGCATCGATAAAGCTGCAACCGAAGTCGCAGCGATTACGGGAGAAGTATTGAAAGAGAGTTTACTCCCAATCCTCATCGGCCTCATCATCTTACTTGTGGTGTCAGCCGTCGTTATTTGGCGTTATCTTGGATGGAAGTTGCGACCGCTCCAATCGCTAGAGCGCGTGGCGACCTCAATTGCGGAAGGCGATTTGGCGACAGCAACGAATGAGGTCGAGAAAATTCATCTGAAATCGGACGATGAAATTAAGCGTCTCACGGCATCGATGGACAAAATGACCCATATGTTGAAAGATTTGATTTCCGGTATTCAAACGTCGGCACAGACGGTACGTGACGAGAGCGGCAACGTCTCAGGCATCTCAGAAGAAGTGAATGATGCCTCTCGACAAATTGCCTATACGATGGAAGAAATCGCGAGTGGTGTCGAAAACCAAAGTGTGTTGACGATGCGTCTATATGGACATATGAATGAATTTTCGACGCTTGTCGAGCAAACGACATCTGATGGAGAGCAAGTGAGCGAACAGGCAGAGGTCGTCAGTCGGGTGACGATGGACGGTCTGAGTTATATGGAAAGTGCTGTCGACAAAATGACACATATCCATAAGCAGGTGAAGACGTCACAAGGACAAGTTCGAGACTTTGAACAACAAGCCGACGAGGTGACTGAACTCGTGACGATGATTCGACAAATCTCGCAACAGACGAACTTACTCGCACTGAACGCGGCGATTGAAGCGGCACGTGCCGGTGAGCACGGAAAAGGATTTGCGGTCGTCGCTTCAGAGATTCGTAAACTGTCCGACAGTGTTGCTGATTCCGTCAGTGAGATTTCGGAGATTGTCGGAAGCGTCAAACAAAACTCGATTGCGCTCGGGGAAACGTTTACAGAAAGCATGACAGCGGCTGAGGAAGGTAAAGCGACACTCGAATCGACGAAGCATGCTTTCACTGAAATCGAACAGAGTGTCCGTCATATGCAACAGTTGACTGGATCGATGCGTGGTCAACTCGATCGAGTGAAGACGAACCAGGATCACATTCAACATGGACTGTCTGAAATTGCTTCGATCTCGGAAGAAAGTACGGCCGGAAATGAGGAAGTGGCCGCTTCCACGGAACAGATGTCGGCGACGAGTGAGACGATGAATCGTCTCGTCAAAGATTTGTCGAGCACGGCAGAGGATATGCAACGAATGAGTCAACAGTTCAAGTTGTAAACAGTCTCACTTCAGACAGACCTCTCATGCGTCCGCTATAATGGGCGCAAGGGAGGTTTTTTCATGCAACAATTCTCTAGTGAACTGACACAATTTCGGGGGAGTCATTATGACTTCGGACGATTTCAAGGAAAATATATTAAGCGCAGTCAACTGCTCGAGAATCGAACGGACCAATGGAAACTACGCGTCCCACGATTTGAGATTGATGCGACTGAGGCGAAGGCTGCTTTTGAGGAGTTCGCTCCAAAGATTTGGGAAGAGTTGATTGGCCTCCAAGATGAGCTAAAATTATCACTCAATGATACACTGCTTCATTTCGGGCATTTCCGCGTCAATAATCCAATCAGCGGATGTTCGATTCTGACAGGGGACAATTTCCTTGTGAGAAATTACGACTATCATCCGATGACGTACGACGGGCGTTACAATGTCTTTCAACCGGATGATGGATATGCAGTCATCGGACCGGTCTCTCGTGTCACGGGCCGCATGGACGGGATGAATGAAAAAGGACTCGCCATGGGGTACAACTTTATCAATCGTCGTCGACCGGGTGACGGATTTGTCTGCCAGATGATCGGTCGCATCATTCTTGAGACGTGCGCGACCGTGGAGGAAGCGGTCGACTTATTAAAAGAGATTCCGCATCGTGGTTCCTTCACGTACGTCGTCCATGACAAGTCGTCGAAGACACGCGTAATCGAGGCGACACCGCGGGATATTCAAGTGCGGGAATCCAATATATGTACGAATCATTTCGAGTTACTGCAACACGAGAATCGCTACCACCTGGACGATTCCACGCGTCGCATGATGGAAATTAAAGTGGTGCAGCACTTGATTCAAGATGCGGAAAGCGCATTTCGTCTCATGAACGACTCCGATAAAGGAGTCTTCTCTGAACTTTATAAAAGTTGGGCCGGGACGATTCACACGGCTGCCTATTTCCCGGAAACACTCGAAACATGGTTTGCGCTCGGCGGGGACCGCGACCCGGTCATCTTCGACTTCCAAAAGTGGCTCGACGGGGAAGACTTCGATATTCATGCGCTGGACGGTGAACTCTCGACCGATATTGAGTTTGCGAACACGGTTCAACTTTGGCGCTGATGTTTGTCAGTGCTTTTTTTCGAGAAACGGGAATACACATAACAGGAGGGATAAACGATGAAACGATTTGGTATCATACTCATTATGTTGACGCTCGTCACATTGCTTGGAGGCTGTGTACCGGGTGATGGAACGTACACGACAGACCCGGCAGGTTTTTTCTGGGGCATTTGGCATGGATGGATTGCACCGATCTCACTTATCTTAGGGCTATTCAATGATACGTACCGTGTTTATGAAGTGAATAACACGGGCTGGTTTTACGATTTAGGATTTTACATCGCCGTGATTAGTGGATTTGGTGGATTGACGTTGACGCGGAAGAGTCGGGGATAATCTTGAGTGGCCCAAAGTGGTCACTCTTTTTAAAAATCTTTTTTACCGTAAACGCTTGCATTAAAATATTTTTCATATTATGATTCAGGTGAAAATGATTTTAAGGAGGAATTATTCATGTCACGTCTCTTTGAACGAGCGCAACAATTCGGGAAATCGTTCATGTTGCCGATTGCTGTCTTACCGGCAGCAGGACTATTGTTAGGGATTGGGGGCGCATTGTCTAACCCAAATACGGTACAAGCATATCCGTTTCTTGACATCGACTGGTTGCAACATCTGTTCACGATTATGGCAGCCGCAGGTTCGATTGTATTTGCGAACTTGGCTGTATTATTTGCTATCGGTGTCGCTGTTGGACTTGCGAAGTCTGATAAAGGAACGGCCGGTTTGGCGGCAATGCTTGGTTATTTGATTATGAATGCGACCATCAGCGCTATGCTTCAGATTACAGGAGAGTTGATGGAAACGAACTTAGCAAGTGCCGGTCAAGGAATGGCACTTGGAATCCAAACACTCGAAACCGGTGTGTTTGGCGGGATATTGATTGGGATTGTCACGGCACTCTTGCATAACCGCTATAACAAGCAAGTACTTCCACAGTTTCTTGGCTTTTTCAGCGGATCACGCTTTGTGCCGATTATTACATCATTCGTGGCGATTGGTGTTGGGATTGGACTCTATTTCATTTGGCCGACGGTACAGAATGGGATTTTCTCACTAGGTGGTATCGTTGAGAAAACAGGTTATATTGGAACGTTCATCTATGGGTTCGTCCTAAGGATGCTTGGGCCATTCGGGTTGCACCATATTTTCTACATTCCGTTTTGGACTACTGGACTCGGGGGCTCAATGGTCATCGACGGTACATTGATTGAAGGAACACAAAAGATTTTCTTCGCACAATTGGCTGATCCAAATACGACACAGTTCTATGAGGGGACAGCGCGTTTCATGTCTGGACGATTCATCACGATGATGTTTGGTCTTCTCGGTGCAGCGCTTGCGATGTATCACTGTGCCAAACCAGAGCAAAAGAAAGTCGTATTCGGTCTCTTGTTTTCTGCCGCACTCACATCGTTCTTGACGGGAATCACGGAACCCCTCGAATTCGCGTTCTTATTCGTGGCACCAGTCCTCTATTTGGTCCATGCCATCTTTGATGGACTTGCCTTTATGATGGCCCACATCTTTGAGATTACAATTGGTCAAACGTTTTCCGGAGGATTCATCGACTTTATTTTATTCGGGGTTTTACAAGGGAATGACAAGACGAACTGGATGCTCGTACCGGTCATCGGTGCCTTCTGGTTCTTGCTCTACTACGTTACGTTCCGCTTCCTAATCACGAAGTTCAACTTCATGACACCAGGACGCTCGGATGAGGTAGCGAAGACGGCAGACATCGCAGCATCAGGTCGTACAACAGCCATCATTGCGGCACTAGGTGGCGATGATAATATTGAGACGGTCGATTGCTGCGCGACACGCCTCCGCGTTACCGTTAACGACAATCAACATGTCCGTGAAGACTTGTTGAAAGATACAGGCGCGCATGGGGTAGTTCAAAAAGGGAATGGGATTCAGGTAATCTACGGTCCTTCTGTTACAATTATTAAGAATGAAGTCCAAGAGGCGTTAGGCCGGGGCGAATAACAAATGTGTTGGAGGGAAGAACCGTGTGGGAGCAAATGAAGCACGTGTATTCAGAAATGACAGACAGTGAGAAAAAGATTGCGGATTATCTGATGGCAAACATGAATGAGGCAATCGAAATGAACATTACCGATTTAGCAAATGCGATTACGACTTCTCCAGGAACCATCACGCGGTTTTGCAAAAAAATCGGAGTGGGAAGTTATAGTTCACTGAAGCTCATGATGCAAAAGACGTTGACGGAAACGAATTTGCCCCAAACAACTTCGCTCGAACCGATGCAGCGATCATATATTGAATTGATTCAGAAAACCGCTCATTTGATTGATCAAGACGAGTTGCTCGCTATTTGTAAGGAAATTACTTCGAGCCGTTCCATCCATTTGTATGGATTGGGCAACGCTGGACTGGTTGCTCAAGAGATGGAATACAGGTTGAGACGGATGGGACTGTTGGCAACTACGGCTTTTGATAGTCATAGCATGGTCATGGACGCGTCGATTGTCACTGCAGAAGATTTGGTCATTGCTTTCTCAAACAGTGGAGAAAGTCGAGAAGTCGTCCAAGCCGTTCAACTCGCAAAAGAATCGGGCTGTACGACAGTCGCGTTCGTCGGATATCAGCATTCGCCACTTGCCGAGCTTGCCGACTATCGTTTGTTGAC
This sequence comes from Exiguobacterium sp. s89, assembly GCF_018617735.1. Lineage (NCBI taxonomy): Bacteria > Bacillati > Bacillota > Bacilli > Caryophanales > Exiguobacterium > Exiguobacterium sp. s89. The sequence continues at coordinate 261,904 of NZ_JACSKS010000002.1, forward strand.
CGCCGGTGCATCAGGAGAGGCATTCTTGATTAATACCCAACTCCCGCTTCTCTTTACGGCAGATGCGGTGACGAAAACATTGATGGAGACGAATGAAGCATTAAAAGCGCACTACATGCGAACGCTTAAAGCGCTTGATCGTTTAAAAGAAAGAAGTGAATAATCAGTATGACAACATTACCGACTGGATTGATTGTTTCGTGCCAGGCTTTAGAAAATGAACCGCTCCATAGTGAGTTCATTATGGGACGGATGGCCATCGCGGCCGTTCAAGGTGGCGCCAAAGGAATTCGGGCCAATTCAGCGAAAGATATTCAAGAAATTAAAAAACAGGTCGCTGTTCCGATTATCGGCATCGTCAAACGTGACTATGAAGACAGTGACGTTTTTATCACGGCAACGATGAAAGAGGTCGAAGAGTTGATTGAAGTCGGCGTGGACGTAATCGCCCTCGATGCGACACAACGCCTCCGACCGAACGGGGTGACGCTTCAAGAGTTGGTGCATGCCATTCGTTCGATTTATCCGAAACAGGCAATCATGGCGGATTGTGCAACACTCAACGATTGTATCGAAGCGGATCGTCTTGGTTTTGACTATATTTCGACAACGCTACATGGATATACAAAAGAGACAAACGGATCTCTCCTCTACCATGATGATTTCAAGTTTCTAAAAGATGTGTTAGACCACGTGTCTCGACCGGTTATCGCAGAAGGGAATATTTTGACACCTGAGATGGCGAAGCGTTGTATGAATTTAGGAACATATGCTGTCGTCGTAGGTGGAGCGATTACTCGCCCGCATCAAATTACCGCACGGTTTGATGAGGCACTCGCTTCCAGTTTGAAGAGTCCGCTGTAAGAATGAATCAATCAGGACGCTATTCAATACCTCACGACGCGATGGACGTCGTGAGGTATTTTTTATATATCGGTACAGGGAAAGACCAAACTGTTCGATATAATGAGTGTGGATGATTTTTAGCGTGGAGGTGCCATATGCACTCATATGAGTTTCAAATGTATCGGAATTTCGATAAACTAGCGATTGACTTGATTGAGTTAGCAGTGGTTCGGATGTTCAGTTACTATTTAGAACTCGAACGTCGTGCCTCACGGGACGAATTGACGGATCTTTATAACAGACATTACTTGTATAACTATTTTGAGACGAATCCGAATCTAGGTGGGGCACTGTTCTTGATTGATTTAGATGGGTTCAAGTGTGTGAATGATACATTCGGTCATGATGAGGGGGACCTTGTCTTGAAAGAAGTGGCGCTTCGCCTGAGACGTTTGATAGAGCCGATTCCTGATTCAAAAGTGTATCGCTTAGGCGGGGATGAATTTCTAGTTAAAATCGCACACGCGTTATCAAAAGAGACTGTCATCGGGTATGCTGAACAGATCTTGTCTGTATTGAAAGAATGGGACGACCATCTCCCGTTGTCAGCGAGCATCGGCATCGCTCAATATGATTCCGACGAACAGGCGGATCTCAGTCGATTGTTGAAAGAGGCAGACGTTGCACTGTACCAATCTAAATCGAGCGGGAAGAATACCTATCATTTTGATCAATAATACCAATAGGCTAAACCGATGGATTCTCATTGGTTTAGCCTCTGTTTTTGCATTCAGCAACAAGAAACCGATTGTCGTGAAGGAATCGAATGAAAAACGGGTACTGATTAGAGCATCGGTTTTTGCCCGATTACGGCGACCGTATGATAGTCACGGGAGTCCGGTCCACGTTGTACCGATACATCCTTGAATCCGAGGTTCACCGCCGCGGGGATGAATTGATTCCGAACCATCTCGGAGATGTCGTTCCATTCGATCTCACCTTTCCCGTCACAGTAGGTGATGACAAATGTGCCATTCGGTTTCAAGACGCGTTCGATTTCAGACAGAACGGTCGTGACATCTCTCCAGAAATATAGTGTGTGAATGCTGAACACGTGATTGATGGATGCGTCCGTCACCTCAAGTTGATGCAAATCTCCTTGGATCAAGTTGGCCCGTTTTGTATGAATCGAAGCCTGATTGCGCTGTCTTGCTGAATCGATGATTGTTTTAGATCGGTCGAGACCCATGACATGTACGTCAGGATGTCGTTGAAGGATGGTTGCCATCGCATCACCAGCCCCGCACCCGAGCTCTAAAATCGATGTACCGGATTGAATATGTAACTGTTCAATCGTCCATTTGACTTCAATTCGGTGTTGGCGCACCATCTTTTCCCCGATATATTTTCCGACAGGGCCGCGTGGATTTTCATACTGACTGTCCACCCAGTTTTTGAACACTTGTGGGAGCATACTGTCACCTCACTTTGAAAGTAGCTCGATTGTAGCATATTGATGAGACAAAGGAGTCAACAACATGCGTTCATTTTGGATACTCGGCAACCAACTCTCGCACGAGCTTGCGATGCTGAAGGATGTAAAAAAAGATGACGTTATCGTCATGATCGAGGCGACGTCGCGCGCGACGTGGCGTCCGTACCATAAACAAAAGCTCGTCCTCATCTTCTCTGCGATGCGACACTTTGCGGAAGAATTGCGCGATAAAGGATACACCGTGGATTATCACGAGGCGGATTCGTTCCAAGAGGCATGGGACAATCATGTGAAACAGTACAGTCCGGACGAAATTCATGTCACCGCCGTCACGGACGAACCGATGGCGAAAAAACTGAAACAATTCGCGAAGAAGCATAAACTGGTCGAACATACGGATGTTCCGCTCTTCTACTTATCAAAAGAGGAAGCGACCGAGACGCTCGGGAATGAGCCGTGGCGAATGGATCGTTTTTATCGCCACATGCGGAAGCGATTCGATGTCTTGCTCGAAGAGGGGAAGCCACGTGGTGGGAAATGGTCGTTTGATGCGGATAACCGAAAACCGCCGAAAGAAGGACTATCGTTCCCATCGGCCGTTCATTTTCGTCCGGATTCAATCACGAAAGACGTTATCGAAAAAGTCGAGTCGACGTTCTCGGAACATCCGGGGGAGGTGACCCCGTTCCATTGGCCGGTCACACATACCGAGGCGAGACGTGCGCTAAAACGGTTCGTAGAAGAACGACTTGAAACGTTCGGTCCGTATCAAGATGCGATGATGACGGATGAACCGGAGATGTCGCACAGTCTATTGTCGGCTGCCATCAATATCGGTCTACTGACACCGCGAGAAGTCGTTAATGCGGCATGTCAGGCGGATGCACCGCTATCGTCGATTGAAGGATTCGTCCGGCAAATCCTCGGTTGGCGGGAATATATGCGCGCCGTCTATCTTTCTGTCATGCCCGGTTATGAAGACGTGAACACGTTCAAGCATGAACGCGACTTACCGTCCTTCTTCTGGGATGCGAAGACGGAGTTGAACTGTCTGCATCAAAGTTTGAAACCGGTCGTCGCACATGCCCACAATCATCATATCCAACGACTGATGGTGCTCGGAAACTATGCGACATTGTTTGAAATCAATCCGAAGCAGACGAGCGACTGGTTCAACGAGATGTATATCGATGCCTATGACTGGGTCGTCTTACCGAACGTACTCGGGATGGCCCTTCATGCGGACGGTGGAAAGCTCGCCACAAAACCGTATGTCGCTTCCGGAAAATATATCGACCGGATGAGTGACTACTGTCGGGATTGCCCATACAACCCAAAACATACGACAGAAGACGACGCCTGTCCGTTCAACGCCCTCTATTGGCAGTTCATCGATCGTCACGAAGAACGATTCTCGAAAAACCAGCGGATGAAGATGATGGTCCGTAATTGGCAGGGACGGGATGATGACGTGAAAGCCGACATCTTAGCGAAAGCCGAACAGACATTGACCGATTCCCCGTGAATCGGTTTTTTTACGTTCTCTTCATGAAACTTTGCGATTCCTTTATCGTGTCTTTACAATCGTTCGTTACGATAGGAGCTGTGAGACCCCCTCACTCCAAGTGAATAGTTACCGGTAGAACCTTTGAGAGACCAACAGAAGCCCGTACGTCGATGACGTGTCGTTTCTGTTGGTCCTTTTTTTCAAGAAAGGATGATTCAAGTGAATGAAGCGATTGCACGAATCGGACAAGAACGGATGATTGCCTCCATCAAAAGTCCAAAACAAATCGAGGCGTTTTTGCAGACGGATGTGACGACGACGTTTCTCATGATGGGAACGCTTAGTACACTCGACCGCTATGTGGCGCACTTGAAGCGAGAGAATCGAACGGTCTTCCTCCACGCCGAGCGAATCAATGGGATCAGCCTCGACCGGGACGGCATCGATTACCTCGCCAAACGTGTCGGCGCCGATGGGATTGTCACCACGAAAGCGTCGGTCCTTCAGCATGCGAAGCGAGCGGGGCTCTTGACGGTCCAACGACTCTTTCTCGTCGACTCCGATGCTGTCACGAGCGGGCTCAAGCTCGCCGAGGCGCAACAACCGGATGCGATCGAACTGATGCCCGGTTTGATTCCGAGCGTCGTCGAGAAGATTTCCCGGGAAGTCTCCTTTCCGATTGTGACGGGTGGCATGATTCGTCAACCGATTGACGTGCACCGCGCCCTCGATCACGGGGCATTCGCCGTATCGACTGGGGATGAACGACTTTGGCACGTACAAAGTCAGAAGGAGGAATTAGCATGAAATCGATACAACTACAACAACTGGCGAAATCATTCGGGGAAACGGAAGTCATTCGAGGGATTGACGTGACGATTGAAGCAGGAGAGTTTTTCGCACTCGTCGGTCCGTCCGGTTGCGGGAAGAGTACGATGCTTCGGATGATTGCCGGACTCGAATCCATCACAAGCGGAACGCTTCGCATCGACGGTGTGGCGGCGAACGGGATGAAGCCGAGTGAGCGTCACTTGTCGATGGTGTTCCAAAACTACGCCCTTTACCCACATATGACGGTTGAGAAAAATATCACGTTCGGTCTACATACGAAAGGACTGACGAAGCTTGAACAGCGGGAGCGTTGCCTACAGGCGGCGGAAACACTCGGGCTCACCGATTACTTGAAACGGAAACCGCGTGAGCTATCTGGAGGTCAGCGACAGCGTGTCGCCTTGGCACGTGCCATCGTGACCGAGGCACCCATTTGTCTGATGGATGAGCCGCTTTCGAACTTGGACGCGAAACTACGGGCAAAGATGCGTTCAGAGATTCGCCAGTTACAGCGAAAACTCGGACTGACGATGATTTATGTCACCCACGACCAAGTCGAGGCGATGACAATGGCGGACCGCATCATGCTCCTCAATGAGGGAGAAGTGCAACAAGTCGGAAAGCCGCTCGACTTATATAACAAACCGGCGAATACGTTCGTCGCCTCGTTTATCGGATCGCCCCCGATGAACTTAGTAGAGGTCACCCGACAAGAGAGAGGGTGGATGGCAGCGGACGGACGTCTGTTCCATCCGAACGCATTGACAGAAATGTCAGAGGCGACGCTCGGCGTACGTCCGGAACAAATTAAACCGGCAGACGAAGACGTGACGTTTTATGCAGAGTTGAAAAACATCGAAGTACTCGGGACCGAGACGATTCTCGCCTTCGATGTCGGTGGTAATGAATGGTTGGCGAAATGGCCAGGACAATGGCCGCTCACCGTCGGAGAAAAAGTGGCGTGTTATGTGGACCCGAAACAGATGTCGCTATTTGATACGAACGGGCAGCGCATTGAGCCACGACAACCGAAACTGTTTGAGGCGTTGGAGGTGTTCCAATGACGGTCGCCTTACCGAGAGAGAAAGTCCACACGCGACTGTCGGACGCAGCGAGCGGATTGTTGTACTTGTCTCCGTCTATCGTCTTGTTTGGTGTCTTCCTTGTCTACCCGCTTCTGCGAACGATTTATTTAAGTTTTTTCCGAACCGACACACAAGGGACACCACTCGAATTTGTCGGAGTGGGGCACTACAGCAACCTGTTCACGAGTGCGGCATTTTGGCAAAGCATTCAGGCGACGGTTGGATTCGTTCTCTTGACGGTCCCGCTCACGATTCTCGTTGCGCTCGGTCTCTCACTCCTCGCCAATGAGAAGTTGAAAGGAATCGGCATCTTCCGAACGGCTTTTTCGGCGACGATGGGGATGAGCGTCGCGGCGTCATCGGTCATTTGGATGTTCATGTATAATCCGTCGATCGGTATCTTCAACCGGTTTCTCGAGGCAGTGGGGGCAAGTGGCGTCCAGTGGCTCCTTGATCCACAATATGCGCTCCTTTCCGTGTCGCTCGCGACCGTCTGGATGAATATCGGCTTCACCTTCTTGATTCTGCTCGGTGGTCTGCAAAACATCGACCGAACGCTATACGAGAGTGCGGACATCGCCGGGACAAGTTACTGGACACAACTTCGCGCCATCACGATCCCAATGTTGTCGCCGACACTCTTCTTCGTCGGCATCATCTCACTCATCAACGCCTTCCAGACGTTCGGGCAGATTGATTTGTTGACGAAAGGCGGACCGACGAATGCGACGAACGTCATCGTCTATGCTATCTATAAAGATGCGTTCATCAACTACAACGTCGGGAGTGCCAGTTCCCAGGCCGTGCTCTTGTTTATTGCCGTCCTTCTGTTGACATGGCTCCAGTTCAAACTGGTCGAAAGGAAGGTGCATTACCAATGAGATTACGGAATGTAGGCGTATATATCTTACTCATCTTGAGTGCCGCCGTCATGCTGTTTCCAATCGGGTACGCATTCTCGATCAGTCTGATGGACGGAAAGGAAGTGCTCCAAGGGCATCTGCTTCCACGTGAGCCTTCATTTGAAAACTATGTGGCCGCGTTCGAGCGCATCCCGATGATGACATACCTGCTCAACAGTTTGATCGTCGCGCTCCTCGTGATGGTCGGACAGGTCGTCTTGTCGAGTCTAGCGGCGTTCGCCTTTGTTTTCATCGACTTTAAAGGAAAAGGGCTCATCTTCATGCTCTTCCTGGCGACGATGATGGTGCCGTGGGAAGCGACGATGGTGCCAAACTTTTTGACAATCCAGTCGCTCGGCTGGCTGAATAGCGTCTGGGGACTGTCTGTGCCGTTCTTCGCACTCGCATTCGGGACGTTCTTACTTCGGCAACAGTTTAAAACGATTCCGTATGAGATGTACGAGGCGTCCCAAATTGCTGGAATCAGTCGCTTCCGTTTCTTTTGGAACGTCGTCTTGCCGGTCTCGAAGACACCGCTCGTCACATTGTCAGTGTATAGCTTTTTAACGACTTGGAATATGTACTTATGGCCGCTTCTCGTCACGAACACGGAACAGGCGAGGACGGTCCAAATCGGAATCAAGCAGATGCAGTCGAACGAGGTCGCCTCGGACTGGGGCGTCGTCATGGCGGCGGTCATCTTGATTATCATTCCGACACTTTTATTGTTATTCGCAGGACAAAAGCACTTGCAAGAAGGGTTGACGCAAGGCGCAATCAAATAATAGGGGGACATGACAAATGAAAAAGCTTGGATTATTCGCAGGGTTGGCAAGTTCGGTGTTACTACTCGGGGCATGTGGAAGTGAAGAAGCGGCGCCGGTCGCGGCGACGACGGAAGAAGGAAAGACAGAGGTCGTCTTTTGGCACGCGATGAGCGGTGACTTGGAGACAGCATTAAACAGTCAGGTCGATGCGTTCAATGCTTCGCAAGACGACTATGAAGTGAAGCCAATCTTTCAAGGAACGTACGAGGAAGCGCTGACGAAGTTCAATGCGGTCGCCGGCTCGGAAGACGCGCCTGCCATCATGCAGACGTTTGAGGTCGGGACGAAATACATGATTGACTCGAACAAGATTACACCAGTTCAGGAGTTCATCGACAAAGAGGACTTTGACACGAGTGTGTGGGAAGAGAATATCTTGAGTTACTATCAGGTCGATGGCAAACAATACTCGATGCCGTTCAACTCATCGACACCGGTCCTCATCTATAACAAGGAGGCGTTTGAAAAAGCAGGGTTCGACCCGGAGAAGGCGCCACGGACGTATGACGAGTTGAAAGAGGCGGCGAAGAAGTTGACGACGGACGGTCAGACCGGCTTCACGATGCTCAACTATGGTTGGTTCTTTGAACAGCTCGTGGCTGCACAAGGTGGGCTGTACGTCGACAACGATAACGGACGAAGCGATGAGCCGACGAAGGCGGTGTTCGATGGGGAAGAAGGTCAGAATGCGTTCAACCTCATCAAAGAGATGTACGATGAGGAGACGTTCCTAAACGTCGGTCAGAACTGGGACGATATGCGTGCGGCATTCCAATCTGGAAAAGTCGCCATGTATCTTGATTCGTCAGCAGGAATCCGGACCGTTGCGGACAACGCAGACTTTGAAATCGGCGCATCGTATTTACCAGTACCGAATGAAGCAGATCGTCAAGGTGTCGTCATTGGAGGGGCTTCACTCTGGATGGGTGACGGGATTGCTGACGAAACGAAAGAAGGTGCATGGGAGTTCATGAAGCATGTGTCATCAACGGAAGCACAAGCGCAGTGGCATGTCGATACAGGATACTTCGCCATCAATCCTGAAGCGTACAACGAACCAGTCGTGAAAGAGATGTGGGCGAAATATCCACAGCTCAAAGTGACGGTCGACCAACTCAGTGAGACGAAGGCGTCACCGGCGACACAAGGTGCGCTCATCTCGACATTCCCGCAATCACGTCAAAGCGTCGTCAACGCGATGGAAAGTTTGTATCAAGGCGTGTCGGTCGAAGAGGCATTGAAGCGTGCGGCTGACGAGACGACTTCCACCTTGGGGCAATGAGATGTTGATTTACGCACATCGTGGCTATAGCGCCAATTACCCGGAAAATACACTGTCGGCGTTCGAGGCGTCTCTCCCGTACGTGGACGGAATCGAGCTGGACGTACAGTTATCAAAGGACGGTCGCCTCGTCGTCATTCATGATGAGACCGTCGACCGGACGACAGACGGGACCGGATGGGTGAAAGACATGACACTCCAAGAGCTACGTCAGTTGAAGATTGACGGGTACGAACACATTCCGACGCTAGAAGAAGTGCTCGGATTGATTGAACGGAGTGACGTCACGCTGAACGTCGAATTGAAGACGGACCAATACGCGTATCCGGGCATCGAACGCCTCGCTTGGCTCGCCGTCAACGAGTTTCAGCTGACTAATCGAGTTGTCTTCTCCTCATTCAATCGGGAGACGCTCGTCCGAATGCGGGATGTGGCGCCCCACGCACGTCTTGCGGTCTTGACGCTCACGGGCGAGTCGGACATCGTCTCTTTTGCTGAGACGATTCGGGCCGAGGCGATTCATGCTCAGGTTGAATTTATCGGTTCAACTGCATGGGAAGACATGAGGCGCACGTCACTTGAGGCACGTCTCTACACAATTAACAACGTGAAGGACCTACCTCCGTTTCCAGTTTCAGCCATCATGACGGATGAAGTCGAACGGTTCGTGAAATAAGCAAACGAAAACCCAGCTCCTTCAATAGAGGGAGCTGGGTTCATTCATGTCATGATTGGTTCTGATGTTTCATAAGTCGAGACGACGACTTGGTTGCGTCCTTCGTTCTTCGCTTGATAGAGCGCTGAATCCGCAAGGTCGACCATACGCTTGATGGAAAGGGCGGTACCATGGGCGACACCTACAGATGTAGTGATTTGAATCGGAGGAAAGTTATTTAAATAAAATACTTCAGTGGCAATTCGTTCCCGAATGCGATTGGCCACTTTATCCACTTTTTTTGGGGTCAAGTCGTACATCAAGATGACGAATTCTTCTCCGCCGATGCGAGCGACCGTATCGTGGGCACGTGTCTCCACCTTAAGGATGTCAGCAAACTGTTGCAAGACGAGATCACCATTACCGTGACCATATGTATCGTTCACTTGTTTGAAATGATCGATGTCGAGAGCGAGGACGTTGTAGGTACGATTTTCTTCTCCAAGTGTGGCGGTATAACGATCCCAGACTCGACGATTGAACAATCCGGTCAAGTGGTCTCGTTCGGAAGATTGCTTATACTCGAGCGCGCGTCGAGTCGTCTTCTCTAAATCAATCGTGAGCGTACTCGAGAGCAGCCCGACGAGCATGCCGACCATCCAAATGGTCAAAACGAGTGACACATACGCCGCACTCCATCCCATATTGATATAGACAGCGATTGAGATGACGAGCAGCGCCCATACGTTCAAAAAGATACTTTGAAAGAAGAAACGTTCTAACAAAAGTCGGTGAATCCAAAGCATGCCGATGCTGACGATGAACGTCGCGATAAAGGCAATCACAGCCTGCTCGGTCACCCCAAACAAGAAACGCGTACTCGCGATAACAAGTGTGGCAATTAACAATGGAGACCGGGCTCCGTAAAAAGCGAGTAAGACGAGTGGTAGGTGACGTAAATCTACACGAACTGTGTCATTGGCTTCAACGGCGTTATACATTAAAAAAAGACCTAGCGCACCTGCCATCAAACCGATGATGAAGCCACGGAGACGCTGTGAATTAAATAGAGAAGAGTGATAAATTTTTGAAATCACATAAAACCCGGTGAATGCGACACAGGCATTGAGCAATAGAACAGTGAGCGTCATTCTTTCACGACCTTTTTCATAGACTATACGTTAACCGTAGCAGTCTGCAAAATAATGTCAATCGTAAGATGTGCAAAAATCATATAGTCTTCACGCTTTTTTCTTCGTACCTCGAAACGCGAAGAACATGGCGATGCCAATCCCAATCCCGAGCCACCAGTTGTCGAGCGTGAGACCGAATACGACAGCGAACACAACAGCGACCGGAATCGATAAGTATCCACGTTGTTTCATGATTTGTCACCCTTTCTTTGTCCTGCCATCCTTATTCCCGCAAATGCAATCCTTCATGCAATTCCGAGAACGCTTTCATGAAAATGGCTCAACCATGAGGTTTGTCCAAATAATGAACAGATAAATAAACATGTGAAAAAATGAACAATCTGTCTATTCAAAGGGAAAAACTCTTGCTATATTGTTTATGTGATATTTTTCACAATAAATCAATTCAATCTTTAATGGAGGCATCCTACATGATTACATTTTTCATCGCTTTAGGAATATTATTACTTGGTTATCTCGTATACGGTCGTTACGTCGAGAAGACGTTCGGCATCAAGGAGGAGCGGACGACGCCCGCCTACGCTTCCCGGGACGGCATCGACTACGTGCCGATGGGCAAGAAACGGAACTCGATGATTCAATTACTGAACATCGCCGGCGTCGGACCAATCTTTGGGCCGATCATGGGAGCGCTCTACGGACCGGTCGCCTTCCTTTGGATCGTGTTCGGGTCCATCTTTGCCGGGGCGGTGCATGACTATTTGACCGGGATGATCTCCCTGCGGAATAACGGGGCACACTTGCCACAACTGGCAGAGAAGTTCCTCGGGCGCTCGCTCCGCCATGTCGTCAACGGGTTCGCACTTTTACTTCTCTTACTCGTCGGGACGGTGTTCGTCACGTCTCCGAGTAACATGATCAACAACTTGTTCGACGGGGACGCCTCGACGCTCATGTTCGTCATCTTCGCCGTATTCGCTTACTACATCTTGGCGACGCTCCTGCCGGTCGATAAGATCATCGGACGCATCTACCCGTTCTTCGGGGCATTACTTGTCATCAGTGCCATCGGGATCGCGGTCAGCTTGTTCGCCCAAGGATACAAGATTCCAGAGATGACATTGACGAACATGCATCCGGACGGCCTGCCGGTCTGGCCGCTCCTGTTCTTCACGATCTCATGTGGGGCGCTCTCCGGTTTCCATGCGACACAGTCGCCGATCATCTCGCGGACGACGATGAACGAGAGCAACGGCCGCTCCATCTTCTACGGCATGATGATCGCCGAGGCGGTCATCGCGATGGTCTGGGCCGGGGCGGCGATGGCCATCTTCGAGCCGGGTGAATTGCTCGGGCTCATCAACTCAGGGACGCCGGCACTCGTCGTCCAAGAAGTGGCGACACTCATGCTCGGTAGCATCGGCGGGACGCTCGCGATCCTTGGGGTCATCGTCTTGCCGATCACATCAGGCGACACGGCGTTCCGTAGCGCCCGGATGATCATCGCGGACTACTTGTCGGTCGCACAGAAGAAGTTCTCGTCACGCCTCTGGATCGCGCTCCCACTCTTCGCGATCTCATACGTGCTCACGAACATGGACTTCCAGATGCTCTGGCAGTACTTCAACTGGGCGAACCAGACGACAGCGGTCATCGCGCTCTTCGTCGGGGCGATGTACCTGTACATCAAGGGGAAGAACCATTACATCGCGCTCCTTCCGGGGACGTTCATGTTGTATGCGGTCTGGTTCTACATCTTGACGGCGCCGATCGGCTTCAAGCTTGATGGGGTCCTGCCGTACGTCATCTCGACACTCGGGACGCTCGTGCTGCTCTTCTTGTTCCATAAGCGGGCACGCGCGATGCGGGCGGCACAGATGGAGTGTGACATTCCAGTGAAAGAAGTCGCATGAAAAAGGTTCGGCTGATCAAAAGTATCAGTCGAACCTTTTCACGTATGGTGGCGTACGAACATAAGAAGATGCGTGACGTGCATGCAATTCAATCGTGAATGTCGTACCTTCTTCATAAACGGAGTCCGCATGGATTCCCCAACCATGGGCCTCGGCAATTCGCTTACAAATACGTAGACCGAGCCCTGTTCCTTTAATGGTGTGATGGGCTTTCGAATCGACACGATAGTATTCATCAAAGACATATGGGAGTGCATCCGCTGGAATTCCGATTCCTGTGTCAGAGACGGATAAGGTGACGGTACCTGCCTGATTCTCGACCTGTGTGTGCACAGTTCCTCCTTCAGGGGAGTATTTAATCGCATTTCCAATCAGATTATGGAGCATTTGTTTCAGTTTTTCTTCGTCTGCTTGAATATGGATGGGAGGAGCAGCGTAAGTCACTTCATGATTTGGTGACATGGCCTGATAACTCTCCGTGATGTCTTTAAGCAAAGGAAGAAGAGGAAAGGTTGTGACGGCCAGTTGTTCTGCCGAATAATCAATTTTTTGATAATCGAGGAAGTTATCGACGAGTCGATCTAACCGCTCTGCCTCTTCTTTGACATGCCGCAACATTTTGGACGTTTTTTCATTACCATCATGATTGTTCATCAACAATTCAGTATAGCCATGAATGGCAGTCAGAGGAGTACGGAAGTCATGGGACAGTTCAGCGATAAACGCGTTTCTTCGTTCTTCAAAGCGAACGGTCTCGGTTTGGTCACGCCACATGATGAAGACGCCTCTTGGTGTTCGGGTGAAGTTGAAGATCAGGTGTAGCGTCCGGTCATCAAACCGAACGCGTCGTGACGTCATGCTTGGCCATGTCTCGGTCTCGCACTCGAGCAATTCTTGAATCATGTGCGCAACTTGCGCCATATCTGCTCCATGCTCTTCAAAAATTGTATAGAGGAAACGAGTTAACGTTTCCATGGAAGTGAACGATTGTGTCATCATCGAAGGGCACCAGTGACGAAGCAGGTGATTCGTATAAAGACGGTGTTTCGAAAAATCGATATAACATATCGCATCCTGCACTTCTTCCACAACGGAAGCGATGGAGAACGTGTGACGTTCCTGTTTTTGACGAGCGGATCGCTTTTGTACTACCCTACGAAATCGGCGCATCAACCTACCTCCTCGCAATCATTTGTACAGTCGTTCACAACTAGTATACGACATTCGAGCGGGAATCCCTATACAGGCGATAGTCCTAACAGAAACGTACCGAAATTGGGACGGACATGCAAAACACCTCTCCGTTGAGTGAACGGAGAGGTGTTGGGTCATTCGGTCACATTTAATTGTCCCATCATCCCGTTCTCTTCATGCTCGAGGATGTGGCAATGATACATGAACGTGCCGGTTTCGGTGAAGGTAAGTTCAATTTTTACCCGTTCATCAGGAGCGACGGCTACCGTGTCTTTCCAACCTTTCTCATAATCGGCTGGTGGGTTGCCATCTCGACTGATGATTCGGAACTGGACACCGTGAATGTGGAAGGGATGCGTCATCCCGCCCATCATGTCTGGTTTGTTCTCGATTTCCCATATCTCTGTGTCCCCTTGTTTCACTTTTATATCGATTCGGTCTGGATCATACGTATCGCCGTTGATGGACACCATGTTCCCCATCCCGAACAAGGTGAGCTGACGGTCTGTTTTCGTATTCACTGGAGTCGGTGTTTTCTTGCTCGTTGGTATATCGATGGACGCTTTGTCGAGTTCACCAACACGAAACGTAGTGAAAGATACTCCATCAGCCTCTAAGGCGACATCATCTTCTATTTCTGAAAAATCAATTAACACTTCGGCCCGTTCACCTGGTGTCAACGAGATGGTCTTCAAAGAAACCGGTTGTTCCAACAGCCCGCCGTCTGCCGCGATTTGCGTCATGTTTTCCCCATTCGATAGTGTAAAGTCAAAATCGCGCGCGTTCGAACCATTGACAAGGCGGACTCGGAGCGTTTCGGTTTGGACATCAAACGTTGTATTAATGGCTCCGTTCGCAAGAATCGTATCGCCCGTCGTCCCGTCGACGTTCATATGAGCATCGTAGTCAAGTTCACCATCTTTTGTGAAGAGCCGATCCTGTACGATAAGCGGGATGTCGTCGACACCATAGTCATTCGGGAGACCACTCTGTGCATCGTCGGTCACATAAAGAAGACCGGCGAGCCCTTTGTAAACTTGTTCAGCTGTTGCGCCCATCGGATGGGGGTGAAACCAAAGCGTACTCGGCTCTTGGTCGATATCGAGTCGAACTTGTGCACGGTCGCCCGCTGCTATAGCTTGATGCGGCCCTCCGTCCATTTCGGCAGGGATGACAAGACCGTGCCAGTGGAACGTTGTCGGTTCATCCAATCGGTTGATTGTATCAATCACGACTGTCTTTCCTTTTGGGAGCTCGAGCATCGGTCCGAGTAAGTTTCCGTTATATCCAAGCGTTTCTGTCGATTTTCCATTTTGAAAGAACTGTGACGTTCCTTCATCTGCTACTACCGTATAATAGACGGTACTGTCCGTGACGCGGTTTGGTTTCAAGGGGGAGGGAATCGGAAGCGATTGTTCCGGTTCATCAGATGCCTCGATTGCTTGCGTCGTTCCGTGTCCCATCGGTCCGCCATTTCCTGTCATTCCATCGTTGCCCATCATATAATCATCCATCTGTTCAAACGTTGAATTGTTGTCCCACATATGATTCATATTGTTCATGTTCCATCTTCCATTGAATAAGACGAACAGTAGAACTAGAATGATCCCGATCAATATCCCCGTTAATAGGAACCATATTCCTTTTGATTTCATCATTTAACACTCCTTTATCTATCAGTCCTTACTTTGTTTTACCACTTAATTGTGAAAGAAACATGAAAGCCTAAATTCGTTTATCAATATACCGCACAGGGGTATATCATCCGTATAAAGGAGAGGATGAATAATGGAGCATGAACATCACGAACATCACGAACATCATGAACACCATGAAGAGAGTCATGATTCTCATCACGGAGGACATGGACATGAACATATGATTGAAGACTTTAAACGGCGCTTTTTTGTTTCGCTCGGTTTGATGATTCCGATCCTCCTGTTGTCGGATATGATTCAAGAATGGCTTCGATTTGAACTTGATTTTCCATTTGAAAAAACAATCTTGTTTGTCTTAGCGACGATTGTGTATGTATACGGTGGATGGCCATTCTTAAAAGGGAGTGTGGATGAGCTGCGGGATCGTAGCCCGGGTATGATGATGCTGATCGGCTTGGCAATCAGTGTCGCTTACTTCTATAGTGCCGCTGTCGTCTTTGGATACGGAAGTGGACATGACTTCTTTTGGGAACTCGCTTCACTGATTGTGATCATGCTACTCGGTCACTGGATTGAAATGCGTTCGGTCATGGGGGCGTCAAATGCGTTGGAGCAACTCGTCCAACTGTTACCGAACGAGGCGCATCGCATCAACGGGGAAGAGACGGAGGACGTCCCGATCTCTGAGCTTAAAGAAGGAGATCGGATTCTCGTCAAACCAGGGGAACAGGTTCCGGTAGACGGGAAGATTATCAAAGGGCAGACGACAATCGATGAGTCGATGTTGACAGGTGAATCGGTCCCGGTCGAAAAGTCCGAAGGTGAGGACGTCATCGCAGGTTCCATCAACCAAGAAGGGAGTTTGACGATTGAAACGATCGGTACGGGAGAAACTACGTATTTGTCAAAAGTCATCGAGTTGGTGAGCGAAGCCCAAAAATCGAAGTCACGGGCTCAAAACTTGGCAAACCGTGCGGCGAAATATTTGTTCTACATCGCGATTGCTGCTGGAGTCATCACGTTCACCATCTGGTTCATGCTCGGCTACTCGGTAGGGACGGCGGTCGAACGGATGGTGACGGTCATGGTCATCTCGTGTCCGCATGCACTCGGACTGGCGACACCGCTCGTCGTCGCAGTTTCGACAGCGCTATCGGCGAAACAAGGTCTTCTCATCCGTAATCGGACCCAATTTGAAGAAGCACGTCGACTCGATGCCGTCATCTTTGATAAGACCGGTACGTTGACGGAAGGGAATTTCGGCGTCACGGACGTACAGGCGAGCTCATCTTATACGGAAGAAGACGTGTTACAACTTGCAGGATCGGTTGAGCGTGAGTCGCAACATCCACTCGCACAAGGAGTATTGAGAGAAATAGAAAAACGGGAGTTGAAGCTCTCCGCTGTCGATCATTTTGGCTCCATCACAGGTGTCGGTTTAGAAGGAACGGTTGACGGTGCGCACATACAAGTCGTCAGTCCACGTCATATCCGTGATCAACACATTCAAATCGATGAAGAAACGTTCACGCGATTATCGGAAGAAGGCAAAACCGTCGTCTTTGTCCTGAAGGACGGTGAATGGGTCGGTATGATTGCGATGGCCGATCTAGTACGGGAAGAGGCGAGGGAGACCGTCGAGGCCCTTCGTGAAAAAGGCATCCGCTCCATCATGTTGACGGGGGACAACGAGAAGGTCGCGCATTGGGTCGCGGGTCAGCTCGGTATCGATGACGTGTATGCCGAAGTATTGCCAGACGACAAGGCGAACCAGGTAAAAAACGTCCAGAAAGATGGCAGCAAAGTAGCGATGGTCGGAGATGGGATCAATGATGCCCCGGCCTTAGCGCAAGCTGATGTCGGAATCGCAATCGGGAGCGGGACAGACGTTGCCGTCGAGACGGCAGACATCGTCCTCGTCCGCAGTAATCCGAAAGATGTCCTATCGATTTTGGAACTTTCACAAAACACGTATCGTAAGATGATTCAAAATCTATGGTGGGCCGCTGGTTACAACATCGTCGCCATCCCACTCGCTGCGGGCGTGTTGGCACCAATTGGCATTATCCTATCACCAGCCATCGGTGCCGTTTTGATGAGTCTAAGTACAATCATTGTCGCCATCAACGCCCGACTTTTGAAGATTTAACAAGTTTTTCATCTTTAGCACGTATGCTAGATGGGATGCTAATGATGGAGGGATTGAGATGAAACGAACGTTTATGCTATCACTATTACTGACTCCCCTGCTCTTGTCGGCGTGTGGAGCAGAAGAGGAACCATCGGATACAAATCAATCAGAAAACGAAACGACAGCGACACAGGACATGTGGCAACGCGTGGGAGCGGATGAAATGGTCTCCCACATCCACGGGGCAGGATTTTGGCAAGACGACGAACGTCCTGTCATCGCAACTCATGCCGGGTTGATGGAATATCGAGAAGACGGTTGGTATACGCTTCCGACAAATCGCCATGACTATATGGGGTTTGAAGTCGTCGAGGATGGATTTTATGCGAGCGGTCACCCCGATCGTCGGACAGATTTCAAAAATCCACTTGGGGTCATGCATGGAAAAAATCATGGGGTGGTACTCGAGAGTCGGTCGCTTGAAGGAGAGGCAGATTTTCACTATATGAGCGCCGGTTATGCCACAGGTACACTCTACGTTTATCTGGAAGAAGCGACCTCGGAGCTAGAACCGGGATTTTATCGTTCCATCGATGGTGGGAGCTCATTTGAACCGATGCAGGTGCAAGGAATAGAGGAAGCGCAAGTGGCAGGTATCGTCGCCGATGCGACGGATGCGGAGCGCGTCTTCTTGTACGGGCCGTCCGGCATCCTCGTTTCGAATGACTCTGGAGATTCGTTCGAGCCACTTGTTGAAGCAGAACAAGTTGTCACGGTCGGAGCGGATGAGGGACAGTTGGCCTACGTACGACAGACAGATGGTTCTTTCGAAGGGGTTCGTTTCAACTTAGACGATGAGTCGACAGAGACGTTCAACCTTCCAGAGCTTCAAGCGGATGCTGTGCCAATCAAATTGGCAGTCAAAGAGGAGCACATGTTGCTCGTCACATCGGATAACAGCGTATATGAGTTTACAGACGGGGAATGGGAGATGCGCCTCGACAAAGGTGAGCTCAACTGATCAAAAGACGCCTTTCCATTAAAGGATAGGCGTCTTTTTGTCGAGTGGAAGCATGATGGTGAAAGAAGTGCCCGATGCGTCAGACGTGACTGTCAATTCTCCGCCGTGACGGTTGACGATTTGGTCAGCGATGGCGAGTCCGAGTCCACTGCCACCGGTCTGTCGGGACCGTGATTTTTCCACACGATACAGGCGGTCAAAAATGTGAGGTAAATCTTTTTCAGGAATGCCTTTCCCATTGTCTGTAATGGTCAGGATCAGGTGAGTGTCCGTGACGTTTGAGCGTAGGGAGACATGAGAGGCCTCACTATGTTCAATCGCATTATGGGCGATGGAGCGGAAGACTTGGAGCATCCGGTGCCGATCCAATGTAAGAGCGATGTCTTGTTGTCCCGTGTTCGGTGCAGCATCGAAGTGAATCGTCGTCATCCGGAACATCGTATCGAGCATTCGACGTAAGTCCGCACAAAACGTCGTGACGGTCACTTCTTCTCGGTGCAACAAGAATGTGTTTTCATCGAGCTGTGCCAATTGAAACGCATTTTCGACGAGCTCTGTGAGCGACCGGCTCTCATCTAAAATCGTTTGAATCGACTGTTTGCGTAATGATTCGGGCGTGCCTTCTTTCGAAGCGATTTCGGCGTAACCCCTCAAGTAAGTGAGAGGGGTCTTGATTTCATGCGATAGGTCGGATAAAAACTGACGACGTTCCCGCCGTAGTCTTGATAGTTCCACTGACATCGATTCGATGGCACGCGCTAATTCACCGATTTCGTCGACACGATTCGTCGGTAACCGTAAATCGTCTGGGTTTGTCAATACGTTCTCCGTTGCTTGTTTCAATGATTGAATTGGTTTTGAAATCAATCGACTCAAGAGGATGAACGTCAAGACGGTCGTTACGAGCGCGATCGCCGTGATATATAGGAATCGCCACTGGAGCCGATGGCTAATTCCATGAATGATTTCGGTCGGTAAAAACATATAGACGTATCCATACCGTCTGTCGGTATCATCTGTGATTGGCGTACGAACGCTCAAATACGGTTCGTTTTCCCAGTCGTCCTCTAGGACAGTCGTGTCGTCGAAGGGGCCAGTTTGTTTTTTAGAATCGACTGTATCGGCAAGGACTTGGGGAAAGAAGCGTGAAGTCTGAAGAAGATGATGCGTGGGATCAGTGATGGCGACTTTCGTATCGGTCTCACTTTCCATGGTCGCTACATGATCAATCGTCTCTTCGGAAAAATTCATTGCTAATACGCTCGCATGGCTCTCGGCCCGAGATTCGAGGCGATTGATTTCTTCTACAACGCGTTCGCCGAGAAGCGTGTGATAGAGGAGAAGAAACAACACACCTTCAATCAATAGGGTTGATAGGAGAAAGATGAGGCTGATGCGAAACGGTAGACTGTTACGACTTCGCTTCATCCGGAACGCTCCTCGGTCCATCGATATCCACGTCCCCATACCGTCTTTAAATAATCATCAATCGGAAATCCTGCATCTCCTAACTTTTCTCGAATCATACGAATATGCGCATCAACTGTGCGAGGGTCGGATTCTGCAGAGTAGGGCCAGACGAGATCAAATAAATCTAGGCGATTGAAGAGTCGATTCGGGTGCTGAAGGAACAGTTTCAAGATGGCCGTCGCTTTCGGTGTGAGGACAATCTCTTGTTCTTCATACAAAACGCGTCCGCTCTCCTCATCGTAACGTAGTGGTCCGTATTGGATGTTGACGACACGGGTCCGGCGCAAGACGGCACGAATACGAGCGAGGAGCACGTTACCATCGAACGGTTTGGTGACGTAATCATCCGCTCCAGCATCTAATCCTTGGATGGTCGTCTCATTGTCTGAACGTGCCGTCAACAAGACGACAGGTAATGCAGGATCCATCGTCTTTAACTGACGACAAAGTGAGATCCCATCTACTTCTGGCATCATAATATCTAAAAGGACGAGATCCGGTCGCTCTTCGATTTTGTCGAGTGCGGAACGGGCATCGCTCGCCTCGATGCAAAAGTAGCCGTCACTTTCAAGAAACAAACGAATCAAATGTCTCATTTTTTCTTCATCGTCTACGATGAGAATCTTCATCTTGCATTCCTCCTTCCTCTTATTATTATCGTTCCGTGTGCTTTGCGTGATTTCCTTCCATGGCGAAAAGAGTCTGTAGTTGTTCACGTGCGCGTTCGACGTCTCGACAGTAAATGACGGGTACTCTCGCGTCAATCGGTCGATCCGTGACGATGGCTACTGCACCATTTCGGATGGCGGCCCTCACTAAATCGACGCCACGTTCATTGATTGGGCGCTTGCATATATATAAAAACATTTTATTTATTTTTTCTGGTGTCGTTCCGATTCCGCGAATTGTCATTTCTTCCGGGTGATCGAGATAGGACCAAGATAAAACAGAATCAAGTGTTGCTAGTACGTCACGCAATGTCCGCTCTTGCATCATCGTTCTCCTTCCTTGCATGAACTCAATTTCACTAGTGTACCCGATGTTTGTGAAAAAGAAGTGAAAAGCGTTAAGAGTACGATTAGACGGAGAAATAGGCGGGTTTGAGTATAGAACAAGTAGGAAAAAGAGTTTTTATACGCACAATAAGAAAGGATGAATAAGATGAAACAGTACGGTAAATTTGGAATCATGATTGCGGTCTCGACATTCCTGATGTATTGGCTCATGTATTTGAACGTGTTTCAGTTCAATCATATCTTCTTTAGTCAGACGAGGTTGTACATGGCACTCATCATGGGATCGGTCATGGCGTTCGTCATGCTTCTCTTCATGTGGGGGATGTATAAGAACAAAACAGTTAACTTTATCATCCTAGGGGTCAGTGCTCTCGTCTTCAGTGCCTCACTCTGGCTCGTTAGGAGCCAGACGACCGTCGATGATGTCAGTTGGATGAAAGCGATGATCCCTCACCACTCGATTGCCATTTTGACAAGTGAACGCGCTGAAATTGAAGACCCACGCGTGAAAGAATTGTCTGAAGAAATCATCAAGGCACAGCGCCGTGAAATTGAAGAGATGAAGCGATTGATTGAAGATTTAGAGGATGAAGAGGAGAACGCCGAGGAAAATCGTGAGTAACAGACATGCACAGTCGAAAACGGCTGTGCATTTTTTGTATGTTGAAAAGGAAAAATAAAGAAAGTAAGTTATAATTTGTTTTCCTTTATTTGAAATATAAATGACATATTTGTCGGTTCGTTTTGGTGGTAAAATTTTTTCAGTTAGATAATATAAAAAATAAAAATTTAAATACATAATTGAAAGGATTTACCGCATCATGAAACGAAAGATGCTCTCTCTCTTCTGTGCAGTCTTACTCACCATGGTAATCTTCACTCCACCCAGTACCCCTGCTGAAGCGGCGACCATGTATTATGTCAAAGTCACGACCAACAGTTTAAACGTCCGTTCGGGTCCAGGCACGATGTATAAGATTGTCGGTAGCGCGAAGTTGGGACAGTCGTTCAAATATCTCGGCGTGGGCGGGGGATGGACGAAAATCAATTTCAACGGGACATCCCGCTACGTATCGAGTACATATGTGAAGAAGTATAGTGTCTCCACGCTTTCAACGACATCGACTGCGAAGATGATCATCCCGACAAAAGGGACGTTGACACAAAAGTATGGTCCTGCGAGCGGGCAGTACGGTTATACGTTCCATAACGGCATCGACTTGGCTGCTCCAAGAGGAACACCGGTCGTGGCAGCCGCGTCTGGACAAGTCATTGTCTCCCGAAACTACGGGGCGTACGGGAATCACATCATGATGACCCATCAGTTAAATGGCCAAACCTACATCACGGTATACGCACACCTCGACGGCCTCCATGTCGTCAATGGACAGACGGTCACAAAAGGGGCGACGATCGGAGCCGTCGGGAATACCGGCAACTCGTTCGGGAACCATCTCCATTTCGAAGTACACCGGAACAGCTATGTATATAGCAGTTCAGCTCCTGCCAACAGTATCAATCCATATACGATGTTTTGACGCAAAAGCACGCGCTCCCCAATCGATGGGGGCGCGTGCTTTTTGGTTAGTGGATCGTTGTTCGTTTGTTTCGTCCGAGTTGGTTGGCAACGATGAGGCTCGCGCCAAGAACGACACCGAACACTAATCCGAATAAGTTGTTGAAGAGTAACATGAGGATGATCCCGAAGACGAGACCGATACTCATGAGGCCAATCCGATCAAACATAGTGAATCCCCTTTTCTGTAGTTGTGCACCTCAATGATTACCCGAGAATTTCAAAGAAAGAACACCGACGAAATGGATCGATTGATTCATTATACGTGTTTGTCCGAACTAGGTTTCGTTTTGTAGAAACTATAGAGAACGCTAATCAAGATGACGAGAACGATTGTCCCGAGCGACATCCAGATCGGCATCTTGTACACATCACCTAAAATCATCTTCGCCCCGATAAAGACGAGCATGAAACTGAGGCCGTGCTTCAAGTAATAGAAGCGGTCGATCAAGTTGGCGAGAACGAAGTAGAGACTACGAAGTCCAAGAATCGCCATGATATTCGCATAGAAGATGATATACGGGTCACGCGAATACACGAAGCTCGCGGCGACCGAATCGACGGCGAAGACGATATCTGACAACTCGATGAAGATGAGCGCGATGAAGAGCGGTGTGAAGAACAACTTCCCGTTGATCCGTTTCGTGAACTTCCCAGATGAAATGTCTTGTGTGATCGGAAGGCGTCGTTCGAGCCAACGAATCGTCTTATTTTCTTCAAGTGACTCGTCTTTCCCGATATTTTTATACATCACCCAACCCGTATAGACGAGGAACGCTCCGAACACGTAGTACACCCAACCGAAGTTTTCTAACAACGATACCCCAGCGACGATGAAGACGGCGCGGAAAAGAATCGCTCCGAGAATCCCCCAGAACAACACTTTGTGCTGATACTTGAGCGGGATGGCGAAGTAGGCAAAGACGAGCGAGAAGACGAACACGTTATCAATCGCGAGTGCCTTCTCGATGAAGTATACGCTCGCATATTCCGTCGCGGCCGTACTGCCTTGCGTGTAGAACAACCATCCCCCGATTACGAGGGCAATCCCAATCCAGACAAACGTCCATGTCCATGCCTCGTGGAGCGAGACTTCGTGTGCCTTGCGGTGGAACACCCCGAGGTCAAGCGCGAGCATGAAGATGACGATGAGTAAAAACCCGATGAGTAGGGTCAACAACAATTCATCCTTTTAAGTTCATATGAACCTTTATATCGTTAATTTAAGTTCGAATGAACTTAAAGTCAAGTGTTATTTTGTTATCGAGTTAATTGCATGTAGAGAACGGGAATATATTCTGAAGCATGAGAAAGGGGATGGCCGCATGAAATATTTAGTCACCGGAGCAACGGGTAAACTAGGCTCAAAAATTGTGGAGGAGCTACTCAAATCAATTGATACGAGTGATTTAGCTGTCAGTGTACGGAATCCAGAGAAAGCCGCTTCACTCAAAGAGCGCGGGGTCGATGTGCGACATGGTGACTTCGATCAGCCGGACACACTCGATGAAGCGTTCAAAGGTGTCGAGCGTCTGTTGATTATCTCGGCAGATGGTGATAACGACACGCGAATTCGTCAACATACGAACGCGGTCGAGGCGGCAAAACGGGCTGATGTTTCATTCATCGCCTACACGAGTCTCGCCGATGCGACAGACAGTGAGAACTTGATGGCACCTCCACACGTCGTCACCGAGGAAGCAATCGTGGAATCAGGGATACCTTACGCGTTCTTACGGAACAACTGGTACTTAGAGAACGAGTTGTCGAGTATGCAAGCAGTTGTTGACGGGGCACCGTGGATCACGGCGGCTCGGGACGGGAAAGTCGGTTGGGCACTGCAACAAGATTATGCAGAAGCTGCGGCGAATGTCCTGTTGAAAGAACAGCAGGAGAGTGCTGTCTATGAATTGTCTGGACCACTTCATACCCAGCAAGATCTTGTAGACGCACTCAGTGAAGTGTTAGGCCGTGAAGTGATGATGCAAGAGCTGAGCCTCGAGGCATACGAAGAGACGATGCGTGGGGCAGGGATGCCCGATGACCTGGTCGCACTTCTTGCTGGCATTCAACGAAGCATCCGTCAAGGAACGCTCGAGATTCACGAGAGCGACTTTGAACCGGTTCTCGGACGTCCGGTCACACCGCTTCAAGAAGGAATTCGTCAATTACTCGATCGATAATACAAATGCCCCCGACCGCTTGGTCGAGGGCATTTGTATTACGTGCGTGATGCGTGATCTTCGAGTTGTGTCGTCACATCTTCAAGTGCGTTCGCCGTGATGGCAAGACGGTCTGACATCGAACTGAGCTCTTTTTGGACGGCGACCTGTTCTTCCGTTGCGGCGGCCACGTGATGAATCTGTTGTTGCAGTTCGCTTGAAGCGTGTTTCGTTGATTCGAGGCGTGTTTCGAGCGTCTCCATCTGCGTGGTCACGAGTTGTCTCGTTTCTTGAATCGACGCGATTTGTGCATCGATTTCGGACACGTCTTCAGTGAGGCGACCGAAGACGGCCGTCACGTCATTTGTGACGGTTTGACAGTTCTCTGTTGCTTGTTTGAAAAGGTGAGCCGATTTCGACACGACCGTCGTATCATCCATCAATCCACCGAGGACACGGGTCATCTCGGATGCATATTCGCGTGACTGGGCGGCGAGCTTCCCGACTTCAGAAGCGACGACGGCAAAGCCACGACCAGCTTCTCCGGCACGAGCCGCTTCAATGGATGCGTTCAAGGCGAGCATATTCGTCTGTTCACTGATTGAGCCGACTTGCTGCAAGATGCCTTGGATTTCAGAGGAACGATTCGTCATCGTTGCGACGATCTGCTCGAGTTGCTCGGATTCCGTGATGATTTCATGTACTTTTTCTTCCATGAGACGCATATCCGTATTCCCAGAGAGGGCGTCTTTGGCGATGCGGGAAGAGGCTGCTGCCGTTTGCGCCATCCGTTCCTGGATGAGTGCTGTCAGGGAACGAATCGATTGAATTTCATCAGCCCCTTGCACCATGGAAGCTTGTTGGGACGAGGCGTGCGCGACAATCGGGTCGACCGTGATGGCAATCTGTTCACCAGATTCGAGTGACTGGTTCGCAGCCGATTCGAGTTCTTCCGCGTGACTATTTAAGGACTGAACGAGGGAACTGACGTCTTGAATCGCTTGTCGCAATAACTGTCGCGTCTCCTGCTCGTGCGCCTTGACACGTTCCGTCTCTTTGTTGCGGAAATGAATCTGGGCGACGAGTACGGCACTGAGCAGAATCAAGTACACGGCGTGGACGAGCAGTAGGCTAAAAGGATAATCGCTCGTCCCACAGATGAGTGCCGGGAATAAAAAATATCCCGCCAAATGTTGAACTGCGAAGATGCCTGCACTATATAAAATCAAGTCGATTCGACGCATGAACGACAAAATCGCCAAGACGACAAAAATCGAGAAGTGATATTCAACGAGTCCTTGTCCACCGGCGACCGTCGAGATGCTCGCGAAGGTGAGCGTGAGCATCATCCAATACGGGAACGTTTTATCTTCTCTTTTTAGGCTGACGAGCATCATTCCGAAGAAGACGAGTGGGAGTGCGAAGAGCACCCACGTCACACTTGAATACACATAGTCATCTGCGCCGTTTCGTAAAATCGTATACGTATAAGCAAATTCCGTGAAACGGTGAAGCAAATGGACGACAACCGACGTCATTACAATCAATAACGTCGTCAACAACATCAACTGATTTCGTTTCGTAAAACTCATGTTTCTTTCCTCACATTCTCGTTTTCATTTGTTGTAGCTCTATACATATCGGAAGAAGTTCACAGAAGTTTATTCTATTTACACATTCACGGCACAAAAAAAGAGCATGATGCTCCTTTTCATGAGTTTTCAATTCAACCCAAGCCACTTTTTAACAGGCTCACGGAAGATATATGTGACAACAATCAACCCGGAGAAGACGAGCGCGGCGATGAAAATCGTGGTGACACTACCTGAAGCGAGGCTTGCTCCAAGAAAACTATAAGCGAACGTACCTGGAATCATGCCGAGCACGGTCGCCGGGACGAAGGCACGGAAACGGACGCGTGAGATTCCGCCGGCGTAGCTGAGTAAGTCAAAACTAACGAGCGGGATCAGTCGTAGGACAAATACATATAAAAACCCCCGGCGCTCCATCTGGGTGAACAGTTTCTCTGACCACAGATAACGGTCAACATTGATAACCGAGCGACCGAAAAAGCGCCCCATAACGTAACCGGTCGTCGCAGCAGCGGTCGCACCGATGATGATATAGAGGACTCCTGGCCATACGCCGAACGCGAGACCGGCTCCAAGTGACAGCACAGATGTCGGTAAAAAGGCGACCGGCCCGATGGCATAAAGAAAAATAAAGAAGAGTGGACCCCAAAATCCAAATGACAAGACGATGTCCCGGATGTCAGACGGACGCAACTCATAATGAAAATGAGTGATATAAAACAACGTGCCGAACACGAGTAAAAACAGAGTGATTTTTAGCCAACGTGGCATGAGGCGTCCCTCCTTTTTTCTAAGCATACCGTAAACTCAGCTCATGAAAGAATACGAATGTGCGAAAAAACCGAAGCGTTAGCCTCGGCTTCCTTCGTAGCGCTGAATCCATTCCTCGACAGTCATCTTCTCGACGAGTTCTCCGACCAAGTCAAACGGGATTCGCTTCACGTTATTGAAACGGATACAGCTTTTTCCCATATCAAGTTTCGTCGGGACACGACTGGCATACTCCCGTTCGAACCAAGCGATTAATTCAGGGTCAGCGTAAATGCCCATGTGATACAGTCCGACATGGCGCTTTTGCGCGATTACACTGATAAACGGTAGTGGCGTCCCCGGTGTGACATGATACCCGAACGGATATCGATCGAGTGGAACGACGTAATGGACACCATGTCCGTCCGTCGTTTTTTCAAATCCGCCAGGTAAATGAGCATCGATGACCTCGAGCAGATGAATAAATGAATCGAGCCGTGCCTCGTCGACGAGTGTCGTCACGTCCATCATGATTCGCCTCCTCGTAAGATTTTCTCCATTTTCTTTCCTTTTGCCAACTCATCGATGAGTTTGTCCAAATAACGGATCTCACGCATGAGCGGTTCTTCCACGTTCTCGACGCGGACCCCACAGACGACGCCTTTGATGAGGGTGCGGTCTTCGTTGAGACGAGGTGCGGCAGAGAAGAATGTGTCAAAATCAACCCCATCAGCAATTTGACGCTCGAGTCCGAATTCATCATACCCGGTCAACCACTCAATGATGGTGTCGACTTCTTCTTTCATCCGTCCTTTCCGTTCGGCTTTGACGACGTAGAGCGGATAGACGCTCGCAAAGCTCGTAGTGTAAATACGGTGTGCCATGTGTCTCCCTCATTTCGGTCCTATTTTCTTTATTTTCTCATATTTAGATCGACGTGGGTTACACCCATTCCATAATCCCGTTCAAATCTTTATAAATCGCATCCGGGTTAACATCGAGCTCCTCGAACGGCAAGTCATTCCGATTGATCCAGGCCGCGTGGAAGCCGAAGTTTTTCGCCCCGGCGATGTCCCATCCGTTCGACGATAAGAAGAGCACCTCGTCACGACGAAGACCGGACGTCTTGAACCAATGCATATAGGCGGCTGGCGTTGGTTTTGGTTGTTTGATGCCGTCGACGCTGACGACTTCATCGAAATAGTCGGTCAGTCCGGCGTTTTGAAGCAATACCTCGAGCATCTCGTCCGTCCCGTTCGAAAGGATGACGGTCTCCACGTCATGCAGCTCTTTTAGGACCGACTCGACCTCCTCATACGGGGTGAGGTGCGCATACGATGCAATCAGATGTTGTTCGATTTCATCCGTCGCTTTTGCGTCATGCACGTCGAGCGCGTAACGGAGTGCGTCCCGGGTCACTGTATCGAAATCTTCATATCGTCCCATCATGTGCCGCCAAAAGAAATACTCAAGTTGTTTCGTTCGCCACACTTGACTGATAGCTGCTCCTTTTTCAGGGAACTCTTGTTCACAGGCATCTTTTACAGAATGGACGTCGAATAATGTGCCGTATACGTCAAAGACGATGGCTTTGATCGTTGGTTTCATAAAAACATTCCTCCTTCTGTGTCGATATACCCGTCTTGTTCAGAATATAATAGGAGAAAGGGGGACATTATGTATATTCCAAAACAATATTCGGTCAAAGAGCGAGCTGAGATTTACGCATTTCTCGATGCCCATCCATTCGGTACCATCGTCACGCATGATGGGGACAAACCGATTGCGACACATGTCCCGTTACGATTCGATGAGGCGAACAGTCAATTGACGACGCATATTGCGAAAGCGAATCCGCAGTGGCGAACGATTGAAAATCAAACCGTTCTCGTCATATTTCAAGGACCAAACGCTTACGTGTCGGCGTCATGGTACGGCCATGAGGACGTTTCGACATGGAATTATCAAGCCGTACACGTGTACGGACGTGCGACGATTCTCAATGAGAAAGAATTAGTGGAGGAACTTTCAGGATTGCTCCAAGAGCATGAAGGGGAACGTGAGCATGCAGTGCGTTGGGATACATTATCAGAACCAGTAAAGCGACAAATGCACGGTGTCGTCGGATTTCGGATTGAGATCACGGACATGCAGGCGACGTTCAAACTAAGTCAAAATCGAAACGATATGGATCATGAACGGATTGTATCAGAGCTTGAAAAACAAGATGAACCGATTGCTGATGTCATGCGACGCCATCGGGAGTTGTAATCAACCTGTCCTAAAAAGACAGGTTTTTTCATATTTCTTTGCCGAATAGCGGTTGACATGACTTAGATGCACGTCTATACTCATAAATGATAATGATTATCAGTATCGAGAAAATAGAGAAGTTGAAAAAGGAGAAGAAACACGTGAACAAGAAAATGAAGAAGTGGTTACATATGTTTATTTTTGCTTCAGCGTTTGCACTTATTTTAGCCGGCTGTGGTTCGGAAGAAGCTGAGAACGCTTCCACGAACGAAGGGACGGAAGAATCAGCAGAAGGATATCCAATCACGATCGAGCATGCGTTCGGTGAGACTGTCATCGAAGAAAAACCAGAGCGTGTCGCAACGATTTCTTGGGGGAACCATGACGTCGCGCTTGCACTCGATGTCGTACCGGTCGGATTTTCAGCTGCGAACTACGGTGTCCAAGATGACAGCGGCATGCTTCCATGGACAGCTGAGAAGTTGAAAGCGCTCGGGGAAGAGAACCCGAACATCTATCAAGATACAGATGGATTAGACTTTGAAGCAATTGCCGATTCAAATCCGGACGTCATCTTAGCGGCCTACTCAGGCATCACGCAAGAAGACTATGACACGCTTAGCCAAATCGCGCCGGTCGTGGCGTACAAAGAGACACCTTGGGTCACGTCATGGCAAGACATGGTTCGCTATGACTCACTCGCGATGGGACTTGGTGAAGAAGGCGAACAATTGATTAAAGACACGGAGCAGTTGATTACAGACAAGGCGACAGCCGTTTCTGAGATTGCCGGTAAAAAAGCCGCTTTCGTTTCGATGAGCGCGGAAGACCTTTCAAAATTCTATATCTATACGACGGGTGACCCTCGCGGTGCTTTCATTGAAGAGCTCGGGATGGAGTACCCACAAAACATTTTAGATGAAGCGGAAAAAGCAGATAGCTTCTATCTTGAACTCAGTAAAGAGAACGCCGACATCTTGAATGACGTCGACATCTTCGTCACTTACGGAAATGAAGACACGTTGAAGGCGCTTCAAGCAGACCCGCTCTACAGTAAAGTACCAGCCATCGAGCGTGGTTCGGTCGTCTTGATCGAAGACAACACACCACTCGCAGCGGCTGGAACACCGACGCCACTCTCAATCGAATATACGATTGATGAGTACGTCTCACGCGTATCGGATGCCCTTGCGAAAGTAAAATGATGCAAAATCAGGTGAAACAGATGTATAC
The DNA here is from genome assembly GCF_018617735.1 of Exiguobacterium sp. s89. Taxonomy (NCBI): domain Bacteria; kingdom Bacillati; phylum Bacillota; class Bacilli; order Caryophanales; genus Exiguobacterium; species Exiguobacterium sp. s89. The sequence continues at coordinate 292,457 of NZ_JACSKS010000002.1, forward strand.
CCCGAAGTACTTCCCGCTCCTGTTAGTTGGGACGCTCGTACTGACGGTGCTATGCATCGTGGCATCCCTTGCCTTCGGCTCTCGAACAGTCGGGTGGAATGAACTGCTGGACGGTTTATTCCGTCCGGCTGTTCAGTCGTATGAAGCAGACATTGTCCGGGAGCGGGTCGTCCGGACAATTTTCAGTTTTATGTGTGGCGCAGCACTCGGTGTGGCGGGTGCACTCATGCAGTCGGTGACGCGTAACCCGATCGCTGACCCGAGTATTCTCGGGGTCAACACGGGAGCGGCCCTCGCCGTCGTCATTGGAATCGCGTTCTTCAACATCGCGACGGCGAGTGCGTTCATCTGGTTTGCGCTTGTCGGGGCGCTATTGACGGCCATTTTCGTTTTCGGCATCGGTTCACTCGGAAGGGGAGGGGCGACCCCGCTCAAACTCGTCTTGGCGGGAGCGGCGACAAGTGCAGCATTATCGTCGCTCGTCATGGCTCTTATGATTCCACGCTCAAACGTCATGGATCAGTTCCGCTTTTGGCAAGTGGGGAGTGTCGGTGCGGGAAATCTGGATTCGATTTATACATTTTTACCGTTTCTTCTAATCGGTCTCGTGATTGCGGTAGTGACCGCACCTTCCTTGAACGCACTTGCGCTCGGGGAGGAGATGGCGAAGAGTCTTGGTGTTCGGACGGGGACATTGAAGTTGACCGCCTCGTTCGCAGGCGTGATTCTGTGTGGGGCTGCGACGGCACTCGCTGGACCGATTGGGTTTATCGGACTTCTCGCCCCGCATTTGATTCGACTCGTGCTCGGTCCTGACCAACGCTACCTCATGCCGATGTCTGCCTTAGCAGGTGCCATCATTCTGACCTTCTCGGATGTCATCGGACGTTTGCTTGGAAGTCCGGGTGAACTTGAGGTCGGGATTGTGACGGCGTTCATCGGGGCACCGATCTTGATTCTATTGACAATGAAAGTGAAAGTAAGAGGACTATGATGCAACCAGCGATTGAACAAATCAGACAAGGTCGCATGAAGCGACGCCGTCGTTATGTCGGGATGACGCTTCTTTTGACCATCATAGCGGTAGCATTGAGCGGGTTGATGCTCATGTTGGGCAATACGATTTATCCCGTTCAAGATGTCATCCGCGTCTTGCTCGGGGAAGACGTAAAAGGAGCGACGTTCGCCGTAGAGGTACTTCGTCTCCCGCGTATGCTCGCCGGCGTCTTCGCCGGAGCGGCATTCGGGGCCGCGGGAACGATTTTCCAAACGATGCTCCGTAACCCGCTCGCCAACCCGAACGTCATCGGAATCACGACCGGTTCGAGTGCGGCGGCTGTCTTCTGTATCGTCGTCCTTCAGTCGAGTGAGGCCATCATCTCGATTGCCTCGATTATCGGAGGGCTCGTCACCGTGCTCGTCATCTATTTCCTATCCAAAGGTGCCGCGTTCTCCATTGGTCGTCTCGTATTAGTAGGGATTGGGATTCAAGCGATGCTCACAGCCGTTATCAACTATTTACTGCTAATCAGCCGACAAAACGATGTCGCGATGGCGATGCGATGGTTGACAGGAAGTTTAAATGGGGCGAAACTTGAGGAGTTGCCACCTTTAATCATCACGGTACTCATCTGTTTACCGATTGTACTGTTACTTACCCGTCAGCTTGAAATGCTCGAGCTGGGAGAAATGGCGGCGACAGGGCTTGGAATCAACACGAACCAGACCAGACTTCTACTCATTGTGGCGGCAGTATTCATGCTCGCCCTTGCAACATCGACAACGGGACCGATTGCGTTTATTGCCTTCTTGGCAGGGCCCATCGCGAAACGTCTCGTCGGAATGAACCATGCGGGAATCCTCCCAGCGGCGCTTGTCGGGATTATCTTAGTGCTCGCGGCTGACCTCGTCGGACAATTCGCCTTCACGGCACGTTATCCGGTCGGTGTCATCACCGGCATCATCGGCGCGCCTTATCTCTTATACTTGTTGATTCGGATGAACCAGAAAGGGGACTTCTAAATGGCAACCATTATGAAAGTGGAACATCTCACCTCAGGATACGAGGACAAGATGATTTTGAACGATATCAGCCTTGAAATTCCGAGCAATCAGATCAGCATCATCATCGGTGCGAACGGTTGCGGGAAGTCGACGCTACTGAAGACGATGGCACGCCTCATCAAACCGAGTGCCGGTCAAGTGACGCTTTATGACAAACCGATCTCGAAGATGGCACCGAAAAAGCTAGCGCGTATCCTCGGGATGTTGCCACAGTCCCCGGTCGTACCGGAAGGCATCACGGTCGCCGATCTCGTCGGTCGCGGCCGTTATCCGCATCAATCATTCTTGAAGGGGTGGACGAAAGCCGATTACGAGGCTGTCGCTGAAGCGATGGAGATGATGAACATCACCGAGTTCGCGGACCGTCCGATTGATGAGTTGTCAGGCGGACAGCGTCAACGCGTCTGGATTGCGATGGCACTTGCCCAACAGACGGACGTCCTCTTTTTAGATGAACCGACGACATATCTAGATATCACATATCAAGTCGAAATTCTCGACTTGTTGACGGACTTGAACCGAAAGTACGGGACGACGATCGTCATGGTGCTTCACGATATCAACTTGTCGGCGCGTTATGCGGACTATATCTTCGCACTCGATAAAGGGAAGTTGATTGCCGAAGGGAAGCCATCGAACGTCATCACGTGTGATTTGATTCATCGGGTCTTCAACCTTCGCTGCTCGGTCATGTGTGACCCGGTATCCGGTTCACCGTCCGTCATTCCGATTGGTCGTCATCACGTGCAGACAGAAACAGAAGAAGCGCCCGTCGCGCAACTTGAATTGGTATAACTACGTATAGAGAGTCAAGAAGGGGTGAGCGCTCCTTCTTTTTTTGTTCATTCATGAAAGCGTTTGTAAAAAGTCATTGACTTCTCTTCGGGGTGGGTGTATGCTAAAAATCCTGCCTAAAAATGAGAGGCATGGGGACTGGCATCAGTTCATTCGATATTCGAGAGGAATGACTTAGATGAACCAACAACAATTAGTCGAACGCGCACGCCAATTGAAGGACAATGCGTATTCACCATATTCGAAGTTCCGCGTCGGTGCGGCACTTCTCATGAAGGACGGTACGGTCATCGACGGCGTCAACGTCGAGAACGTTTCGTTCGGAGCAACAAACTGTGCAGAGCGTACAGCGATTTTCACAGCAGTCGCTCAAGGATATAAAAAAGGTGACTTCGAAGCGGTTGCCGTGTCTGGTGACACGGAAGACTTCTTGCCACCTTGCAGCATCTGCCGCCAAGTCATGGTCGAGTTCGGCGATCCTGACTTCAAAGTACTCCTCACAAACGGCAACGCCGATGTGAAAGAAGTGACGCTTGGGGAACTCGTCCCGCTCGCGTTCACGGATTTGGATATGTGATGTTGGGCCCCTCAGATTTCTGAGGGGTTTTCTTATCCAAAAAAGCGAAAAAACAATCGTGGAATGGCCTGTATGACGTAAAGAAGAAGTTCTGAGAAATCGAGGGCTGCAATCCCATACGACCATCCCTCTTCCTCGCGGGAAGTGACCACTTTTCCACGAACTGGTCGCAATCGACCTTTTCATCGAATCGGTTCATAAAATAGCTTGTTAGAAACCATTTACCTGACGAGTAGTCCTAAAAATGCTGAACGTCTATTCGAATCCGTAAAGCAGCTGGAATAGCATAAGTCTGTAGGATAAATATTGAAGTATATAAGTTAGCATTTCAAAACACCCAGTGAATCGTTGGATTCACTGGGTGTTTGTGGTTTCATGTCTTCTCCCTGCTCGAATGATAAAGCGATATTCTTCACTCTTGAAATAGGTTTCGGTGAACTCAAATCGACTACCGTCCATGAGAAATGAATAAAGTTCGACTTTTAGTATTGGCATTCGATCGCTCACCTCGAGCATTTCAGCAATTTCTTTCGCCGGTAAGACCGGGATAAATTCTTGAACACTGTCGGCAATCTTCATGTTCTTGACGTTTTCAATATAATCGTACTTCGACCGTGTCATTACCTCGTACGTTAAATCCGGGAACAATTGGAGCGGAAGATACGTATCTTCGACAATGAGCGGCTCTCCGTTCGCAAAGCGTAGACGGCGAATGTAGTAGACAAGAGCATTTTCATCGAGTTCGAGTATTTCCCTTATTTTTTCAGTCGGAGGTTGCACGGTGAAAGTGAGTACTTTACTCGTGACTTCCTTTCCTTCCCGTTTCATATCTTCAGTGAAGCTTTTTAATTCGTACATATTATGTTCAATCTTTTCGGGTTGCACATACGTGCCACTTCCTTGTCGTTTCCAAAGCAGACCTTCCTCTTGAAGTAGTTTGACGGCTTGTCGAACGGTGACTCGACTTGCTTTGAATTCCTCGACGAGTTGTGCTTCTGTCGGAATCGCTTCACCGGGCGCCCAATCGCCTGCCTCGATAAACGTGCGCATCTCCTGAGCAATCCGCTGGTATAGCGGAGATTTGGCTTTCATGTGGATAACCTCCTGATCTCATACATTCATTACTCATAGTATACAAAAATAAAACGTTTTCAAAAAGGTGTTGACGACTTAAATAATATGTATTAAATTTGTATTGTAATCAATTAGATATGTATTGAAAGGGGAACGCACACATGAAAACACCACAGCGTCTCGTAGTCGTCGGTGGAGGTAGTACGTACACAATCGGCATGATCATGAGTTTGATTGAGGAAAAAGCACACTTCCCACTTCGTTCCATCACGTTTTACGATACAGATGAATTACGTCAAGAACGTGTCGCGAAAGCGAGTGAAGTCATCTTGCGTGAGCATTATCCAGAACTCGAGTCGTTCGAATACACGACGGACAAAGAATATGCCTTCAAGGATAAGGATTTCTTCTTCGTTCAGATTCGAACGGGTGGCTTGGAGATGCGCGAAAAAGATGAACAGATTCCGCTTCGTCATGGCGTGGTGGGACAAGAAACGTGTGGACCGGGCGGAATGTCGTATGGGATGCGCTCAATCGGAGATATGATTGAACTCATCTCTGACATTCGCGCCGGCTCACCGGATGGCTGGATCTTAAACTATACGAACCCTGCTGCGATTGTCGCCGAGGCGCTCAAACGTGCGTACCCGAACGATCAAAAAATATTAAATATTTGTGATATGCCGGCAGCAATTATGGTGAGCTATGCGAAAATTCTAGGTAAAGAGATTTGGGATCTCGTCCCGGAATATTTCGGACTGAATCACTTTGGCTGGTTTACAGGCATCTTTGATAAAGAAGGAAATGAATTAACGGAAGATATCAAACGTGCCATTTTAGAAGACGGCTTCATTCCAGAAGATTCAGAGATTGCGAATGATCCGTCGTGGATCAAGACGTTCAAGCAAGTCGAGAAGATGCTTACAGACTTCCCAGAGTACTTGCCGAACACTTACCTTCAATATTACTTGTATCCATCTGATATGGCAGAAAAAGAGGACGTCACGAACACACGGGCACGACAAGTGATCAACGGCCGTCAAGAACGTGTCTTCTCGATGTGTGACCAAATCATTGCGGACAACTCGCTCGAGAACGTCCACCTAGAAGTCGATATTCACGGTTGTTATATGATTCGAGTTGCGGCATCGTTAGCCTACAATAACGGTGATATTTTCATCGTCATGGTGAAAAATGACGGGATCATTTCGAACTTACCAGACGATGCGATGGTTGAAGTACCGGCGATGCTCACAAATCGTGGTCCAAAACCATTCGCAGTCGGGAAAATCCCACGTTTCTATAAAGGCATGATTGAAGGGCAACTAGCGTATGAACAACTCGTCGTTGATGCGTATTTTGAGAACAGCTACGAAAAAGCACTTCAAGCGCTCACGCTCAATCGTACAGTCGTCGATGCACCGGTGGCTCGTCGAATCTTAGATGATTTGATTGAAGAAAACAGAACGTACTGGCCGGAATTAAAATCGGGTGAGACAGTAGCGATGCGGTAACTAGAGAGGGGAGAAAATCCCCTTTCTCATTGTCTAGATTGATAACGCTTACAAGATGAGGAGTGAATCGAATGAGTCAATGGTTTGGAGTTTTTCAAAAGTTCGGGAAAGCGCTCATGGTACCGGTCGCTTTGTTGCCGGCTGCCGGAATTTTGCTAGGACTAGGTGCAGCACTCACAGGTCCCTTAGCAGATAGTTGGACTTTTTTACAGAACGGAACGGTAGAAGCAATCAGTGCTGGGATGTTACAAATCGGTCTAAGCATCTTTGCGAACTTACCAATCATTTTTGCCATCGGCGTCGCAGTTGGTTTGTCAGGGGGATCAGGGATTGCCGCACTCGCAGCACTCGTCGGATATGTCATTATGAATACGACAATCTCGATCTCACTCGGCATCACGGCAGAAATGGCTGCTGAGAGTGGGGAATACGGGATGTTACTTGGTATTCCTTCCCTTGAAACCGGTGTGCTCGGAGGGATTGCGGTCGGGTTGCTCGCAGTTTGGGTATATAAAAAGTTCCATACGTTCAATCCGCCAGAAGTGTTAGGGTTCTTTGCAGGTGATCGTTCTGTCGGGATTGTGATGGTCTTCTTCTCCATTTTACTTGGATTTGTCATGATGCTCATTTGGCCACCGATTCAATCGGCATTGACTTCAATGGCAAACGTCATCGCAAGTGATGCGACCAATCCGGCATACGTTGGGTTATATGGAATGTTGGAGCGGTTATTGATTCCGACAGGATTACATCATATTTGGTATGCCCCGTTCCTGTGGACATCTCTCGGTGGAACAGCGACGGTCGGTGATGCGGTAGTGAACGGCGATCAATATATTTTCCTCGCTCAGATTGCTGAAGGTGTTGAAGTGACGGCGGGTCGCTTCATGTCTGGTAAGTTCCCGATCATTATGTTTGGTTTACTCGGGGCGGCGCTCGCGATGTATCGTCAGGCTGATCCGGACAAACGTCCCGTTGTAAGAGGGTTGTTGATTGCCGCAGCCGGTACAGCCTTTTTAACAGGGATCACAGAACCGATTGAGTTCACTTTCTTATTCGTGGCACCAATCCTGTATGTTATCCATAGCGTGTTGACGGGGATTTCCTTCGCGCTCATGTATGCGCTCGATACACATATCGGTTGGGCTGGAGGATCGGGGTTGATTGACTATATTTTAGTAAACGTCTTACCAGGAACACCGCGTTGGTGGATGAATATCGTCGTCGGCATTGGGTTCTTCATCGTTTACTATAGTATCTTTACATTTGCCATCAAGAAGTGGAACTTGGCGACACCTGGTCGAGGTGGACAAGAAGCGAAACTGTATACACGGAAAGATTACAATGATAAAAAGTCAGGTCAGTCAGCGATTCAAACGACAGCACTCGCGATTGAGGAGGCACTTGGGGGCCGAGAGAACATTCTCGATATCGACGCTTGCTTCACACGACTACGTGTTGAAGTGAGAGATGTCTCTCAAATCGATGAAGACGAATTAAAAGCACTTGGGGCGGCGGGAGTCGTCAAAGTGAAAAACAACATTCAAGCGATTTTTGGAGGTCGTTCTGACCTATACAAAAATGAATTGTTACGGATCCACAAAGAAATGGATGAAGCAAACTGACAAATGGCTCAACCTCAAAGGTTGGGCCGTTTCAGTCTTTATACGTATAATGCGGCAAGGCGTTTTGTATGCTCCTTCATCATCTCCCGCAACGCACTCGGCGCCTTGACCTCCACTTCCGCTCCAGCCTTCAACAGCTGTCTCGACAAAAACGGAAGCTCTTCTTTAGGGACAACCCACTCATTCAATTCGTCGATATCGGGTAATATATCTTCAAGTAAACGACGACCGAGTGGCGTCAGTTCGAGTGCAACGGTCACACCGACCCGTTCGTCACTTGCCTGTAGTAATGTCACCAAGTCTTCGGATTCAAACGTTTCTTCCAGCAATTGTACCGCTTCGATGCGATCAACCCGATATTGACGGAGTCCTCGTTCGGAGAGCCCGAAGACGTACCACTTCAAGTCAAGGAGTGCCATGCCGACCGGCGCGACGGTGAACGTGCGTTGTCCTTTAGTCGTTCGATACGCTATCTCTATCTTGTTTCGATGTTCAACCGCCTGATAGGTGTTTTTCGTGAACGGAGCCTTTGGAATCTGTTTGTTCCCGAGCCACAGGATGTTTCGTTCCAAGCGATGAATCTTTGTCTCCAAGTCTTGTGGTAATTCGTTCGCGTACCAGTCGGACAGCGTGTTTCTTATATCACCGAATGGCACGTCGGGGATTTGTTCCATCCATTTGAGCGTGAGATAAAGGGCGACTGCTTCTTGTTCGCGGAGGTGGAGTGGCGGCAACAAGCGATTCGGTAACATCTCATAGCCCCCACCAATCCCGGGCACGCTCCAAATCGGATACCCGAGTTCTTCAAGTGACAGCATATCTCGTTGAATCGTACGGATGGAGGCGCCTGTCTCTTGAGACAGTTCTTCTGCGGTAACACGTCGTCCACGATTGAGTAGCCGAATCAGTTGTAAATGTCTTTTTTTCATCGTGACCATTCCCGTCATCTTTTGTCGTGTTTATTCGTTAAGCTGACTATATCACGAATCAAGGAGGAAGATACGATGCCAAATGTAGTGTTATATATTGCGATGAGTTTAGACGGAAAGATTGCTCGGTCGAACGACCAGCTCGATTGGTTGTACGCGGTGGAGGGAGATGGGGACAACGGGTATGCAGAATTTTTCAAAACGATTGGTGCCGTCATCATGGGACGGAAGACGTATGAGGAAGTATTGCAACTCTCAGAAGAATATCCGTATCCAAATATCCCGAACTATATTTTGACATGTCAGCTTGACCGTGAAGCCAAGCATGTCACGTTCACGGATGAACCAATCGAAGAATTGATTGATCGGTTGAAAGGAGAAGTCGATCAAGATATCTGGCTCATCGGTGGTGGGAAAGTCATCAAAGCGGCGATGGAACATGAGTTGATTGACCGTTATGAGATTGCGATTGCGCCGGTCGTGTTAGGGGAGGGAATCCCTCTCTTTCCAGAAGGCACAAAAGAGACGAAACTTCAACTGACGAATCAGCGTGCATCCGGTCAATTTGTGATGGTGACATATCAAAACTAAATTTGAGTCGAGTCCAATCAAGGCTCGATTTTTTGGTGGTATGTAGAATGATAATAATCGACTTACTTTGAATAAGCACGGAATTCATATCTCCGTCTCAATTGGTATTGCCAATGGGAAGAGGAAGTATCTTTATATGATGTGTTTTTTACGAGAAGTTGGAGACACAAGGTGAATCACAGTCGTCTTTTCATTTATCCCTTGAGTCAAAATAAGTGACCTATGTAACCGACCTAATCACACATCCGAGACACCGAGCTGATAAATCTGTTCATCCATCTCTGTCGTGAGATAAGTGAAGTTCAATTTTCTCAATAATGCGATGGACGCCACGTTCTCCTCTAAGACACCGGCTTTGAACGCTTCCGCTCCTCGGTCGGCCAAGTGACGAATCAACTCCGACATCACCTCGAACGCATAGCCTTTTCGAGCGTGAGTGGGCGAAATCGTGTAACCGATCCAATATGTTGTACCTTCCTGCTGGATATACACATCCCCAATCAGTTCACCGGTCACTTGGTCGATGATGGCGAGTTGCGCGCCTTGAAGAAGCGATTGTTCGCCGAGTAGGGCGTTTTCGTATTCTACGTAGCTAAGTCCTTTGAATGACTGATGCTTCATCCAGTCCAAGTCGTTCCGATACGTCATGAACGACTCGATGTCTTGTCGTTCAAACGGACGGATGAGACAGCGGGTTGTCGTAAGTGTTATGGTCATATCATTCAAACCATCTTCTTTTCTTTTTTGAATAGACCGACCAATAGAAGAGCAAGACCACTAAAGAAAATCACAGGAAAAATGAACCACATGATTAGTGCGGCCCAACCGTTCTGCACACTCATTGCGTAGGAGAGTCCGATTGAAAAGGCCAAGGCCGGTGAAATAGGAATCATGAGAGCGACTCCCCATATTTTAAATTTTGTGTTTCGTGATTCGCCCGTACTAAACCAATACGCCACGAACGCGCCTATACTTGCGATGAGATATCCGATTGCGATCGCCAATTCCATCAATCCCTTCTTTACTTTCCACAGTTCAATCTCGCTCATATGTTCCACACTTGTAACGAAATCTCCTGTTCCCATTCAAAAAACCGAGCCCTTGAAGGACTCGGTTTGTCTTCATACATGCTTCCGCTGAAAGGCTGAAATGGCTTCATATTCTTCCGATAGATGACGCGACAGACGAATGTAGATTGGCAAGAGTTCGCGATATACGTTCGTTGCTTCCATGTTCGGTGCATGCTCATGGGTCACTTGCGGAACCTCTTGAAACTCCTGAATGTCCCCAAAGGCATACTCCCCGAGCATGACGGCCCCGAGGCATGAACTTTCGTGACTTTCCGGCACGACGACCGGCGTATCGAAGATGTCTGCCATCATCTGGCGCCATAGGCTCGACTGGGCGAATCCACCCGTCGCATGAATCCGGTTCGGTGCGCCCGTCAACTCGTCGAGTGCGAGCATGACCGTATAGAGATTAAAGATGACACCTTCTAACACAGCACGGATGAAGTGTTCGCGCTTATGGTGAATGCTGAGTCCGAAGAAGGAACCACGGGCGTTCGAATCCCAAAGTGGTGCCCGTTCACCCATCAAATACGGATGGAACAAGAGACCGTCCGCACCTGGTTTGACCGTTTCTGCGATTCGGGTCAACACGTCGTACGCATCAATCCCGAGTCGTTTCGCCGTCTCGACCTCACTTGCCGCGAACTCGTCACGGAGCCAACGGAGGATGATGCCACCGTTATTGACGGGTCCACCGATTACCCAATGTTTGTCCGTCAGTGCATAACAGAAGATGCGACCTTTCGGGTCTTCGACAGGCTCCGAGACGACCGTTCGAATGGCGCCACTCGTCCCGATCGTCACGGCGACAACACCTTGTTCGAAGGCACCGACACCGAGATTTGAGAGTACGCCGTCGCTTGCCCCGATGACGAGCGGGAAGTCAAAACCGAGTGTCTCGGTCACGTCAGGCGTCACGTGTAAAATTTCTGTCGTCGGAACGAGTTTTGACAGACGATCTGGCGTCATACCGGCGATTTCGAGTGCTTCAGCATCCCAATCCCGTTGTTTCAAATTGAATAGTCCCGTCGCTGAAGCGATGGAGTGGTCGACGACGAAGCGTCCCGTCAACCGATAGAAGACATACTCTTTGATGGAGACGAACTTATCTGTCTGTTCAAACACATCCGGATGTTCCGCCTTCAGCCAACGTAACTTCGACAGCGGAGCCATCGGATGAACGGGTGTGCCGGTACGCATATGGAGAGCGCTCGCGTCAAAGTCGCGTTTGATTTCTTGCGTATACGGATTCGCACGACTGTCGGCCCATGTGATGCTGTTTGTGAGCGGACGTCCTAATGCGTCGAGTGCGATCAAGCTGTGCATCGCTGAACTGAATGATGCGAAGCGAATCGGACCATCCGCTTTGGCGCGGACCGCCGAGACGGCTTCGAGCACGGCCCCATAGATGACGACCGGATCTTGCTCGGCCGTCTCCGTACCGGGCGTGAGAAGCGGGTACAACACGTTATGTACCGCCAGTTGTTGATGACCGTTGAACAGGACAGCTTTCGTACTCGTCGTCCCGATATCGACCCCAATCGTAAACACACAATCACTTCCTAACTTAGATGATAAATAGACTAATCAAGAACACGACGGCGAAGCCGGTGAGTCCGATAATCGTTTCCATGATCGTCCATGACTTGAGCGTGTCTTTCACATCGAGACCGAAGTAACGGTTGACGAGCCAAAAACCTGAATCGTTGACGTGCGAGAGGATAATCGCTCCTGAGGCGATGGCGATGACGATCAAACCGAGTGCCGCGCCCGTGATGTTTTGGATTTCGAGTAGCGGTGTGATGAGTCCCGCTGCTGTGACCATCGAGACCGTTGCCGACCCTTGGGCGACACGGACGACCGTTGCAATCAAGAAGGCGAGGACGATTGCCGGAAGTGGTGAACCGGCCATCATTTCACCGAGGACGTCACCGACACCTGAGTCGATGAGTACTTGTTTGAACACACCACAGGCCCCTGTGACGAGGATGATGATCCCGGCTGGTTCGAGTGCTTTCGTTGCAATCTCTTGTACTTCGTCACGTGAATACCCACGGCGTGTCCCGAGGAAGACGAACGTGAGAAGCGTCGCGATCGTCAAGGCGACGAATGGATGTCCGAGGAACGTCAAGAAATCACGGACGGCGTTGCCTTCGTCCAAGAGTCCGCAGAGAGCGTGTTCGCTAAAATCAACACGAGCGGGATCAAGATGAGCGACAAGATCTTTTTGAAGCTCGGCAATTCTTTCGATGTATCGATTTCTTTGAATTCCATGTAATCCGGAATCGTCACATGAATCTTCTTAGCAATATACTTCCCAAAAACAGGACCTGCTAAAATCATGGATGGAATCCCGGCGAGGACACCGAACAAGATGACCCATCCGAGGTCAGCACCAATCAAGTTGGCCACGGCGATTGGACTAGGTGTCGGTGGGATGAAGCTATGCGTGACTGCAAGACCTGCGAGGAGCGGAATCCCGTAGTAGAGAAGCGAACGTCCCGTCTTTTTGGCGAGACCGTATACGATTGGGACGAGAATGATGAATCCAACATCAAAGAAGACCAGGACGGCGACGATGAAGCCTGTAATCCCGAGTGCCCATTGCGCTTTATCTTCTCCGAACTTACTGACGATCGTCTGGGCGAGGCGTTCCGCTCCACCTGACACCTCGAGCATCTTCCCGAACATCGCACCGAGACCGACGACGACGGCGACGAAGCCGAGCGTTCCGCCCATCCCGCTCTGGATGGAAGCGATGACGTCCCCGAGTGGCATGCCGGCCGCGACCCCGACGATGAGACTGACAAGTAACAATGAAACGAATGCATGAAGCTTTGTGCGAATGACTAAAAATAAAAGCAAGAAGATCCCGGCTAAAGCGATCAAAATAAGTGTTGAGCCAGACATTGAGTGTTCCCCATAAATTCCGAATATGTAACCGTTTACAGTTTCTTACAAAGGAAAAGGCCAACTCCCCCGTGACCTTTTCAAACATTCCTTACTTCTTGACGACCGCGTGGCCACCGAACTCATTGCGAAGCGCGGCGACGACTTTTCCAGAGAACGTGTCATCTTCGAGTGAACGGTAGCGCATCATGAGCGAAAGGGCGATAACCGGTGCCGCTGCCTGAAGTTCGAGTGCTGTCTCGACCGTCCATTTTCCTTCACCGGACGAATGCATGACCCCACGAATCTCATCAAGCTTCGCATCTTTCTTGAAAGCATTCTCTGTGAGCTCCATGAGCCAAGAACGGACGACCGAGCCGTGGTTCCAGACACGTGCGACTTGTTCGTAGTCGTAATCGAACGGGCTCTTCTCTAGGATGTCAAATCCTTCCGCGATCGCCTGCATCATCCCGTACTCGATTCCGTTGTGGATCATCTTCAAAAAGTGACCGCTTCCGGCTGGACCTGTATACAGGTAACCGTTCTCGACAGACAAGTCTTTGAAGATCGGCTCAATCGTTGGCCATGCGCTCGCGTCACCACCGACCATCGTACAGGCACCGTTCCGTGCCCCGTCCGTCCCGCCGCTCGTCCCGCAGTCGAAGAACTTGATTTCCTTCTCGGCGAACTGCTCGGCGCGTTCGACCGACAGTTTGTAGTTCGAGTTGCCGCCATCGATGACGATGTCACCTGGTTCGAGTCGCTCATATAGTTCGGCGAGCACTGCTTCTGTGACGTCTCCGGCAGGAACCATCGCCCAGATGATGCGTGGCGTCGACAGCTTGCTCACGACGTCCTCGAGTGTCGGCACAATCGTGAACGCATCCGATGTGACGTCTCCAACGTCCGTCCCAACGACCGTGTGACCGTGGTCACTCAAGTTGAGGGCCAAATTATATCCCATCTTTCCTAATCCAATCAAACCAATTTCCATAATGTCACCCCTAAAAAAGAATTTTTTTCCGTCTCTGCATTCATCGTATCAAAATAAATTCGATTTACAAGTAGGTTTACGGAATTTTTTTCTTTTTATAACAAAAAACCGACCCCCGTTATGGAGGTCGAACGAATCAACTTGATGATGCTTTTTTGAATTGTTGGAAGAAGACTTCGATTTCTTCCGCAGGTAAAGGACGATTGTAGAAATACCCTTGCGCCTGGTTGCATGATTCGGCTTTTAAGAAAGCGACTTGATTCTCCGTTTCGACACCTTCTGCGATGACGTTCAAATCAAGCTCGTGCGCCATGCGGATGATCGTTTTGACGAGGGCGGCGTCTTTCTCATCGCTCTCGATATTCTTCGTGAAGTGTTGGTCGATTTTCAGCGTATCTATTGGGAACAGCTTCAAGTAGCTGAGGGACGAATACCCGGTCCCGAAGTCGTCGATTGAGAGATGGACGCCGAGAGCGACGAGCTCATGCATCGTATCGATGGCCCGGTCTGCACTTTGGATAACGCTTTCTGTCAACTCCAGTTCTAAATACTCTGCCTCGAGACCCGAAGCGTCGAGCGCACGGCTGACGACTTCCGGCAAGTCTTTCTGGGCAAACTGGATGGCCGAGATGTTGACGGCGACCCGGAATGGGGGAATGCCGGCATCTTGCCACGCCTTGTTTTGGCGACACGCCTCGTTCAAGACGAACTCACCGAGACGATGGATACTTCCCGTCTCTTCGGCGATTGGAATGAACTCGCCCGGGGAAATCATCCCAAGTTTCGGGTGCTGCCAACGAACGAGTGCTTCCATGCCAATAACAGTCTCCGATTCTAACTGGATTTGAGGTTGATAGTGAACAGTGAATTCGCCACGACCGAGCCCTTTACGGAGTGCCATCGATAAGTTCGAACGACGGGACACCGACTCATTCAATTCATTGGTGAAGAACTGATAGCCATTTTTCCCGTCTGCTTTTGCCCGATACATGGCGATGTCGGCGTTTTTAATCAACTCATCGGCCGTGTCTCCATCTGACGGATGGAGGCTGATGCCAATCGAGGCACCGGTGAACACTTCCTCGTTCTCAAGCTCGAACGGAGGATGGAGGACGTTAATCAACTCCTGGGCGTGATGGGCCGCCAAGTTACTTTTCGTATGCGGCGACAAGATGATGAACTCATCTCCACCGAGACGTGCGAGCGTGTCCGATGTTTGAATCGTCGATTGGAGGCGGGTCGTGACTTGTTTCAAGAAATGGTCGCCGATCGAATGACCGAAGCGGTCGTTGATGACTTTGAAATTGTCCAAGTCGATATAGAACAAGGCGAATTGTTCAGATTGGCCTTGACCGAGTAATGCATTAAGCCGATCACTGAATAGGCGGCGGTTCGGGAGACCGGTGAGCGGGTCCAAATAGACGAGGTCGTTGATTTGTGCCTCGATTCGTTTCCGTTCACTGATGTCACGGATGATGCTACTGAAAAAGATGCCCTTTCCCGTCTTCCATGTCCCGAGAGACATCTCAATCGGTACTTCGGCACCATCTTTTCGTAATCCGATGAGTTCCACTGTTTGACCGATCACACGTTTTTCACCCGTTGTCTCGTAACGTTTCATGCCACGTTCGTGCGCTTCTCGGAAGCGCTCTGGGATGATGGTGGCCATCGACTGTCCAATCACCTCTTTAGATGTGTACCCGAACAAGTCGGTCGCCCCTTGGTTCCACTGAAGGATGGTGCGATTGTGATCGGCGACGATGATGGCATCCGAGGCAGATTCGATGATGGATTCGAATTTTAATTCTAGTTCTTCCGACTGTGCCTCGAGTTGTGATGCCGTCCGGAGCGAGATGTACATCAAGATGAATAGTGTCATGACGCTCGCCGCGATGACATAGGCGAGGAGGGTGCGATCGATCGCATAGCCACTCAAAGGCTGAGCGACTCCTTCCGTCGGCGTGAAACGGGCTGCGCCCATCCCGACATAATGCATGCTAGAAACGGCAACCCCAATCAAGACCGAACTGGCTAGACGGCGCCAATGAAACCTTGAGACGTTTGGGATATAAAAGAGAATATAAAGTCCGACGAGCGACGCAACGAAGGCGGCGATGGCAGATGCAATCCACATGATGGGGTCGTATGTGAGGATGGCGTTCATTTGCATCGCTTCCATCCCGATGTAATGCATGGAGACGATGCCGACGCTAATCAAGAAGGCACCGAAGACGAGCTGGATGGGTCGTGTCTCCGGATGGCTGATCATCCAAAAGGCAAGTCCGGAAGCGACGACGGCCGGCACGATGGATAATAGGACGATGCCGAGATGGTACGTCACATCATCGTGCAAGTGAAACGCCAGCATACCGATGAAGTGCATGGCCCAAATGCCGAGACCGAGGCTGAAGGCACCAGCGACGACCCACCTGAGTCGCGAGGCGTGCTTCGCATATTTCAAACGACTGCTAATATCGAGAGCGACACCGGCAGCGAAGATGGCGACAGCGATGGAAAGAATGACGAGTGGGAAGTTATATGAGCTACTCAGGTGATGTTCGATGAGAAACAGTCCTTTCAATTTCAAATGGTACAAAGAATGAATGAAAAAGTGCTTTATTAGAGTAGCACACTCGGGAATCACGCTTCTTGCCTACTTTTGTAAGGTGGGTCAATCATTTGCATGAATCACACATTGCGGAATTTTTTTCGAAACGGTATCGTTAGATGAAGAAGAGAAAGGGTGATGCTTGATGGAAAAGATGAACGGGACGGCTCACATCCGTGGCGCCTATTCGACACTGAGTAAGAAAGAACAACGCATTGCCGACTATATCTTGAAACAACCCGAAAAAATTATCCACCATACAATCAATCAAGTGGCAGAAGACCTCGACGTGGCGGAATCGACCGTGTTCCGTTTTTGTCAGCGGGTCGGATTCAAGGGCTACCAGGCGTTAAAGATTGCCCTCGCCTCGGATGTCGTCGCACCGTTGCAAGATATTCATGAAGATATCACGGAGATGGACACGGCGCTTGAAGTTGCCGAAAAAATTTTTTCGACGAACGGGAAGACGATTGAGTCGACTCGTCAGATTTTAGAGGCGTCTTCACTCGAAAAAGCGATTGAGCTGTTTCTCACAGCACGTCGCATCGAATTTTTTGGGAGCGGCGGGTCGGCCGTCGTCGCACTGGACGCCTATCATAAGTTTGTCCGGAGTGGGCTTCAGGTGAGCGCAATCCTTGAATCGCATATGCAACTCATGTCGGCCTCGCAATTGACGACAGAAGACGTAGCCGTCGTCATCTCGCACTCCGGTGCCTCAAAAGAGACGCTCGACATCGCAAAGCTCCTAAAAGAGAAGGGTGTACCGATGATTGCGATTACGAACTATGCGAAGTCACCGCTTTCTAAATTTGCGGACGTATCACTCTACACGGTGTCTCAAGAGACGGCGTTTCGTTCGGAGGCGCTTGTCTCTCGAATCGCTGAACTCAGTCTTGTCGACGCACTGTTCACAACCGTCATGATGCGGCGCGGTGAAGCGGCTCGCACCTCTCTTCAGCAGATGAGTGAAGCGATTTCGCTACGTCGAATTTGAGTGAAACAGGGTTAACTTCTACAAAAAGGTGGAAATTATAAACCCTGAGAGCAAAGCGAGGCTTAGAGAGAGAAGGTGGACCGATGAACCATATTGATTTTTTATCTTCCGACCACTACAACGAGTTCAAACGGTTGGCACAACGGCTCACGGATCCGGGCAGTACCGGTCGAGAATATTTCGCCGCGCTGTATGTGATTGCGGGAAACACCCATGTTCGTGAACGGTTGCTTCCTTATATGGATTTAGAAGCAGGGAAGATCCGGACCTCGACCATCATCGATGACAATACGTTCGATAAACGAGAATTTGTGCTCACCAAGCTCGTCATCCATCTGTATAACTCAAAAGAATGGGTCCTTCCGACCGAGTTGATTGCCTTGCCGGAAGAAGACTATAAGTTGGCGATGCAAGCAATCACGCTATGCCGCAATGAACAATTTGACGGGGTCACGATCCCGAACGACTGAGGACACCCTGTTCCTTTGACGGGGTGTTTTTTTGTTGAGAACGGGTGTGATGATATTTTGTATATGACGGCCGATTTAATCAGGTATAAAAACTTTTGGAAAGGGAACAGCTAATTGTGTTGACTCATTTGAAGGAGGGATTAGATGAAAGCTCTATTCTTGAACTGTACGTTAAAAGGTGGCGACACGACGTCGCATACGGAAGGGTTGATTCGTGATATCTTGCCACACTTCGATTTACTCGGGGTCGAATCAGAAATCGTTCGCATCGTCGACTATAATGTTTCTTTTGGGGTGACGGAGGACGAAGGAAACGGGGATGAATGGCCACGGATTTTTGAGAAGGTGAAAGAGTCAGACATCGTCGTCATCGGCACACCACTTTGGCTCGGTGAGAAGAGCAGCGTTGCGACACAAGTGATTGAACGGTTATACGGTGGTAGCGGGCTGACGAACGAGGTAGGACAGGCGATCTACTACAACAAAGTCGGTGGGGTCGTCGTCACGGGGAATGAAGACGGGGCGAAACATGCGTGTGCCGGCATTCTTTATGCTTTGTCGCATATTGGCTTCACCGTGCCACCGAACGTCGACACGTATTGGGTCGGGGAAGCAGGACCAGGTGACTCATATATCGATGCCGGGCGCGACAACGAGTTCACGAAGTCACATGGGGAAACGATGGCGTATAATCTCGTGCATTTTGCGCGCATGTTGAAGGCACACCCAATCCCGGCAGAAGGAAACAAGATGGAATAAAACATACGGAGGAACAACCATGAACACCTTTCCGAGTAAGACTCAATATTATCAAATGATTGAACTCTTTGAGAAAGCAAATCGGAACTTTCTAAATGACCATCTCATGTTACTAGAAAGTCGGGTTTCTGAAAGGACAATGTGTGGTCAGCTCCAAATCAATATCAATGATTTAATTAAGGGCGATGAGTTTTATGAAGGATATTATGTAGACGTCGAATACAATAGAAATGTGGGAAGAAGGGGTAAGAGAATCCGGAATGATCGATTCGAAAAAGTGAATATCAATTGTGATTTAATTGTGCACAGTCGAGGGAAGGATTTGGAACAGGATAATCTAATCGCCATTGAGATGAAAAAAGTCGAGCAAAGAAGTTTAAGAAAGGAAGAAGAAATTGTTAAAGATAAAGAGCGCTTAATGGCGTTGACTCGACCGAGTTATGGTGAAGATTGGCGATACGATGGTGAAAATTTACCTGATTTCGTATGTCGATTTATATTAGGTGTCTATTATGAAATCAATTATATAAACCGTAAGATATATATTCAATATTATCGGAGTGGAGAAATGGTGGATGATCGAGTCATTGACTTTGCTGAGATTGGATTATAAAGAAGAGCCTCACCTTGATTCAATCAGGTGAGGCTTCATTAACGTGTATTACTCTTTCTTCTCCACTGCATGCCCACCGAACTCATTCCTGAGCGCGGCGACGACTTTACCTGAGAACGTGTCGTCTTGTAGCGAACGTTGTCGCATCATGAGCGAGAGGGCGATGACCGGTGTCGGCACGTCATATTCGAGTGCCGTTTCGACTGTCCATTTCCCTTCTCCTGACGCATGCATGACTCCTCGAATATCATCGAGCTTTGCATCTTTCGAAAATGCGCTTTCGGTCAGCTCCATCAACCAAGAACGGATGACCGATCCATGATTCCATACGCGTGCGACATCCTCATACTCATAGTCGAACGGGCTTTTTTCGAGCACTTCGAACCCTTCGGCAATCGCCTGCATCATCCCGTACTCAATCCCGTTATGCACCATCTTCAAGAAGTGACCACTTCCGCTTGGCCCCGCGTAAAGATATCCCTGGTCGGTCGAGACGTCTTGAAAGAGTTGCTCGATTTTTCCGAACGCCTCCATATCGCCCCCAATCATCGTACACGCTCCGTGACGGGCTCCTTCCATGCCACCACTCGTCCCGACGTCAAAGAAATATATGAGTTTTTCTTTGAAATGGTCGGCGCGCCGCATCGACTCTTTATAGTTCGAGTTCCCTCCGTCGATGACGATATCACCAGGTGAGAGGGCGTCATACAAGTCGTTGAGTACATGCTCGGTCACTTCGCCAGCTGGTACCATCACCCAGATGACACGTGGTGCCTGAAGCGCCGAAACGACTTCTTCTAGCGATGATTTTGTTTCAAATTGACTCGTTGACACATTTCCCGGGTCATAGCCATGGACGTGATGTCCATTGTCCGTTAAATTCAGAGCCAGGTTCAGTCCCATTTTACCAAGTCCAATCATGCCGATTTCCATTCGTTCCACCCCATTTTTAAAATTTACTCTTCTATAGGGCATACCCGAAATACAGCTTGCTCAAAAGGACAGGTTGATTGAGGTGTAGAATGATATAGATGAATACTTTATTGAAAGGCGGGCAGCTATGGGAGAGAATTTGTTTCGTTTGGCGGTGGACGTCAGGCACCGCTTCAAAGATCATCACATAAATGACTATAGCGCGACACTGGCCTTCTTCTGGTTTTTAGCCATCTTCCCGACGTTCTTTGTCCTCTTTGCCGTGATGGCATGGTTTCAAATTGATGATGCACTTCTCATCGAACAGATTGAGACGCTCATTCCAGGTTCGAGTGTCCGTGAGCTGTTGTCGGTCGTCTATGATGTCAGTGGGAATTTAAACGGAGGCTTGTTGTCAGTCAGTGCGATTATCGCGTTTTGGTCTGCTTCGAACGGGACGGCGCGACTCGTCAAACTGACCGTATTCGCTTATGGAGAAACGGAGGCGCGTGGTTACATTTTCCGTCGGTTGATTGGGTTACTCGTGATTTTAGCAGGCAGTATAGGTGCCGTCATCTTGATTGTCTTTCATCTATTTGGTCAGGAGTTTGTTCAACTTATTTATGCTCTTTATCCTGAAGTCGAAGAGTTTGACCGGTTGTCGACGATGACACGCTATACGGTCTCAACGCTCATCCTGATTATTGCATTCTCACTTTTCTATAAAATCGCACCACAACAGCGTGTGCGGTTCATGGAAACGATTCCGGGAGCCGTGTTTGCGGTCATCTCGTGGCAATTGTTATCAACCGGATACAGTATCTATGTCGAACGTTTCTCAATCCTCGGTGACACATACGGCACGATTGGTGCGGTCATCTTGCTGCAAATTTGGCTCTATTTGACGGCTGCGACGATGCTGATTGGTGCGGAAATCAATGCGGCTTGGTCGAACCATATGACACGTCAACCGGAGAGGACGCACTTTCCGTGACAAATGAGGGGATATGACTATCATTTTTTGTGAACATACTTTAAAACAACCCGACCGCCGGGAATAAAATAGTACTATTTCACGGAAGAAGGTGTGGCCACGTGGCGAAACAACGTAAACCATCAAAGTGGAAAATCGTACTAGGGGTTGTAGCAGGCGTCATGGCCTTGTTGCTCATTACAGGTGGAGCATTTGTCTGGTCGATGGTACAGGAAGTCGATGACACGGTTGCGCAAGTGAATGACAATTTAAAGATTAGCAAAGAACGTAAACAAGTGGAGACAATCGAACGAAAAGAAGCGGTTTCGATTTTATTGTTAGGAATTGACCGTCGGGGGAGCGAACAAGGACGGAGTGACTCAATCATCGTCCTGACGCTCAACCCTGAACTCGATGAAGGAGCGATGCTGTCGATTCCGCGGGACACAAAGACGGAGATTGTCGGAAAGGGGACACGTGACAAAATCAATCATGCTTATGCATTTGGTGGGGCCGAAATGGCCATGAACACGGTCGAGAACTTCCTCGATATCCCGATTGATTATGTCATCGAAACAGATATGGAAGCGTTCAGTGATGTGGTCGATGCGCTCGGCGGGATCACGGTCATGAACAAATTCGCCTTTGCGACAGACGGATTTACGTTTCCTGTCGGTGAAGTGAAGTTAGATGGAGAAGCAGCGCTCGCTTACACCCGAATGCGCTATGATGATCCGAATGGTGACTTTGGACGACAAGAACGTCAGCGAGACGTCGTCGCCGCCATCGTCGAACAGGGGCGGACGGACTTCTCTCTCGACAAGGTCACTGCGTTACTCGATGTCGTCGGAAATCAAGCGAAGACGAATATCGAACTCAATGAATTCGTCTCTTTGTCGACAGACTATATGAACGCATTTCGTAATGCGAGCGTCTTACGACTAGAAGGTACAGGAGGTTTAGAAGGGGATGGAATCTATTATTGGAATCCGGACGAGACCTCGTTGAGTGGCCTACAGGAAGAATTGAAGCGATTGATGGAGTGAGCTGTCTGACTAAGGTCAGGCAGTTTTTTTGTTTCAAACCGAACAGAAAGTGGGAGAAATAAAGAGATGCCAAGGAGGGATGAATCATGAAATGGGAAGCGATTGAAGAAGTGCTCCATGAACTCGGGGACACCGCACGACAAGACTGGAACCGATTGTTTGAGAAGTGGTCGAATCATCACTGGCACGATCATGAGCACCCTTCTGAAAAAACAAATATCTTGTTAGTGGATGCAGGCTTTATCCTCACGGACGGAAGAGCCAATTTAGAGGCGCTCCATCAATTGTTGGCGGATCACGTCCAAACGACAGTGAGTGACCTCTATCTCGTCTCACTGTTTCCATACAAAACGAGACAAAATGATACAGCCATCGACTCGCGCGTGCAACTGTTTGAAGATTTGGGGCGTTTCACGGATGAGTTTGATCTCATGTACGAGATGGTACCTGAAGCGTATAGCGAACATCAATTTGACCTGATCACCGAAACGGATGCACTCATTGAACGTTTAGCGTACGGAGCGACGAAAATCAGGGTTCACGTGGAATCGTTTCGTGGAATCGAACCAGAACGAATTAAACTAGTCCTCAAGCTGTGGAGAATGGTCATGCATGCGTATAAGCCGAATGCACAACTCGTCGTCGCCAATGAGCGAGTCGATTCTTCTCTCGTGTACGAGCAAGAGGCGGATGTCGTCTGTCATTTTGATTTATCTAGTCATGTAATCTTAGCGTTTGCGCAGTCGGATGTGACAAGGTTGGCAGACTGGGTGAGACAGGTTCATCCGCTATCATCGGATAAAACGTATTTTAATTTCCTATCTTCAGCGGAACGCGACCCGTTTGAGAAGAATTTAATGGATGCTACACCTGATGCGATTCTTGCTGCACACAGTGTGCTGTTCTCGCTTCAGGGCATTCCGTTGATTGACTACCGAACACTGTTTGGAGCGGCACAACCAATCGAGCAAGACGAGTTGCTTCAAGCGCTAAAGCGTGATCCGAACCGCCTTCGTGTCTATGAGGGTATATTGAGTCAATTGAACGTCAAACGACTCCACCCGGCATTTTCACCTTATATAGGTCAAGAAGTGGTGAGTCTCGATCGTCGTATCTTTGTGGTCAAACGACAGCACAAAGATGAGACGCTTCTCTTATTGACGAATATGAGTGAAGAGACGGTGCAAACCGACTGTGAGGGGATGAGTCTTTTCACAGAAGAGCGGATGACAAATGTAACGCTTCGCCCGTATGAATACGTTTGGCTAAAACAATCTCACATTGGAGAGTGAACCCTCATGATCGATGTACATTGTCATTTGTTGCCTGAGGTGGATGATGGCCCACGTACAATCGAAGCGTCACTTCAACTGGCGAGACGCGCGGTGGAAGAAGGTGTGACATCGATTGTCGTGACGCCTCATGCGTATCATCCGTACTTTGAAACACGACATCACGATGTGGCGCTAGAAGTCGCACAATTGCAGCAACGACTAGACGAAGAAGGCATTTCATTAACTTTATACGTCGGACAAGAAATTCGAATTTTTGGGGAGTTGGTTGAAGCACTTGAGTCTGGGGAAGCACATTCACTCGCCGGATCTCGCTATGTACTCGTGGAATTACCGAGTCAAAGCATACCGGCGTACACGGAAGCGTTGTTTTTTCAACTCCAAACGGCGGGTTACATTCCGGTCATCGCGCATCCTGAACGGAATCGCGAACTCGCGCTTCATCCTGAAAAATTGCATCATCTCGTATCGTCTGGCGCATTGTCGCAGGTAACGACAAGCAGTTTGACGGGGCAATTCGGAAGACAGGTGCGGGAACTGGCGCTTACGTTCATCAGTAACGGCTTGAGTCAAATCATCGCGTCAGACGCTCATAACGTAGAACATCGCGATTTCAATTGGCGAGCAGCGAAACAAGAAGTCGTCAATGAACTAGGAGAAGAGATGTGGGAGCAACACCTCCATTTCACGGAGCAAATCTTAGCAAATAAACAGATTGCGATGAACCCACCACGATTGCCAGAGAAAAACTGGCGGGGGCGTTGGAAGTGGTAAAAAACTACCCGATTACGAATCAACCGGTCATGGTCGGCCACAGGTAACTAGAGATACTGACCCTTGATGGGCGCTAGAAACACAGTACGATTTGTCTCGAGTTGCAGGTGTCCCCGGATAGCACGACTTCGATTCAACTTAAATCGGGTGAGCTATATCACTCGCGGACAGTGTAATGGTTTGGGATGGAATGTACTAAAAGACCTGATGACGCAGTCGCGTTGTCAGGTCCATTTTCGTTAAGTTCGCAAATATTCTTCGATTAATACATCAATTAAGACAAATAATGGAGAACGAGGCGTGATATCATATCCTGATCGTGATTCTGTTGGGAAAGCCGTACTCAAGTTAAAGTGGACAAGTTGAGATACCGTACTATCAGCCGCGTTAGTGAAGGCGAATAGTTGAGCTCCGGTGAAACGGAGCTTTTTTACGGATTGGATGAGGGTTTGTGTCTCGCCGCTCATCGAAATGAAGATGACAACATCGTTCGGTTTCAGTAAATTTGGCAACAAGTCGATTAAATGTGATTCGTAAGCATGCATGGCAGGCTTGTTTGCTTGAATGAGTCGTTGAGAAGCATACTCCCCGACCGTTTTTGTTAAACCTACAGATACGATAAAAATAGAAGGGGCTTGTTTAATAATGTTACCCATTCGTTTTAAACGAATGGGATCGATTTGATCGAATGTTTCGGTTAAAAATGGGATATACTCCTGTATAAATGATGAATAAGCAATCGTTTTTGATTGGTTCATTTGTTTCAATTTATATTTTAAATCAGAGAAACCTTCTAGTCCGAGTTTATGTGTCATTCGAATGACTGTCGTTGTAGAAACACGCGTTGCCTCAGCCAGTTTGACCAGTGTCAAGGCATCTATATCATCGATGTGGTTATCCAAATAATATAAGACAAGCTTCTCTGATTCACTTAACTGTTCCATTTCATTATGAAACGTAGCAATGATTTTCCCCATCTAACCCCTCCTTATTCCTTGTACAATTATACACAATCCGTACAAAACGAAAAGCACTACCATGATAAAAATAGAGTGTAGATGAAAGCGCTTCAACTAACAATGGGTATTGGGGGTATTAACATGGAACTACGGCAGATGACCAATGACCGTCTGTTGTTTCTCGACGCAACGTTTGCGTCAAAAGAAGAGGCAATCGACCAACTCGTCGGTGCCCTATATGAACAAAATATCGTCTCTTCCAAAGAAGGATTCAAACAAGTCGTCCTCGAGCGCGAGGCTCATTCGGCAACGGGACTTGAAGCTGGACTTGCTATCCCGCATGGTAAGTCCACACTCGTTAAGGAAGCGAAAGTGGCGATTGCTCGACTTCAGACACCACTCACAGATTGGGAATCCATTGACCCTGAGAATAGAGTGGACTTGATTTTCTTGCTTGCTATTCCTGAAGCAGAAGCGGGATCGACGCACTTGACGTTGCTCGCCGAACTATCGACTCGACTCATGAAACCTACCTATCGCGAAGGGTTGTATGCGGCGAAGACAAACGAGGAGTTCCTCCAAAACTTAGATCGCCTCGAACAGACGATCCAGTCTTCACCAGAAGCGGCAGAGAAAACCGTCCTCGCTGTCACAGCTTGCGCGGCTGGTATCGCGCATACTTACATGGCTGCTGAGGCACTCGAACAGGCCGGACGTGAGCTCGGCATTCGTGTCCTCGTCGAGAAGCAAGGGGCGAACGGCATTGAAGATCGTCATATGAAAGAGATCATCCAAGAGGCAGACGCCGTCGTCTTCGCAGTCGATACGAAAGTGAAAGACCAAGAGCGATACGCCGGACTTCCATACGTACAGACTCGTGTAGCAGATCCGCTCCGTCGGGCGAAAGAACTTCTCCTTGAAGCAACATCAACGACGCAAAAAGTAGCCGGTGACGCGAGTGACGTCACCGATGAGGCTCCAAAGAAAAAAGGTGTCAAAGGGTTCTTTGGAGAGATGGCGCAAGCCGTTATGACGGGGATTTCGTATATGATTCCACTCCTCGTCGCCGCAGGTCTCATGCTTGGGATTGCCAAGCTGACATGGATGTACGGACTTGGGCTTGATATCGCGGATCTTGCAAATCCTGACAACGGGACAGCTGGCGGTGCGATTCAGTTCTTCTACTTCTTAGATTTATTCGGCGGTATGATTTTTAAATTCTTATACGCGATTTTTGCTATGTTTGTCGCTTATGCGATTGCTGATCGTGTTGGTCTCGTACCTGGTTTTCTTGGTGGATTATTTGCCAACGGGCTCCATTACACGTTCTGGGGAATTGAAGGTGGAATTCCAAGTGGATTCCTTGGCGCACTTGTTCTCGGTCTCTCTGCCGGTTACTTGGCCCGTTTCTTGAACCAGAAGATTAAACTATCGCCAAACTTCCAAGCGATGAAACCGATGTTCCTCATCCCGGGGATTACCGTGCTCGCGGTCTTCATTTTGAACCAATACGTCGTCGATCCAATCTTTGGTCAGTTGAATGCTTCGATGGCGGCCTTTATCACGAGCATGACCGGTGCTGGTGAACTTACACTTTCGGCTATCATCGCGGCAGCGACTGCTTTTGATCTAGGTGGTCCAATAAACAAAGCAGCTGGTGCGATTGCGATTGGTATGGCAGCGGATGAGATTTTCCCACTCACGCCGCGCGTCCTAGCCATCGTCATCCCACCGATGGGACTCGGTCTTGCCACCATCATTGACCGTTTCGTTGTCGGACGTCGCGTATTTGACGCCAACTTACGCGTCGCAGGAAACACTGCATTCTTGCTCGGTTTCCTTGCCATCTCGGAAGGGGCGATCCCGTTCATGCTGCGTAACCCGCTCATCACGATTCCAATCAACATCATCGGAGCAATCATCGGGGCATGTACGGCCGTCTATCTCGGTGCGATTCAGTGGTACCCACTCCCAGCAGTTTGGGGTTGGCCGCTCGTTGAGAACTTCTGGGCTTACTTCATTGGCCTAGCATCAGGCGTATTGTTTATCGCTTTCGCCAATATCTTCATTCGCTATGCATTCATTAAACGTCGCGAGCGCCGTGGAGAAGAGATCTTTTAAACAGTGAATAGAGACTGGGGAAACCTGGTCTCTTTCTTATTTCTAGGAGGGTATACTATGAAAACAGGCAAACCGAACGTCCACGTCGTCCCACATTCGCATTGGGATCGGGAGTGGTATTTCACAATCGAAGATTCGAATGTTTTACTAGTCGAAAATTTGGACCGTCTGTTGGACGTCCTCGAAGGAGATCCGACCTACGTTTCCTACGTATTTGATGGACAAGTTTCAATCGTCGAGGAGTACTTGAAGATTCGTCCGGAAGAGCGAGACCGCATGAAACGTTTCATCACCGAGCGTCGTCTCTTCGTCGGCCCGTGGTATACACAGACCGATACGCTTCTCGTCAATCGCGAGTCAATCATCCGAAATTTGTTGTATGGGACACGGATTGCCAAAGCGATGGGTCACTCAATGAACGTCGGGTACCTCCCTGACATTTTTGGACAAAATGCGTATCTGCCTTCATTTTTTAAAGACTTCGGAATTGATTATAGTGTCTTACAGCGCGGGATTTATCACGATGAGATCAAGGGTGATTTAAACTTCCATTGGCAATCTCCTGACGGTGCCCGGGTCAAGACGAACTACATCTTTTTCGGCTATGGGCCTGGTAAGTTCTTAGAGGCGACGGACGCATATAAGACAGAACGACTCGATCCAATTCTCAAGACACTTGAGTCAATGAATAGATCGACGGATGAACTGTTGCTCCCGTCGGGTGGAGACCAGGTGCTCGTGCGTGAGCATTTCCCTGAGGCCGTTCGTCGTTTGAACGAAATGGACCGAGAGCGGACGTATCAACTGTCTGACTACGAGACGTTCATGGAAGCGGCGTTTGCGAGAGAGATTCCAAACACGATTGAAGGCGAGCTGATTGCCTCACAAAAGTCACGGATGCACCACACAATCCGTTCGCAGCGCGTCGACTTGAAGCAAGGGAACTATGCGGTCGAGACGAAACTGATTGACCAGCTTGAGCCGCTCGGTGTCATCGCTGAATCTCTCGGATTCCGATATCCGAAGGCGTGGATTGATCAAGTGTGGAAAGAACTGTTCGACGTCCATTCCCATGATTCGATTGGGGGTTGCAATTCGGACGCGACGAATGATGACATCAAGAAAAGGATTGAAAAATGTGAGCGAATCGTCGATGGGCTGATCAATTTGCTGAAGAAACAGATCGCCCGTGCCGTCGACGTGCCAACAGGAGAGCTCGTCTTGTTCTTCAACTATGTCCCAAAACAGCGCACGCTGATTGAAGACGTCGTCGTCTTTACGAACGAATCGGATGTCGGGCTCGTGACGTTTGACGGCGACACGGTCAACACCGTCATCCGCGAGCAAAGTTATGTGAGCGGTGGCAAGAAAATCGTCGTCACGGCAGATGGCGAGAAAGAAGTTGAAGTGCCAGGCTATTACCGGACGGTGCTCGCGGCTGAAGTCACATTGCCGAGCCTAGGGTACGCGGCATACCGAATCGTGAACGAGACGAAGGCGACACTTGGAGCGACGGACGTGGCACGGATCGAAAATGACCAACTGGCCGTCACGTTCGCAGAAGGACGTGTCACGATGAAGGCCGGAACACATGATGTCGAACTGTTCACGTTCGAAGATACGGCGGACACGGGCGACTCGTATGATTACTCACCGCTCGTCGGTGAGACACCGATCACGACAGCACAGGCTGAACTAATCGACGTCTCCGAGAGCGATCTCGTATCAACGATGACCGTTAAGCACACATGGTCGCTCCCAATCGATTTAGAGGCAAGGGGAACGGACAAGTTGAAGCAACAGACGATCGTGACGAAACTTGAGGTGCGTCAAGGCGAAGCGTTCGTTCGTGTGAACCACGAGATTGATAACGACGTCAAAGACCATCGTGTCCGTGTCTTGTTTCCATGGGCGCTTGAACGCACATTCGCCGACCAAGCATACACGGCGTTTGAGCGAAAGCAAAACCCGCGTGCCACCGTCTGGAAAGAAGAGAAGTATGCCGAGAAGCCCGTCTCGATTTATCCACTCGAGAATTACGTGGTCGCGGAAGGCGTCGCCGCACTCGGCGTCATCACCCAAGGGCTAAAAGAGTATGAACATCTCGATGACGGTCTCGCGCTCACGTTGTTCCGCTCTGTCGGCTTGCTTGGGAAAGACAATCTCGCTTGGCGCCCTGGTCGCGCTTCGGGAATCAACAATAAAGTCGTCGAGACGCCTGACGCGCAAATGCTTGGACATATGAGTTTCGACTACGCAGTCGGCGTCGCGGACTGCTTCGACACGGTTGACTGGACAGAACGGACCGAAACGTATAAAGCGAATCGTGCCAGCTACCATAAACAATCGCTCAACACGTTCGAGGAACGGTTGGAGCGCTTCGAGATTCCGCAGCCGGTCGATCATGTCCCGACGACTTACTCGCTCTTGACGACAAGTCACTTCGTATCGGCCATCAAACAAGGTGCGGACGGCGGACGGATCGTTCGACTGTTCAACCCGTCAAGCGAGGACGTCCCGCTCCACATCGAGACGGCAGGGATAATCCAACATGTCTCGCTCGCGGAGATTGAAGTGGACGCGCAAGACGTCATCAAGGCACACGGATATACCACGCTACACATCAAGGAGGAAACCTCATGAACTGGACTGTGATCGAACAACATTTACGCTTTGTGTATAAAGAACGGGCCGATGAGGCGGTGGAAGGGATGTGCGCGCTCGTCGACCGCTTTGAACAGGTCTCGTTTGACAAGACGTCGCCGCTCACGGAGAAGAACGTCTACTTGATCACGTATGGGGACGCGATTCAACGGAAAGGTGAGGTTCCGCTGCAGACGCTCCATCGCTTCTTGAACCGAGAAGCAAAAGGTGTCATTACGGACGTGCATCTGTTGCCGATGTTCCCTTACACGTCCGATGATGGTTTCTCGGTCACGGATTACCGTGCCATCAACCCGGACTACGGGACGTGGCAAGACATTGTCTCATTCTCTCATGACTTCCGGCTCATGTATGACTTCGTCGCCAACCACTTGTCGAAATCGAGTGACTGGTTCAAAGGCTATGTCGCCGGTGACGAACGCTACGCAGAATTCTTTATCCCGGAAGACCCGTCGTTCGATGCGAGCCGTGTCGTGCGACCCCGTACGTCACCGTTGATTCATACGTACGGCGAGAAAACAGCGTGGACGACGTTCAGTGAAGATCAAGTCGATGTGAACGTGGCACACATCCCGGCGTTTCTTGAGTTGACGGACGTGCTCCTCGATTACTTGGCGAAAGGGGCGTCCTCAATCCGCCTCGATGCCATCGGTTTCCTGTGGAAAGAATCAGGGACGACGTGTATCCATTTGCCGGAGACGCATGTCTTGATTCAAGTGTGGCGTGAACTCGTCGACCACTTCAAACCGGGCGCACAGATTATCACGGAGACGAACGTGCCACACCAAGAGAATATCAGTTACTTTGGGAGCGGGAACGACGAAGCGAACCAAGTGTACCAATTCTCACTTCCGCCACTCGTGCTCTACAGCTATACGACAAACGATGCGACGAAGCTCTCTGACTGGGCGCGACAAATCAAACCGGTATCGGAGACGGCGACATACTTCAACTTCCTCGCGTCACACGATGGCATCGGTATGCGCCCGACCGAAGGAATTTTAGACGAGACAGACCGCCAACTCCTCGTCGACAAGGTCGTCCACAACCATGGACGTGTGTCCTATAAATCGAACCCGGACGGCAGCCAGACGGTATATGAGTTGAACATCAACTACATGGATGCGCTTGCGAATGCTGGCGAGGAAGACACACCGCTCCATACTCAAAAAATGTTGTCCGCTCATAGCATCCTTCTCTCCGTCGTCGGTGTGCCCGCGATTTATTATCATTCGCTGTTCGGCTCGCGAAACGATGAGGCAGCAGTCGAATCGAGCGGTATCAATCGTCGCATCAACCGTGAGAAACTCGACGCGGACACGCTCCATGAGGAGCTCGAGAGCGATGCACGCCGTCGCAACGTGTTCAGTGGTCTGAAGCATATGATCTCTCTTCGTGGTCAATACGATGCGTTCAGTCCTTATGCTGATCAAGACGTTCTCGATTTGGACACGCGTGTCTTCGCGGTGAAGCGGACCGGTGCGACGTCGACGATTGTCGCGGTCGCCAACGTCAGTCCGGAGACGGTCGAGTTGGACCTGTCCGGAAATAACGTCTTCAAGGACACGACAGACCCGATCACGCTCCAACCATATGGTTTTGCCTGGATTGAGGTGTGACATGCGGGTCATCTGTGCGATTGATTCATTCAAAGGCTCGCTTTCTTCACGGGAGGTCGGGGAAGCGGCCGCAAACGGAGCGATTCGGGCCGGCGCGGAAGCGGTCGTCTTCCCTATCGCTGATGGGGGCGAAGGGACGCTCGAGGCACTAATGAGTTTTTTGCCCCATGAGCTAGTTCATGTCACCGCAGAAGATTTGATGCATCGACCGTTCGAGTCGAGCTACGCTCGGTTCGGCGACTTCGCACTCATCGAATGTGCGGAGACGCTCGGTATCACTAAATTCACCCCTGGCCCTGAGTTCGTCCCATATGTGAGCAGTTACGGTCTCGGGCAACAGATCAAAGACGCTTTGCCGGCCGCGCGAATCGTCGTCACCCTCGGTGGGAGTGGGACGACGGACGGGGGGACGGGGATGCTCCAAGCGCTCGGAGCTGTCTTTACTAGTAATGGGCGCGTTATTCCGCACGATACGAACCCTCTATGGACGTTTGATGACGTCGATTTGTCGGGACTCGATTCCAGGTTGCAGTCGACAGAACTGGTCATCGCGACCGACGTCACGAACCCACTCGACGGAGAGACAGGAGCGGCACACGTCTTCGCCGCCCAAAAAGGAGCCATGGTCGAACAGATTCAACGGTTGGACCGTCAACTTGACTTACTTGGACATAAGCTCGGGGATATCGCTGACATCCAGGGAAGTGGAGCGGCAGGAGGTCTTGGGGCAGGCTTGCTCGCGCTTGGCGGACGTATCATTTCAGGGTTCGATTGGGTAGCAGAGACGATTGGTCTGAGAGAGGCGTGTCTTGGAGCGGATTTGATCATCACAGGAGAAGGGCGAATCGACCACCAGTCCGCCAAAGGCAAAGTACCGGTCGGTGTAGCGAGACTTGGTCAAGAGCTCGATGTCCCCGTTGTCGCATTGGCTGGCAGCGTTGGAATGGAGCTCGGCGACTTTGCGGATCAATTCGCTGGCGTCTTTTCGATTCAAAGCACATGCCGTCCACTCGAAGAAGCGATGTTGCCTCATATCGCACGGGCTGAAATCGAACGAAGCGCAGAACAAATTGTTCGTTTGAGACGGGCTTGAACCTCGATAGCGATATCGAAGTTTTTCCTTGTTGTACAAGAAACGTAAAAACCTATGAAAAAATTATGCTATGCTTTTGGTGGAAAACTGCCAAAGGTGGAATGGACCATGACGGAACGACAACGTAAACTGTTAGATTTGCTAAAGCATAAGGACTGGATGTCGACAAAAGATATCGCCTGGTCACTAAAGTGTTCGGAACGCACGGTACGAACCGAGTTACGGCTCCTCGAACAACTGCCGGATGTCATGATTGAGACGAGCCGCGGAAAAGGCGTTCGATTAATCGAGAACCGCCATGTCGATACGCCAGAGGCAGAAGATCGTGACTCTCGTATCAAGCATGAACTCGTTCAACTATTACTTGATGAATTGAACTCGATGCAAGCTGCTGAACAAATGTTTTACGTGAGTGAAGCCACTGTGAAGCAGGACATGGATGAAGTGGAACGATTGCTCACTGAACACGGACTGACATTCAATCGACGTACCTTTCATGTAGAAGGAGAAGAACTTGTAAAGCGTGAGCTTTTGACACAACTACTTGTTCACGCTCGATTTAATTGGGCTCATAGTCAAGATGTACAACTCATTGAGACCTTCCTGCTTCAATGGGAACATCGCGTCGGGAAGCGATACGCCGATTCGGCGGCGGAATTGCTTCAGACCCGATTTCTCGTCACACTAAAACGTATGCGACGACGTAGCTACGTTGAACTGTCACCAATTGGTTACGAGATGGTAGAAGCGACGAACGATTATCCATTGTTATGCGAACTTGTGGAAGACCTCGAGCGAGCACTTGGACTATCCATCCCGTTTGCCGAACGTGCTTACATGATGCTGGCACTCGCTGGTGCCCAAGAATTCCTCCCGTCAGAAGATCGGGTGACGACAGAACTCGCACGGACAACGAATCGATTCGCCCTCGCTGTAATTGGCACGATTTATGGGGGTGTCTTGCAACGTGAGTTATTCCAATCACTACTCGCTCACATTCGACCGATGGTGTATCGACAACTGATTAAAGCGCATGTCGACAACCCGCTTTTGGACCAAATTAAACGTCGGTTTACAGCGACGTATGCAGCGGTTTTACGTCACGCATCGATTTTAGAGGAAGAGTTAGACTTATACGTGACCGAGGCTGAAGTCGGTTTTTTGACGCTCCATTTCCAAACGATGCTTGAAGAACGACGCCCCGTCGACAAGAAGCGAATCTTACTCGTCTGTACGTACGGTGTGGGTACGAGCAAGCTGATTGCGGCACGACTCAAGAATCATTTCCACGATACGGTTGAGATTGTCGGTTTCTCGTCATTACGCGATGTTGAGCATCAAGTTTCCATTCACACTCCTGATTTGATTTTGTCGACCGTTAGCTTAAAGCAAGACCTTGTTCCGGTACACGTCGTTTCGGCCGTATTGACGGAACAAGACGTGGCACATTTAAGGCAGACGTTTGGAATCGGCGGTGTCTCATATGCCACGATCGCCTCGCTCATCGAACATATTGTTTTCATTGATAGTGTACTTTCACGTGGACATGCGCTTAGTTTATTGATGGATCAAGTCAAAATCGATTCGACCTATGCAGGAACTGTATATGCTAGGGAACAAACTGGTCCGACTTCCATTGGACAAAGCGTTGCCATTCCACATGGAGATTCTGAGCATGCAACGATGAACCGAATCGATGTACTCGTTTCAAAAGAACCGATTGAGTGGGGACAAGAGAAGGTTCAGCTCGTGTTTCTTCTTCAATTTCGAGACTCAGACGCAACGTTCTCGAGTCATTTGTTTGAAGAGATTGCAGCTCTTACAGAAGACCCGGGTCTCGTCCGAAAACTCATTGAGACGAACGACAATACGGCATTCCGCAATTTGCTGTTGCCGTAGACAACGGCAAAACGTTATCTGAAACCCCTTTCATATACGAGTAAAGTATAGATGTAGCAAGTGAAAATCAAATACTTACACGAAAGGGGAATACGATAATGAAAATTGTTGCTATTACAGCCTGTCCAGTCGGGATTGCGCATACGTACATGGCGGCTGAGAAGCTCTCAAAGACTGGCGCGGAACTTGGTCATGACGTCAAAGTCGAAACACATGGATCAATCGGGATTGAGAACGGATTGACTGAACAAGAAATCAAGGAGGCAGACGGGGTCATCATCGCCGCCGATAAGACGGTGGACCTCGAACGCTTCGCTGGGAAACGTGTTGTGGTGGTACCGGTCGCCGAGGCAATCAAACAACCGGCAGAACTGATCGAACGCATCAAAACTGCTCCGATTCAAAAGGGAGCAGTGAAGGACGTCAAGAAAGAGAAAGATGGAAACATTGTCTATCGAGCTCTCATGAACGGTGTCAGTCACATGATTCCATTTGTCGTCGTCGGGGGGCTGTTGATTGCTCTTGCTCTCGCTATCGGAGGCGAACCGACAGCTAACGGACTTGCGATTCCAGAAGGTTCGATTTGGCAGAAGGTGTTAGACGTGGGGGCGGCATCCTTCATGTTCATGGTTCCAATTCTAGCCGGTTATATCGCTTA
This sequence comes from Exiguobacterium sp. s89, assembly GCF_018617735.1. Classification (NCBI taxonomy): domain Bacteria; kingdom Bacillati; phylum Bacillota; class Bacilli; order Caryophanales; genus Exiguobacterium; species Exiguobacterium sp. s89. The sequence goes on from NZ_JACSKS010000002.1 coordinate 328,033, forward strand.
TGCGATTGCAGATCGTCCAGCCCTCGCACCGGGTATCGTCGGAGGATACATCGCTGCGAACGGTAGTTTTTATGGATCTGAGGCAGGAGCTGGTTTCTTAGGCGGTATCTTAGCAGGTTTTGCAGCCGGTTATCTCGTTCGGTGGATTAAGACGTGGAAAGTTCCACAGATGATGCAGCCAATTATGCCGATTCTTGTCATCCCAATCATCAGCATGGTCGCTATCGCGGCACTCTTTATTTTCGTCGTCGGGGCACCGATTGCTGGATTGATGGAAGGCCTTACGACGATGCTTCAAGGTATGGAAGGGTCAAGTAAAATCGTTCTCGGTCTCTTGCTTGGAGCGATGATCGCCTTTGATATGGGTGGTCCGGTCAACAAAGTCGCCTTCTTGTTCGGAGCCTCAATGATTGCCGAAGGACAGACTGGCATCATGGGTGCCATTGCGGTCGCGATTTGTATCCCGCCGCTCGGTATGGGAATCGCTACATTCATCCGTAAAAAATTGTTCGTAAAAGAAGAGCAAGAAGCTGGTAAGGCGGCCTTCATGATGGGGCTAGTCGGAATCACGGAAGGGGCCATCCCATTTGCAGCCGGCGACCCGCTTCGTGTCATTCCCGCGAATATGATTGGTGCGATGGTGGGAGCGGCCATCGCTATCACAGTCGGAGTGACGAACAATGTCCCTCATGGTGGACCAGTCGTCGCGGTACTCGGTGCTGTTGACAATGTCATCATGTTCTTTATCTCCGTTATCATCGGATCGCTCATCACAGCGTTCACGACGATCTTCTTAAAAGAACGGGCACAGCGTAAAGTCAAACAGTCGGAATCACTCAAACAAGTCGGGTAAGGAGAGATAGAGATGAAACTCATGAACTACATGGAAGAGACATTGATTGAATTGGACTTAGCGGCAACGTCACGTGAAGAAGCGTTTGAAGTATTGACGCGAAAATTAGACGAAGCCGGGTACTTGAATGATCGTGTTGCATTTGTCACGGCACTTGAAGCGCGGGAAGCACTCAGTTCGACGGGAATCGGTTTTGAAGTCGCGATTCCGCATGGAAAGACGAATGCGGTGAATCGTCCAGTCATTGCCTTCGCAAAAGCACCGAAAGGGATTGAGTGGGATAGTCTTGACGGCGAACCGGCTAAATTGATATTTATGATTGGTGTACCTGAAGCGTCAGAAGGGGATGAGCATCTACGGATTCTTGCTCTCTTGAGCCGACGTCTCATTGACGATGAGTTCCGTAACAAATTAAAGGAAGCGACAACTGTTGAAGAAGTCGTCATGCAACTTGAAACGGTATACGCATAATGTATAGGACGCTCATGACGAGCGTCCTATTGGTATGCAATTAAATAAAAAATCAAAATAGGAGGATTCATGATGACGATTTTAACATGTAAACCAGTCTTTCAAGAACGACTTTGGGGTGGACGGAAGCTCGAAACGATGTTCGAATATGACATTCCAAAAGGGAACATCGGCGAGTGTTGGGGCATCTCGGCCCATCCGAACGGGATGAGTGTCATCACTTCTGGAGAGTACGTGGGGCGTACGCTTGCTGAACTATGGGAGAAGAAACGTCATCTCTTCGGGGATTATACACTCGACAGCTTCCCGCTTCTCGTTAAATTGCTTGATGCGGCGGATGACCTTTCCGTCCAGGTTCATCCGAACGATGAGGAAGCGATCCGCTTAGAAGGGGAGTCGTACGGAAAGACGGAATGTTGGTATGTCGTAGAGGCCGAACCTGGAGCAGAGTTGATTCTCGGTCATACAGCGGAGACGAAAGAAGAGTTGGCAAAGGCGATTGCGGACAGTGAGTGGGACACGTTGTTACGTCGTCAACCGGTGAAGACAGGCGATTTTATTTTCGTGCCGAGCGGGACAATCCATGCGATCGGGGAAGGGATCGTCATCCTCGAGACGCAACAGTCTTCAGACACGACGTATCGGGTATATGACTTTGACCGGACAGACGATGCGGGAAATACCCGTGAGCTCCACTTGGCTCAAGCGATTGAAGTAACGACGGTACCGGATACGCCGTCAATCGTCCATCCGACGACGACAGAAGTGACGGGTGGAACGATTCAGACATTGATCGAGACGGACGAGTTCAACGTCTATCGGATGGATGTCACAGATGGGTTCACACTCAAGCCGCTAGACCGCTTCCGTCTCATCAGTGTACTCGACGGGACAGGTACGTTAGATGGGGTTCCGCTCGAGAAGGGCGACCACATCGTCGTAACGGTGAGCAATCAACCGCGCATCGTTACAGGTAGCATGGAGTTCATTGTAAGCGATTGCAACCCGAAATGATGACGAACCGAGACTATTTTGATGGGAAGGGGATTTTCATATGTTTGGAGCGATTGAATTAGGAGGAACGAAAATCGTCTGCGGCGTCGGCACGGAAACAGGAGACATTATACGCCACGTGTCCATCCCGACGACAGATCCGAAAGAGACGATGGCGAGCGTGTTCGAATTTTTTGAAGGAGAGACAATCGAGGCACTCGGCGTCGGCACGTTCGGTCCGGTCGACTTGAACCGAGATAGTGAAACGTATGGGCACATTACGACGACACCAAAAGTAAAGTGGGCAAACTATCCGCTCTATGAAGTATTGAAGGCACACTTTCAAGTTCCAATCGTACTCGATACCGATGTGAACGGGGCAGCGTTCGGGGAGATGACGTTTGGCGGGGCGACGGACGTCTCGAGTTGTCTCTATATGACGGTCGGGACCGGAATCGGAGCGGGCGCCGTCATTGATGGGGAGCTCGTCCACGGGATGGGGCATCCGGAGATGGGACATATGATTGTCCGTCGTCATCCCGAAGACATGTCGAAAGGCGTCTGTCCGTATCACGGAGACTGCCTCGAAGGTTTGGCATCAGGTCCCGCCATCGAGGCGAGACATGGCAAGAAGGCACACTTGCTCGATCCGACCGACCCGGCGTGGGACATTGAGGCGGATTATTTGGCGCAGGCGCTCGTCAACATCGCCCTCATTCTCGCACCGGAGCGGATGATTCTCGGCGGTGGTGTCATGAAGCAGTCACACCTGTTCCCGAAAGTACGTGAAGCGTTTCGACAGAAGATGAACGGCTATATCCAAAATCCGTATGTGAATGAGTTGGAGACATATATCGTGCCACCGACACTCGGTGATTTCGCCGGATTAAAAGGAGCACTCGCCCTCGCCATCAAGAAAGGGGATGTCGTCCATGCCGGGCGTTGATGGTTGGTAAGAAAGTGTATGAAGGTGACTTTCAATTTTTAAGGGAAATGGTGCAGATTGTCTCGATTCCTGTCATTGCGGAAGGGAATGTGATTACACCGGAGCATGCACGTAGAGTTCTTGAAATTGGGGCATATGCGGTCGTCGTCGGTGGCGCCATCACACGACCACAGCAGATTGCAAAGCGTTTTGTGGAAGGGATTCACAGCCTGTCACCGAGGTAATGGAAGTGTAAGTCGTTCGATATGAGGGAATCGATAGGGAACGACTTTATAGGATGGGTGATTGGATGAAACAAGCAACGATTCAAAATAGTAACGGCATGACACTATCCGCCATCGACTATGGCTGTGCGATGACGGAGCTGACGGCCCAGGACCGAGAAGGTAACCTAGAATCGGTCATTTTGAAATACGGGGACGTCTCTCAATACTTAGAAAACCCGATTTATCTTGGATCGGTCGTCGGGCGAATCGCCGGACGCATCCGAAACGCAGAGATTGATGGTGTCGCCTTGTCCCCAAGCGAGGCGCCTCATCATATCCATGGAGGAGACAAAGGCATCACGGCCCGTTACTGGGAGATGGATGCTGAAGAGCGTTGTATCCAGTTTACCTACGTGAGCCCGAATGGGGAGGAAGGATATCCCGGGAATGTCTTCTTCAAAGTGATTTATGAACTGACGGACGATAATGAGCTGATTGTCACAATGACGGCGGAGACGGACGAACTGACATGGGTCAACCTGAATCATCACAACTACTTCAATCTCGGCGGACGATCGACCATCCATGACCATATGCTGACGCTACCAGCGGATTCGGTCGGGGTGCTCGATGCAGAATCGTTGCCGACAGGAGAGTTGCGAGACGTGAGCGGGACGCCGTTTGACTTCCGAGATAAGAAAGCGGTCCGAGAAGCGCTCGAGTCTGGAGATGAGGCGATTGAGCGTGCTGATGGACTCGATCATCCTTTCATCTTGAAGGATGAACCGATCCGATTGCATGACCCGGTGAGCGGACGGACAATGACAATCGAGACGAATCAACCCGTCATGGTCGTCTATACGGGCAACTTTCTCAGTGAAGCGACGCCGGTGACGCTTGATGGTCGACAAAAACATAGCGCGATTTGTCTCGAGGCACAGGCGTTCCCGGACGCTCCGAACCATCCACACATCGCGACCTCGATCGAACTGAAACCGGGTGAATTGTATCATTCGCGAACGGTGTATCGGTTTTCAGCGAGTTCACATTAAAAAACACATCCGATTCGACAATCGGATGTGTTTTTAATGTGAACTTTTTGGCTTTTTGAGCATGTAGACGCATCGGTTATTTCTTTTTGTTGCGACGTAGATAGAAAAGGATTGCGACAATAAGGGCAATCAATGCGATGAATCCGACGAAATACCAAGTCGGGTTCATCGAAGTAGACTCGTTAGACGTGACATCTCCTTCTGCTTGCTCACTTTGGATACTCGCACTATTCGTAAAAACTGCGCCATTCTGATTTTTTACCGCTACACTAAACGTCTCACTCGGAAAAGCAAGTGTTTGAATGAGGGCTGAATCGATCGTATCGTTCGTTGACACAACAATCATTGCCTTATCCTCGTTCCAAGGAGAAGGTTGAATCCATGCATATTCAGAAGACGTCTCTGGAACGAATCCATACTGCGATAAATCCACTTGATTGTCTTTTGTGACGAGCCAGCTCTCTTTCTGCTCGTTGAAGAGGGGACTTTGCTCCGGATCTCCGATATAGATGATCGAGCGGTTAGAGACCGTCTCCTCGGTCACGTCTTTGGCCCGAATAAACTCGACTTGTTGCGTTAAAGGTGTGACCGGTAAACCACTCATCACGCCAACCATGTTTTGCAAAGTTTGTGCATTCGATTCGTCCGGGATCACGAACACAACACCAGGATCAGTCGAAAACAGACTGGCCATATTCGAGAAAACCTTGTTATTTGCTTCTCCACTTCCTTTTGGCAATGTCAGCTGACTGTCACTCGAGATGAAAATCCAGCGATCTAAATCACTCTCGTTACATGGCGCTTCAGAACGAAGACCGTTCGCTTCAAACGATACATCTAAAAACGTATCTTTTTGAAGTGTCGATGCATCGATTTGAATCGTATATTGCTGCCATTCTTGATCATCCTCTAAAGGCGAGAGCGGGATGGAGTGTGGGGTGCCGTTCACCCATGCAATCAACTCCGGAGACACGTCATTGTTCTGCTCAGACGTTACGTACGCCGATGTCTTGAAACGGACCTCCATCTCCACGGTGGATTGCCGATCGATGACTGGCAACGGATAAAAGTAGTTTTGACTGACGGCTTGGGTCCCGCTCAACATAAAGTCAGAGGCTCCGAGTGTACGTAAATCAATCGTGTCACCACTTTTTTGAACGGAAGGTGCACTTGATAGGGCGAGTTGACTCCCGTTCAGCTGTTGTCGCTGCGTCGTGATGAGAAGATGGTCCACCGTCCCTTCGAAGGAAGCCGCATCTTCTGCGAGGACGAACATCGCATCGACGGCCGTATCGTCGCTGACGATTCGAGCTTGCTCAAACAAGACATCCTCACCTTCAGGGAGGGTCTCTAGTTCCTCGATTAACGTTTGGACGGGACCGGTGAACGAATCCGTCTGACCGACGAACACGTACCGTCCATCCAATGTTTTCAATTGTCCTTCATATTGAAGCGATACGTTATTCGGGTTGGCTGCGTCCCCTTGTAGCTGTCGGAACAGAAGAAGTCCCGCTTCTAAAGACATCGTGTCCGGTGAGTCCGGGAGTACGATTGTCAACTTCTGGTTGGTCGTTTGAATAAAGGGGTTCGGATAATCATTTAAAGTGAGTTCGACTTTGCTTCCGATTGAAAGAAAGCTTGATGGAAGGACCGTCAGCCAACTTCCCGATGTGTTTCCGGTATCACACATGCGCCCTTCAATCACGCCCGTGAAGCGCACGGTGACTTCATGTGTCCCTTTCGTCAAGTGCTCGTCTTGAAGTGGTACACGTACGTTACCTTGCGAGGACTCCTTGGATAATGCGACTGACTTAAGCGGTTCACCATCGATATCGATGGTGAGTGCCGACGGGGGAATCAACAGTTCAGAGTGCGCCCAGTCGACGGATACGTATTTTGAGGAAGCCGCTTTCTCATCTCCGAGCATGGTATATGTGTACGTTCGAGAAGACGTTTCACCAGGCAATACATCATCTCCGGTCGTCAATAAGCGTTCTCCCACATCGCTTGCGGAATCGATGGGTAGTGAGGAGCGAAGCTCTGTTGCAGCTTGTACTGAAAAAGTTGAGAAAATCAAGAATACGGTCAATAAGTAGAGTGTAATTTTTTTCATAATATCCTCCCCTTCATTCGAATCGGTCTGTTTTGTACCATCTCACTTCTTGATTAAACAAGACGCGTTTGATCTCGAGGTAAAGCGAGTAGATGACGAGTAAAATCCATAACTGGCTGTACGTGAAGTACATCAGAATGACAGTGAAGAAGTTTGGAATGTTAAATTCAGAACGCTCGATACTCAGTGTCACAAATACTTCCGTCACAAAGAGAAGGAATGCAAGAACCCATAAAACCAAAGTGATGTTTCCTACCTCGAGACCGATGTCGAAAAACAAATTGATGATAAATAAACCATTTGATAAAATGACCCCAAAGAAAAACAAAAAATAGGTGAAGAAAAAGTAAATGATGTCGAAGACGATTTTCTTTCGTTTCAACGAGAACAGTTGACGCATAAATTTGAGGACGACGTATTGATTCCCACGTGCCCAACGCGTTCGTTGTTTCCACCATACTTTTAGCGTCTGTGGCTCTTGTTCCCATGTGATTGCGGCCGGGAAAAAGCGGATATGCCACCCGAGTTCGTACACACGAACCGTCAATTCAGTGTCCTCCGCGAGTGCCGCTTCGTCCCATCCCCCAAGTTCTTCGATAATAGTACGGCGTATGGCGAAGTTTGTCCCAGGAATAGTGGAGATGTTGAACCATTTCCACCTACCTGCCTGTGCCATCCATTGGAAGCAAATCGTTTCAATGTTAATAAAACGGGTCAATAAAGTCTCATATGCATTCGTCACTCGGAATTTTCCGACGACGGCCCCCGCATCCGGGTCGTTGACAAGTCCCATCACGAGGTGATACACACCATCCTTTTCGGGTGTGTTATCCGCATCATATATGACGAGAACATCACCGGTCGATTGGGTCAATCCATAGTTTAAAGCAGAGGACTTTCCTTTTCCTGCGTAATCCGGTGTTGTTTGGACGACATGGATAAATGAGAATTTTTCTGCGAACGTTTGGGCGATTTCACCAGTGCGGTCAGATGAGTTGTCATTGATCAAAATAACCTCAAGTTTATCGTGTGGGTAGTTGATTCGAGACATTGCCCGAAGCGTAGCGGCGACGACAACCGCTTCATTATGGGCGGGAATTAGGACCGAAACTTTTGGCAAGTTCTTCATGTTCTTCGACCATTCAGGGATTGGATTACGAAATGTCATGTAATGCCAAAATCCACCCTGCATTAAAAACATATGGTATAGAAGCATCGTCCAAATCATGACGAGCGAAAATAGGAATAAGAGATTTGCCATGATTATCCACGCTCCTTAAATAATCGTTTTTTGCGCTGTCCACGCAGGTAGAGTGTATATAACAAAAATGTCAGGACAGCGACGAACGTGATGAGGGCAAGGACTAAGAGCGCTCGTTCAAGAAATGAGGTCGGGGCATACAGGCTCAACTGACTCATTACGCGAGAACGGTCGTCTTGCAGTGTAAGATCGCCGTTTGTAGCTGTGATGGAGACATTTTCTGTACGAACCCATTCATTTTGCTCACGTAAGTCAAGCCAGCGAAAGTCGGGTGTGGACTCCATCATGTTGACGAGGTCCGATAAATGTTCTGTTCCGAGATAAGGGTGATAAAAACCGCCAATCATCGAATCACGTACAATCATCAGTTCGTCACGCGAGCGACGCATTTCGTCGACCGGTCTTGGAAGGTCGGTTCGAACGTATCCAATTGTTTCTGGGTATAAGGTCATTCCATGTAGAAGCGACGGTTTAGCAATATAAGGAGTCGAGCCCATAACTTCCCAATTTGTGTTACTAAATTGTACTTGTCCAAATATATTAGAAAAATAATTCGATGTTAAGGCATATCCTGAATGTGACATCGTGTAGTGTGGTGCTTCAAATCCTAAAGGCTTAAGGTCGAGTGACACAAGCTTATGAATCGAGTTCGTTAATTTTGACTGCATATAAGCCGTTTCTCCCTCTAATAACGTCGTTACGTATTCAGTATAATCACGATTGTTACTGAACGCTTCACGTTTTTTTAGAAGGGGAGGCGTTTCATTCGAAGGAACGAGTACCGGCTGATTGTTCTCGACATCCCAAAACTCAAATCCTTCTCCTGTTTCTGAAGAACGATATTGATGAGTATAGCCATGTGAGATGACGGAAGCACCACGTTTTTCAAGACTTTGAATAACATCAAGCAGTTCTGGACGGTCGGTATAGTGAACAAGTTGCTCACTCCCTGGTTCGGCATACACTGTAATTACCGCTAACAGAATTGGTACGTCTCGGTCTAACAGATAGTTCCCTACCTTTTCAAGGAGTTTTGGATCTGTGCTCGGATTAATATCTTCTAGTCGAAGATACCCAAGATGCTCATTTGATGATTCGACTTTAAAAAAGTCAAATAGGCTATCCGCTACGAGTAAAGAAGAACGGTTCAATAAATTGTGAATTCCTGAATAAAAATGGTCATCTGTTTGAACGATGACCGCTTGTTTTTTATCATTGTGCATCGAACTTGCGTGCACAATTGAAGCTGGGTCATCTACAGTCAGGATTGAGTCAGCTGATTCGAAAGTTAAAAAATGGTCGGTACGCGCTTGATGGAATTTGGAGACTCCTTGTTTCGTTGTTGTTTCTAGTTTGTTAAAGATATCAAGTTGATTCACGTTATAGCCGATTCCATACAATGGAGAGTCTAACTGGTTAATTCGCTCACGAGTTGATTCAGGAATTGTCGCAGGATTTGCACCGAAGTAAAATAAGTGAGTTGTCCCACTAAACGATTCTTTTGATACTTCAGTGTCGCGAAGGATGTCGATTTTCTCCGAAAAGTGGGAAATCAGAGCATCCAATTTGTAGACTTCTGGTGGAATATCATTTGTTTCTGAACTAAAAACGATTGTAACGCTCGGTTCTTTTGCAAAAGAAATTTGTGGGATACCAACTAAGACAAGAATGAGAATAATCATTTTATAACGCATAACTCTTCAACTCATTTCTCAATAATCCGAGGACGTCATCAGGTGATTCGATCTTTGCTTCTTTTGTGACGGTGTAGTGGGCGATATGGTTCGTGAAGGATACCTTTTTGCCGTTTGACAGCTCGTAGTCCCCAATCAATTGTCGGAAGCGATTCAAAATGATAATCATATCCGATTCAGAAGCATAAGGTAGAATGAGCGCGAACTCTTCCGTGGACAATCGAAATTTTTTATCGGTCGTTCGTGTCGATTGGTGAAGACGTTCACTAAAAAATGTTAAAAAACGTGTTGCTTCCTCATTTCCATAGAGTCGTATAAATTCTGTGAAGTAGTCGATTTGATAGAGCAGGACGGTGAATGATTCTCCGTGACGGTTTGTACGATTGATTTCCAACTGAAGTTCAAGTTCAAAACGTTCTTTATTGTCAAGTCCCGTCTCCTCATCGATTGATACGAGTCGTCTGACCTTCTCCTGTAATGAAAGGTTTAATCGGTTTAATTGATTGATTCGTGCATAAATACTTCCGCTTAAAATGACAAAAACAATCAACCAGACACCAAACTGTAAGAGGGTGGCTTCTGAGAACAAAAACATTTGGTCGGTAGGTCGGAAAAATAGGTTCCAAAAGTACAGGCTTCCGAATAAAAATAAAATTACCAGGGCCGTGAATAATCCTGCACGCATCCCTGCAAACAAGCTAATAAATAAAGCTAAAGCAATTAGTAAAGACCCTTCAATCGTTACATTTCCTAGGTCCGGCATGTACAGTAGAAATAGAACGGCAGCGATCAACAAAAGTCCAATTTGTAAACTGACTAAACTTGTTTTACGGAATGAGGTATCCATCGATTAGTCCCCCTTCTGCTAATAAAGGCAGTAAATTGTCAAAAGCGTGAGTCTCTTTCGTATCTACATCAAGATACCCTCCATAGTAATCAGATGATGAGTCGGAAACCATCGATGAGGTGAGTCGATTCATCACTCGCTCTGCAAAGTCCCGTTCATCACGCTCGAGTAAATAAAAGATTGCCAACGCATAGACTGCTTGAGACTCATAGTTGACAGTTGGTTTTTTTGAGTTGAGGTCGTACCGTCCGTAGACAATCCCGTCATTGAATGTCTCTTTAAAGAAAGAATAAAACGATGCGGTCGATAATCCGAACTGTTCATAGCGCAAGGCGACATATAATTGATCAATCATATTGATTTCCTCATCGAACTGATACGTCTGAGTTGAGATGACGTAAGATTTTGCGAAGAACGGATCGCTCAGCGGCGCATTACTCAATACTTGTTTGCTGTTGTCGTACAAGTCGTTCACGGCCATGTGGCGTAGGGCGTCCTCATCTAAGTAGCTTAAAGTCAAAACGTCTCCACGTTCCTTTGTTGCCAAATCGACGAAGTCAACGGGGATCCCATCTTTGACCCCAATTGATGTGAGTGAAGTGCCAATCTGTTCAGCCAATTTAATGTAAGAAGGTTCATCAAACGCATCTCCCGCTTCATACAGGGCGTGAACGATTCGAGCATCATCAATCCAGGCATTCGCAGGGCTTCGTGTAAGCTCATCGTTCGTCCTTTCAAGTCGCCAACTAATTAAATTAGATGCATGCAAGAAATGCTCGGTGAGTACATCGACTTGTGAGGCAAATTCGTCTGCGCGATCCCGTTCGACTAAAAATAGCAAATAGAGTCCGAGAGACTCAGATAAAAATTCGTTCTCGCGATTGGTCACATTCGTTTGGATGAGACCTTTTTCTGTTAACAGATGACTCCGAATGAATGATTCTGTTGGAAATTCACTCTCGTAGTCTTGAGGAAGCTCAATTTCTTCTTTGTTATCTGAACATCCGTACAATAAAAATAAACATGAGAGTGAGATAGAAATAAGGTGTCGCATAGACTCCCCCTTGATAAAGTGTAGTTTTTAAATGTTTATAATAATTTATACCCTAATAAACTCCTGCCTACTTCCTTATGTTGTTGAACCTTGAAAAAAATGACTTCTTTTCTAGTCGGTTAGAAGAACTAAAGTGATGACATCGATGATGAATGTCTTTTTCGATTGTTTTACAGTGCGGTCTGAATGAATAAGTTTATTATATCGATTCGTTACACATAAAAAAAACCCTGAATGCTCGATACTTAGAAAAAGTGTCGATATTCAAGGTTCAGTTCATAGGGTTTAGTACGAATTTCTTTGTTTTTATAAATATGTCTCTCGGACTTCACGGCTACGCGTGACCTTAGCTGGTGTTCCATAAGCAATTACTTGACTTGGTAGGTTGGAGACAACAGTCGCTCCGGCGCCGACGACTGTGTCGGGTCCGACGTGAATGTTATGAATGACCGTGGCCCCCATGCCGATGAAAGATCTAGTCCCGATTGTTACACCACCGCCAAGATGTGCACCAGGTGCAATCGAGCTAAAGGGTTCAAGACGACAATTGTGATCAACCGAAGCCATCGTATTGACGACACAATGTTCTTGAAGGACAGAATTCGGATTAATGACACTACCCGCCATCACGGCGACCCCAGGACCGATGGACACGTTACGTCCGACAATCGCGCTCGGATGAATCGCTGAAATAAATTCAAAATCTGGCATACGTTCTCCTACCTTGATTGCGATGGACGCACGACGATCGTTATCCCCGACACCGATGATTCCTTTTCGAATGATAGAATTAGCACCAATTAGACCAAGAACGGGATAACCATAGATGAATTTCCCTACAAGTTCTGGACTGTCATCGTAAATGCCCGCAATTCGATAGAGCCCCATTAATTCTAAGATATCAATAATGACTTGTGCGTGACCGCCTGCACCAAAAATCACAATCCACTCCATCGGAAGTCACTCCTTTTTTGTTGAAAAATGTCGAATAGATTTGTCTGTAATGACATTATTTCCGATTCTTTTGATTTCAAACAGAATGACAATGAATAAACGAACATGAAATGGTATCGTGATTGATAAACGATGAGATGAAGGTATTTTAAATGATGTTATTTATTTCTGTTTCGTTGTTCTCGAAAACGGATATTTTGTTAAAGTCCTTTATCGCGCTCAGGAAGGAGAAGAGACTATGTCTTTTACGTTAATGTACATTACAAATCAACCTGAAGTAGCACGTGTTGCGGAGCAAAATGGAGTTGATTGGATTTTTATTGACCTTGAAATAATGGGGAAAACGGAAAGGCAAGGTCATTTGGATACAGTGATTTCCCGACATAACTTTCAAGACATCAGTCGGGTACGTGCAGTGTTGAAACATTCAAAACTACTTGTAAGAGTAAACCCGATTTTCCGAGGGTCCCGTCAAGAAATTGACGAGGTGATTAATCGCGGTGCGGATATCGTTATGTTGCCTTACTATAAAACGACGGACGAGGTAAAGAGACTGATTGAATATGTTCATGGTCGTGCCAAAGTTTGTCTTCTTTGTGAGACGAAAGAAGCTGTAGAATGCATGCCTGATGTTTTAAAGTTAGATGGAATCGATTTTATTCATATTGGGTTGAATGACTTACATTTAAGTTATGGACAATCTTTTCTTTTCGAACCACTTGCGAACGGATTAGTGGAAAAAATCATTAATCAAATACGTGAGCAGGATATTGTTTACGGATTTGGTGGAATTGCTCGTATAGGGGAGGGCAAATTACCTGCAGAAAAAATTTTGGCTGAGCACAAACGTCTTGATTCTTCGCTCATTATTTTATCACGGAGTTTTTGTAATTTAGGGAATATTAAAATGATGTCCGCATACCAAACTCAACTTTTTAAAGAGGGGGTTTGGAAAGTAAGGGCATATGAGCAACACCTGAAATATGTATCCTCAGACTGGTTGGAAAAAAATAGACGCAGTCTCGTTTTGGATGTTGAAAGTATTACTACAGAAATTCAAACACAGAAAGGGATTTTGTTATGAATGTATTGGTAACAGGAATGCGTCTATCGTTAAATCAAAAAGAACAACTAGAACAAATCGGATGCAAAGTCACTATGCTAGAGCAAGAGTCCGATATCTCACTACAAGATGTGACAAAAGTAGAAGTGCTCGTTTGTCAAAATATTTTCGCTTATAGACAAGTCGAGGAGTTTCCTCAGCTGAAAATCGTTCAAGCAGTGAGTGCCGGCTTAGATCGATTGCCTCTTGAAGAGTTAAAAGAACGTGGTATTGAGGTTTATAATGCCGGCGATACATACGCCGCGCCAATGGCGGAGTGGATCATATGGCAACTTCTTGATTTTATGAAACATGGTGCATCACTTCGTGAAAAACAATCCAACCGGAAGTGGGAAAAAGAGCGACGCTTACTCGAATTGACAGGGAAGACAGTGACCTTACTTGGTGTAGGTCATGTGAGTGAAGCCATAGCGACAAGACTTCGACCATTTGGTGTTCGCCTAATTGGAGTTGGACACCGAGAAAAAGTAGTTTCATTTGTCGATCAATATGTTTTGATGAATGAGCTACGAGATGTATTACGTGAAAGTGACGTTATTATTCTTGCGCTTCCACTGACGGAAGATACTTATCATTTAATAAATGAGGAAACACTCCAGGTGATGAAAGAGGATGCTATTCTGATGAATGTCGCACGGGGAGCGATTATTGATGAGACCGCTCTTGTTTCAGTGCTAAAAGAAGGGAAATTTTTTGGTGTATCTCTTGATGTGTTTGCATCAGAACCACTACCATCAGACCATCCATTGTATGATTTTGATTGGGTGTCTATCAGCCCCCATAATTCCTATGTATCCGATCAAGTGAATGATCGATTGTTCAGCAACATTTTGAGTAATCTAAAACAAGTTCATACAAATCATGAACGTTGACTCGAGAGCCTTTGGATCTCGGGTTTTTGTTTTGATAATTCACTAAAAAATTATATCGAACTCCCTTCAATTCGGATTTATCCATTTTTTTGAAGGGGAACAATGACATATAACGTCATTTCTGATTGCCCCGTACACCTTGAGACAAACAGCATAGAAGGAGTGAGAAGGATGCCAAAGAGCATGCCGTTAGTCAGTCTAGTTGTTCCTATTTATAACACTGCACCTTACATCGAACAATGCCTTGAAAGTCTTGTCAATCAAACCTACCCAAACCTTGAAATTATCTGTATCAATGATGGAAGTACGGATAACAGTTTTGATGTTTTAATGCAGTATGACTCGGATTTACGCGTGCAACTATATGATCAGACAAATAGAGGGTGTTCGTTTTCTCGGAATCGAGGACTCAATTTGGCAGATGGAGAATACATCATGTTCGTTGATAGTGATGATTGGCTCGATCTGGACGCCATTCGCCTAATGGTAGAACATGCCGAGAGAGAACGAGCAGATGCAGTTATGGGAACGTATGTCCGAGAATACGAGGGACGTTCTTTACCTAAACATATTTTTAACGCAAACTTCCTGTCTTACGATGAAGAAGAAACCAAGAGATACGTTCATCGGCGTTTATTCGGACTTATGGGTGAGGAACTAGCTCGTCCGGAAACAGTGGACGCCCTGAATTCAAATTGTATTACCTTATATCATCGTGATTTGATTAAACATTTATCCTTTGATAGCACATATGGATCATTCGCAGATTTATACTATCAAATTCGTGCGTTGGAGAATTGTAAACGATTTATTTATATCGATTATCCTGTTTATCATTATCGGAAGACAAATGTAACATCGATGACGAGTACGTATCAAACAAATTTGATTGCTTCTCGGATTGAGTTCTTTCACATCCTCATGCGTTATATCGAAGAGCGAAATCTCGGTGAAGATTACAATCGTGCGCTTTATAATCGAATCGCACTAAGCATGATTGGGATTGGGTTGAATGAGATTTGGTCTCAAAAATCACTTTTGAATCAAGCGGAAACGTTGAAGCAAGTGTTGCGTCAAAAAGAATTTCGCCAAGCATATTCTCAAATTGATATGAAGTACTTCGATTTGAAATGGAGGACGTTCTTCCAACTTTGTAAACGTGAACAGACCATTTCACTCGTTCTAATGTTACGGAGTGTCGACTATTTACGGAAACGTGTATAAAGGGGTGTTGATGATGAAACGTGTCCTCATGGTCGCGTCGGTTGTATCCATGATTGAAAGTTTTAATCGTGACAATATCAGAATACTACAGGAAATGGGTTATGAGGTTCATGTTGCAACGAATTTTGAGTGGGGGAGTATGTACTCTAAAGAAAAAATCACACGTATTCGGGAGAGTCTTCAAAGAGAAAGGGTCTCCATGTTCCAAATCGATTTTGAGCGTGACATAAAAAAAATAAACCGGCATGTTAAAGCTTTTCAACAATTGAAAGATGTACTTTCACAACAAACGTATGAATTTATCCATTGCCATTCTCCAATCGGTGGGGTGATTGGCAGACTGGTTGCTCGCCAAACCGAGACTCCCTGTATGTATACAGCGCACGGGTTTCACTTTTTCAGAGGTAGTCCTTCGCTTAACTGGTTACTTTATTATCCTGTGGAGCGTACACTTGCTCATTTAACAGATACACTGGTCACGGTGAACCAAGAGGATTATGAACGGGCATTGACGTTCAAAACGTCCCGTACGTTCCGGATACCTGGGATTGGAGTCGATACGAATCGAATTGAGCAAATCTCCATCAATCGATCTGAGAAACGCAATAATCTAGGTGTTTACCAAGATTCAGACTTTGTACTGTTGTCGGTCGGAGAACTGAATGAAAATAAAAATCATGAAACGATCATCCGAGCGATCGCGACGTTGAAAGATCGAAACGTTCAATATTGGATTGCCGGAACCGGCGATTCGAAACAGCGCCTCGAACGAATGATTATCGAACTTGAACTAAAAGAACAAGTACATTTACTAGGATTTCGAGAAGATGTATTTGAAGTGATGAAAGCTGCCGATTGCTTCGTTTTTCCTTCTCGGAGGGAAGGGCTTGGCATGGCGGCCCTAGAAGCGATGGCAGCGGGCCTGCCTCTAATCACATCAAATGTTCATGGAATCAATGATTATTCAGTTGAAGGTGTGACAGGTTATAAATGTGCACCTGATGACATCGCAGGTTTTGCCCGAGCGATTCAAATGATGCGTATTGATTTAAAAGTGGCACAACAGATGGGGTCGAATAATATAAAAACTGCTAAGTCCTATGATATTGAGCAGTCAAAGATCGAAATGAGACGAATTTACGAGTCCGTTCAGGCTTCTGGACATTAAAGTGAGGGGGTGCCGTCATGAAACTTGGATCAGAAGTGAGTATCGTACGATATTTGGTACTGATTTATTACTTACTTGCGACGACAGTCTTTTATATGCTTGCCATTTATGTAAGTGGGAATGGTATATCTTTTCAAATTTTTGGTGGGGGAGATGACGGCCTATTTTATTGGGAACAAGCCATGAATGTCTTTTATGACTTATCGTGGATCCGAACTTCTATATACCCTTGGATTATTGGGAAATACCTCCAACTGATTGGGGCGGAAAGTGTATTTGCGATTCGTATGTTTAACTTTGCTGGTGTCGTATTGCTTATCCACTTTTCACTGAAATTAGTAACTGTCCAATTGGAATCTATTTCTCTAAAGAAAAATGCCACAGAAATTCGAAAAAGAGCTTATCTCCTCTCACTTGTCAGTTATATCGCCTATATTAGTTTGTTTTTCAATATCACTACGTCAATTTTTCGGGATGTATGGATTTATATGTTGTTCGTGACTGCCACATATTTAGCTACACGTTGGTTATTTGAAAAGAATTGGACCTATTTCATGCTCCTTGTTCCGACAATTTGGCTACTCGGTCAATTCCGAACTTACGCTCTTCTTTCTTTTGTGTTGGCGATGAGTATTTGGTTTGTATTTACACTCGTTAAGCGTCCTGTTGTATTCCTAATTATGTTTCTTATTGTATTCGGCGTCATTTATTCATTCTTTATGGATATCCAAGTTCCTATTGTTGAACGTACACTTCGCTCTGCCTTACAGTATCGATCCAGCGGGCTAGGTCAGTTAGGTGGGAGTAGTCAAATGGGGATTCAACTTGATGCAACGAATTATCTAGGTTTCTTGGCAAATTATGCACACAGTTATTTGGGTAACTTAGTTGGACCTTTGCCATGGCACATTCGGAGCGTGTCTACATTAATCGCCTTTGTAATTGAAGCGGTTCCGATGATTTTGATTTTAGGGTTTCTATGGTTGAGAAGAGGGTGGGTGACGAAAGTTCAAGGTTTCATTTTGACACAAGCTTTTGTATGGAACGGACTGATTGCCATCACCAACGACAACATTGGTACATCATTGCGATTACGAGCTATTGCATATTTACTGATTTTACTTGTATTCGTTGTCACCTATAGTCAGTATCGTGCTGAAACAGGGAAAAAGTCATCGTCATTCTCTCGCCAATGAAGATTTCAAAAGAATGATAAGTATCTCCTTCCTATTTTGAATTGAATGATTTTCGGAGAGGGAAAGGTTCACTATCTAATTCATAAATGGTGTCGACAGTCGAAAAAGTAAGGGAGGTATAGTCACCGTGAGAGATATCAACTCGTCAATCCAGGATACTTGGTTTATTTTGAAATCTAAAAAGTGGCTTATTTTAATGACGATGATTTTAATAGGAGCGATTGCCTACTCGTTAAGTCGGTATGTAATCCCACCGACGTATGAAGCTTCGACGCAAATTTTGGTGGTACCAAAACAAAATGGGACTGAAGCGTTAGACAGTAATCAGATCCAATCATCGCAGGGGCTGATTAATACGTATCGAATTATTATGAAAAGTCCAATCATTCTAAATGAGGTGCGTGAAAATATCCCGAATGCCCCTGAAAAGTTAGAAGAACAAATTGTTATTGAAAGCGAAGAAAATTCGCAAGTCATTACAGTTCGTGCTACCGCAGGATCAGGGGAAATGGCTGCAAGTATTGCGAATGAATTAGGTTTGGTATTTTCAAGTGAGATTCCAAGCTTAATGAAAGTCGATAATACACAAATTTTGTCACCTTCATCTGTTCCGATTGAACCGGTAGAGCCAAATATTCCACGGAACACTGCAATTGGTATACTCCTCGGGTTCATTTTCAGTAGCGCATTCGTATTAATTAGACATCTTTTCAACAAACAAATTCGAACTGAGGCGGAAGCAGAAGCCATACTTGGAATACCAGTGATTGCTTCGATTCCTCTATTTGAACGTCAATCGTTCAAATCAGATAAACATAATCCGCACTCATCGAATCAAGTAAAGGAGGGAGAGAAATATGTTCCGAAAACACAAAGAAAGCTTTCATAGAAATATGAACCGAAATTTAATTACAATCTCAGATCCGAAATCGCCAATCTCCGAACAATATCGTACACTACGTACAAATCTTGAATATACGTCGCTCGGTACAGGACTACAAACAATACTTGTAACCTCGACTTTTACTGGAGAAGGGAAATCGACAACCGCTGGAAACTTAGCCGTTGTATATGCTCAATTAGGTAAACGTGTACTAGTCGTTGATTGTGACATGCGTCGTCCAACAATGCACCAAATCTTCCGACTAGATACGAAGAATGGCCTTTCAAATGTTCTTGCAAAACGTGTCACAATTGATCTTGCCATTCAACAAACTCAACTTGAAAACTTATACGTGATGACGGCAGGCGTCATTCCACCGAATCCATCAGAACTACTCTCTGCACCTTCCTTTAAAGAGATGTTAGATCAAGTGCAGACCCAGTTTGACATCATTATTTTAGATGCACCACCAGTGATGCAAGTTGCGGATAGTCGAGTGATTGCGACTGAGGTTGACGGGACAGTTCTCGTTGTGAGTTGCGAAGCTTCAGATCGGGATGAAGTAGTAAAAGCGCGTGATCAATTGACAATGACAGGCACCAAAATTCTAGGTCTTGTGTTAAATCGCCGTGAGTATCGAAAGGATCGAAATAACTACTATTATGCATATCATTAAAAAGGAGGGATACCTATGGCGACCAAATATGCTCTCGAACCGGAAGAAGTCAGTTCGAATCAAATTAAATATGGTGCCTTGGTATCCTACGTTTCAATTGGTTTCAATATCATTTCAGGATTTCTCTATACGCCATGGATGATCGGAAAGATTGGTCAAGCTAATTATGGATTATACATTTTATCGTTTTCCATCATTGCCATTTTCGCATTTAATCTAGGTCTTGAAGTAGTAGTTGCCAGATTTTTAAGTAAATATCGAAATGATGGGGATCGGCAAGGTGAAATCCGCTTTCTAGGCATCGCCTACAAATTATTTTTTTTGCTGACCTTTATATTAGCGGTCGTGTTAGCCATTTTATATGTGTTTCTAGATAATCTTTACGGTAATTTGAGTGCTGGTGATTTAGAGAAACTACAATTTATGTACCCAATTGTTGCTTTTTACATTTTGATTACTCTAATATCTAAGCCACTCGATGCAGTGTTTATCGTAAATGAGCGTTTCATTCAATTCAATTCATTGCTATTTTTTGAGAAAGTAGTGATTGTAACCTGTACAATCGTAGCTCTTGTGATGGGGTATGGCGTATATGCGCTCGTTGTAATCAATGCGATTGTTATATTATTAAATAATATTTTCAAAGTACTATACATCTTTAAATATACAGATACTAAAATAGACTTCATGGCCAGCGGGAAAGGGATGTACCGTGAAATTTTTGTTTTTTCCTCTTGGCAAACGACTGTTGCTGCAACACATAACTTTCTAATGAATATCATGCCGACAGTACTTGTGATTGTAGCAAGTGGGGTTGCCGTTGCAATCTTTTCGATCGGGATGGTTGTTCAAGGTTATGTATTGCTTATAGCGACAGCAGTCAATTCACTTTTTTTGCCAAAAGTATCAAGGCTCACCCATTCAGGTGATGTTAAAGATATCGAAAACCTGATGATTCGGGTTGGTAGGATTCAACTCTATGTTGTGGGATTCATTACAGTAACATTCATTGCGATTGGATCGGAATTTATTCACTTTTGGGTAGGTGATGCATTTCGCGAATCATATATTGTTGCGTCGTTACTCATTGCGATGGGTGTGATTACGCTTCCTCAAGAAATTGCAAACATCCACCTTGTAACGACAAATCAAATTCGGTATCGAGCTTACGGGATGGTAATCTCGGCAGTCATCGGTTTAGTGCTCGCAATATTTTTGAGTGGGACCTACGGCGCGAGTGGAGCAGCACTCGCTCTCATGATTGGTTACTTAAGTGGAAATGCTGTATTTATGAATATCATCTACGTAAAAATATTAAAGATAGATGTTTTGCGATTTTTTAAAGAATGTCATTTACAGCTACTGCCTGGACTTTTGTTGACATTAGTTATCGGGATGGTGATTCAACACCTACATCCATCCTCAAATATGATTGAATTTTTATATAAAGCAGTGGGACTTGTTGCTCTATATGCGGTGTTTACTTGGTTCTTTACGGTGAATCAGTTTGAAAAAGATTTGATTCAATCGATTCTTCCGTTTAAGCGTATAAAGAAGGGAGAACTCAAATGAACATGTATCGTCGTTTTTTTAAGCGCCCTCAAGATCTTTTGTTAGCAATAGTTGCTTTAGTGTTACTTAGTCCTCTCATAGGGGGGACTGCTCTTCTGATTCGCCTCAAACTAGGTGGACCGATTTTATTCAAGCAAAAGCGTCCCGGAAAAGACGGTGTGATTTTTGAGATGATTAAATTCCGGACAATGACAGACGAAAGGGACGAGGCGGGCGAACTTCTTTCTGATGACAAGCGTTTGACATCATTCGGGCAAAAGTTGCGTTCGCTCAGCATCGATGAATTGCCTAGTTTGAGGAACATTGTGAAAGGTGATTTATCCATCGTTGGACCGCGGCCTCTGCTCGTTGAGTATTTACCACGTTATAACGATAGACAAATGCGTCGCCATGAGGTGAGACCGGGATTGACTGGTCTTGCACAAGTGAACGGACGCAATCGTTTATCGTGGGAAGAACGATTCGAGATGGATGTGCAGTATGTCGACAACATCACGTTTATAGGTGACTGGAAGATTATCTTTCAAACCGTCTATAAAGTACTCAAAAGAGATGGAATCTCTTCGGAAACATCGGCGACGATGGAAGCATTTATGGGTAGCGAACAAAATCACAAAGAAGACGCCCTCACCCGCTGAGAGCGTTTTTGTTTTTGCATGGATACAGGAGTTTTACAGAATTTCTCGAATAATACAAAAAGAAAAAGCGCCTGACTGAGTGTCAAACACTTTTCTTCATTTGTTGCTTCCGGTCGCGTTGTACTTTCCAAATCACTGAAGCAATGACGATTAGGATTGGTGCAAAGATCCACGGTCGAGCTTCTAGAATGGCAACAAGTTCAAAAATCGAGAGCCATCCGCTCACCATGATTAATACAAGTAAAAAAGTTTTCAGTCCCCCCCGGACCGGAAACCAGAAATAAACGAACAAGGTCACTAAGAAGAAAGCGATTAAGCCCATGCAATTTGTCCTTTCACCCATCATTTTGACTCATTATAGCAAAGAACATCGAGAGAGTGTTAGAAGCTTCACTTCTTAGGTGTGTTTCGGTACGCTTAGAAAAGATGATTGAAGGAGGAACAGATGTGAAATTTGGAATTATTGGTTTAGGATACGTTGGATTGGCCACACTTTGCGGATTGGCAAAAGCCGGTCATCACGTCATCGGTGTCGAGGCTGACGAAGAGAAGTTACGTCTCCTCATGAGTGGACACCCACCATTCCATGAACCAGGCATGGCAGAGGTGCTACAAGAGCACGCCGATCAAATCACGTTAACAGATCGTGTTGCGGATACGGAGCAGGTCGACTATTTGATTCTTGCGGTCGGGACACCGAGCAAGTCAGATGGTAGCTGTGACTTATCCTATATCGAAGCAGTCCTTTCGGAACTGAGAACGAAGCATAAAATTATCATTCGTAGTTCAGTCCCCCCCGGTACGACAGATTTATTGAACATCATGTATCCCTCTCATACGTTTGCAATCGTACCTGAATTTTTACAAGAGGGACGTGCACTTGCGGATGTCATGAAGCCACATCGGGTCGTTATCGGCTGTGAGGACATTGAAGTGTCAGAGGAGCTGGCCGGCATATACGGTCGTCTCGGCGTTCCGCTCATCTGTACGATACCCATCAACGCAGAACTCATCAAATACGCATCGAATGCATTTTTGGCCACGAAAATCAGCTTCATGAATGATTTGTCGCGCTTAGCCGATAAAGCAGGTGCTGATATTATAACAATTGCGGATGGAATGGGACTCGATCCGCGTATCGGACGCTCGTTCTTAAACGCAGGAATTGGATATGGCGGATCGTGCTTCCCGAAAGATATGAACGCACTGCTTCATGTCGCGAAAGAGAATGAGATTGACTTACGTGTCATCCGAGCGGCGGCAAAAGTGAATGAGACGCAAATCGAATATGTGCTGTCTAAACTAAATCTTCAACCGAACATGCGGATTGCGATTCTTGGTTTGGCATTCAAGCCGGGAACGGACGATATGCGGGATGCCCCGTCGATTTTACTCGCGCACCATATGGTCGCCCGAGACGTTGAAGTCATCGGGTATGATCCGATTGCGACGTGGGAGTATCCGCAGGCGGCATCGATTGAAGAGGCGTTGCATGGTGCGGACTGTGCTGTTCTCGTCACGGAATGGGATGAACTCGTGAATTTGAGACCGGAGTCCTTTTCGAGTATGCGCCAGCGTCGCTTGATTGATGCGCGAAACGCGTGGAAGTTTGCGCGCGACCCGAGTGCTGTTTCGTACGAAGGAATCGGACGGATGCAACGTCCATCGAACACACCAACTTCAAACTAACATTGTTTAGGACTGCTCATATAGGCGGTCCTGTTTTCGTGTAATTTGAATCCTTCAGAAGTCTTGTATCGTAAAGAAAGGAGAGGAGGCGAGGTATATGTGGATTCTCATTCTAGCAGCAGGAATCGTCGTCGTATTAGGCTTCGCGGTAGACAGGTTCGGCTGGTATCATTTGATCTCAGGGTATAATACGATGTCTAAAGAGAGGCAAGAACGTGTAGACATCAAGCGGGTGGCGCGACTGATTGCTTGGATGTGTTACGGCATTGGCGCGATGTTTCTGTTGATTGCACTCATCGACTTGTCTGGATGGAGCGCACCACTCGAACCGTTCTTTCTCGTCCTATTCGTCTTCATCGTCGCCATGCTTTGGCGGATGCAGCGGTATGACGGGAACATCTTTGATGAATCTGGTCGTTTGAGACCGGGTGGGAAAAAGCGCCTCATCCCAATCATCATCGTCTCTGTCGTATTACTCGTCGGTGTGCCCGCGCTCCTATTTTGGTTCAGTCAACCGACTGAGGTGACTGTAACAGACTCGGTGATTGTCATTGAAGGCAGTTATGGTCGTGAAATCCCGCTCGATGAAGTGGAAGACGTGACATGGACAATCTTACCGGACATCGCGCGTCGGACGAACGGAGCAGACACGGGAACACGTCTGACTGGACATTTTCGCACGGAAGCAGGAGAAGATGTCCTCCTGTTTATCGATCGCGATGTCGAACCGGTCATTCGACTCGATTGGTCGGCAGAACCAATCTATCTCAATCAGTCGTCGGCAGAAGCGACGCGAGCATTATATGAAGAGATTCAATCACGCTGAAAAAAGGGACACTCAATGCGAGTGTCCCTTCGTGTTGACCCAAGTTTCAAATGAAGCCGCATCAAGAGCTGGTGAGAAGTAGTAGCCCTGCCCGAGCTCGACTCCTTCATGAATCATTCGTGACAGGTCGTCATCGGTCTCGATGCCTTCAGCGAGGGCGGTCAGCTGTTGCTCGTTCGCAAAACGCGACACGGCACGTAAGAAGGATGTACTTTCTTTCGCCTTCCCACTCACATACATCCGGTCGATTTTGACTTCTTGAATCGGCAAATGCCAAATCGCTTCGAATGAGGCATATCCGGTCCCGAAGTCGTCAATCGAGAGGCAATATCCGAGGTCGGCGATATCTTCTAACCGTTCGAGTTCACTCTCATACGACATAATATCTGACGACTCCGTCAATTCAATCTTCAATCGGTCCGGTAGCCAAGGATGTAGCTCGATGGAGTCCCGAAGTTTCGCTACAATCGACGGGTCGACCGAATGAGCCGACAAGTTGAACGACAGTGAGATGTCTTCGAAAGGTGTGTCTTGCCACGCGACGAGCTGTGCGATCGTCTGGTCGAGAATGTTATGCGATAGCCATAAGATTTGATCGGATCGCTCTGCGACACGAATGAATTCGTTCGGTGGAACGACTCCGACGTCAGGATGTGTCCAGCGGGCGAGTACTTCCGCCCCGACGACACGGTCTGTTTTCAGCTCGACTTGTGGCTGATAGGCGACCGTCAATTCACCTTTTCGGATCGCCTCTGGAAGCGCCTGCTCAATCAGTGCGGCGAGTTGCATCTGGGCTAGGATGTCTGAGTCATACCAAACCGATGGGATGCGGGTTTCTTTGGCGTGTTGTAACGCCTTCATCGCCTCAAACAAACAATCGTTATACGCAGGTTTCGTCTCGGTTGCACCGATTTGGATGTGTACATTTTGTCGTTTATGATTGACTGTCAATTCCGTCGGGAACAGTTCCAATAATTCATGTTCATCCTCAAAAGAGAAGCCTCTGACATACAGCATGAACGTATCGTCCCGATACCGCCCGAATAGATGTTGTGCATATTTGGAGAGGCGAGCCTCGACGGTGCGCGCGAACTCGTTCATGAGAAGATCGGCGTATGCCGGATCGTACCAATCGACGAGGTGATGGTAGTCATGCAGTCTAATCAAGACGAATGCACCGTCAATCTCTTGATTCTCCCATCTGCGGATGAAGCCATACTCGTTGTAGAGGTTGGTCGCCAAATCAAAGCGCACGAGACGGTCGACTTTTCGTTCCCGCTCGACACGATCGGTCTCATCTTCAACAATCAAATAATATGTCAATTGTTCTTCTCGTTTTAGCGGTGTCAATTTCACGTTCAAATAACGAGTATGTTCACCTTTCAAATGAATGATGAATTGGGCGCTCGTTCCTTGGTTGGTCACGCCTTCAAGTGCTTGTTCAAACAAACGGCGACCCGTCTCGGTGAACAGTTGGTTGATCTCATATAAATTTCGGTCGCCAAAAAACTGACGGAACATCTCATTTCGTTCAATCAGATTATAAGAATCATCCATCAGCGCGATGGCGAGCCCGGTCTCTGAAAAGAGGGACGACCAACGTTCGTGATAGCGCACGAGATCCTGTGAGCGATTTTCGAGCTCATGGAAGGTCGAATGAACGCTTGCGGCAATCTCGCGTAACTCGTCCTCAATGCCACGGAAGTCATGCGTCTTCGGGAACATCTCTTCAACCGGCGTGAGACTTGGATCGATAGCAAGCGCTCGTGCCTTGAGGTGCGCCAAATCGTGATTGTAACGCTTGCGCGTATAGTAAAGCAGGAAAATCAGTCCGAGTGATAAGAGGAATGTCATGACGAATGAGGTAGTGGCGAGAATTTGGTAATGTTTACTTTCTTCTCGTAGCGCGATCTCTGAAGTAGAGCGAATCGAGCGAAGAGCCCCATACGCATCTTCGTAGACGTTCGTTGAATTGACATAACGAGCTTCTAGAGATGCCTCACGGTTTGCCATATTGGCGAACGATTGACCACTTTCTGCCACGTCGATGACCGCTTTCGTTTGTAACGTTGTGTTCGATGCGATGATTGTTTGGATGATTGCCGCTTCGCCTACAATCAAATCAACGGTACTGGCCAGTTGGTTCTCGTCAATTGAATCACCGAGTAAGGAAGCGCCGTTTCGCATGAGCATCGATTGCATCCGCATAATAGCGTCAATCAGTTCATAAGCTGCATTCGGTTGATTCGTTTGTTCGAGCGCTCGATAGAACCAACGGCGATTGATTGAACTGATGACATCGTTCGGGACCGCCTCGAATCGCTCTTCTTCGAGAATACGGTTCAAATCGTTCGAGAACGTCTGAAGCGTCTCTCGTTCCCGTTCGTTTATACCAGCTTCGAAGTCGTTCAATAAGCGCTCATTGTATTGGAGTGCCCGTTCTTTGTACGGTGTGGATAAGAACGATGACGTCTGATTCGACTGTTCCTCGTAACGGGTCGCCGCCTCGAAGAGCGTCACATACGCTTCGACACCAGCCAGGTCTGCCGCCTGATTCAAATTCGCGATCGTCTGGTCGATGGCTTCTTGTTTTTCATGCCAATAAAAACTCGTTCCAAGCCCAAACAACAGGACACCGATGAGACAAGCGACCGCAAGCGCCATCGTGTAGATACGGTATGGAATTTTCGCGAAACGGGATTGGCCCATCCGGCACCTCCTTTTTTTCTTCATCATACTCCGATTTCGGGTCACGGGATGAAATTCCTGCAAAACGAAAGAAAAACCCGACTTTTGTCGGGTTTATTAACGTGACTAAAGTCACGGGCGCTTATAACCGATTAAGCGTGATTGCCAATACGGTTCTTTACTGATTTGGTTATAACCTAATCCGTATGAACCGGCATGGATGAATGTATCAGCGTTAATCATGATGCCCATATGCGATGGTCCTGCGGTATACGTGTTTTCGAAAAAGACGAGATCACCGGGCTGCGGGACGAACGACTTCGGTAATTGTGCTCCGAAGTAAGCACCGCCCCAGTAATTGGCTACGTTCGTACGTGGGATGCTGACACCGGATTGATTGAATACATAATAGATGAGACCTGAACAATCGAATCCGCCGTTGGCCGGGCTAGAAGATGCCCACACGTATGGTGTACCCACATACTGTTTAGCAATCTGGATGGTCGAAAGTCGTGTAGACTGAGCGCTTTGTCCTTTGATTTCTGTGACGGCTGATTTTGCGACAAATCCTGAAGAGAGCCGATAGTGCGTAGCCGTCTCTCCAATGATGTTCAACAGTTCTCCGCGGAGTGTCGAACCGACCGTACTGCTCGCCTCGCTCGCCTGTGACCGAATCGAAGTCGGATAGTACGTATAGTACGAGTTTGCGTCATAGGAACCTTCGACCCAAGCCGGACCTTCTGCCGAGCCTTTCGGGACCGTTTTTACATAGGCCGAGGCAACAAAGCCGACCGTATTCCCGTAATAGATTTGTAGCCAACCTTTTGAAGACTCGACGACGCGCAACGTCTGTCCCGCTTTGACACTACCGATAATCGTCGCACTCGTTGAAGAGCTCGAACGGACGTTCAAAGAGGGAGTGTTGACGATGTAATCAACAGTGGCATTGCCAGCACCGGCATCTCCTTCATTGGGGGCAGGGTCACTCGGTGTCGTGGTCGTTTGCTTTAAATAACCGGCGCTCACGTATCCGGATTTACCATTATACGTGACATAGTACCAGCTACCTGACTGTTTCGTCGCCTGGACGACCGTGCCGTTCGGGATGGACGTGACGAGGGCGTAGCCGATGCCGGCACCTTGCCGAACATTCAAGTTTGCGGTCGTGGTGAACTGTTGGTTGATGGATTGTTCTGTACTCGGTGACGTAGATGTCGCTGATTCAGATGTCGTTAAATATGTATTGGCGACATATCCAGTTTTTGTCCCGTACTTTACTTTCGACCATGAGCCTTCGACAGCTAAGACGGTGACCGTCTTGCCCTTAGGAATCGTGAGTACCACGGTCGTCTTTGTTGACTTCGACGAGCGAAGATTCAAGTTTACTTTCGTTTGGGCCGTCGCCGCGTTCGGTGTGACAGTCGAAGGCGTGTCTGCTCCGCTTGACGTGGAAGCTTTTTGTAAATAGTCGTTATGCACCCACCCGGTCTGTCCGCCGTAACTGACTTTCGTCCACGATCCTTTTGATTGAATCGGGGTGAGCGTTTTGCCTTTTGGAATCGTCAAGAGGACGCGGTGCCACGTTCCTCCGGCGAGTCGCATGTTCAACGCATGCGTCGTCGTGACACGATTCGTACTCGCAGCTGTCAACGATGAACCACCTGTCGATGCAGACGCATTTCCTGTGAGACGTAGTGTCTGACCGACGCGAATATGGTTAGAGGATAGTCCGTTCAAAGATTTAACCGTCGCGACAGATACATCGTAGGAACGGCTGATGGACCATAATGTATCACCAGAACGTACCGTATGCGTGGTCGCAGCCGCAGCTTCGTCCGCGTGGGCAAGTATACTTACCGCTGCGAGAGCCGCGAATGAGTAAGTGAGACCAGACTTTGAATTCATAGCGTCACATCCTTTCAAAGAGTGAGAATGAAACCATTCAACAAGTGAAACAATACAAGTTTATTGTACGGTGAGACGAAATGAGCAAGCAATGGGGCAAAAGGTCAATTCACGTCCCTTTCTTGAAAAGGAGGTCAATAATTTATAAATGGGTATAAATGGATATTTAACAGAATCGAAAAAGGAGGAAGTATTGACTTTCTGTTGAATTTTGGAAAACGTGACGTGTGATGTTTCATGCTATCATTAGGTCAAAATAAATTTGGTGAGGTAGCAGACTGATGATCGAGAAGAACTTTTCAAACCGAACATATCGTAAACATCAAGAGAAACTGTTCGAGCTCGTGAGAATGCCGATTGTGACCGAGAAAACCGTACAGGAGGCGATTCGATATATGTGTGAGATCGTCGCTGATATGCTGGCGGTCGATACAGTGTCAATTTGGCATTTTGACACATCATATCAATCCATTTCGTGCCAAGTCGCCTATTCTCACGAATCAGGTACACATTATCCGAAGTTGACGGTTCATCGTGAACTCGCAGCGGACTATTTTGAGGCGCTTCAGACAGAACGGGTCCTCAAGTTCGAGGACGTTCGAAGTCACCCGTGGGTGAAGGAACTATACACAGAGTATTTTGTGGAAGGTCAGCGTATCCACTCGATGCTCGATGCTCCGATTTACGCGAACAATCGCGCTAAAGGTGTGATTTGTTGCGAAACATTTTTACCGCGGAAGTGGAACTATCTTGAAGAATTAATTGTGAGCACGCTTGCGGACTTTATCGCAATCCTTTACTTTCGACTCGACCGTCAGTTGATTGATGAACATCTTCATCAACTGGCCTATACGGATGAATTAACGGGATTGATGAATAAGTACGCGTTTGTCGATGAAATCGATTCACTTCGTCTTCATACGAAAGGTTTTCTCGGTGCTGTTCTTTATATTCGAGCCGATGATTTTCGATCGATTGAAGATGCTATCGGTTCTGAAGCGTCTGATTTGATTGTCAAAGAAATGGCGAGTCGATTGCGCAAGGTGGTCGATGAGTCTCGAATGGCTCGAACGTCTCAATCTGGATTTGTCATTTGGATTCCTTACGGGGAACGGAGGAAAGTGCATACGCTTGCGGAACACTTATGTGAGCAAGTGACACGTCTCCCGTATCGAATTAATGAATTAGATGTTGTGTTGACGACGAGCGCGTTCATCTCGATTGAAATTGAAGGTCGCTCCACATTAGACATGATTCATACAACTCGGGTTGTTGCGGGTCAATCGAATGGGAAGCGGGGAGTCATTGCGTTTTTTGAAGAGGAGATGGCACAGAAAGCATCAGATCGCCTAAGGCTAGAGATGAACCTACGATTGGGAGTCTTATCAGAACAGTTTGAGTTATATTATCAACCAAAAGTTATTGCTGATTCTGGAAAATTGAAAGGGTTCGAAGGATTGATGCGCTGGAATCATCCGGAGCGTGGTCTCGTACCGCCACTCGATTTCATTCCGCTCGCCGAATCGACGGGGATCATCATCGACCTAGAAGAATGGGCGTTCGTAACGGCCTGTCGCCAGCTCAAACAGTGGCATAATCGTGGAGACCGCTACGAGCTTGCGCTCAACTTATCGGCGCGTCATTTCTTATCTGAAGGGGTCGTCGAAAAATTTGCCCAAATCGCACGTGAAGAAGGAATCTGTACGAGTTATATGACTCTGGAGATTACAGAGAGCGTTGGGATGGAAAACCAGCAACACGTCATCGACCGTTTCATCGCCTTCCGGGAAGAAGGATTTTCCATTTCCATCGATGACTTCGGGACCGGGTTCTCAGCATTCGTCTACTTAAAGCACTATCCGATTCATGAGATCAAAATCGATCGACAGTTCATTCAAGTGACAGAGAACGACCCGACCGGGAACGTCATCGTTGAATCCATCGTCGACTTAGCACGCGGATTGAACTTGAAGACGGTTTGTGAAGGCGTCGAAACGCTTGAGCAGTGGAACGCATTACGTGGACTCGGCTGTGACGAGATGCAAGGGTACTATTTCTCTAGACCGTTGCCGCTTCAAGAACTTGAAACATGGATTGCTAGCTATACGACACAGACAAGGGACGCCTGAGCGTCCCTTTTTGTTATGGCGTAAATGTGATTCGAATCGTTGTGCCTCGTCCTTGTTCACTATCGACCTCGACCTTCCCACCGTGGGCTTCGATGATGTCCCGCGAGATGGCCATGCCGAGACCGCTTCCGCGCGCATCGTCCGTATTCGTGCCCCGGTAATAGCGTTCAAAGATATAAGGCAATTCGGATTCGGCAATCCCGTTTCCATCATCTCCAATCGTCACGATGTCACCCTCGATGTGGACCGTCACCCGCACGGACTCGTCGTTATGAATTAACGCGTTATACAAGAAGTTGAGCAAAGCCCGCTTCATAAAGTGCCGGTCGAGTGACACGGACCCTGACTCGGTCGACTCAAATTCGATGTGACGTTCACTGAAGCGAGGATCATTCAACACATCGATCACGAGTTCACGGACGAACGGCTCGAGTCTTGTCTCTTCGAGGGTAAGCGGAAAGTCGCCGTGCTGCAGACGCATCGTCAAATTGAAATCGTCGAGCAGTTCCTTCATATATTTGGCCTGACGCTCGATCACGTGCGCGTATTGTCTGCGCTCGGTGTCGTCTAGCGAATCATCGTCGAGCAGTTCGGCGTACCCTTGAATGGATGCGAGTGGGGTCAACAAATCGTGAGACACGTTGCTCATCCATTCTTTTCGACGTTCATCGAGTTCTTCGCGCTGACGTTCGTACGTTTTGAGCGTCTGTGAGACGGCATTCAAGTCATAGAAGACAGGACGATAAATCCCAGATTGCTTCGGTTCGGCGGTCGAAAAGTCGCGTTGCTTCAGCTGTTGAATCCGCTCGGTCAAGCGGTAGACGGGACGTGTCAAACGTGAGCTGAACAACAAGCCAATCAAGGCGGCGACGAGCAGGTCGACGATAAGAATCCAAAGGAATGCCTTTGATACATACGAGAGAATCGCTTGTTCATCAATCATGAATAACGTTCGACGCTCACTCGCTTCGGGCACACCGATGAGATAGCTATACGATTCATATTCTCCGATAAAGTAAAGCCGAAGCTCATCGTCCATATATTTATAGATTTGAATCAACTCAATCGGAGAATAGGCGTCAGGCAGTCCGCTCGGAGTATCGACGTCACTGACGACACGTCCGGCTTCATCTAAAAAACGAACAAACGCGCCGTACTGTTCGAGCGCATCCCGCCCTGATTCTGACACGACAGGTTCGCCGTCCTCAATTGAAAGATACGTACTGAAGTTTCGAGTGAATGTTTCCCCTGAGTTGCTTTCGACATCGTCAAGTCCTGTCCGATCATTGATGAGGAGACCGAACAAGATGGCAATGTTCAAAAAGACGACGAGTGTGACAATCAATAGAATCGACAGTAAATAACGACCGGTCAGTTTCCATTTCATCATGACTGCTCCTTACACCGTCAACCGATAGCCAAGTCCCTTGACCGTCTTGATGTATGTCGGCTCGGATGGATTCGGTTCGACTTTTTCACGGAGACGCCGGATGTGGACCATGACGGTATTGTCCGACCCGAAGAATGACTCGCCCCATACTTGGGTAAAAAGCGTCTCCTTGCTGAGGATTCGGTTCGGGTTGCGTAAAAAACAGGCGAGGAGACCGACTTCTTTGGCCGTCAACTCTAATCTCACCCCGTTCACATACACTTCCGTCTCGTCTTCATTCATTTGAAAGGGTCCGACGTTCGTCTCTTCCATCGGTGCTTCCATCATCGACACCCGTCGCAGCTGTGCTTTCACGCGGAAGGCCACTTCTTTTGGACTGAACGGCTTCGTGATGTAATCATCCCCACCGATGGCGAGTCCGAGCAGTTTATCGACTTCTTCCGATTTGGCAGATAGGAAGAGGATCGGGATAGTAGAGTGCGCCCGCATCTGTTGGCAGAGCTGATAGCCTTCCCCGTCCGGCAGCATGACGTCTAAAATCGCCAAGTGTGGACGGAACGTCTCGAAGACGTCAAACCCGTCCTTCAACGTATGGGCGGTCCGGATTTCGTGAAATCCTTCCTTCTCGAGCGCGCGTTGAATCAACATACATAAGTCTTGTTCATCATCTACGATCAGAATTCTTGGTTGCTTCATCTTCATCACCTCTCTATAAGAATAACACTTAAGGATTTTGTAAGGTACGCGTGAGTTCAAGTTAAGACAGGGGGCGTAATGTAAAAGTCAGAAAGAGGTGCTGAACATGGAAACATTATTACAAGTCAAAGCGATTCAAAAAACATATGGGAAAGGGGACGCGACGTTTCGGGCACTCGATGACGTTTCGTTCACAATCGAACACGGTGAATTCGTCGGAATCATGGGACCGTCCGGAGCGGGGAAGTCAACGTTACTCAACGTCCTCGCGACAATCGACACACCGACGTCAGGTGAGATTTTAGTCGAAGGAGACGACATCGCATCGATGAACGAGGAGGCACTCGCCGATTTTCGGCGTGATCATCTCGGCTTCATTTTTCAGGACTACAACCTGCTTGACTCGTTGACGGTACGGGAAAACATGTTGCTCCCGCTCGCCGTTTCAAAGACGCCGGTCCAGGAAACACGTGAAAAAGTCGAACGGTTGGCGAAACGGTTCGGACTCGAAGCGATCCTTGAGCAGTACCCGTACCAAATCTCAGGCGGGCAGAAACAGCGTACGGCCGTCTGTCGGGCGCTCATCTCAGACCCGAAACTGATTTTTGCCGATGAACCGACCGGCGCGCTCGACTCGAAGTCGGCGACCGATTTATTAGACACCCTCGCCCGTTTGAACGAGGCGGAGACGACAATCATGATGGTGACGCATGACGCCTTCGCGGCAAGTTTCTGTCGCCGCGTCCTCTATATTCAAGACGGTCGGTTGAAAAAGGAACTCATTCGCGGCAACGCCTCGCGGGACGCATTCTACCAATCAATCCTCGAGGAGCTCGCGAAAGGCGGTGCGGTCGATGACGCTATTTGAGCTCGCGAAGAAAAACGTCGCGCGTAATCTGTCGCGATACGCACTCTACGTTGGGACGACCATCTTTTCCATCGTCATCTACTTCACGTTCGCGACACTGAAGCATAGCCATGAGATCAGTGCGCTTGCGGAGACGTCGAAGAAGATTAGCGGGTTGATGAGCACGTCGACGTTCATTTTGATGTTGTTCGTTGCCCTGTTCATCGCCTACTCGAACGCCTTCTTTTTGAGAGGACGTAAGCGAGAGGTCGGGCTCTACTCATTACTCGGGGTCCGGAAGAAACAGATTGGGCTCTTGCTCCTATTTGAGAACATCGTCATCGGAGCGGTGTCCTTAGTCATCGGGATCATTCTCGGAATTTTCGGGGCGAACGCGCTCCTCCAACTATTGATGCGTCTCATGGACAGCGACTTGAACATCGGATTCGCCTTCTCGGCGTCGGCATTCATCGAGACGTTCCTCGTCTTTCTTGCGATTTTCCTTTTCACTTCGTTCCAAGGTTACCGGGTCATCTATCGCTTCAAGTTGATTGACCTGTTCCATGCGGACAAGAGTGGGGAAGGGGTTCCGACGGCGAAAGGCTGGGTCGCGCTCACGGGGATTCTCACCATTGGAGTGGCGTACTGGCTCGCCCTTCAGGATTTGATGACGTCATCCCTTTGGAAAATGCTCGGACTCGCGATGCCGCTTCTCATCATCGGATTGAGTGTCATCGGATCGGCGCTTCTCTTCCATAGTGTCTTGATTTTCGCTTTGACATGGTTGAAAGGGAAGGAGCATTGGTCGTGGAAACGGCTCAACTTGTTGACGACGTCACAGCTTCTCTATCGCATTCGCGGGAACGCCAAGACGCTCACGCTGATCAGCATCATCAGCGCGACTGCGATCACGGCAGGGGGTGCCATCTTCAGTGTCTACTATTATGCGGAAGAAAATGTGTCGTTGTATACACCATACACGTACGCCTGGAAAGGGGATGCGGTCGAGGTGAATGGAGCGACGTTCGAATCAAGCGTCGAAAAGAAGACGATTCGGACGGAAGCGCAGTACGGAGAGCGTGAGCTCGGGGTCATCGATGAGTCGACATACCGCCATCTCCTTCAAGGTCTCGGCGTGGCAGAACCGGCCCCGTTCAAACAGGGTGAGGTCGTATGGGTCGACCCGTTCTATGACGAACGTTATTCGGAAGATCTCGAATCGGCAGAACTGTCAGGACAAACGGTTGACGTGACAACGCGCCTTGAAGATTCGCCTCTCAACGTGATGACGTTCGGCGGGTCGTTCCTCGTCGTCGCAAACGACATGTTCAAGACGATGACGGAACCGAGCGAGACGTATCACATCGCCCTCACGGAGTCGTTCAAGGATCAGCGTGACCAGTCCGAACGTCTAACGAAACTCGGTCTCGAATCGTTCTCGAGTGCACCGGACGTGTACGCCGAGACGATGGCGATGAACGGGGCGCTTCTCTTTGTCGGGACATTCCTTGGACTCGTCTTCCTGGTCGCGACAGGCAGCGTCATCTACTTCAAGACGATGACGGAGGCAGAGGATGATCGGTCGAAGTATGCGATTTTACAGAAAATCGGGATATCCGATCGGGATGTGCGCCGGACGGTGCGCCAACAGATCATCGTCGTCTTCCTCGCCCCGTTCGCGCTCGGGATTCTGCATGCGACCGTGGCGCTCATCGCGTTTTCTAACTTGTTGAGCATGAATTTCACGATACCGGTCCTCGTGTGGATGGGCGTCTATACTGCGATTTATGCAATCTACTATGGCATCACGGTTCGCCGCTTCATGACGGCGATTCGATAAGGAGAGAAAATTATGAAAAAATGGATTGGAATTGCAATTGTTTCGACTGTATTGATGGTCGGGTTGACGAAGGTGGATTGGAATCGAATTGGGAAGGACACCCTTTTCGTTGAAATTAAAGGGGCGACAGACATTGAAGAGACGACACTCGAAAATGGTGAGGTGATGAAACGATACGTGTACACTCAGCCTGCCTTTTCGTCAGAGGGGAAGTCGAAGGAAGTCACCTTTACGGCTACGAAAGAGCTTCGGGAAGGGGCCTACTTACGTTTATACGTCAAGGACGGGGACACGGTCACGTCGTATGAGGAAGTGTCCCGTGCGGACGTACCGCGATCGATTACCGAAAAGTAAGTAAAAAGCCATTCGTCATGAGCATCATGGCGGATGGCTTTTGCCTGCTCATACGACAGGCGCCTCATAAGCATTTAGTTCGAGCTTTAATATGTACGTTAATTCATGATGCGCCAATTCAGAAAAATTTGTTTTCTTTACATGTGTCCGTGGGCGCAATCCGCACTCCAATGCGACGTCGACAATGGTACGAATCTGATTTTCCGTATAGAATCGTTTTCGGCCGAACGTGAACGGGGTAGGTGGCAAGACGCCATCTGTCTCCCATTTGATCAACTGCTGTTGGCTACGCGGGATGCCGGCCACACTGAAGGCCCGACTCAATTCTTTGAGCGGATAAACGATCAGATGTTGTTCTTTATACGAAATTGGTTTTCCTTGTTCCGGTCGGTATGTATCCCATTCGGTCGCTGAAAACGTCAGGTCGGATTGGTCGAAGTCGTGTTGAGCGGAAGGAATAGTGGTGGTGCTTGCGAGGTCTAAGCTGTTCATAGTATGCGTCTCCTTCTTCAAGACTGACTGGTCATTTCAAAAATGTCCTCCTACGTATCGTACCCCATTTACAAGATTTTAACTTACAGTTTTTTCAAAGTGGGGAAATGATTCGTGGGACTTTTGACGTATTTTTGAACGTTGTCTGCCGAACATTAAGATACCCTAATTGGTATGAAAACTCAAGCAAAGCAGTCAAAATTTGAAAAATGAATAAAAATTCAGACGATTTAGGACTATCGTCACTCATTGCTATATAAAAATAGAATGAGCACTTTCATGATGAAAGCGGTTAATAAGGGCGAAGGAGGTGAGACAAATGGCAATATATCGAGAAGCGGCGAAAATGTTGTATTTGGACACCCGGCGACAAGTCGACGGCAAAGAGAAAAAGCAACTCGTTCGCTACGGACCGCTAGGCAGTCGAATGGACGAAGCACGGATAAAACAGTTTGGTGACCTGATTAAGGCACTAATTGATGTCGAATCCGTCAACTATGTCGTGGCCCAGGAATTTTTAGTGTATTAACACGGAGGACTTATGAACAACCTCACACATCCCGTCGATGATCCTCGGCATGATGAGCAGGTGATCACATGAGTTGGCCTGAACTCATCTCAAATCTCGGGTTCCCTATCGTCGTCTCGCTCTATTTGCTTCATCGGATTGAGACGAAGCTCGATCGCATGATCCAGCTGCTCGAGCGAATGGGTACCTCGAACGTATCAGAAACCTAATCCCCTATTGAAAGGAGCCATCCCCCATGGCTGTTTTAACAGAGAAGAAAGCAACGTTCGTCTTGACGACGCATCATGACTTAGAAACAGCAAAACCGACGAAAAAAGCGCAACGGTTCGGCCCGATTCGTGCCGACCTTACGGCAGATACGATTGACGCGTTTGGTCGTCTATTAATCGACCTTGTCATTCAAGAGGACGCGGACCTCGGCATCGTCCGTGAATACGATTTAGTTTAACCCATACCCCAAGGAGGAGAATAACCCATGACTGACACAAAACTTGAAATCTCATTTTTAGATGCATTCCATAAAGTCGTACGTTTCCGCTTGAACAACGTGGAGCAACCGGTCGACGCTCAAAAAGTGGAGGCACTCGCCGACTTCATGGTCGCTAACGATCCGCTCGCGAAAAATGTGATGGAGTGGACGGAAATCAAGATGATTGAAGGTACGCAGACCGTATTGAGTGAGAAGTAAGGTTGAGAAGCATCGCGATCGCGATGCTTCTTTTTTTAATTACATAATCTGCTTTCAAAAATCACAATTAACAATTATATTAAAAGGAGCAAAAAATAAATAAAATAAGGAAGGGTTTGTAAAAAGTTGAAACGATATTTATATGCCATCATGCTGATGATGATTTTGCTTGTGGTGCCGAGGCAGGAGGCGTGGGCCGCTTCTGTATTCGAGACCGGGACGAAACTTGAACAATCAATTAAAGTGATCCCGCAGTCACCATTTTATTTGAACTATCAGGACGGAAAGACGCGACTGCATGACCCGAGCAGTCAGTCCACCGTCGTCATCGACTTTCCAGGGAACTTAACGACGCACTCATCCGGTGACGAGGGGAGCTACGGAGGCGTCCGTTCGTGGATTGCGAGTCTAGACAGACAGGAATGGATTGCCGTTCCCCAATATGATCAACCTCTCATCCGCATCCAGCGGGACGGGACGACGTCTCGAATCGACTCCTTAGAATCACCACATCGAGCGGACCTTGTATCATATGATGCCAGCCGAGACGTGATGCTCTGGCGTGATTCGTACAAAGGTGAATGGGCGTTGACGGATCTTAAAGGAGCGGTCAAAAGGACGTATCCGGTCATTTCGGGACAACGTCTGATATTAGGGACAAACCTTGATGAATTGATTGCATTCAACACGTCCGACAAGTCGATTACACACCTCTCACTCGAGACGGGGGAGGAACTAGGAAAAACAACGTATCCGAATGAATCGTTGTCCATCGACTTTGAGTCGAAGACGGATCGACTCTTTATGAAAGGCTCGAATCATTTGTACGTCTACGATTTAGCAACCCGAACCATTCAAACGCTCAACTTGAACAGGCAAGTCCACTATGATATCACGTCACTCATCTATCACGATGGGCTTTACTATGGTGTGACGTTTAATGATTCGATGGTCACGATTGATTTAGCGGAAGGTCGCATCAAGGAGACGAGTTTGCGTACGCGCAATACGAATAGCCAGTTCGATTTGATCGAGAATGGGTACTTCGTACAAGACGAGCAGTGGATCCTGTCAATCGAACGTTTCGGGAAAAAGCCGAAAGAAATGTACACGTGGTTGAAAGCTACTGGCAACTCGGAAGAGGGGCATACGTGGCTCAGTCATGCGTATCAACTCATGGCGACCGTCACAACCGTTGATGGGACCGAGCATAAGCTACCTGTTGCTGAATTGCCGACGGATATGACACGAGTAGAGTCGGCGCAACAGTTCGCAGAAGACTACACGATTCCATCGTTTGATCAGCCGTTCACTTCGGCAGTATATTTCGCGATGCTGGACCATTGGAGAACCTTCAAACCGATCAAACAACTTCCGCTTCAATTGGACACTTCCTTCAATTATGGGGCAGTCGGAGACATCACCGGGATGACGGCGCCGAATGCCACCGTGTACCTCTTCTGTGAAAAAGAGCTGTACAGCACATGTTCGGGCTCTGTCCAGGCGGACGAAACTGGACGCTTCACGCTCTCAAGAGGCATCATCACAGGCGGGCAGACGATTGAGTTGTTTGCTTCCAACTCGCGAGATTACCATCAAGCGACAGAGGCATCGGTCAAACAGAAAGTCGTGCTTGAACAATCGGTCGTCACGGACCCGACAAAGATTTTGACAGCTACCCGAATGGAAGGGGTATCCGTACAGACGGCTCCATACGCAAAAGTGGAAGTCCGCCAAATCAACTCAAAGACAGAATATGAAGTGAAAGAAGTTCAGGCAGATGAACACGGTGTGGCGCAATTGACGACATTTGATCGGAGCCAGCCGCTGTCTTATCCGGTCTTCTTCAGAATTCTAGGGACGGAACGTCCCTATGAGATGACCTATGTGACTGAAATCTACCCGATCCCTTCTTTCACGTGGACAAAATCACCGAAAACAGGTGACACGACGATCACGGTTTACAACGACAAGTTAGACCCAGTGCTCGCTGTTTCTCGTGATGGGAGAGCCGAATCGGCGAAACGATTGACGAAAGGTCTCAACGTCATCAACTTGAAAGAACCGCTACGCGAAGGCCAGACAATCAAACTTGTTGCGAGCTTCCTTCCGGAGTTCACAAAAACGCTTGAGAAAAAAGTGACGAGTGACACACCGAAAGTATTGACGGTGAAGGATGTTCTCCTTACGTCATCATCCGCGACCTTCACGTTGGCACACGATCCAAACACGGATATCTACTTCACGACGTCAAGCGGCACTTCATTCTATTCGCGTGTAGTGGGGACGAACCGATATCACATCCCGGCAAAACCGGGAACGACGGTCGTCATCCATTCCGCATACGGTTCAAAGAAAAAGACGCTCACATATAAGCTGCCGAGTGCGACGATTCCATCGGTGACCTTGACGGACGAACAGACGAAACGGGTCGGGAAGACGTTGCCGAATGCGACCGTGACGCTAAAGAACGGTTCGAAAGTCATCGCGACGACGAAATCGAATGCGAGTGGGTCGTATACGCTTACGTTCAGCCGTCCACGTGCCGGAACGAAGCTCTATTTCGAGGCGAAGTCGGGAATTCATCGTGATGCGAAATCAGTTGTGGTCAAGTCGGGGATCCGTCCGACAATCAGCACAGGGACTATCCGATCGACGACAAAATCGGTAGCAGTGCGTACGAACGTCCCTTATGGCACGGTGTATGTTTACAAGGGAGGTAAAATCATCGCTAAAAAATCAATCGGCTCCACGACGACAAACGTCTATATCGGATTGCAGCGACGTGGGACGAAACTGACTTTCAAAGTGGTGACACCAGCGAACCGAACGAATCAAACGACTAAATCAGTCTATTAATCGAGGAAGGTGACTCTTGCAGTTTGAGTCACCTTTTTTAAGTTTGGTCAATCCCCTTCATTATTTTCTGAAAATTGTCGATAGTATAGAAAATACTGCATGATTGAGAGGGGAATACATAGATGGCATGGAAATCAACATGGTCTAAGGCACTCAGCCGGATCAAACGAAAACCGACATGGACGTGGAAACCGACACTCAAATGGAAGCGTAGAGAGAAGCGTGAACGCACGACATCTTTCGGACCGAACATTGGAAAGAATTTGACGATTCGTCAAAAGTTATGGGGACTCGTCCTCATCTCACTCGTCATGGTCATTGGCGTCGGCGGATACGCGCTATTTTCAATGAGTGACGCGAACCGTCAAGCGGACGACATCGTCAACAACTGGAATAAAGGGCTCGATTACGCTCACGAACTTAATACGCTCGCCGCAAACTATCGTACGCTCGAGCTCGACCATATCGTCTCAGATGATGCGACGATGAAAGAAGAACTCATGACGCAGATGAAAGAGATTCGTGATGAAATCAATACAATTGCACCGAAGTATGAAGGACGTGCTGTAAACGCAGAGGACAAAGAGCTGTTTAATAACTTCTCGCGTCAATGGGAGATGTATCAGCGCGTCTCCGACAACATGTTGACATTCAGTTCGACAGGCAACACGGGGATGGCACGTTCATATTATGATGCTCAATCACAATCGACATATGATAACTTCACACAAAAATTAGCCAATCTTGTCGACTACAACTCAGAAGGGTCACAACGTGTCGGTCAAAACATGGAACGAGAATTCATGCAGTCCCTTATGGCGTTGATTGCCGTGACGGCCGGTGCAATGGCGATTCTCTTGTTCCTAGGGTTCAGTTTGTTACGTTCAATCATTCGACCGATGCAAACGTTGCAGACACGCTTTGATGAACTCGCGACACAAGGTGGCGATTTGACGATGACGATTCCCGTCACGTCAAACGATGAAATCGCGCAAGTCAGTCGTTCATTCAACACATTCCTCGCGACACTTCGTGAAATCATGATCGATGTCGATGAGACGGCGAAAGTCGTTCTCTCGTCTTCTAAAGACGTATCCGCCGAAGTGACACAACTCAGTCACTATATGGAAGAGACGTCTGGAACGGTCGAAGAATTGACGGCAGGCATGGAAGAGACGGCGGCCTCTTCTCAAGAAATGAGTGCTTCGACGACAGAGATGGGCAGTTCGATTGA
Source organism: Exiguobacterium sp. s89 (assembly GCF_018617735.1). NCBI lineage: Bacteria > Bacillati > Bacillota > Bacilli > Caryophanales > Exiguobacterium > Exiguobacterium sp. s89. The sequence goes on from NZ_JACSKS010000002.1 coordinate 369,995, forward strand.
CTCCATCGTCGACTTATCGAATGAGAGTGCCGATACGGCGAACCGTGTCGAGACACGGGCGCACGAGATGCGGGAACAAGCCGTCGTCTCGAAGACAGAGGCTGTGACCATCATTGAGAAGAAACAAGTCGAGCTCGCGGAAGCTATTAAAGGGGCCCAATCGGTCGAAGAGATTCGCGTCTTGACGACGGCCATTCTTACAATCGCCGACCAGACGAACTTACTCGCACTGAACGCGTCGATTGAAGCGGCACGGGCAGGGGATGCCGGACGCGGATTTGCGGTCGTCGCATCGGAAATTCGTAAACTTGCGGAGAACTCACGTCAGACGGTCAACGAGATTCGTGACGTATCGAACACCGTCATCGATTCGGTCGAACGACTCAATACGAGTTCGGAGGACATGTTGACCTTCTTGAACACGAAAGTCATGGCAGACTACGATCGTCTCGAAGATGCTGCGACGCAATATGAACAGGACGCGACGGTATTCGGTGAGACGGCGAAGACGTTTGAAGGCAATGCCCTTCAACTTCGTCACATGACGGACAACATTCTCGGTGTGATACAGGAAGTGGCAACGACCGTGACAGAAGGTGCGGACGGTACACAGTCCATCTCGGAGAAAGTTCAACTATCGGTTGAGCGCTTCAATGATGTGCAAACGAAGATGAATGAAACTGAGAAACGCGCGACAGAACTATCGAATCGTGTGGCACAATTCAAGCTATAAGCAAGTCTCAGAACCAGGCAGATGTCTGGTTCTTTTTTTTATGAATTTTTTGAAACATTTACAGTTCGGATTTTTTAATAAGGGGTCAATGTGTTAGATGATTTCAAATTGTTGGTACAAATTAGGCGGTCTCGTCCGATAAAAAAAGAGCAACACATCATCATAGAGAGAAAAAGAGGTGAAGAGGACGTGTTCCTCTAAAGTAGTGAAAAAAATTGCAAAAAAATTGACGTTAACCCAAAAGTTGTTGGGCGCTGTTGGAATGGTTTTAGTTTTAGTGGCTTTCGGAATGTTATACAATTTGTCGTCACTTCACAATGCAACAAGCCGATACGAAGAAATGATTGCAAAAGATGTTATGCGAATGAAAGCGGCTGACGCACTATCACTCGGAATGACACGTCAAGCTTACGGGTTGAGAGGGTACATGTTAAATCAGGATTCGTCTCATTTAGACAAAGAACGATTGGGCTCGACTGGAAAAGAAGCGGCATTACGTGAGTTGATTACGTTGGCAAACTCAAAAGAAGAAAAAGAATCCTTTGAAAAACTTCTTGAGTTTGCTCTTAACTACGACGAACTATCAGAAGAACTCGTAGCGGCGATCGATGCCGGGAACGAAAGAGAGGTGGATCGTCTCGGACTTGAAGAAATGCCGGATGTTACTGTTTTCATCACTGAGCAAGGTGAAATGATTCAAGAGAGTATAGCGGCTGACATGCTGACGAAAAAGGACGAACTTGAACAGTATAGTGACAAAGCGCTGTATTACGCGGCAATCATAGCAATCGTTATATTTGTCATGACGACACTAGCCGGATATGGATTGTACGTCATGGTGACGCGACCGCTTCGTCAGTTAGCGAAACAAGTGGACATTGTGGCCCAGGGAGATTTGACAGGAAATGATTTAATCGTTTACACGCAAGACGAAGTCGGGCAATTGATGACCGGCTTCAATCGCATGAAAGGCAACTTGCGCGAACTCATTGAACGAGTCACACAAAACGCACAAGAAATCACAGCGCAGTCGGAAGAACTGTACGCGAGCACGGAAGAGATGGCCTCGCAGACAGAGGAGACGACACGTCTCATCGATCGTGTCGTGGAAGACACGGTCGCGCAAGCTAAAGAAGCGACAGGAACGTCTCAAGCTGTAGCTGCTGCAGATGAAGGGATTGGTCGGATTGCCGGTTCAATCGGCTCGATTGACGATGACGTATCACAGAGTTTGAAGCTAGCCGAAGAAGGGGGCGCGGCGATGACCCAGGCGAAAGACGAAGTGCTCGCACTGGAACGGGAGACACGTCTGACAGGAGAATCGATTTCGGAACTGAAGCAACAGTCCGATGAGATCGCCCTTATTACCGAGGTCATCCAATCAATCACGGACCAGACGAACTTATTGGCATTGAATGCGGCCATCGAAGCGGCACGTGCCGGCGAACAAGGGAAAGGCTTCGCCGTCGTCGCAGAAGAAGTACGTAAACTTGCCGAGCAGTCGAAACAGTCGGCGACACAAATCGCCGGGTTGATCGAGTCGATTCAAGCACAATCGAATGCCGTCCTCGACCAACACGTCGTCAGTGCGAAACGCGTCGAGACGAACACGTTGTTGCTCGAACGGGCGACACGTGCGTTCGAACAGATCGTCAGGCAGCTCGAGACGTCGGTCGACAATACGTCACACATTCGTATCGCCTCGCATGAAATTGCGGAGACAACGAGACAAGTCGCAACATCTTCTCTTCAAATGTCACAAGACAGCGAAGGGATGGCGAAGACGATGCGCTCTGTCGGTGAGACAGCTGACTCTCAACTTGCGATGATTCAAGAGTTGAACGGTGTCGCCGAGTCGCTCGGTAATATGACGAGTGACCTGCAGACGTTGATTGGGCGGTTCACGACTTAAATGGTTGCAACATGGAGGTAATGACTCAAATGTTCTAACAGACTTATCATAATCAAAAAACCACCGTTTTTTGATAGTGAATAAACGAACGGCATATGCTGCTTTACAGTTATTTTTGAATCGAAAAGGATATAAATTGCGATTAGATGAGACGGAAGTCATTCTGTTTTGTGTTCGAACAGCGACAGAATCAATTGAAATTTCGCAGCTCGCAATTCAAATCGAAAGGTACTGTATCAAGAAATAAGGCGTTCCACTAAAGTCCTGTCTCTTCGGAGTCAGGACCTTTTTGTTCACATCGAAACGATTCGCCATCCAGAAAGTGGGGAATGAACAACAAGGTAAACGATAAAAAGGAGTGGATCATATGAAGTATACGGTCATTACAGGAGCCAGTTCAGGAATCGGGTATGAAGCAGCGAAACTACTAGCCGAAAAAGGGAAGTCGCTCGTGCTCGTCGCAAGACGAAAAGAAGAGCTCGAATCGCTACGTGATGAGATCAAATCCATCTCGCCTGATTGCGATGTCATCATCAAATCGACCGATCTGTCTTACAGCGAGAACGTGTACGGACTATATGAGTCGCTCGCGGACCTCGATATCGAGACGTGGATTAACAACGCTGGGTTTGGGGATGCCGGACAAATCAAAGAGGTGGATTTAGGTAAGATTGAAAACATGATTCGTTTGAACATCGAGGCGCTCACCGTCTTATCGAGTCTATACGTCCGTGACTATCACGACGTCGAAGGGGCGCAACTGTTGAACGTGTCGTCTGTCGGGGGATATCGCATTGTCCCGAACTCGGTCACGTATTGTGCGACGAAGTTCTTCGTCAGTGCGTATACGGAAGGACTCGCACAGGAATTGAAGCAGAATGGTGCCAAACTTCGAGCAAAAGTGCTCGCACCGGCTGCAACGGAGACGAGTTTCGCCGACCGGGCACGCGATACGGAAGGATTCGACTACAGCGAGAACGTCGCGAAGTATCACACGGCGCGCGAGATGGCAGAGTTCTTATATGACTTGCTTGAAGGGGACGAAGTCGTTGGGATTGTCGACCCCGAGGATTATTCGTTCAGCCTACGCGGACCGATTAAACCGTATGCCGGATAAACAAAAACATCACGCCGTGCTGGCGTGATGTTTTTTATGACGTCGGTACAGAGTAACCACCTGTGAAGCGGTGGGTCAGGCGACGTGTCCAGTACCGCATCCGGAGGCGCCATACATAGAGTTGTGACGTATTCGGAAGGACGACGTTGTTGACGTATTCTGCGAACATATGACGGAACATATGTCCCTCACTTTTGTCATAGGTCGCACTCCACATCCCGTGGTTCTCGACTTCGAGTAGCATCCAAATCATCTCTTCAGTGAGCGGGTCTTCGTCGGCGAGCTCGGCTGAGAGGGCAGCAAAGCGCTGGCTACAGATGGCGGCATATAAAGAATGGGCGTGTGGATTATGTGGGTTGGCGTTCAAATAGCCACTCGCCGTTTTCATGAGTTCATCGACCATGTCGAGGGGGATATCATCGTATACTTGGAAAAATTCGAGAAGCATGGGTACCGTATCAGGACCTAATCCGGCAAGTCGGACATAATGCATGACGTGCAGCCCGGCTTCTCCGTAGAATTTTCGGTCAAAGTAATGAATCGCGATAGCACGGTGCATGATCGGTACGTCCGGATAGAGCTCGACACCACGAATGAAATGTTGTTCTGCCTCGAACGTGAATCCCGTATCTTCACTGACGATGCCGTTCAGCATGTGAAGGATATAATGATCACCAAGTTCGCTTGCTGTATCGAGCCATTGTTTGGCTTTTGCGATGTTACCATCACGGATATGTGGATACGCGCGCATAGCAGGAAAGAATGGATCATTCGGAAAGGCGGTTTCGCCACGTGTCGCTAATGCATCGATTGCTGCAACGTTATACTCGTCAGTCAATTCTGCGAGGAGCATCATCTCAAGGAACGTGCGTTGGAACTCTGGGGTGTGTATATCGATGGTTTGTGTCATACGGTGTCCTCCTCACAAGTACTGGTGTCGCTCTATTATACTTGTTCTCGAAACGAGGGAGTAGCATCTTTTGCAAAAACGGGAAATGAAAAGTATAGCCGGGAAGGAGGGGATGACATGGCGACGTTCACAGGGTATATCGCAGAGGTGATGGATGGGAAAATCAGGGTCACTCCGACTCGAGAGGCAGATCCGTTTGACGGGATCGTGTTTCATCTGGAGGAACACTTTTCTGAAGAGAAACCGTTTCTCGTCGGTCAATCTGTAAGAGTCGAGCATGATGAGCAAATGACGCGTTCCTTGCCACCGCAAGCGACGGCGCGTCGGGTCGATGTGTTATGATGGGGACGAGGTGAACGACATGGGACAACGGAATTTTTTGTGGCTCGGAGCCGTCATCGGCTTCAGTGCTCTCGTCGTGTGGTTGTTGCAAGATGCGCTCCCGTTTTGGGCACTGTCGATTCTGCTTCTCGGACTCGGTGCGGTGCTCGGCAATCTCCAACGACGTTTCACACGCGACGAATAACAAGCACTCCATCATTCAGATGGGGTGCTTGTGTCATTTTCTTCTTCATTCGTTTGTTCTTCAGTGTCCGGATCGTCTTCGACGATGGAGCCCTCATCCCCGTCTGGTTCGAGCGTCGTCGGTTCTTCCGGTTCCGTCGGTTCTTCCGGTTCGGCCGGATCCTCTGGTTCCGTTACAGGAGGATCGTCTTCGATCGGCTCTTCCGTTTCTGGTGGATCCGTCGGTTCCTCTGGTTCACTCGGTGGTTCCGCAGGTTCTTCCGGCGTCACTTTAGGTGTCGTCGGTTCCATTTCTTCCACGACCTCTTCTTCGACTTCTTCCTCAACCGGGACTTCCGGTTCAGTGATAGGCGGTGATTCGGGTGAAGTCTCTGGAACGCTTGGCGTTTGTGGAATATAGACAGGTTCGTCGGTCAAGTCAGGCGTGACGGGCTCAACCGGTGCAAGTTCGACCGGTGGTGGAGCCGGCGCATCTTTTTCAATGAATGTTCGAACGTCCCGTTCAAATAATGCGGTCGGCAAGGCGATTCCACGTAAATGGATGGCAACGATTCGCCCGGATGCCGAAAGGAGCGGACTACCATACCCATGGCGTGGCAAATCAAAGTTCCGGATATAGCCGTTCTCAGCAAAAGTGACTGTGCCGTTGATTCGTTCTTTCATCGTCAGCGTCGTCAGCGTCTCGTCCTCCGCGGCGATGGCTTGCGTGAATAAGAATGGTGTATGTTCGGTCTCTTCGATGCGAACGACGGCAATCAGATTCGTGCGACCGACGACGGTGCCGGAGACGGCCACTCCGTCATGATACATGATGATGTTCGTCAAACCGGCCACGTTCGAGGCAGCCGTGACGACATCGCGTGAGCTCACCAAAAATCCCGTCCCGTAACTGACGGTGAAAAGGCTCTCTCGCAACGTATCGAAGTCGACGGGTGTCGCTTCATCAGCGGAAACGGTATCTTCGCCGATTCGTAAGTCGACTTGGTCTGCGAGCGAGTCAGTCGAATGTAATATATCTGTGAAATAGGCGTGTCCGATGTAGGTGACAAAAGCAATGAGTGCGATAGCGAATGGGGTGGCAAATAACCAAATCGTGCGACGTGAGCGACGGCCACACGTCGGACAGACCGTTTTCGATCGTGTCTTCTTTCCGCAGTGGGGACAAGTCACAGGGGCACCTTCTTTCTAAAAAGTTCGATGCTATGCTTATTCCTTCATTTGGAAAGAGGTAAACAAAAATTTTGGAGGGTACCACGATCGAACGTTCATGATAGAATCATCAAAAGGTATAGGGGGAAATCCATTGAAATTCATCATCTTATTCGGTCCGCAAGCCGTCGGCAAGATGACGGTCGGGCAGGCGCTCGCTGATAAAACCGGACTGAAATTATTCCATAACCATATGACGATCGACCTCGTCGGGCCGTTCTTCAATTACGGGACGCCTGAAGGGAAGCGACTCGTCCAACACTTTCGCCAAGAACTGTTCGAGGCGGTCGCCAAGAGTGATTTACCCGGCATGATTTTCACGTTCGTCTGGGCGTTCGATATGCAGGAGGACTGGGATTACGTGAAGAAGGTGACGGACTTGTTCGAGTCACACGGGGCGGACATTTACTACGTCGAGCTCGAGGCCGAGATAGAGGAACGCCTCGCGCGCAATACGACGGAGAACCGCCTCACGCATAAACCATCGAAGCGCGATATTGCCTGGTCCGAAGCGGAACTGAAACAGACGGCGACGATGTATCGGTTGAACTCACGTCCAGGGGAATTAGACGTCGAGCATTATCTCCGTATCGATAACACGAACTTAAGTCCAGAAGAGACGGCGACACAGATTCAACAGGCATTTTACCTATGAAAAAGCGAGTCCCTCACATGGGAACTCGCTTTTGTCATGCCCACCAATCGGGGCGTTCATAGTCGACCAACACCTGTTTTTCGAGGAGGCGTGGTACGAGGTATGAGGTGGCGTTTGGAAGACGATCATCGAGGTCGGCCGGATGGACCATCACTTCGATGGATTCTCCTGGTTCGATGGCATCGAGCGTCGCATGGGAGACACCGTCCGCGTAGAACTGATCACTGAACCGTTCGGTCACCCACAAGTCTCGGCGCGTCCCGAGATTCGTTAAGGCCCGAAACGTCGTGTCGTATTCTTCGGCGAGGCGAATGATGACGTCATGGAGGACCGGCCAGCCGTGAATGTGATGGTGGCTGTCGAGATGGTCGAGCGGGAGTCCGGTCGCAAGGAACGCTTCGATTTGGGCTTTCCACTCCAAATAGACGAGTTCCGGGTCAGGCAAGTCTTCAGTCAAGAAGCGGCTCGTGTAGCGGAACGTGCCGTCTTCTTTCGTGAGAGGGGTACTCGTCTCGGCGAGCGGCTTGCCCCAGGACAAGACGAGATGGACCCCGACGCGGAGCGACGGATGTTGGTTCGCGAGTCTGACCGCTTCTTCGACGGCATACCCGTTCATGATCATCGTCGCCGAATTGACGATTCCATTCACATGACTGTCGAGCGTGCCGGCGTTCACACCCGTCGTCAATCCGAAATCATCGGCGTTGACGAGAACGAACGTTTTAGGCATTGACGAGACCGAGTGCCTGGTCGAGGACCAGGTCCCCTTTCATCATTCCATACGCCATGTTGTCGATGACCGCCACCGGGACGTCGACGGACGATTTGATTTTCCCTTCGAGGTAGCGGACTTGTGGTCCGATCAAGATGACGTCGACGTTCGTCTGTTCTTTCAAACGAGACTCTGGAATCGCGTCAATCGATGCATCGAGTCCGCGTGCGGCAGCTTCTTTTCGCATTTTTTCCACTAAAATTGATGTCGACATTCCTGCCGAGCAGACGAGTAAGATGTTCATGTCGTTTCCTCCAATCGATTCAAACGGGTGATCATATCAATCATTTCGACGGCGAGCTCTTTCACAGTCATCGCCGTCATGAGATGGTCTTGCGCATGGACGAGGAGGACGCTCATGTCGCTCGTCGTCCCCCGTGCCTCTTCTTGTAACAGTTCAGTTTGAAGTTTATGAGCGTCTAAGAAGGCCGCATCGGCTTCTTTCAACTTTGCCGTCGCCTCGTCCGCCTCACCGCGTTTCGCAGCAGCGATGGCCTCGAATGCAGATGAACGGGCATTCCCGGCATGCAAGATAATCATAAACGAGAGTTCTTGGATTGTTTCGGTTTTCACGAAATCTTTTCTCCTTCCTCAGTTGTAGCTTTATTTTTATTGATTTCGGCGGTCATTGCTTTCGCTCCTGCCATGACGAATGGAATATACATTGCTGTCGCAATCGACAAGTTGACGATTTGAAGCAAGATACCGCGGACGCTACCACCCGTGACCAAATATCCACTGATGATTGGTGGCGTTGTCCAAGGGACGATGGCGACCGTCTTCGGAACCATACCTGTTGAGAGCGCGACGTACGAGATAATCGTGAGCGTGACCGGTACTAGGATGAACGGTACGAGCATGATTGGGTTCAATACGATCGGAAGACCGAAGATGACCGGTTCGTTGATGTTGAAGAGACTGGCTGGTGTCGACAGTTTTGCGACTTGGTGATACGGGTGATTCCGTTGTTTGCGGACGACGATGAAGATGGCGAGTAAGAGTGCGAACGTCGTCCCCGATCCACCCATGAAGACGAACGCATCCAAGAACGGTTTTGTGACCGTGTACGGTACATCAAATGCCGATGTTCCGGCTTGGAAGGCAGCCAAGTTTTGCTCGATGAGCGGGAGATAGACCGGTTCGATGACCGAGCCGATGATGTTCGTCCCGTGAAGCCCGAAGAACCAAAGGATGTGGTTCAAGAAGGCGATGAGCAAGGCAGCCGGGAGTGAGTCGCCGAATCCTTGGAGCGGTTGTTGGATTGCTTTAAAGATGACTTCAAATACACTGAGTTCGACGACGAGCGTCATGAAGAGCTGGAATCCTGCGACGACCGTCAAGATAATCATCGATGGGATGAGTGCTTGGAATGAACGTGTGACCCCACCTGGTACACCTTCTGGCATCTTGATCGTCAGTTTTGTATTGATGAGATAACGGAACATTTCTGTGACGGCGATCGATACGATGATGGCGACGAAGAGTCCTTGTGCGCCGAGCCATGCGAAGTTGAGACCCCAGTCAGCCGTGACCGGTACGAGCATGATATACGAGGCGAGCGACAAGATACCCGCCGCGAGCCCGTCAATCCCGTATGAACGGGCCAAGTTATACCCGATCGAGAAGGCGATCAGGAGCCCGAGTATCGCGAAGGACGCGTTCCAAATACTCCCACCGAGCCCTTGCCAATTCCCTTCGCCGAACATACTGTTCATCGACCCGACGAAGTCGAGTGAGAGACCACCGATATTGACGGCTGGGAAGTTGTTGATGAGGACCGCGAGCGACCCGACGATGATGAGTGGCATGACGGAAACGAATCCGTCACGGATGGCGACTAAGTGCCTTTGGGACCCGATACGTCCCGCGATTTCAATAAACTTGTTCATGAATAGACCTCCTTCTTGAATTGGGGTAGGTACGCCTCGTGCGCTGTGAACAGCTCCTTAAGAAGCGGGTCGATCCGTTTCTCGTCTTGGATGAGCGGGTTCATGAGGCAGGCAAGATAGGCGTCCTCGTACGTGCCGGATACAGCCGCTTGGATGGCGAGCTGTTCAAACGTTTTTAAATTCGTGATGAGCCCACGGATCGGGAGCGGCAACGCGCCGATGGAGATGGGGCGAGGACCGGACTTCGTGATGACGGCGTTCACTTCGATGACCGCATCGTCTGGTAAATCCCGAATTGTGCCGTTATTGAGCGTGTTGACCGTCTGGATGTCACCGCGGTCGTTGTGAATCGAGTCCATCAAGTTGCAGGCAGCGTCTGAATAGTAGGCGCCTCCACGTTTTTCAAGCTCTTCCGGTTTGACGGCGAGGTCGACGTCTTTGTATTTCTCGAACAACTGCGCCTCGACTTGTTGCACGACTTCGGCACGGGTGCCGTTTTGTTCGTACGCCTCGAGGTCTTTTTTCAACACATCTTTCGTCTGGAAGTAGTACTGGTGATACGGGTTCGGTAACATGCCGAGTGACGATAGGAACGATTCGCTCCAACCGAGACCGACGATGTTCGCCGGCGAGTAGTCGTTGCCTGCGTTGAGCGAGGCGAGGACGTCATTCGTCCGGTCCACCCCGTCGACCCATACGTGACGGCCGAAGACGAAGTGGTTCAATCCGATAAATTCAATCGCGACTCGTTCGACAGGTGTCTCGAGAATCTCAGCGACCGAGTTTCGCATGTTGAACGGGATGTTGCAGACACCGATGACCTTCTTATGAGATGAGTGCTTGAGTACGGCCTCGGTGACGATACCCGCCGGATTGGTGAAGTTGACGAGCCAGGCATCCGGACAAATCTCGGCGACTTCGTTTGCCAAGTCGATCAGAACAGGAATGGTACGGAACGCTTTGAATAATCCGCCTGCGCCGTTCGTCTCTTGCCCGATGAAGCCGTGCTTGAGCGGGATGCGTTCATCGAGCGCGCGTGCCTTGAGTCCACCGACCCGAATCTGTGTGGATACAAAATCTGCGCCGACGAGTGCGGCTCTTCGGTCGAGCGTCCAACTGAGTGTGATTTCAGCGTTTGACTTCTCGATCATCCGCTCTGCGAGACGACCGACGATCTCTAGTTTCTCCCTCCCTTCTTCGATATCGACGAGCACGATCTCCCGAACGGGGAACGTCGCTTGCCGATCGATCAATCCTTCGATGATTTCCGGGGTGTAACTGGATCCACCGCCGATGATGACGACCTTGACTGCCATGGTGCCAACTCCTCCTTTTGAAAGCGATTTCTTTTTGTCGTAACAAATATAACAAATGATACAACTTACCGCAATATAAAAAGTACAAATAATACAAATTAGTTTTTGTATTTGCATTTGTATGATTGCTGTATCACAATAAAGGAACCAACCTAACGTAAAGGAGATGGAGACATGTCGCAATCGACGCTCCAAACCGCAATCAAGGATGAACTGCTGTCCCGCATCAAGAGTGGGCACTATAAAGAAGGGGAAAAATTTCCGACCGAGTACGCGCTTTGCGAGGAGTTCGATGTGAGCCGGACGACGGTGCGAGGCGCCCTCAACCAGTTGACGACGGAAGGGTATCTGGTCCGTCAACAAGGTCGCGGGACGTTCGTCGCCGGGAAGAAAGTACAACAGACGTTGTCATACACGCCGAACAACTATGCGGCACAGCTCGCCGTTCAAGGGAAACGTGGGCAAGTCGCATTGATCGACATCTCGGTCATCTCGGCATCAGGTCAAATCGCATCGGTGTTTGAAGCGGAAGACAATGCCCCGATTCAAAAGATTGAGCGAATCCGTCATGCAGACGGAGAACCGACACAGTACGAGGTCTCGTTCATCCCATGGCAAATCGCACCGGGGATTACGAAGGAACAGGCCGAGCATTCGCTCTTCCGGACACTGGCCGAGGTCCACGACGTGCATGTCGCGAAGACGACAGAGGCACTAGAGATTGCCTTAGCTGACGAGAAGGTGAGTACACTCCTCGACTGTCCACTCGGATCCCCGTGCTTCCATATCGAGACGGTGACAGAGGATGAGTCGGGACGGGCGATTGAATACTCACGCTCCTACTTCCGCGGAGACAAGACGAGCTTCGTCATCGAACGGGATTATAACTAAAAAAGCGCTCGACTGTTTCGTATGGAAACGGTCGAGCGCTTTGTTCGTTTCACCTATAACAAAAAGAATCATGGTCATTTTGAGTGAAAATGACTATGTTTAAGCATAAATGAACATGTTTAAACACAATAAACATGTTCATTTTGTTCTGAGATGACTATGTTTATCAAGGAAATGAGTACGAAATGAACGCATTACACGGACAAGGGATTTCAAAATGTAACTCCAATGTTGGATCAGATGACATAATTCGAAAAGATGGTCTAGCGTAGATTTTATTTGTATAACATTTATTCTCCGTCCAATTCTTTCATCATCTCTTCAAATGAGATCGCTTTCGGTTCCTTTTGATAATGATGCATCGTTTCGTGATATCGATTTACGTCTCTTTCGTTTTGAATATGTTCAATCATCACATTGCGAATGAAAGTAGACAAGTGTAGCTGTTTCGCTTCTGCATATTCCTTGATGACTCTCGCATCGTCTTCATTGAGATGGATATTTATGGTTTCCATCACAGACACCACCTTAATCTGATTATAACCGATTCCGGACTGCATTCTTGACCACCTCATCCGCTCTTTTCTGTACACTAGAACCAGGAGGCGAGAGAAGCATGTCAATCATTGAATTCAAAGATGTGAGTCATCAAGACATCCTGCACCATGTGTCCGGGACGTTTCGGGAAGGACGAATCACGACGTTCGTCGGACCGAGCGGCGCCGGCAAGACGACGTGTCTGAAGCATATCAACGGATTGCTGTCACCAGACACGGGCACGATTTTATTTAAAGGGGAAGACATCGCGGAGATGGACATCCTCGAACTTCGAAAGAAAATCGGGATGGCGTTCCAAAGTGCGCCGATGATTCAAGGGACGGTGTACGACAACTTGAATCTCCCGAAAGCCATCTTCGACGAGACACTCGACCGTGATCGGGCTGCCGAGTTGCTCCATCGCGTCGACTTGAGTGAGGCGTTCCTCGACCAACCCGTCAAATCACTGTCGGGTGGGGAACGAAGTCGGGTCGCCATCGCCCGGACGCTCGTCAATAAACCGGACGTGCTCTTGCTCGATGAGATCACGGCGAGCCTTGATTACCGGACGGTGAAAGAGATTGAGCGACTCATCCGAAAACTGCAACAATCGTATGGCGTTACCGTCATCTGGATCACCCATGACCTCGATCAAGCGCGTCGGGTAAGTGACGATATGTGGTTCTTGAAGGACGGGGAACTACTTGCTTACGGGGACGCATCGTTCATCGATGAGTCGGACGATCCCGTCATCCAACAATTCGTCAGGGGGGAAGATTGATGTCATACATTGAACTCGCGACGGCGCTCATTTTCGTCGTCATCCCGCTTGCCTTGACGCTCGTCCTACGACTTGGACTTGAGCGAGATATTATCATTGCGACCGTCCGCTCCATTATTCAACTGTTGATTATCGGCTATATCTTGACGTTTGTCTTTGAGAGTGACAGTCCCATCTTCATGCTGTTGATGATTTTACTCATGATTGTCGCCGCGACACAAAACATCCGACGGAAAGGGGACGGGATTCCGGGCATCATGTGGATCATCGTCTTGACGCTCGTGACGATCGAAGCGCTGACGATGGGACTCCTGATCGGGCTCGGTATCATCCCATTCGAGCCGGAAAAGGTCATTCCGATCAGCGGGATGGTCATCGGGAACAGCATGGTGTTATCACTCCTGTTCTTGAACAAGTTCAAAGACGAGGTCGAGCGGAGTGACGACGTCATTGAACTCATTCTTTCACTCGGCGGCACACCAAAAGTGGCCATCGACAATAGCTTGAAGAATGCGATTCGCACGAGCATGATCCCGACCGTTGAGGCGCAAAAGACGATGGGACTCGTCCAGCTACCGGGGATGATGAGCGGTCTCATCATCGGGGGAGCCGACCCGATGGAAGCGGTTTTGTATCAACTCTTGATCCTCTTCTTAATTTTGACGACCGCCTCGATCTCGGCGACGCTCGTCGGCTATCTGGCGTACCCGCGTTTGTTCAACGAGAAGATGCAGTATATCGGACTGACCTATCGGAAGGGGAAATGAGCATGATCACAGGGATTCATCATGTGCAGCTCACGATTCCAATTGGAGCGGAGCGAGAGGCGAAGGCGTTCTATTGTGAGTTTCTCGGTCTACGTGAAATCGAGAAGCCGGAGTCACTAAAAGGACGTGGCGGATTTTGGCTTCAGGTCGGCGACCGTTCCGTCCATGTCGGGGCAGAGGACGACGTGGAACGACAGAAGACGAAAGCGCATATCGCATACGCGGTGACGGATTTAGGTCATTGGAAGGAAGCGCTTCGAGAGAACGAGATTTCTTACTCCGAAGGCATCCCGATTCCAGGATACGACCGCTTCGAGTTCCGAGACCCGTTCGGCAATCGGGTCGAGATGATTCAAGCGCTCTGACGAAAGGGAGCATCCACTGCGGATGCTCCCTTTGTCGTTCTTCAAGAAATACCGAACAGGCGAGTCACTTGCTCCCATTCGGACGGATAGGCGTTGCTGCCATGATGCTCGTGAATGAGTGTCCCGTTCGTGTATACGCTGAGGCTCCACTGTGTACCGTCTAGCGTGCGAACCCCTTCCGGTTCTTCGAAAACGGTTGGCCACCAATTCGTTCCAAGCAGGTGAAACGCGACGCGCATCTGTTTCGCTTCCTCTCCCTCTCCCTCGTAGTATTCGAATTCAAAGGGCTCGGTGATGGATCGGTCGGATCGCTCAATGTGACGAAGGACGGTGCCCCTCTCAAAAAAGGTGATTGTACTCACATCATACGTGCCGAACCCACCGACGCGGAAGATGACCTCGACCATCGATTCCTGAGGACGACCGGCCGCCTGAAGGGCGCGCTTTTGGAGCGGATGTTCGACGAAAGAAGAGGGAATGTGATAAAGGGCGCGAAACGTTTTGTCTTTCATGAAACTTCAACCTTTCCCGGGTATAAGATGCCCCAAGTATAGCGGAATCTTCTGATCGAGGTAGACAAAATAAAGGACAAGGTACGAAAAAAGCACCTCCTGAAGAGATGCTTCGTTGTCAATACACTTCGTACGTCTGTCCAGTCTGCGCGCCTTCGACGCTCTTCACATAGGCGAGGGCGACCCGTTCACCCGGTACCGCCTCGTAACCACGGAAATAAGGACCATACGAATCGAGTGCTTCGACGAGGACGTTCGGACTGACGTGGTTGATGCGGATACCCCGTGGCATCTCAATCGCTGCACCGGTCACGAATCCTTTGATCGCACCGTTCGCCAGTGCCGCCGATGCACCTTCCTTGATCGGCTCGTCCATCAAGATTCCGCTCGTCAATGTAAAGCTGCCGCCATCGTTCACATAATCGAGCCCGAGAAGGACGAGGTTGACCTGTCCTTTGATCTTGCTGTCGATACTCTTCTGATTATCTGCCGGCGTCATCTCGGAAAGCGGACCGAAATGCGTGCTGCCCGCCGTACTGATGACCGCGTCGACCCGTCCGACCGTCTCATACATGTGGCGGATGCTGTCTTCAGAAGTGAGGTCGACTTTGATGTCTGCCCCGTTACGCCCAGCCCGGATGATCGTATGTGTTTTCTCCAACTCTTTTGCGACGGCCTGCCCGACCGTGCCGCTTGCCCCAACGAGTAAAATATCCATGTGAAAACTGCCCCTTTCGTCACGCTTAGATTCCACTTCAGAGTAGCGGAAGATGAGGACGTTCGGCAATCAAGTTGCCTTCGGTGGGACGACTGTGCCTTGATGGAATCGCATCTTCCAACGTCCGTCCGCGAATACCCAAATCGAGCTACGGCGTGTTTCGCGATTCAATACCGGTTGAACGAGACGGTACGCCACCAAAACGTGACCTTCCGTCAACGGATGCAGCGTGAATTCGGATAACTCGGCCTCAATCGGGTCGAGCTGGAGTGTCGTCTGATCCCAGTCTTGATACAGCAACCGTCCCGAGCTACCGATTTCAAAGAAGTCGTCGGTAAATAGTTCACGCAAACGCTCCGTCGACTGCCTGACTTCCGTCGTGAGTAACGCTTCTTCCAATGTTTGAAGGTGATTTGCCAACTCGTTCATGTCACGACTTCCTCTCTTCGTTGATTCATGACGATGACGCCGAGGACGATCAACAAGAGACCGATTCCGTTCAACGCCGAAAGAACTTCCCCATACACGAACACTCCGATGAGTCCTGTCGCCACGGTCCCGAGTCCAGCCCAGATGCTATAGGCGATACTGAGCGGGATCGTCTTCAACACGATGCCCATGAGGGT
The DNA here is from genome assembly GCF_018617735.1 of Exiguobacterium sp. s89. Taxonomy (NCBI): domain Bacteria; kingdom Bacillati; phylum Bacillota; class Bacilli; order Caryophanales; genus Exiguobacterium; species Exiguobacterium sp. s89. Next base: position 386,230 of record NZ_JACSKS010000002.1, read on the forward strand.
GAACGAGGCGGCGAAACTGACCAAGAGGATGACGCTCGGCACGAGATTCGTGAATCCATCCGACAGTTTCAACATCGACGTCCCGAGTACCTCAAATCCGATAGAAAAGAAGAGGAAAAGATAGGCTTTCATTCCGATTCACCTCACACTTTCATCAAGACGAGCCCGATGATGACGAGCCCGATTCCCGCAATTTTTTGACGACTGATTTGTTCTCGGAAGACGACGAAGCCGATCACCGCCGTGAGTGCCGTCCCGACCCCGCTCCAAAATGCATATGCGAAGCTGAGCGGAATGGTGAAGAGGGCGAGCGACAACAAATAAAACGCCGTCCCATAACCGAAGGCGACCCCGAGAATCGGAAGTCGGCTCGTCGAGGAGGCGTTCACTTTCAACATGCTCGACCCGAACAGTTCCGAGGCGATGGCCCCGATCAAATAGATGAATCCCATATTACAATCCTCCTTGAACCAACTCGTCACATGCTTTCCGAATGAGTGTCGCCGCACGTTCCTTGAACGATTCGCTATACCCATACAAGACAGCGAACCAAAAGCCGTCACAGAGGAGACGAAGTTTCAAAATCGCATCCTGGTCCGGCCCGTCGACAGCGAATCGCTCGTCCCAACCGGTCGACACGTCACTCCAGATCGATTCGCTCGTCGCATCCTCTTGTGAGGAGATGAAGACGGCGACGAGGTCCATATCTCCGTGATCGACATCCTCCAATGTCGCCAGCGCATAGGCACGGGTAAACGAATATGGACCGTCCGATAGATGGGCGGTGATTCGTTTCTCGAACGTCTCGATGGCGAATTTGTTCATCTGACGCAACAGGTTGGCCTTATTGTCGAAATGATAGAGGACCCCGGCTTTCGTGATTCCTGCTTTCGTCGCCAATCGTTCGAGCGACAACTGACTGATCCCGTCCTCTCGAATCATCTGGGCGGCTGTCTGTAGCAACAATTGTTTTTTACTCATCCCATCACACCTCTCTTTACTTTACTGACCGTTCAGTAAAGTTAGTCTATCAAAATTTGCGAGGGGTTGTCGAGATAGAACGTTGATGGAATAATCAGGGAAAAGGGGGGGCGTGACATGGGTTCACATTTGATGCATCTCGTCATCGCGAATGAGATGTTACCAGCGTTGTCGGAGGTGGATGAGGTCGCATTTTTGCTTGGAAGTCTCGCACCGGATGCAACGACTGAAAAAGAGGCATCCCATTACTACGCAGGACGCCATGATGATTTATCTCGTCGTTTAGATCTTTCCCAATATTGGATTGACAGCAAGGAGGAAGAATTCTCATATCGACTCGGCTATTACGCGCATCTCGTCGCGGATGAGATCTGGTTGCAGGGGTTCTATAAAGGTTGGTTGAAAGAACTCATCACCCAGGACCCGTCAAAACAGGCGGCCTATTATGCGGACTTTGATGCGTACAATGCTCGGCTGTCGGAACGTCTCGAGACGTTCGATTTTGAACGCTTGAAAGGAAATCCAGAGCTCATTGAACTGGTCGAGAAAGTCGAGCGGGACGCGGCGATGACGGAGGAGGGGACGTACACGATGTTCCTCCCTGATCAATTGGATGGCTACGTTGATACGTGTGTCCGCCGCTGCCTGGAGATGGTCAAACGGAAGCGGGCGATGCTCGTATGAAGAGGCGCTACGCACCACTATACGCAACGCTCGGACTCTTTATCGTGACGGTGATCACCTTCTTCACCTTGAACGGTCGAGTGTTTCCGAACCTTGAGTTGATGACGGTCATCTAGGTATATCTCGCGATTGACATCGCCTTGTTCGCCACGTTGATTTGGGGACTGTTCACGAAGGATCGGATCATTAAAATCTATACGCTACTTGCGACAATCGGATTGATGATCCCATTGTCGATTTGGACTTTCCTGTTGCTGTTGGCGAACGGGATCTCGGAGGTATGAGTGGAATGGAACTGCCTAAACCAACTCCATTTTTGATGCGCCGCGTGCCGTTTTTCATCTTGTATGCCCTTTGCGGTCCGCTTGCGCTTCTCATCTTGATTATTTACTGGCGAGACACACCGACTAACGATCGAGGACCGTATTTATTTTTCTCAGTCGTGTTCTCGCTGTTCTTCATCACGAAAATCATACCGGACGGATTATTGAGGATCGTGATTTTCTCAGCGATGTATACGTTCGTCTTATTCGTCACATACATCATTCTCGATCGAAAACGAAATCGTCATGACAATGAGTAACTTTGAAAGTGGACCTCTCCGCTTTCTTTTTTTGTGCGTGCATCTATGGAAAGAAAAATTTTCCTATCCGAATCTTGTCAAATTGGCATTGCGTATCCTAATTTTGTTTGTTATGCTACTTGATGAAAACGACAATGATAATCATTATCACTGATAACGAGAACGCGAGAATAGACATACATAACCAACGTTGCTCGTTTTTAGTGCGAGAATCATTGAACTTTACATACAGAGGAGATGGATGAAGTGGGGAAATTCAAGATTTCACTCATGTTGACGTTGCTCGTCTTCGTACTCGCCGCATGTGGCGGAACGAGTGAGACGAAGAAAGAAGAGAACGTCGGCAGCGCAACAAAGACAGAGACGGTCGAGATTACAGACGCACATGGCACGATCGAGGTACCGGTCAATCCGGAGAAGGTCGTCGCCCTCGATAACCGGACGTTCGAAACATTGGCAGCATGGGACATCAACTTGGTGGCGGCACCAATCGGACTCCTTCCAACGGAGTCACCATATGCATCAGACAAAGACATCAGTGATGTCGGCATGCACTTCGAGCCGAACTTAGAGGCGATTGCGGGAGTTGACCCAGACGTCGTCATCGTCGGTCAACGCTTCGCAGATTACTACGAGGACATCAAAAAGTTGGTACCAGAAGCAGCGGTCATCGACTTGAACATCGAGATTCCAGAGGATTCAGGCACACCGGGGGAGATTTTAGTCAAAGGATTGACAGACACGACGCTCACACTCGGAAAAATCTTTGACAAAAACACAGAAGCCGAAACGATCGTCGCGGACCTCGACAAGTCGATCGAAGACGCGAAAGCGGCATACAACGGAGAAGACACAATCATGTCGGTCATCGTATCGGGCGGAGACATCGGGTTCTCAGCACCGGTAACGGGACGCGTGTTCGGACCGATGTATGACATCTTCGGATGGGTCCCAGCCCTTGAAGTCGAGAAGACGACAGGTGACCACGAAGGCGACGAAGTATCTGTCGAAGCCATCGCAGAAAGCAACCCAGACTGGTTGTTCGTTCTCGACCGTGACGCACCACTCGGTGACGCAGAAGGCGCAGTACCAGCCGAAGACGTGATCGACAACGCACCGGCGCTTCAAAAGACGACGGCTGTGACGAAAGAGCAAATCGTCTATGCCCCGAAAGACACGTACTTGAACGAATCGATTCAAACGTACACGGAATTTTTCAACAGTGTCACGGAAGCGCTCGCGAAGTAAGGTTCCGTCATGCAAAAACCATTGACAGCCAGGGTTGAGACGATGTCTCAGCCCTCCTTTTCTAGATTGTGGACGAAGTCGTTCGTGTTCACCGTGATCATCGTCCTCGGTTTGGCGGTGCTGTCGCTCTTTACCGGGGTGTACGATCTGTCACGGACAGACGGCTTCGATATGTTTTGGATCACCCGAGTCCCACGGACGGTCGCCCTCATGTTGACGGGTGCGGCGATGGCGATGGCGGGGCTCGTCATGCAGCTCATCACGCAAAACCGACTTGTCGAGCCGACGACGACGGGGACGCTCGAATGGGCGGGTCTCGGACTGCTCACCGTTTATTTACTCGTACCGGCACCGAGCCTCATGATGCGGATGACCGGGGCAATCGTCTTCGCATTCATCGGGACGATGGTCTTCTTCTGGTTCTTACGTTCGGTCAAACTCCGTTCGTCGCTCATCGTGCCGATCATCGGGCTCATGTTAGGGGCGGTCATCTCGGCGATCTCGACGTTCCTCGGTCTATTTTTCCGGGCAAGTCAGGCAATTGAAGGCTGGTTTGTCGGTTCATTCGCTTCAGTGCAAATCGGGCGCTACGAGTATTTATGGGTCATCATCGTCGTGACGGTACTCATCTTCTTACTGGCGAATCGCTTGACGCTCGCGGGGTTAGGTGAAGACATCGCGACGAGTCTCGGCGTGAACTATAACCAGCTCATGATGATGGCGACGGGGCTCATCGCCTTATCGGTCGGGGTCGTGGCGACGGTCATCGGGAATTTACCGTTCCTTGGACTCATCGTCCCGAACCTCGTTTCGATGTTCCGCGGGGATGATTTGCGCAGTAACCTGCCATGGGTCTGTCTTGTCGGGATGGGTGCGATTCTCGTCAGTGACTTGATTTCACGGACGATCATCATGCCGTTCGAACTCCCGGTCTCACTGATTCTCGGGACGGTCGGGGCAGTCGTCTTCATCATGATCTTGATGCGACAACGGAAGAAGGGAGGGGTTCGATGAGTACGGTCATGGAACGAGACAGTGTCGACGTATCAATCGGGGAATTGAGAGAAGAACGTCACGCTTCGGCGTTTCAATCAAAACGGGCGAGCAGACGCTACTGGCTCTTCTTAAGTGCCTTCATTCTCGGGGGACTGTTGTGTGCGCTCGGGCTTCTCCTTTATAACAATCCGGTCCCGATCGACTCTCCGTCATTCGTGCCGGTCGTGGAACGGCGAATCGTCGCCATCGTCACGATGTTGATTGCGGCACTCTGTCAAAGCCTCGCGACGGTCGCATTCCACTCCGTGACGAACAACCGCATCATCACGCCATCGCTCCTTGGATTCGACGCACTGTACTCGACGATTCAGACGAGCATGGTGTTCTTCTTCGGGGCAGGGGCATTGATTGGATTTTCGGGAACGGGCGCCTTCTTGACCCAAGTCGGTCTCATGGTGACGATGAGTCTTCTCCTCTACGGATGGCTCTTGTCAGGCAAATACGCCAACTTGCAGCTCATGCTGCTCGTCGGGATCATCATCGGGACGGGACTGAACTCGGTGTCGTCGTTCATGCGCCGCATGCTCGCCCCGTCCGAGTTCGATATCCTGCAGGCGCGACTGTTCGGTTCGGTGACGAATGCGGACGTAGCGTACTTCCCCATCGTCATCCCCATCGTCGTCATCGCCGGGACACTCTTGTTCCTGTTCTCGAACCGCTTGAATATCGTCGCACTCGGCAAGGACGTCGCGACGACGTTCGGGGTGAACCATCGGAGGAGCGTCATCTACACGCTCGTCTTGATCTCACTCCTCATGTCCGTCTCGACAGCGCTCATCGGCCCGCTCACGTTCTTCGGATTTTTAGTCGCGACGCTCAGCTATCAGGTCGCCTCGACGTATGACCATAAATACGTCTTCCCGATGGCGTTCGCCCTAGGGTTCTTCGTCCTGACGAGCGCGTATTTCTTTATGTATCACATATTCCAGACGCCAAGTGTCGTCTCCGTCATCATCGAACTGTTCGGCGGACTCATCTTCTTGGCCGTCATTCTAAGGAAGAGGTCGCTATGATTCAAATCGAACAAGTCAAAAAATCGTATACAGACGATGTCCACATCGGACCGCTTACGCTCGACATCCCGAAAGCCGGGTTCACCTCATTGATTGGACCGAACGGGGCGGGCAAGTCGACGACGCTCATGATGATCGGACGGTTGCTCAATTTAGACGAGGGACAGATCCAAGTCGCCGGCATGGACGTGTCGAGCACGAAGTCGAAAGACTTGGCGAAAATCATCACGATCCTGCGTCAAGAGAATCACTTCGTGACAAGGCTCACGGTCCGACAACTCGCCGGGTTCGGGCGTTTCCCTTATTCGAAAGGACGCCTCACGAAAGAGGACGAGGCGATCATCTCGAAATATATCGACTTCCTCGACTTGACCGCGCTCGAGAACCGCTATCTCGACGAGCTCTCAGGGGGACAAAGGCAGCGTGCGTATGTGGCGATGGTGCTCTGTCAGGAGACGGAATACGTCCTCCTCGATGAGCCGCTCAACAACTTAGACATCGCTCGCTCGGTACAGATGATGGAATATTTACGCCACGTCGCCGATGAGTTTGGTCGGACGATCGTCACGGTGCTCCACGATATCAACTTCGCGGCGAAATATTCGGATCGCATCTGTGCGATGAAAGACGGGCAGATTGCTGCGTTCGGAACGGTCGATGAAATCATGGACGCGAAGATTTTATCCGATATTTTTGAGACGAAACTGGAAATCATCGAAGGTCCGTATGGGCCAATTGCGGTGTATTAACGAAAGGGAGGATTCACATGAAAATTGACTGGACACCGATCACCAAAGTAGTGGCGGAGGCACCGGATACATACACGTTCCATCTCGCCATGCCACCTGAATTTACGTGGCAGGAAGGGGCGCACACGCATCTCGCGCTCGAAGGGTTCAACGCCGGGGACAAACCGGACCGGAGCCTCGTCCGCCATATGTCGATCTCGACATTGCCAAACGAAGGGGCAATCGGGATTACGACCCGCATCAAATCCGAATGCTCGACGTTCAAATCAATCCTTCGCGACATGGTACCGGGGGACAAGGTCGCCTTGTTCAAGACACATTCGAACGTCCCGCTCGAACGGAGTGGGAAGAATGTCTACTTGTTATCGGCTGGGGTCGGACTCGCGACATTCCGTCCGGTCGTCCTCGACTATTTGGCGAACGGGGAAGGCGTCCCGCATCTTCATTCGTTGAACGTCGATTCGTCGAAGGCGTATCTATTCGGTGACATCTTCGAATCGAACGAACGCTTCACGTCAGAGTTCGTGCCGAGTCGGAAAGACTACTACGAGCGCGTGGAGAGGATGGCATCCGACAAGGACGCCTTGTTCTATATCGTTGGCAGTGATGAGCTGTTGCGTGAAACGATTCAGGTGCTCCGGACAAACGGGGTGGCCTGTGACAACATCAAGATCGACAAACATGATTTTCAGCGAGAAGACTTTTTAGGCTGATACTCAAACCGGGGACACGTGCCCCGGTTTTTTCGTGCACAGCTGGACGAAGCGCTCGAAGATGCCACGTCCGTCCGGGGTCCCAATCGACTCGGGATGGAACTAGACACCGTACGTCGGATGCGTCGGGTGTTCGAGTGCCATGATGACGCCGTCTGTCGTCTCCGCCGTGACCGTTAGTTCGGTCTCTTGTACGACGAGCGAGTGATAGCGCATGACGTCCATCGACAAGCCTTCGAAAAGGACGCCTGGCACCGTATTGATCCGTGAGACTTTCCCATGCATCACCTCGTTCGCCCGCCCGACGATCCCGCCGAACGCCTCGGCGATAACCTGGTGACCGAGACAGACCCCGAGAATCGGGATGTAACCGGACAATTGTCGAACGACCGCGAGCGAGACACCGGCGTCTTGTGGACCGCCGGGACCGGGGGAGAGGATGATGCCGTTCGGGTTCATGCGACGGATTTCTTCTATGCAGTCGGTGGAAGATTGCCACCGGTGTGAGTTCGTCACCATTGATCATCCGTTGTTGCATTGAAAGAACCTCCTTATAATGGGTAATAGAAAGGGGATATGCCGATGTCAGTTTTACGACCTGACCAATTTTCAGGTGAAGCGTTGACCGAGCACATCGAACTCGAGGATACGCTGTCACCTTACGTTGACATCAAATCCGATGAACTGAATCTTGAGTATTTTGAGGCTGTCGTACAACATGCCCAGCAATTGTTTGATGCGTTGTTCGAAGAAGGCGACCCCATCCGGATCGTTTGGCATGTATATGGACAGCCCGTCAAACCGACCCGTCTGTTCCGTTATATCCGGGACAAGTCGGTGCGCTTCAAGACGACCGCCACATCGTACACGTTCGATGACGAACCGTTATGGATGTTCACTGTGCCGATAGCGGACAAGTCCGCAATCCGTGTGCGACCACTCCTCGAGGCGATTTGTTATCAAGACTTTTATAGAAAATCGAAACCTCGTTTGAACGGTCAATATACGACGTATCCGTTCGTTCAGTTCATCCACGAACGAGAGGGGCACGTCTTGTTCGTATACGATGACCGCGGTGCGTATATCCGTGGTACGTCGCCAACCCACCTCCAATCGCTCAAACAAAAAATCTCCCCGTCCCACATGCCCGATCGGACATGAAGGACGAGGAGATTCCCCGTGTTGCCACCTTCGTTGAAAGACGCCTTGTCTTCCCGTTATCGCGAACCATCATTCGCTGTCCCCGATAACGGGAGGACCCGTCAGAGCCTACATGTCGGTCTGAACGCTCAAAAGCCCATTCACGCAAGGCACGACACCGGTTCGCATCGACCACCGGCTTTCTGAAGACGTCCCTTCGCGCTACTCTTCTTTCTCATCGCGAGTTCGTATGAATGTTATCGTTACTTTAATGGGATAAAGATGCATTGTCAAGCATCATTTGACCGAAGGGTGCTCCACCTGACGTTTGCCGATGAACGTGAACGTGATCCCCAACGCCAGGAGGGGAAGGAGCCACCACTTTGTAAAGAAGAAGAGGGTGCCCCGATACATGAACCACTCTAGGACCCAATAGGCGAAGAGCGTGATCAAGGGAGCGATAGACAAACGCTTCAGGCGCAGTGCGATGGCGACCCCTAGTCCGATTGTAAGCGTTGGGACAATCACGAGTTGCCATAGGAACGGGTCGATATAGTGAAACATGGAGAGTCCTCCTTAAAACGATTTGTATCCTAGGAAGTACGGATGCCACATCGGGTCATGGATCGAGTTGATTTGAAGCATCTCGCCCCCGGCATGGATGAAGAGCTCATCATCGAGCATGATGCCGATGTGCGATGGACCGGATTTATACGTGCCGGCGAAGAAGACGATGTCCCCGCGACGACCACTTGTTTCTTGTCCGTGTCCTGATAGATGTTGATCGCGGCGAGCGCATAGCGGCGGCCTGTCTTCGTGTAGCGCGGCATCTTGTCTGCGAGCACGTCGCGTTTCATATAGACGTAGACGCCGTCCTTGAAGAGGCGGGCAGTGTCTCCGATGGTGCCATAGACGCTCGTCTGTTCGCCACGGACGAGGGAGCCGATGATCTTACCGGCAGCATCGAGCGTATCAGTTTCTGTTTGGATGTAACGTGTGAGAGCGTGTACCAAGGCGTCATTTCGGACGAATCCGTTCTGAGTATCGACCGTGACGGACGTATGCGTCTCGGTCACGTCATGGATCTCGACCCGTCTCGGCTCATCCGTCACGAGCAGGACGATTGATTCCTCCGGGTCGGCATAGAGGGTCATGCCGGCACGAAGCATGGCATCTGACCCGACCGCCTGTGCGGTGAGAGTCCAATAAAAAGTAAAGAGAACAGGCAAACTGAAGATTCGTTTCAACATTTCCACTTCGATTCATGAAATTTACAGTTTTTAGTATATACGTAGCCAATGTGAAATAGGTTGCATATTTCGATAAGAGGGAAATGATTGAGTCATTCGATGTTCTGCATTCCACTCGTTCGCTGTTCGTCATCTGTGCTATGATGGACGGGGAAAGGAAGGGACAACTATGGAGACACTCAACATGAAACAACTTTCTGACGACCGGTCGGCCCATCAAGTGGCCGGCGATCTCGACGCGATGCGGGCGCTCATGCACGACTCGTTCCGATATGTCGATTCGAGCGGGCGTCAGTTCGATAAAGAGACGTTCTTGGACCAGTACGTCGACCCGACGGCGATTCAATGGAGCGCACAGGAGACGGTGACGTTCGACGAGACGGTACGCGGCGACCTCGCCGTCGTCCAACTCTTGCTCGAGGAGAAGTTCATCCTCGGCACGAACGCCTACGAAGGTCGCTTCTGGATGCTTCATCTTTATACGAAAGAAGATGGCGTCTGGTTATGGCAAGGCGGACAAGCGACGATGATCAACGAAGGATAATAAGCGTTTAGACACTCCAAATCGATGGAGTGTTTTTTTATAAAATGAAGGAAATGTGAATTTGAAAAATATATGACTATTTTAGAAAAATTATGTACCCTTTTGAAAAAGGACAGATTATAATAATTTTGTAAACGATTGTCATTATTCCTGAGGAGGACCCAAATTCATTATGAAACAACCAAAATATGCAGCTCTTTTCTTAGCGACTACGCTCGCATTCGGAGGAATCGTTCCTTCAACAGCCGTCAACGCGGAGACGACTGAAGACGTCACAGCACCTGACGCCCCTGTGTTATCAGCACCACTCCACACGTCGAACTCACTCACGATCACGGGTGAGGTCGCAGCGAAAGCGGAGATCATGATCAACAGTAAGACGTACGTCCGTACCATCTTAGAAGGTGGCGAGGCCGTCTTCAAGATGTCTCCACAGTCGGTCGGGAAAGTGATTGATGTCCGTCTCGTCGACCTGAGCGGCAACATCAGTGAGACGACGCGTGCGATCGTCGCAGAAGACCCGGAAGCACGTCCTGATGCACCGGTCATCAAACCGTTGACGGAGACATCGCGCGAAGTGCGTGTCCTCGGGGAGCCGGGACAATACGTCGAGCTCATGATCGGCGACAAGACGTATAAAGGGAAGTTCGATGCGAACGGTCTCTATCGTCGTGGGATTGTAGCTCAACCTGCTTACTCGTGGCTCTCGGCGAAGACGGTCACGACGAAAGGTGCGACGAGCGACATGTCAAAACGTAGCGTCTACAAAGACCGGTACGCACCGAAACCGGCAACGTTGACAAAATCGGTGACGGCATCGATGCGTGGCGTTTACGGTAAGGCAGAACCATATTCGACGGCCATCGTCACAATCGGCAGCAAAACGTACACGGCACCGGTCATGTCACACGGTGGGTTCATCGTCCCAATCCCTGCTCAAAAGATGGGACAGAAGATGTCACTCGTCATCCGCGACGGTGCAGGCAACGTCAGTAAACCAAAAGCAATCACGGTGCAACATGCACTCTATCATGACTTCCATCGTGTCTATATTGAAGGCATGAAGTTGACGCTCCATAAAGAAGCATTCCGTTCAAGTGGTGACACGCGCTACGCCGAGACATTCGCACCGGCCTTTCTCGGTCATCCATCTAAATCAAACCTGAACTTCCTGCTCAACTACTTTGCGGAAGATGGGGAAATCGCAGGGTTTGAGAAGATGACACTCCGCGTTGGGCGCGCGACATACTCACAAAATATCTCAGAAGATGATGTGACGTACGAAATGTATGATGACAGTTCGATTGAAGAGTCGTTCCTATTCGACCCGAGCACGAAACTCATCAACTTCGTCGACAAGTACGTACGTCCGGAAAACCGGATCGTCGTCACAATCGAAGGTAGCGAATTCGACCTCGAGTTCAACTTATCAGGTGCGGAAAAACGCGCCTTCATCCAATCGCTTCAATACGCAGGTTACTAATGAGGGACCGGTGGAAACACCGGTCTTTTGTATGCGAAGATCTCTTTCTTTATAGGAAGAAAGACGATTCGACGAATAGATTGAAACAATGTCGAAACATTTTTGTTACATTTTTGAAACATGAACCGATAAATACCGTAGAACGATGTGGGGCATATGCTCCAACACATATGAAAGAGGGGAAAACATGAAAGCACGATTCAAGCAATTCGTGGCGATGGTGACGGTTCTCGTCCTCGTCCTCTCGTTCCTGCCGCCAGCACTCGCTGACAGCGGAAACGGGATGACCGATGCCACATTACTCACTCCGGGGGAAGCCCTCGAGTTCACGACCGATACAGACCCGGTCAACACGTATTGGTTCAAGATGGAACGAGAGAGGTCCGCGATGACACATATGGAAGTCACGTTCGAATCTTCGAAGCTCGCGAACATCAGCGTCTACCCGAGCGCCGACATGGCGGCGAAGGATGAGACGTTCGACCGTTACCGCGCGAGCGCGACGAAGGAAGAGGAAGAACAGACGGCCAAGATCGACTTCCCGTTCGCATGGGAAGGTCCATACTACATCAAGGTCGAGTATATGCCGATGGAACTCGGCGAAGAGATGATAGACATGCCGACAGAAGAGGTACCGGAAGGCGAAGAGCCGCCGGAACCAGACCTCTCGATGTTCGCGTCCGACATCAAGCTCGTCGTCAACCCGGTCAAACTCCCGGTCAAATACGAGCAGGTCGGCGGAGACATGTGTGCCGTCGAATCGATCGTCCAACCGGCACCGGAACGTGACTCGATGCTCAAGCTCATCCGTCGCGTCCAAAGTGAAGTACTCGGCACGTCACAAGAAGGTCGCGACTTGTCGGCCCTTTACTACCGTGCCTCACCGTATATCGTCAAGGCGATCACGTTTGACGGCGAGAAGCGCAAAGCTGCCCTCACCGACTTGAAGACGCTCCGTCCGTTGCTGACGGCACTCGTCGACAAGAAGGCGTATACACTCAAAACCCAGGACGCCTCGGCGATCAACCGTCTCCACGCCTTGGTCGACGCAAGCGTACCGACCGCGTTGCAAGGCGAGATTGGCGAGATCGCGACAGCGCTCGAGATGGACTCGCTCGCCGGGACCCCGGTGACGGACCTCTTTGGTAAGATCGGGATGACGATTCAAACGGACGGCAGTGACGCACCGCGTTACATCGTCAAATACAAATCGTCACCAAACACATCAATCGGCAAGATGAACGCGATGAGCGACGTCTCGGCCGAGCGTATCGCCATCGGGAAACCGTCTGACTACTTCGCGCTCGTCGATGTGGAAGAAGCGTCGACGAAGATGCAGGCACAGGCGAAGTCGACGCTCGAGTCGGACCGTAACGTCGAGTATATCGAGCCGGTCCAGACGTATGAGTCGTTCGCGACCGACGTCAGCCTCGATTACCAATGGGCGATCAACGAGAAATCGGTCCTCGAGCCGTTCGCGAATGCAGGGATCGGCCTCGACAAGTATGAGGCGTTGAACTTGCCGAAACGGTCGATCAAAGTGGCCGTCCTCGACACAGGGGTCGACCATCGTCTCCTTGACCTAAAAGGCAAGGTCGATGTCGCAAACGCGAAAAACTTCGTCGACCCGAACGGGGAAGGTGACGCGATCGATGACCACGGTCACGGGACACACGTCGCCGGCGTCATTGGCGCGACACGTGACAACGGCGTCTCGATGCGCGGAATCGTTCCGAACGTCTCGATTCTGCCGGTGAAAGTACTCGATGCGGGCGGTTCTGGGGACACGGACCAAATCGCACTCGGGATCAAGTATGCGGTCGACGCGGGGGCGAAAGTCATCAATATGAGCCTTGGCGGCAACGAGAGCCGTACGCTCGGTTATATGTTGAAGTATGCGTATGACCGTGGCGTCGTCATCGTGGCGGCGACAGGGAACGATGCGCAGTCTCGCGTGTCGTATCCGGCATCATCGAAATATACGATCTCGGTCGGCGCGACGAACGCCTTCGGGATCGTCTCGGATTACTCGAACTACGGCGTCAACGTCGACGTCGTCGCACCGGGCTCGAAAGTGGCGAGTCTCGTACCAGACGGAAACGTCGTCTACATGGACGGGACGAGCATGGCGACACCACACGTCGCTGCAGCCGTCGCGCTCCTCAAGTCGTATCACCCAGATCTCTCGGTCGAAGACGTCCGGACGCTCTTGCAGCGGACGGCAGACCCGATCGCCTTCTCGGGTGGGGATGCACCGTACGACCCACGCATGAGTGACGGGTTCGAGTATGTGCTCGAAGAATTGGGCATGACGCTCCCGGCGTATTACAACCCGGTTAGCGGATTCGGGAAGGCGAACGTCTACCGCGCCGAGTCGATGCTCAAATTGAATGCCTCTGGCGCGAGAGCACAGGACAACTCTACGACGTTCAAGGCGAAAGTCGCGTCGGGGACAACGGTCCGTGTGTATAAAGGAGAGAAGTTGATCGGACGAGGCACGTCGAAACAGACCGTGGCCGCTTTCTCGATCAAACCGCAAAAAGCAGGGACGCTCCTTCGTGTCGTCTATACGAACGGGAAGTATGAGACGAGCGAACGCGTCGTCGTCAAAGCCGGCGCACGTCCAGGGCAACCGAAAGTGAACACGCTCCGCTCTGGCGCGAAGTCGGTAACGGGTCGCGGTGACGCCGGGATGCGTGTCGTCGTCCGCAACAGCAAGTATCAGTTATTAGGACGCGGGACGGTCCTTCCGAACGGTATGTTCTCTGTGAAGACACGTGCGCTCAAAAAGAGTGAGACGATCAACGTCCACATCGAGGACTTGAAAGGTCGCCCGGGCAAGATGACGAAGGTGACTGTACGATAAGACTATATGATAGAAGAGAGACGGGTATGCCGAGTGATCGGGATGCCCGTTTTTTGGTCTTTCGAGGAAATGGGCAAAATAAAAAGGGGATGAACCCCTTTTTATCAGTAGGCGATTGTCTCGCCTCTTTGGGTGTAGGAGAGATAGACGTTCGAAGCGTTGACGAAGTCAATATCTTGTTTGGTGTAAGGGGTATCGAGCTCGATCCATCCTTCCTCGACTTGATACAAGATCACCGCATGCGTGACTCCGTCCCCGATGATGGCGTTGTCGATTCCGGCCAAGTCGTAGACGAGCGACTTGACTTGCGCACCCGCATCGCAGTCTGTTTTGCGACGGAATAAGTCATCGTAGGCAGACTTGACGCGGTCATCCCCGACGACGGCGTCTGCTTCGTATTTAGAGCTCAAATAAATATAGAAGCGATGGACCCGGTTCATTTTTTCATAAGTTTTGAACGAGATGTCGCCACGAAAGACATGTTCCAATGACATCTCGGCACTCAAGAGACCCGCATTGTCGCGTGAACGAAACGATGGGTCGTTCCGGTCTTTCGTCCCTCTCTCGCCGTCTAAGACGCGATAGACATACTCATTAAGACCGAACTCAGGAGAATCATACTTCGCATCAAATTCCGCCTTCACCCGTTTATAGACCGCATCATACTCGGCTTGCGTATCGACACCATACGTATGACTCCCATAGACTGTCCGAGAGATTTGTTTGTTTGAAGGTGGCGTACTTATATATTTAGAAGGTAGCCAACCGGTCTTCCCGCCGACGCGCACGCGAGACCACTTGCCATATTCCCCGGTCTTGACGGCGCTATCTCCGAAACGGACCATTGTGATCTGTTTTCCTTTCGTGGACCACGTCGAGAACAAGGAAGTCGTTTGTTTCACGAGATGAGTGTCAGTCGAGGAAGGTACGGCTGGCATGAGCGCATCTGACGGCACCCATCCCGTTCTTCCTTTATAGGTGATTTTCGTCCAACTCCCAGACGTCGCATTTTGATAGACGGTCGTACCGAACGTGAGCGGGAAGACGAGCTTCGCCTGCTTCGACCGTGAGGCGTACACTTTCGTATATTCCGTTGTCACACGTTCAGTCGTTGCGGTCACCGATGAGGATTTGGCTTGAACGGTTAAATCGAGTGAAGGGACGAACCCGTTCGGTGAGAGGACGAGACATCCGATCAATCCGAACGAGATGGATGCTTTTATTAAGTGTCGCATAGTGGAATCTCCTTTAAGTTTTCATTGATTTCAGTATAGGGCAATCTATGACAAAACATCTGTCACGTTTCAGACGAAAAGGGAACCTTTTTTTCAGTTTCTCGTGATAGGATCAGCGATAAACGAATCGAACCAGTTCAAAAATCTTAGATAGGCAAATAGTCCCTGCAGCCATAATCAATCCGAACTAGCCATCTGTCCCCCTGTAGTTGGAATAAGGAATGATATTTTGGATAACTTTGGTTTTGTGAAAGAGGTCAATGATTTTTAATTTGGAAATATGTATGGATTAGAAGGGACTTTAAAAATCGATAATGTAAATTAAATACTTAAGGTAATTAATGGTATAAAAATGGTTTTCAACGAGTATTTCAACTTAAATCGCATGAAATCAACAAAAATCGACTCATTTCGACATTTCCAAAAAAGGTAAATACAAAAATGAATTAAACTAAAATCTCCAAAATTCAAAAACGTTACCAATTTTGCGAAAAAAAACGCTTGTGTCGCTTGGAAGTGTTATGTATATTATGGATGTAAGGTTTTCCAAGAACAGTCTTGGTAAATTGTTCAAGATGATTCTTGCAAAGACTTCTACCGGGGGAGAACGCCTGGTCTACAGAAGAGTCGGTTACATAAACATTAGCACTTTATTCATTGTTATGGATACATGGCTCCGAACGAGATCGGTTGGGCAAGGACGGTAGAAAAACCTATCTACCTAAGGGAGGATTTTCATCAGATGGCTAAGAAGAAACAATTCGTTACTGCAGCGGCAGCGTTCGCAGTAGCAGCATCAGCAGTAGCGCCTGCAATTACAGCAGACGCAGCAATGAAGACAGTACGTCTTTCATCAGATTATGTACGCGTAGGGGACCTCGACGCGACACTCGACAAAGAGTACAAAGGCAGCGAGATCTACTGGTACAAATCTTCAGTAGACTTGAACAAACTCGGCGTATTCCAAACTGCTAAAGGTTTTGTTAAAGGCCAAGGCATCCGTGTTGAGAAGCGCGTCCGCGTCTTGAACCACGCACAAGAAATCAAACCTGAATCTGAATTCGTATTCGAGCAAGGCGTTCCTGTTTCAGGAATCCGCGTTCAACCAGTTCTCTTCGCAGACGGTAACGAATATGCGAAACCACTTTCAGTAGCTGGATTCAACACAGATAAAGTTGGGGAGTTCGAAGGAACACTCACTTACGCTAACCGCGCTTACGGCGTTGTTACGAAAACAGTTAAATACAAAGTAGTGTCATCTGCGCCTGAATTGGAAACAGTAAAAGCTGTTGACGTTAACAAAGTTGAAGTGAAGTTCAACAAACCGGTTGACCCATCTAAAGCTACTGTAAAACTTACAAAAGGTCTTGCAAACTACAACGTGACTACAGAGTGGAACGAAGCAAAAGATGCTGTTGTAATTACTTCAGTATTGAGTAAACTTAGTCCATCTGATTACACAGTTGTCGTTGAAGGCTTGACGGAAAAAGCACTTTCTGCTGATGTTAAATTCGAAGCGGAAAAAGCAAATGAACTTAAAATGACAACTTCTAAGGTGGACGTAGCTGGAAATGCTACTTTGCACTTTGATGTTCTCAACCAATATGGCACTAAGTTTACTACAGTAGACCCGAATAAATTAACTGTGACAACTACAGAGTCAATTGATGAAGTTAGTTTCTCAGAAGTAACAGAAGGATCTTCTACTGACAAACGAGGCAACCTTAAAGGTGACTTCACGATTACTGGAAGTAAGTTGAAGGCAGGAGATATGTTTAAAGTAACTGCGGTCTATGAAGGTGTGGTCACAACTGGTGATGTAACATTCGTAAATCCAATTGGACTTCAAACACTTGCATTTGGATCGGTATCACCACTAAAAGATAAGACTCGCATTACGACAGGAGAAGAAAACCTTGTTGTAGATTACACTGCTGTTGATCAGTATGGGACTGCATACGAATTATCAAATGACGATTTAAATGCAATTACATTTGTATCTTCGGATTCAGATATCGTAAATGTTGATTCATTAGAAATCGTTGACAAAAAGTTAACTTTAGATGCAGGTACGAAAGCAGGAACAGCTATTATTACAGCGATTCTTCCAAATGGTAAGACAGCCCAATTCTCAGTAATGATAGAAGCGGCTGCTTCAGTTAAAACAGTGGCGATTTCTGCTCCAACTAAGTTAATTGCTGATGGTGAAAAAGCTGAACTTGATCTTGTTGTTTACGATCAATTTGGACAAGTGATTCCTAACAAAGATGTAACTGGAGTAACTTTCTCAAATGGATTTAGCATTAATGCTAAAACTGGAAAACTTGAAGGTACTGTAACAGCAAATGATGCATTTAAAGTAACTGCCACAAAAGATGGAAAAGAACTCGCGGCTGTTACGTTCTCTGTAGAAGCTAAAGCTGTAGCAAACACAATTTCAGCAATTGATTTCGAGTCACTCTTTGAAGTTGGTGCATCAAATGAAATTATGCTCGATGACGTTTCGGTAAAAGATCAGTATGGTCGCAATATCGAACCTACTACAATCGAAGTAACAGAAGTTGATGCTACAAACGATAAATTTACAGTATCAGGTTCTGAATTTACGGCAGTTGAAGCTGGGCAGAAAGTCTTTAAAGTTGCTGTTGATGGTTCAGCGAGCGCAGTTAAGAACATTACATTGACAGCTATTGCTTCAAAAGATATTACATCATATGAATTGTCTCCACTAGGAACAATTTATAACGCTGATGCTTACGCTGTTACGCCAAAATTAATGGGTAAAACAGCTGATGGTAAATCAGTAGTTCTCAAGACTGGGAAAATTTCTTCATTGACTTCAAGTAATGCTAAAGTAGCTGTGGTCGATGGTCTTACTGTAAAAGGTGGCCTTGCTAGTGATGCAGCTTCAGCAACCTCTACCATTAAAGCTTGGAGTGCTGATGGTCAACTTCTTGGTACTGCTTTGGTTACAGTCACTAATGAAAAACCTTCATTGAATTCAATCGTAGCTTCTGAAGAAATTGGTTCAGATGTTGATTCAGTATTTAAATCAAAAGATCAGTACGGAAAAGACTTTGCGGAGATGGGTACTTGGTACTTCACAAGTACAGTTGAGGGCAGCAACACTGTTGCAGTTACATCTGGCGCTAAAACTTTTGCAACTGATTCAGATGATTTTGATCCTGCTACTGGTGACTACACAGTTAAGTTCGTTTCAGAAGATGGGCTCACTGTAGCGACGACAGTAGTAACAGTTAAGTAAGAAACCACTTCCCTTATCGTAATCAGAGTAAAATTATTCATAATAAAGGAATCTCTGACTAATGTTTGAACTGAACCCTGAATGATAGACACTCGATAAAGAGTGCTCATTCAGGGTTTTTTGCGTGCGGTCGAATCGATATAATGAACCCTATTCGAGAGAGGTATTGAAGGTCGCAATTTTTTCGAATGCGGACGCCATGATGGTCGATCACCCGAGTGGGAACACGGAATCGTCACGAAGATATCGAGTTAACGAAACGTCTTAAAGAGGCGTGTGTATTGATAGTCATCCATTTGCCGACCATCTGATTATCGGTGACGAGACGTATCGATCACTTTGAGATTGATATCTATGATCTCACGGTAGAAAACAGATTCATTATTTGTAAAGAATGATGTTCGATGCAATGAGCTTTTTTGATAAACTGAAAAAGAATTGAAAATATTGTAAATGGTATGGTGGTGATATGGGATGGATCCAATTGAAGCAAGGTGTCGTCTTCCGGGAAGTGAACTCGAAAGTAATATTCGAAAAGTTATACCGTACGAAACAAAAGAGTAATTTCAACGACTTCGTCGATTTTGTGTCGAGTTTTCTTCAATTGTTCAAATCGAATCATTATACGGAATCTCAATTTGATGTCTTCGCACAGAGTTTGAACAAGAAGGACTTGTTTCATTATCAACGAGCACTCCTCTTCTCCCGTCTCGTCAAACCGATGTACCGGATGTATGAGGAATATTTGCGACGAACGAACAAAATCGACTTCAATGACATGATCAACGAAGCGACTTCGATTGTTTCGTCCGATGCCGTCCATTTGCCGTACAAATACATCATCATCGATGAGTATCAGGATATCTCCGCCAGTCGTTATCGTCTGATTGAAGCAATCCGAAAGAAGACGGTGGCGACTATCCTGTGCGTTGGAGATGACTGGCAGTCCATCTATCGGTTTGCGGGGTCTGATTTGAGTCTGTTCACAGATTTTGAACATTACTTTGGCAAGAGTGCTCTACTAAAAATTGAGAACACGTACCGCAACTCGCAACAATTGATCGATATCGCTGGTCGATTCGTCATGAAGAACAAGCGTCAAATTCGAAAGAACCTCTCTTCGGGAAAACGACTGACCACACCTGTTCTCGTGATGGGGATCAAGGGGAAGAACGACTTTGAAGTCGCCTTACGTAGAGCGCTTGATCAAATCGTTCAATCACATGGTCCGGAGTCGGATGTACTGCTCGTCGGACGGAACAACTTTGACATCAAGTCAATTGAGGGAAGCGCTTCGTTTCGAGTGAAGCACATGAAAGATGAAGTGCAAGTGACCGACCGGACGCATCCGAATCTTCGAATCTCCTTTTTGACGGCTCACCGTTCAAAGGGACTTGAAGCAGAGAACGTGATCTTGATCAATACGGCAAATAGTAAGAACGGCTTCCCGAATAAGATCATGGATGACCCGTTATTGTCATTCGTCCTTCAGAAACAAGAAGAGTTGGAGTTTGGGGAAGAACGCCGTCTGTTCTATGTAGCGTTGACACGGACGAAACATACGACGTATGTGCTGACGCCGGATGACCGCATGTCGACGTTTGTCCAAGAGTTGATCAAGGAGCAACAAGTCCCGTATGAAATGGGAATCGAGGAGGGCAAGAGCATCCGGGATAATCCAAAATGCCCTCGTTGTTTAGATGGTCACTTGGTCATTCGTGAACAGACAAACCGAAAGTCAACGTTTGTCGGTTGCAGTCACTATCCGGGCTGTGACTATACCGCCAATCATCCAAGTATTATCCATGATCCGATTGTCTGTCCCTCGTGCAGAGGATATCTTGTGCTGCGGGACGGGAAGAACGGCAAGTTTTATGGATGTTTGAACTTCCCGCTTTGTAAACATACGATGGAACGAGAAGATGTGGAGCAGATGAAGCAGGTTGAGAAGAGGATGAAATGAAGGAATGGAATCGCCGACGGCGGTTCTTTTCTTTTGATATATGAACTACGAATTAAGAGGGGGAGAAAAGTCTAAGGGATCGAAATATCAATTCAGATGAATTCTATGATATATGCAATCGATGTGGTAGGTCCCAAACCATCAAGAGTGGCTGAATTGGGTTTATCTTTGTGCGTTGCATTCGTGAGAATTGATATTGGATCCAAAGCAACGATGGTAGTGGAGCTTAAAAGTTTCGTGGTTACAGTGTTCAGTCTCAAAAAAACGACAATCAAACAACTAAACGCCCAATCGTTAGTCGAACTCAAACGGGTTCGTCTTTTATGTGTCTGATCATTTTGTCACTTCCTGTCGAACGAAAGACCTATAGCCAACACAATTAATTCCCCTTTTTTATTAAAAACAAACAGAATGTTTGTTACAATAACGTTACACTAATGTTATATATAGGTATTAATTGAATTCCAATCCATAATACAATGTTCTGTTTCCACACAATTCAAGTGAAGGATTTGGAACTTTTAATCATTCTACTCATCTATTACGAAGGAGCTGTGTCCATTGAACGATGTTCTTTTTTACGTCTTATTGTTACTGGCGCTTCCGACCCTCGGTTTTATCTTAAATTCGTTTGTCACCCTGTCAGGATTTGTGAAACAACGAATCCATCGTCGTTTCCCATTCACGGAACAACTGTCATTCCGCTCAAAATAATGAAAGGTTATTGTCTATTTGACTGTTCTTGACAGCTTCCGCTAGATCCTCTCACGCCACTTACGATGAGGAATTTTTGCGTATCCACTTCAGCACATTCATTCCCATAAAATTTAAAAATCAGACATCGTCCACGCATCCCTTATGCTAAGGTTGAGGCGTAAGACTTCACTGATAATGGCAAAACTACGCGAAAGCGAGTGACGCAAAGCTATAGGGCCTGTAAAATGGCAGCCAGTTTCCAAAGGAGGTTCGTCTCGTGAAGAAATTCTTCGCAGGGATGTTGGTATTGTTGTTCGCACTGATTGTGGTGCGACCTGCCGTCGCAGATGCGGCGAGCGCGCGTGTCGATACTCGGACGGGGAAAGTCGACGTGTACATCTCAAATAAGGACAAAGAATCGTTCAAGTTCGAGGTGCGACAAGGCAAGCAGGTCCGTACTTACGATGTCTATAGAGGGAAGAATCATTTCAACGTCAACTATGGGAATGGAGACTATTCATTCACGCTTTACCAGTCATCGGACGGGAAACGCTATAAACGCGTCTACCGCCTTCAGAAAACGGTCCGCCTCGTCCATTCGACGGCACCGTATCTCCATTCCACCCAAAATGTCTCCATTGATTCTGCGACGTCGCGTCTCGCCTCGTCGTTGTCACGTTCATCTTACTCCACTTCGACACAAACGCTCGTGACGAGCCGTCACGTCAACCGACTCGTTGACTATGACGACAACAAGCTCGTGAAGCTCTCATCGACTTATCTGCCGAATAACGCCGACACGATTCGGACGAAACGGGGGATCTGCTATGACTTCGCGTCACTAAACGCAGCACTCCTTCGTGCCCAAGGCATCCCGACCCGTCTCGTGATGGGGACGGCGAAAGGCGTCGACGGCTATCATGCGTGGAACGAAGTGTTCGTGAGTGGGAAGTGGCGTGTCATCGATGTGACGCGTGACGTGACCGAGCGACGGACGACGACGTATCGTAGCACCTCTGACTATCGTGCCACACTCTATGACTGAATGACGACCAAGGTCCCTTCCGAGAAGGCGGCCTTTTTTTGGTATGTTCTTTGAGGCGAATCTCCTTGTTTCACGTTTGTGATGTCTGCAAACAAAGACGCAGGAGGAAACGCACATGAAACGATGGTTATCCATGGTCTTGACCATATTGCTCGTCATGCAGCCGTTCGCTGTCTCGCGAATGGCGTATGCGGAAGGGGACCCGGTCATCACGGACCCGCAGCCACCGGACAACCCGGTCATGACGATCACCGACAATATTTTGAAATCGTACACGATTCGGACGACGACAACGGAAAACGTTGAGGTGAGTACGGTCACGCCCGATTCGATCGTCGAGATCAACTACAACTGGTCGATCTCGAACGGGCACAGTTATACGGACGGGTCGATGTTCACGTTCCAGATGCCAAGTGAGTTAAGGGTGTATGACGCGGTCACGAACGCACCGCTCAACTTCAACGGGCAGTCGATGGGGACATACTCTCTCGCCCTTGACGGGACGGCGACGATGAGATTTAACGACAACGTCTACAAATACTCAAACATCGAAGGGACGATTCAAGCCCTGACACAAGTGAAAGAGACGACCGAGATCTCCGAAGAACGGACGGTCACGATCACCCCAATCGAAAACCAGCTCTCGCAAACGTTACCGGTCGGATTGAAAAGTCCAGGGAAAGACATCACGAAAGCCGGTGTCGCCGACCGACCGTACAACCCGAGCTCGATCGAATGGACGGTCGAGTTGAACAAAGGGCTGAAACAGATTGAGGATGCCCGCTGGACGGACGTGATCCCTGCAGGTCTGGCGTATCGCGCCGACAGCATGGAAGTGACGCGGCTCGTCATGGCGATGAACGGGAATGTCATCCGTGAAGAACCGGTGACGGGGCTCACGGTCGACACGACGGACGGTCTCGCCATCGACTTCGGGACGATCCAAAACGCTTATCGCCTCACCTTTATCACGGATATACTCAATGAAGAGGTGGCGACGTTCAACAACGTCACGAACCTCGAAGGGACGTCCTTCGATAAAGCAACGGCCTCGGCGACGGTTGCTGTCGGACGAGGGACGGAGCTCGAGAAGCGGACGGACGGCTATGACGATGTCACCCAGACAATCACGTGGGAGTCAGACATCAACTTCCGTCAACGGAATATGGGCTCGCTCACGGTAAAGGACTTGTTCACCGACACCCATCAATTGATCAATCTCACGTTATATGAGGTGACACTCGATGGGGACGGAAAGATCGCGAATCGGGTAGCCGTTCCCGTGACACCAAGCAAAATCACGGATACGGGACTTGAAGGATTCACGTTCGACCTGCCGAAGAACGGGACGGCGTATCAGCTCGTGTATGAAACACAAGCGAAAAACCGTATCGTCTCCTCGGGCAGTGTGACGAACACGATCGAAGTGAACGGCTGGAAGAAGTCGGCGACCCAGTCAATCGGGCAAGCCGTCTTACGAAAGACGCACAAGGCACCCGATTATGCGGCAGAAACGATCGAGTGGACGCTCGAGTTGAACCGGGACAAACGCGTGATGAACGATGTCATCATCACGGACACGTTCCCGAACGAGGGCTTGACGTTTATCGAGGACTCGCTGTCGATCAGCGGATTGACGAAAGGGACGGACTACACGGTCACGCCTGACGCGAACGGCTTCACCATCCGTTTCAACATACAATTGACCGATACACATGACATCACGTATGAAACGACGTTCGATTACCGCGAGCGTCTGGACGCGAACAATACGAGCTTCGTCAACGAGGCGACCGTCGACTGGGTCGATGAATCATCGAACGGACGCACGGTGACGACGACGGATTCCGTCGAGCCGGCATCGAACACGCGCAACAACGGATTCAAAGGCGGCACGTATAACGCCGTCACGAAAGACATCACTTGGAAAATCGGGATCAACTACCACGAGTATGCGACGACGAACATGACCGTCACCGACACGTGGGAAGGGACGCAAGTACCGGACAAGGATTCCTTCACCGTCGCCAAGATGACGCGCGGAAGTGGGGCGAACGCCTACTCGGTCGATGCGACCCCGATCCCGGCGTCCGCGTATAACGTCGTGTGGAGTGACACAGGCTTCGTCTTGACGTTCAACGACCCGACGAGTGACGCGTACGTCATCACGTACGACACGAACATCGACAACACAAAAATCGCGCCGTCCTATAAAAACACGGCCGTGGTCACGGACGGAGCGACCGAGCTCGGCAACTTGCCGGCGACGGTGACGATTCGTCACGGTGGCGAATATAACGAGAAACGAGGCGTTCAACAAGGAAAGCTCATCGCCTGGACGATCGACATCAATTTCGGACAATCATCGTTACAAAACGTCGTCATTCGTGACGTCCCCTCGAACAATCAGGACATCCTGCTTGATTCGTTGAGCGTCTATGAGACGACGGTCGCCGCGAACGGTACGGTGACGAAGGCAGGGAAGCTGTCGACGGATTCGTACACGGTCAGAGCGATCCAAGAGATGGGCGAGTTCGAACTATCGTTCAACGCCCCGATTGATCGCCCGTACATTTTAGAATATGACTCATATATCTTGGCCGCGGTCGGGACGGATATCACGAACGACGTCTATGTGACGGCGGACGAGGTATCCGAGAACACGACGACGAAACAATCGAAGGTCCGAGTCGCCCGTACGTCCGGAATGGGGACGGCGAGCGGAGAACTCGGCGAATTGACGATTACGAAGACGGACGAGTTGAGCGAGAAGAACTTGAGCGGGGCCTCGTTCGACTTAATCGACACCGGTAGCGGACGTACCGTCCGTCGCGGCACGACAGGAACCGATGGGACCTTGACGTTCGGTCGCCTCCTTTATGGGGACTATCGTCTAGTCGAGACGAAAGCGCCGGACGGTTACTTGATCGCGACGGCATCCCGAAATATCACCATCGCGAAAGTGAAAGAAGCGACGACCGTCAAAAACGACACGATCCGCCAAGACGTCGAATTGATGAAGACGTCGACTTCCGGCAAGGTACTCGAAGGAGCGGAATTCAGTTTATATAATGCCGCCGATACGCTCGTCAGCGAAGGGCTCGTGACAAACAAGGACGGCAAGATCACCGTGAAAGGTCTCGAGCCGGGCATGTATTACTTCGTTGAGACGAAGGCGCCGACGGATCATCTCCTCGATGCGAAGAAGCATGGCTTCTCCATCGTGAAAGACCAATTGACGACAACGACAGTCGGTGTACAGAACCAGCCGTTCAAGTCAATCGAAGTGACGAAAGTCGACTGGAAGACGGGCTTGGCGCTCCCAGGTGCCGTCTTTGACTTGAAAGACATGAACGGAAACACGCTCCGCACGGGGCTCGCGGCCGATGCGTTCGGTGTCCTATTGATTGAGGACCTCGACCTCGGCACGTACCAGCTCGTCGAGACGAAGGCGCCGGACGGATACGTGTTACCTGAAAAGGCGTATACGTTCACGGTGACGCTCGAGAGTGACGCCGTTCAAAAAGACAACGTCAAAAACGAGACGATGAAGCGTGTGAAGTTGACGAAAGTGGATAAAGACACGAACGCCACGCTTCAAGGCGCAGTCTTCACGTTATACAACAGTAAGAACGAAGTCGTCCGTGACGACGTGACGACGGGAGCAGACGGGACGGTCGTCGTCGACCGCCTAGACATCGGTACGTACACATTCGTCGAGAAAACCGCACCGACCGGCTACATCTTAGACAAGACGCCTCATGCGTTCACGGTCGAGTACGGGCAAGACGTCGATGAACAGATCACCATCACGAACGAACAGCAAAAATCGGTCCGTCTCATCAAGACGGACGTGATCAACGGCTCACGCCTCGCAAATGCGACGTTCTCGCTCTATAGACAGGACGGCATCCTCGTCGAGGCGGGCTTGAAGACGGATGCGAACGGGGAGATTTTGGTCGACCGATTGAACCCGGGCGAGTACTACTTCCAAGAGACGGTTGCACCGTCTGGGTACATGCTCGACATGACGGCCCGTCCGTTCACGCTCGTACGCGGGACGAACGACGTCACAGAAGTGATTGCGACGAACGATTCATACAAATCGGTCCGGATGACGAAAGTCGACTCGGAGACGGGCGACCGTCTAGCGGGGGCGACGTTCAATCTCGTCAATTCGTTCGGGACGACGATCCGCGCCGGACTCGTGACGGACGCGACAGGTGAGATTTATGTCGGCGGGCTCACACCGGGCAGCTATGCGTTCGTCGAAACGAAAGCGCCGGACGGTTACTTGCTCGATCCGAAAGAGCACACGTTCAGCGTGGCATCTCGTCAAGCAGAACCGACGACACTCACTGTCACGAACGAACAGAAAAAGTCAGTCCGTCTCACGAAGACGGACGTCACGACGGGCGATGTGCTTCCGGGCGCGACGTTTGACTTGATCGATGCGTCGGGTGACGTCGTCCGTGAAGGACTTGTCACAGATGCGTCTGGAGAGATCTTCGTTCGCGACCTCGAACCGGGCGACTACGCGTTCGTCGAGACGAAGGCGCCGGCAGGTTACATCTTAGATACGGCAAAACATGAGTTCACGCTCACACGCGGAACGAATGAAGTCCTCGCGGTCAATGTGACGAACGACCCGTACAAATCGGTGCGACTCGTCAAGACGGACAGCGAGACCGGTAATGTGTTGGCCGGTGCGACGTTCAAGCTGTTGAACGGTGATAGCGAAGTCGTGAAAGCGGACCTCGTCACGAATGAAGACGGAGAGATTGTCGTCGAGGGGCTCGTTCCAGGCTACTATCAGTTCGTCGAGACGAAGGCACCGAAGGGGTACTTCTTAGATGAGTCACCGTATGCATTCACGTTCGAGCGCGGAGATGTCGAGAAGACGGTCAAGGTAGAGAACGACCGCATCAAGACACTCCTCGTCAAGAAGGTCGACAGTGAGACGGGTGAACCGCTCGAAGGGGCCACGTTCACGTTGACCGATTCAACCGGTAAGGTGATCACTCTCACGACGGATGCGTCGGGTGAAGCGCGCGTGACCGACTTGAGACTCGGCACGTACACGCTCGTGGAAACCGAGGCGCCATGGACAATCCGATTCGAGCGTGGTGGTGCGAACGAACAACAGATCACTGTAGAAAACACAGCAGAGTATTTCGAATTTGAAGAGACAGAAATCCCTGGCGGTGCCGGTGGAGGCGGTTACGATGACGCCGACTCTGAATCGACACTCGGTGCAGGCGGCAGCAAGAAACCGACATTGACGGAGCGACTCCCATTCTTAGGTGGCGAATCGTCGAACGGTTGGTTGATCGGCTTGGTACTTCTAGCCATCGGGATCGGATTCCTGTGGACGACAAGACGGAAGACGGCATAAACATGAAAACAGGTCCTTTACGCGAACATGGCGTAAAGGACCTGTTTGTTTCAAAATGATAGAATGTTATTGTTCCTCTACCCTTTCATGATTAGATATGATTTTAGCATTGATAATACCTAAAAAAATGACTATAAACCAAATCGTATACTTTGTATTCATAAAAGGAGATAAGGTGTCGGAAGTTAAAATTAATCCTAAAGAAGTAAATATCAGTACTAATGAGTCCATCCACACATTAATCTCTTTCAAATAAGGCTTACTGGAAACAAAGTAACTATCAAATATAGAGCCTCTTGGCTGTACATATAACTTTCTAAATCTATTTTGTCCAATTTTATTGAGGGAAATGGAGTGTGCTACTCCTTTTACGATAACTATAAAGACTGAAATGAGAAATTGAACGACTGCTGAAAAATAATCTCTTGAAGAGTTTGAAAAATAAAATCTTAAAAATAATAGATTGTGGACAGCTCCGAGTAAAAAAAGTATTGTGTATTTGGTATTCTCAATATTAATATTTTGAAACACTATCCTCAAAAAAATACCGAATGATTCAATAGTAAAAAAAATGATGGGGGTACTCATATAAATTATTCTTAAAGGCCATTCAAGAAAGTTATTTGGGATGGGATTTGTAAAGTAGTAAAAAATATATAAATTAAAAATAAGGTTAACCGAAACTAATCCACTCATAAGTATGGAGATGGACAAGCGCCTAAAAACATGAAAAAAAACTATCTTGTTTTTACTAAGTTTTTTCCAGTCTGAAATAAATGAAGTCGCTATGATTTCGACATATAGCATTAAAAAAGTAATAAACGATGCAAATATGCCGATTAACACAATTGTCGAAAGAATGCTCATGGAATTCTAACTCCTTAAAATGAAATAGCTTGAAACCCGATAGAATGGGGAATCAAGCTATTTTTTAATAGCTACAATAAATAAAGTGTAAAGGCATTATAAAATAAAGGTGAAAGTAGTTTATAGACATCAAGTTATTTAGCTTTGGCATAGCCTAGATATTACATCGGCACACTGATCTGTCTCGTCTCTTTATTCGAGAGCGTGTACGTCACGATATAGTTTGAACCGGATACTTTCACACTCGCCGACCGGATCATCGTCTTCGACTGGTCGAGTCGGATGAGCGTGAGGTAGCGCACGTCTTTCCCGGTGTTATACGAGATGACTTGTGGACGCGGCTTCCACTCGTAATCCTCGACGGCGACGAAACTCGTGCTGTTGCGCATCGATGAATTTTTAAGATTCAGCTGCATGAGCTGGATTGTCCGGTCGTTCGAGTCGCCATAGACGACGTTCTGGGTCGCCATCGAGCTCTGGAGCAGTTTCAATCCTTCCGCAAGATGGAACCGTTGCACGAACTTCTCCTGTGTCGGGGAACTGATCCGGTCATAGACGATGAGCGTCTGCGCCTTGTCATAGACGAGTGTCCGGCGATGGGTCGCCCCTTTGCCGATGAGCTTGCTTTCACCCATCGCGAGGAGTGACGGACCGAGGTTTTTGACGGTGACGATCTTACTCTTCTCGCGCATCGACGTGCTCAAGTCGAGATTCGACCCGTCCCGATGGACCGTATTGTGAGCATCGACCCCGAAGACGCGCTGTCGTTCCGGGCGGTTCGTGTAGCCGTAGCGACCCGTCTCGATGATGAAGTCGCGGCCGAGCCCGTACAGGTCGATGCTCAAATCGTCGGCGTGCTTATGGGCGTTGCTGTGATAGCCCGCCGTCATCATCACTTGCGTCGCCTGATTGAAGGCGCGTGGTGGGGCGGACCAATATTCGCGCATGAAGCTATACTGCGTGCTGATTTTCTTCGCTTTGAGCGGTGGACGTGACCCTTCCTTCCCTCCCGAGACCGCATAGGCGAGCTGTGGGAAGTCTTCGATATGCGGGATGATCGACGTCGTGCGTCGTGCCCCGGACGTGTCCCCGAAGATTGGGAGCGTCCCGTTCGGCTTCACCATATACGTCAGCTGTTTCGGCATATATTCGACGCGGTTCATGCTCGACGGGAGCGTGAAGCGGTTCTCGTCCGCCCAGATTACGAAGCGGTCGAGCACGTGATACATATACGCCTGATAGCCTGGTGAATGCTCGAGATGGACGGCGTCCGACGTGATGCTGTGGCGGATCTGTTTGTCGAGCCGGCTGTCAGCGACGGTTTTCCATCTCGCGCTTTGGTCGAACTGCGGGAACGTCTGCGCGATCGCCGTGAGTGCCATGTCCTGGAACACCCCGTGGTTATGTTCATACTTATAAAAACTCGATGTCGCGAGCAGTGTGCCGTGCTCATGGATTGTCCGCAACATGAGTCCCGTGAACGACGTGTCTTTATAGAGGGACGACGACTTATACGCGTCCCAGAAGTTCAACAAATGGAACGTGCGGACCGATGTGCCGTGGTCGTTATACGGCCAGCGATACTGTTTGTAGTTGGCGACGGGGTGGGCTTTCGTCCAACTCTTCACGATACGCATCCCGTATTTCAAATATGCGGTGTCGTTTGTCGCATTGTAGGCTTGCGTCAATTGGTTCAATACCGTCAAATAGTGGATTTGGAACGGATACGAGTTGCTTGAGGAACTCGGGATGTCTCGATGCCAATCGAACGTGTCGATGTTCGGGACCGACAATTGATAAGGGTTTGACGGGATTGACCAATCCCCGCGAAGGGCCCGGTTCGCATTGTCGATCGCCCTCGCTTCGGTGAGACGTTCATATTCATAAGGGACATGCGGTGCCATCTGTCGCATGTATTCGTGGGTGAGTCGTGCTGTCCCGCTCGATGTTAAGTTTGAACGGGTGATGGCGTCAGCGAGTAAGAGCTTCGCCTGACTCTTCTTTATGTAGACCTTCTTCCCACCGCTTAGGGCGACATAGTACCAGCCGGACGTACTGATCGCCGCATAGCGTTTCGTCGTCGAATAGGTCGCCACTTTCGTCAGCTTCCCGCTTTTCATCTCATAGACGATGGCGTTCGGGACAGAGCGGATGTGGAACGGGTTCGTCGCAGCCTGAGCGGAGTCGGTCGGGGTGACAGATCCCCACGCGCCGATCAAGACGAGGACGAGTAAGATTCGTTTCATAGATACACCTCAAAAATTGGATTTACTTCTTTTTCAAAGTATACCATGAGGTGTGCTTATTTCCTTAATTTTCTATATTTTTAATTTCGAATAGGGAATGTATTTAACCTGTCAAAAAAATAGACTACCGAGACGGGAATTAGATCGAGGTGATAAAGTGACTCAGTGAGGACGGTCTAAAGCGTACAGATTGTGAAGGGGGGAAATACATTGAAACATGTCAGCTTGTTCCTACTACTTTTCTTTATTACTGCGATGTTTGTTTATGTTGTATCTTTGACAGCCCCGCAACTTCTCGTGCCAATCGTGTATCTTGCGATTGCCGCATTGATTGGAATCATCGGATATCTATTGAAGGTATTTGTGATGAAAAGATGATCAAAAATCCGGTCGCTCGTGGACCGGATTTTTTATGTTCCTGTATTCATTCCAACGTCAGTCGCTCCACCGCATCCCGCAGATGGTCCTCGCGCACACGGATATAGCGCCGGGTCGTCTTCGGCTCGCTATGGCCGAGCAGTTCGGACAACGTTGTCTCCTTGACGCCCTTGTCATAGAGATGTGACGTGAAGGCGTGCCGGAGCGTATGCGACGTGACGGATGTACCGAGCACGTCTTCGGCGGCACGTTTCAGGTGACGGTTGATCGTCGTCTTGCAGATGAGCTCGCCGCGGGCACTCGGGAAGACATATGGTGAATCGATGCATCGGCGCTCTTCCTCGAGGTACGTCGTCATCATCGCATGAGCCGCATCGTTCAGTGGGACCTTGCGCGGTTTCCCCGTCTTCGATTCGTGGATGTACAGGAGACGCGCATTCAAATCGATGGCATCAAGTGTCAGTTGCCTTACCTCGTTGATGCGCATCCCCGTATGCAACTGGAGCGTCAAAAAGGTTCGGTACAGCGGGACGTCGATTGCATCGATGACTCGGTGTAAGTCGCTTGGTGTTGGGACGTCCGAAGGTGTCCGTTCCGTCACTTTCACGCGAAGTTGATGAAACGGATTGTGCATGACGAGCTGCTCGGTGATGGCCCAGTCATACAAACCGCGGAGTGCGCTCAAGTAATTGTTGATTGTCACCGGTTGACATCCTTCGGAGCGAAGGGCATTGATATACGGCATGACGTCCTGTCTCGTCTTGAAGTCATCGAGGGTTCGGTTCTGTCCCATGATTCTTTCGAAACGGGCGAACTTATAGGTCGCCTGACTGACCGTGTTGTCCGATTTTCCGGTCATGCGTAAGTAGTGGACGTGTTGATCGACAGCGTCTTTCATGTGTAGGGTCATCTTCATTCTCCTCTTACTCGTTGTCCTCACGAAGCATCCGCTGGAGTTCGGCCTTGTAGGCACGGAGGCGGCTCGGGGAGTATCCGAGCGATGCTTCGGTTCCGTGAAGCATATGGCAGAGTAAGGTGAAATGACGATTTGGTAAAGTGGAACGCTTGTCGTCTAGCCAGAGGGACAGCGGCACTTCGCTCTTGTCGATTTGCTCGGGGAGTCGTTCACTCGTCACCTCGTGCTGGAGCGTCTTCGCCTGCTTGGCACGCTCGTTTAAAATTGCCCCACGGATGCGGATGAAACAGTAGGTTTTCCCTAGCGTCTTGCCGTCCTGGATGGCTCGCCATAGGGCAATCCGTGCCGTCTGGGCGGCATCGTCGACTTCGTTCGGATGGAGATGGAGTTGGCGGATGACGTAATAGATCATCGGTTCCCACTCTTTGATTTGTTCGTTTGCGTCTGGCATGATGGGCTGCTTTCCCGCGCGCGTCTCAAGTTTCCTAGGTGGTTACAGCATAATGGTTGTTATGCGGTTTTCGCACCTCGCCAACCGTGTCGTTTCGTCAAATCAAATCGGATGTAGCCTCAAAATGCTGTATCCCATTTGCGCCAAGCCTTACGGATCAAAAGCAGGGATTCTCTATAACAACCATTATAGGAGGATGTCCCTCGTTGTTTGAAGGATGTATTCCTATACAACGTAATAAAGAGAGGGGAAATCAATGGTAAATAAGGCTACAAAATTAATTTGCAAATTTGTAGTCATGATTGAAATGGGTTACCATAAAATCAAAGGAGGGTGTCAT
This sequence comes from Exiguobacterium sp. s89, assembly GCF_018617735.1. Taxonomy (NCBI): domain Bacteria; kingdom Bacillati; phylum Bacillota; class Bacilli; order Caryophanales; genus Exiguobacterium; species Exiguobacterium sp. s89. The sequence goes on from NZ_JACSKS010000002.1 coordinate 419,337, forward strand.
CGTGAACGCAAACAATATCATTGTGAACAACATACAATCATGGCTAAGGGATAACGGAAAATCGCAACATTGGTTAGCTCAAGAAATCGGGGTCAGCAAGGCGTTGATTGGTCATATGTTGAATGAGAGTCGCGTCATTCAACCAAAACGAATCGTTGATCTTGCGAATGCACTGGGTTTGACGGTCAATGAATTGACATCGGATGCTTCGATGAAGGAAGAACGCATGACGGTCGAATTGCGAGGCACACTGTCAAATCGACGGTCGAAAATGGAACTCGAGCGTTTGAAATTTGCGATAGAAGATTATGTTGGTCTCAAGAGTGAACGACCATGAAGCCATCGGCACGGATTGCGGAAGACACGGCAGAAGCATTCGCGGCAGATTTTTTAGAGCAAGTCATTGACAGTCACGTTTTCATTGGCGCTTACATCGAGCAGGTGTTAGCCAAACGCGCGAACCTCATTTTTCAATATGTCGAGGACGATACCTATTATGGTGTCGCCATCAAACACATGTCTGGAGAAGCGTTCATCGCATTGAACTCTTACCAACCATTACGCATGCGTTACTTTACCGCAGCCCACGAGTTATGGCACTTGTCTGAAGCGAGCAAGTGGCAAATCGATGGATTCGATCACGAACGAGCGGCCGACCGTTTTGCCGCTGCAATCATGCTACCAAAAAGTATGACAAAAGAAATTTGGGAGAAGCTGAAAGACAATCATGATACGAAGACCGCTATCATCTATTTGGCCGATATGGCTCAAGTCCCTTACGTCGCAGTCGTAAGACGACTCCGGGAACTCCATTACCGATTCTCTGATCTGAGTGAACAGGAATCCGACTGGCGCGAAGAACGGAAGCATCTTGGGATTGCCCCGAGTCCATTGGATCAAGCCCAACGTTTCGAATCATTTTCAGCCTATGAACAAGTGGTCGTCAAAGCGCTAGAAGAAGGACGGTTGACACGTTTGAGTGCCGCCAATAAACTCTCTGTTTATCGTCCTGATTTGGCTCGGGCGTTACAGGAAGATGAAGTCAGTCGTCTACAAGAGGACGCTGCCGATGATTAAGGAGCCGGTGTTCATCGATGCGAACATCATCATTCACGCGGCAAGCTTTCAACAAGCCGACGTCTTTGATTGGATCAACAGTTTGTATGGACAAGTTCTGATTCATGTAGAGGTATTGAATGAACTGAAGATATCTTCTGTCAGACAAAGGGTCGATGCGTTTATACAGGACGGTGAGTGGATGTTGTTCGATCCTGAATCGGAAACATCGATTGCGACGGATGAACTCTATGACCTCTATCTCGTTTATCTGACGGAAGTTCGCCATGCGTTTCAACAACTGGACGAAAAGAAAGTCAGGGAAGGCAGACCGCTCAAACATACGAGCGATTTGGGAGAAATCCATAGTCTTGCGGCCGCGCGATTGATCAGCGCTGGCTTGATCTGTAGCGATGACGCGGACATTCGAGAAGTCATCAAAGACGCCGAACTATATATCGTCAATCAGGATGGAGAGGAAACGCTGATTCATCAGCACACACTCATGGATTTTTGTATTCATTTGAGACGATATGAAGTTGTGAGAAGAAGTGAGATTCGAAAGTTTTTCAAATCGATTCGTCCTCGTGATATGAATTTGCTCGATCAATACCTTGATGAACGATAATCATTCAGCAGAATCCAACGCACGTCCGTTTACGACGTAGCTTGGATTCTTTTTTAGTAGACTTTTCTTCTAGCTAACGTGCTATTCCGAACGCCTTATACTAGGAGTCATGAAAATATTTGAACAAAAGGGATATCAAGTCCAAATTTTAGTTGTTTAAACTTTATTTAATGGATATAATTTACAGGATAAAATTAAACAGAAACTGTGAGGAATATCATGAAACCTTTGTATACACGATTGTCGAGCGGCGTGCTGAGCGGGATGCTCCTGTTCGCCCCGGTCACGGCCGAAGCAACGGCAAACTCGGACTTTAACGCCCGTGTCGCCCCTTCGACGACGCTCCATCAAATGAAAGACAAGAAGTTGGTCCCGCTCCAGACGACGAACGCGACGAAAGAATATCGCATCGTCCGCCCGTCCGGCTGGTATTATCTGGCCATGTCTGGCGGCAAACGCATTTACGTCAAGAAGAGTCAAGCCGAGGTCGTCCCGGCCCGCTCGTTGACGAAGTCACGTATCCAATCGGCGACGAACCGTCCGCTCATTCATACATACATGAAAGAGACCGATGCCCACATCCCATACGAGTATGATCGTTTGACGACCGAAGAAGCGAAAATGTATGCGGACCGAGCGCTCGCCGGCAACTGGTACATCCCGGCGGAGCCGAAACAATTGTCGGTGCCAAACATCGACACGTTCAACTGGCATAAGGACGTGCCGGCTGTCGACAACAACTCGTTCCCGTTCCAAATCCACTATATGACGGTGTTGAACCAATTGACGCAGGCGTATAACGACTCAGGCGACCTCGCCTATCTGCAATATGGGGAGCGTCTCGTCAAAAGCTGGACGAAAGCGCATCCGGCCTATAACTACAAGCGACTCAAATGGGGATACAACGACCAGGGGACAGCGCTTCGCGTCTTCCATCTATTGAACTTCTGGGACGTGTACAAACAGACGTCGCTCAACAAGGACCCGGCGTTCACCGAGCTCATCTTGAAGACGCTGTATGAGCACGGCGAAATTTTGGCATCCGCTGACTTCTATAAAAAAGAGCACAACCATGGAATCTTCCAAGACATGGCGCTCACGGCGATCGCACAGACGTTCCCAGAGTTCGACAAGAGCAAGACGTGGCAGTCCGTCGCGAGCTCGCGTCTACAGGCCCAACTCGCTTTCAGCATCTCGCCGGACGGGGTTCATCTCGAACATTCGCCGTACTATCATATATACGTGTATCATACGTTGTCACGGTTTATCGAATGGGCTGACGCCAACGCCTTCGTCTTGCCGTCACGGTCTGGTTATATCGAGAAGATGCCGGACCAGCTCACCTATATGTTGAAGCCGAACCGGACGCTCCCGATTTTCGGCGACACGACCGGCTATTTAAAAGCGATGAACATCATTCCGAATACCGAGAACTATCCGGAACTCTCCTACGCCGTCAGTGGCGGGGCGGAGGGGACGGTGCCGCAACTGTTGACGAAACAACTCGGCGACCAGTACAGCTTCATGCGTGAATATTGGTCACGTCCACCGGAGTCGTTCTCGGGAGCGACCCAAGTGATGATGACGGCGGGGTACCATAGTACCGCCCACAAGCACGCCGATGACTTGAGCATCGACCTGTACGGGCTCGCCCGTGACTTCATCGTCGAGACGGGACGCTTTGGCTACTCGACGGACCCACGACGACGGGAAGTGCTCAAGGTCGAGGCGCACAACACCGTGCACCGCTACGGGGATGGTCTTGACTTGAGTGCGAGTATGGTCGGCAAGAGCCGGATCGTATCGGTCGAGGACAAGGGCGATACGAGTATCGCCATCGGGGAGAGTGCCCTCGTCGGGAAAGGCGCGACCCATCGCCGGACGCTCGTCTATGACAAGGCGAAGACGCTCGTCGTCTACGACAAGATCACTTCTCAGGCCCCGGATATGTTCGTGCAGCGATTCCATCTCGGCGACGGCTTGAAGCCATACGCCGGCTCGACGGACGCGCAGAACGTGACGTTCCGGGATGACAAGCGCCGGACGATCCAGTTGATGCAGCTCGAGACGGACGAAGAGTCGTACATGTCGATTCAGCCGAGTCACTTGTCTGTCCGCAACTTCGAATGGAAGCCGCGTGAACAAGTCGTCTCGATCGAGTATGGGGATGACGTTCGTTACCTCACGCTCATCCGGATTGACCGGACGAGCACGTCGATCGTCGACGCCTCGTTAGCCGAGCAACCGGAGCAATACGTCGTCACGTATACGCTCTCGAACGGCACGACGAATACGATCAACGTACCGAAATGAGCATGGCCCAGCGAAAGCTGGGCTTTTTTGTGTGAACGACTGGGTAACTCTTGAATCCCACCATTTGCTAAGGTAGAATTTTCAAGTATAACAAATGACAAGTGAGGGAACGAATGGAACATTCAATCGCAAGACTCGTCGCCCAATTTGGCGGCTCGCTCGCGGCACGGGGAAGCCACGGATGGGACGTCGTCATCTCGGCGGGGACGATGCTGTATCAATGGAAAGGAAGACGGGTCGTCCCGGATGTGCGACTCGAGACGACCGGGACCGGACGACTTATCCGTCCGTATGGGGAGTATCATGTCGTGCGTCTGAACGGAAAACAGTCGCTCGTCATGTCGTCCGATGCGATGCTCGCCATGAGGCGCCCGCTCACGAAGGCGAGACTGTCCGACCGGATGGAGCGCCTGCTCGTGCATCAGTACATACAGGACAAGCGACCGATTGACCCGTATCGATATGAGCGGTTGACGGACGATCAGGCCGTTCGTTTTGCGGACGGTGTCTTACAAGGCAACTGGTACATCCCGGCAGCACCCGATGCGTTATGTGTCGCGGACGTCGATGCGTTCGATTGGGATCAGATGGTACCGCGGGTGGACAACAACTCCTTCCGTCTCCAGCTCCATTATTTGACGACCGTCCATCAGCTGACCCGTGCCTTCGAGGTGACGGGAGAGACGGCTTATGTGGAACACGCCGCCCGCATCGTCGATAGCTGGCACGCGTGTCATCCAGTTTTTGCGGTCAACCGGAAGCGCGAGGCGTACCATGAGCACGGCACGGCGATCCGCGTCTTCCATCTGCTCGGGTTCTTTGAGGCGTACCGATGCGCCGACATCGAGCGTGACCCATCGATGACAGAGAAGCTGTTGAAGATGTTGTACGACCACGCCGTCCTGTTGGCGACGCCGACGTTTTATCGGCCGCGTCATAATCACGGGATGTTCCAGGATATGGCGCTCTTCGCCATCGCTTCCTGTTTCCCAGAGTTCGACCGGAGCCCGGAATGGGAACGGGTCGCCCGCGCGCGTCTCGATGCCCAGATTGACACGAGTCTCGCCGCAGACGGGACGCATCTCGAGCATTCGCCGGGATATCACGTGTACGTCTATCATATGTTGAGCCGCTTCGTCGACTGGGTGAACGTGAACGGCTTCCCGTTGTCCGACCGGTTTGACGTCATCGACGCGATGCCGGATCGTCTCGTCCATCTGGTCAAACCGAATCGGACGCTGCCGATGGTCGGGGATACGGGCGGACAGATTCGGGGACGGCATCTGATTCCGCGTGTCGACTCGTATCCGTCACTCGACTATGCGTTGAGCGGGGGAGGGGAAGGGGTTTGTCCGTCTGAACGGATGGTGAACCTCGGCTCGAACTATGCCGTCATGCGTGAATATTGGACCCATGTAAAGCGTCCCTTCAGTGATGCGACACATCTCTTGATGACGGCGGGCTATCACGGCGCAGCCCACAAGCATGCGGACGATCTGAGCCTCGAACTGTACGGGCTCGGGCGCGACTTCATCGTCGAGACGGGGCGATATGGGTATGCGGACTGCGAGGAACGCTCGGAGGCGATGCGCGTCACGTCACACAACACGGTGCATCGTCTCGGGGACGAGCTCGACTTGTCGGTCGAGCGGATCGGGGAGAGCGGCATCGTATCCGTCGAACCGATCGGGAAGCAAGTGGTGGCGACAGGGGTGAGCCGTCTCATCGGAAAAGGTGCCCTCCACACTCGGAAGGTCGTCTACGATCAGGCGCGGACGCTCGTCGTCTTTGACCGCATCACGTCACCAGAACCGGACCTGTTCGTCCAGCGCTTCCATGTGGCACCGGGTCTCGACCTCGTCGAAGGATCAACGGAGTCCCAGAACGTCCGGTTCATGGACACGTCGAATCGTGCGATGCAGATCGTCCAACTCATGACGGGGGACGAATCGTATATGACGATCGAAGAAAGTCACGTGTCGGCTCGCGATTTCGAATGGGTGAGCCGTCCACAGGTCGTATCCATCGAATGTGGGACGGACGTCCGCTTCTTGACCCTCATCCGTCTTGACCGGACACGTTCACGCATCGTCCAGACACAAGTGGAAGAAACAGGGGATAGGTACATCGTCTCATATTGGCTTGAGAGCGGGACAAAGCACGTCATCCGGATCCCGTATTGACTCGATTATAAAAAAATAAGACGAATTCGAGTTTTTCCTTGATGATTTTTGCCAACAATATTACAATAATTGTATAAGAATCATGTATATCATTTACATATGCGAAAATGTTTGGATGATGATAGGGATAAAGTCATACATTCTTTTGAACTAGTTCTAGGCAAAACGCATGAAGGAGGACCTAATGAGTCGCAAGGAAAGACGGATGAAAAAGAGAATGATGAGTGGGCTTCAGGTAACGCTTGTCGCGATGTTGCTTTTGGCGGGGATGTTTTGGACGCGCGCGGCGGACGATGCGGAAGCGAATGACTTCATTCTCCCGTCGACGACCGGCGAACAGTTGACGTTCAGCGGTATGGCGCTTCGCCTTGACCCGAAACGAGGGCCTTACATCCATGGGAATGCTTCCCATTACCCACGTGGATTTAAAGAGGTGTACATCGATCAAAACCGCGGTTATTTGACGGTCAAACGCGACCGCTTTGACTCGGTCGTCTCGATTATCACTGACCCGGATGAGACACTCACGGCCCGTGGAATCACCATCGGTTCATCAGGTGGTGGCGTCATCACGAACCTATACTTCTATCAGAACGGGCGTCTGCTCAACTTGGCAGACCCGAACGATTACGCGCTCGTAGCGGGCGTATACTCGAACGTCTGGTTGACGATTATCAGTCAGCCGAACGGACAATGACATCCTCGAGATGAGGATGTCATTTTTTGTAGGCTTTATTTGTAGAGGGCGAATGCGTGGACGGTGAATTTGTTCAATCGCCATTTCGAAGCTGACGGTCTCGAACGACCATGATTGATCTTGTCACTTTGTCATAAAGAGGGAATCGTTTTTTGTGGAAATTGTAAAAACCTTTAAAATCTTCAATTTGTGATTGTTTATTGGACGCTTTTCCGTTACGTTAGAACTAGAGCGAATTGTACATATGGGGGAAAAACGGACGACTTTGGGGCAATGGGATTACACATAAGTCGAACGATGTAAGCGCTTTCCTCCCTGTGTCCTGTTCGCAAATCCGAAAGGGGAACTGAACATGGCAAAGAAATCATCACGTAAATTGTATACAGCGCTTGCCGTAGCAGCTGTATCGACGGCGTCACTCACACCGGCTGCTGTCACAGAAGCTGCACCGAAAGTACCGGTCGCGAAAGCGAAATCGGCGTACGTATACAAAGGGGATTTAGATGCAGCACTCGACGCTACATATAAAGGGGCACGAGTTCACTGGTACAAATCAAGTGTCGACCTTGAAAAACTTGGAACGTTCCAAACCGCACGTGGGATTGTCCTCGGTAAAGGGATGTATATCGAGAAGCGTGTTCGCGTCCTCGACCATCCGATTGAAATTCTCCCACCGTCTGAGCCACTCGTGTTCAAACAAGGGAAGCCGGCAGTTGGTATCTTGAAACAAGACGTACGATTCGCAAGCGGTACTTACGAAAAACCGGTTCGTTGGAGCGGAATCAACACAGATGAAGTCGGCGAATTCGTCGCGACGGCTACATACAAAAACCGTGGAAAAACAATCACACTCGAAGTCCCGTATACAGTAGAAGGATACAAGCTCTCGATCATGCATACGAACGACACGCACGCGGCGCTCAAGTACGCACCGAACCGTGCGACGGCGATCAAGCAAGTTCGTGCCGAGAAGCCGGATAGCCTCTTGATCGACGCAGGGGACGTCTTCTCAGGATCACTCTACTTCAACGAGTTCAAAGGTCAAGCCGACCTCAAGCTCATGAACTACATGAAATACGACTTGATGGTACCAGGTAACCATGAATTCGACCTCGGTACAGAGCAAGGACATAAAGAACTTGCTGACTTCGTCCGCTATGCGAACTTCCCGTTCGTCAGCTCGAACGTGGACTATTCAAAAGACCAGTACATGAAGAACCTCTACCGCGACGAAACGACACATAAAGCGTACAATGGTCGCTTATATGAAGGTGTCATCAAAGTCGTCGACGGGGAGAAGGTCGGATTCTTCGGTTTGACGACGGAAGAAACGGCGTCAATCGCAAGTCCGGGGCCGATCGAATTCCAAAGTTACATCGCTGAAGCGCAAAAAGCAGTCGACGCATTCGAAGAGATGGGTGTCGATCAAATCGTAGCTGTCTCGCACCTTGGCTATAACGACAACCCAGCGTTCGACAACGACTTGTTGCTTGCTGAAAACGTGGACGGCATCGACATCATCGTCGGTGGACACACGCATACTCGTTTGAAAGAGCCTGTCCTTATCACAGAAGGAAAAGCAGAGCCAACGGTCATCGTTCAAGCGGATCAATACAGCAATTTCCTCGGAACGGTTGATGTTGAGTTCGACAAAGACGGAAAAGTCATCAAACATGCGGGTAGCTTGATTGATGTGAAAGCACTTCAACCGGACCCATACGCGGTCTCACTTCTCGCACCGTTTAAAGAAGTCGTGGATGCAATCAGTGAAGACCCGATCGGTGTGTCACTCACAGCACCACTCGAAAACCCGCGTGATGAAGGTACTGTGACTGCTCCAAGTGTACGCAAAAACGAAACGGCACTTGGTAACTTGATCACAGACGGCATGTTCACAAAAGCGAAAGAATATGATGCAGACGTGATTGGTGCCGTTCAAAACGGTGGTGGAATTCGTGCGGCAATCGATGCGGGTCCTGTCACGACAGGTGAAGTGTTGACGACACTTCCATTCGGAAACACGCTTGCGATCATGGACTTGAAAGGTAGCGAGTTGAAAGCGGCGTTTGAGCGCAGTGTTGGCATTTATCCAATCGAGAACGGTGGATTCCTTCACGTGTCTGGATTCAAAGTGTTGTTCGACAGCTCAAAACCGGCTGGCGAGCGTATCGTTAGCTTGCAGTACGACAACGGAACAGATTTCGTCGATGTCGAAGATGCGACGAGCTACAAAGTGGCGACGAACTTCTTCACAGCGCAAGGTGGAGACAACTATGTTGAGTTTGAAACGGCATTCAAAGACGGCCGTGTCAACGACCTCGGTCTCATCGACTGGGAGAACTTCCGCGATCACTTGATCAGCCTCGGTGAAAAAGTCACACCGGCTGTTGAAGGACGAATCGTCGACGTGAACGCAGCAGAGTAAGTGAATAACTGTTTTGGGGACGGATCCACTTGTGGGTCCGTCTTTTTTGATGTAGAACGCCGATTTGTACAGTTGTCATCAAATTGCGACCGACATGTAACTCTGTTAAGATACGATAAGATGAAGAAATACTGATTACTTAAAAAAGGTGGAGCGGACGTATGGATGTAAAAGCGACGCTACGCGACGTGCAAGCGCATATCGCGTGGTTAAAAGAAGAAAAAGAACGAGTCAACCGAAAAGAGGCGTTAGACGGAGATGACTTGATTACCTTAGATGAACTTCCTTCTTTGTCGAGACAGGCGCAACGCCCGCGTCTAGATGACAAACTGTTCGAGGAACAACAATCCGCATTGCAGGAAGAACTAGAAGCCGCCCGGAAGCGCCTCCCTGAACTGGATGTGACACGCATCCAGTCGAACGGGAGCAGTTTTTATGAGAAGGCGAACGTGCAAGTCGCGTTCGTCGGACCGGTCAAGCGGGCCCGTGAGCTCGAACGTCTTTGTCACACCCATTACTTTGAGAACGTGACAGGCTTTTTAGAGTTGCTTGAAGCAGAAGACATTGACTTCCTGCTCATCTCGGCAGCGCTCGCTGAAGAGGAGACGACCGCATTCCATCACATGGGGACACCACGCTCGCACTCCCGTCACTGGCTCGGCAACCTCATTCGCAAGGCGAAGCAAAAGGACATCCGTGTCGTCTTCGAGACGATGCTCGATACGAATCATTTCGACCGCTTCTCTTCACTTGCTGCACAATGTGACTATATCTTCACGGCGAACGAGGAGCGGGTGACAGATTATATAGAAGAAGTCGGACATGAACGGGTCTTTGTCATTCGTCCTGGCGTCGATCCGCTGCATTTCAACCCGATCGGGATGACGCGTGGCAAGACGGACCGCGTCGTCGTGACGAATCATTTCCCTGTATATCGTTTCGCCAAAGATTTGGAGACGCTCGCGCAAGGCGTCCGCAATGCGAATAAAGAGCTCTATGTGATACGTGAGGCGAATGAAACGAAAGGGTCACTCGCACCGAAATCGCTTCAAGATGTCCTCGTCCATGGGGAACAAGAGGATATGGAGAAGCTGAAAGAGACATCGAACTGGGTTCTTCACGTCAACGAAGTGAAGCATAGTCCGACGATGAGTGCACAAGCCATCTATGAGGCGCAGGCTCGCGGACAACTCGTCTTGACGAATTACAACGTCGCCGTCAACAACGACTTCCCGAACGTGTTCATCGCGACGAGTGCCTTGGACGCGCAAGGAATCTTAGAAATGTTCAAGACAGACGAAGAGCGTCTGGAGCATCAGTTGTCTGGTGTCCGTACGATTTTCTCGAACCATACGATGTACGACCGCTTCAGCGAGATGATGTTCATTCTCGGCATCCACCACGAAGTCCGTCGCGACGTCCTCGTCATCGGTCGCGGTGATGTGACGGCGATGCGCGAACAGTTCGAACGCCAATCGTATCCACATAAACGCTTCGTCGCCGAAGCGGACTTACAAGAGGTCGACCTACGCACTGCCGACTTTGTGACAGTGTTTGACGACCGTCACCACTATCTCGACTACTATGTAGAAGACATGGTCAACGCCTTCAAGTACACGGACGTCTCGTTCGTGACGAAAGGGCAGGACCCAGTCCATGAGTTCGTGGAGGACTATGCTGACGTGGCTTTGACGATGTTCGTAGCAGGTGACGTGTCGCTTGAGACGATTCAAGAAGGTCGCCGTATCGAAGGACAAGGTTATGCCATCGATCGTTTCGAATTGCTCGCGGCAGACGATGTGCTCGTCCCGAACGAAGCGGGCGACTATCAACTATCAATGATCGTACCGATTTACAACAACGGTCGCTATCTATACAACAAATGTTTCTCAAGCCTTCGTCGCAGCTCGATGTTTGAAGACATGGAGATTTGGCTCGTCGACGACGGGTCGACGGACCGAGAGACGATCGGCTATATCGAACGCCTCGTCCGGAAATATCCGAACGTTTACACGTACTCGTTCAACGATGGCGGCAGCGGCAGCGCCTCACGTCCACGCAATAAAGGGGTGGAGCTCGCGACGACGCCATACATCGCCTTCCTTGACCCGGACAATGAAGCGGTCAACGACGGCTATGCGGCACTGTTCCGTGTCATGAAAGAGGATGATGCGCTCGACCTCTCTGTCGGCAGCATGTTGAAGCTTGCGAACCGGGAAGCGATGATCGAACTAGAGGACCTCGAAAAAGATGGCGTTCGTGTCATCGAAGACCCGAGAGCGTACTTGCTCGAGCACAACTTCAAGGTGCAAAGTATCCAGACGATGGTCATCAAAAAAGACTTCATCGAGAAGCACGATTTGAAACAGGTCATCGGCGCCGTCGGCCAAGACTCGCTCTTCTTCCAAGAGATGTTCTTAAGCGCGGGACGGGTCGCCCTGCTCGACTTGACGATTCATGACTATTACGCGGCCGTCGCCGGTTCGACGGTCAATACGATCACGAAGAAATACTTTATGAAGTGTGTCATCCGGGAGACGGCACGGGCGAAAGCGTTCGCTCGCGAAAGCGTACTCGACCAATACCGTTCGACTCGATTCGAACGTTTCTTCTCGATGTGGTATCTGGTCTTCTTACGTCGCAGCAAGCCGGAAGAGTTTTTCGACAACGCCGGGATGCTTTATGAAATCATCGAACAGTATCGTCCGATGGAACTAGAGACGCCGATCGTGAAACAGTTCGTCGACTTATATGAATCAGGACAAAAAGAAGAATTGAAGCGTCTCTATTTTGACGCATACTTGTGAGGTGAGACCATGAGCAATGAACTTGAAAAAGAAATCGGATTGTTGAAGCAGCGAATCAAATTTCAAGAAGAAGAGATTCGTCATTTGAAACATGATGAACGGTTGTTACGACAAAAACATCGTCGCCTCGTTCAAAAGTATGGCGACCTTCTCTATACGTTTGAATGGACTGTGAAGACGTTTGAGAAGAAAGAACAAGCGCTAACAGACGTGAAACGTAAATATGATGTGTTGAACAAGAAGTATCGTCGCCTTGTGCAATCAAAAGCTGGTAAAGCGATTTTGAAAGCGCAGGCTGTCGCACGACGCATTCGCAAATAAAGAATCGAATTCGAGAGAATCGATGATTTGGAGGATATGAGGATGGATTGGCAGAAAAAAGCACGTCGCGCCGCTTACCTTGGGGTACAACGGTCGAAGCGACTCGGTCGTAAAGTGTTGAAGCGACCGAACAAATCGCATCAACTACGAGAAGTCGTACCGAACTGGTATACACGTTCACCTTACGTACATGTCGAAGGGACGGACCTTGTCTTTACCGGTGACGAACCGGTCATCTTGACGTTCCGACCGAATGCAAGTTCAGACATCATCTCGGCGAACGATTTGGTCGAATCAGGTCAAAAAACGTTCACGGCCCTAATGCGCGTCAAATCACGTGAAGGATTGATGCCGACGCTACAGTTGGAAATCGTTCGAAAAGGTGGCAGAAAGCGTTTTGTGACCGTACAGGACGGCGACCAAGTCGATGTGACACTCGGAATGGGTGAACAGATTGTCCGGGCGCACTTGAATGTGGAAGGGAAAGGGGCGTTCAGCCTCGTCGAGCTCACGCTCGGGACCCTATCGCTCTGGACGGTGGAAGGGACGGCCGCGAACATTTCGGTCGACGCCTTTGATTTCCGTTATCCGCTTACGTCGACGTCACTCCGCTCCCTCAAACCACAAAGTGAGATTGCTCACTTCGACGCTGACACGCTCGTCGTACGCGCCGAAGGGAACCAATATACACATTACGGTGTCGACGAGATCGCATTGCCGCACGTCGATACGGAACGTGGCATCGATTTTGAGACAGGTGACATGGATGACGACTTGTATCGGTTCTACTTAAAAGGGGACCGCACGGGGACAGCGGACGCGTCGCTATTCATTGCGACGTATACAGTGTCCGGACAGGACCGTTTGATCGAAGTGCCACTCGGACTGAGCGGTATCGTCCGCATCGCACCGTCACACCGTTCCATCCGTTATTTCGTTCGCGTGAACGGGGCGGGGACGCTCGAGAACTTGAACATCGGGATGATTCGCGAGAAGAGTGTCCGTCGTGAGGACATCTTGTCGCTCAAGCCGGACATGTGGACGATTCCGGCACCGGACCTCATCAAATTGAAGAGCCGTGATGACCAGCTCGTCGTCAACTTGAAAGGTGAGGACGACCAGCGCCGCTACATCTCGTACGCCGAGATGAACAACAGCTTCAAGTTGCTTCCGACAGAGTTCCCGTATGAAGTGAAGGCGAACAGTCGCTATCGCGTCACGCTCGACGGTGTCGCCGATGAAGATGCGAACGTCGTCCTCTACATCATCGCCTACTCGGCGACAGAGCGTCAGATTATGCAACAAGTTCAAATCGGAAGCGAGAAAGTCTTCTATTTCGACCGGGGCATCCGTTTCCTTCGTTTCGCCCTCCGTGTCGACGGTGTCGGAGAGGCGCGTGTCGACCGCATCCGTGTGGCCGAGGAACTCGTCAGCGATGGTACGGAAAACCCGACGTGGATGGACGTGCGCGAGGCACGCTTCTTCGCACCGGTCCCGCGTGAACTTCACGAACTGAAGGTCGCGGCCATCTTCGATGAGTTCACGATGGCTTCCTATAAGCCAGAATGTCAGCTCATCACGTTCACACCAGACAACTGGAAGACGGTACTCCTCGATGAGCAACCGGACGTCCTTGTCGTCGAATCGGCGTGGAAAGGGAACGCCGGCGCCTGGGAGAAGAAAATCGTCAAATACGGTACGAACACATGGGAAGAGCTCGACGCGCTTCTCGCTTGGTGCCGTTATCACAATATCCCGACCGTCTTCTGGAATAAAGAAGACCCGATTCACTATGACCGTTTCATCGAGACGGCGAAGCGATTCGACTATGTGTATACGACAGACATGAACCGCGTCCCGAACTATAAAGAAGATTGTGGTCATGACCGGGTCGATGCGTTACCGTTCGCGGCCCAGCCGAAAGAACATAACCCGATCCGCTTACCGGGGACTCGCGAGCCTTACGCGTGTTTCGCCGGTTCGTATTATGCGAACCGTCACGAATCGCGTAAAGCCGACATGGACCGCCTATTCGCGGCGGCAGACAAGTACGGTCTTGCGATTTACGACCGCAACTATGCGATCAATCAACGCGGGGAGAGCGACCAGCTCCAATTCCCAGAACAGTTCCGCCACTCGATTCGCGGCAGTTTGAAATATAACCAGATTGCCAAAGCGTATAAAGGGTATAAAGTTATGTTGAACGTCAACTCGGTCAACGATTCACCGACGATGTTCTCGCGTCGTGTCTTCGAAGGACTCGCCTGTGCGACACCGGTCGTCAGCACCCGTTCGATCGGGGTCGACGCCATGCTTGGGGATTACGTCTTCCTCGACGACGGCGAATCGGACCTAGACGAGACGTTCCGCCGTTTGATGACGGATGACTCGTTCTACGAGGACATCGCGATGCGCGGTATGCGTCACGTGTTGACGTATCACACGTACACGCAGCGTCTGGCGAAAATCGTCCAAGACGTCGGCATCCCGTACCGTGTCGACCACGAGAAAATTGCCGTCGTCGCCTTCATCAAGTCGCGCGAAGAGGCAGAGCGTGTCGTCGCCCAGTTCGAGGCACAGAACTACGAGCATAAACACCTCATGATGTTCCTTGATAAGTTCGAAGACCACATCGACGTATACAATACGTACAACACGCCGTCGATCTCGACGTATATGCGTAGCTATTTGACTCA
Source organism: Exiguobacterium sp. s89 (assembly GCF_018617735.1). Taxonomy (NCBI): domain Bacteria; kingdom Bacillati; phylum Bacillota; class Bacilli; order Caryophanales; genus Exiguobacterium; species Exiguobacterium sp. s89. The sequence goes on from NZ_JACSKS010000002.1 coordinate 434,463, forward strand.
CTACACGTCGTTCACTGAGATGGTTGAGTCGTACGCTTGGGTCGCTCACTTGAAGTCGGATGATTATTACGGCCCGAACTACTTGAGCGATTATCTGCTCGCGGCACGCTATGCGGAAGCGGACATTCTCACGAAAGAGGATTACTATACGTATGACGGCAAGCTCGTCAAACAAGATCACGATGAGTCGTATCGCTACGTGTTTGACGCGACCCCGTCCCGCTCGCTCGTGCAGCCGTCGGCACTCCGTTTCTATACGGTCGAGGAGGCGCTCCACATCTTTGAAGCGGACGAGAGCTTGAACGAACTTGCCCGTTCCGGCAAGCGCATCTTCAGTGTCGACCCATATCAATATGTGAAAGCCGGTGCCGCCATGGATGAAGCGGACCGTCAGGAGGTGACGTTATGACGAAGCAACCGCTACGGATCCTCGTATACGGGGACGTCAATTTGAACTTGATCGACGGATCGGCCATTTGGCTCACGTCGGTCGTGCATATGTTGAACCAAGACCCGAACATCGAGGTCGACGTGCTCTTGAAGCGCTCGATCGTGAAGCCGGAAGTGACGGCATCGATCAAACAGCTCGACCGCGTCAACTTCATCGACGTCTTCACGAAAGACTCGACGAAGAAAGACGAGCCGTATTATGAGAAGAAGGTGCTCCAGCCGGATGAGGCGGCCCAACTCATCCACGAGCTCGTCGAGACGAAGCAGTACGACATGACGTTCATCCGCGGATTCCAGCTCGCCTATGCGCTCTCCGATTATGAACATACAATGAAAAAGACGTGGACGTATCTCACGGACTTCACGCATGACTCGTCGGCCGCGTCACAAGAAGAATTGGCGCGTCTGAAGAAGATTGCGGACCGTTCGGCACGCATGCTTTGTCAGACGGCGGAGATGAAGGCGTACTTCGAGACGTTTTTACAGACGCCGAAGCCGTTCCTCATCTTGAACCCGATGATTCCGAACATGCGCGAGGCGACGCCGACGTTCAAGCGTCAGGCGAAACGTCTCGTCTATACAGGGAAGTTCGCGCCACTTTGGTACTCGGCTGAGATTCTCGATGCACTCGAGAAAGTACGGGCTCGGATGCCGGACGTCGAGTTGAAGGTGGCGGGGGACAAGTTCAACCAAGACCCGAACAACCCGAACTTCCGTAAAGAAGTGACACACCGTCTCCAAACGGATGCGGGCGTTCACTGGTTGAAAGGCATCCCGCGTGCGGACGTCGAGACGCTCATCGAAGAGAGCGATATCGGCATCTCATGGCGTCACCCGGACCTTGACGACAGCCTTGAGTTGTCGACGAAGCTCCTCGAATACGGGGCGCTCGGGAAGCCGGTCCTCCTCAACCGCAACAAGATGCACGAGATGCTGCTCGGGTCGAGCTATCCGCTCTTCGTCAACTCGGAAGATGAGTTCGTCGAAAAGGTCGAGCTCGCCTTCACACATCCCGCCATTTATAAGGATGCGGCGGAACGTCTGTACAATATGGCGAAAAACTACACGTTCGCGAGTACGTTCGAGCGTCTCCGCGACGCGATTTGGGAGATGCAAAAGACGACGATCCTCTTCGCCGGTCACGACTTGAAATTCATTCGCATGTTCATGGAGCGCTTCGAGGCCGATCCGCGCTACCGTGTCCTCGTCGATCAGTGGGACGGACACAAGATTCATGATGTGAATCACAGTAAAGCATGTCTCGCGCAAGCGGACGTCATTTTCTGTGAGTGGGGACTCGGCAACGCCGTTTGGTACTCGCAACATAAGTTGCCGCATCAGCGTCTCATCGTCCGGATTCACCGTCAGGAGAAAGAGACACCATTTCCACGGGAATATACGCTCGATAATATCGATCGGATCATCCTCGTCTCGCCGTATATGTTAGAAGAGATGCACCGTCTCTTCAGCATCCCGCGTCACCAGATGACGGTCATCTACAACGCCGTCGATGCGGACAAACTCGACAAGCCGAAACAAGCGGACGATTTGACGTTCCGTCTCGGGATGATCGGCATGAACCCGAAACTGAAACGTCCGGACCTGGCACTCGACGTCCTCGAAGAACTGTTGAAGACGGATAAACGGTACCAGCTCCACATTAAAGGGCACCATCCAAAAGATGTCTATTGGATCGGGAAACGTGAAGAGGAGAGTGCGTACTACGAAACGTTACTGAAACGGATCGAGGAGTCGGAACTGCGTGACCACGTCCACTTCGATGGACATGGCAATGACGTCGACACCTGGCTCCAATCGATTGGCTTCGTCTTCTCGACGAGTGACTTGGAGAGCTTCCATCTCGCACCGGCCGAAGCGATGGCTGCAGGGTCTTATCCGCTCATCCGTCACTGGACGGGCGCGGAGACGATTTACCCGGACGAACTGCTCGTCACGGATACGATGGAATTTGTCGACACGATCCTCTCTTATAAAGAAGATACCGAGAAGTTGATGACGGACGTGAAAGCCTATCAGGCGTACGCTCGTAAACATTTTGCACTCGATCGTCTCTATCAAGAGATGGAACAAATCATTTCGGGCAAAACACACGAACAATTTGCGACGACATTGTCATGAAAATGTAATTGCACCAAAGAATTGTTCAAGAGTATAATGAGTATTGTTTTATTATCGAATGTGAAATAAAATGATGGACAATGCGCTATTTAAAAAGCGCGTCAAAACATTTGGAGGTTACCACACAATGAAAGTATGTACAGTAGGTCTTGGATATATCGGATTACCGACATCGGCTGTCTTTGCGAACTATGGCGTCGACGTCGTCGGAGTCGATATCTCACAACATGTTGTTGATAAATTGAACCGTGGAGAGATCCACATTGAAGAGCCAGGTCTCGGCGAAATGGTCGCAGACGTCGTGGCAAAAGGGAAATTCCGCGCATCACTCTCACCAGAGAAAGCTGATGCCTTCATCATCGCCGTACCAACACCGAACAACGACGACGAGCACAAATCATGTGACTTGACGTACGTCTTGGATGCGACACGTAAAGTGTTGCCATTCGTTGAAAAAGGCAATGTCATCATCGTCGAATCGACAATCGCGCCACGTACGATGGACGATTTCGTCAAACCACTCGTCGAAGAAGCTGGATTCACTGTCGGTGAAGACATCTTCCTCGTACACTGCCCAGAGCGCGTATTGCCTGGACAAATCCTTGATGAGCTCGTGCACAACAACCGGATCGTCGGTGGGATCACGAATGAATGTGCAGAAGCAGGCGCACGCGTCTACGGTACATTCGTTGAAGGTGAGATCGTGAAAACGGATGCGAAGACGGCAGAAATGTCAAAACTCATGGAAAACACGTTCCGTGACGTCAACATCGCACTCGCGAACGAACTCGCGAAAGTATGTAACGACCTAGACATCAACGTTCTTGACGTCATCGAGATGGCGAACAAGCACCCACGTGTCAACTTGCACAGCCCAGGTCCTGGTGTCGGTGGACACTGCCTCGCGGTCGACCCGTACTTCATCGTCGCGAAATCACCGGATCTTGCGAAAATCATCAACTTGTCACGTGAGACGAACGTCTCGATGCCACACTACGTCGCAGACAACGTTCAGAAGTTGACAGCTGGAATCGAAGACGCGAAAGTCGCAGTCTTTGGTGTGACATACAAAGGAAACGTCGACGACATGCGTGAGAGCCCAGCGGTTGAAATCGCTGAAATCTTGCTTGACCGTGGCGTAAACATTTCGGTTCACGATTCACACGTTGAAAAATCAACGTCAAGCCGTTTCGAGCTCGTTTCAAAAGAAGAAGCACTCAAAGACGCGGACCTCGTCCTCGTCCTCGTTGACCACAATGAGTTCAAAGTCCTCGACTTTGCAGAACTCAACGCATCAATGCGTCGTCCGATGATCTTCGACACACGTAACATCGTGAAACCAAACGGTGAAGACGTAGCGGTCGTCAACTACGGCAACCTCTACAAATATACAAAGGAAACGAATCTCGTTCTTTGATTCAGGTGAATGAACATGTTTAAATCCGCGAAAGCTATTCTTTCAGAGCTAAAATCGAGCTTGTATTTGATTTTCCGTCTCGCGACATATGAGACGCGAAGCAACAACTCGATGCAGTACCTCGGATTTTTATGGGAGTTCGTGACACCGTTATTGCAGATTGGAGTATATTGGTTCGTATTTGGATTTGGTATTCGGAGCGGCAGGCCGGTTGACGGCGTGCCGTTTCTGCCATGGTTGGTCGCAGGGATTGTCGTCTGGTTCTTCGTAGCCTCGGCCATCACTTCGACGGCCCGGTCCGTCTATTCGAAAATCGGCATGGTCTCCAAAATGAGCTTCCCAATCTCGACGATTCCGGCATACGTCTTGCTCGCACTCTTCTATCGCCACGTGGCGTTAGTCGGTGTATCGTTTATCTTGATGTGGGCATTCGGATTCCCGATGGGGCTGCATTCTTTATGGTTTATCTACCTGGCGTTCAGTGCACTCGCACTTCTTTATTCTCTCGCCTTGATTACGTCTGCGCTCACAACGATTGTGCGTGACATTCAAAACCTTCTTCAGTCGATGATGCGGATGTTGATGTATTTGACACCAATCTTTTGGATTCCGCCGGCGAAGCTTGCGAATATCCTACAAATCAACCCGCTCTACTATTTAATCGAAGGATATCGGTCGATGTTCCTCGGAACCGACTGGTTGGCGAATAACTGGGCTTACGGTCTCTACTATTGGGCCGTCGTCCTTGTTCTCTTCTTCGTCGGGTCGATGATTCATTTGCGCTTCCGTCGACACTTCATCGATTACATTTGAGGAGGACCTTATGTACCAGGTTAAATTTGAAAACGTATCGAAACGATATACGCTTTATAACAAACCGTCTGACAAGCTGAAGGAAATTTTCTTCAGTAAAGCAAGTGGCAAACAGTTTTACGCACTTCGCAATGTCACGTTTGAAGTCCCTCCTGGAGAAGTGGTCGGGATCATCGGCATTAACGGGTCAGGCAAGTCGACGATGTCGAACTTGCTGGCTGATGTGATGCCACCGACCCACGGGAAAATCGAACTTCATGGAAAGACGGCGCTGATTGCCATTTCTTCAGGATTGAACGGCAACTTGACGGGGCTCGAGAACATCGAGCTCAAAGGGTTGATGCTCGGGATGACGAAACAAGAGATTATCGATTTGACACCGGCCATCATTGAATTCGCCGATATCGGTGACTTTATCAGTCAACCGGTCAAAACGTATTCGAGTGGGATGAAGTCCCGCCTTGGATTCGCCATCTCAATCAATGTTGACCCGGACATTCTCGTCATCGATGAGGCACTCTCAGTCGGGGACCAAACGTTCACCGACAAGTGCCTCGCCAAGATGAATGAGTTTAAAGATCAAGGGAAGACGATTTTCTTCATCAGTCACTCGGTCTCACAAGTCCGCCAATTCTGTACGCTCGGCCTCTGGCTCGAGTTCGGAGAAGTGCGCGAGTACGGACCGGTCAATGAAGTCGTTGGGGAATACAACAAGTTTTTGAAATGGTTCCGCAACTTGTCAAAAGAACAGCAGGATTCGTTCAAAGCCGACAAGCTCAAACGTCGTACGACGGTCGTCGATGCGACGGAGCTCGGGGAGACGTATATCTTGCCACCTTTGACAGAAGAACAACTACAAACACGCCATTCGTCGGTCGCTGTATCGAGCGAAGTGTGAGCAATTGGGAGGAGGAAGCACGGTGAAGTCAGACCGTGCAAAACGACCTATGAAAAAAGTCATGACCGTCTTTGGGACGCGACCAGAAGCCATCAAAATGGCGCCACTCGTACTTGAGTTGAAAAAACGTGAAGGGGTAGAACCGATTGTTGTCGTGACAGCACAGCACCGTCAAATGCTTGACCAAGTGCTCGAGCTGTTCGAAATCAAACCGGACTACGACCTCGACATCATGAAAGACAAGCAGACGCTTTACGATGTCACATCACGTGTATTGAAAGGGATGGGCGAAGTCATCGCTGAAACGAAACCAGACATCGTCTTAGTCCACGGGGACACGACGACGACATTCGCGGCATCACTCGCAGCCTTCTACAACCAAGTCGCAGTCGGTCACGTTGAGGCTGGCCTGCGCACACACAACAAATATTCACCATTCCCGGAAGAGATGAACCGCCAATTGACGGGTGTCATGGCTGACCTTCATTTCGCACCGACGGAAACGTCGCGTGACAACCTCCTTCGCGAAGGCAAGAACGAAGAGATGATCTTCGTCACAGGAAACACGGCAATCGACGCACTCAAAACGACAGTTCGTGACGACTATGCGAGCGAATTGCTCGACAGCATCCGTTCACAAGGTCGTCGTCTCGTCATGTTGACGGCACACCGTCGTGAGAACTTGGGTGAGCCGATGCGGAACATGTTCCGTGCGGTGCGTCGCTTGATCGAGAAGTATGATGACATTGAAGTCGTGTATCCGGTTCACATGAACCCGGTCGTTCGTGAACTCGCGAACGAGATTCTTCACGATGTCGAACGCGTCCACTTGATCGAACCGCTCGACGTCTTCGACTTCCATAACTATGCGGCGACATCACACTTGATCTTAACGGATTCAGGTGGCGTCCAAGAAGAAGCACCATCTCTCGGTGTACCTGTCCTCGTCCTTCGTGACACGACAGAACGTCCAGAAGGGGTGGCGGCAGGAACGCTCAAACTCGCAGGGATTGAAGAAGAGAATATCTTCTCACTCGCGGATGAGCTCTTGTCTGACGAAACGGCATACAAAGCGATGTCACAAGCATCGAACCCGTACGGTGATGGTGAGGCGTCACGTCGAATCGTCGATGCTATCCTTGCCAACTAAATGAAAGCGAATAGAGTTGTTTTGTGCCCAGCACAGCAACTCTTTTCTATATCATCATTCTAATGATTCGGAGGTGCTTGTATGTCAACGAAGCGAATTCGTCCAGCGATTTATCATTACTATCCGCGCGGACCGCATAAAAACCATATGTCGATGCGCGAAGAAGAATACAAGACAGAAGTCACATTTTTACCACAAGCGTTAACGGACTCGATTTACGTCCAGTTGTTTGATTTGAAGTTTGAGATTCCACCGTCAAAAATCTTTTTGGCAGATGCCAAGATGGATGAGGGGGACGAGATGGAAGTGAAGACCTCGATTTATGTCGAAGGCGATCGCGCTGTTCGATTTGAATTGTATGTCATGCAGTATTCTGACGAGGAGCGTCTTTCAAATAAGCGTTTCTCACTCACATTGAATCCGGGGATGAATCCGATTGAAGAAGTCGTGAAACAGATGGACGGCGCCAAGTATTTCAAGATGTCGTACAAATACATCGTCGAGACGCTTGACCCGATCACAGTACGATTCGATGACCTCTATGTAACGTTCCGCTGAACGTAGCAAGTCTTAAGGGAGAAAGGGACCATTCGGTATGTTATTTAGTTCCACGGTATTTCTATTTTATTTCTTGCCGGTCGTACTATTGCTTTACTTCATATCACCACGCTGGCTGAAGAATACAATCTTACTCATTTCGAGTTTATTCTTCTATGCATGGGGAGAACCACGATTCGTCCTCATCATGCTCGCATCGATCGTCATGAACTATGCGTTCGGCTTCATGGTCGACAAGTATCGTGAAGATGCGAAGAAAATCAAATGGACGATGACGCTCATGCTTCTCGGGAACCTCGGGATGCTCGGTGTCTTCAAATATGCGAGCTTCTTCGTCGAGAACGTCAACTCGGTATTCGGCTTCTCGCTGAATGACCCGGACATTCCACTTCCGCTTGGAATCTCGTTCTTCACGTTCCAAGCGATGAGTTATGTCATCGACGTATATCGGAACGATGGACGCTTACAGAAGAACTTTTTTGATTTGGCGCTCTATGTATCGTTCTTCCCGCAGTTGATTGCCGGACCGATCGTTCGTTATCAAACGGTCGCCGATGAAATCGTGGATCGCCGTGAGACGGTCGATGACTTCGTCTCTGGGATCCAACGTTTCGTCATCGGTTTAGGGAAGAAGATGATTTTGGCGAACAGTTGTGGGTATGTGGCGGACCAAGTGTTCAGTCAATCGGCCGGGGACCTGTCGACGACACTTGCCTGGATCGGAATCATCGCCTACTCGCTCCAAATTTATTTTGATTTCTCAGGTTATTCGGATATGGCCATCGGTCTCGGACGGATGTTCGGGTTCCATTTCCTTGAGAACTTCAATTATCCGTACATTTCAAAATCGGTGTCTGAATTTTGGCGTCGTTGGCATATCTCGCTCGGAAGCTGGTTCCGGGACTATGTGTATATTCCACTCGGCGGGAATCGCCAAGGACCATGGAAGACGTATCGCAACTTGACGATTGTCTGGTTATTGACGGGCGTATGGCACGGGGCGAGTTGGACATTCATCGCTTGGGGTCTCTACTATGGGGTCTTCATCATGTTCGAACGGGCATTTCTTGGGAAATGGATCGCAGCATGGCCGGCGTGGCTCGCTCATGCGTTCACGTTGTTCGTCGTCGTCATCGGTTGGGTCTTCTTCCGAGCTGATAACTTCACGTACGCCATCGACTATCTTCAAGTCATGTTCGGCTTACACGGTGGCGAAGTGTTTGACCAAACGGCTTATTACTATCTCGTTCAATACGGAACGGTCCTTCTGTTGGCAACTGTCGCAGCGACACCGCTTCCGAAAATGCTAGTCGCTCATTTCTTGCGTCACGAGGTGGATTCAGATCGACCGGTCCTCGCCGCAAGCGCAGGTCTTGCACGAGCAGCCTATATTTTGCTCATCTTCGGCATTTCGATTTCGTATGTCGTGTCGAGCACATTCAACCCGTTTATTTATTTCCGGTTCTAAGGAGGGCTGACGATGGAACAACAAACCAAAAGCGAACAAGTCCGTTCGAAAGGGCGGCGCATCTCTTGGGTGGTCAACAGTATTCTCTTGCTCGGCTTCCTTGGCACCCTTTTTTATGGGCTCGCCGTCTATGCGTTCGGGACGGAGCAGGAACGTTCTGACAGCGAGGGTCGAATGCTGGCACAACGCCCCGAACCTTCTGTCGAAACCATTATAGACGGGTCGTATATGGAAGAGTTCGAAGCCTCGGCGAACGACCAGGTGTTTGAGCGAAACTTGTGGATTGAGACGCAAGCTTGGGTACAACGTAACGTACTGCAACAACAGATGAATAACGGCGTCATCAGCATCGATGGCTTCTTATATGGTCCGGATGCGAACGAAAGTCAGTATTCATCGCTCGGCGTATTTTTTAAAGTATTCAAAAAAGAGATGGACGATGCCGGCATCCCATCTTACTTCGCCTCGGCACCAAGTAAGCCGGTCTATGCGACACGACAAAACATCTTCCCGGCTTACATCGAGTCGGCGGATGCGGAAAATCGTGACGAGTTACACGAACGGATCGAAGAGAACGGCATCCCGCTCATCGATTTAGAGGATACACTCGGTGACAAACCGGGCGAGGACATCTATTTCAAAACCGATCACCATTGGCGAGCAGAAGGAGCATTCCTCGCATACGGCCAAATCATGGACCGCTTAAGCGAGCAGTTCCCGGGCGCACCTGTGTTGACGGCTGACGATATGGACTTGAAGACGGTCGACGGGACGTTCTATGGGTCACATGCCCGGGAAATCTCGATGCCGTACGTCGAATCGGCGGACGCGTTCACGTATCTCGAACCGAAAGATGGATTCACGACGACGGTCTGTCAAAACGGTGACGACTGTGGACACGGTGTCCTCGACAAGGACGTCTTAAAAAACACAGACGACTTCACGAACTATTACAACTTGTTCATGGGTGACAACTATGCCCTTGCAAAAATCACGCAGGACAATCCGAAAAATGACGATCATCTCCTCGTACTGAAAGACTCTTATGCGAACCCGATGCTCGGCTATCTCGGCGAGTCGTTCGGAACGGTATCGGCACTCGATGTCCGCTATTTTGATGACTACGATGTCAGCATTGCGGAATATGCGGAAGAGAACGATGTCGACGCAGTACTGTTCTTACACAACGACCGAATCACAGGGCTCGGTTCGATGTATCAAGAAGGTCTATGATTGAACCGACCTTTAGAAAAGGCAGGTGCTCGTAGTGAACATATTACTTCCAGTATTCTTTCACTCCGCGATGGGTGGGCTTCATCGGCACATCTTATCATCTGTGAAAGTGCTCATCCGAGAGGGGCATGAGGTGACCGTCGTCTGTAAGCCAGGTCCTTTTGCCGAAGAGATAGAGGCGCTCGGCGGTCAGGTCATCCGAACAGACTATTCCAACGAGGACATCAAACGTGTGATTGATGAGGTGCGGACACAACCGTTCGATGTCGTGTATGCGCATCCCTTCGATTCGCGTCAACTCGGTATCGCGGTGGCAGAGGCGAACGCCATCCCATTCGTTCTCGTCATTCATGGCATGTATGTGGATGAGATCGAGCAGTACCATTCTAGCGTCACACGTGTGGTCGCTGTCTCGGCACAAATCGCGACCCATCTTACCGACCATTGTCCGGCAGTCGAATCGAAGCTCATCGTCATTCCGAACGGGGTCGATGCCGCGTTCATTCCGATGGAGGCGCGTCCTTCGTCAGAGCGTGTCACGGGCTTATTCACCTCGCGGATAGATGCCGACAAATTGTTTATCCTTGATGTGTTTCTTGACGCGTTGGAAGACGAGCGAGTTCAGCGTTTACCAATCGACTGGCTCATCGTCGGAGACGGGACGCAACGAGAAAAGTATGCATCTCGCTATGAGGAAGCGCTTGAAGGGACTGACCAGACAATCAAATGGCTCGGTTGGTTAGACCAAAGCGACCTCCCTGATGCGATGCATCGCGCCGATTTCGTTATCGGCCCAGGGCGTTCTGCGCTCGAAGGGATGGCGGTCGGCAAACCGACCATTGCCGTCGGGAGCAAAAGCTATCAAGGTCTGGTCACGCCTTCGACGTGGACAGATATCGCGAGCACGAACTTTGGCGGTATCGGGACGAAATACGACGGATACACCTCGGGACAAATCGGGGATGCGATTCTCGAATTGATGGATGAGGCAACGAGACGGGAGCTTGCTCGGTTCTCGTCCGCGCTCGTCGATGAACATTTCCGGGATGAACAGTCGCAACAACGTCTTCTCGATGTGCTCGAGCAAGTGGTGAAAGAGGGCACGTCAGAGATGGATCTAATCGAGTGCTATCCATTCATTCGTTACGATCAACTTCATGCTCGTCGCTCGAATCGGATCTGTACATGGAAGTTGACAGATCGGGAGCAACGACTTGAAGCGATGCGTGATGAATTGGAGGCGACCAAGCAAAAGCTTGAACAACTTCGGTCGACGAACGAGGAACAGTCTTCTGAAATCAACAGGCTACGAATAAAACTTCAACGATGGTCAGATGAGAGTAAATAAAAAATAGCGGAGCCAGCAAGTGGCTCCGCTATTTTAGTTAATGGGTCGTGAAGCGAGCCGGTCCAATCGAAGAGACAAGACGTGTCGCGGCACGTAAGCAATCAAGCTGTCTCGTATAGACACTGCTCACGTCGGCAAATGCAGAGGGGAGATGACCTGAATCGAGGGGACCTTGTCGCATGTAAGGCGATTCTCCAGCGCCAAGCGGCATCGGATGAATCACGAACTTATAGTGAGACGGGTCGAGCTCGATGACTTCAATCTCTGCAAACAGTCGTGCATCGCGTGTATACGAGAAGCGGGTGGATAACCATTTATCTGAATCTGTCATGGGTCACCAGTCCTCCCTCAAGAAGTCTTACCTCTCTCATCATAAAACAATTTTTGGTTATTTGAAATGATAATTTCATATTAATGACAAAATAATTACTTTAATTTGTAAAAGGGCGGATTCGTGCATTCGAGTCTGTCTTTGAGTATGGTTAGAAGAGAATGCTTAAGTAAGAGGTGACAACATGAGAAAGAACGCGATAGGGACATATCGGTTCGTCATCATTCTAGGTGCGAAAGTGAATGGGACAAGACCGTCCCGAGCCCTCCAACATCGGATTGACGTGGCCGCTGCGTATGCGAAGGCACATCCCCACGTGGAATTGATAGCGACAGGTGGACAAGGACCGGACGAAGGGATGGCAGAGGCGCTCGTAATCGAACGGGAACTGATAGCAAAAGGGGTTGACCCGGCTAGGATCTGTATCGAAACCACATCCACTTCGACAGTTGAGAACTTTGAGCACACTCGTCCATTTTGGGAGGGAGAAGCGGGCGTGACGATCGTGACGAATGATTTTCATGTCCCACGTGCTCGTCTCATTGCCAAGCTCTATTTCCAGCTCGAGAGCGATGCACTCTATGCACCGACTCCGCCACTGGCAAAAGGGAGATATATAATCCGTGAAGGACTGGCGTATGTGAAGTTACTTGGTCGTTATGTATTCAATCGAACATGAACGAGGAAAGGGTGGATGATTCCACTCTTTTTTCATTTACTTTTATTGTAAATAAGAACCGAAATATTTATATAAAATATGGTAAAATAATTCTTATTATGCTATAGAGAGGTGAGTTATGGACTGTCCTAATTGTTCAAAAGAATTGAGTGCCACACAACAGTTCTGCCCAAATTGCGGCACGAAAGTGGAACCAGTTGCTTCAATGGAAGCAACGAAACCGACATCACCCGTTGAATCGAACGTACCACCTTCCAAAAAACGAGTCGGAAAAGGGTTAATGGTAACGGCATTATCTTTGCTATTGATCGCAGGTGCGACGTATTTTGGATTTTATCAATTCATGTATACCCCAGAAAAACAAATCGAACAGATTCGCACCGCTGTCACGAGTGAAGATGCAAAAGCCCTCGCCCCATTATTGCGATTGAAAGAAGGAAAAGTGACGGAGGCACAGGCGGCGGCCCTATTGACAGGGTTGAGCCAAGCCGAATTGACAGAAGCGACAGTGGGTTATCTAGATCGTGCCAGTCGTTCCATCGGAGCATCGAATGAGGGTCTTCCGCTTCGTTTACGGGAGATTGGCAAAACGTATGGAGTGTTCAAGCGATATGGTCTTGAGTTGATTCCTCAGACGATGTATGTATCGAGTAACTTTGATGCCATCACGGTCTCTTTACCAGACCCGTATGGGAAAGAAAAACTGGAGTCTGAAGGAGATCAAGTCGTTATTCGTGATGCTTTTCCTGGAATGGTCGAAGTATCTGTGAAATACGATGGGCAATATGGTGAGGATCAAGCAGTTAAAGCATTCAACAGTCTTGAATCATCGAACCAAGACGAGCCGTTCATGGTCGCGTTCAAAGGACTTAGTGTCGAATTAGACCAAACGTACAATGATGCACCGTTGTTTGTGAATGGAGAAGACTCAGGTAAGACGGTCGGAGAATGGAAGACGTACGGACCGGTGCCGAAACAAGGGGTTTCTTTGAGCACGTACATTGAGATGCCATGGGGGATGGTCGAGTCTAAACAAGTACTTGCCAAACCTGGTGGCAAACCGGTCAAATTTGAACCGAAAGTCGATGCAGACACGATTGCCTTCACCGAGAATATCATTACTCGCCACGCCGAGGAGTGGGTGAATTTCATGTATTACGAGGACTTGAGTGCATTGACGGTTGTGACGGATGAAACATACTTGGCCAAACAAAGAAAAACATACGACATCATGCAGGCGGAAAACCAAGAATGGTACGGCTCATTCGATGGAGTCGAAGTCATCAACCAAAAAACGAAGCTCACAAAGTGGAATAAGAAAATGGCGATTGAAACGGAAGCGGTCGTTGGCATCAACAGTCAATTCATGACGGATGGCGAAGAGGATGCGCCGCAACGCTTGGTCAAATCGAGATTTCGCTATGTCATTACCGAGCCGTTTGACGACGGGACATATCATATCGTGGAAGCGACATACTTAGAATAGGAGAGATGGACATGACGATGTGGCAACAACAGTCAGCACTATTAGATGCTGCGGAGAGTATTAAGGACTTACAGGCGCGCATGGAAAAATCAAAGAAGGCTCGGGGGCAATTGCTTCTTGAGCTCGGGCAACAGCAGTATCGTCAGTTGATGCAGCAAGGACGTGCGGAAGAAGTAGCTCAGATTATGGAACAGGACGTGCTCATCTACGAGGCAAGTCGTCGCATCCGAGACATGCAGGAAGCACTAAAACCACACCGATGCACATCGTGTGATGCTCCGCTTGAAAAGGACGCGAAATTCTGTGGATCGTGTGGCACGCCGGTCCCTCAACCGGATGTCCGTCCGAAACAAGCATGTAATGCCTGCGGTTCCCCACAACCACTTGATGCCTCGTACTGTGCATGCTGTGGAGGGAAGATGGAGGTGACCGCATGAGGTACTGTCACCAATGTGGTCATGCGAATGAAGACCACAATCAATATTGTGAGCGGGATGGTGTCCAACTGGAAGTAACGGATACGACCTATCGTTTCGATGTATCAACCGGTCAATTTTGCACGAGTTGCGGCACTGCCCGAGCATCACATGAACTGTATTGTCATGCCTGCGGGCAAACGGCATTAGAACCAGCGACGAGTGTCAATCGTGTGGAGGAGTCACTTCGCACAGTCGCCGCGACCGGAACACAAGTGATGTCGCAGTTGAGAAGAGTGGCCGGAAAACGAGACGGCGTAACGAAACTTTCATTTTCAACCGAATCGTTCCGCTCGTTACGTATGAATCAGACGGATGTTGTCCGTGGGTCACTCTTTGGTATTGGATTTTTACTCATTCTCCTGTTGATTGCAGGAAGTTTGGTCGCGATGCTACCGGCAGAGACCATTCCATCGCTTGCGGATGAACTCGAGATTAACATCTCTTCATTTAATGCGACGATGTTCCTCGCTTTTCTCATCGGGGCGAAAGTGTATTGGTCTGTCACGACAGAACAAGTGAATCAATTTATCGCAAGTCTCGGTGCAGGCATCGGAGATTTCTTGAGAATCGAAGGATCTGTGGATGCCCAGTTCGGGAACTATTTTATGATGTATGGCGGAATATTCCTCATGATTACCATTGTGTTTTTCTTGATTCGACATACATCGACCATGAGCGATGTGCTCAGTCGGATGGCGGGATTCATTGTGACGGTGCTCGTCGGATATGGGTTGGTTTATGCATTTGCTTTTCATCCGCCGCTATTCGAGGTGGCGTGGTTTAAAACGATTAGTTCAACATTTTTGATGCTTCTCTTCACACTTGGATTGGCCTATTTGATTACGATGCCGTTTCAGGGAGAGTGGAAGATTGCACAACAAGGCGTTCGTGGTTTGTTAACGGTCACGCTCGTATCCACATTTGTCGGAATCGGTTACTTTGGATTCCAGCTTAGTAAAATTGACGAAGGTGAGCGTCTTGAGTTTGTCGATAGTGAAGAAATGTTGTATTTGACCGGACAAGCCGCGAGCATGAACTGGCAAACGATCGGGCATGGGGGAGAACAGTCTTTAATGCTCCAGTCCCCATTAGGTTCCTATGAAATTGGGATGTCTCTGTTTGGGGATACGGCCCCACAAAAAATCACGAATTCGATTGAGACGGTAAGCGAAGGATTTGGTGGGGTAGAAGACGTCTTGTGGCAATCGTTTTCAAACGATGAGGGACCGGTGAATTCAATTGGTAAATCTGCTGATATGTTGACTGTCTCACCAATGATTTTTGGCACGTTGACAGAGATGTATGAGGCAGAACTCGCAAATGATGACGCACGCTATGATGCATTGTACCAAGAAGGTGTCTTTTCGTGGTTACTGATTTTGTTAGTCTTGAACATTGTGATTTATGCCATGTTTGCGAAGGGGCATATCCATTCTTGGAAATCGGGGATCTGGTTCATCGCTCCGGCTATAATTGGTTTTATTGTCTGGCAGTGGTTCTTGAATAACGGCATGTTCGTTGAATTGAGCGACATCCCGATTCTTGGTGTTGCCACGGACGGATTGAGTATCGCGGGAACGTTCATCGCGCTCGTCTTAATCACGATTGGAGCACTCCTCGGTTGGGGAATGAAAAAACTGAACATTAATTAAAAAAACAAGCACGGACAGTTTCATGTCCGTGCTTGTTTTTAGTACTCTTCTTCACGGGATAACTCTTTGGAACCTAGGTTTTTCACAATCTTCATTTTCCCGTCCTCATATCGGACCGCATACGTCGTTTCAAACGTCGCTCTCACACTAGAGTCATCTTTGATGATGCGATACTCTTCATTGGTGGTGACCGTCGCAGTTTCATCATCTTCGATGGAGTCGCGGTTCTCTCCGTTTACTTTGATCGAGATGACCTCCGTATTTAGTTGGTCCTCCTCGATTCCTTTGGCGAAGAGCGTGTTGTTCAAGTAATCGAGTGTTTGTGCTTGGAACGTCGACCCCTCAGCAAGAAATGATTCTACTTCGGATGTGTCTTTTGAATAGGTCGCACTTGTGAATGCATCAATAAAAGAATACATGAATAGGTCGACATCTCCATAAGAAATAGGGTCATAAAACACGCCGGTTTCTGTATCCGTATCCGGTAAGGAGGCTTCTTCCTCGACTTCAGGTGCCGCTTCGGACTCTTCTTCCTCCGTCGAAGCGGAAAATGATTGTTGTACGTCTTTAGCCGTTGTTGCTTCCTTCGACGTGAGAGGCTCATTCCACTCCGACCAGATCCACACACCGACTCCAATCAATACGACTAGTGCGATTGGTATTCCCCATTTCCAAAGAGAAGGGCGGCCGGATGTTGCGGCCTCTATTTTTGTTCCGCATTGCGAACAGTGAGATTGTCCCCGTTTTAGCGTCGCACCGCATGCTGTACATTTATTCATTCAAATCACTCTTTCCATTTTTTAGTATTATTTTACCTCTTTTACGATGGTTCTGAAACGAGAGATTATGTATTTGAGTCAATCAAAAACTAGGCCCTTGCACCCGCAAGAGCCTAGTTGGATTGACAGCCGATTTTTTCGTTCAGCACGTGACCGAACGCCTCGGCCCCTTTAATATTCAAGTGGACCCCGTCACTTTCGAAATAAGCTTCTTTTCCGATTGACTTCTGATGCCAATCGATGAGGGCAACATTATCATGAAGTTCACTTGCCCGGGCAAGTTTTTCGTTGACCTCGCTCTCCCATGGACGAGGGACGCGTGTGTTGATCAAATAGATTTCATCTGCTCGCTCGAACTGCTTGAGCAGTGTGTCGAGCTGCTCCATTTTGAACGCGCCGTTCGTCCCGAGGTGAAGGAACACAACATGACCAGGGGCGTTATACGATTGATACTCGGACGCGAGCGGAATCGCATCTCGAACTTGTCGTCCGATTTCAGCGTCGATTTTCATGTTCGGGAAGGCATCTGCCAAATATTCGTTCAACCCGAGCATGACCGAGTCGCCAATCGCGAGGGCCGGTGGACATGTCCGTTCGTCTGGTGCTTCAGGTGACGGCTTGTTCTCTTCTGTTGGTTCATCTTCTGACGGTACTTCTTTCGCGTCTTCGGATTCCGGTTCTTTTGGAACGTCCGGGGTCTCGTCTTTTGGCATCGGCACTTTCACGACCGGAATCTCATCTTGAGCCGGTTTTGATTCAGAGAACGCCAAAATAGTCAGATTTCCGACGAGGACAAGCGAGAGCGCGGTCGAACAGGCTGTGGCAGCGAAGCGAGCACTCGGATGCGTCGGTGTCGATACGAGTTGACGGAACGAAGCGATGAATCCATTCCGGCGAATCGGTGTTTCGATGAAGCGGTACGATAATTCGGCAATCAAGAGTGTGAGTGCGATTTGCCCAGCCGCGAGTAGTGGCGAAAACGTTCCGAGTCGCTCCAGTGGTGTGGACAAGATGATGACCGGATAGTGCCATAAGTAAATTCCATACGTCCGCGTACCGATGATACGAAGCCAAGCGCTTCCAAATAACCGTGACCAGATCGTCGCCGGATGAGCGACAGCGGCAATCAAAAGGGCGGATAAGAACGCGACAAGTAAGAATCCACCATAATAGAGGAACGTGTCGTAGGCGTTTACGTTGACGATGATCCCGATAATTGCGATCAATGAGATTGCACCGACTACGTTTAAAATGTGCCGTCCGATGTTCGGAATCACTTCTTTAAATGTATCCGGTCTCCAACCGAATGCGAGAATGGCTCCCATGAGAAGACCGAATAACCGTGTGTCTGTCCCGTAGTAGACGCGGCTCGGGTCTGCGTCCGGTACATAGCGGAACGCCATCCAGGCAGCGGAGACGAATAGAAGCGCGGCAAGCAGTTGAAGCAACCGTTTTCGGAATGTGAGGCCGACGAGTAATAGTAACGGCCAGACCGCATAAAACTGTTCTTCTATTGAAAGAGACCATAAATTTTGGAGCGGTGACGGCTTACCGAAGCTCTCGAAGTACGAGACTTCATGGAAGATATACCACCAGTTATTCACATAAGCGAGCGCGGCCAGTGAATCTTGTCGCACGGTATCGAGTAAGGAACGGTCAAAGAGCGTGACATACGTCATCACGAGCGACAGCATCAAAATGAGTGCCGGCAACAGACGGCGGAAACGTGCGATGTAAAACTTTTTTAAGTCAATCGTGCCGGTCTTCGTCCATTCACGAATCAAGATACCGGTGATCAAATAACCGGATAGGACGAAGAAGACATCGACACCGAGGAATCCCCCGGATATGTAAGGTACATTTAAATGATATAAAATCACAGCCAGAACGGCGAACGTGCGCAAGCCGTCGAGACCAGGCATATACGTTGTATGTTTGAGTGGTTTCATGCCCCCACTTCCTTTCTAGTTTAAAGCGGACATTTCCCTTTTTTTAGAATCCATTCTTCAGTATAACGAGTGGGGGAGAGGGAATGGTTTCAAAAGATTAACAATCAAGTAACGTCATATCCATTGAAAAAAGGGACACAAGGTCCCTTTGTCACTACATCATGTTAATCAACGTTCCACCAAGCACCCCGGCAATCACGAGAGCCCACGGTGGTAACTTCCAATAGGCAATCATCACGAACAAGAAGGCGGCAAAGACGAAGTCGATCGTATCGTTGACGGTACTCGTGAAAATCGGGCTGTAAAACGCCGCAATCAAGATTCCGACTACTGCCGCATTGACCCCGATGAGGGCGCCGGCGACTTTCGGGTTGTGACGAAGCGCGTCCCAGAACGGGAGTGCCCCAAGGATGAGCAAGAATGCCGGCAGGAAAATGGCGAACGTCGCGAGGATTCCACCCGGTACGCCGTTAATTACCGTTCCTAGATAAGAAGCGAACGTGAAGAGCGGTCCAGGGACGGCTTGAGCTGCACCGTATCCCGCTAGAAAGGCTTCTTCACTGAGGAAGCCAGCTGGGACAAGTTCACGTTCGAGTAATGGCAAGACGACGTGACCGCCACCGAAGACGAGAGCTCCGGCCCGGTAAAAACTGTCAAACAAGGCGATGGTCTGATTCTCGAACGTCTCCCGTAAAATCGGCAAGATGACGAGAAGTGCTCCGAATACCGACAATAAAATGGCCCCGAGTCGTTTCGAGATCGGGAACGTACTCGATTTTGCGTCGAGACGGTCCGGCTTGAATAAAAGGAATCCTGCAAGTGCCGCGAGGAGAATGAACAGCACCTGACTGAATGTCGTCTGCCAAAGCAAAACACCGGCTAGGGCAAAAAAGGCGATTGTCCGTGTCTTCGTATCTGGTGTCAATTTGCTCGCCATTCCTAAGATGGCGTGGGCGACAATCGCGACGGCGACGATTTTCAAGCCGTATAGCCATCCTGCATCGGAGACGTCTAGTCCCGACAACAGTAAGGCGAACAGCATGAGGACGACGACCGACGGGGTCGTGAATCCGATGAACGAGGTGATTCCACCTAAAATACCCCCACGGACGATCCCAATTCCAATTCCGACTTGTGAACTCGCCGGTCCCGGTAAAAATTGACACAAAGCGACGAGGTCGGCATATGCTTTCTCGTCCATCCATTTCCGTCTTCTTACGTACTCCTCATGGAAATAACCGAGGTGGGCGACCGGGCCACCGAACGAGGTCAGGCCGAGCCGAGTCGAAACGAATAAAATTTCTAGTATCGTTTTGAACGTCACACGTTGTGTCGTCATATCTTCACTCCTTGATTTCTTTGAATAACTCGTATGCTTTTTGACGGGCTTCTTGTAATACGGAGAGCCCTTTTTCTGTCGTCATGTAATTTTTGCGGACGTGTCCATCGACCGTCTCAATTTCACGAATCAAGAGTCCCTCTTTCTCCATCCCGTGTAAAATCGGATAGAGCGTACCGGCACTAATCTCATATCCATGTTCGCGTAGTTCATCGACCATCCATGCCCCGTATACGGGATGTTCCGCGGCGTGGTGCAAAATATGGATATGGATGAATCCGAGAAATAACTTCCGTAGGACGCGGTCTTCCATACGTATCAACTCCTTGTTATCGAAATTCGATATCGGTTTTCGAAATCAGTCTATCAAACGTGTTAGAGAGAGGCAAGGGAACGACGTGCAGTTTACAAAAAATTAAAAATGGATAGTTGGGAATGACTTCGTGAAAAATAGGGAAAGTATCACAAATGAGATAAACTAAGGGAGAGATTTTAATTGCTGAGGAGGAAGTGACGTGACAAAACCTATTCATTCTTCATACGATACATTGTTGCGCCATATGCCCCAAGGCTATGTCGAGTTTAAAGTGATTTACGACAATGCTTCGGAACCGACTGACTATGAGTTCTTTGAAGTGAATCCTGCCTTTGAGAAGATTATGAAAGCAAAACGGAAACACTTTATCGGAAAAAAAGTGTCTAGCGCCCTAAAAGACTTTGAATATAGCGAACGTGAATGGATGATTCAAGTGGCACATGTCGTTAGCGAAGGTGGAACGGTGACGTTTGAACATTTCTCTCGACGAAATAAATCATGGTTCGAAATGTCCGTATTTAGTGAACGTGAAGGCTTTGTGTCCGTCATGTTTCATGATATCACGCCCCACGTCCAGGAAAACAATGCGCTCAAGCAACTTGTGAACGTGTCCCATCGGTTCGTCTCGACTGGTAGTGATTTATTGATGAATCAACAATTTCTCGACCAGATTCGCGATTTCACAGGTGCGAAAGCGGTCGCGCTCAATTTGATTGAGAAAGATGGAGTGTCGTACACAACGGTCGCCTTATCGGGTATGGATGAAATGTTAGAGAGAAGTCTCGATGTACTCGGTTTCCACCCGGTCGGGAAGAAGTGGCCGATGACCGAGAAACGGCGAGAACTGTTCAATCGTCCAAATCCGCTTGTATTTGATGGAATCGATCCGTTGATTGACGGTGCGCTTCCAAAACGCCTCGTCAAAAACTTGCTTCGGATTTTCTCGCTCGGAGAGGTCGTTCTATTCAAAATTGAAAAAGATGGAGTTCTATATGGTGACTTGACGATTGTGATGCAAGAAGGAAAAGTGGCGAACCGCCTAGGACTTGTCGAATTGTATCTCGTCCATGTCCTAGAACAGTTAGTAAAAGCGGATCATCAAGTGGGTGAGACGAAAAAGTCGATGTTCGATGGGTTCGCCACTCTCGACTTGGAATGCATCATGGCATTCAATACGCGACAAGCACTCCATTTAAATGACTCATGGGAGCGAGTTTTAGGATATTCGCTTGATGAGTTGGAGAACATCGAATTTCTTAGTCTGATTCATCCGGACGATGACGTCATCACGGATGCTGCGTTTGCGGAACTGGAGGAACGGGGAGAGTTGTTCCGTTTTGTCAATCGCTTCCGGACGATTGATGACACGTATCGTTCCATTGAGTGGCACTGCAAACTTCAAGGGGATTATATTTATGCGGTCGCTAAAGACGTGACGGATCGGGTTCAGTTAGAAGAAAAATTAGCCGAACGAGATCGTCTGTTGACGGAGCTATCCAATCAAGTCCCGGGTGCCATCTATCAGTTCGAGTTGTTGCCTGATGGTAGTTTCAACTTCCCGTTTTTCAGCAAAGGATTTGAAGATATGATAGGGATTTCGGCAGATGCGGTACGGGCAGATGCGAGTCTAGTGTTTCGACGAATGCATCCGGATGATTATCCGAATGTCATGCAATCAATCGATGAATCTTACCGTAATTTGACAATCTGGGATGCAGAGTTTCGTGTGTTGACCGAGGATGGTCGGTCGATTTGGATTTTAGGGTCATCCCGGCCGGAGAAAATTGCAGACGGGCATGTGTTGTGGCACGGCTATATCGGGGATGTCACGGAGAAGAAAACATACGAGAAAGAGATTGAATACCTCAGTTATCACGATCAGTTGACGGGTATCAAAAACCGACGTTACTTTGAAGAGGCGTTGGAGCGTTATGATGATGAGCAGTACTATCCACTCTCCCTCATCGTCATCGATATTAATGGGTTAAAGCTCACGAATGATGCGTTTGGGCACTTAGTCGGCGACCAGTTACTTGTCGAAGCAGCGAACATTTTACGTAATGAACTGCGATCAAAAGATGAAGTGGCACGTGTAGGTGGTGACGAATTTGTCGTCATCTCTCCAAATACGACGCTCGATGAGGCGAAACAACTGTCGGACCGTCTCGATCGTCTCTTCCTCGACAAGACTGTGGAAGGGTTACCAATCTCCGCCTCATTCGGTGAAGCGGTCAAACACGATATGAGTATCGAATTGACCGAGGTGTTTAACTTAGCAGAAGATCGGATGTACCACCATAAGGTTTCTGAAAAGCAGAGTCGACGCCACCATTCCATTCAGATTATCATGCGAACATTATACGAGAAGATTCCACGGGAGGAGGCACATTCTCAACGTGTCGCCAATTTAGCGGGACAACTCGCCGAGGCGATGGGGTTCACGAGTGCCGAGGTGAATGAGATTCGAACGGCCGCCATTTTGCATGACATCGGGAAAGTGGCGATCAGCAACGATATTTTGGACAAATCAGGTGCGTTGACCGAATCCGAGTGGCATGAAATCAAACGTCATCCCGAGATCAGTTACAACATTTTAAGTACAGTACCTGAATACATCGCCTTGTCTGAAATCGTTTTGGCGCACCATGAACGATGGGACGGGGAGGGGTACCCGAAAGGATTGAGTGAATATGAAATCCCGCTCGCTTCCCGCATCATCTCCATCGCTGATACATTCGATGTGATGGTGACAGGCCGACCTTACCGGCAAGCGAAGACGATTGATGAGGCGCTCGCTGTCATCCTTGAAGAGGCGGGCAAGCAGTTTGACCCTTCACTCGTCGATGTCTTCTTTGAAAAAGTCGTTCCGACGCTCCAACAATAAAGCAAAGCGAGGTCTCCAGATGAATAGGAGACCTCGCTTTTTTAGATGGTGAGTGGTCGTTTTTTCAACACAAGGATGGTGAACAGGAAAACAAGTCCGGTCATACCAATCATGACGAGGATGGAGAGGAAGGGGAACTGCCCCTCGTACATCGTGATGACGCCGTTGTTCAACCAATACGTCGGTAAGAAACGACCGACCAGCTTCAATGAATCCGGTAGCCACAAAAGGCTAATAAATGCCCCGCCGGTGATGGCGGATGCCATCGTGACGGAGATTTGAAAGATATTCGCCTTCTCCCGATTCGTCGCAAATACAGCGATGAGACCACCGAACGCCAGACAGACGAGCAGATAGGATGCGAACAATGCGAATATGGTCGGGAGATGCGTCCATACGTCCTGGCCATATAGGGCGAGACTCACACCAATCAACAGCATCACATAGACGAAGCCGACGAGATAAAAGGCGAGGAGAAGGGATGCGAAATAGCCCCGAGGTGTCACAGGTGTAGCGAACAAACGCGCATAAATCTTCTCGTCCCGGTCGTCTGCGACAAACATCGGGATGAATTGGAGAAATGTTGACATCATGATGAATGACAACAGACCGAAAAAGGCTTGGGTACGGGCGGTCGTGGCGACACTGTCTTGGAATGGTTCATTCGAGAGTGTGTAGCCGTTCGTCGTTTCTTGTGACGCAAGTTGTTCGAACGTGGTTTCATCATACTCACTCGCTTCAAGCAGTTGACGTTCGCGCGACAAGTGACCGTTCAAAGCCTGTTCAATCAAAGATGCGTCACTCCCGGCAATCGCGGAGAAGGAAAGCCGGGGCATATCGCCAGCGAAGGCACGTTCTGTAAAGTTCTCAGGGATGAGGAGGACGATGTCTTCCCCCTCTAACAGAACGTCCTCTTCATTCGTTTCAAGCAAGGTGACTCGACCGAACCGTTCGGCTTCCTCGATCAGACGCTCGGCAAGGATTCCGCCGTCTTGGTCGACGACACCGATGGATGCGTTCAGGCTTGACGTTCCCCCGACAAAGGACAAGATGAGTGCGAAACCGAACATTGACACGAATGTGAATACCCATAGTCCTTTCTTCCTTAGCATTCGTTTGGCTACGTGTCTAATGAGCACCATGACGTTTCACCCCTTTCGAGAGAATATAGCTGACCGCAATCAAGACGAGTAAATGAATTCCGAGCAGTCCGAGGCTCTGCCAGTACATACTCATGTCACCTTCGCGAAGTAGTACGGGCAGCATCCCGTCCCGCATAAAGATCGGCATGAACACATAAGCGGTCCACGGTGCATAGTTCAGCGTCACCTGATCAAAGCCGGGGACGTAGCCGCCTGATAAGATCATGATGATGGCGACGAAGCCGTTGACGATCGCATCTTTCGTCGTCGTGCTCAACTTCGGAAGGTTGACGATGACAAATCCAATGGTGACCCCGTATGCGGTCAACCCAAACCAGGAGAGGATCAAATATCCGAATTGAACGTTTTCTAAATCAAAGGTCCGATAGACGAAATGACTGAACCAAAACAGGAGGATGAGTTGTAGCAAAATGATGACATAGCGGCTGAACGTCCGCGCGAGCCGATATTGAACTGTGCGGACAGGTGCCGCCTGAATGCGTAAATAACTTCCGGTGTTTGGCTGTTCTTCTCGTGCCATCGCCGTGATATAGAACGATCCGAATAGAGCCGTCATGATGGAGATGGTGACGGTGAAATATTCAAGCGAGGTCGGGGTGCGTCCAGCTAAGTCGACACTCTCCGTATCAAGCCACGTTTCATTCTCGTACGGGGCCGATACACCTGCTTCTGCAAGCGTAATCTGTTGATTGGCAATTGCCGTATATTGCCCGAGGATGGCATCTAAGACGTCGAACTCAACAGTCGTCGGTTCTTCATAAAAGAGCGTGATGTCCCTCCTGTCGAGCTGTAAGATGACATCTGCATCCCCGTCGTTCACGCCACGTTCGGCAGACTTGATGTCTTCGTATGGGACGAGACGGATGAACGCCTGAATATCCTCTTCGTTTAAAAAGTTCTCGAGCGGCTCGCGGTACTGATCGGTCGACGATTCGACGTAGGCGACATTCGTGACCGGCAATTTGAACGTGTCACTGAAGACGGCCGAGAGCATCGTCCCGAGGCCGAAGATGAGAATGAGTGGGAAGATGAGCATCCAAAAGATCGTGGTGCGGTCCCTTAGTCGCTGTTTCACATCGTATTTGATGAAAGTCCACATGAGAAGCCCTCCTATTCTCGAAGCGTCTTCCCGGTCAATGCCAAAAAGACGGTATTGAGGGAAGGACGGTCGACCGTGATGGATGTGAAGTGTACATGTTCATGATGTAGCGTCTCAAGGAGCGGTGCGAGCGGGGTATCTTTATCTAATGAAACTTCGATGTACGGTTCTGCGTACTCCACTTTTTGAACATGTTCGAGTGCGTCAAGTCGTTCGAGCAAGTGTGGAGTAAGCGCATCGACTTTGATTCGGGCCGTCTCGAGTGTCATCACACGGTCTTTCAACTCGTCTTGCGTCCCTTCGGCAATGATTTTCCCCTCATCGACTATGGCGATTCGGTCGCAAAGGAGCTCGACCTCTTCCATATAGTGGGAGGTGTAGATGATGGTGGCCCCGCGACGATTCAGTTCACGGATATTCTCTAAAATCGTGTTACGCGACTGCGGGTCGATGGCGACGGTCGGTTCATCCATGAAGATGAGCTCAGGTTCATGAACGATTCCACAGGCGATATTGAGGCGGCGGAGTAGACCACCGGATAATTCAGGTGGACGTTTCTTTTGGTGAGCATCGAGTTCGACGAAGGCAATGGCGGACTCGGTCTTTTGTTTCGCTTCTTTTGGACTGAATCCATACAGTTCGGCGAAGAATTGGATGTTTTCATAGACAGTTAGCTGATCATAGACAGAGACGTGTTGTGGCACAATGCCGACACGGCGTTTAATGGCCAGTTCGTCTTTTGGCATCGATTGTCCGAATATATGAATCGACCCGGAATCTGCCTCGTACAGATTTAACATGACAGAGATGGCGGTCGTCTTACCGACACCGTTCGGACCGAGCAGGCCGAATAGTTCACCTTCTTCGACTTGGAGACTGAGGTCATTTAATGCTGTCGTGTCCCCGAATCGTTTCGTGACATGGTCGAGCGAGATGATTGGCATGTGTGTACTCCTTTCTTATATAAAATAATTCTCAATATGCTACCCAATGGTTTTCGCTGATTGTCATGAATTTACCTGTCCGGATTCATCGAAATATGTAATAATCTAAGTATTCAGATAATTATTGTGTTGAAATGAGGGATTGGGATGAAAGGATGGCAATTCAATAAACAAGAGGGGGCATTGTTCCCAGACGAAGTTGTGCTTTCCGCGTTTTGTACAGTCGAACCGAAACGGATGGATTCGACGTTACCGTTTTACTATGACGAGTCGATTTTTCGATTCACGAATAAAGAAGAGACGTTCTACTTTAAAATATCCCCGAGCTATCACGAGTTTGAAATCAGTGTCAAGAATCAGGATGGGGAATTGGTCTATTATCAACTGCTTCGAACGGTCAGCAAAGTCGAGATTTTAGAAGACCGGCGGGACCATGCGGAGTTGTTGATCGTACTCGCGGAAGACCGGAAGCGGACCGTGACGTCAATCGAGTTGACCGTCCGACCGCGTTTTCGTGTGCTTGTGAAGGAGCATGAGGTGTGAGAATCGTATCGTTCGGAGCGGATGAGAATCCGCTCTTTTTGTTTGGCTAAAAAAAGACAGCCACGAGGTGACTGTCCCTTCATCGGTTATTTCGTCAAAAAGATTTGGACATGGATGGTAGACCCTTGGGCATCGGTCGCTTTGCCGATTCCTAGATGGGTGTAATTCGCCTTCAAGATGTTCGCGCGATGTCCGCTACTGTTCATCCAAGCATCGACCGCACGGGCCGGATCGCTTGACCCTTTATAGATGTTCTCGCCCCAGCCACGGTACGAGACGCCGTAAGCGTCTAACGTATCGCCTGGTGTGCCGTTCTCGTTGAGCGTGTGCGAGAATTGATCGGTACGTGCCATCTCCTCCGCCCGGACTTGGGCGACACGATTCGCCTCGCTCGAAGCAGCGAGAAGAGAGAGGCCGGCAACATCCCGCTCTTTATTCGTCTCGGTCAATACGTTGACGGGCGATGTGAAACGGACGTGTTTGGCGAGGATATACCCCGTGTACGTTCCGTAACGTACCTTATACCATCGTGTCGTACCGGTATAACGGTAAGAGACGGTCTCGAGTTCGGTGCCTTGACGAACGAATTTGACGTTCGAGGATGTCGTCAACGGACGTGACTTTAAGTAGACGCTCGACGGTTTGACATACGTCGGTTTCGTGAACTTCACCTCGGCAGTGGACAACCGGACATACTTTGCCGGCAAATAGGCGTAGCCGCTGCCCCATTGAATCTTATACCAACGTACGCCGTCCAATTGAAACGAAGTACGGACACGCATCGATCCGTCCCGTGGGATGAGTGCAAGACGCTTCGCGCTCAATGAAGGGGATTGTCGGACATTGAGTTGACTGATTTTTGTCACGTAACCCGTCGTGTTGATCGACGTCTCGTAATAAGCGTGCACCCGATTCGTACCGAGCGGTGATTCGATGATACCGAGGGTCAGAATCATCGTGAGTAGTAGAGGTATGTATTTTTTCAACTGATCGACTCCTTTTGTGGGACTCCTTATATTCTATATTGTACGGCTGATTTTTAGTTTTACCATTTCATTACAAAAAGGACGGACTCTTCGTGAGCCCATCCTTTCGTGACTACCTGACCGCTAGCGCCTTCCATCCCGTCGCGCCCATGACGGCGCTCACTTTTGATTTCGGGATGACCAAGCGACCGCGATACGGGTCGTTAATGTATAAGTTTGACTTGTCATAGCCGGTCGCCAACATGACGTGATAGTTGACGTAGCCGGTGAACTTCTTGTTCGAGGCGGTGTACCAGTTGAAGTAGCCGTACGGCTTGTTGAAGTCAACGCTCGCCCAGACGATGACCGGGTTGCCCATCGACAATTCCCGTTCAATCGAACCGAGTCCTTGGTTGGACAAGTCTTTCACAGGACGATATTTGCTGGCAAATCCGATCATACCTTTTGGATAAATCCCATAGTTTTTATATTTGCCGAGCGTCCGTTTCGGGTCACCGGTGAACATGACGTTCGGGTCGACCCAACGGTATAGTCTGTTCTCGTAGCGAGCGTTCCACATACTCTTTGGCATCTCGTTGTATAAGGTGGATGCGCCGACGGCACGGCCTTTCTCTTCAAGTGCCATCTTGAGGGAGAAGAACTCACAGCCAGACGGGTACCCCATCGGGAACTGACGATAGAGTGGGACGCTCATTTTATAGATGGACAGCGCTTGAGAATAGACGCCCCGCGCATCGAACGAGGCGTTACCGACGCGGCGGTTTTGATACATTTTTCCGAACGTGTCGAAGTAATGCCACTTCCCGTTAATGGCTTGCCAGTCCGTCTTTTTCGTTAAGGCAGGTGCGAAATATTCGTACTGGGTCGTGAATTTCCAGCCTTTTTCGGGGACGCCGGTCGAGTGGAAATGATACGTTTTTCCATCCAATCGGAATTTCCCTTGCAGCCGATAACCGTATGTCGGATGGAACCCGACCTTCTTCCCATCAACCGTCTGGAATCCATATTCGCGTCGACCGTAGTAGTCGAACGAATAATAACGTGAGTTTAATTTATGGATTCCTTCAAGACGATAGCCGTAGGTCGGGTGAAAGCCGTACATGACACCGTCAATGCGTTGGAGACCGTACTTACGGTCACCGTATTTTCCGAACAGATAGTGCCGGTTGTTGATACGATGAAGTCCCTCGAGACGATATCCATAATACGGATGGAAGCCATACATTTTCTCGCCGATGCGGGCGAGTCCTTGACGACGTTTGCCGTCATCCCCGAAGTAGTAGCGACGCGTGCCGATCGTTTTCCAACCAGTCGCCATTTCGCCATGTTCCATCAAATAGTACTTTTTTCCGTCTATTGTGTACATGCCCGTATGGATTGTGCCGTCCGGGAAGAAGTAATGTTTGGCGTCACCAAGCTGTTGCCATCCCGAGAGACGGACCCCTTCCTCGGTGAAGTAGTACCGCTTGCCTGAGATTGTCTGGAAACCGGTAACCGGTTGACCGGTTTTATCGTAATAATAGACGAGACCATCCCGTTCCTGCCATCCGATGAGCAGCTTCCCGTTCTCGTCAAATGTATATGTCGTGCCGTCGACAGTGTAAGGGCCGGTGATGAGTCGGCCGTCTGCCTCAAAATAATATGTAGCGTCTTCGATTTCTTGCCAACCTGTAAGGAGCGTTCCGTCATCGTTCAGATAGTACGTATGACCCTCAATTTCTTGCCAACCCGTCAACACCGTCCCGTCACTCGAGGTGTAGACGATGCCGTCGTCCGTCTGTTGAAATGACCCTTCAGCATGAGTCGATAGAGGAGAGGTGAAGAGGGTTCCAGCAATTAAACTGAACATTGTAGTCGTCTTCCAGTTCATATTGTTATGCCTCCCGATTTTCAAAAAATCCTATATAAAATAATATAACCATTTTTATCCAAGGGAAGATAGTGGCAAATGAATCATTTACAAGGTCAGACGTTTACGCCGAATGACTCATGAAGCGAAGGCGTTTCGACGCCACATAAAGCGAGAGGACGACAACGAGGATTCCTGTCAGGAGCGGCCAAACGAGATCCACCTCTGTCAGTAACACCTCGCTCGATAGCGGTCCGAGCATCCATGGCATCCAATCAAGGTCGACCCAACCAATTAAGAGGGACATGACGAAGTGGAGTCCGAGCGTCAAGACGACCGCAACCACGCCGCTCTCTAAAAGTGCCGCGATGAAAAAGAAGATAGATAGTTGTACGATGAAATGACAGACGAGAAGTGCCGTCGACACGAGAAAATCGACCGAGTCAAATGCATCAAATAGAATCACTGTATAGTATGCTGCTGCCGTTTGTGCGAGCAAAATACCGCCGACCGTCAATAAGGCATAATGGGCCCATTTGCTGATGACAATACGTGATGTCGGGATTTGTAATGACTTGAGCCATGCGAGTGTCCCATTCGTCCGTTCATGGCTGAACGTATGCATCGCCGACAATAAGACGATGAGGAGTCCGATTTGACGAAGCTGTTCACTCACTGAGATTAAGACTTCCTCCGGAGTTGGGATCGGGATCTCGATGATGGTTCCATCAGGGAAATTCCCACCGGAAGCGAGGATATCCGGTAAGAAGTAGAGTGTGATCGGCTGCATCGAGGCGAGGAGCATAAGGGCGACGGGAATCCAAATGAGTCGTTTGTTCGACCATGCTTCGCGCCATTCTTGTTTGAAGATTGCTGTACGCATCAGGCGTTCACCTCCAAAAATAAGGACTCAAGAGACGGATGCCCGACGTGCAGCGATTGGATGACGACGTTCAGTTCCAAGACGCGTCGCAAAATCGCTCGCTCGGCGAGCTTTCGGTCCGATGATTCGAATACCCACGTTGAACCGTGTTGGATTGTCTGAGTCACACCTTCTAGTTGGTTCCAGTCCGCTCCACTCGTTTCGTCGTCGAAGAGTCGTAACTCGATGGTCGATTTCGAACCGAGCAGGTCGGTCACGGTGCCTTCCATGAGCAATTTGCCTTGTCGAAGCAGCAGCACCCAGTCGCTCGCTTCTTCGGCATCCGGGAGAACGTGCGTAGAGTAGAGAATCATTCGCTCCCGTTTCAAATCGCTCAATAAATCGAGCACTTCCCGACGACCGCGAGGGTCGAGTGCGGAGACGGGTTCATCGAGCAGCAATAATTCCGGGTCATGCACGAGCGCCTGTGCGATGCCGAGTCGTTGGCGCATCCCTCCGGATAGGTTTGCAGCCGGTCGGTCGACCGGTTCGAGACCGACACGTTTTAACAGTTTGACGGGGTCGACGTGCTTTGTACCTGTCAACTCGGCGGCATATCGAATCGTCTCGACGGGAGTCAAAGACGGGTAGAGGGCCGGACGTTGCGGCAAATAACCGATGCGTGTTTGTACGTGACCGCTCACGTCACCGCTTGTAGGGTTCGTGACACGGGCGAGCAGGTTTAAAAGCGTCGTCTTACCCGCTCCGTTCTCACCGAGTAAGGACGTGCATCCAGGGCGCAACTCAAAACTGACATCATCGAGTGCTTTGAACGATCCGAAGTGTTTCGAAATGTGTGTGACCTTCATCGTTTTGCCCGTCCCCATAAGAAGTAAACAATCGGTCCAAGAATGTTAATGAAGACGATGACGAGAAGCCATACCCATTTCGGGCCGTTCGTCACGTCGCGTTTGAATAGGTCGATCAAAGCGACAACGAGCAGGATGAGTTGCAAAATCAAGACAGGGAGTAGGATGAGTAAAAGTGTATTCGGGTCGTTTGTGATATCCATAGCGAGAACCTCCTTTTGAAGTAAACGATCTTTAACTCATTCTACACGAACGAAAGGTCCCCTGTATGTGACACAAAAAATCCCCATCTCACATGGAGATGGGGAAAACGGATCATTTGACGATGATGACAGGAGCGAGCGCGCGTTTGGCGAGTTTATGACTCACGCTACCGAGCACGAACTCTTGGAACGTATTTAAGCCGCGCGAGCCGACAACGACATATTCATAAGGCTCGTGATTCGCATATTTGACGAGTTCAACGTCCGGTTCGCCTCGGAGCTCAATATATTCGTAATGGATTCCTTCCGCTTCCGCCAAGTCAAACAATGGCTTGAGCATCTGTTTACGCTTCGTCTCCAAATCGATTTTACCTGTCGAATTGAGAGCCGCTTCCTTCGATTCTTTCGCACTGATGACGTGAACGATATCGATTGACGCATTCGACGCCTTTGCAAGTTGAATCGCTTTTTCAAGCGCACGTTTCGAGTGGGCAGAACCATCTGCCGCTAAAAATACCTTTCCCATGAAAACTCCTCCTCTTTCGCACGTTCTACTTTTAGTATAGGTGATTTGCCGAACAGGGGAAATGACGAATCAGTGACCGGCGTTCGTATCTTGTTGCTTCAAGTGAAGCGCGAGAGTGTTGAGCAGTTTTTCCGAGTCTTTGTTCAAGTTAAGAAGTTCCGGTTCGATTCCGACTTCTCGGTATTTAAAGACGACCTTATCGATGGCACCGATGGCCGAATCATCCCAAAGATGCGTGTTCGCAAAGTCGATTGTGACTGTGTTGATTCCTACGTCGATATCTTCTGTAATATCGAACTGGTTGACAAATTCAGACGTCGAAGCGAAGAACAGCTGTCCGTTGACTGTATAATCTACGCGGTTTGAAGTAACTTGGCGACCGAGGTCGATCTTTGAAATTTTGGCGGCGAATAAAATCGCAGCCGTCAAGATTCCACCGAGTACCCCGAGGGACAGATCATGTGTGAAGACGGTAACGAGGACCGTGACGAGCATGACGACCGTATCCGACTTTTGAGCGGTGCGCATCGCTTTGAGCGAGCCCCAGTCAAATGTTGCATACGATACGAAGAACATGACTCCGACGAGCGCACCGACCGGGATGAGCATGAGTACATCACTCATCGTCATGATCATGATGAAGAGTGCAAGTCCGGCTGTGAACGTCGACAGACGACCACGCGCACCTGACGAAACGTTGATGACAGATTGACCGATCATCGCACATCCTGGCATCCCACCGAAGAATCCGGCGATGATGTTCGAAATTCCTTGTCCGCGTGATTCGCGGTTTTTGTTGGAATCTGTACCCGTCATGTCATCGACGATTTGCGCCGTCAAGAGCGATTCAATCAATCCGACAAAGGCGAGCGAAATCGAGTACGGCAAGATTATCATAAGTGTCTCGAGCGTGAACGGCACATCCGGGAACAAGAAGTCTGGAAGCGTAGCTGAAATCGTCCCCATATCTCCAATATTTTTCGTATCAAGTCCGAATGTAATCGCGAGAATGGTCATGACGACAATCGCGATGAGCGGAGCCGGGATCGCTTTCGTGACACGTGGGAACAAGAAGATGATGGCGAGTGATGCGGCGACAATCGCCCAGATGATCCAGCTTTCGCCTTCAAAGTTTGACAATTGTGCCTGGAAAATCAAAATGGCGAGCGCATTGACGAAACCGACCATGACGGCGCGCGGAATGAATTTCATCAACCGGGCGATGCCGAAGTAGCCGAGAACGATTTGAATGATCCCGGTCAAAATACCAGCGGCGAGCAAGTACTGGAGACCATGGTCGGCGACGAGTGAAACGATGACGAGCGCCATCGCACCAGTTGCAGCCGAAATCATCGCAGGACGGCCTCCGGCGATTGAGATGACCATAGCGATAATGAATGAGGCATACAGTCCGACCATCGGGTTGACTCCCGCGATGAGGGAGAAGGCGATGGCTTCCGGGATGAGCGCTAGGGCGACGACAATCCCGGCTAAAATGTCGGCTCGGACATTTCCGAGCCATTCGTGTTTCAACGTATTCAATCTTTCCAAAAGAACACACCTTTCTCTTTATAATATGATGATTTGATTTTCGAGTCTCACGAAAATCAAAATAATGGATTCTGACATTTTCAACGTGTTTCATCATACCGAATTCAACCCGAAATGACAATTGCTTCGTGTTAAAAACTATGTTATTTTCATAACGTACAGGTTATATAACGGAAGAGTTATATGAGAGGTGGGGAACAAATATGTACGCTGTAGATGAACTGAGTAAAGTACTCAAGGTGCTCGGTGACCCGACCCGGTTGACGATGTTGAAACAGATGGAAGCAGGCGAACAGTGTGCCTGTAGCTTCGTCGATTGTTTCGACATCTCGCAACCGGCGATCAGCCGTCACTTGAAAATGTTGCGTCAGGCGGGACTTTTATTAGAGCGCCGGGACAAACAGTGGATTCACTATCGATTGAACGAGACGAGCCCGTTTTATCCGCTCGTCGTCGACCTATTGAAACAAGTGGAACTGACTGAAGTGGCGTGTACGTGTGATGTCTCATGTGACACTTGATGAATTGAAAAGTTGGAGGGAAACGTTTTGGAATGGATTGCTAGTCTTATATTTGTGGTGACGCTTTTCCTCATCATTAAGCAACCGAAAGGCCTCGGCATCGGTTACTCGGCGATGGGGATGGCCGTCATTGCCCTCATTTTGGGCGTCGTCAATTTTGATGATGTCGGAACAGTATGGGGTATCATTTGGAACGCGACGTTCACATTCATCGCGATTATCATCATTTCGCTCATTTTAGACGAGATTGGATTTTTCGAATGGGCCGCATTACATATGGCCCGAATCGCAAAAGGTGGTGGAGTGAAGTTATTCGTCTACATCACGCTACTCGGTGCGCTCGTTGCAGCACTATTTGCAAACGACGGGGCGGCGCTCATCTTGACGCCGATCGTCTTAGCGATGGTCCGGGCTCTCAAACTGCCGGATGCGGTCGTCTTGGCGTACGTCATGGCCTCTGGATTTATCGCCGATACAGCGAGTTTGCCGTTCATCGTGTCGAACCTGGTCAATATCGTCTCGGCCGACTTCTTCGGAATCGGGTTCGCCGAGTATGCGGCACGGATGGTGTTCGTCAACGTCTTTGCGGTTGCGGGCAGTCTACTCGTATTGTATTTGTACTTCAGAAAAGACATCCCGAAACAGTATGATGCATCTCAATTGGCTAAACCTGCGTCAGTCATCAAAGACCATACGATGTTCCGCTTATCGTGGGTCGTGCTCGCGTTACTCGTCATCGGTTACTTTACGAGTGACTTGATTGGCATCCCGGTCTCACTCGTCGCCGCTGTCATCGCCCTATTTTTCTTGGTGATGGCGAACCGTTCAGCTGCGGTAGAGACGACACAAGTCGTCAAAGGAGCACCGTGGGCCATCGTCTTCTTCTCGCTCGGCATGTACGTCGTTGTTTATGGATTACAGAACGCCGGACTCACACAAGTGCTTGCGAACTTTATCGACTGGTTTGCGGTGAATGCTTTCAGTGCGACGTTCGGAATGGGATTTTTGGCTGCCGTCTTGTCCTCAGTCATGAATAATATGCCGACCGTCATGATTGATGCGCTCGCCATCGACTTGACGAATACGACCGGCCAGATTCGGGAAGCGCTCATTTATGCGAATGTCATCGGCTCAGACTTAGGTCCAAAGATTACGCCGATCGGGTCGCTCGCAACATTATTATGGCTCCACGTACTTCGGACAAAAGGGTTGAGAATTGGATGGGGTGAATACTTTAAAGTCGGGATCATCCTGACGATTCCTACACTCGCCATTACACTATTTGGTCTGTATATCAGCTTATTACTTTATTAAGGAGTTGTTTTTATGAAATTAGTGATTATCGGTTCGGTCGCAGCGGGGACATCCGTTGCAGCAAAGGCACGTCGTAACAACGAAGATGCACAGATTACGATTTACGACCGGGATTACGATATCTCGTATTCGGGATGTGGGATTCCTTACTATGTCGGTGGAGAAGTCGAATCACGTGATGACTTGACGCCGCGTGACGCCGCCTTCTTTAAGAAGCGGTATAACATCGACGTCATGACACGACATAACGTGACAGCGGTCGACAAGGATGCGAAAACGGTGACGGTTGAAAACTTAGATACCGGTGAGACGTTCACGGACTCGTATGACGTCCTCGTCCTCGCGACAGGGGCGACAAGCATCGTCCCACCGATTCCTGGAGTGAAATCGGACAACGTCTTCCCGATTCGAAACATCCAACACGCGGAAGCTACACGTTCGTTCGTGGATTCGACAGACCCAAAACATGTCACGATTATCGGGGCCGGCTTCATCGGTCTTGAGATGGCCGAACAGTTGAAACTTCGCGGTGTGGAGGTCACTATCATCGAGCGCGTGCCGCAAGTCATGCCCCCACTCGACAAGGACATGGCATGCCGCGTCGAGGAGCATCTCGAACAGAACGGGATTGAGCTCATGCTCGGTGAGACGGTGACGGAACTCATTGGTGACGGTCATGTGGAGCGTGTCGTCACCGAGAGTGGGAAGACGATTGAGACAGATTTCGTCATCCTATCGGTCGGGGTCCGTCCGAACGTCGAACTCGCTATGCAAATGGGTGTCAAATTGGGTGAAACGGGTGCGATTGCTGTCAATGAGTGGATGGAGACGAACGTCTCAGACGTGTATGCCGCCGGTGACGTCGCGGAGAGCTTCTCCATCGTGACAGGTAAACCAATCTGGCGCCCGCTCGGTTCGACAGCGAATAAGATGGGGCGGACCGCAGGAGACGTCATCACGGGAGGACATCTCGAACATCGCGGCATCCTCGGTACGGGCATCTTCAAAGTGTTCGGACTTGCCGTGGCGCAGACGGGTCTCGCCGAAAAAGAAGCGCGTGAACTCGGGTACGATATTGAGGTGCTTCATAACACGAAACCGGATAAACCAGCCTATATGGGTGGAAAAGATATGACGATTAAAGCAGTCGCGGACCGTGCGACACGTCAACTGCTCGGCGTCCAAATTGTCGGATTCGAAGGGGTCGACAAGCGAATCGACGTCTTCGTCACGGCGATCACGCTCAAGGCAAAAGTAGATGATTTGTTCCACCTCGACCTTGCCTACGCACCACCGTTCTCGACGACGAAAGATCCGGTCATGTATACGGGGATGGTCCTTTCGAACAGCATCGACAAGGCGGCACGACTCATCACACCGGCCGAGCTTCAGACACGGATCGACGCAGGTGAAGACATGCAAATCATCGATACGCGTAAAGCAGCACAGTTCGAGAAGGCATGTGTCGATTGTGCGGTCAACGTCCCGCTCGGTCATCTCCGGGAAGCGGCGAATGACATGGACAAAAACAAACCGACCGTCGTCTACTGTAACGGTGGAGTGACGGGGAACGCAGCACAGAACGTGCTCCGTAACCTCGGATTCACCGACGTGTACAACTTGTCGGGCGGTAACAAAAACTATCAGTTATTCAAAAAGTACGGGAACTAAACAAGACGACGTCCGAGTCATACGGACGTCGTTTTTTGTGAACAGAACTCTCTTTAGTCCATATTCCTCAGGTGACATTCCCGTCAACTGATGCCAATTGACCCTTTTCTAAAATAACATTGCTTCGTTAAAGGAAACCGTTTACAATTTTTGTGTAAGCGTTTTCTTAAAATAGTGCTACAAGGAGGGACCCTCATGGTCAAAAAACAATGGAAACCCGTATGGGCAGTTGTGCTAACGTTTGCACTAATTCTGTCAATGTTTCCGATGCCGGCGTCCGCTTTAGATAAAGGGGAGTCGACTTTAGTCGTCGTCCATTATCAAGAGGCGCCGGATAATGAAAAGGATTGGAACTTATGGCTTTGGGCAAATGGCCCAGATTACTTCCCGAATAAAGGCTTCACGTTTAATGGGGGAGATTCATTTGGAAAGGTGGCGGCTTATGAATTCCCGGTCGACTCACCTGAAAAAATCGGTCTCATCGTCCGAACGGACAATTGGGACAAAGATAAAGGGTCGGAGAATGACCGCTTCATCACGAACGATATGATCCAAGACGGTGTCGCGGAAGTTTGGATCAAGTCAGGCGACCCGACGATTTATACGTCAAACCCGGACGGGGAGACGGTCTCAACGGAAATCGACATGAAAGTTCACTATTTCCGTTACGATAATACATACACGGACTGGGGTCTGTGGGCTTGGCCGGAGGGCGGGGACGGACAGAACATCACGTTCGATGAGACCGATGCATTCGGCGCCATCGCGAACGTGAAACTCGCCAACCCGGAATCGAAAAAATTGATGGGTTTAATCACGAAAAAAGGAGAATGGACGGAAAAGGACGGCGAAGACCGTTTTGTTCTCGGTACAGCGAAAGAGATTTGGCTCGTTGAAGGAGATTCGACCATCTATTATTCAGAGCCACAAATCGACCGTTCCCCTAAACTCGTCGCGTTCTCGGCGGATACGTTCCGACAAGCGACACTCACGACGAACCGTGCCATTACGGACGCGTTCATCGATGAATTGAGCGTAGACGGTGCAACGGTTGAGTCGATTGAAAAGACCGGAGACAAGTCGGTCACGATTCAATTTACAGAAGACATCGATTTAGCGAAGATTATTCAAGCGTCGCATCCGGAATACGGCGAACAGACACTCCAAGCCGGCAAGGTGCTTCGCTCGAAAGAATTCGACGCGAAATATGCGTACGATGGTAAACTCGGCATCACGTACCAAAAATCGAAAACGAAGTTTGTTCTTTGGGCACCGACGGCTCAACAAGTCGAGCTCGAGCTTTGGAATATGCCGACAGACCGACCAACGAACGATAAAGATATGAAAAAAGCCATCAAGATGAAACGCGGTGAGCGTGGCACGTGGGTGACGGAAGTACGCGGTGACCTTGACGACATCGGCTATACGTACCAAGTGACACATGCGACAGGTAAGGTTCGTGCGGTCGATCCGTATGCGACGGCTGTCGGTGTGAACGGTGATCAGGGCGTCGTCGTCGATTTGAAAGAAACGGACCCGAAACGATGGAACTCGATGAAGCCGAAGTTGAAGCAGTCAACGGATGCGATTATCTATGAGACACACGTCCGTGACCTTTCAATCTTTGATGTGAAGACGGATAAGTATGACTCAGGCATCAAAAACAAAGGGAAATACCTCGGTGTCATCGAACCAGGAACACGTCTCCTCATCGACGGTAAAAAGACGGCGACGAAAACAGGACTCGACCACGTCAAAGACCTTGGCGTGACTCATGTCCAGTTCATTCCTGTCTATGACTTCAACACGGCATCGGTCGATGAGACGAATCCGATGGCGACATATAACTGGGGATACGACCCGAAAAACTATAATGCGCCAGAAGGGTCGTATTCAACGGACCCTTACGATGCAAAAGTACGCATCACGGAAATGAAACAGATGATTCAAGGTTTACATGACAACAACCTACGTGGTGTCATGGACGTGGTATATAACCATATGTTTGATGCCCAAGCGTCGAACTTGCACAAAATCGTACCGGGTTACTACTATCGTTATACAGAAGGTGGGGACTTCGCCAACGGGACGGGTGTCGGGAACGATACCGCGTCCGAACGAGCGATGATGCAAAAACTCATCGTCGACTCGGTCGTCTATTGGGCGAAAGAATACCATTGGGACGGATTCCGTTTCGACTTGATGGGCATACATGACGTCGAGACGATGAACAAAGTTCGTTCGGAGTTGAATCGAGTCGACAAGTCAATCCTCGTCTTCGGAGAAGGATGGGACCTCGGCACACCACTCGATGCCGAATTAAAAGCAAATCAAAAGAACGCCTACGACATGCCGGGAGTCGCACACTTCAACGACAATATCCGTGACGGCTTGAAGGGGAGCGTCTTCTACGATGAGGACAAAGGTTTCGTCAACGGAAAAGAAGGCATGGAAAATCGCGTGAAGACGGGAATCGTCGGAGAAATCGCTTATAGCGACACGATTAAAGGATTCACAAAAGAACCGACGCAAGCCATCACATACGTCGAAGCCCACGATAATCACACCCTTTGGGATAAGTTGGAGTTGACGAACCCGATCGCATCTGAATTCAATAAAACGAAGATGCATCGGCTCGCATCAAGTATCCTACTAACGAGTCAAGGGACGACATTCCTTCACGCTGGGCAAGAATTCATGCGCACGAAGGAAGGGGATCACAACTCGTACAAATCACCGGACTCGATCAACCAACTCGATTGGAAACGGGCAGCAGACCGCAAGGCGGACGTCCAGTACATGAAAGGGTTGATTGAGATGCGTAAGGCAAACCCTGGTCTCCGGATGACGAAAGCGAGCGACGTGAAACAATTCTTGACGTTCCATAAAGCGGAAGCGAACGTCATCACGTACACGATTGATGAAGATGCACCTGGTCAAAAGAATGACTTGTTCATCACGCATAACGCCAACCCGACAAATGTCCGAATCACGCTTCCGAAAGGGAAGTGGAACGTGATTGTCGATGGTAACCGTGCCGGAACGAAAACAATCAAGCACGTATCAGGTAAGATTCGTGTGCCAGCCTATAAAACGTTTGTTTTAGAACGCAAGTAAACGTTGACCCCACTTTTAACGAGTGGGGTTTTTTGGATATGCAAGTTCACTAGGGGACCGACACAAGATGAAGGATGTTTTACATTGCGCTCAAAAAAAGACGGTCATACAGATTGAGACTGTCACGCGAAAGAATAGATAGTTGAAACAAGGGTCTTCTTTTCTCTAAGATGGAGAAAGAGAGAATGAGTGAGGAGACTTATGAGATGAACCTATACGACCAAGCGAGCGACTGGATGCGACAATGGCATGACGACCCTTCTGAACGCCTAAGACAAATAAAAGATGAAATTGAGCGAACAGGTACTTACACGTTGACGACAGAAGAGTTGTCGGAAGGGGCCAAGATGGCGTGGCGAAACTCGAATCGTTGCATCGGACGTTTGTTTTGGCAGACGCTTCATGTGATTGACGCCCGTGATGCCGATACGTTTGACGATGTCTACGCTCGACTGGTCGATCACCTTCATTTCGCCACGAACGAGGGGAAAATCCGTTCGACGATGACGGTCCTTCCGAACGAGTTCCAATTGTTAAATGCACAACTGATTCGATACGCAGGATATGAGACGCCAGACGGGATTATCGGAGACCCGATGTCTGTCACGATGACGAAACGGGCCGAACAACTTGGATGGGTCGGTTCCGGGACTCCGTTTGATGTTCTTCCGCTCATGATCACAGATGGTCAGGATGTTCGTCTCTACGAATTGCCAAGTGAGGCAGTGCTCGAGGTGGACATCGAACATGAAGACGTTGACTTATTTGACGGGCGAGCGATCAAATGGCATGCTCTTCCGGCGATCACCGATATGGAGCTTGAGATCGGTGGGCTTCGGTTTACGTCGATCCCATTCAACGGTTGGTATATGGAGACGGAAATCGGGGCGCGCAATTTAGCAGACACGGACCGCTATGACTTGTTGCCACTTGTCGGACGGTCGCTCGGGCTTGAGACGACAAAAGAACGCTCACTTTGGCGTGACCGGGCTCTCGTTGAATTGAATATCGCCGTCCTGCAATCGTTTGAACGAGCGGGTGTTACGATCGTCGATCATCATACCGCCGCTAAACAGTTCAAACGGTTCGAAAAAAATGAGCTAGAAGCGGGGCGTGACGTCACCGGACAATGGAGTTGGCTCATCCCGCCTTTATCCCCAGCGACGACGCACGTCTTCCACGAGCATTATGATGACGTTATCAAAACACCGAACTTGTTTGCGAGAAGCGGATGTCCCTTCTCAGGGTTTCGTCAGCCGATAAAAGAGGAATTGAAAGGCTAGA
The DNA here is from genome assembly GCF_018617735.1 of Exiguobacterium sp. s89. NCBI lineage: Bacteria > Bacillati > Bacillota > Bacilli > Caryophanales > Exiguobacterium > Exiguobacterium sp. s89. Next base: position 476,333 of record NZ_JACSKS010000002.1, read on the forward strand.
ACCGCGAGAGAAAGGATGATTACTGTGGCAGTCCCGCTTTGGAAACGAGCCGTTGCCGGTCAAATCGACCAAGTCGTCTTTCAGACACCGGCCAAGCTGATTGAAAAGGCCATCCGTAAAAAAGTATGGCCGGACAAAGAAATAAAACGGTACTACTTCCCGACCGTTGTGACGATGGCCGGAGAAGTCTACTGTATGCTGTATCGAAACGGTCAGACACTAGGTGACCGTATCGTTGGAATCAAGGTCGTGAGTGCAGATGGACGTCCGCTTTCCTTTGAGCAAGTCATCAAACGGACGCTGTATAAAGATGTCGTCTATCCGGCGACGCTCGGGATTCCCTTAATTCGGGCACTCCAACAGATGAAGTCAAACAAGGACCTCGAGTTGCCGCATGACGAATTCGCCCATACGAAATTGATTTCGACGAAGTGAAGAGAGGCAGGGCGACCGCGTGTCGCTCTGTTTTTTCGTCTCATTCAGACGGCTAGCAGTCGGCTAGGAATAGGGGCAAAAAATAAGGTATAATGAGATTGGACAAAAATGAACGACCATTGGAGGATCTTTAGTTATGACAAAAATCGCATGGATTACCGACAGCATGGCCAACTTCTCCCAAGAAGAAGCAGCACGACTCGGTGTAGATATCGTTCCGATTCAGTTGATTGTGGACGGAAACGGCTATAGTGAAACAAATCTCTCGCTTGAGGACTTACATCGGTATATGATTGACCAAAAGAAAGAAGCGAAGACGTCACAACCGATTTTCGGCGACTTCATCGGGCGCTATGAGCGCTTAAAAGAGGAAGGGTACGATTGTGCCATCGCCGTCCATTGTTCGAACGGATTGAGCAGCACAGCGAAAAACTCAAAAGCAGCGGCAGAAGCGGCTGACTTCAAAGTATATACGATCGACTCGCATGCTGCGCTCGAAGCGCAACAAGAACTCGTCCGAATCGGTAAGGCCGCCGAACAAGAAGGCAAGTCGGTCGAAGAGATCGTCGCACTGCTCGAGGCATGGCGCGACAAGAAGAACTTCTTCATGATTATCGGCAACATGGAAACGATGCGCCGGGGCGGTCGAGTTTCTTCCGGAGAGATGTTCCTTGCGAACATCTTGAACATCAAACCGATTATCACGCTCGATGAGACAGGAAAAGTCATTCCGTTTAAAAAGGCACGTTCGTTGAAGAAGGCGTATGCGGAGATGGTCGGCGAACTCGAACGTCGTCATGCGGAGAACGGTGTGAAAGACAATCGTGTATTCGTCCAGACGGCACTCTCACCAAAGATGCAAGACGACTTTGTCGCGCTCATCGAGTCGAAATTACCGGGTCTCGAAGTGGTGCGGACACGATTCTGTCCATCCATCGCGGTACATGCCGGCTTTGAAACTGTCGGTGTCTTGTGGCTCGACGCTTAACAAATAGGAGGAATGCAAGATGGAAGCAATGACAACCTTGACTGGATTGAATGAACGGATTGCGGGCGTGGAACAACTGCTCGTCTATGTCTCTCATCCAGGGTGCAGTGTCTGTCATGCGCTGAAACCTCAAATCGAAGAGATGCTCCAACAGTTCCCTGAAATCGAATCAGTCGCGGTGGATTCGGACGAAGTCCCTGAAATAGCAGGAACTTTCTCCATTTTCACCGTACCGGTCGTCCTCTTTTTCATCAATGGGAAAGAGATGCTGCGCCGGGCACGATTCGTCCCAATCGGTGAACTGACGCATCAACTCGAACGTATGCAAGAAATGAGACAAGCATGAACATGAACCTTCATCCATTCATCGGATGAAGGTTTTTTAGTGAGGTGAAAATATTGAAAATAAAAAACGGAGCACCGTTAACGGCACTCCGACAGGTTATTCTGCTGCTTGCGGCACGAGGTAAATCAAGCCGAACGGGTTATGCAACAAGTTGTCAATCGTCGTTCGCTCGTCTTCGCCCATTTCGACCGTGAAGGCACGACCGTCTTCGAAAGCGAATCGGTCACCATCACCGAACATCGTTCCTCCTGAGATGAGATGGAAGTTGAACGAGTGAATCACGTGGATGGCATCTTCAATATCGAGTGTCATCGGCACGGCCACATCTGCATGACCGAACGCTTTCATTCCCCATGACATATAGGCGTTCTCTTCTTCTGTGATTGCGGTGAGGAGTGAATAGTCGAGCGCGAGATCTGCTTCTTTTGACTCCTGCCATTCTTCTTTTGAGTAGGCGACGCCGGCCGATTCGACCATGACACCGAGCCCGCCTGCGTTTAATACGGCGTTCGCGGCTCGACGTGCCGCAGCGACGTCTGTCAAATCGTTGACGTCGACAATCAAGTAGACGACGTGTGTGTGACGTGCGAGTCCTTTCGCGATTTTCGGTGTGAACCCGCCGGAGCTCGCGTGAATCATTGCCTCGGCTAGAGCAGGGTCACGTTCTACGGCTTCTACGGTGAACGCTTTTCCTGTTTCGTCTTCAAGCAACAGCAGACCGGCCATTGTGTAGCCTTCACTATGTAAACTGATTTGTTCGCTTACGCCTTCTACGGAAGACCAGTTTCCGGGAATGGCGAGCATAACTTGTGTACGATTCATGTCAATCATCCTTTTCTGCAAAAAGTCAGACCCCTCCTCAAGAGAGGTCTGGTCTATCCTCTATTATGCCCTATTTTGGCATAAATTATTCTTGATATGACTTTAATACTTCCTGAAGTGGGATTTGATCGATCTTCCGTCGGCTGACGAACGTGCTCATGAAGAAGAGGAGAGCGACCGCGCCAAGCGTGTAGACGATATAAATCCATTCGAATTCAAGCGGAAGAACGAGCCCGTAATCTTCTGCGAAAACGACGATGATGACTCGGAGTGTCAACAGGGCAATCGGAATACTCAAGAGAGCAGAGACGAGTGCGTAGATGAAGTAGCTGTTCAAAATCATCGAGCGGACTTCTCGTTTCTGATACCCCATCACTTTTAAAAGCGAGATCACGTAGTAGTTCTTCTCGACCGTGAGCGCCGTCAGAACGAACAGGATACTGAAGGCGATGAGGGATGCTCCGCCGATTAAGACGTTCATCATGAAGTTCATATATTGATTGATCGACTCGGACTGTTCAATCAATCCTTGGCGGGACAAAATGGTCGGATAATCCGACTCATTCGGACGCTCCGTCGCATAAATCCCGTTGAACAGGCTATCTGTCACTCCGTCACTTAACAGTTCACTCAATTCTGTTCGGGGCAGGTAGGCGAAGTCTCCGGAAAATTCATCGGCGATGCCAATGATCGGGTACGTCAGCGTGTCTCCGTCAAGGTCAACGTCAATTTCTTGTCCGGTCTCAAGACCAAGTTTCAGGGCAAGCGAGGAAGAGACGATCAACCCACCGGATTCCGGTACCAACTTGTCCCCGTCCTCATTCTGAAGCGGAAACAATGTGTTGTCGTCACTCAACCCTTTCAAAGTGATGAGTTTGTCTTCGACAAAGGCGAACGGGTAGGTGAGGAACGGCTCTTGACCCTCTTCTACAGTCGGTGTCGAGTCCGTATAGGCTTCATATTCATAGACGGCATCGTTCAATCCTCCCACGGTCATTCGGTCGACGGCACCGTTCATCATGAGGGCGAAGATGATGAGGATTGTTGAGAACAAGATGCCGAGGAAGAAAATCAAGAAGCTCCCCGTGCTCTTAACCGCATACAAATATTTAAATTTCGTCTTGCCGCTCGCCTGTTTCAACAGTCGACTGACGAGACGGCTGAGTCGATTGAGCGAGACATTGTCTCGCGGTGACAGGAGGGCGAGGGCGCTCTCTCCCATGATTTTATAGATGACCCCGCCCGCGACAAGCGCGAAGAAGAACAGTGGGGCAAATACAGCCGTCAAAAAGACAAGCGGACTTTGGGCAATCGTGATGGACGGCAAGAGATAAAAGTCGAGATACAGTTCTTTTAATGGATTTGCGAAATAGAGTCCGAGGAAATAACCGATGATGAGCATGAAGAAAGCGAAAATTAAGATAAGCACTAGATAAGGCGCGGCGATTTGACGGCGACTATATCCGATTGCTTTTAACAGTCCAATTTGACCACGTTCGGCCTCGAGCATATTCGAGATTAGAATGGCGACGATGATGACAGCGATTGAAACGATAAACAAACTGAGTCCGAGGGCCATCGCCTTCCCGGATGAAATTTCACTATAGATGGCGCCGCTTCGGATGATGTTCTCGGTTTCCATGACCGAGACGACAAAAGGTAGTTCGAGGTCGGTCTCAACCGTTTGGTCGGTCACACCTGATAATCGGAATGACTCTTGTCCGACAATTGACTCGAACGATTCATCCGTCATGAGAAGAAGCGTTTGCGAACCCGGGTCAAGATTGAATAAATTATCATCGAAGAGTGGAAGCGTGTAGTCGGGGAAGAGGACAAACCCGCTCACTGTGAACGGTCGACCGAGATCGATCATGTCCCCGACTTCAATCCCGTTCTCTTCTGCGTATTTTTTATTGAGGGCGACCTCGTCGTTCGTGTTCGGTCTGTCACCTGCTTCAAGGTAGGAGCGATTGATCGTGTCCGATTCTTTAATTAACAGTCCGCGATGTTCGGCACCATCGAGTGTGTACGTGATGGCTTTCAAATCGCGCAGTTCAATCGTCGCATCCGGCATTTCTTTTTCGACCGCATCAATTCGTGAGGTGATGAGACGGTTGAAGACGCCCTTATCGGCTCGTTTGATGTCGGATAAGGTGAAAGTACCTGTACTTGCTAGGGCGGCGACATCGGGGTCACGCAGCTCTTCTTCCGTTACCCGGTTGAGCATCTCAATGGCGAAATCTTCTTGGTTCGATTGCTCTAGATATTCTTCGGTCGGGACCTCGATTCCGCTGATGCCGTAAAACATCATCGTGTATGTGAGCGAACTCATGACGATGATGATTGCAATGGCAAGGAGTTGCATCCATTTTTTACTTAATGTCTTCCACACATTTTTATAAAGCATATCACCACCTCCTTATCCCCAATGGATGTCCCGTGCCGCGACCCGGATGTCATGGTGGGTCACTTCAGTGATTCGACCGGAGTTCATCTTGATGACATCGTCTGCCATCTCACTGATGCCATTGTTGTGCGTGATGACGACAATTGTTTTTTTGTATGTCTCGTTCAAACGCTCTAACAGCTCAAGCACCTTTTTCGAATTTTCTTCGTCGAGCGACCCCGTCGGTTCGTCACAAAAGACGAGGGCCGGATTTTTAGCAAGGCTACGGGCGACCGAGACGCGTTGCTGTTCGCCACCGGACAATTGATACGGGTATTTATCACGTGCTGCCGCGAGTCCGACCTGTTCGAGCAGGTCATCGATCGAGAGTGGGTCTTTCGATAGATCGGATCCGAGTTGCACGTTCTCATAGACGGTCAAGTTTTGAAGGAGGTTGTATTGTTGAAAGATAAAGCCGAGGTGATCGCGTCGAAATGACGTCATCTGCTCAGTAGACAAATCAGTCAGGATGGTGTCCCCGAACGTGATTTTGCCGGATGTGACGGTGTCGAGCCCACTGATGACATTGAGTAGTGTACTTTTCCCACTTCCGCTCGGACCAAGAATCACGACGAACGCGCCATCACGGATGGTGAGGTCGATGTCTTTCAAGGCGGCTGTTTCCACATCGCCTGTCTTATAGATTTTATTGACGTTCTGTAGTTGAATCATATTAAACACACCTCCTTCATTCGTTATACATACTGTACCCTTTTCGAGAAAAGATTGGTCATCAAGCACATAGGATGTTTTGAAAAAATAGTGAAACCGCTTCACCTGTGATAAAATAATATAACCAGGTACTAATAAACTTTTTAAAGGGAGAACTTTTCATGAAGATTGCCTATATTACAGACAGCACAATTGTCCTTCCGGATGCTTTAACGAAACATCCTGACATCCATATCGTTCCACTTTACGTCGTCAAAGGGGATCAACCGTATAAAGACGGAATCGAAGTCGATGCGACAACCGTATACGAGTGGATCGATGCGGGGGAGCGCGTGTCGACGAGTCAGCCTGCAATCGGAGACTTTGTCACGCTCTATGAAAAATTGAAAGAAGAGTATGACATGGGAATCGCGATTCACTTGTCATCGGACTTAAGCGGGACGTATTCGGCATCTGTACAAGGGGCCGAGATTGCGAACTTTAAATTACTCGCCATCGATTCACGGGCAGGCATCTACACGATGGGACTCATGCTTGAGGAGTTGATTGAACGGGTCGAACGAGGCGATGCGCTCGAAGACGTAGAAGCCTACATGAAGGTGCGCGTCGAGGACGTCCGCATCGAATTGACGATTCAAAATTTGACGCAAATGCAAAAAGGCGGACGAATCTCCAAATCGAAGGCGCTCATCGGGAACATGCTTCAATTGAAACCGGTACTACGATTTGAGGATGGGTTGATCGTTCCGTATCAAACGGTTCGCACATACAAGAAAGCACAGGCTCACTTGTTCGAAGTGTTGCGTGCGGCAATCGAGTGCGGCGAGTGTCAAGACGTTTCGATTTTTCACGGGAACGTCCCTGAACTTGCTGAGGAGTGGAAACAACGACTCGGTGACACGATTCCGATCCGAGTCGATACGCTCGCACCACTTCTCGGGGCGCATACGGGCTCCGGGTCAATCGGAATTTCTTATGTTAAAGCGAAGTAATGGTTAAGGGCGGTCCTTCTGTGAGGGCCGCCCTTTCTACGTATTCTTCTGTTTCCGTAAATAGAGAAATGTGATGGTAAGCGAATAGATGAACAAAAACGTAATCAGGAATAGAGAAAAGTCCATGGTTAGCCCCCTTTTATAAAGGTTGTTGCCGACATCAATATTAGCGAAACATTGAATTGGGAATCTTTTCAATATTTCATTGTCTCAACTTTCAAACAATTGCTGGAATGTTTTTGCATTACGGGTCATACTAGAAAAAATGAACGAGAAGAGGGGGGAGACGATGCGATTTCGGAAGTATCTGGTTCGGAGCTGGCTCGCGTGGATGCTCGTCTTCACGGGTGTGACTTATTTGACCATCCAACACCTTGATTCGTTCGATTGGCCGTTGTTTTGGTTTATTTATACGCTTGGTGCGTTGTTTGTCATGAACCCGCTCAAACGTAGACATTTGCATTTCACGTTTCATGAGATGTTCGTCTTCATCACTTTTTTCCTGTATGGACTTGCTCCAGCTCTCCTGATGGGGCAGTTACTCCTTCTTACATTTCAGGCACGGGCCTTCAATCACAAGGTCGGACGCAGACGATTCTTGCATTTTTATCCGCTCAACACGGTGATTGAAAGTCTCCTCGTCTTGTTACCGGGACTCACCTATATTGGACTTGGAGGACGAATCGGAGAATCTGTTCACTTGATTCAACAAGGCGTAGCGATGCTCGCATTTTTAGGAATGCTCTTTTTCATGCTCACGATGAGTTTTGCCCTGTCTTACTTTATGGTCGGGGAACGAATCCCGCTACCGATCATGTTCCGTCTGATTCGTTTCGACTGGCTTGTCGTATCGCTCGAATTGTTATTTACGATGATTGCGATTGAGGCATATTTATTGTTCGATTATGTCGGCTTTATCGTCACGTTCTTCGTCTTGTCCATTTTAAAAATGACAATGTCAAAAGCGACGGAGACGGAAGAGACGAAATCCAAAGTCGACCAGGTCGAACGTTTGAAGGAACAGTTATATCGAGTAAATAGCGAGCAGCTGTTGATTGAGAAATTTTGGAACGGACTACGTGACATTGTTGAAGTAGAGCGTGGTTGGCTTCAAGTCAACAGAAAAGGGGAACGGACGTTTTATGACATGATGGGTCGCATCATCCCTAGTGTGCCGGACGCATTTATAATCGAGCGCTATCAAGATGTAGATGAGTCGTGTTTCGTCTACGACTCGTTACATGAATGGCATCCTGAGCTGCAACGACAACAACAGGAATTGCATCACTCGGCGCTTGTCATTCCACCGGTTTGGGGAGCAGAAACGGCTGTCAGCTGCATGGTATCGACGACAGCCAACGGGGCATACGAGACACCGATTGCCGTCGAAGTGAACAGGCTCCTTAAAACGTTATCGTGGTCAATCGAGCGAATCGACGAACGCAATCGTTTGCAACAGGAGAGTTTGACGGACCCACTGACTGGATTACATAATCAGCGGGCATTACGGAGTTGGACAAAAGAACGATTAAACGATGTCGCCTCTTATCCACTCTCGCTCTTCCTCATCGATTTAGATCACTTCAAGTCAATCAACGATACGTATGGACATGCGTTCGGAGATGAGGTGTTGATTGAAGCAAGTCAACTCTTCACACGAAATGTCCGGGCGACGGATTTGGTGACACGATACGGAGGAGAAGAATTCGTGTTCGTCTTCCCGAGAATGGATGAGGAGGCAGCCCATCTAGTCGGTGAGAAGATACGGGAAACCTTGAAACAGCATGATTTTGGGACAGAAGGAATGCGAATCACCGTGACGGCGAGTATTGGGATTGAAACGATTCATGAGTATGAAGACCTCGATACGGTATTGAGGCATGCGGACAGGGCTATGTATGTCGGGGCAAAATTCAATGGACGTGACCGGGTCGCCCACTATCGCGACCTATCGACAGAAGTCAGATAAAAGGAGGACCTCCGCACGGGGATCCTCCTTTTGTATGAAATGATTATGAGTTCGTATTATAAAGTTCAGATTCAACCGCATGAACAGCGGCTGACCAGGAGCCATAGCGATGTAAAATGGCTTTTGTTGAAGGTTTGTTATTCCGCTTCGCCCATTCACGATACGCTTCGAATGAAAGCGAAAATCCCATTTCTTGAATGGCTTCACGAAGAGCATCGGATAGTTCTGTTTTCGAATAGGTCACACTCGCCTCAAGGCCCGCTTCGGCACAGGCATCATGCCACGAACCGAACGTTTTGACGATATGATAATGGCTCGGTGCCTTCGGATGGAGCTTTCGCCATTGCTGATACTTCTTCAAGGTGATAATCGAGCCCATGTCTCGCGAATAAAGTGCGAGCGTCTCGACGATGTCCTCACGTGTATACTTCGGCATTTTGTCTGGCAATTCGACAGTAGATTCTCCATGCCATTCATAGCCTGCGATGGCAAGTGCCTCAGCCCATGACCCGAACTGACGAATGATGGATTCAGGGGATGGCCATTTCTGTTCCATCGCGAAGCGACGGTAGACAGACCGGCGTGGACGTTCCTTCAGCAAGTCCCCGAGAAGGCGGATGCAATGGATCATCCTTTGCTGTTCGGTGGACAAGTGATGGGATTTAGTGGATAGCGTTTGACTCAATGATGGTTCCTCCTTCCGTGGACTCAAATCTGAACCGACAAAGATGAAAAAAATGCTTCTACAATCATACTATCGGATTGTTTTTCGGATTTATTAACGTGAATTTGAATTTTTTTAAACAATTCCTAAGAATTAGGTAGGACTAAAGACTCAGTTGATAATTTCAAAAAATGGTAACAGCTCTATTACAAATTAAATCGAATATCGTGAGAAATGTAAACATAAAGTTTTAATCATCCAAAATTGTCATATTTTATAAAAAAGTACCCAACTGGAGAGTTGGGGTCATCGCCTTCGCTCCAGATGAGTACCCTTCTATAATAAATTTAATTTTCAGACTAATCAATCGAATTATGAAATTAGTTCAAAAAAAATTAAACGACTGGTCAATGAAAGTCCGATTCTGCTAAAATAGCCGCATTGAGTGAAAAACAGAAAAGAGGATCATCACTATGACAGTTTGGTTATTTTATACGTTGCTTGGATTGATTCAAGGTTTCACTGAGCCGATTCCGATTTCATCGAGTGGACATCTCGTTATCTTCCAAGAACTATTTAACATTGACTTGCCGGGATTGTCATTTGAAGTTTTCGTAAACTTCGCTTCGCTTCTCGCTGTCTTAACGATTTATCGAAAAGATGTTGTTCGCCTCATCGTGAGTTTGTGGACCTTCTTATTCAAAAAAGACCGAACGGACGAGACGATGGTCGATGTGAAGTTCATCGGATTACTACTCGTTGCAACGGTGCCAGCCGGTGTCCTTGGTGTCCTTTTCGGGGACTGGATCGGAGAAGTGCTCGGTGGCGTGGCGACAGTCGGGTATACGCTCATCATTACGGGACTCGCCCTTTGGTTCATCCGAAACATGCGAGGGAACAAAGGAGACGGTGGCATCACGCTTCGTGACGCCGTATTGATCGGGCTCGCGCAAGCCGTGGCACTCATTCCCGGAATCAGTCGGTCCGGGGCGACGATCGTCATGGCGATGTTACTCGGCATCAAGCAAGAATCGGCACTTCGTTTCTCGTTCTTCCTGTTCATCCCAATCAGTCTCGGGACGATGATTTTGGATGGTCCGACGCTCTTTACGAATCCGGAGACGCGTGACTTGTTCGGTCCGCTCATCCTGGCATTCATCGCATCTTACGTGTTGACGGCCATTTCGTTGAAGTGGTTCCAACACATCATGGCGAAAGGCGAATTGAAATATTTCTCATATTATTGCTGGATTGTTGGACTTCTCGTCGTCCTCTTTCTCGCATAATCGGGACGCTACTCTCACGAGTGGCGTTTTTTGTTTTGCGTAATAAAAATAATTGCGATACAGTAAATCTGTACAAACAAATATTCCTTCGGGGTCGGGTGAAATTCCCAACCGGCGGTGATGGGCCCATGCCCTAAGTCCGTGACCCGGGCGCACGTGTGCGAACGGTGGATCTAGTGAGACTCTAGAGCCGACAGTATAGTCTGGATGGGAGAAGGAACAAAAAACAGGTCCGCGTGACCTGTGCTTCGTCGTACGCTTTTCTGTATAGAAAACGTTTATTTGGCTTGCCCAAAAGCGACGGAACCCTCCCACCAAGACCCTAAGGACCTTTCCTTAGGGTCTTTTGTTTGTACGGAAAAAGGAGGGAGAAAGATGAAACAGTACATGGAACAGGCCATTCAATTGGCCAAATCAGCCGATGGTCAAACCGGTGTCAATCCGCTCGTCGGCGCCGTGCTCGTCAAAGACGGACGCATCGTCGGAATGGGTGCCCATCTCAAGGCGGGCGAACCACATGCAGAGGTCCATGCCATCCGGATGGCTGGTCCCGCTGCATACGGGGCGACATTATATGTCACGCTCGAACCGTGCTCGCATCAAGGCAAGACGCCGCCGTGCGCAAATCTGATCGTGGAATCGGGCATCAAACGTGTCATCGTCGCCATGAAGGATCCGAACCCGCTCGTTGCAGGCAATGGGATCATTCGTCTTCAAACGGCCGGTATCGAGGTCGAAGTCGGTCTGCTTGAGGAGGAGGCGCGGGCATTGAATCCCGCGTTCTTGCGGTCGCTTGAGACGAAACGACCGTATGTCATCTTGAAGACGGCGACGAGCCTCGATGGGAAAGTCGCCTTGGAGACGGGAGAGAGTCAATGGGTGACAAGCCCGGAAGCCCGTCGTGATGTGCATGAACTACGTGCCACCGTCGATGCAATTTTGACCGGGATTGGCACGGTGCTTGCGGATGATCCGTCGCTCACGGTTCGATTGGGTCATGAGACGCGTCAACCGAAACGGGTCGTGCTCGACCGTGACCTACGATTACCGTTCGCCAGTACGCTGGCCCGGACCGCAGAAGACGTCCCGGTGCTCCTCTTCACTTCGTCTGATGAAGCAGAGCGACGTGAACGAGCTCAAGCTGTCGGCGTCGAATTATTCGATTATACGTCGCTCGGTATGGTCCTCGAAACACTATACGCGAATGGAATCGGGCGTGTATTGATTGAGGCCGGTCCGACGCTCGTCACATCACTCCTTGACGGAGGCTACGTGGATGAATGGGTCGCCTATCAATCACCACGAGTGTTCGGCGGGAAACATGGCGTCTATCGCTCACAACAGGTTGGTTCGATTGAGGACATCTCCCGTTTTATGATTCATCAGGTCGAAACGGTCGGACCCGACTTGAAAGTCGTCCTTCGAAAGGGGGCGTTCTGATGTTCACGGGAATCGTAGAAGAAATCGGGTCGGTCAAAGCGGTCAAGCGCAACGGGCCATCTTTACGACTCGTCTTGTCAGCTGAGAAAGTGCTCGATGATGTGAAGCTCGGGGACAGTATTGCCGTGAATGGGATCTGTCTCACGGTGACGACGTTCGATGACGCGACGTTCTCTGTCGATGTCATGCCGGAAACGTTGAAGGCGTCGAGTTTAGAAGGGGTCAAACCGGGAACACGTGTCAATCTCGAGCGGGCGATGCCGGCGAACGGACGATTCGGCGGGCATTTCGTATCCGGCCATGTCGACGGGGTCGGACGAATCACGAAGAAACGACAGCTCGCGAATGCGGTGTATGTCGACATCCGATGTGAACGTACGCTTCTCTCCTACATCGTACCGAAAGGCTCGATTTCCGTAGACGGAACGAGCTTGACCGTGTTTGACGTGTCGGAGCGAGGATTCACACTATCGTTAATTCCCCATACGTATAGCGAGACCGTTCTAGGAACGAAACAGACTGGTGATTTGGTCAATTTAGAATGTGATCTGTTAGCAAAATATATGGAAAAAGTAATCGGGCAGTCGAAGATGACACTCGAGTCGTTGGCGGAACAAGGATATGGAAAGGCGGGATGGTAATGTTTGATTCGATTGAACGGGCGCTTGAGGAATTGAGACGAGGACGTCCCATCATCGTCGTGGATGACGAGGACCGCGAGAATGAAGGAGATTTTGTCGTACTAGGAGACAAGATGACACCTGAGACGATGAACTTTTTGATTACGGAAGGGAAAGGGCTCGTTTGTAGCGCTGTCGCGGAAGAAGTGGCGGCACGTCTTGACCTTTCGCCGATGGTGACGAACAGTACGGACCCGCACGGTACAGCGTTTACGGTCAGTGTCGACCATATCGATTCGACGACCGGGATCTCGGCGAGGGAACGGTCTCACACTGTTCGTGAACTGGCGAACCCGTCTTCCCGTCCTTCCGACTTCCAGCGACCGGGGCATCTATTCCCGCTGATTGCGAAAAAAGGCGGCGTCTCGGTTCGCCGAGGTCACACCGAAGCTTCAGTTGATTTGGCGCGTCTCGCGGGAAGTGAGCCGGTAGCAGTCATTTGTGAAATCATTCGAGAGGACGGGGAGATGGCGCGCGTACCCGATTTGGTTCAAGTCGCTGAACGTCATGGGTTGGCGTTCATCACAATCGAAGCGCTAGTCCGGTATATGGAGACAAACCTCGTCACGCGCGAAGCAGACGTAGCGCTACCCTCATCGAAAGGGACGTTTCGAGTGATTGGCTACGAGAATCGGTTTGACGGGCAGGAGCACGTAGCCCTCGTCACCGAGACGCTCACGGACATCCCGCTCGTACGCATTCATTCGGAATGTTTGACGGGTGATGTTTTCGGGTCGTTCCGGTGTGATTGTGGTCCGCAACTCGATGCCGCGATGGCACGAATCGAGCAGGAGTCAGGCATCGTGCTTTATATGCGTCAGGAAGGGCGGGGCATCGGGCTGTTGAACAAACTGAAGGCGTATGCACTTCAAGAGAAAGGATTGGATACGGTCGAGGCGAACGTGGTACTCGGGTTTCATCCGGACATTCGGGACTACCGGGTGAGCGCGGCGATGCTCCGTGACCTCGGAGTGAAGCGTGTCCGGCTCATGACAAACAACCCTGAGAAAGTCGATGCCTTGGAATCGTGTGGCATCATGGTCGTCGAACGCGTTCCGATTCATGTCGGAGCGCACGAGGCGAACGAATCGTATCGAATGACGAAACAACTCAAAATGAATCATATTGGAGGATGAAGGACATGACCTATACATTTGAAGGAAACTTAGTTGGAGAAGGGTTAAAGATTGGAATCGTCGTCGGCCGGTTCAACGACTTGATTACGATGCGTCTGCTTGACGGGGCGAAGGATGCTTTGAAGCGTCATGGGGTGAAAGAAGAGGATGTATCGCTCGCGTTCGTCCCGGGTGCGTTCGAACTTCCCCTCGTCGCGAAAAAGATGGCGATGAGTCAAAACTATGATGCGGTCATCACGCTCGGTGCCGTCATCCGTGGTGCGACCCCACACTTTGATTACGTCTGTAACGAAGCGGCAAAAGGGATCGCACAGGCGAGCTATCAATCCGAAGTCCCGGTCATCTTCGGCGTGTTGACGACGGAGACGATTGAACAGGCGATTGAGCGTGCGGGAACAAAAGCAGGCAATAAAGGATGGGAAGCGGCGACTTCCGCCATCGAGATGGCCAATTTATTGAAACAAGTATAATCAAAAGCCGGGTGGTCACCACCTGGCTTTTCAAATGGATAAACTAGGATAAAAAGACTGAAAATTGGGTAAAAGAAGTGCATGGAACGATTGATTTCATTTTAGTTGATAGGGGAGGTTTGGCACGTGGCAACTTCGCATGAATCATTGACGTTACAGTTACAACAACAAGAGCGACTTCATCACCTGCTTTCGTCACTCCTCAATCGCTTTTTGACGACAGAGATTGCGGATTTTAAAAAGCGGGTTGACCAGTCGCTAGCCGAACTCGGACATTACTTTGCGGTCGACCGCGTCTATGTGTTTGATTACGATTTCACGAATCAAGTCTGTCATAACACGTTCGAATGGTGCGCCGAAGGGATCACAGCCGAGATCGCCAATCTTCAAGACGTGCCAATCGACGTATTGCCGGAGTGGGTCAACACGCACGTGGCGGGCGAGACAATGTATATTCCTCGTGTAGTTGACTTGCCAGAAGACAATGCAGTCCGCGCAATCCTCGAACCACAGTCGATTCAAAGTCTGCTCGCGGTCCCGATGATGCAAGGGGAGATGTGTCAGGGATTTGTCGGATTCGATTCCGTTGTAACAGAGCGAACGTACACGGAATATGAACAACAAGCGTTACAAGACTTTAGTAGCGCCCTTCTTGGAGCCGTTGAACGCCATCGGATCGAGGCGAGCCGGGAAGAAGCGCAGCGTGTTCTCGCGCAGCGTGAGAAAGAATTGATCGATTATCAAGAAGGACTCGTTCGGACGCTTTTACGCCTATCGGCTCTCCGTAACAATGAGACGGGGAACCATATCGAACGGGTGCAGGATTTATCGACGTTATTTGCGTCGATTTTATATGAACACCATCATCCAGATGTCTCACTGCTATTCATCGAAGGGATTCGACTAGCGGCACCGCTCCATGACATCGGCAAAATTTCGGTCCCGGACTCAATCCTACTGAAGGCGAATACATTATCCGATGAGGAATGGGTCCTTATGCGTGACCACGTGTATGTCGGAGGCGAAGTATTAAAAGATTTGCAGGCTCAGTTCCCTCAAAATTACTTCATCCAAATGGCCTATCATATCGCGCTCTATCATCATGAACGCTGGGATGGGACTGGGTATATTAAAGGGTTGAAAGGTGAAGAGATTCCACTTGAAGCGCGGATTGTCACGATTATCGACGTGTATGATGCACTCAGGACCGTCCGGCCTTATAAATCTGCCTTTTCACACGAAGACGCGATTGCGACAATGCGAGACATGCACGGGACGTTCGATCCGAACTTGTTCGAACTGTTCCTCCTTCTTCAAGAAGAGATTGCGATTATGTTTGATCAGACATTTAAAGCACACTGAATCAAAAGAGACGACCCTAAGGGACCGTCTCTTTATCAATTAGAACGTTTCAGATGTTGTCTTCGCTTGCATGTGGAGATGGATATAATCCGGGCCACCTGCTTTTGAATCCGTTCCGGACATGTTGAATCCACCGAACGGCTGATAGCCGACGATTGCGCCTGTACAACCACGGTTGAAGTACAGGTTACCGACATGGAAGTTTTGGCGAGCAAACTCTTGATTTACACGGTCGCGCGTGAGCACCGCACCCGTCAAACCGTACTCGGTGTTGTTCGCAATCTCGATTGCTTCTTTGAAGTCTGTTGCTTTTGTGAACGCGACGACTGGTCCGAAGATCTCTTCTTGCATGAGGCGCGCTTTCGGGTCAACGTCTGCGACAACGGTCGGCTCGACAAAGTATCCTGTCGAGTCATCAGCGTTTCCACCTGCGACGATGCGTCCTTCTTCTTTTGCGACATCGAAGTACGATGTGATTTTCTTGAAGGCTGCTGCGTCGATGACTGGTCCCATAAAGTGTTCGTTCTTCTCTGTGTTCCCGACAGAGAGTTCGTTCGTAAGTTCGACGACACGATCGAGCACTGTGTCATACACACTGTCGACGATGACGGCACGTGAGCAAGCAGAGCATTTCTGACCTGAGAAACCGAAAGCCGACTTGACGATTGATTGTGCAGCGAGTTCGAGGTCGGCTGATTCGTCGACGACGATCGTGTCTTTTCCGCCCATCTCTGCGATGACGCGTTTGAGCCAGATTTGCCCTTCGCTCAATTTAGAAGCACGTTCGTTGATGCGAAGGCCCACATCACGTGATCCTGTGAAACTGATGAAGCGCGTCTTCGGATGGTCGACGAGGTAGTCACCGACTTCTGCGCCCGGTCCAGGGATGAAGTTGAGCACGCCTTTTGGAAGACCTGCCTCTTCCATCACTTCGACGAATTTCGCAGCGATGATCGGTGTCGTTGAAGCTGGCTTCAAGAGAATCGTGTTACCGGCCACGATCGCCGCGACTGCTGTACCGGCCATAATCGCGAACGGGAAGTTCCATGGGCTGATGACGATCCCGACCCCGAGTGGGATGTAGTCATAACGGTTGTATTCGCCTGGACGACTCTCGACTTTCTTACCTGGTTTGAGTTCGAGCATTTGACGTGCATAGTATTCCATAAAGTCAATCGCTTCCGCCGTATCCGCATCTGCTTCGTTCCATGGTTTACCTGCTTCTTTGACGAGGTAAGCCGAGAACTCATGTTTACGTTTGCGGACGATGTTCGCTGCTTTGAACAAGACGTCTGCACGGACGGACGGGTCGACATGGCGCCATGAGTCAAACGCTGTGAGTGCTTCTTGCATCGCGCGTTCTGCGAGCTCTTGGTTCGCCTTTGAGACGCGACCGATCACTTCTTCTTTGTTAGCCGGGTTGTAAGACGTGATTTTACCTTCCGTCGTAACCTTTTCCCCACCGATTACGAGCGGATAGTCTTTCCCGAGCTCACCGTTCACTTTCTCGATTGCCGCTTGGATAGCATCGGCATTCTCTTTTTGTGTAAAGTCTGTGAATGGTTCATGTTTGTATGGAATCATTCTCGTTCCCCCTTAAAGTGATGTTGAGCGATAAAGCGCTTACGTCTGTATTGTATCGAAATTATGACCGAAATCCTAGTGAAACAATTTTTCTAGAAACACATGACATTGGAGCGTTAAATCGAGACATGATAGGATGGGGGAGAAGGCAGCTTTAGAAAGGACGAACAACATGAAAAAATGGTTCATTCCGCTACTCCTTGTCTTTGCACTCGGGGCATGTGGCAACGATGAAGAATCGACGGTAGAAGAAACGGAACGGCCATTGCCGGATGCCGTGACGGAAGTGTATGCGAACTATCAAGCGGCGCTCGAGTCGGGCGATGCTGAAACGCTCGCGAGCATCGATTATGCCGGACGGTTAACCGATCTTCCGGCAACCGGTGCCGTCACCCGCCAAATTGCCCCAGGTGACATCTATGAGAGTTGGGTCAACGAGGACGAAGATGTGGCATTTCTTGTCCACGAAATGGTCGACCAAGACGGAAATCCGCTTCCGAACCGACTCAGCAAGGTCGCTGTGAAGGAAGGGGAGGACTGGTCACTCGTCATCACACCGGCTGCATTGCCAAAGGATGTGATCGCCGATGTCAGCGAGCTCCTCATCGGGGTGGAGGCGAATGAATACGGGGTCAATGCCGAGGCGAACGCCCGTCTTGCTGAGATTCCGGAGGATGAGGCTGGTCCCATTTATGATCAAGTCAATGCCCAGACCGACTATATGGCGCTCGAGGCAGACAATAACGTCTTCCTGCTCATGGCAGAGACGTTGACAGTCGAGGAGAACCAAACGATCATGACCGATTATTTTAAAGCGTATGCGAAATGGTATACGGACAACGAGGAGACACTTCGAGAAGCGGCTGCGACGGAAAATCCGATTCAGTATATCGAAGTGCTGGACCCGCTAAAAACTAAACTAGAAGAAGCAGTCGATGGTTACGACGAACAACTCGTCGACCCGTCGTTTGGCTAAGGAGGAAAACAGATGCTCGCACCAACATTCTCATTACTGAATCAAAACGGAGACATCATTTCGCTTGAAGATTATCGAGGTAAAAAGGTCGTCTTGTACTTTTATCCCCGCGACTCGACGCCGGGTTGCACGACAGAGGCGTGCGACTTCCGTGATGCGATGCCGAAAATGGAAGGGGCGGTCGTCCTCGGGATTTCGGCGGACAGTCAAAAGAAACATCAGAACTTCATTACGAAGAATGACCTGCCGTTTGATTTGCTCGTTGACGCGGACCATGAGGTGTCGGAACTTTATGGCGCATGGCAGCTGAAGAAAAATTACGGCAAAGAGTACTACGGCATCGTCCGTTCGACCTTTCTCATCAATGAGGACGGCTATATTGAAGAAGAGTGGCGCAACGTTAAAGTGAAAGGGCACGTCGAGGAAGTTGTGGCTGCTTTAAAGTAATCATGATTACTTAGTGTTACTTAGCACACTATATAGTTATTTTACTTGCTAACGTAAAAATAGTATAATTTTAAAAAGATCATTAATAAAATAGCGTATGTTTTTTTAAACAGGAGGAATAAAAAATGAATAAGTTAATGACTCCTAAGAAAAATAAAACATCTTTCACTTTATATGAATATGCGAACGCATTTAATTTATCTAGAATGAAATCGAAGAAAAAGACGGAAGTTTTTCATATTCAACACACAAATCCTACAAATGACTATGAATCCTTCCAACGAGATTGGCTAGAAATCAAAAAAGATTTTGAATCTGCTATTGAAGAATTTGAGAAAAAATATAATTTGTGATTTCAAAAAATGAAAATGTGAGGAAATCTTGATGCAGAGTCCTGATGATCACAATGTTAATGATGAAATTGATGTCGTAGAAAATACACAGGATATTGAAAATCATGAAGAAGAAATTCTAGATATGATTAAGCATGATAATCAAGATGTTTACAATAAACTGAACGAAGAGGAGCGTCTTTCTTTAGAGCGTACTTTTACAAAGACAGTAGAGAGAAGAATGCGATTCTCAGGTCCTTTGCCACATCCAGAACATCTAAGACAATATGCTGAGGTTTATGAAGATGCCCCGAAAGAAATCTTTGAAATGGCACGGAAACAGATGGAACATAGGCATGAAATTGAAATAAGGGAATCTGATTTACGGAAATCAATTGTTAACAAAAGTTCATTTAACAATAATTTAGGTGTTATACTTGGCTTTATTTTAGCGCTTACATTTGTTATTGGAGGTCTTACTTTAATTGCAATAGACAAAGCAGGTTATGGTTTTACCGTCATTGCAGGTGTTATTGTAAGCTTAGTAAGCATTGTTACGATTAGAAAAATAGGTGAAAAAGATTCGAGTGAAGACGAAAATGAATCTGATGACGATAAACAAGAGAGCAAATAGAATAATTTGTTTTATGAATTCGATTAATATTTTTTAATCGAGTTCTTTTTTATTTAAACTCATATTGAAAATATTACAATCATATTTCGAAAATAATTTCAGAAAGCTTATAACAACAAGGTCGAAAGGGAAATGTAACAATTATATAACGAGTTGAAACCGCTTACTTACAATACCTTGCCTTGACTCGATTGCGAATGTTCTGAAAAATATAGGGAGAGCGCTCAAATCAAGAACGTAGGAGGAGAGCAACACGGTGAATCAAATTGAAAGTTGGCTGGCGAGTTTGTCAAATCTCGTATGGGGGCCACATTTATTAATCTTACTCGTCGGGACGGGAGTCTTCCTGACGATTCGTCTTGGCTTTATTCAGGTGACGAGGCTAGGTGTCGGCTTGAAAGAGGCATTTATTCCGAAGAATGATAAACCGAAGAAGAAGCAACGAGGGGACATCTCGCATTTCCAGGCACTCATGACGGCATTGGCGGCAACGGTCGGTACCGGAAACATGGTCGGTGTCGCGACGGCGATCGTCCTCGGGGGACCGGGTGCCGTCGTGTGGATGTGGTTATCTGGTTTCGTCGGAATGGCGACGAAATATGCGGAGGCGATCCTTGCCGTCAAATATCGTGTCGTCGATGAACGCGGTGAGATTGCCGGGGGACCGATGTATTACTTAGAACACGGATTGAAGAAAAAGTGGCTCGGTATGTTGTTTGCGTTATTCGCATCGGTCGCAGCCTTTGGTATCGGGAATGGGGTACAGACAAACTCGATCAGTCTCGCCCTGAACAACTCATTTGACGTCCCGATGATTGTGACGGGAATCGTCATGATGGCCGTCACAGCGTTCGTCATCTTAGGTGGCGTCAAATCGATTGGGAAAGTTGTCGGCATATTCGTACCGTTCATGATCTTAGCGTATGTCGGAAGTGGGCTCGTGATTCTCATTATGAACCTTGAATTGGTACCAGGTGCCTTATCGACGATGTTCTCGAGCACATTCAGTGCCGAAGCCATCGGCGGTGGTGCATTAGGTGCAGCGATTCGCTACGGGGTCGCGCGCGGTGTGTTCTCTAACGAGGCAGGGCTTGGATCTGCACCGATCGCGGCCGCGGCAGCGAAGACCGACTTCCCGGGACGACAAGCACTCGTTTCGATGACACAAGTTTTGATTGACACGCTCATCGTCTGTTCAATCACGGGGCTCACGATTGTCATGGGTGGTCAATATACGGAAGGGCTTGAAGGGATTGCCTTGACACAAGCGTCATTCGCGTATTTCTTAGGACCGATCGGGGAAATCATCGTGACGGTCTCACTCGTCTTCTTCGCCTATTCGACCGTCCTTGGCTGGTGCTATTATGGGGAGCGTTCGGCGTATTATCTACTTGGGGAGAAAGTGATCGTCCCGTATCGTGTCCTCTATATTTTAGTCGCAGGACTCGGTGCGATGACGACGAACTTGAATTTGATTTGGTCCATCTCGGATGTGTTCAACGGTCTCATGGCGATTCCGAACTTGATTGGACTACTGTTCCTCTCAGGCGTGGTTGTCGCCGAGACGAAACGATTCGAACTCGAACGTAAAAAAGAAACGGCGCAATCTGTCGCCTGATAAGAAAACCCGCCTGACATATGTCGGCGGGTTCTTTTCATACCTTGAATTGGCGAATCAGTGAGTCGAGTTCTTCCATCTTTTGTTGCGATTGTTCAGTCGCGTGGTTCAGTTCGGTGAAACGTTCGACGGACATCGTCACTTTTTCAGCAATCTCCTGCGTGCCGAGTGCCCCGTTGTTGACGGTCGTCGCTACATCTTGAATGACGCCGATCATGTTCGAAGTCAACTGCTCGAGTTCTCCAGCAGCAGTGGCGAATTCGGTCGCGGTCGTCTCAAAACGTCCCGCGTCCGAGCTATATTGTCCGGCCGCCACTTCCAGTTGATCATAGTCTTTCAAGACGTTCGTGTCGAGGAAGTTGAGCATCTGTCCGGAGCTCTCGTTCAAATGATCGACCGAATGAAGGACGGTTGTTGAGATGACTTGAATGCGTTCGACGGTCGCCCGGCTCGTCTCGGCGAGTTTTCGGATCTCGTCGGCGACGACGGCGAATCCACGTCCGGCCTCACCAGCACGTGCCGCTTCGATCGATGCATTGAGCGACAATAGGTTCGTCTGAGCGGCGATGTCGAGGATGTCGTTTGTGAGCGTCGCAATTTCACGGACGGCTTTCGCATCTTGCATCGCTTTCTCCAAGTTTGCACGCGTCGACTGAAGGACGCTGATCGCGTTCTCTTTCGCCTCCACTGCGTGCGACTTGAGGGAGAGGGCGCGTTCATCGATTTGTCTCGCTTCCGTTTTTCGTTCATCGGCCATCGTCACGATGTGGTGAATCGTCCGCTCCATATCTGAGGCGGAAGCGTTCATCTCTTGTGCGCTCGCCGCCGTTTGTTGCATACCGGCGGTCAAGTCTTCTGTCGTCGCAGCGGTCGTCGTCATATATGTGTCGAGTTCTTTCAACTCTTCGTACATATGTGTCGATTGTTTCGTCACCCCTGTCGTCACGTCGTTCACTTGAAGAATTAACTGACGCAGGTTGGCGATGAACTGATTAAAGTCACGTGCGAGTCCGGCGAACTCGTCACGGCGCTTCACAGGAATCGACGTCGTCAAATCCCCATCACTCGTGGCGAGCTCATGCATCTTCGTTTTGAACTCTTTTAGTGGTTCAAAGATTGATCGGAAGATGAAGAGCATCATGAGGATTGTCATGACGGCAGCGATTCCAAGGACGATAAATAGTGTGAGTTGAACTTGGTCGAACAGCTCAGCGGCGGCTGCTGTGTCTGTCTGGATTTCCTCGCGATTCAAGTTGACGAGGAGGCCAAGGGAGTTCGAGAGTGTATCTGCGCTTGCATCGGCTGTATCACGGATATATGTTTCAGCGGCAGCTGTACCTTCTTCGTTTGAGATACGAAGAAGTTCACTCATCACGTTCTGATAGTCGGTCCAATTCGCACTTGTTTGATCGAAAAGTTGTTGATCCTCGTCCGCGATAATCGTATCGTCGTAGCTATCCATCCGCTGTTCTAAAATCGCGACGGACGCTTGAATGTCCCGCTCAATGTTTTGTTTCGTCACCGCGTCATCGACGAGGGCGTGACGAACCAAGTGACGACGTATTTCGAGCAGCTGTTTATCAACTTGATGAATTTGGTCCATCCCAGGTACCCAGGAGACGGTCATGTCTTCTTGTGCTGCTTTTGATACGTTCAGGGCATACCACGAGTAACCGCTTACACCGAGAAGCAACACAAACATGATGCTAAAAGCAGTGATCAGTTTATTCCGAATCGACATACGATTCCTCCTTACGAATCTGTTCTACCTTTAGCATAATCAGAATCTGTCATCGACCGTATAGCTAATTTCGAAAGCGGGTCAATATTCAGACGAGATTCCCCTACTTTATTAAAAATGACACAATTTGAAACGAGATAGATTTTCTTTTTTGTCTCATGAAAAAGTGGTATGATAATGAACGATGTATTGAAAACTGTTGGAGGTGGGAATTTTGGCTC
The DNA here is from genome assembly GCF_018617735.1 of Exiguobacterium sp. s89. Lineage (NCBI taxonomy): Bacteria > Bacillati > Bacillota > Bacilli > Caryophanales > Exiguobacterium > Exiguobacterium sp. s89. The sequence continues at coordinate 499,594 of NZ_JACSKS010000002.1, forward strand.
GCATTACAGAAGCTGAAGTTCGGCACGTCGCCGGACTTGCCCGACTTGCGATCACGGATGAAGAAGTGACGCACTTCACGGAGCAATTGACAAAAATTCTCGAGTTCGCCGAGCAACTCGATGAGCTGGATACAACGGGCGTCGAACCGACGACCCATGCCCTAGATTTGAAAAACGTACTACGCAAAGACGAGGTTCGTCCATCGCTTCCACGTGAGGAAGTCGAACGGATGGCACCCGACTGGGAGAACGGTCAAGTCCGTGTCCCTGCGGTCTTTGAGTAAGGAGGCCTTTCATGAGTTTATTTGACCACGGTGTAGCGAAACTACACACGCTATTAAAAGAAGGCGAAGTCACGGTCACGGACCTCGTCAAAGAGTCGTTCGACCGAATCGAAGCGACAGATGATCAAATCGGTTCATTTTTGACACTGAACGAAGAGGCGTTCGAACAGGCGAAACGTATGGATGAGCTGGCGAAAACGTCAGACAATCCACTCTTCGGCATGCCGATCGGTGTGAAAGACAACATCGTCACGAAAGGGATGCGCACGACATGTGCCTCGACGTTCCTTGAGAACTTCTTCCCGGCACACGATGCGACAGTCGTCGAGCGTCTTCATGACGCCGGTACCGTCACAATCGGGAAGTTGAACATGGACGAGTTCGCGATGGGTTCTTCAAACGAGAATTCCGCGTTCAAACCAGTAAAAAACCCATGGGACCCGACACGTGTACCAGGAGGTTCTTCAGGCGGTTCAGCGGCATCGGTCGCAGCTGGGCAAGTCCTCTTTAGCCTCGGTTCGGATACGGGTGGTTCGATTCGTCAACCGGCCGCGTATTGTGGTGTCGTCGGGATGAAGCCGACATACGGCCTCGTCTCACGTTTCGGCCTCGTGGCCTTCGCGTCGTCACTCGACCAAATCGGTCCACTCACGCGTACCGTCGAAGACAATGCTTACTTATTGAATACGATCGCGGGACATTGCGATATGGACTCCACGTCAGCAGAGGTCGAGGTGCCGGACTATACGGCAGCGCTCAACCAAGATTTGACGGGCATGAAGTTCGCACTTCCGGAAGAATTCATGGCAGAAGGTGTCGCACCTGGCGTCCGTGAACAGATTGAAAAAGCGATCGAGACGCTCAAGTCTCTCGGTGCGACAATCGAGACGGTCTCGATTCCGTCTGTGAAGTATGCCCTCTCGGCGTACTACTTGCTCGCCTCGTCAGAAGCCTCTTCGAACTTGGCTCGTTTCGACGGCATCCGTTACGGACGCCGCGCTGAAGCAGACACGCTCGACGAAGTATTCACGTATTCGCGTGAACAAGGTTTCGGTGACGAGGTGAAGCGCCGGATCATGCTCGGGACATATGCGCTCAGCTCTGGTTATTACGATGCGTTTTATAAGAAAGCACAACAAGTCCGTACTCTCATGAAGCAGGACTTCGCTAAAGTGTTCGAAGCGTATGATGCGATCGTTGGCCCAACGGCACCGACGACAGCGTTCAAACTCGGCGAACAACTCGACGATCCGCTCACGATGTATGCGAACGATATCATGACGATTCCGGTCAACTTGGTCGGTATCCCGGCCATCTCGGTCCCGGCAGGTCTTTCAGAAGGACTTCCGGTCGGTCTTCAAATTATCGGGAACTACTTTGATGAATCAACACTTTACCGCGTGGCCCATGCTTTTGAACAAGCAAACGGCGGTTTCAAGATGCCACAGCTCTAAGGAGGACTTACGATGAACTTTGAAACGATCATCGGGATCGAGGTGCACGCCGAGCTGAGCACGAAGTCGAAGATTTGGTGTGGCTGCTCACGCACTTACGGTGCCGAAACGAATACACAGACGTGCCCGATTTGTCTCGGACACCCGGGCGTCTTGCCTAAATTGAACGAAGAAGCGGTCAACCTCGCCATCAAGGCGGCAATGGCACTCAACTGTGAGATTGCGACAGATACGAAGTTCGACCGGAAGAACTACTTCTATCCGGACACGCCGAAAGCGTATCAAATCTCCCAGTTCGATAAGCCGATCGGCTCGAACGGTCACGTCGACGTCGAAGTCGACGGAGAGATGAAACGATTCCGCATCGAGCGTGTACACTTAGAAGAAGATGCCGGGAAGATGAACCATACGGGCGAGAAGCACTCGGTCGTCGACTTCAACCGGACCGGTTCACCACTCATCGAGATTGTCAGTGAAGCGGATATGCGCTCACCTAAAGACGCGGTCGCGTACCTCGAACGTTTGAAAGAAGTCCTCTCGTTCGCTGGCGTCTCGGACGTCAAGATGGAAGAGGGGTCGCTTCGCTGTGACTGTAACATCTCGGTCCGTCCATACGGGCAGGAGAAGTTCGGGACGAAGACGGAGCTCAAAAACTTGAACTCGTTCTCAAACGTCTTGAAGGCGCTCGACTATGAAGAGACGCGTCATCGCAAATTGCTTCTCTCAGGTGGCGTCATGCGTCAAGAGACGCTCCGTTACGACGAAGCTGCGAAAAAGACGATTCTCATGCGTGTCAAAGAAGGGGCAGCGGACTACCGCTACTTCCCGGAGCCGGACCTCGTCCGTCTTGAAATCGATGAGGCATGGAAAGAGCGCATCCGCGCGACGATTCCAGAGTTGCCGGCAACACGTCGTGAACGCTACATGAGCCAATATGGTCTCTCGGCATACGACGCGAAAGCCCTCACGTCGACGCGTGAGTTCTCGGACTTCTTCGAAGCGACGACAGCAGCTGGAGCCGAGCCTAAAGCGGCAGCGAACTGGCTCATGGGTGAAGTACTCGGTCACTTGAACAAGTCAAATGAAACGGTTGAGACGATGAAGTTGACGCCGGAATCACTCGCAGAGCTCATCCGCTTGATTGCGGAAGGGACGATTTCATCGAAAATCGCGAAGCGTGTCTTCACGGCGATGATGGAAGAGGCGGCTGAGCCGAAAGCGTATGTGGAAGCGAACGGACTCGCCCAAATCTCGGACGAGAACTTGTTACGTGGCTACATCCTCGAATTGTTCGAGGCGCATCCGCAAATGATCGAAGACTTCAAGAACGGGAAAGACCGTGCGAAAGGCTTCATCATCGGCCAAATCATGAAACAGACGAAAGGGATGGCGAACCCGGCACTCCTCGATGGCTTGTTCCACGAAGAGATCGCGAAACGCTAAGCAGGCGGCGAGACACTTGTGTCTCGCTTTTCGCTCGAGTTGAGCATAGGGGAGAGAATCAATATGCAACGGAAACGTGCGCGGGTCATTTATAACCCGACATCTGGTAAAGAAGTGATCAAACGGGAACTCCCGTACATTTTGAACCGCCTCGAGGATGCGGGTTATGAGACGTCGACGTATGCGACGAAAGCGATTGGTGATGCCACGCTCGAAGCAAAACGGGCCTCGGCGGCCGAGTTCGACCTCATCATCGCCGCAGGTGGAGACGGGACATTGAACGAAGTCATCTCAGGGCTCGCGCCGCTTGAGAATCGTCCGACAATCGGTCTCATTCCGGTCGGGACGACGAACGACTTCGCTCGGGCGATGCGGATTCCACTGAGCGTCGTCGGCGCACTCGACGTCATTTGTGACGGATTTGAGATGCCGGTCGACCTCGGGGAAATCGAAGGAGAGACAGGTGACATCCACTATTTCATCAATATCGCTGGCGGTGGGATCATGACCGAGCTCTCGTATGAGGTGCCATCGAAGTTGAAGACGGCGCTCGGTCAGCTCGCGTATTACGTGAAAGGGATGGAGAAGCTACCACTCATCAAACCGACGTACATCGAGCTCGAACACGACGAAGGAACGTTCCAAGGGGAAGTCATGATCTTTCTCACATCGAACTCGAACTCGGTCGGTGGATTTGAAAAGATCTCACCGCACGCATCGTTGAATGACGGGTTATTCGACTTGTTCATTTTGCGGAAATGTAACTTGTTCGAATTCATCCATGTCGTCCGCTTACTTCTCCGTGGAGAGCATTTATCGAGCTCGCTCGTCGAACATGTGAAGACGAGTCGCGTCAAGATGAAGACGACCGAGCCGATGAGTTTGAACATCGACGGCGAGTACGGCGGGGAGTGTACAGGGGAGATGCGGAACTTATTCCGTCATTTGACGGTGCTCGCGCCGAACGCCCGGATCCGCGAGATGGAAGAGTTGAATGCACAATATGAACGCGAACAGATGATCAAGCAATTGTTCAATGTTTCGCTCGATAAAGCAGAGTGAAAAGATAGGAATGACGACATCAGTCATTCCTATTTGCAATGGAAGGAGCATTCGTATGCTACCAGTGAAAAAAAATGACCGTCTCGATGTGCATGTCCACGACCTGACCCATGAAGGGGCGGGTGTGGCGCGTGTCGACGGCTATACGCTGTTCGTCCCAAACGCGTTGCCGGGAGAGACGGTCGAAATCGTCGTGACGAAGACGAACAAGCAGTACGGGTTCGCCCGATTGTTGAACGTGAAAGAAGCGAGTGCCGACCGGGTCGAGCCGCCGTGCCCGATCTTTTATCAGTGTGGCGGCTGCCAGCTGCAACACTTCAGTTATGAAGGTCAACTTCGCCAAAAACGGGAACGCGTCGTCGATGCGCTCAAGCGTCTCGGTCAGTTCGACGTACCGGTCCATGACACGATTGGGATGCCGGAACCTTGGCGCTACCGCAACAAGGCACAAGTCCCGTTCAAACAAGAAGGGGACCGTCTCGTCTCGGGCTTCTATCGTCCTCGTTCGCATGACATTGTCGAGATGAGCGAATGTTTGATTCAAGATGAGCGCAATGACAAGGCGATCCAAATCGTCCGTGACGTATTGGATGCTCGCGGTGTGCCGGTGTATGACGAGAAGATAGGACGCGGTGTCATCCGTCACGTCATGGCCCGATACGGGTACCATTCGGGTGAACTGATGATCGTCCTCATCACGAAGACGACGAAGTTAAAAGGCGTGAATGAGATTGTCGCCGACATCGTCGAGCGTCTCCCGAACGTGACGTCGATCATGCAAAACGTCAACCCGGACAAGACGAACGTCATCCTCGGGCCGACGAACAAATTGCTTTACGGCTATGAGACGATTGAGGATAAAATCGCAGGACTCACGTTCACGATTTCTCCGCACTCGTTCTTTCAGGTCAATCCGGTCCAAACGGAGAAGTTATACGGGAAAGCACTCGAGTACGCACGACTGTCAGGTACGGAGCAAGTCGTCGACGCCTATTGCGGTATCGGGACGATCAGTCTCTTCCTCGCGCGTAAAGCGGCACACGTCTACGGCGTCGAAGTCGTCCCGGAAGCGATTGAGGACGCGAAACAAAATGCACTCGTCAATGCGATTGACAACGTGACGTACGCATGTGGTGCGGCGGAAGATGTGCTCCCACAGTGGAAGAAAGATGGCGTGAATCCGGACGTGATCGTCGTCGATCCACCACGTAAAGGATGTGCCGAGTCGTTTCTTGAGACGATGGTCGAGATGGCACCGAAACGGATTGTGTACGTCTCATGTAACGTCGCGACACAAGCGCGTGATATGCGTTACCTCGCCGACCGTGGCTATCGCTTGATGGAAGTGACACCGGTCGACATGTTCCCGCATACGGCGCATGTGGAGACGGTGGCGTGGTTGGAGAAAGTAGAATAAGAGATTCGAGGGGGGCTTAGTCACGTTGCTTATTGCGAAATGACAGGCCCTCTTTTTCAGAAGATACATTTTGATTTGATATACACCCATATAGTTAGTATACTTATAATAAGTAAACTAACTATATGATGTGAGAAGTGTCGCTTTTTTGGGAACGGGTCCAAAGAATGTCGAGAACGAAATGAAGAAGGTGATTATTTGGAAAATTTGTCTTATTTGTTGATTAAGTCCTCACGATTTTTAAAAGGAGCGTTAGACAAACGATTGCAAGAGTATAATCTGACAGCTACGCAATTCTCGGTACTGAATCAAATCACGGCTCACAATGGGAACATCACGTCAGCAGAAGTTGCGCAGCGATTAGAGTCCGACCGACCGACCATCTCTGCAATCATCAATAGGCTCGAAAGGGACGGCTTCGTTGAAAAAGTGCAAAATCCACACGACAAGCGATCTGCGTACCTCAAGCTGAACGAGCAGACTTTGAAACTCGTAGACGAGCTGAGACGTGTTTCTGATGAAGTGAATGAAACGGTATTTGAAGCTTTCACTGAAGAGGAAGTGGCTAACATGAAAGCGTATTTAGTCAAACTGATGAAACACTTTGACGACATGTGATTCGATGCAAAGAGAAATCGTTCTATTCTCATGACCGGAAGAAAATATTTTCACGTGTCCTTCGAGATATACGTTCAGACATATCACAATGATGCAAATTACTTTGTTGTCAGCTCACCAACGATGACAAAATCGATTTCAACACGTTTGAAAGACAGAGGCATACGAAAGAAAAATATCATCAAGGACACGTTCATCGGATACTAAGCGTAAAAAAATATGGATGACAAGGAGTGAGAGATTGATGGGTTCAATTCTCGTGACTGGAGCGACGGGTAATGTAGGGAAACATGTCGTCAACTATTTGAACGGTCGAGATTCAGACGTTGTGGTGGCAGGGCATCGCATAAAAGAACTAGAAAAGAGCTATCCGGGGATGAAAGCGGTCAGATTGGATTTCGAGGATCCGAGTACGTTTGAAGAAGCATTACATGGCGTCGACCGCGTATTCTTGATGCGACCGCCTCAGATTGGGGACGCTGAAGTCTTTCGACCGTTCGTAGAAGCGATGAAGGCACAATCCGTGCGTCTCGTCTCGTTTTTATCGTTGATGGGGGTTGAACGAAATCCATTCCCCCCTCACCATAAAATCGAAAAAATGATTGAGGAGGCATCGATTCCTTACGCGCACATTCGTCCAGGTTTCTTTATGCAAAACTTAACCGGTGTCCATGCCGAAGAGATTAGGAAGGATCGTGAGATATTTATTCCTGCCGGTAAAAGTAAGGTGAGTTTTATCGATGCTGAAGATATCGGCAAAGCGATCGCTCATGTTCTCCTAAATCCTGACGCTCATCAACATGTGGCTTATACGTTGACGGGTCCTGAAGCACTCGATTACGTGGACATCGCCAATCAACTGACCCTATTGACGGGGAAGAAAATCACCTATGCCAAGCCGAATATGCTTCACTACCGCTCACGCTATATCAATGAACGGGAGCTTAGCCGAGAGTACGTAAACGTGACGATGGCGCTTTATTTAATGACGCGCCTTGGCACGGCAAAGGCTGTCACACATACGTTCAAGGAATTGACAGGGGATGAACCACGGACATTTTTTGAGTTCGCCAAAGCTAACCTTCATGAGTTCGAGCTAAAAGACGATGGAGATTCAAGAAATTATCCATTTGACCTGAAGGAGGCGAACGTATGAATCGAGAGGAACAGATTCGTTTTGCGGCGTATCAAGTGATGGAACTCGGAAGGATGGAAGTCGTCCCTGAAGTGTTCGCTACAGAATACGTCGCGCATGCAGGGGAACGGACGTATAAAGGCCTTGCATTCATTCGACGTTTCTCAAAACAGATGAAGACTGCGCTTCCTGACGTCAAGGTGAAGAAGGTCGAGGTGCTCGTTCAGACAGAAGATACCGTCACGTGGCAGCGTACGCTTGTCGGGACACATCAAGAAAACATGATGGGCATCCCTGCGAGCGGGAAACAGATCGAATGGGTGGACATGGTCGTCTCCCGTTTTCAGGATGGATTGATTGTTGAGGAGTGGGTCGTCTCTGAACTAATGGGCGAGTTATTGGTGAAACGACCTAAAACAAAGTGATGGTTTAATGGGAAAGTACTTATGACTCAAACATAAGTGCTTTTTTGCTCGTCGCCAAAGAAACAAAGAGTATGTCTGATATGATGAATGTATGATCGAAAACGTATAGTTGGGGGAATGACATGAATATTCAACAGATGATGGAGTTCGAGATCGGGGAGGCACTCGACAAACAGTTGACCGAGTTGCTCATGAAGTCTTTTGATCCACTTTATCATGAACGAAGCTACTTCAAGCAGTTGCCGCATCTTCGATTGATTGCATGTGATGAGCAACAGCACGTCATCGGGCAAGTCGGTTTAGACTTTCGCGTGATGAATTTGAACGGGGACCCGATTCGAGTGCTCGGGATTATCGACTTATGCGTTCAAGAAGAATGGCAAGGACGCGGGATCGGAGGAGCGCTGATGGAAAGGGTGATTGCTCTCGGTGACGAGCATGAGATCGACTTTCTCCTGTTATTCGCTGACCGACCTCACCTTTATGAGCAGATCGGGTTTCACAAGGTATCGAACACATGCACGTGGCTTCAAATCGATGACCAAAACCAGACGACACGAGGGATTGGGGAGGCACCATTTGACGAATTGATGGTGAAGACGGTAGGAGACAAGCAATGGATGGAAGGGACACTCGACTTGCTCGGATACTTATATTAGGAGGATACCGATGAACTATGTACAAGTGACAGAAACATATGAGGCGTATGCACAAAAGATCGGGGACCGGAAGCGCATGTATGAAACGATTGCGAACATATTTGACGTGAAGCGTGCGCTCTATCCCGGAAGTCACGTCGATATCGCCCCGTCCTTCGTCATCCCGCACGTCATCTATGTCGACAGTTTCAAAGGGGCGATTCGCTTTTTCAAGAAACTCGAAACGGTACAGGAACTGATTGATCAAAGAAAGGAATATGATGAGCCGTGTACCATTGAATTCTTTGGTCAGGACTATACGCAGCCGCTCGACATCGAACCGGTCGATTTGGTCATCTCGCAATATGCGGGATTTGTCGGGCAGGCGACGAAACAGTATTTGAAGCCGGGTGGCATCTTGCTTTGTAACGATAGTCATGGAGACGCGACGTTGGCGCGGTTCGATAAGGCGTTCGAATTGATTGGGGTCATGGGAAGTACGAATGAACTCGTTCAGACGGGGCTCGACGAGTATTTCCATTTACCGAAAGGGAAGGACGTCGATACCACAGAAGTGAAGAAGTCGATGAAAGGTCCTCGATATACGAAACAAGTGGAGAACTATGTGTTTCAGAAAGTATAAAATGGAAATAAGTTAAAATATAATCTTCTTGTGGAAATCTAATCTTTTTATTGCCATACTTTATTAATGGACGATTCGATTTTCAGGAGGATGATGACTTATGAACAGAAAAATTTTAAATGGCATAATGATTTTTAGTCTGACTTCAATTCTAGTTGGATGTGGGGATGAGGCAAGTGATCACGAGGGTCAAATAAAGATTTCTACATCTGCTAGCTATTATGAAGGCGAAAACTATAAAGAAGTGATTGCTGACCTTGAAAAAAGTGGATTCAAAGATATCAAAACAAAAGCAATTGAGGACTTAGTTACTGGTTGGATTACAAAAGATGGAGAAATTGAAGAAGTTTCTATAGGTGGGAAAACTGATTACTCTGAAGGACAATGGGTTTCAGAAGATGAAGAAATTATCATCACATATCACACATTTGAAAATGATGAATCAAGTGAGAGCAATAGCTCTGAAGACGAAAAAGATAGTTCGAAAAATGATGAAGAAGTTGAAGAGGTAACTGAAGAAGAACCAGAAACGCTGACAAGAGATAATAGTAAAGAATTAAATGCCGTATTAAGTGTGGATTTCGAGTCTGACCCATTGCTTCAAGATTTTGCAAAAGAATATGAAGGTAGCGTAATTGAATTCGATGCACATACTGCATATGTAAATAAACATGGAAGTTATGATACTCGCTTCGATTATTTGATACTTGTGGGTGACTACACCGAAGGCGAAACACCAGGCCCCAATTTTCAGCTCCGTAATGTAAACTACTCTGGCTTAAATTTAACGGGCGAAAATATTCCAGACCCTTTTGGAATTGGTCACAATATACGTATCACTGCTGAAGTGGTGGAGTATGAAACGGCATCTGAATTATTTTTAATTGATCCTATTTCTATCCAAATGAGATAAGTGTGATTCGTCCAAAAATGTAAATTTAGGAGGAATTCGATGAAACAATACACGATTCGAAACCGAAGCGTCCCGCTTTCCTTACATGATGCGGTCATCACAGAAGCGGCAGTGACCGGTTCGATGATACGTCTCGTATTTGCGGATGGAATCCGTGATTTGTTCAAGAAAGAACCTGTGTGGACAGGCCGCGCTACCGTGACGATTTCGAACGTGAACCGGGATTCTTCGTCACTTACACGCTTTGGTGAAACGACCTATTTGATGTGTCCAATCGAGCAACTCAGTCAGTTCGTCAAAACGGGACGCTTCGAAATCGTAGATGAGTTGTATGGTTATCGCCAGCTGTTATTCCGTTGCATGTGGTTGACCGATACGACATGTGAGACGGTGGAGCTGAGTCTCTCCCATTCAAGTGAGCTCGTCATCCGATGGGAAGACGAGCCGGTCGAAGAAATGTATGGATCTGAATCATTTTGAAGAAATCGTAAGTCCTATATGTTGGGCGACTGCTCTCGCGACGTCTTGTATTGATCGATAATCCGTTATCATTTCTTCTGCTTAAAACACCCCATAGCAAGTGGAATTTAATTTCCACTGCTATGGGGTGTTTTCATGCTGTCTTTGGATTAGGTGATTCTGTTTCTCGTAACGCATCGACTTGTTTATATTCTTCGGTATCGGTCCACATCTCATCTTTCAACGGATTGAGACGTCGTTTGACGATGCGTGACACCTGCATGACGGCGAGGACGACGTTTAGGGCGAGACTGATAATCGCGAGCGTCCAGTTCGCTGCCGGGTTATAGGAGACGCTGACGTTAAACGTACTACCGACCGCAAAGAAGTAAGGGAACGTCATGACCCACATCATCCAAATTGTGAGTGTCTGGGCTCTGTTTTGCATCCACGTCCCTTTCGCCCAAAGAAGGGCCGGAATCGTTGCGGCGATATTCAACGCGAATCCGGAATAGAACGCGTTACCGGGTGCGCAAGAGTAAACATAGGAGATGTTCCAAATCCCGTATGCGATGATCCACAACTTCGTCTGGTCCGGCCAAATCATGTCCACTTTCTTACCGGACGTCGCAAAGATGCCGAACCATCCACAGATCAGGAGGACGTTCAAAATACCGGCGACGGCGTTGACGTAGTTCCAACCACCGGAGATATAGTACATGCCATCGACGACCCCTTCAAATCCCATGAATCCGACTTGAAATTCCCGAATGACCGCCTCGATGATATTGATAGCGAGAATGGCTGGAACGAGTACTAAATACCAAGGGTGCTTCTTATGGTAGTTCGTGAAGCGGATGACCATATAAATTAGTGCGCCGGTCAATGCGGAATACACTTTCACCCAATGGAACCAAGACGTGATTTCTGATTCGACGACGAACAGCCAAATCGGAGTCAAGGCGATTGGAAGCGCGATGAATAGAAGTTGACTCGCTCGTTTACCGGAACGGACGAACTCATTCAACCCAATCAAAAGCCCAAGTACGACGAACCACATGACGACGTTATGCCAAGGAATCGACTCAAAGAAAAACATAAAACGACACTCCTTTCGAAAATGAGATGATATGAAATAAATGCAATGGATAAACATACCGAACGTTCGTTATGTTTATGTGAAAAGTGTAACAATATGTTGTAAGCGCTGTCAATAGAAGTCGTGGGCTCACACGGAAGTGTCGAAAGTTCGCCACATCATTATGATATAATGAGCGATGAGAATAGAGGAAGGTGTTGGATGATGATGAACGAAGGGAAGTTAAAAATCTTACAAGCTGCGCGTGAAATCATTGTCGAACAGGGCATCAAAGGCACGACGCTTCGAGGAATTGCGGAGCGGGCCGGATTCAGTACTGGCGCGATCTATCATTACTACACGTCAAAAGAGGCAATCCTTTATGATGTGATGGACGAGGGCCTCGGTGAGGTCAAACGAATCGAGACCGTTTCTCAGGATGATCAGAAAGAAGCGGCGGTAATCATCCAAGAAATTTATGAAGGCATGCAGGAGCGCCTTCAAAAAGATGCGGAGAGCCGACTCCAGTTTTATCTCGCTCATGAGGCGATGATTGGAAATGAAGACATCCAACAGAAGTTCAAAGTGAAGTATGAAGATTGGATCACACGGATTGAAGCCATTTTTGTACGGGCTTACGGCGTCAAACAAGGACCGATGACCCGGGCGGTCGCCACGTGGACGATGGCCGGGATCGATGGAATAGTCCTCCAGACCCTACTTCGGACGGGAACAATTGAACCGGAATATACGAATCGTGTGCTTCATTATTTATTGACCGAAGGCTTCCCGCACTTTTTTCAACTCATTCGTTCGAAAGAAACGGATTATGAGTAATGTCAGTTGATACAATCCGACGGACATAATAGAATAGATGAGTGATTTTGTTGGACTGTATGGATGAAAGGAACTGATTTTACGATGAAAGAAAACTTTTGGCGCGACCTTCCGCGTCCGTTCTTTATACTTGCCCCGATGGAAGATGTGACCGATGTCGTCTTCCGTCATGTCGTCGCCCATGCGGGACGCCCGGACGTCTTCTTTACGGAATTCGCGAACTCGGACAGCTATTGCCATCCGGAAGGGAAAGGCAGCCTCCGTGGCCGTTTGACGTTCACCGAGGACGAGCAGCCGATGGTCGCCCACATCTGGGGAGACAATCCGGAATACTTCCGTCAAATGAGTATCGGGATGGCTGAGATGGGCTATAAAGGACTCGATATCAACATGGGTTGCCCGGTACCGAACGTCGCGAAACGCGGAAAAGGGAGCGGCCTCATTCTTCGTCCGGAAGTGGCAGCCGAACTCATTCAAGCAGCGAAAGCCGGTGGACTCCCGGTCAGCGTCAAGACGCGACTCGGCTACTCGAAGCTCGATGAGTGGCGTGACTGGTTGACGCATATCTTGAAACAAGACATCGCCAACTTGTCCATTCACTTACGGACACGCTCGGAGATGAGTAAAGTCGACGCGCACTGGGAAATGATCCCGGACATCGTGAAGCTACGAGACGAGATCGCACCGGATACGCTCATCACGATCAACGGGGACATCCTCGACCGTCAAATGGGACTCGAGCTCGTTGAGAAATACGGGGTCGATGGCGTCATGATCGGTCGCGGGATCTTCAAGAACCCGTTCGCATTCGAGAAAGAGCCACGCGAGCACTCGATGGAAGAACATCTCGATCTGTTGCGTCTGCAACTGGACCTTCAAGATAAATTCCAAGAAGACGTGCCACGTTCGATTTCGAACTTGCACCGTTTCTTCAAGATTTATGTCAAAGGATTCCGTGGGGCGAGCGAACTTCGCCATAACTTGATGGAAACGAAATCGACGGATGAGGTACGGGCGCTACTTGATGCCTTTGTCGAGAAATATCATGAAGAAGAGGCGGCGCTCGCCGAGAAGGTCTCGACAGTCGAATAATTTTTGAGGGGATTCAGTTGTGCTGAACCCCTTTCTTGTGTGCAAAAAAGAAAAAGTAGGAAGGAATAGGGTGGGAAAAATGAAACGTTTAATGCGATCGATTCGTATGAAATAAATGGAAGGAAGAGGAGGGGTGAACATGAACGAATGGCGTGAATCAGCAGTCGGGCTTGGCCTTGTGTTTGGAACGGCTGGCGGGATAATCATCTCTTTGTTAGTCGATTTTCCGTTTATGTATGGCATTGTCATCGGTTCAATCATCGGATATGGGGTTGGGCTTTTCATCTCCATTCGTACGATGAAATCATAAAGCATAAGATAATCAAAGGTCAGGAGGTTTATATATGAGTGAATTCCAATTTATGACGAACGATCGGAGTGACCTCAAGTCTCAAAAAAATTAGAACAACGTTATGCCAGAACGGGTCGATTGAAACAAGAAAATAATGAAGTAGGTCATTCAATGTTTGTGGGAAACAATGAAGTGCAGCACAGGGGGTCAGTACATACTGGGTCCTTGTTTTTCATGTTCCATCAGATGAGACACGATTCCCCGGGTTGTACAAATGATTGGACTAGATATAGAGAATGAATATATTTTGTCATGACTCTTGCCTTATAACCAGAAATAGGATATTTTTGATATATCGGATGGCGATATAACGAATAACGATACAAAGGAGCAGGATACGTGACGCAACAGTCAAGTACAGGCGCATTAACCGAGGCAGTCTATTATATATTACTCTCCCTGCAAGTACCGAGGCACGGGTACGGCATAATGCAATTTGTCCAGGAACTGAGTCATGGGCGAGTTCAGCTTGCACCCGGTACATTATATGGGGCTCTTAGTAGTTTAGTCGAAAGAGGCTGGATTGAGGCACTCGAAGGAACAGGGCGGAAGAAAGAGTATGAGATCACGGAAACTGGTCGAGAGGCACTTCGGTCAGAATTAAGACGGCTAGAAGAACTAGTGCAACACGGACATGAATGGACGAAGGAGTTGGATACATGAAGACGAAAACGGTCTATCGCATATTTGTTGATTATGAGAAGGAAGAGAAGTGGCTCAATGAGATGGCTCAAACCGGATGGGCGCTCGAATCCTTTCGTTTGATGAGATATGTGTTCAAACAAGTTGAACCTGGGACGTTCACCTACCGAATCGAAATGTTGTCCAACTTACCTTCTCACCCCGAGTCGAAGGCGTATATGGAATTCTTAGATGAGGTTGGAGTCGAAGTGGTCGATACGTCGTATCGGTGGATCTTTTTACGAAAACGAACGAGTGACGGACCGTTCCAATTGTATTCGGATTTTGATTCGATGATTCAGCGGGAGAAACGAATCATCCAACTGTATGGCGCAGTGGGACTCGCCAACTTTGTTGCCGTGGTAGCAAACCTCTCAAATCCATTTGCACAGTGGCTTATTCTATTGAACGTAGTCGTCGTCGCGATGTTGGCCTATGCGGTCCAACATCATACTCGGAAAGTCAGGACACTAAAAGGTCTCAAAGCGATTGGAGAGATGAAGTCGTCAGATTGAGCGCATGGGTTAGGAGGAGCAAGATGGATTCACCAGAATGGAAAGACTGTATCATTTGTTTTGGATTGATTGCGGGGACGACACTCGGTGTAATCCTCTCGTTCTTCTTCGGTGTTCAGTTGACGTACGGGATCGCGAGCGGAGCGATGCTAGGATATGTCGGAGGGCTTGCTACATCGATTTGGAAAAAATGACTATTTTGTAAAAAGGGAAATCTGAAGTGTTTACCGAATTTCCGTATAACAAACGACAGAGGAGCGGATCAATATGGAACGGAAGATTACCGTTAAAGGGACAGGGAACGTCTCATCTCGACCGGATTTGATTGTGATTCACATGGACCTCGTCTCGAAAGCGCCACGATACGAAGATACGATGACCGAAGCGGCAAGTGCGGTGTCCCATCTTCAAAAAGCCATCACGCGCGCGGGTTTTGACAAGACGGAACTCAAAACGAGTGACTTTTCTATCGATACGGAATATGAGAGCTATCGCGATCGAGATGAGAATTATCGGTCGCGGTTTGTCGGATATGTCTGTAAGCAGAAGACGAAGCTCGAATTTGCGCTCGATACGTCCAAACTATCGGACGTCATCGAACAAATCAGTCAATCTCGGGCAAATCCAACACTCTCGATTCGCTTCACGATGAAAGACCCAAATGCGATTGAAGATCAGTTATTGGTGAACGCTGCGGAAAATGCGAAGAAACGAGCGGAACTCCTTGCGAAAGGAGCAGGCGCCGAACTCGGGGACTTGCTTCAAATTGACTATACGTGGGGGGAGATTCATCTGTTCTCGCCTACGAACGTCCTTTATAGCCAGGACATCGTCTATTCGGAATCACGGATGCCTGAACTTGAGCCAGATGACATTGATGTCAGTGATTCGGCGACATTCGTCTGGAGTTTGAAATGAGGCGACTGATTTTCTTGATTCTTCTTTCCGTATTCATTGCGATTCCCGTATCCGCTCTCTCTTGGGCATATACGTTTGTCGTGTTCGACCGAAACGCATATGAAGTGCTCGACACAACAATCGATGAGGGTTCGCTCGGTGACGTGATCGGTGAAGTGGGAACAACGGTCAACGACGAGACGGGACGATACTACGGGAATGCCTCGAACGGATATCCGATCGGGACAGCGTATCGTGAAGTCGACGGGGAGTCCGTGGAGGACGTCATCGCGGTCGAAGACGGCTCAGAATGGAAACGAGCGGAGTATCGATTCGAAGCACCGTACCATTCACGTGACTTTATCAAATTCTTCGGTTACAGCCTACTTGGAATGGGCATCATCATGATAAGTGCGACGCTCTTCAAGCGAAGTTCACTGTACAAAAAAGAAGAATGAACGAACGTGGAAATGGGAAGGATGATAAAGAGAAGTTCGGTAAAGGGGGATTCACCATGAACATTTTGATTATTTTTGACTCACTATATGGTCATACAGAGAAGATTGCCCATGCGATGCAGGAAGAACTGTCAAAGGGGCATGAAGCACGTATGGAACACGTATTGAATATCGGATTGGGAGATCTCGCGCACATTGATTTCGTTGTGATCGGTTCACCGACGCATGGAGGGTATGAAACCGAGGACATTAAAGTGTTTTTAGACGGAATCTCAGACAATGCCCTACGAGGGAAGCAGACGGCTGCGTTTGATACGAGTGTCGTCAAAGAAAAACAAAATCCGATTCTCGGTAAAATCATCGACTGGTTCGGTCATGCGGTAAACCGCGTCGAAGGGGAAATGATTGAAAAAGGCGCAACGAACGTTCAAAAAGAATCGTTCTTGGTTGATGGGGAGACGGAGATGTTGAAAGAAGGCGAACTCGAACGCGCGAAAGCGTGGGCGCGAGAGTTGGTGAATTAATTAGTGATACGCATTCCATTATCGGGATGCGTTTTTTTGATGGAATCGGACAAAAGATTTTGGAAAGCGGGTAAATATTAAGTATCTAAACCTACCGAAAAGGAGTTGGTTGTGATGAGAAAAATGGAACGTGATGTATTCGTCGGTTGGATTGTCGTCTTGTTAGTCATTTTGGTGCATTTCCTCATCACCATCTCTCTCGGGAATTCGTACTTTGCCGAGAGTTCGTTGAATCGAATGATGTGGCTCTCGAGTTTTCCAGCATTTTTGATTACCTTCGTTGCAGCTTTTTTTCAAAAAACGAACACGATGATGTTAGCGGTTCGTCGGGGATTGCTATGGACCATTGAGTTGATTGTCGCTTTTACCGTTCTCGCTTGGGTGTTCCGTTCATTTGAAGGATTGTATGCGTATGCCGGTCTGTATTGGTTGTTCGGTGCCGTCCTGATTGCTCCTATTTTCTATCTGATGGCATTCCGCCGCCAACATACGAAACGGATCCGGACACCTTGACAGTAGCGCTTCCTTCTGAAGGAAGCGTTTTTAGATTGCCGTAGGATGGGAATGGGTGTAGAGAGTATAGATTGGAGGAGAGTGTGATGAGCCAATATTTTTCATCATCTTATGAAGAATCACGAGAGAAATTTATAAATTTACTGTCTGAGGTGAAACGATTTTATCCGAAGGCAGAGCTGTTGACGCATTCGATTGGGGACGAAAGTATCGACGTCATTTTAGGGGAGCCGAAACGGGATTGTAAAACAATGCTCCTCATGACGATTGGAGAACATGGGATTGAAGGATATGCGGGTGCTGCGGTGACTCACCAATTCGTTCGGACGCAACTCTCACATGTACGACATGAGACGACCGGCATTTGTCTCATCCATGCCGTCAATCCGTGGGGAATGAAACACTTTCGGCGGGTCAATGAGCACAATGTCGATTTGAACCGAAATTACGTCATTGATCGTGAGTCGGTCCCATATAACGTGAACCGTGAATATGAGCTGATGCGCCATCTCTTCGTACCAGACGGATTGATTGACGACTATCATGAAGCAAGGGAACAGATCTATTCATTCCTCGGCTCTGGAATCAAACTCGACGGATTCAAAGCGATGAGTGGGGCGAAAGGAATGGGGCAGTACCAATTCCCGAAAGGTGTCTATTATGGAGGAGATAAAGACGAGTCGTCAGCTACCTTCTTGAAAGGAGTTCAACATGATTTGCTTGAACGCTACGGGAAAGTGGTGCATATGGACTGGCATACGGCACTCGGACCAACGAATGAGGTCACGATGGTCATCAGTAGGCGAGACGGACGAACTGAAGAAGAATTGAAACAGGCGTACGGTATCGACAACGTCAACGTGTATGATCCGGATAAGGTACTCGGAGACTCGACCAATCATTTTTACTATGTACGCGACACGGAATATCCGGACAAGGGACTCGTCTCCGCATTGTTTGAATTCGGGACGTTCGGGACTTCAACGAAAGCCTCCATTCGTGAATTTCTCACGATTATCTTAGAGAATCGGCTGTACTTTGAAGGGACGAAAGACCCTGAAGCACGTAACGGGATTCAAAATGAGTTCATGGCAATGTTTTATCCGGATGATCCGATCTGGCGGGAAGCCGTGTTGCGGGAAGGTGCGACAGCTATCGAAGGCTGTTTAAAAGGAGAGTCACTTTGGCGTGACGCATAGTAGGGTTTTTTGGAGTCGGAAACGGGAACAAGAAGGTTGTGAGTGTTTACGCTTAACATTGAAATAGTGGAGGGTTGATGATGGGATACATTACAGCACACGATGGCACGAATTTATATGTCGAAGACGTCGGTTCTGGGGAACCGATTGTTTTCTTACACGGTTGGCCAGCGAACAACAACATGTTCGAGTATCAGAAAAATGCACTCGTGGAGGCAGGATATCGCTATATCGGGATTGACTTCAGAGGATACGGGAAGTCCGATGCCCCGGCAACGGGATATGATTATGAAACGATGGCGTCGGACGTGCACATGGTTGTTTACGGACTTGGCCTGAAAGATTTCACGCTCGTCGGGTTCTCGATGGGCGGGGCGATTGCGGTCCGATATGCGGCAGATTATAAAGAGGACGGTCTCAAAAAGTTAGTATTAGCTGGAGCCGCGGCGCCAATTTTCACACAACGTTCAGACTATCCATATGGAATGACGACCGATGAAGTCGATGCCTTGATTGAGGATACTCGAGCGGACCGACCGAAGATGCTTGAAGGATTCGGGGAAATCTTCTTCGAGAAAGAACATTCGAAACCGATGCAAAACTGGTTCCACTACCTTGCGCTCGTCGCATCGAGCCATGGTACGATCGCCTCGGCACAGGCGTTACGTGACGAAGATCTACGCGATGCCCTGCCGAAGATTGATGTCGAAACGTTGATTATCCATGGGGTACATGACAAAATCTGTCCGTTCGCGTTCGCTGAACAGATGGAACAAGGCATTCCGAACGCACAAATCGAACGTTTCGAAGAGAGCGGACATGGTACCGTGCTCGACGAACGAGAGAAATTTAACGATATGCTACTACAGTTTGTTCAATAATTTTTGGCCTCCTAATGGGGGCCTTTTGTATGTTTCGATGGATAAGAAGCAACTAAAAAGGGTATAAATCAATTGGAGTTCCTTTCCAATTTTCTCGAATCATCTGAACATTGCTGTGACAAGAATCACGATGTTTTTTTGTGTCGTTATGGAGAAAGGGGGATAAAAATACGACGGGATTGTTCGATTAGTTCAACCTGTCCTACCATTCATGGTACAATAACGGGGTGGATTAACAGATTGAGGAGAGATTTAAATGAACATCGCTTTCTTTTTATATCCGAAAGAAGACGTCAAATATTTGGACCCCGAATCAACGGTACGACAAGCGCTTGAAAAGATGAAACATCATCGATTCACGTCTGTCCCACTCGTTTCAGAGAACGGTTTTTATGCCGGGACGATGACAGAGGGGGATTTACTTTGGGCACTTGCAGAACAACTTCGCGGGGAAGAAGACTATGAAAAAGTGCTCCGGACACGTCTAAAAGATATCAAACAACGCGTTCGTTATAAGCCGGTCTCGATTACGGCGCAAATTGAAGAACTCGTCGATGCGATCACGGACCAAAACTTCGTGCCTGTCGTCGATGACGGAAAATATTTCATCGGCATCATCCGACGCCGTGACATCATCGAGTATTACTCGACAAAGTTGAAGCAACTCGAGAATGAAGTCCGATAATAAACAAGCCAGAACCGACTCGCGGTTCTGGCTTGTTTTACGTTTCTTCCCGCTTTGTTTTTAAGAACGGGAGTGGGGCGATGATTGAAATGTAGTAAATAAACGTGATGACGAGCAAGAGAATGATCGCTGGTAAATATGGTGCGATGAGTGGGATGACGAGCAGGACCGCAAGAAACGCGAGTCGCTTCCAAGATAGATTGAAAAATAGCCGATTGAAGTAAATGACACCGTATCCAAACAGGACGATCGCGACATACAGCGTGATACGATGTGCCAAATCGAGTGTCTGCATCGGATCGTGTATGATCGCAATCTTCACGACAGCGAGTAAAATGATGCCGAGAAACATCGAGAGGTGTGACCAATAGAATCCGGCCTTAGCTGTCTGATCTCGTTTATCCGTGTGCATGTTATAGAATCGATTTTCACGTTTTTCATCGTCTTTCACATAGGAGTACCAGAGTAGAACGGTTAGGGTGAGTGCTAGAATCATCGTCAAGACGACATCGGACGTTAAATCCTCATCAATCGCGGCTCGACCGGTAGAAGCAATTGTTTCACCAAGGGCAATGACCAAGATGAGATAATGACGCTCAAGGAAGTGCCAGGATGACACTTCGAATTGACCTCTGTTTTTTTGTACGAGGGGTCCCAATACCGCCACAATCGCGACAATTCCCCATACAATCAGGCGCACATTGCCCTCGAACAGCGAAGCGACAAGGATGATGATGCTAAACGAGATATTATATGGAACGATGGCGAGCATGGCCTTTTTCGTATCGTCATTACTGTGAAGCAAGAACAATGTTGAATGTACTGCGACGATCACTAAAAAACCAAGTCCAAAAATAAATCCATCTTGATTGTATGCATTTGGGATCGCAACGGAAATCAACATGAAGCCAATCATTCCGAGCGTCATGAAGATTTGATGATTTCTTCTTGTCAATTTGGTCGTATTCGTCAACCAAATATACCCTTCAAAGATATACCAAATGAGAGCCATGAGAACGAGAACCTCTAAAAACGTATGAATAGTGAGATGACGTTCAAGTTTTAAGGTGAGTTGTATGAACGTAAAAACAAAAACTAAATCAAAAAACAGTTCAATTTTTTCTACCTTTTCATGATGAGGGGGCATAGGAGAACTCCTTTTTCATAGATTCATTGTTATTTACCCGTCTGCTTCTTGAAAACACCCTTCGTTTTTAAAATGAAGGTGGAAATCAATCCAATAATGAGAATTCACATGTTGATTAGAATGGTAGGGACTAAAAGTGTCCATGAAAAAACAAAGGGACTTAAAAACAATCCGGTTGAAGTAACGCTAGATCATTGGTTGTAGGTAGCAAGTTTCATCATGTGCACTTGAACAGCAATCACGGTCATCCACTACAGGTAACCGTTTTTTGTATGGAGAAGTCGGGTAAATGGACAGAGACAAGGAGGGAGTTAGGATGGACTTAGTGACCTTTATGTTTACAGATGACGGTTCCATTCCGAATCATCCGGATTATCCGGCGCTCTTGTATCGCGGTGTCTTTGATGACCCGAGCGGCATGCGAGAGACGTTCGCCCATAACGAATGGACGAACAGTTGGGTAAACGGGGTGTTCGACTATCATCACTATCACAGCAACTCGCATGAAGTGCTAGGCGTGGTACAAGGTGAAGCGACCCTTCAACTCGGAGGAACGAACGGGGACCTCGTCCGCGTCAGTACGGGTGATGTCCTCATCTTGCCAGCAGGGACGGGACACCGCCGAATCGAGGCGAGCACAGACTTCCAAGTCGTCGGGGCATATCCGGACGGTTGCGACTATGACACGCTGACCGGGAAGACGGAAGAACGACCGGACAGCTTGAAGCGAATCGAACGAGTTGGGAAACCGACATTTGACCCTGTCTTCGGGACGACGGGTCCGTTACATGAAGCGTGGACAAAGGAGGAAATATCATGAATCAACGACTTCCACACTCTTTATTACTTGCAGCATTAAAGCAAAACGTCGTCGAATTGAAAGACGGACGGGAGATGCGTACACTTGGACAAGGCACGTGGCGTATGGGGGAAGAGGCATCGAAGCACGACGCTGAGGTCGAAGCGCTTCGAACGGGGCTCGACTGTGGGCTCCATGTCATCGACACGGCAGAGATGTACGGAGAAGGTGAATCCGAGCAGTTAGTCGGTGAAGCCATTCAAGACCGACGCGAGGACGTTTTCCTCGTCTCGAAGGTGTATCCGTACAATGCGTATGGCGACAAACTCGTCAAAGCATGCGACGCGTCACTCAAACGACTCGGGACGGATTATCTCGATCTTTACTTACTTCACTGGCGAGGCGACGCCCCGCTTGAGGAAACGATTGCCGGGATGGAGCAGCTCAAGGCAGAGGGCAAGATTCGGGCGTGGGGTGTCTCGAACTTTGACGTCGAGGATATGAAAGAGCTTCTCGCATTACCGAACGGTGACCATTGTGCGGTCAACCAAGTACTCTATCATCTCGGTAGCAGAGGGATTGAATATGACCTGCTTCCTTACATGAAGGAACAAGGCATCCCGGTCATGGCGTACGCCCCGCTCGCTGAAGGAAGTGACGTGAAAAAAGACGTCTTCGAAAATGAGACGGTCAATCGAATCGCGGAGGCGTATAGTGCCTCGGTCGCGCAAATTTTACTTGCCTGGACGATTCGGAGCGGACATGTGATTGCGATCCCGAAAGCGGGACAGGCCGAGCACGTCGAGGAGAATGCCGCAGCGCTCTTGCTCGATTTGAGTGAGGAAGATTTCGCGGCGTTCGATGAAGCTTTCCCACCACCGACGACAAAACAACCGCTAGATGTCATTTGACGATGTGAACTGGACCGATCAATGGTCCAGTTTTTCTTTTGTCGAAATCGATTGTCACGCACATGTTGCGGGTAAATAAAGGAAGGACTTGCTTGTGTAGAGGAGACTGATACGACAAGGGAGCTGAATTCAGAATGGAACAGACGTTTACCGCGGAAGAGTTCAAAGAGAAGATGTACTCGAATTTGAAAGTGCGGCCGAGTGATTCGGTTATTTTGATGTGCTCGATTTTTATCGCGTCTATCGGATTAAACATGAACTCGATCCCCATCATTATCGGGGCGATGTTGATTTCACCTCTCATGACGCCAATTTTAAGTATCGGTCTTGCCCTCTCACTTTATGATATGAAACTGCTACGGGCAGGGATACGTCTGCTTCTCGTTCAAGTCGCGGTCAGTCTGACGGTCGCTACAATCTATTTCGCGATTTCTCCCATCACGTATGCGAGTAATGAAATCATCGCACGGACCGAACCGACGATTTGGGATGTCATCATCGCATTTGCCGGAGGGACTGCAGGGATTATCGGGGCGCAAAAGAAAATGAGCAACAATATCGTCCCGGGTGTCGCCATTGCGACAGCGCTTATGCCCCCGCTTTGTACGGTCGGGTATTCGATTGCGACACGTAACCTTGATTATTTGATTGGTTCGAGCTATCTCTTTATCATCAACTGTTCGTTTATCGCGATCGCCACGTTCATCGGGGTCAAGTTCATGGGCATTTCACAGGAATTGACCAAGCAGGATGTGAACCATAAAAAGGTTAATCGTCTTTTGATCGGACTGTCTGTTCTAATCGTCCTGCCGAGTATTGCTTCCGCGACCACACTCGTACAAGACAGCATCATCCGGACCGGGATCAACAATTTCATCGAAGAAGAGTTTTCAGACGCCATTATCATTAGTCAGGACTACCAGGAAGATGATGATTTGCTTCTCGTGACGACGACCGGAAAACGGTTGACCGAAGAGGAGCTTGCCGAAATCGAATCGCGCCTGCCGGACTACGGGCTTCGCACTATTGAACTCTCGGTGACACAAGTGCCAGATTTGAACGGGTTGTCCGGAGAGAAGGTGGCCGAGCTGCTTCAAAAATATTTAGAAAGCCGCCTGCAACAGTTCAACTTGTTCGACAGCCGTCAAATCGATTTGGAGGACTTGCCGTTCGAACTGCAGAACGAAGTCAACCCAAACTAAAAGACCATCGATTGTTTTCGATGGTCTTACTCGTTAGTTCGCGAGAGGATGTTTCAAGAGATAGTCTTCGATTTGATCGATTGTTTCTTTTAACACACCGTCTGCGAATGGAGACTTGAGACCAGCCAGTTCGACGAGTTCGAGGAACGAACGGCTGCCGCCTGCCTGACAAAGTGTGAGGTAATCGCTCCAAGCCGCTTCGCGGTCTTCATGCATGCGTACCCAGAACTGGAACGCACACACTTGCGCGAGCGTGTAGTCGATATAATAGAACGGGCTCTGGAAGATGTGACCTTGTTGGTGCCACCATGCGCCCGACTCGAGATAGTCGTTCGTCTCATAATCGCGGTGCGGGAGATAGACCTTCTCTAAATCGCGCCATGCTTGACGACGCTCGGCTGCTGTCATCTCCGGGTTGCGATAGACGACGTGTTGGAACTCATCGACGAGCACGCCGTATGGAAGGAACGTCATGCTGCCGGCCAAGTGGTTAAACTTGTACTTGTCGACTTGGTCGCCGAAGAAGAGCTCCATCCATGGCCAACAGAAGAACTCCATCGACATCGAGTGGATCTCACACGCCTCGTACGTCGGAAAGGCGTATTCTGGAGTCGTCAAATGACGGCTCTCATACACTTGGAAGGCGTGACCGACTTCATGCGTGAGGACGTCGATATCCCCGGCAGTTCCATTAAAGTTTGAGAAGATGAACGGAAGTCCTTCAGACGGTAAGTACGTGCAATAGCCACCGCCAGATTTACCTGGTTTCGCCGTCAAATCGAGGGCGCCGCGTTCCTGCATGTATTGGAAGAACTCGTCTGTCTCATTTGAGAGCTCACGGTACATCTTGTTCCCACCTTCGATGATGAACGACTCGTCCCCTTGCGGTGTCGCGTTACCGTCCGGGAAGACGAACGACTCATCGTAGTAATAGAGGTGGTCGACACCGATTCGTTTCGCCTGTTTTTCTTTCAAAGCGGAAGCGAGCGGTACGATGACGTCACGAACTTGCTTGCGGAAGTTGTCGACCATCGACTCATCATATCCGACACGTTGCATACGCGCATAGCCGAGCTCAACGAACGACGGGAAGCCAAGCGCGTGAGCGATTTCTGTACGCACACGTACGAGTTCGTCGTAAATGCGATCGAGCTCGTCGCCGTTGTCTGAGAGATATGTATAGCGATCGACGGATGCTGCTTTTCGGACATCGCGGTCTGGTGACTGAAGATACGGACCGAACTGTGACAGGTTGAGCGTCTTGCCGTCAAATTCGATCTGTGCCGCTGACATGACTTTTTGATAGGTCGTCGCGAGACGGTTCTCTTCTTGCAGTTTCGGGATGAGCGACTCCTCGAACGTCTCGAGCGCACGCTCGGCGAGAGAAAATAATTGACTGCCCCATTCGGCTTCGAGTTCAGTGCGAAGCTCGTGGTTCGTCAAGACACGGTAGTACACTTGGATTTCTTTCTCGTAGACGGGAAGTGCATCGTCAAAGAAAGATTGTTCTTCCTCATAAAAAGTATCGCGTGTATCGACCGAGTGTCGGATTGCGACGAGTTGACTTTGTGTTTCAAAGTCATTACGTTCCTTGTCGATTTGGCGAATGAGTTCGTTCGCTTCTTCGAGTGTACTCGCTTGCTGTAATTCGGCAGAATAGTCCGACAATCTGCTGTTCAGAGCGTCCAAGTCGGGTCGTTCATATGACAATTTTGTGAAAGTCGTCATTGTAAGCGCCTCCATCGTGTGAAATTTTTACAAAGTGTAAAAAGGGCTTGCAAAAGCGATTGCACACTCGTATTCTTACGATGTGTAAAACGATTTCGCACTACCTTATTACCACTATACCGTTTATAAGGTAGGGATTGAAGTTTTAGCTTTTCGGGTATAAAAGGTAAGACTTCGATTCAATAGAACATGTTGGAGGGATTAAGCTATGGGATTCTTTAAAAAACTATTTGGTGGTAAAGAAGAACAACTCAACGCGGTTTCACCGCTTACAGGAAAGGTCATCGACATCACGAACGTACCGGACCAAGTATTCTCGCAAAAAATGATGGGTGACGGAATAGCAATCGAGCCGACAGAAGGTAAAGTCGTCTCACCGGTTAGCGGAACAATCGCAACAGTATTTCCGACGAAACACGCAATCGGTATCAATGCGGACAACGGTGCGGAGTACTTGATTCACATCGGTCTTGATACGGTAAACCTTAAAGGCGAAGGCTTCGAGACGCACGTCACAGAAGGACAAGCTGTCAAAGCAGGTGACCCGCTCGTCACGTTCGACCTCGACTTCATCAAAGCGAACGCTCCATCAACAATTACTCCGGTCATCATCACGAACCATGACAGCTTCGGCGTGAACAAACTTGTCGCAGAAGGCGATACAGTGACAGCTGGATCTTCAGAAGTCGTAGAATTGACGAAGAAATAAGAAAACGATTGATCACTCGGGAGCTCATGCTTCCGAGTATTTTTTTGTGAATACGGGAATTATAATAAAAGAGAGGAAAGGGGGAAATGAGATGGATGGAAAAAATGCACCGTACCGAGGATATGGGGACCGGATTCGAATATTGCGAGAGCGGGCCGGGTTGTCGATTGAAACGCTTGCGGAACGAATCGGCGTGGCACCTTACTTTATTCGTCGCACTGAACTGAGTGAAGTGTATCCGACCATGCCTTACATAGAGGCGCTCGCAGAAACTTTACAGATTGATTCGAATTATTTGGCTCGTCACATTTGGACGGGCGAGTCGCTCAAAGTGTTAATGCGGGGAAAAGTGCCGGAACTTGAACAGATGAAGCTCGCCTATGAAGAGGCGATGCACGGCAAGTCCGTCGAAGAGATGCAACGGCAGCTCGAGGAGCGGATGCGCATCTTTGACTTGATGCATGAAGAAGAGTTGCAGCGCCTCTTCGAAGAAGACGAAGAGCCGACGTCTCATCATGCGCTTGAGGCACTAGTTGATGCGGTACTCGACCTTGGACGTTCTCATGATTCGATGCGCCACATCGTCCCATTCGCCAGATATGTAGAGCGACTCGTTCCCGAACAATTCTCGGACAACTCGTTCCAATACGCAGAGTACGGTGTCGTGGACAAATCCTATAAATTGCAATGATCGTAGGACATCTACAATTTTTGTGGCAACTAAAAAAGTGACCAGGACATTCCTGGTCACTTTTATGCATCAACGCATCGGACGCGCTTCGTAGCGTACTTTCGGACGTGTGCCGGCTAGTAAGAAACCGAGCACGATATTCAAGATTGTGAGCACCCATCCGACGTAACCGAATGTGTAGGCAAGACTCGCCAGCATCGTCTGCCAGTCGAGCAATGCTGCTGCGTCCCCGCGGAATGTGAAGCGGATGACGGTGAAGCCAATGAGTGTCGTTGCAGTAATCATGATGCCGATCCATGCGCCACCGAAGCGGGACGTCTGTGAACGTCTGCTGACCGGATACCAAAACGCGAGCGTACCGATGAACGTACTGCCTGCATACGCAAGCAGAATTTGCCATAACGCATCCGCGTCTAAGAAAACGGTGTAACAGATGAACGTCGTGAGCGTCGTCATAAACGTAAAGATTAAGGCTGCGAGTAATCGTGATCGCATAGTTCGTTTTCCTCCTCATTTTGCACATTCTTTAGAGTAAACGAAAACGAATTTGCTGTAAACGTTATTGACGGTTTTGTAATATTTGTCTCCATTGTTTAATGGCGTTCGTACCGTAGAACAAGACACCGCCACGATAGAATTTCGAGCCGATCCACAATGTGACGCCGATTGTTCCAACCAGTAATCCGATGGAAAGCGCCACTTCCCAAACCGCCACATCGACGAGCATGACCCGAAGGAACATGAGCATCGGTGTGAAGAATGGGACGAACGAGAGGATTGTCACGATCGTCGCATCCGGATTGTTCAACCCAAACATTGCGACGAGGAATGCTGCGACGAGGAGCATGATGACCGGCATGACCATCTGTTGTGACTCTTCGACTCGACTGACGAGTGAACCGAGGACGGCGAAAAGCGATGCGTATAACAAGTACCCGAGCAAGAAGAAGACGAGTAAATAGATGACGGCCCGTGCGTTCCCGGCGTTTTCGATGACGGTTGATGCCAGCTCACTGCCACTCGCACTCACATAACCGAATCCGAGGAAGATCCCGATTTGGATGAGGGCGAGCGTCCCGATGGCCGTCACTTTCGCAAGCATATGCGTGACCGGATGGGTCGTCGAGATGATGAGCTCCATGACACGTGACGACTTCTCTGTCGTCACCTCTGTCGCAATCATCGACCCATACGTGATGATGGAAATATAAAGGAGCATCAACATGACGTAGACGAGTGCAGAGGACGAGAGGAGCTCATCCGAGTTTTCTCCACCGCGTCCGAGGTACGACTCGTCGAGTTGGATCGGTTCGCTGAGAGAAGCGATGACCGCCGGATCGACATCGGATGACTCAATTAGCTCCGCATTTCGCAACTGTTGCAACGACGTTTGCAAGAGGGCGGTGAATTCCTGCTCCGGACGTTCAGAGATGACGCGGGCATCGTATCCGTCAACAAAGGCGACGACACCGTATTCTCCGTCATTAATACCGGCACGAGCCTCTTCCTCGGTGATGTCACTCGTGGCAACATCTTCATAACCGAGGGACTGCATCGTATCGACGAGTTCCGTGTTCTCCGAAACGACGAGAGCGCTCGCCTGCTCGGAGTCCTCAAACGTAGACATGATGCGGTCGATGTTCGTGAACGCGAAAATGAACAGGATCGTCAAAGCCGTCGAGATGAGGAATGCCTTCGAACGGACTCTAGATTTGAGTGTGAACGCATAGAGCGGTCCAAAATTATGAAACATGCTGTCCGACCTCCTTAATAAAGATGTCATTGAGCGATACGGGCTGACGCATGAATGTCTTCACATTCGCCTGATGGCGGACGAGTGTCGACAGGACGGCGTCGCTGTCTTCGAATGAATGCAGACGAACTAAGTGACCGGACTTGTATGGTTCGATCGCTTCGACGACAGGAAGCGATTCAAGTACTTGAATCTGGTCTGTTTCGATGAAAAGGGCCGGCTCAGCGTAGCGTGACTTGATGGTCGGAACGTCGCCGCTCACGACGGCACGTCCGCCTTTTAAGATGCCGACATGTTGACACAGTTCTTCGACATGCTCCATTCGATGGCTAGAGAAGACGATGGTCGTCCCGGCGTCACGCAATGCGAGCACCTCACGTTTCAGTATCTCGACGTTGACCGGGTCAAGTCCGCTGAACGGTTCGTCTAAGATGACGAGTTCAGGGTTATGGAGCAGGGCGGCCACGAGCTGAATCTTCTGCTGATTTCCTTTTGAGAGTTGTTCGACGCGCATAGTCTCATACTGAGGAATCTCGAGGCGTTCAAGCCACGACTTGACCGCACGTTTAGCCTCACTTCCACGCATGCCTTTTAAGCTAGCGAGAAAGACGAGCTGTTCGCGCACTTGTGACTTCGGATATAATCCTCGTTCTTCGGGCAAATAGCCGACGATGCGGTGGTCGACCGCTTTGCCGTTCCACGTGATATTTCCATCGGTCGGCTTCAAGATGTCGAGAATCATGCGGAACGTCGTCGTCTTGCCGGCACCGTTCGCACCAAGCAATCCAAACATTTCACCTTGTGGGACACGAAAGGTGAGATCGTCGACTGCTGTATAGTCACCGAACTCTTTCGTGACTCGTTCGATATGTAATGCCATGTTCATCTACCTCCTTAAGATGTCTCTTCTCTTATCGTACGCCACTATGAGCAAAAAGTTTCACTTTTTCTGGTCAATGATTTATCTTGAAACCAAGATAATAAAAGGAGGATGACAATGAACACGCAGTCTACAGGGATCCATCACATCTCATCGATGGTACAAGATCCGCAACGCACGCTTGATTTTTATGGAGAAGTCCTCGGTCTCCGCTTCGTGAAACAGACCGTCAACTTTGATGACCCAGGCACGTATCATCTCTATTTTGGGGATGAGGTCGGCATGCCTGGTACGGTCATCACGTTCTTCCCAATCTCAGGGTTAGGGAAAGGGCAGGTCGGGAGCGGACAGGTCGGTGTGACGGCCTATCTCGTGCCGGCAGGAAGTTTACCGTTCTGGGAAGAAAGACTACAACAGCACGGGATTGCGACCGTCGCCACAGAACGGTTTGATGAGGCGTCTCTGTTGTTCGAGGACCCGGATGGACTCGTCGTCGAGCTCGTCGCGAGACCAAGCTCGAAACAGACACGTTGGGTCGTCGAAGGAATCACAAAGGATGAGGCGATCGTCGGATTCGCCGGCGCGACGTTATTGTCAAAGGATCCGGACGAGACCGTTCGTCTGTTGATCGAACTGTTAGGTTTTGAACGGGTCGCAGAAGATGGGGAATGGGTCCGTCTGATCGGGTCAGCCGATTACGCGAACGTCATCGATGTGAAGAAGACGATTTTATCGAACGGGGTCCCAGGCACGGGAACGGTTCACCACATCGCTTGGCGCGTTGCGGACGGTGAACAGTATCCGACATGGCAAGATGCGATCTTTGACGTTGGGCTAAGACCGACCGAGGTGAAGGAACGTAACTATTTCCGCTCCGTCTATTTCCATGATGCCGGACGCATCCTGCACGAACTTGCGACGGACGTACCTGGATTCACTGTGGACGAGTCGATCGATTCACTCGGTGAGACGCTTCGTTTGCCATCATGGCTAGAAGAAAAACGGGACCACATCTCTCGTACATTGCCAACCATTAAACTACCGAAAGGAGAACGAATATGATTCATCAATTCATTCAAGGAACGAAAGAGACGACGCTCGTCTTGTTGCACGGAACAGGAGGAAGCGAGCAAGATTTGATCCCACTCGCGAAAGAATTGTCGACAGAGGCGAACATCTTGACACTTCGAGGAGATGTCATTGAAAACGGGATGTCCCGTTTCTTCCGTCGTCACGCAGAAGGGGTGCTCGACTTAGAAGATTTAAAGAAGCAAACAGAGCGCTTCTTAAGCTTTTTGAACGAGGCGGCGACAAAATATGGGATTGACCGGGACAAGATGATTCCAATCGGCTATTCAAATGGAGCGAACTTGATTGGCTCGGCACTTTACCGCGCCCCGGCGTTTACCGCATCTCTTTTGTTCCATCCGATGGTACCGGACCGCTCGTTGACGCTCCCTGACTTGACAGGGAGGAACGTATTCATCTCAGCGGGAGAGCGTGATCCGATTTGTCCGAAGGCAGAAACAGAAGAGCTGACAACGACGCTCCGTAGCGCGGGAGCAGACGTCGAGCTCTTCTATCACTCGGGTGGACATGAACTTCGCATGGAAGAAGTCGAGGCGGCACGGACGTGGATTGCCACTTACCTCGACTAAGTCGTTCAAGCCATTTTTTTCGGTTTGTTCGGACGAGAGTAGACGACGAGGACACCTCGGTCAATCAAATAGGCGGCGAATAAACGTTTCGCTTCCTCAGCACGTACGGTTCGGTCGATTTGGATATACAATCGGCCGAGCTTTTTTTGTGAGGTGCGCGTGAGTAGCCAAATCGAGTCGAGCGTATACTGCCAAGTTTGGAGTGTGTCACCGCCGATGTATAAGTAGCGGTTTTGAGTGCGCTCAAGCAAATAATTGAGCCACCAGACGTCACGGACCAATTTGGCACAGACACCGAGCACGAACGTGAGACCGAGGAAAGCCATGCTAGACAATACAGGATGAATGGCAGAGAACCCATTACGGACCGATTCAAAGGCGACAATGAGTAAGCCGACGGAAAAGATGCTGACGAACCACCAGAACCCGAAATTAGAGAATGAACGTTTCGGATCGTGTACCATATGATGTCGATTCCGGATGATCGAAGCCATTCTCTCCACCTCCTTTATTAGAATATTCTGAATATTTAGTAACACCACTATACTATACTGTACCCAATCCCGTCTATTTGAATACGCATACAACATGTTGAATCTTGAGGATTTTTTGACGTTTCGGCTTGCATTCAGCGAATTGTGGGAATGATGACAGTGAAGACATGAAAATTTTGTTGAAACGTAATTTCACTCTGCGTAGGAATCGATTATGATAGGTAAGGGAAATTTTGATGAGGTGATATGAAGTGAAGAAGATGAAGGTCGGAGAACTGAGAAATGAGTTGAAATCATTTACTCAAGAGGAACTGATTGAACTCGTCGTCAGTCTTTATAAACAACATGCCGAGGTGAAGACGACGTTGAATGGTTATTTCATTGAAGAATTTGAAGGGGATGTCATGAATCAGCTCAGACGTGACATCGTAAGTTTAGGAGAACGTGCCTCATACGGTTCAAACAATTTGACACTCCTAAAGAAAGGGGCTGCCATCGTCAAACAGGCAGAATATTTCAAGGAACCAGCCTTCACGGAAGGCGTACGGATTTTCTATTTGACTTACTTTAGCCCATACGTTGAACAGATGGGTGAGTTGCTAGAGGTGAGTGCCCCGAAAGAGCTCGAAGTCTATTTCAAAGAGTTTGATAAGCTACTTAAGCGAATGAAGGAAGATCCTTATACGCTCTATTTAATAAAAGATCAAGTTGACGAGTTGCTCAATGAGATTCCGATTCATGAACGTGAACAAATCCTTGTATTTTGGGAGCGTCAAAAAGCATGGACAAAAGAAAATATCGATTAGAGAACTAGAGGGAATGTTATGAGAAATTATTGGTATGACAATATTAAAGGTGTGCTCGTCCTGCTCGTCGTGTTCGGCCACTTATTGACCGATGTTCGCGGTGTTTACGATGACATCCTTCCAAAGTGGGTATATCTGTTCTTATATACGTTCCACATGCCGCTATTCATCATGCTCAGCGGTTACTTTTATCGAGAGAACCGTTATTTGCGTGTAATCCAGTTGTTTGTCGTCTATGTCATTTGGCAAGTCATTCTAGGGTCATGGTTCGCCTTCACAGAAGGGATTTCCATATTCTCGCTCGAGAATCCAGGACTGAATCTCTTGAAACCGTACTGGGCGCTCTGGTATTTGATGGCAATTGTCTTCTGGTACATTATTACTCCGTACGTTACACAATTGAAAGGATACGTGTTATACGCACTCTTGTTTGCGCTTCTTTTCGGGTTTCAAGCCGAGGCGACGGGCTACTTCGCATTAAGGAAAGTCATCATGTTCTATCCGTTCTTTTTAATCGGCAACTGGATGTCCGAACGAAATACGCTCAACTTCTTTGAATTGCCGAAACGGGCAGAGCAACGGAACCGTTACCGGATTGGTGGGGCAATCATATTTTTCATGCTTACGGTCGGGCTCTTGATCTCAATGCGTGTCCAACAATCCGATACGTTCTATCATATCGGGAATTTGTTCAAGTTCCGTTTCGCTTATGACACGGCCGTGCCTGAAGCGATGTGGGGTGGACCGTTCGCCTTTTTGATCGTCTACACGGTATCGTTACTCATGTCAATCAGTTTCGCACTCATCATTCCTGGTCGAAGACTCCCGATTTTCTCGCGTGCCGGACGATATAGCTTGTATGTGTATCTCGTTCACGTGTTCTTTGTTGTCGCTTGGAAAGCGTTCGTACCTGCAGGGTTCATGCCGACATCTTGGCAACAATTACTCGTCTTGTTTGGAGTCGCTTTCGTGATGGTCCTTGTAATTATCAGTCCGCCGATGGTCCGTCTCTTGCGTCCCCTCGTCGAAATCGACGTGAAGCGGATACAGAATACGAAAGGTGTAAAAGGGTAAAGTCTTTTCTAAATGCTTCATTTCCGCTACACTTTATAGAGAAGAAACGAAATTAGAGTTAAGGAAGTGACCCTTATGCCGTATGAAAATGGAATGCACAGCACAGAAGGCGACGTGAACGTATCGCGTCACGTCGTTGAAATGATTGCCGCAGTCGCAGTTAAAGAAACGAAACACGTGTCTTTCACACAAGAAGATACGAAGTTGTCAGAGCGTTCGCTCATGAAGCATGTGAAAGTGGACGAGTCAGAAGAAGGTATCACCATCAACTTGTCGCTTTACATCGCCTACGGGCAATCGATCATTAAGACGGTGACATCGGTTCAAGAGCGCATCACACAGGACATGGACACGATGCTTGCGATGACACCACGTTCCGTCAACGTGAAAGTCGTCGGGATTCAGCTGTAATCAGGAGAGGGGAGCCTTGAAGCTCTCCTCTTTTTTGATTTTTGCGAAATCGGTTGCATCAAGAGAACGTTTTCATTTATAATAGAAATCGAACAAGTGCAACCGTTTGCATCATTGACCAAACGTGCAACGGGTACTTGTCAAGTTCCCTAAATGTAGTCTGACGACACAAGCATTTGAAGGAAAGGCGGAAAGCAAGTATGTCAACGATTGAAGCAGTGATTTTCGATTTAGATGGTGTCATTACTGACACGGCAGAGTACCATTACCTCGCTTGGAAGCAACTCGGAGAAGAGCTCGGAATTCCTTTTGACCGCGAATTCAACGAAACACTCAAAGGAGTGAGTCGGACCGAGTCGCTTGAGCGGATCCTTACGCTCGGCGGGAAACAGGACGATTTTACACCGGAAGAGAAGGACGGACTCGCACAAAAGAAAAACGAGCATTACGTTGAACTCATTCAACATATCTCATCAGACGATCTTCTTCCTGGCATTGTTTCATTCCTCGATGAAATTAAAGAGGCGGGACTTAAAATCGGAATGGCTTCAGCTTCAAAGAACGCATTTGCGGTCGTTGACGCACTAGGTGTCCGTCATTACTTCGATCATATTGTCGATGCAGCAACTGTCGCCCAGTCGAAACCACACCCCGAAGTGTTTTTGAAGGCCGCTTCTGCCCTTGGCGTGAAACCCGAACTCGCCATTGGCGTTGAAGATGCGGCTGCCGGCGTAACTGCAATCAAAGCGGCAAATATGTTTGCTGTCGCCGTTGGAGAAGAATCGATGCTTGGTCATGCAGACCTCATCGTGGCCTCTACTGACGAACTTTCACTCGAACGCATTCTCGAACGTGTTCACGTGTAAATGACTACAATCATCTTCCGTGAGACGGCGACTGCCCCGAACAGTCGCCGTCTTTTTTGAGTCAAAAGTCCTAAATAGACAATTTTGCCCAAAAAGTGATGACAAACTCATTACAAATCCGTTACACTTTTATAGAAGATATAGAGGGATTATTAGGAATTCTTGATTTAAAATAGGGAATTTCTCATTATAATTGGATGTAGAAGGGGATTTGTGTATGGAATCTACGAATGTCAACGAGCATATTTATCGAGAATTGATGGAAATCGAAGAATCATATCGTCAGTTACAGCGACGTGCTGAATATTTGATTGCAGAATTGAGTCGAGAACGAGAAGAAAAAGACTCAACGGCTGATGCGTCTAAACGCCTACGACCACGACGTGTCAATCAACGATATCCTCTTGAAGTATATGTTCATCAAGTAACCGACCTTTTAAAGGAACGTCAAACGATGAGCGTGCGTGATATTCAGATGGAGCTTGAACTTCGCTACCGTCATCACATCAGCAATATTTACCAATTGATGGTGAAAATTGAAGGCGTGAATCCAGAGATCAAAAAAATCGGACGCGGTCTTTATACATACGAACCAAAAGAAGAAGTTGCCGCGACACTTTCATAATGTACAGCCGATGGGGCACGCCCCATCGGCTTTTGTTGTAAACGGACTGATATCAAACCATCGATTCAAAATATGATATAATTCGCCAGAGTCTTATTTTTTTGAGAGAGGAACTGTCGGCCCATGTTATGGATTGCCATGTTGGTCAGTTTTGTGATGGCCATCTTGATTACACCGCTCGTTCGCCGATTCGCATTTTTTATAGGTGCGGTCGATCATCCGAACGCACGAAAAGTACATTTACGGACGATGCCACGTATCGGTGGTCTCGCGATTTTTATCGCATTCTTCATCGGCTATGCCTTGTTACTTCCGACAAGCCGCTATAACGACGCCATCTTGATCGGGGCCGTTGTCATTCTCCTTACAGGACTGATTGATGACCGGTTCCAGTTGTCGGCTCGCGTGAAGCTGATGGGGCAAATGATTGCGACGGTCATCGTCTTGAACTCGGGGATGCGCATCGAACTCGTCAATCTTCCGTTTGATCAGCAACTATATCTCGGGTCATGGAGTATTCCGGTCACGGTCCTTTGGTTGATTGGGATCACCAATGCGATCAACTTGATCGATGGGCTCGATGGGCTCGCCGCAGGTGTGTCGAGCATCGCCCTCGGAACGATTGCTGTATTGGCAATCATTCAAGGGAACGTCTACTTGACGATGATGGCATTGCTGCTACTTGCAAGTACGCTCGGTTTTCTCGTCCACAACTTTTATCCGGCAAAGATTTTTATGGGAGATACGGGAGCCTTATTTCTCGGATATATGCTTGCTGTCTTCTCGCTCATCGGTTTTAAGAACGTAACCTTGTTCTCACTCGTCGTCCCGGTCTTGTTACTTGGGTTACCCATCTCGGATACGATTTTTGCGATTGTACGTCGACTCGTCCAAGGTCGACCGCCGATGTCACCGGATAAATCACATATGCACCACCAGTTGATCGACATGGGCTTCACGACACGTCAAGCTGTCTTGCTCATGTACGGAATGACCTTATTCTTTGGAATCTCGTCAATCTTGTTTGCCAAGACAACGATGCTTGGCGCCGTCATCACATTTATCGTAGTCTTGATTGTCATCGAATTGATTGTTGAATCGACAGAATTAATTCATCCCAATTATAAACCGATTATCCGCACGTCACGGCGACTACTTGGTCGCTTGAGAACATAAAACAACCATGAGTGGTCGCTTAGCGATACTCATGGTTGTTTTTAGTACGTCGTTGTCTCAGTCATGGAGTCGTCTGTTTCATCTGTTTCCGGTTCGTCTGCGGTGACAGGCATCCCCAGTTCGGTTTGGAGGAGGGCTTGTGCATCACGAAGGTCGGTGGGGTCGAGTTCATAATAATAGACACCGTTCAACGTCAAGTCGGTCCCTTCAAGCGTTTCACGATTGAAAGACTTGAGAGATTTTACATAAGGTTGGAGTTGCGAGGCTTCCGATAATGACATATTCGTTCGGATGTTCTCGCCGACTGCGTTCATGATCCGGTTCAACTTCGTGAAAGAGTTGATTGTCGTCGCCTCGTTGATGATGGCCTCAATCACTTGTTGCTGTCGACCGGCTCGGCCGATGTCACCGGCAGGATCTTGTTTTCGCATACGAGCGTATGCGAGTGCCTCTTTTCCGTTTAGGACTTGGACGCCCGGTTCTAACTCGACGTTTCCGGTCGCTTGTCCTGAAATCGGTATGAGTACGTCGATTTCAACACCGCCGACCGCATCGACCAAATCTTCGATGCCATCGAAGTTGATGGTCGCATAGTAGTCGATTGGGATGTCGAGCAAGTTCTCGACGGTCGAAATCGTCGCGTCGATACCACCGTAAGCGTAAGCGTGGTTAATCTTGTCTTTAAAAGGGTCATTGTCGTCGATGATGATATCGACGTACGAGTCGCGTGGGATACTGACGAGCGTCACTTGGCGCGACTTTTTGTTGAACGTCGCCACCATCAAGGAGTCACTTCGTCCTTCCTCGAGCGAGGCGCCGCCATCGACCCCTGCTAGTAGGACGGAGAAGTGGTCTTTCGTCAAGTCGATGGTTTCTTCACGACGCTCTGACTTGTCGCCGCGCTCCAACTCCTTGTTCGTATTTTCGGCGGTTTCATTCGCTTTGAAGACAAAATACCCGAAAGCGGAACCACCGATTAACAATACGACACCCAACACGATGAGGACGACTTTCCAAGGTGATTTTTTCTTGCGTGGGGGTGTGTCCATGT
This sequence comes from Exiguobacterium sp. s89, assembly GCF_018617735.1. Taxonomy (NCBI): domain Bacteria; kingdom Bacillati; phylum Bacillota; class Bacilli; order Caryophanales; genus Exiguobacterium; species Exiguobacterium sp. s89. The sequence goes on from NZ_JACSKS010000002.1 coordinate 537,778, forward strand.
TGTTTCCTCATTTCAGTTGTTTCTTTTAGTATAGGTGTTTCAGCGTTTGAAATCACGTTCGATGATGCGTTTATCGTTGGTTTGTAGCTTACCTTGACCATTTGTTATATCCGTCATCCAAGCGAGCGCCTTATCTGTCTCTTCCACGGGTACTGAGACATGAAACGTGACCAGGTCGGCGTAGACGATGTCATCGAGCAAGTATGTGGACTGTCTCAACTCATGTTCGACTTTGCCGATCCATGTATAGTCGACAGTGAGTGTCAATTGTTGCATCTGCAAGCGCTCGACGATTCCGATCACGTCTAACCCTTCGCTAACGGTCCCACCATACGCCCGAATGAGACCGCCACCGCCTAACTTTATTCCGCCAAAGTATCGTGTGACGACGACGACTGTGTCTTTTAGATGTCGTTTACGCAATACTTCGAGCATCGGCAAGCCCGCTGTACCGCTCGGTTCACCATCATCATTTGCTTTTTGATGCTCGTTCCTTTCACCGATGATGTAAGCTGAACAATTGTGGTTCGCATTCCAATGCTCTTTTTTGATGCTTTGAATGAACGCTTGGGCCTCTTCTTCGGATTCGACACGTTTGAAGTGAGCGATAAATTTTGATTTTTGGATAAGGACTTCGTATGTTCCACTTTGTTTTATAGTATAATTTGACTCAGTAGACATTTCTGAAAATTCTCCTTTCTATTTTTAAATATTTTTTTTAGAATTCAAGTAGGCACATACGCTTTACATAGCGAATGGGTTTATAGAAGATCTATCATTACCGCTGTAAACCTGATTTCAAACGACGATATATAAGGATAGATGAGGATTAACTACCGAACTATTAGGGGATGGCATCGTGAATCATATTACCGATCGGACAGCTTTAGAACATATCATAACAAATATGATTGAAACGGTGACGGAAAGTAAAGAGGAAATCGTCCGTATAACCGAAAGTTCAGCAACTGAATATTCAGCAATTCAAAATGAGTTGAAAGAATTGACGGATAAAATCGAGTTCTACATCGAGGAGTCCGATCGACTCGACAGACTCGTAAAGGCTGCAAAGTCAAAGCTCGTTCAAGTCAGCAAGAAGTTTCATATACATAGTGAGCAAGAAATACGCGATGCGTACGAACGAGCGAATCAAATGCAACTTGAACGGTTTCTCGTCCAAAAAGAAGAAATGGCGGCCCAGCAGCGTCGTAACGATTTAGAGCGCCGTTTACTCATCTTAGAGGACACGATTGAACGTGCCGAAAAATTGATCGGTCGTGTTAGCGTCGTCTTGAACTTTTTACGAGACGACCTGCAGCAAGAGTATTCGGACATGATGAAAAAACAAGAGATGGCCCTCGGTGTATTCGAAGCAGCCGAGCGCGAACGGCGCCATCTTGCCCGCGAGATGCACGACGGTCCAGCGCAATCGCTTGCCCATATTTTGATTCGTGCCGATTTGATCGAAAAGACGTTTGACAAACGAGGGAAAGACGAGGCATTTGCCGAATTACATGAACTTAAAAAGTTGATTCGTGGCGCACTCGTCGATGTCCGTCGCTTGATTTATGATTTACGTCCGATGTCACTTGATGATTTAGGTTTTTTGCCGACGCTCGAGCGCTATCTCCATCAAACAGAGGAGTATACGGCCATTAAGACGCGTCTTAACTATCGTGGGTCACGCGCACGTTTGCCTGAGAAGCTAGAAATCAACGTATTCCGTCTCGTGCAAGAAGCGGTACAAAATGCGATTAAGCATGCTAAGACGTCAGAGATTATCGTCAATGTCGAACAGGGGAACGATGTGATCCATCTTCATGTCCGTGACTATGGTATCGGGTTTGAACCGAGCACGATTGGCGAAGAATCATTTGGGATTGTCGGGATGCGCGAACGAATTGAATTGGTGAACGGGAGTATCACCATCGACTCGGAAGTCGGCAAGGGGACAGTTGTCCGAATGTCGATTCCGATTCCGTGAGAGAACAAGGGGGAAGACAAACATGGATTTGACACAGACACGCATAGCAATCGTGGATGATCACGAACTGTTCCGCGAGGGATTGAAGCGGATTTTTGATTTAGAGGATGAATTTGAGGTTGTCGCAGAAGGGCGGACGGGTCGCGAAGCAGTTCGCATTGCAGGTGAGCAGAAACCGGAGATTCTGATTATGGATATCAACATGCCGGACATGAATGGGATTGAGGCGACGAAGCAACTCTCACTCCTTTCGCCGGAGACACGTGTCCTCATCCTCTCGATTCACGATGATGAGTCATATATCACGCATGCGCTCGAAGCGGGAGCCTCTGGGTTCTTACTAAAAGAAGTGGCATCGACAGAGCTGATTTCAGCGGTTCGTGCCGTCGCTCGGGATGGGGCTTATCTTCATCCGAAAGTGACGACGAACGTTTTAAAAGAGTACCGTCGTCTCTTACAATTCAAAGGAGAACAAGCGGGTCGTGGGGTCGAGAGTCGAACAGATGACCCTGTGTATCAACTGTTGTCACGTCGTGAGGTCGAGGTATTACACCTTCTCGCTGATGGCCGATCGAACCGGGATATCAGTGACATGCTCTTTATTAGTGAGAAGACGGTCAAAAACCACGTCTCCTCCGTCCTTCGTAAAATGGACGTGAACGACCGTACACAAGCCGTCGTGGATGCGATTCGTCGGGGTTGGGTCGAGATTTGAGCGTCACCGATGCTTTACTTCGTTTTTGTGTTACAATATGGAATGGAATCCTAACATAATTGGAAAAATGAAACGACGTAAAGTGAGGATATAGTATGGGAAACATTGCGATTTTAACCGACAGTACCGCCTACTTGTCGGATGATTTTTTGGCGCGGCATGACGTCCATGTCGCACCACTCAGTGTCATCTTCGATGGCGCGTCGTACCGTGAGTCGATCGATATGTCGACCGAGGCGTTTTATGAGCGTATCGAGGCGGGCAATTTACCGACGACGTCGCAGCCGGTCATCGGTGAGACGGTCGAGTTGATCGAGAACTTGTCGGATGATGTGACGGACGTGATCGCCATCACACTCTCGAGTGGCATTAGCGGAACATACCAGGCAATGATTGCGATAAATAACATGGTAGATGTAACCGTTCATGCGTTTGATTCGGAGATCTCATGTATGCCGCAAGCGTTTCTTGTCGAAGAGGCATTGCACCTCCGTGACAAAGGTGCGACACCGGAAGAAATCATCGCGCGACTCGAGACGGTTCGTGATTCGATTCGCGCATACTTTGTCGTAGATGACCTCGATCATTTACAGCGTGGTGGACGGTTGAGCGCGGCGCAAGCACTCGTCGGCTCGTTCTTACAAATCAAGCCGGTCCTACACTTCCAAGACAAGTTGATTGTCCCATTTGAAAAGATTCGCACGTATAAGAAGGCCGTGCGTCGAATCGAAGAAATGATGGACGAGTCGATCGCAGGTGACGGTGAGGGGTACTGTATCGGAATTATTCACGCCAACTGCCCAGAGCGTCAGGCAGAGGAAATCGCTTCGATGAAACAGAAATTCCCAAAAGCACACATCTCGGGAAGCCATTTCGGTCCTGTCATCGGGACGCACCTTGGACCTGGTGCAATCGGCATCACTTGGTATCGTCGCGAATGGTAATAGAGACGACCGTCTAAGGTCGTCTTTTTCAATGGAGGAGGGAATGTGATGGCGAAATATCGCCAAATATTTGAGCGTCTGGCAGAAGAAATGCGTAACGGCACGAGACCGGCAGACTCAAAACTCCCATCTGAGACAGAGTTGATGTATCAATTCGAAGCCAGTCGGGGGACAGTCCGTAAGGCACTCGATCTGTTGCAGGAGAACGGGTACGTAAGGAAGCATCACGGGAAAGGCGTATTCGTGTTGAAGCGGGATCAAATCGAGTTTCAATTCAACGGTATCGTCAGTTTCTCGGAAATATATGCAAGTATGCTAGGTCGTTCCATCCAAACCCACGTCGCCTCGTTCGAAGAGATGGAGGCCCCGCCCTGGCTCGCCGAACGAATGAACCTGACACCGGGGACCCACGTGTTTCGCATTGAACGGGTCCGAAACTTTGATGGGGAGAACGTGATCTTAGACATCAATTATTTTGTCAAAGACCTCGTTCCGGGATTGACAGAAGAGATTGCAGCCCGTTCCATTTATGGATACATCGAACGGGAACTCGATCAACAAATCAGTTATGCCAAACGGAAGATTGCGGCCGAGGACGTGACGGAACTTGACCGGGAGCGACTCGACTTGCATGACTATGAATACGTCATCGTCATCACGAACGATACGTTCTTATATGAAGGGCAACAATTTGAATATACGGAGTCGCGCCACCGATTGGACAAGTTCCAGTTCAGTGACGTCGCCCGTCGGTAAACCTCTTTCGAATAGAAGGAGGTTTTTTGTTTGAACGAGTGTGAGCAAGGGAATTTTTCACATGAATATTTGTCGAATGACGTTCATCAAAACTTATATAGATAAGTTGTTGACTTAACTTATATAGATAAGTTATACTTTGTTTGTAATCATAAGTAACCGTTTTCATAAGCAGTTTTCAAACAAAGGAGGACTATGAACATGAAGGCAGACTATCGTCAAATTGCCGCTGACATTTTAGAAGCAATCGGTGGCAAAGATAATGTAGACAAGGCAGCTCACTGTGTGACACGTCTTCGTCTCTCCCTCAAAGACCAGTCGAAAGTCGATGAGGGACGTGTGAAAGAAATCGATCTCGTCAAAGGGGCGTTCGAGAACTCTGGCGTGTATCAAATCGTCATCGGAGCCGGTGATGTCGATCGCGTCTATGCTGAATTTATCAAGCTCGCCGGTCTTGAGGCGGCAACGGTCGCCGAGGTCAAATCTGCAGGTGGCAAAAAAATGAATCCGCTTCAAAAACTCGTCAAAGTCTTCTCTGACGTCTTTATGCCAATCATTCCAGCCATCATCGTAGCCGGTCTCCTCATGGGGATCAACAACCTACTCGCTTCAGAAGGTCTCTTCATCGACGGACAGACGCTCATCGAGGCATATCCGAACTTACAAGGACTTTGGGATCTCATCAACATGATGGCGAACACGTCATTCGTCTTCTTACCGGCACTCGTCGGATGGTCGGCGACGAAACGATTCGGTGGTAGCGAAGTACTCGGGATCGTCATGGGTCTCTTGCTCGTTCACCCGGACCTCTTGAACGCATGGGGCTACGGGACAGCAGCACTTGAAGGCGAAGTACCAACGTTTGATATCCTAGGACTTTTCGAAATTGAGAAAGTCGGCTATCAAGGTCAAATCTTGCCGGTCCTCGCCGCTGCATATATTTTGAGTCAAATCGAGATGTTCTTGAAAAAACGTGTGCCGAACGCGATTCAGCTCTTGGTCGTTCCGATCACGACAATCGTCGTCACTGGATTCCTCGCACTCGCAATCGTTGGACCGATCACTCGTGGAATCGGTAACTTGATCGCAACAGGACTTGTCAACACGTTTGAAGCCGTACCGGTCGTCGGGGCACTCCTCTTCGGGTTGTTCTACGCACCGCTCGTTGTCACAGGGATGCACCACTTATTCATCGCCATCGACCTTCAGTTGATCGCGGATACAGGCGGTACATTCATCTGGCCGATGATCGCCCTCTCAAACATCGCGCAAGGTTCTGCCGCACTCGCTATGTTCTTCGTTTACAAGCACAATGCGAAACAAAAGAGTATGGCATCGACTTCAGCGATCTCTGCATACTTCGGTATCACAGAGCCGGCCATGTTCGGGGTCAACTTGCCGCATAAATTCCCGTTCTACTCAGCGATGATCGGGTCGGCAATCGCGGCAATCTTCATCACATTGAATGACGTTCAAGCAATCGCCATCGGTGTTGGGGGACTCCCAGGATTCCTCTCGATCTTCACAGATAAAATCCTTCTCTTCATCGTCGGCATGTTCATCGCGATCATCGTACCGTTCGCGCTCACATTCGTCTTGTCGAAACGCTACATGAAGAAGGGTGAAATCGAAGAAAACAAAGTCGCATAAGAAATGATTCGGGAGGGAGGGACGGCAGTTCTTCCCTCTTTCTTATTGAAATGAAAACTCTTACAAAAGGAGATGTCGTCTATGACACAGAAAAATTGGCGCAAATCAGTCGTCTATCAAATTTACCCGAAAAGCTTTTACAGTCCGGAAGGGAATGCGACCGGATCGATTAAAGGGGTGACGGCAAAGCTAGATTACTTGGCAGAGCTCGGCATCGAATACATTTGGATGACGCCTGTCTATCAGTCACCTCAACACGATAACGGCTATGACGTAAGTGATTACTATGCCGTTGACCCGTCGTACGGAACGATGGAAGACCTCGACGAACTGATCCGTGAGGCGGAGGCGCGGGGCATCGGCCTCATGATGGACATCGTCGTCAATCACTCGTCGACCGAACATGTTTGGTTCCAAAAATCATTGTCGGGAGACGAACGGTACCGAGACTATTATATTTGGCGCGATGAACCGACGAACTGGGAGTCGAAGTTCGGTGGGAACGCGTGGGAATATGATGAAAAGAGCGGACAATACTATCTCCACTTGTTCGATGTGACACAAGCCGACTTAAATTGGGAGAACGAACAGATGCGCGAGGACGTCTATGAGATGATGCGTTTTTGGCGCGAAAAAGGAATCAAAGGATTCCGTCTCGACGTCATCAACCTGATTTCAAAAGAGCAGGACTTCCCGGAAGACGAGTCGGATGGGCGGAAGTTCTATACGGACGGTCCACGCATCCATGAATATTTGAAAGAGATGAACCGTGAAGTGTTTGACGGTCATGACGTCATCACGGTCGGGGAGATGTCGTCGACGACGCTCGATCACTGTGTACGGTATTCAAACCCGGACGAGAACGAGCTCAGCATGACGTTCAGCTTCCACCACTTGAAAGTCGATTATCCGAACGGTGAGAAGTTCGTCGCCTCCCCGTTTGATTTCATTCAGTTGAAAGACATCATGTCGACGTGGCAACGCGGGATGCACGGAAAAGGGTGGAACGCCATCTTCTGGTGTAACCACGACCAACCACGCGTCGTCAGCCGTTTCGGGAACGACACGAATCACCGTATCGAGAGTGCCAAAATGCTCGCTACGGTACTTCACGGACTCCAAGGGACGCCATACATCTATCAAGGAGAAGAAATCGGGATGACGAATCCTGGCTTTGACTCGCTTGACGAGTATCGGGACATCGAGACGCTCAATAACTATAAATTGAAGCGTGAGGAAGGCGTGTCACATGAAGACATGATGGCAGCCATCAAACAGAAGTCACGCGACAACTCGCGGACGCCGATGCAGTGGGATGCGACGACGCATGCCGGCTTCACGAATGGTACCCCGTGGATCAACGTGGCGCCGAACTATAAAGACGTGAACGTCGAAGCGGCATTACATGATAAAAACTCGGTATTCTACCACTACAAGAATTTGATTGCGTTACGAAAAGAACTTGACGTCTTGACGGACGGGGACTACACGCTCCTTACCCATGATTCGCTAGACGTTTGGGCATATACACGGAAGACCGACCGCGAGGAGCTCCTCGTCGTCGCAAACTTCTATGGAACCGAAACGACGTACACGATTCCGGAAGGGTTCGAGCGGGTGAACGTCGTCAGTCACAACTACGACGTGCCTGAGCTCGACGGGACGACGTTGTCCCTTCGCCCGTACGAGGCGATCATGTTCTACAAACAGAAATAACAGATGGGACCTGACTTTTTTGTCGGGTCCTATTTGTGTGAAGGAGATAAGTTGTGCTATATAAGTCGAGTCGCATTCACGTATCCATTTTGGTAACGTGAGGTCAAAAAGGAGTGCGGTTGTGGGAGAACTCATCGTCGCATCAACGGGAAAACGGGCCATCCGCTTCGGCATCTGCCAACGCTGTCTCAGCACAAATGTTCGGACGTTCACCTGTCATCATGGGCGCTGTGCCTATTGTCGAAATTGTTTATACCTCGGGCGTGTCTGTCGTTGTGATTATCTAGAAGAACGAGACATCGCGACCCCGGCTGAAACGACCGAATTGACGATGCCGTTCGAGCTCGCCCCTGCCCAAACGCGTGTCGCTAGTCAACTGCTCACGTGGTGGGATGAACGAAAGACGGGACTCGTGCATGCGGTATGCGGGGCCGGGAAGACGGAGATGACGTTCCCCGTGATCGAGCGGGTCGTCAATGAAGGGAAGCGGGTATTGATCGTGTCACCTCGGCGGGACGTTGCCATTGAATGGGTAGAACGATTAGAACATGCGTTCACTGTCCCTGTCACGAGAAGATACGGGGGCGGGGAGAAAGCATCCATCGGAATGATCACCGTGGCGACCGCGCCGTTACTCATGAATCTACGTCACGTATTCGACTATGTGCTCGTCGATGAATCCGATGCCTTCCCGTTTGCCTTTGACGTGGCCTTGTGGAATACGATACGACGGGCCGGGAGAGGTGTCTTCTTGTTCATTACGGCGACCCCGACCATGTGGCAAAAGACATTTCCGACGATTCATCTCTCTCGGCGTTATCACGGGTTTGATTTGCCCGTCCCGACTCTCGTCAAGCAATCGGATGAACGCATTCTAGACTTTTGTCAGCGACATATATCCAAACCGCGTCTATTGTTCGTGCCAACGAAGCCGGACCTCGAACGCTATGAAGCGCAGTTACGAGAAACGGGAGTGACATGCCGCACCGTATCCGCTGACACGGAGGAACGGCTCGAGACGCTCGATTGGCTTCAAGAGACGAAAGGTGTGGTCCTCGCGACCTCAATTTGGGAGCGGGGGATGACGGTGCGGGACGTGCAGGTCGCGGTGATTGAGAGCGAGCATCGGCTCTTTACGACACGCGGACTCATTCAAATGGCAGGACGGGCGGGGCGAAAACCGGACGCACCGACAGGAGAGGTCTGTTTCTTTTACGAGGAGCGCACGTTCCGTCAAGATCAAGCCATCCGGGCAATTAAGGAGGCGAATCGGCGATGAAGTGTCTTCTTTGTCACGAGCCGATGAAGGTCCCGTGGACGCCAGCTACACTTTGGCGGAAGGACTGGGTGTGCCCGGCTTGTGAGACGAAACTCACGCCGCTCAGGACAGGTTGCCCACGTTGCGGTCAACCGAATGAGGCCGGTGAGACGTGTGCGGACTGTATCCGTTGGCTTGCGCTCGGATTAGATTTGACCGTTCGTTGTCTGTACGCATATGATGAGGCGGGGATTGACTGGCTGCACCGTTTCAAATTCAGCGGAGATGTCGTGATTGCAGCATCGGTGGCGCCGACATTACGCTCATTACGTACACCGGGTGTAACCTACGTTCCGATTCCGCTGAGTGAAGAGCGACTTCAGACGCGTCGCTTCAATCAGGCCGAGGTGCTCGCCCGATACATCGATCCGACGCGACAACTTCTCGAAAAATCAGAGGTTTCAAGTCAACGTGAACTCGGGAAAGAAGGAAGACGACACCGAACGAATCCTTTCACTGTACCGACTTCAGTGAAATGTGGGAAAATTATTCTTGTAGACGACGTCTATACGACGGGGACGACCCTTCATCAGGCGGCATTTTCGTTGCGACAGGCAGGTGCGACAGAAGTTTCTGCGATTTGCTTATTTCGGGCGCTAAACAAATCGAAATCGCGTCCGATATAAAGAGCAGAGGTGAAACCAATGGATGCAGCAACTTGCCAAATGTGTGGACGCTTATTTATGAAACAGAGCCGTTCACCGTACTGTCCATCATGTAGTGAGGTTGACTTCCAAAACTTTTTGAAAGTCCGCGACTTCATTCGTGAGCCAGCCAACAAACAGACGACCATCGGAGCCCTCGTCGAAGCGACAGGTGTATCTGAACTTGATATCACGCGATATATCCATGAAGGACGCTTGATTATCAAGGACAATCCGGCGCTTGCGATCCGCTGCGTTCGTTGTGGTCAACCGACGAACGAAGGGAAAGTTTGTTCGAACTGCCAGAGAGATATGCAGAAGGAACTGTCCAGTCTACAGGATAGCTTGACGAAACAATCAAGTATCCGCACTTATCGTTTGGATTAACATCATGAAGAGGGGGAAGACGCATGCGCATCGATTCAGCCAAGTGGGTACATTTACCAAACACTTATGAAAAGAAAACGCAAGTCGAGCCGAAGCCCGCGCCATCTAGCCAAACGGACCAATTGTCAATTTCGGCGGAAGCCCGCGCCCGGTTTGAAGAACCGGTGAAACATCCGGACCGTCTCGCTAAAATCGATGCTTTGAAAGCAGAGATTGATGCGGGCACGTATTCACGGGACGCGCGCGACATCGCTAAACGCTTTCTACAAGGATGAATGGAAGCGAGGTCCGTTTGAGGCCTTCGCACTAAATAACACGGCACGGAAGCTGACTAAATAAGGGGCACCCCTTTCTTTAGTCGGCTCTTTTTTTGAAAAAAGGAGAGACTCATGCTCACATTACATAAACGTTTACTCGAATTGGCCTACGCAAAAGAACAGCAACTCATTGAGAACGACATGGCGGCATTTAGTACACTCGTCAAAGAAGAAGCGAAACTCGTCCGACAAATTTCACAAAAAGAAGCGGAACGACTTCAAGGGACGTATGAATTGGACGATGAAGAGATAGAGGAATTGAGACCGGTCTTGTTCGAGTTGAAGCGACAGAACGAATTGAACGCGACACTGCTCGAACAATCGCTTCGTTATATTACCTGGCATTTGGACATGATCATGCCGGAAGCAGATGATTTCACATACGGACAACAGGCGTTTGAAACACGCTCGTTCAGCCGTGACGTTTAAGGAGGAAGTGGAATGGGTTCAACATTTATGGGATTAGAGACGGCGCGCCGCAGTCTCTCGACACACCAATGGGCGCTTCAGGCGACCGGGAATAACGTGGCGAACGCCTCAAACCCTGGCTATTCACGCCAACGGCTCACACTCGGGATGACCGAGCAGCTCTCGGTCAATTTCGGGGGGACGAAAGCCGGACAATTCGGGACCGGGGTACGCGGGGAGACACTCGCCCGGATTCGCGATCTCATGATTGAACAACAGTATCGTGACGAGTCGGTGAAGAACGCATTCTATGCGACGAAAGAAGCGGCATTCGGCCGGATGGAAGACATCATCAACGAACCTTCAGAGAACGGACTCGCCAAGTCACTTGACATGTTTTGGGCGTCACTCCAAGATTTATCGGTCAACCCGGATGATACGGGTGCGCGAAGCGTGGTTCGGCAACGAGCATTGACGTTGGCACAGACATTTAACTATATGTCGTCTTCATTATCAAAAGTACAGGATGACTTAAAGACGGAAGCGGGCGTCGTCACGAAAAAAATCAACGACTTGTTGACAAAAATCGGTGACGTCAACCGTCAAATCGGAGACGCGGAGCCACTTGGTGTCTTACCGAACGAATTATATGACGAACGTGACCGCTATATGGATGAGTTGTCCCAATATATCGAGTTCGAGCGCGTACCCGTTGATTATTTGAACGGAGAGACACGCGGTAACTCGCAACGTGTTGCTGAAGGGCGAGTTGATATTCGCGTTAATATTGGTGGCACTGAAGTGAAACTTGTCGACGGTTTAACAAGTGGGGTCGGTAAGATTGAAGATATGACGCTAACGAATGCCGCTGGGGGAACATCTACGCTTACATTTAATGACTTGCCGAACGGGAAGTGGAAAGCACTTGTCGATATGTATGGTACGTCTACAGGCACAGAAGCCCATGATGGCTCCTTCACGAAAATGCTCGCAGATCTGGATGAAATGGCGAATGTTTTCGCTTCAGCATTTAATACGGCTCATGGCACAAATAAAGATGCAGATGGGGTTGCAGGTCGAACTGACTTTTTCGTAGGGATGACGAGCGCTTCGACGATTACTGTAAACGATGATTTCATGAAGAACTTAGATTTGATTGCCGCATCAAAAGATGGAAACATCGGGGACGGAAGTGGTGCTCTCGAACTTGCCCAATTGAAAGAAAGCGCGCTCAGCTTTTCTGGTTCGGTTACGACCTCAACCTCGATCGGCAAGTACTATCAAAACGTCATCGGAAACATGGCGGTCGAGGCGAGTCAAAACGCGAACTTGGCAAAGAGCACATTCGCCCTCTTAAGCAGTTCAGATCAACGTCGTCAGTCGGTGAGCGCGGTATCGCTCGACGAAGAGATGACGATGATGATTCAATATCAACACGCTTATAACGCGGCGGCACGTAACATCACGGCCGTCGACGAGATGCTCGACAAAATCATTAACGGCATGGGTGTCGTAGGGAGGTAATGACTGATGCGTGTCACACAGACGATGCTCACACAGACGAACTTGAAGCATTTATCAAGTAGCTATAACACACTCGCTCGCGTCCATGAACAACTCATCAGCGGGAAACGGATTCAAAAAGCATCAGAGGACCCGGTCGTCGCGATGCAAGGGATCCGGTACCGGACGGAGGTGCGTGAAGTCGATCAATTCCGCCGTAACGTCAGCGAGGCGACAAGTTGGATGGACTTGACGGACTCGACGCTAAACGAAGTGACGGAAGCCGTCAAACGGATTCGTGAATTGACGACGCAAGCCGCGAACGATACGTATGAATCTTCGCAACGCGCCATCATCAAGAGTGAGGTCGACCAATTGATTGAACATATCGGCTCCCTCGCAAATTCGAAAGCGGGCGAGAAGTATATTTATAACGGAACGAAAACAGACCAACCGTTGATCGATATCGATAATCTTAAAGCGTACCTTGCTGATTCGAGTGCTACAGCAGACGTGAATACGATTTATACGGACGTTGCGGGAGCCCCGACAACGACTGGAAAAATTGAATTCGAGGTGTCAAAAGGTATCAAAGTGCAAGTGAACATGCAACCGGAGACAATCTTTGGGAAAGAGCTTTTCGAAGGTCTTCACAAATTGACGACGATGTTGAATGATCCAGCGACAGGCGGCGCCGACCTGTCGGCGGAACTCGACACGCTCGACACACTCGGTCAGAGCTTAATCACAGAACGCGCCGAACTCGGTGCCCGGGCGAACCGTTTGGAACTTGTAGATAATCGCTTGCAGGATCATGAAATCATTGCAAAAACGATCATGTCCGACAACGAAGATATCGATGTGGAGAAAGTCATCATGGAACTGAAGTCACATGAGACGGTCCACCGTGCAGCACTCTCTGCAGGTGCCCGCATCATCCAACCGACGCTCCTCGACTTTCTCCGGTAAGCGATCATGAATCTCGCAAGACTTGAGATGCGGCAGACATATGCCGCAATCCAGATGACTTCTAATCGTCCCGTGCTCGAGATGCGTCAAGGGCGTGCTGATCTTTCTATCCAGCAAGGGAAAGCCGAGATGACGCAACAGACGATACCGGGGAAGCTCGAGGTCGATTCATCGGTGGCGAGAAGCGAGAGCAACTTGAAAGGTGCGCTTGAACTCGGGAAATATCTCGGTCAGATGGGAGAGCAAGGTGCCCGTGAGGCGATGGCGAACATAGCCCGGGACGGGGACCGCCTCATGCGCATCGAGAACGGGAATCCGATCCCATCGATGGCAGCGGAAAAGGTGAACGACCCATACCCAATCGTCGAGATGGGTTATATGCCGAAATCGATTGACCGTGTCAAGTTGACGTATACGCCGGCGGATGTGAAAATCGAGTGGAATATCACACCACCCCAAATTGATGTATCCCTTACACCGACGGACATCTCATTTACGCCATGGACGACGGACATCTCGCTCCGTCAACAGGCGTCACTCGAGATATGGCCGGTCGGTGGGATGTATGATGAAACGCGTTGAAAGTGAGGACAATCCATGTTCATTGAAACAGATTACTTTGGCAAGGTTGAAATAAATGAAGCGGAGACGATCACGTTCGTCAGTGAGATTCCGGGATTCCCGGATTCGAAGACGTTCGTCTTGATTCCGTATGGTGAAGAGTTGCCGTTCTGGTCGCTTCAATCGATTGAGGAACAGGCTTGCGCGTTCGTCGTGACGAATCCGTTCTGGCATAAGTCGGACTATGCGTTCGAGTTGTCAGACGGTGCGAAAGACCAACTTGGAATCGAAGAAGCGGAACACGTATCGGTCTACTCCGTCGTCACGCTCCGTGAGCCGTTCGAGTCGTCGACGCTCAATTTGAAGGCACCGATCGTCATCGAGACGAAAGAACGTCGCGGGAAACAGGTCATCCTAGACGACGCCTTTCCGGCACGCTATCCGCTCGGCGGAACGAAAACGGAGGTGCGCTGATGCTCGTATTGAAACGGAAGCAAGGTGAGGCGATCCATATCGGGGACGATGTGACGCTCACGGTGCTCGCCATCGAAGGTGACCAAGTGAAGCTCGGCATCGATGCCCCGCGTCATATCGATATTCACCGTCATGAAGTGTATATTCAAATGCAGGAAGAAAACGAGTCGGCAAGAAACAGCGCTAACTTGATGAAGCAAATGATTAACAAGCAGTCGGAAGCGTGAGCTTTCGACTTTTTTTATGAAATCGATAAGTGGTGAATGACATTTCTTGATGAGTTGGGATAGGATAGAAACGGGAAGGGAAGGAGGAGAATTGGTGGGAGCGGTTATTAATCAATTTGTCATCAACATTAGTCTCATCTTTTTATTCATGTCGCTTACATTCTATGTGATGCGGACGGTCTTGCCGATTCAACGAACTTCTCCATTATTTGTCCGATTTTGGTTCGGGGTGTCGAATGGACTGACGGCGATTCTCCTGACGATCAATGCCATCGAACTCGGTGAGGCACGTATTGATTTCCGCCTCATCCCGATTGCGCTATCAGCGACCTACGCTGGGCCATTCGGGGCGATTGTCACGCTCGGACTTATCTTTATCGGACGTATGACGATCCATGGGATGAGTGCCCCGTTCGTTGACGCCATTCTCATGTTTATCGTCTTTTTCTTATTTTCTTTAGTGGTGTCCCGCGTGCTCATTAATCGGGTGAAAGGATACGCCGTCTACATCGGATTTGGTGCGTTACTCGTTTTGATCCAGGTGACGGGTAGTGTCGGGACAGGTGTATTTTTTAACGTGTTTGTCCCTTACTTTCTCATGTTATCGCTTGGTGCCTGGCTCTGTTATTGGGCGGCGAAAAAGCTTGAGACCCATCTATGGATGTTCCTTTTACATACACACCGGGCGACCATTGATGAATTGACGGGACTGCCGAATCGGTACCGAACACTCGAACAGATGAATGACTTAGAGATGTCCGGCAAACCTTGGACGCTACTTGTCATCGATGTCGATCATTTTAAACAGTTGAATGATACATATGGGCATTTGGCCGGCGATGCGGCGCTTCGTCATATTGGGCAGACGTTAGAACGGAATTGCCCCCCGTCAGGATTTGTCGGAAGATACGGTGGAGAAGAGTTCTTGCTTGTGATTGAGGGAAGTGAGGATGCGAAAGAAGTGGCGGAAGAGCTTGTTCAGACCGTGCGTCACACGATGTTTGAATGTCAAGGACAGGTCATTCCGATGACCATCTCGATTGGTGCAGCCGTCGCAGGACATGAATCGAGTATGGTCGTGTTCGAACGTGCGGATGAAGCCTTGTATGTAGCGAAGCGAAGTGGTCGAGATCAGGTAAGGTTCGCCTAAAAAATCCCCTATAACCGTTGGCAAATCCTGTCCAGCGGTTATAGGGGATTTCACGTTTAGTGAATATTCTTTTTCTTGAACTGTCCGCCTCGGACGTCGTGAATGTTACCGATAGCAAGAAAAGCTTTCTCGTCATAGTCATCGAGGATATCTTTCAGCTTCGTCTCCTCGAGTCGGCTGATGACGGTGAAGACGACTTTCTTTCCGTCTCCGGTATAGGCACCTTCTCCATGCAGATACGTCACGCCCCGACCGAGCCGGTCCATAATCGCTTGGCCGATTTCTTCAGGTGCCGTCGTGATGATCCACGCCGCTTTCGACTGATCAATCCCTTCCAAGACGACATCGATTGTTTTAAAAGCGATAAAATACGTGAGGAGCGAGTACATGGCCCGGTCCCAGCTGAAGACGAAACCGGCTGTCCCGAGAATGAAGATGTTGAAGAACATGACGATTTCACCGACCGAGAACGGTAAGCGGTTCGTAAAAGAGACGGCAAGAATCTCTGTCCCATCGAGTGAACCTCCTGCACGGATGACGAGCCCAATCCCGGCCCCGAGTAAAAAGCCACCGAAAACGGTCGACAACAAGAGGTCGTCGGTGAATGGCTTGATGTCATGAAGGACGATGGTGAAGGCCGACATGAGCAAGATTGCCGTCAATGTGACGACGGCGAACGTCTTCCCGATTTGTCGATACCCGAAATAGATGAACGGCAAGTTGAAGAGGACGAGCCAGATGGCGAGTTTCGTCTCGGTCAAATACGAGACGATAATCGAGACGCCGACGATCCCTCCGTCGATGATTTGGTTCGGAACGAGGAAGGCCTCCAAACCGACCGCGAAGACGAGGGAGCCGAGCAGTAAGAGGACGACTTTCGCAAACAGTTCGGATGCCTTGATCGGATTATGTTCGCGCCTTAAGCGCTGCACTTCCTCCGGTGTCGGGGAAGGCATGGGTGTACGCTGCATACGGGGTGCCCCCTTTCCATTTTCTTTAAGTATAGCAAACCTTCAAGGCATGTGAGCCGTCAAGGCAGGAAATCTGACATGGAAAGTGGAATGAGTCGATGCAAGAGAAAGGGGAAGATGGAGAATGTACGCACTGATTGGCAAGCTCGTCACGAAAGCGGGGCAACGCGACAGACTCGTGGCGATTTTATCGGAAGCAGCGCGTGAGATGGAGGCGACTTCGGACTGTGAATCGTATCGGGTCCACGTGTCGCTTGACGAGGCAGACACGGTTTTCGTATATGAAGTGTGGCGGAGTGAGGATGCGCATGCGGCGTCGTTGTCGCTTGCTGAAGTGAGGGCGTATATCGACCAGGCGAAGCCAATCCTCGAGCGGATGGAGCGGATCGCCGCGCTCGAACTACGGTCATGACAGAGGGTGAATGACGAGACGGATGGCTGAAAGCTGTCCGTTTTTATTGTAAGGGGAATCAGCAATTCGAAAAGAGACATGAAAAATCCCCTCGTTCATTAGAAACGAGGGGATGGTCATCAACTTGTTGTCAAACTGCCTTTGACTTTATCGTAGAAGTCATCCATCATACCGGTACGGCTACCGAGTTGGCAGATGAGTTCAAGTGTTTCTTTATAAAATTTCTTGACGAGCCCTTTGTTTTTGACGCCGTCCATCGATGCGAGCGTCTGATCGAGATTCTCTAAAATCTCTTTGATTTGTGCGTCCGAGTCCGGTTTGACGACCGTCATGTTTTCGGGGATGCTGACGACCTTCTCTTGACCTTGGTGGCGGAACGATGCGCCGAAGCCGAGGTTCTCGATGAAGAGGTGCGGCATCACTTTTTGACCGAAGAAATGCTTGTGCCAGTCAGATGCTTTCATCGTGTCCATATCTTGCTTGAACGTAGATGCTGTCGAGACGTATTGTTTAAACAAATCCGTCATGAATTTCTCGATGACCGGGATTTGCAGGGCGAAGACGTTTTTCAGGAGTGCGTCGAGCTGGGCGCGCGTCAAAGTAGTTTCGTTAGACATGTCAGTTCCTCTTTTCTATAGTACGTTATTACCATCGTATGGGATTGGCGGACAGTCGTCAATGTAAGGGGAAACATTTTTTCAGAATATTTAATGAAAAGTCATCGACTTATGGGATAATCAAGTGAAGACATTAACAAGTAGGGAGTGGTTCTTGTGAACAAATCGATGAAGTGGGCGCTCGCGCTCGGTGTGACCGGTGCGTTGGTGGCGACGGTCGGTGTCGTCTCGTCCCGGGGGCGGACGGAGGACACGACTCAGACGATCCGTGACCGTGAGCTCGGTTACGAGATCATTTTGCCATCGAAGATTGTCTCGGCGATCGAGCGGGGTGACGTCTATATCGAGAAGGCACAGGACGTTGTCGACATCGGGGACACGAAGAGCTACGGCACGTTCGATTTATACTATAACGTCGAAGACGGGGACGACCAACTGCTGTTCCACCTCGACTTGATCGACCGTGAGTTGACGGAAGAGGCGTTCGCGACAGAGGTCGGATACGGCAACTACCTCGGGGCGAACGATAAGACGTTCTTCTGGGTCGAACCGACCGAGGCCGTCCCGGGTGCCGAGGCACATACGGATGAGATTGCCGAGTTGATCGGGACGCTCCCTGAGCTAGAGTTTCGGACGTTATAATAGGGTCGTATGCGAAAGACATTACCGAGTCGAAGACGGGATTATACGGGCGGGTTGATTGTATCGCTCTCCTTGATCATCGTCATGTATGTGTTTGATCTGCCGAAGCTTGAAAGTTGGGTCACCTTGTTCACAATCGTGGTCATCTCGGTCACGATGCGAGAAATGACACAACTTTTTCAGAAATGAACGGAATGACTAAGAGACTGCTCGCTACGGCGGGCTTTTTCCTTTGTGCTACAATACAGATGAGGTGATGTGAATGAATTGGACAGTAGAAGAAGTAAGACAGGCAGATGACGTCAAGGTGTTAGAACAGGCGGTCAATACGAACGACAAGATCGATGTCAAAGTCGGTCAGGAGTCGGTCGGTCAGAACGATTATGCGGTATATGACGGGGAGACGCTCGTCGGCTATCTCATGCTCTTCCCGTATCTCCCGAACGAGTATGAGGTGAATGCGCTCGTCCACCCTGAATATCGGAAACAAGGTGTCTTCACGGCACTTCTCGAGACGGCGAAACAGGACGCGAAACTGAATGGTTGCGAAGCGTTCACGTTCGTCATCGACCGAAACTCGGCATCCGGGAAGGCGGCACTCGAACATCTTCAGGCGACGTACCAGTTCTCGGAATACAATCTCGTCTTGAAAAAGGCGGAGCTCTTCTTGAAGCCGGACGAGGTATCACTACGTGAGGCGACGGCAGACGACCGTCCGCTCATCATCGCGACGCTCAGCGAGGCGTTCGGTGACCCGGTCGATGTGACGGAAAACATCTATCAACAAATCGACACGCCAGATCGCGTGACGTATATCGGTGAAGTGGACGGCAAGCCAATCGGCGTGATTCGTGCCCTGCTCACAGGGGATGACGCGGCAAGCATCCATGCGTTCGGGGTCAAAGCAGGTGAGCAAGGCAAAGGCTACGGCACGAAAATGTTGAAACAGATGGTGCAACAACTGTTCCGCATGGGTCGGACGAAAGTCGAGCTCGATGTCGAGACGGAAAACAAGGCGGCGCTCGAGATTTATAAGCGTGCCGGTTTTGCGGAGAATGGCGGTTATGAGTTTTACATGATCGAATTATGAGGTGAACCACATGGTAAAAAATCTAAAATGGCTCGGCGCGGCGTTTGAAGCATTTCTCGGAATCCCACTTCTCGGTGGTCTGTTTATCATCAGTATGGGGTATTCGCCCCTCGGATTCATGTTCGTGTACCACGTGATCGTATTGATTCTGTCGTTCAGTCGACTGAATCGATTCTCGTACGGGGCGGCGGTCGGCATTGCGGCCTCAGTCCTCGGCTTTATCCCGTTTGTCGGGATGATGCTACACTGGGCAGCAGCGATCACACTCGCGATTGATGCGGCGACGACACCACGACGTATGATGCATGTCGAACGTGACGACGAAGCATTTTGACGAAACGTACTCCTTGACGGGGTACGTTTTTTCATTGACCAAACGTTCAACTGAAAACGCTATACATTCTTTGGAAAATGGACGATATAGTAAGTGATGAACACAATGAGGAGGAACAAACAGTGAAAGTATTTAAAAACTTTACGACGCAATTGCTCGCGTGGATTTTGGTCACATCCTTTATCACGGGCGGAGCGGTCGGCTACATCACCCTATTACTCTTGACGGAACTCGAGATGGAACAAGGTCAGGTCATGCTCGTCGGTACGGTCGCGGCGTTACTGATCTCGTCACTCGGCGGCATCGTCATCTACTTGATTGCCCGTCGACCACTAAAAGCGGTCGAAATGGCATCTGAAAAAGCCGTCGAAGTCGGGAACGGCGACTTGACGGTGCACTTCGCAGACGAGAAGACGACGGATCGTTCAGAAATGGGACGTTTACTCTTGTCGATGGACAACATGGTCGAACACCTTCGGGAACAAGGCACGAACATGCGTTACACGGCGGACCAATTGACTGGTTCGGCACAGGAAATCGCAGCTTCCGTTCAAGAAGGGAACGTGGCAGGCGAAAGTATTCGTTCTGCGATGGATTCCCTCAACAAAATGTTAGAAGACAACGTCAGTGCGACGTATAATTCGATGGACTTGCTCGGAGCGGTCGCGCGTACGATGGAGAGTATCCGTCAAGAGATGTCGTCGGCGCTTGATTCGGCGAGCGAGATGCAACAGGAAGCAGAGAGCGGGAAGGGTCTTGCGTCGTCTTCAGTTCATGCGATGCATGCGATTGCTGGGAAAGTCGAACAGTCATCGACGCTCAACAGCCAGTTGACAGAAATGACGGGTGAGATCTCACGTATCACGGATGTCATCAGTGACATCTCGGCACAGACAAACTTGCTTGCCTTAAACGCGTCGATCGAAGCGGCACGTGCCGGAGAGCATGGTCGTGGATTCGCCGTCGTAGCGGCAGAAGTGAAAAAGCTCGCGGAACAAACCGCGAACTCGACTCAAGAAATTACGGATCTCATCGTCGACGTGAAGCGTCTCGTTGGCGATACATCGTCTTCTATGGCGAACGTCAAAGCAGAAGTGGAGACAGGTGTCGGTTTAGTTGAAAAAGCGGGTGGTGCCTTCGCATCGATTCACAACTCAGCAAATAAAGTGTACAGCCATGTCCATTCGGTCGATTCACTCCTCGATGAGTCACGTGGTCAAATCGATTCGGTCGTGACAAACTCGGCAGGCATTGTTGGAATGGTCGAAGAAGCATCACGTTATGCGAATGAAGTGACGTCAGCGGCGAGCCAGCAAGCGGCAAGTCTTGGTGAAGTGAACGGGGCGATGACAGAGCTCGTTCGCGTCGCAGAGAGTTTGCAGAATGAGACGGAACAGATGAAGGTGGAAGTGTAAGAAGGTTGAAAACGTCCCAATGATGGGGCGTTTTTCATTACATAAATATAAAATTTGAAGAAATCATAAAAAAAGTTGTAAAAAGACTAAACTGCCGAGCCTTCACTCCGATATAGAGTATGGAAACGATAAAACGTTCCAACAAATGTAAGGTGAGGGGCCGGCCTAAACCTTACATGCTCGGACAAACGGATTTGGAAGAGCGGAAAAACTCAAACCTATGGAGGGAAATTACAATGATTATCAACCACAACCTTAATGCTATGAACGCACACCGTAACATGTCGTTCAACACAACTAACTCTGGGAAGGCAATGGAGAAACTTTCTTCAGGTCTTCGCATCAACCGTGCAGGCGATGACGCTGCTGGTCTTGCAATCTCTGAAAAAATGCGTGGACAAATTCGCGGTCTTGATCAAGCGTCACGTAACGCACAAGACGGAATCTCACTTATCCAAACAGCTGAAGGTGCATTGAACGAAACGCACTCAATCCTTCAACGTATGCGTGAACTTTCTGTTCAATCGTCAAACGACACGAACACAGATGAAGATCGTGCTGAGCTTCAAAAAGAAGTATCAGAATTGACAAGTGAAATCACACGTATCGCTGAAAACACAGAGTTCAACACGAAAACATTGATGGATGGTGGCTTCTCAGCTACAGGTCTTAAATTCCACATTGGTGCGAACTCTGGTCAAAACATCGAGTTGACAATTGCTGATATGACTGCATCTGGACTTGCTATTGACGCTGTTAACATCTCAACACAATCTGGTGCAAACGCAGCGATTACAACAATTAATACGGCAATTACAACAGTATCTTCTGAGCGTGCGAAACTTGGGGCAACACAAAACCGTCTTGAGCACACAATCAACAACTTGAACGTTGGCGCTGAAAACCTTCAAGCTGCTGAATCACGTGTCCGTGACGTAGATATGGCGAAAGAAATGATGAACTTCACGAAAAACAACATCTTGAACCAAGCTGCTCAAGCAATGCTTGCTCAAGCGAACCAACAGCCACAAGCTGTACTTCAGTTGTTACGTTAAGATTTTCTTAAAGTCACATACAAGGGGAACAGACATTACGTCTGTTTCCCTTTTTTTAAATAAATTAGTCAGTCTATCGATATTTGTATATTGAAATTGTATACTATACACAGATGAATTATAAATATAAGGAGTGCCTTATGTCACAATTTAAAAACATCGTAAAAGAGCTTCGTGACATCTCGAATCAGATGATCCTCCTCGTTGAAAATGAAGCGTGGGATGTATTTGATGAGATTGTTGAAATGATTCGTCTGTTTGGAGAAAACATTCATTCTAATGGGATTCGAACATCAGAACATGTATCTGAGCTTCAAACAATCAAAAAAGAGAACACGCAGTTATACGCCAATATTGTTTATGATAATTTGCAATTATTGATTATAGAATATGAATCATTATTAGCAGTAGAAAATCAAAATCAAATTGTCATTCCGTTTCGTTATCAAGAGAATGAGATGGCTCTTGTAAAGCAACAAAATGGAGACCATTACTTTTTAAATGAAACAGTTATGGAATATGAAAGTTTGCAGAAAAAAATAAATGATGACACGGAAGCAATTATCTTATTGGGATATGGTAGTGGACTGTTTCATGCTAACCTACTAAAAGATTATCATGTTTTGACGATTGACCCATTTGATCTATCGAAAAATGTTAAAAGTGAGGAAGTATTATCGTCCGAGGCCTCGAAGGAACATTACAAAGTATTGTTGCAGTCAAAATTTCAGTCATTTATCGGTTTAAAAACAGAGGTCATCAAACATCCTCTTTATGAAGATACAGAAGAATTAATAGACCTTTTAAAGTTAGTGCGAAATTATTTAAGCGAAAGTCGAATTGATTTAACGACACGTAAAGTGTATACGGAGAGTTGGTATCAAGAATCATTTCAAAATGTGAGCTACTTAAATCGGAATTCAATTCGTCTTTTTAACATCGATTGCCTCAAACATAAATATAAAGGAAGCCATGCGCTGATGATTGCAGGGGGTCCTTCACTAGAAGATGCAATCCCTTATCTTAAACAGGCTCAGCACGCTTACTATATCGTTGCGATTGGTCAGACAGTCAAAGTTCTTCTTGAGAATGGAATCCGACCGGACTTTGTCATATCGATTGACGCTGGAGAAGCTAACGCTCACTTTTTCAACGATATTGAAATTGATGTTCCGCTTGTCTATTCATTGCAAGTGAATCATCAGATTCCGCAACGAGCAAAGGGATTGTTGATTCCATATGCTGACGCACGAATTACTCAAGATTTACTGTCTTATTCAAAAACAGTGTTTAGTACTTATCCAACAGTAGCATTAGCAGCGGTTGCTTTTGCGAATTATTTAGATTTTGATTCGATTGGATTAATTGGGCAAGATTTAGCGTTGCGAGAAGGTGAATATTATAGTGCTTCTGTGAAACAGGTATCTTCTAACGATGGTCAGTTTAATAAAACGTTATACGACATACCATTAAACAATGGTGAGATGGGGAAAACGACACCAATTTTATTTGGTTTTTTAACTAGTTACCAAGCATTACTCAAGTCACACCCTGGATTGAGTAAAAAACTGGTCAACTATGCAGAAAAAGGTGCCCAGATTGATGAGGTACCTTATCAATCTCTTAAAACGCTCCACAACACACCGATTCAAAAACAGCAACTTGGACAAGTTAGAGAAGCAGAACTGAACGTTTCGATTGAACATGTTCAACAGTTACTAGATAGTGTGAGCGAGCGACTACAAACGCTTGAAAAACGATTGCGTCGCGTTATGAATCAAAAAGCGGTGACTGTCGATGAGTTTGAAAAAATGCTACGTGATTGGGATGCGATGATTGAAGCGCCATCTTTCCGCACACATATCATGCCGCTTCAACTCGTCAATTTATTAATCATTCAAAATAAAATTAAATTCCATAATCGATACAATCGAACGAGTGCATTACGTCTGTCGATTTTGTCGCGAATGTTTGAGTCGATTCAAGAGCTACAAACTCAACTTTACACTATAAAGCAAGCGTATGCAGAAACCATTAAGTAACAAGTAGAGCCTATAGTTTAATTATTTGAAATTGTTCATGTGAGAGGAAGTATATAAGTATGTTTACGAATCAGACAATTTTAGTCACGGGTGGTACAGGATCTTTTGGGAAAAAATTCATCTCCGCCGTATTAAAAAAAAATGTAAAAAAGGTCATCGTATTTAGTCGCGATGAACTAAAACAATATGAAATGGCACAAGAATTTACAGATTCCCGCATTCGCTTCTTCATTGGAGATGTTCGTGATAAAGAACGCCTCTATCGTGCATTTGATGGTGTGGATATTGTCATTCATGCTGCGGCGCTCAAACATGTCGGAGCTTGCGAGTATAATCCATTCGAGGCCGTAAAAACAAATATTCATGGTGCTCAAAATATTATTGAAGCGGCTATTGATCGTGGTGTCAAAAAAGTTATCGCACTAAGCACGGATAAGGCTGCAAGCCCAATTAACTTATATGGTGCAACTAAATTGGCATCAGATAAATTGTTTGTCGCAGGTAACTCATATGCCGGGGATAAAGACACACGATTTGCTGTCGTTCGATACGGTAACGTCGTCGGAAGCCGAGGCAGCGTTGTACCCTTCTTTAAGAAGTTGAAGCAAGACGGGGCAACGGTCATTCCAGTGACCGATGAACGAATGACTCGTTTTTGGATCACTCTAGAACAAGGTGTCCAGTTTGTTATCGATAGTTTGACACGTATGAACGGCGGAGAGATTTTTATTCCGAAAATTCCAAGTATGTCGATTCTTGATTTGGCTGAGGCGATTGCTCCGGAGTGCGATATCAAAATCGTGGGTATTCGTCCAGGTGAAAAATTGCATGAGGCGATGATTACGGAAGATGATGCGCGACACACGTTAGAGTATGACGATTATTTTGTCATTCAACCTGAGTTTCCTTGGTGGAGTGCAGAATATTCAAATGGCGGAAAATCATTACCAGAAGGGTTTACATACGTCAGTAATGTAAACAATCAGTGGTTATCGGTCGATGAATTAAGAGAGTTAGTGAAGTGAGGAAGACGGCATAGTCATTTTTTGATGAGAGGGAGTTTAGATTGATTGATCAACCTGTAAGAAACACGTTTCTGCCTTATGGCAGACAATGGATCGATGAAGAAGATATTCAAGCTGTGGTCGATACGTTACGAGGTGACTTTTTAACAACTGGTCCTGCTGTTGATGAGTTTGAACAAGCGATCGCTCAGTATGTTGGATCTCGGTATGCTGTCTCCTTTTCTAATGGGACGGCCGCCCTTCACGGTGCCTGTTTTGCAGCAGGAATTGGTGAAGGGGATGAAGTCATCACCACCCCGATGACTTTTGCAGCCAGTGCGAATTGTGTTCTTTATCAAAAAGGAACACCTGTATTTGCTGACATTGATCCAACGACGTATAACTTAGACCCGAATTCAATTGAGAAGGCTATCACTCCACGCACAAAAGCCATCATCCCTGTCCACTTTACAGGTCAACCTGCAGCGATGCAGGAGATTCATCGAATTGCCGAACAACATGACTTAGTCGTCATTGAAGATGCGGCTCATGCGTTAGGTGCCACCTATCAAGGGAAACGAATCGGTGCACTAAGTGATATGACGATGTTTAGTTTTCATCCTGTTAAACATATTACTTCCGGTGAAGGTGGCATCATCACGACAAATGATGAAGTGTACTATCGTAAATTATTACGATTTCGGACCCATGGAATTACAAAAAGTGCTGAACAGTTAGTTGATCACCATGGTCCTTGGTACTACGAAATGCAGTTTTTGGGTTTCAATTATCGAATGACAGATATTCAAGCTGTCCTTGGAACAAGCCAATTGAAGAAGATTGAACGATTTATTGAGTTACGAAAACACTATGTTTCTTTATATAATGAGGCATTTCGCAAGTTATCTGAAATTACGATACCGCATCAAGATGAAAGTGGAGAGTCAAGCTGGCACTTATATATCATTCGCTTAAATCAAAACCGGTTAAGCGGTTCACGGAAAGAACTGTTTGAGGCCTTACTAAATGAAAACATTGGAGTCAACGTCCACTATATTCCTGTTCATTGGATGCCATATTATCAAGAGCTAGGGTATGAAAAAGGGATTTGTCCACACGCAGAAACGCTATATGAAGATATCATTACACTCCCTCTATTTCCTGCGATGACTGAGGAAGATGTGTACGATGTGATCGATGCGGTGAAAAAAGTGTTAAAACGATATGGGAAGTGAAAAATGGCTATGAAAACGGTGGCGATTATTCAAGCACGGATGGGCTCAACGAGGCTTCCTGGGAAAATACTGATGAAACTGCAAGGCCGCACGGTGCTTGACCATGTTATTACTCGAGTAAAACAAGCGAAATTAATTGATGAAATCATCGTTGCAACGACAACACTGAGTGAAGACGATGTATTGTCGGAGGAAGCAAAGCGATATGGTGTTCGTGTGTATCGAGGAAGTTCAGATAATGTACTGAGTCGATACTACGAGGCAGCTATGGAAGCCGAAGCTGATGTGGTGATTCGAATCACTTCAGATTGTCCCTTGATAGACCCTTTTGTAATAGACCAAATGATTGAAACGTATCATAATAAACGATACGACATTGTAACAAATGCTGGCCAGGATTTGAGTAAAAGAACATTTCCACGAGGTTTAGATATTGAAATTTTCTCGAGTGAATTACTAAGCGATGCATTTAATAACTATAGTGAAGATTATCATATAGAACATGTCACACCCTATATGTATGAAAAAAGTCAAAATGTATATCATCACATTAACCAAATAAATTACTCTAACTATCGATTAACTTTAGATACTGAAGAAGATTTAGAACTGATTACAAGCATATATAAGAAACTATATACAGGAACTCACTCATTTTATTTATCTGAAATTTTAAATCTATTGGAAAATAATCCGGATCTAAGTATCATCAATTCTCATATTGAACAAAAAAAATATTAATGTAGATTTAGCAAAGGATATGTATTTGTATGAATATTATAATTTTCACTGAGGGTGGAAACGATAACGGATTTGGTCATATTTCTAGATGTAGTGCATTATATGATGAAATTGTATTGAGGGGATTGAATGCAAAACTCATTGTTAATACCGATTTAGAAAGAATTGAAATGTTATCCAATAAAGAATATGAGATAGCTGATTGGTTATCTTTATCCTATCTTGAAAGGAATTCATTTGACCAAACATATTGCATTATTGATTCATATTTTGCTGATATAGAAGTGCTTGAGTATATTAAGTTAAAATCAGTTAATTGTATGTATATTGATGATTACAATAGACTAAATTATCCAAAAGGAATTACTTTGACTCCTGCATTAATCAAAGAATCATCAGTTAAAAATAACGAGAATGAACTGAGCGGACCAGATTATATTATTTTGCGTAAAGAATTCACTAACAAGCGAGAAAGAATTATTAATAAGGATGTGAAAAAAGTCCTTGTTACTCTAGGTGGGTCAGACGCAAAAGGATTGACAGAAGAAATAATCAAGAAAGTGATTCCCCATTTTCCATTATTCTCTTTTGATATAGTGTTAGGGAACGGAAAAAGTAGTCTTGAACTTATAG
The DNA here is from genome assembly GCF_018617735.1 of Exiguobacterium sp. s89. NCBI lineage: Bacteria > Bacillati > Bacillota > Bacilli > Caryophanales > Exiguobacterium > Exiguobacterium sp. s89. The sequence continues at coordinate 565,692 of NZ_JACSKS010000002.1, forward strand.
ACGGAAATAGAATCGAGAATGTAAATATTATAAATAATGCAAGTGCTTATGAAATGAAAGAATTAATGGTTAATTCCGATTTTTCTATTACTGCTGCTGGACAAACTGTATATGAATTAACTGCTACGAATACTCCTTTCATACCAATCAAAACTGCTGAAAATCAACAAAACAATATTAAAGGACTGTTTGATTTCAATGTAATTAATAGTTTGATTGACTCAGATGATCCTTTTTGGATTGAAAACATACTTTGTGAGATTAATAGTTTAAAAACTTATGACAGTAGATTAGAGTTCTATCATAGATCAAAAGGTTTAATTGATGGTCGTGGATGTAAGAGAATAGTTGATCGATTGTTAAAGTAGAGGTGTTTTTTGTAATGAGGATGATTTTTTGTGGTTTTGGTAAACTAGGAAAAGTTTGTTTAGATACTTTAATTCAAAACAAGTATGATGTTGTGTTTGTATTAACTCATAAAGACATGAGTGATCATAGTGTGGATTCATACTGTGAAGTTAATAATATCCCCTATTCGTATATAGACGTAAGGAAAGAAGGAAATAAGCTACTTGAACAAATCTTAATCGAGAATCCCGACTATCTAGTAAGTGTAAATTACAGATATATTTTACCTTCTAAAATCATTAATTCTGTAGAGGTGGCTTTAAACCTTCATGGATCATTATTGCCAAAATATAGAGGAAGAACCCCACACGTTTGGAGTATCATAAATGGCGAAACATACAGTGGTGTTACTTCGCACTTGATTGACGAAGGTGTAGATACTGGAAATATAATTAAGCAGATACGAATTAAAATTGAGGAAGATGATACTGGGTATGACTTGTTGATAAAATTTGAAAAAGAATACCCGGACTTACTATTAGACTCTTTGACAGATATACAGAGTGGAATATTGCCTAAAGTACAGAATGAAAGTCAAGGAAGTTACTTTGGAAGAAGAACTCCTGAAATGGGCTACATAGATTTTTTAAAAAATACTATTGAAGTAATTAACTTTGTGAGAGCACAAGCTAAACCATATCCAGGTGCTTATTATTATTTGAAGAATGGCAGTAAGATAATTATTCATAAAATAATTCAATGCTCTGATTCAATAAGTAAGTTGGACACTATTGGCGTAATTGAGAAAATCGATAATGACTACTATGTACGGTGTAAAGACAATATTTTAAAAATAGTTGACTATGAAATTATTTAAATGTGATTAACTACGAGGTGTATATAAGGATGCCTATTAATATTCAAGATATTTTTACAAGGAACAATAAAAGTACATTTATTATCGCAGAATTATCGGCGAACCATAATCAAGATATTCAGCTCGCACTTGATACAATAAAAGCTGCAAAGGATTCTGGTGCAGATGCAATTAAGTTACAAACTTATACTCCTGACACAATTACCATCCAATCAAATAAAGAATATTTTACAATTAAAAGTGGTACGATTTGGGATGGTCGGACACTTTATGATTTGTATCAAGAAGCCTATACACCATGGGAATGGCATAAAGAGTTGATGGACTATGCAAAAGAGTTGGATATCATTTGTTTTTCAAGTCCTTTCGACCCTACTGCTGTGGATCTATTAGAAAGCTTACAGGTACCTGCGTACAAAATTGCTTCATTTGAAATCACTGATTTACCACTCATTGAGTATGTTGCCTCCAAGAACAAACCAATCATCATCTCAACTGGAATTGCAACGCTCCAAGAAATTGAAGATGCAGTATCCGTCTGTCGTAAAGTTGGAAACGAGCAAATCATACTATTGAAATGTACGTCAGCCTACCCAGCAAAAGTTGAGGATGCGAATCTCTTAACGATGCAAAATATGAAAGAAACTTTTGGTGTCGAAGTCGGCTTGTCTGATCACACGCTAGGAATCACTGCCCCGATTGTCTCAGTTGCGCTAGGAGCGAAAGTGATTGAAAAGCATTTTATTTTAGATAAAACAATTGGTGGTCCAGATGCTAGTTTTTCCTTAGAGCCTCATGAGTTTAAATCGATGGTAGATGCTGTTCGAGAAGCGGAACAAGCGTTAGGACGAGTCGATTATCAATTAAACGAGAAAAAAGTGAAAAATCGTGAGTTCGCACGTTCTTTATTTGTGGTGAAAGATATTCAAGCTGGGGAAGTCTTCACGACTGAACATGTAAGGTCAATTCGTCCGGGACATGGATTGGCTCCGAAACATATCGATTCCATTCTTGGTAAAGTGGCTAGGAAAGATATCGAGCGTGGAGCGCCGATGAGTTGGGATTTGATTAAGTAAATAAAGTGATGGTCGAGGCGACGGGTTACGTCGCCTCTTTATTATGTGTGGGAAAGAAGAAACTTAAGGAAATAGTATTTTGACCGATATAAGAAATGAGACCATAACATGTGAGGGAGTAGAAGACTATGAATCCGACCATTTCTGAAGTCAGACTTCACTTGCCTTCTTCTGTATTACCGTATGAGCAGACTAAAAATGTGTTCGTTGAAGCCAATCAAGCTCAACTCGCCGATGAAGGTATTGTTATTCTTCCGACGCCTCAACACATTACAAAGTTAGAGGCAGCGGTCGAGAAGGCGAATCAAGTCCTTGAAAATCAACGTACCGGTTTGAAATTTATGAAACACGAAAAACTGAATGATTATTATATTCAAATCGTCGATGCGAACAATGAAGTGATCCGTGAGATTCCGAGTAAGAAATCAATGGATTTCTTTGCGGCGTTTATGGAGTTTAATCATTTATTCGACGAACGGATATAAAAAAGGAGTGGGCATATGACATCACCAATTCGATTTGGCGGATTAGCCAGTGGGATCGATACCGATAGTATCATTAAACAAATGATGCAAGCAGAACGAATTCCAGTAGATCGTTTAGAACAAAAAAAACAAGTGACCGAATGGCGACGTGACTCTTATCGTGAAGTCAACCGCTCACTGTTAGCATTACGAAACAGCGCGGTCGATATGATGTTCAGTCGAAACTATTACGCTAAAACGGCTTCATCCTCTGATGAATCGCGTGTATCTGTCGTCGCGGGTCCATCAAGTGGAAATGCGTCGCTTACCATCAACTCAGCAACGTTAGCGACCTCAGCTTCTCATGTCGCAGTGGCAAATGGCGGAGGTATCACAAATAACACGGCAGTTTCTACACTCGGGTTAGAAGTGGGGATTCGGAAACAAACGTTAACTGCGGGAACAACTGAACTCACAGTGAAACCTTTACCGAATAATCCGCCAACTTTTACAGATAAAGATGGAAATGCGATTTCATTGGCTCATACGTACGATGCGGCGACTGGGAAAATTACTTTCGATAGTGGGGTGACGATCCCTGAAGGTGCACAAGTCGTGTATGAAGCCGGATATCAAGTTCGTTTCCGTAACGAAGACGGTGGAGCTTTACAGACAGTATACGTTGATGAGAATGCTAAGTTTAAAGATCTAGTCACTGCAATGAATGGCACGAAGACGGGAATTAGTACGTTCTTTGATGAAGCTTCAGGACAGATTTCATTAACACGTAAAAGCACGGGCGTGAAATCGATTATCGAATTTGAAGACACTGCAGCTAAAACACTATTTGGTCTAAGCGGATCCGTAGCAGGGACGAATGCATCTGTGGATGTGAACGGCATTACGTTGACCCAAAGTTCGAACACATTCACGATTGATAACATGACCATTACATTGAAGTCCTCATTCAATGATGGGACAAAAGTGAACTTATCCGCTGCGACAGACACTCAAAAAATATTTGACGGAATCAAAGGGTTCGTTGATAAATATAACGAGACTATCGACCTCATGAACAACAAGACACGGGAAGAACGATTCCGTTCGTTTTCACCATTGACTCAAGCTCAGCGTGATGAGTTATCTGAAGACGAAATCAAGAAGTGGGAAGAAAAAGCGATGAGCGGTATGCTCCGCGGTGATACGATTTTACGCGGAACCATGGACAATCTTCGGAGCAAGTGGTCGAGTGCTACTGCTGCATCGAATGACATCGACATGTCACGATTGTTCCAAATCGGCCTTTCGACTGGAGCGGATTTCACCAATGGTGGTAAAATTGAACTCGATGAAGAGAAGCTAAAAGCGGCAATCGAAAAAGATCCGGAGCAAGTATATCAGTTGTTTACAGATGCTGAAACTGGATTATTGCCACAAATCCGAGATGCTGCCAAAGATTCACGCGATACGATTACACGAATCGCAGGAGCTGAAGGTTCTGGCGCACAAACCCATTCGATGGGTAAAGAAATGACCGATATTGATTCGCGTATCAAGCGATTAAATGATCTACTCATCGATAAAGAAAACGCTTATTACCGTCGTTTCACAGCGATGGAAACAGCGATGAACCAAGCGAATGCTCAAGCGGCATCGTTGTCACAGTTTTTAGGCGGAGGCATGTAAGAGGAGGAGTTTAAATGGTAGCCAATCCATATGCAGCATATCAAAACAATGCGGTCACGACCGCGAACCCACAGGAACTGACGCTTATGCTTTATGACGGGGCGCTCAAGTTCATGCGCCTCGCCAAGCTTGCAATCGACCAGGGCAACCCTGACTTGAAGAACATCAACATCCAAAAGACGCAAGCGATCTTCCAAGAGCTTCGTCTCACACTGAATAAAGACATCGCCATCTCGATGAACTTAGATTCACTCTATGAGTACATGTGGCGCCGTCTCGTCGATGCGAACGTCAAGAATGATACGACCATCCTCGACGAAGTGCTCGACTTCACGACGGAACTCCGCGACACGTGGAAGGAAGCGATGAAACTCGCGAAGCAGTCATGATGCCGATTGATGAAATCATCTTAAAGACGCAACGCTTAAAAGAGTTGCTGGCGCAAGTCCCGGAAGAACCCACGTACGATTCATGGATTGAACAAATCCATGAGCTTTTGGACGACCGAGAACAGTTGCTTGCGGCACACGGTCCTGACCTGGAGAAAGCCGACCAAACGGTCCTCAGGCAACTCGTCGACGACAGTCAAAAGATTTCTCGTCTGATTGAAGCCGAACACCAGCGTCTCGGGATGACGCTTGGGACAGCACGGATGGAACGGAAGACAGTCAAGTCGTACGTTGACCCATATGAGGACGTCGATTCTAACTTCTCGGGTCTATTCGACCAACAGACATAACAAAGCTCGAAGGCATGCGCCTTCGAGCTTTTGTGTTAAGAGGCTTTGACTTGGCGTCGCATCCGAATGATGAAATAAGAAGCGGTAAACAAGATGAGACCACTTACCGTAAAGTTTAAGTAGAGACGTGTAGCATCTTGAAGCGACGTGATGGGTGTAGTCCCACCGAACCAGAGAAGTGGCAGAATCGTCACGTGCATGACGCTCCAATGAATGAAGATTTGTTTCTTGAACGACCACTTTTTGACTTCGTAAATGACACTCGTCAGACCGAGGAAGAAAGCGACCCCGGCATAGATGAGCATCCCATGCACAGCCTCTGCATTTCCTGACTGGCCTTGATAGAGAGCGAGTATAGCGAATGGCAGCGACCAAATGAGACTCCGTAGTATTCCTTTTTTCAATAGTTGCATATGAATCTTCCTTTCATCGAATCGTTGTAAATGTATACGGCTGTGGAAAGGAAAAGTTTCATATAAAGGGTATAGATGAAATGACGTCTGTTTTCCGCTATAATCGGGTAAACATCAATGTAGCCGTTGCTTCTTTTCTGGAAAGAGGGAGGGAAACGAGATGCGTGAGAAAGAGTCCAAGATATCGTCACGGAAGCGCCGTTATTTCGTCTATGGTCCAGAGGGAGCGTACGATGAATACGTGGAACGGGACCCGAAACTTGAAGCGTACGTCGAGGACGATACGCCGTTTGAGGATCGTCCTGACCCATACGAGGAAGAAGAGCTGAAATCAAGAGGATAAGTATACATGTCAAGGTCCGATTATGGACCTTGACTTTTATTTTACCTGGAACTTTTTCTTAATACGGTTCGGTTTGTCAATTCGTTATATTCGTCTTAACCACAACATCACTTGGATTAAGAAAAGGGAGAGATGAAGATGAACATGAAACGATTTGGCTTACTGGTGGCGGTACCGCTCGCACTACTTGTCGGTTGCGGGGAAGCAGACGAACTGAAGACGACGGCGACGGATACGGAAGAAGTGGTAGAGGCGGAAGCGAACGTACCAGAGGAGACGACTGTTGAAGAGACGGACGTCCAAGAAAGTGAACTCGGTACGAACAAGATCTACATGAAGAATAAGGCACTCACGATCACGGAGACGATGGGTCCGATTCAATTCGCCATCGACAAAGTACAGACGTCACGCCTCACGGTCGCAGAAGCTTATAGCGACTCATTCGATGGACAAGAAGAGGTGACGGTCGTCGCGATGAACATGTTGGTCGAGAATACGGTCGACGAGACGATGAGCTTCCATCCGAACCAGGCAACACTGGTGACGAACACAGGGGAACAGGTGTCTTCGGACTTATGGTTCTCAGATGACGTCGGTGGAGAATTTTTAGGAAAGGTGAAGAAAGAAGGGAACGTCCTCTTCTTCGTGAAAGCAAAACCAGAAGAGCTGACGGACTTGAAAGTCGTCATCGATGGACCATTCAACGAGAACTTCGACAAAGTGGCAGAAGACCGCTACGAATATACACTTAACGTGACAAAATAAGAGTAGGCGTGCCGAATAAAATCGGTACGCCTAGTCTCATGGTTGATTATTACTACACAATAAGCATAGTGGTTAGCATAGAGAATATAAGAAGGGATTCTCATATTTTGAGAGTTCCTTGTATCTTAATTTTTTCATTTTGTAAAATCTTAATTCTTAATGGGTACATATAAATCGACTTTAGATTTTCCGTCGGGATCTTCAGCTGGATTGTTCAAATTGAACTCCAAGGTATTTCTAGATTCGTCCACTGAATATTCGCGTTCTAGTAACCATTCTTCAAAAATATATTTATACGTCTCACTCAGTTTTTCTGGAGTATCGTAGAAATGGTGCACGATGTATTGACCACCTTCTAGCATTTTAAATTGTATCTCCCCGTGCCCTGTTTTATCAAAGTTTTTAGGAACTGTGACACAAGCATCATGTCTACATTCATGAGGATCAACATCGTTCGGATTATCTAATGAAATACCGATAAATTGACTTGATGGAGGGTAAAGGTTGTGTTCCGTCGCCCAATGTATTAATTTCCCCTAATGTTCTTGTGGTTCAAAATAGCTACCCGTACGTCTGATAAATGCAATTTCAGTTTCAGGCAATTGCTTTAAAGTCATATCCATTTTGTAACCCCCATTAAAGTTGACTGATTCAATTGTCTTGATGTCCAAAAAAGTGCTTCATTGAAATAATATCTCGTTGAAGTGTTGCAACAGGAATTGTTATTTACGCTGATGCGGCAACGGAATCGACAACACATCCCAGTCGCTCCCGGCGAATAGCTTCGACAGATAGACGATTTGTCCGACATGATACCCATAATGCGACACTTGGCGTTCGATCGCGTCAATCACGGAATGGGCTTCCCCTCGAATCATCACGTTCTTCCCTAAGTCATCTGGTGTCAAATCAGCTAAAACATTATCCAACAGTTGCCAACGCTTGTCCCAAACCTCCATGAGCTCCGCACGGGATAGCTGCTGGTCCTCGAACTCGGCGTCCCGGTCACGGTCCGGCTTCTCGCCGTCTGTCGTCAAAAAATCGGTCCAACGCGACTTCATGTTATTCGCCATGTGCTGGATGATCAAGGCGAGCGAGAGTGTGTCCGGCGCAAGTGTCTTGTGCAGGTCCTCTTCACTCACTTGGACGAGCGCACGCTCAGCGAGTTGTTTCTGGCTTTTAAACGTAGCACGTACGGTATCGAGATATTGCGTTTCAAACATGAAAAGATCCTCCTCTTCGTATGTATCTGCTTTGAATATACCCCATATCTATCCCACTAAAAATTAAATTAATGTTATAGCAATTGAGATTCCATGGGATACATCCTGCAAGACGTCACCGCATAGTCGACATGAGGGTACTGGGTAGTCAATGTTATGTGGATCTCTTATTCATCAATTGTGCCGATTGCGTTTGAATGTGAGTGGATGAGTGCGATTTTTTGTATTCAAAAAGTGTGAGACACAAGGTCCCACACTTCTGATTAGGCGTGCTCCAATCGAAACTCTTCCCAATGATCACGGGCCTGGTTCCGGATGCGTTCCGATACTTCCTTACTGCTGAGGAGAATCCCATACCAGCGACGCGCGTCCTCGTAGTAGTCAAGCGCGGCCGACAAATCGGCAATCCGCAACATGAGCTGGTCGTACGGTAATCCGGTCCGAATCGGGTCTGTATACGCTTCTTGCACCTCATTGTATTTATCGAGCGTCCGCTGCATCCATTCCTTTTCAGACGCTGCATCCCCAATCAATCGGTACATCCATACGATTCGCATCCCGAGCATAGCGATGACAGATGGTTTTTGTCCGCTCAACTGGGCCGTCATGATGGCGAACTTATAGAGAAGGATGACGTGCTCATATGAACGGTCGCCTTTCAACACATCCGGATTCACTTGATTGAAGTAGTTCGTCTCAAGCGCTTCTCGGTTATGTTTGCGCACCTTGTCGAACGAGTCGTGAAAGACGAGGTGACAATGGTCACAGACGGTCGGTTCGTATAAATAAGGATTCGGTCCATCATACGTTGTGTAGCCATCCTTCTCAACTTCGAGTGGACGGATGTGACGTGATAAGACACGGTTCGTCTTACTTTCTTGTAAACAATACGGACATTTGACTTTCTTCAAAAACAAATGTTCTGCCATCTCGACACCTCACACATAGACATTTACGAGCAATCCGCGAATTTCACCGACTTGGTCGAGTAAGGAAAGGCGAGAGGCCTCACCCGAGATGACCTGATCTGTCAGCGCGAGGAGTTTTTGGTCGACTTGTTCGACGACCTTATAAATCTTCGCGCGCCCGCGGCGATTGAATCCGCGTTTATCTTCGAGACGGAGTGCCGCGTCAACGGCCTCTTTCATAAAGTCTTTAATCATTTGTTTGTATTCGGCAAGCGCTTCGACGGTCTGACTCTCGGCGAGCAGTTCTCCTTGTTCATGAATCGCGGCGATTTGACGTTGGAAGCGTTCATGCTCCCGGTCTTCGCGCTTCTGACCGATCACATTTTGGAAGGAGACACCGGGTTCGACTTCGGCGCGCTTTGCCTTACTTGAGCCGAGGAGCGATTGCGTCTCCATGATGCGACGAATGTCCATATGGGCAACCGTCCTTTCTTTAAGTTAGTTCAATAATTGTAACACGCCTTGCGGCAAAGCGTTCGACTGGGCAATCATCGCCATGCCGGACTGGTTCAAAATGTTTAGACGTGCGAAGTCCATCATTTCACGGGCCATGTCGGCATCACGTATTCGTGACTCAGACGCCGTTAAGTTTTCTGAGCCGATGGCGACGACGCTGACGTTCGCCTCGAGCCGGTTTTGGATGGCCCCGAGTTTTGAACGTTCGAGCGACACTTTGTTGATGGCCGCATCAAATTTCGCGATTGCTTCTCCCGCTTTGTCTGGCGTCAACACGCTCAGCGCGTAGTATGTTTCAGACGCTGTCGCCTGATCATTGTCGTGATCGACGGCAGGAAGTTCCCCACCACCTGCTGACGTCGTCGTGATGTCGAGCGCGTGCGCCCGTATGTCTTCGACGTTCAAGATGACGGCCTCGTTATTACCGGCACCGATTTGGAAGAATAACGTGTTCTTGCCTTCTTTGTATTCTCCGTTCATGATTTTCTTCGAGTTGAATTCGGTCGTTTCCGCGATGCGCGTCACTTCGGCAGTCAACGCGTTAATTTCTTCCTGGACAGCTTTGGCGTCGTCCTCACTGAGCGTCCCGTTCGCCGCTTGGACAGATAGTTCGCGCATCCGTTGGAGAAGGGCGTGTGTCTCGTTCATCCCACCTTCAAGCGTCTGCGTGAGCGAGATGCTGTCGAGCGTGTTGCGTTCTGCCATCGAGAGCGAGTCGAGGCGCATTCGCATCTTCTCGGAGATGGCGAGACCTGCCGCATCGTCAGACGCCTTGTTGATCCGAATCCCACTCGAGAGACGATCCATCGTCTTTTTCATCGATGCTTGGTTCAGTGAAAGGGAAGTATAGGCTTTTAATGCTTGAACGTTATTGGTAATTTTCATAGCGGTTTCCTCCAGTCGGGACAGGTTGTAATTTCGCACGCTCCATCGCTTCACTCCACGTTTGATCGAGATCGCTTGCGAGCGTATGTAGTTCGGCGATTTTTTGCTTGTCCTGATCGATGATCGCTTCGACACTGGCGTTCGCCATGTAGAGATAAATTTCATCGAGTTGTGCCGCGATAATCCCACCGCCGTCATGGAGTCCTTGATGGAGCTTGACTAACAGCTCACGGGCTTGACGAAGGTGGCGATTCCGTTCCGCGATCGTCGAGTCTTGGGCACGTTTGTAATGATAAACGAGCGCGTGTAACATCGCCTGCGTCAGTTCTTCAGGCCTCATTTCATATAGCTGGGTTGAATTCATCTTTGGTCTCCTTTGATTGAATCAAGTTCTTCTATTAACAACAACACTTCTGCCATCACGTCATATAGCTGGGGTGGGATGGCGTCCCCTAAGTCAAGGTCGAGCAGATGTCCGAGCAAGGAATGGTCGTTCTCGACCGCCACGCCTCGGGCACGTGCTTCCTGTAAAATCTTTTCCGCGACGGCACCGGTCCCGCGGGCGACGACGACGGGCGCTTTGTCCGTCGACTCGTCATAGCGGACGACCGCGGCCGTCTTTCGTTTCGTCAAATCCATGCGTTGGTACATCGGGACCTCCTAAATTCTAAAGTCATAACCGGTAGTCGGTGCCACCTTCGGTTCTTCGGTGACACGTTCGGCTTTCGTGAGCGGTTTGAACTGGGTCGTCACACTCTTATATCCAATCGTCTCGAGCGTCTGTTCAATCTTTCCAAGAAGTGGACGGGCGATTTGCTCGACCGTCGCATCGTCGTGTTCGAGCGTGAGTCGGAGGTTCCGATCTTTCGCTTCAAGCTTGACGCCGATTTCTCCGAGGCGCGGTGTCTCTAAACGGATGTAGAGGACGCTATTCTCCCAGTCGACGACGTCTCCTGCTTCCCGGTTTTGGATATGGACGTGGATGCCGGTGTCAATCTCTTGTACTTTAGCCGGTAGGGCGAACAAGAGCTGATGGAGCTGACCACCATCGAGGCGATTGAGCGTCTGTTGTACTTGGAAGAACGAGGCGAGTCGTTGTGCCTCGGGGTTCGTCGTATCCGCTCGTACTGACAAAGCCGATGCCGGCGCGTTAGAGGTCGTATGTGCAAGTTGTTGGGCCTGGACGCGTTGCGTCACTTCCTGCACGTGTCGACCAGACAGCGTCGAGTCGAGTTTGAGCGGAGCAACGGAAGGGATTTCTCCGGCGCGTGTCGCCCCGTGCGGGATATATTCGATGCGCACTTGGTTCGGAGCGTATCGGAAGTCGTTCAACGTCGCCCGTACTTCTTTGACGAGTGTCGCACTTTCTTGTGGCTTAGTCGCAAGTAAAGATAAAGCGAGGTCGAGCTTGGCCGTCATGGTGACGAGCTGCTTCTCTTGAGTGATATCGGTATGAAGTAGGGCGTCCGTCTTTTGGACGAGTTGCGTCAAACGGGTCGATACGGTCTCGAGGGCAGGGCGTGCCGCATGCGGGTTCGTCTCAATCAACGCGGCGACTTGTCCGAGTTGTTTCGTCACCGTTGCCTGTTCGCTTCGGAATTTGTTCGTCACCGTCGCGAGATGGCTCGTCACTTCCTTCACCATGACCTGTCGTCCGTTGACGAGAGGGAGCGTCATCGGTTCAGAACGCTCCATCTTCGGCGGTGCAGGCAGGTCGCGGATGGTACGGTCGACCGTATCTGGTGTCGGTATGACGCGTTCGCTCACGGGACGTGATAGGTTGACGAGCTCGACGTACCGCTCTTTTTGCGGGTACGGGGCGTTCTGTGCCGGTGGTGTAAGCTGTTGTCTCGCTTCATTCAAGGAGAGGACAGCGATCTCCCGTGCCATCTCACGAGGGAGGACTTGCGTGTCGAGCGTCTTCAAATGAAGGATGACGTCTCGCATGTCCCCTTTGAATGCCGTTTCGAGAAGGCGCACCGTATCCTCGTTCATCGGTAAGCGTCCGGATTGTAGCAGTCGACTGACCGCGCTTCGCACTTCCGGTGGAAGGGAAGCGAGGAGCGTCTGGATCTTCGCGTCAAGCTTTGACGACGCGGAAGCAGGTGGCGCGGATTCAAGCGTCTCTTCCTTTTGGGGAATGACGGTTGCCATCAACATGCCATCCTGTTCGGCAAGCGTCACGTGGAACGGGTTCGTTTTTGGAAGCCCATCTTTGAATGTGACCTCGACTTCTTCACCGTTGATTTTGACGATTGCGGAGTCGGGGCCGGTCTGTTTGACGAGTTCGGCCTTATACGTCCGGTTCGTCTGAATGCCTGGCAAGACCGAACTGACAGCGGTCGCTTGGGCTTGAATTTGCATGTTTGTCACCTCGACCATAATATCGACCTCTTTTTAAAAAAATGAAGCGAACAATAGAAAAAAACCTTCCGTCTTTTCGACGGAAGGTGAGTCATGATTCGAGCACGGGGCCCGCATTCATTTGTTGGAACCGGGCGACGAGTTCGCCTGTCGCTTTCAGCTGGTTCCGAAGGACGTACGGTGTTGCGTTCGTTTGGATTTGATGTCCATTCGTTGTGAGGAGTAGCCCGTTTGGCTCTTCCTCGATGTTCAGTATGTCTCGAATATGGGACCAAGCATACCATTCACAATCGTCTCGCTTCGGAGACTTCGTCGGGAAGAAGACGAGTCCGGTTGTCGGTTCGATCACGACAGGGACTTTCCCTTTTACGCCGGCGACGCGTTTGGCGATGAAGATTCTTTCCTCGATCGAGCTGTTGTACTGGCGGCAAGATAGTTGCAACAACTGGTACGGCCGGAGCGGGGTTGAAATCTCGGTGCCATCCTCGAGAATGATCCGTGACTGCTTCATGATATCAAAGCAAGGGAGAATCGCCACGGTTCGCTTTGTGATGCGATATTTTTCCTCAGAATAGTAGGAGCGCATACGCTGCACCATCCTCCTCGTATTAGATTTTCAGGATCGGCTAAAGACAAACGGCACAAACCTAAATCATCCCTTCAATGATATATCACAAAAAATGTAAATTCAATAAGGCAATATGAAAAGTAGGGAAATATAATTCCAATGAAAGCCAAATGACGAAACGTTTACAATAATTCGAGAAATTGTTTGTCACGCTTCCAAGAAGGTGGTAAGATTAGCCGTAGAGGACAAACCTCTGTATTCTCCAATGGTGAAAGGAATGGATTTACACATGGTAGGTAAAGTAAAATGGTTTAACTCAGAAAAAGGTTTTGGATTCATCGAAGTTGAAGGCGGCAAAGACGTGTTCGTACACTTCTCAGCAATCCAATCTGAAGGTTACAAATCACTTGACGAAGGTCAAGAAGTAGAGTTTGAAATCGTTGATGGCGAGCGCGGCCCACAAGCGGCTAACGTTACAAAATTATAATTTCAGACCACGAAGCCGGTTCCCTTGGGAGCCGGCTTTTTATTTTGTCTATATAATTAAAAAAGGCGTTTAAAAATGAGTGGAATGGGTATTTTCTTTCTATACCTTTCGCTCGTTCTAGGAAATGTTACATTAGGAACAAAATTGTCATTATTTTCTGATGATAACGTTTTCAAATATAGCGATTTCGGGGTATAATATTAATGAGCCACCTGATTCCACTTTCTTTTTAGAAACGAAGCAGGAGATTCCGTCTCGTTTGACGAATCAATGGTTCAAGCGGTTATTTTAAGGAGGAGTTCAGATGATTTATAACATTCGCGGCGAAAACATTGAGGTCACACCAGCAATCAAAGACTATGTCGAGAAAAAGCTGGAGAAGTTGACTCGGTATTTCACAACTCCTACGGATGCACAGACGGCTTACGTCAACTTGAAAGTGTATAACGAGAAACAAAAAGTGGAAGTGACGATCCCGATGCCGAACTTGTTGCTCCGTGCCGAGGACATCAACCTCGACATGTATGCGGCAATCGACCTCGTCGTCGATAAATTGGAACGTCAAATCCGTAAACACAAAACGAAGCTCAACCGTAAAGGACGCGGAAAAGAAGGTGGCGTCGGCGAGTACTTCAAGTCCCTCGAAGGAATTGATGATGCATCGGCCGTCTACGATGAGGACGAGGCAGAACTCGAACTCGTACGGACGAAACGTTTCACATTGAAACCGATGGACACGGAAGAGGCGATTCTTCAAATGGACATGCTCGGTCACAGCTTCTTCGTCTTCTCTGACGCAGAAACGGGCAACACGAACGTCGTCTACCGTCGTAAAGATGGAAAGTACGGCTTGATCGAACCTGAATAATGAACTTGACCTTACACGACCCTCCGGCTTCGGGGGGTCGTTTCATTTTGCCTTTCCTTGAAAGGTGGCACCACTTCGGTTAAACTGTACATTAGGGAAAAAACATGCATTTTTTAGTGAATGCAGAGGAGATATGAGTATGGCGAACTTTTTGAAAGAGTTATTTGCTCCACAGAAACGAGTGTTGAAAAAAGCAGAGAAAGCGGCCGACTTGATCGAGTCGTTCGCCGAACCAACCAAAGCATTGTCAGACGAACAGCTTCAGGCGAAGACAGAAGAGTTCCGAGCCCGTCTCGATAAAGGCGAAACGCTCGACGACATCTTGCCAGAGGCGTTCGCGGTCTGTCGTGAGGCATCAGAGCGCGTGCTCGGAATGCGTCACTACCCGGTCCAACTCATCGGGGGCTATGTGCTCCATAACGGTGACATCGCCGAAATGAAAACAGGTGAAGGGAAGACGCTCGTCGCGACACTTCCTGTCTATTTGAATGCGCTCACGGGCCGTGGCGTACACGTCGTAACGGTCAACGAATATTTGGCAAAACGAGATAAAGAACTCATGGAACCGCTCTATTTCGCTCTCGGTCTTTCGGTCGGTCTCAACGTGTCGAACATGGACCGCGTCGAAAAACAAGCGGCTTACAATTGTGATATCACGTACTCGACGAACAACGAGCTCGGATTCGACTACCTCCGTGACAATATGGTCCTCTATAAGGAAGACCGTGTTCAACGTGAACTCTATTATACGATCGTCGATGAAGTCGACTCGATTCTCGTCGATGAGGCGCGTACCCCGCTCATCATCTCGGGATCGGCACAAAAGTCGACCGAGCTCTACACACGTGCGGATGCGTTTGTTCGTACATTGAAAGAAGAAGAGGATTACACGGTCGACGTGAAGACGAAATCAGTCCTCTTGACGGACCAAGGGGTCGACCTCGCCGAGAAGTTCTTCGGTATCGATAACCTGTTCGCCATCGAACACGTCGCGGTCAACCACCATGTTGGGCTCGCGCTTCGTGCGAATGCGGTCATGCACCACGATATCGACTATATGGTGCGTGACGGACAAGTCATGATCATCGACCAGTTCACAGGGCGTGTTATGGATGGACGCCGCTACTCGGAAGGTCTTCACCAAGCGATCGAGGCAAAAGAAGGCGTCGAGATTCAACGCGAATCGATGACGCTCGCAACAATCACGTATCAGAACTACTTCCGTATGTATGAGAAGCTTGCCGGGATGACCGGTACGGCGAAGACAGAGGAAGAGGAGTTTCGTAATATCTACAACATGCAAGTCGTGACGATCCCGACGAACAAACCGATTCTTCGCGACGATAAGTCGGACCTCATCTTCAAATCGATGGAAGGGAAGTTCAAAGCCGTCGTCGAAGAGATCTCTTCAGTTCACACGACAGGACAACCGATTCTTGTCGGTACGGTCGCCGTCGAGACTTCAGAATATTTGAGCAAGCTCTTGACGAAGAAGAAGATTCGTCACGATGTCTTGAATGCGAAAAACCACGCGCGTGAGGCAGAAATCATCGAGAATGCTGGTCAAAAAGGGTCGGTCACGATCGCGACGAACATGGCCGGTCGTGGTACGGATATCAAGCTCGGAGAAGGCGTCGTCGACCTCGGTGGTCTCTACATCATCGGGACAGAGCGTCACGAGTCACGCCGGATTGACAATCAGCTCCGTGGTCGTTCAGGTCGTCAAGGGGACCCGGGTAAATCCCAGTTCTACTTGTCACTCGAAGATGAGCTCATGCGTCGTTTCGGGACGGACAGCCTCCAAAGCATGATGGAACGTCTCGGTATGGATGACACACAACCGATTGAGAGCCGCATGGTCTCAAAAGCGGTCGAATCGGCTCAGAAACGCGTCGAAGGAAACAACTACGATGCGCGTAAACAGCTTCTCGGTTACGATAACGTCATGGCCGACCAGCGGAAGGTCATGTACAAGGACCGTGCGAGCATTCTCGAGAACGAGTCGGTCACGGATATCGTCCGTTCGATGATGGCCCAGACGGTCGAACTCGGAGTCGGGCAATATACGCCGATCGAACTCGTACCGGAAGAGTGGAACATCGACGAGCTCGCGCACTGGTCAAACCAGACGCTCGCGCTTGAAAAACCGGTCGAAGGCAAAGACTTCTACGGAAAAGAACGGGAAGAAATCGTTGAACTCCTCATGGAACGTGTGAACGAGCAGTATGAAGCAAAACGTGAACTCGCACCACCTGAGCGCTTCAACGAATTCGAAAAAATCATCGTACTCCGTGCCGTTGACTCGCACTGGATGTCCCATATCGATCATATGGATCAGTTGCGTCAAGGGATTCATCTCCGCGCTTACGGGCAGAACGATCCGCTCCGTGAGTACCAAGCGGAAGGGATTAGCATGTTTGACGCGATGAACGCGGCAATTTCAGAAGAAGTGACAGGCTTCGTGCTTCGTGCCGAAGTCGGGGACAACCTCCGACGTGAGAAAGTCGTCGAAGAGGAAGTTGCCGTCTCTGGAAAGGACGATGCACCAGTCAAGAAAAAACCGGTCCGTCGTTCGAAAGAAGAGAGCATCGGCCGGAACGATCCGTGCTGGTGTGGCTCTGGTAAGAAGTTCAAGAACTGTCATGGTAGACAACAGGCTTAATTATTGAAGAGGCGGGTCCGCTCGCCTCTTTCCTACGGAAAGGTGAATCACACTATGGAAATTTCAGATATTCGGAACGAACTTGAGGCAATGGCGAAGCGCCTCGAAAATTATAGAGCTTCTCTCAACTTGACGGAGAAGGAAGCGCGCATCGCCGAGCTCGAGAATGAGATGACGTACCCTGACTTTTGGGACAACCAAGAGAAGGCACAGAAAGTCATCGATGAGTCAAACGGGCTCAAAGCGATGGTCGACAAATATCAAGACCTCGCAAGCAAACACGAGGACGGCGAAGTGACGCTTGAACTCATCAAGGAAGAGCCGGAGGCAGAGATGCAAGAAGAGCTCGGAGAAACGATTCAAGCGCTCAAAAAAGAGTTCGATGACTTCGAACTCGAAATCCTCTTGAACGGACCGTACGATGCAAACAATGCAATTCTTGAATTGCACCCGGGTGCGGGCGGTACTGAGTCACAAGACTGGGCATCGATGCTCCTTCGCATGTACCAACGTTTCGCCGATAAACAAGGCTGGAAAGTCGAGACGGTCGATTACCTTCCGGGTGAGGAAGCTGGTGTCAAATCTGTCACGCTTCGCATCATCGGACACAACGCTTACGGTTACTTGAAAGCGGAAAAAGGGATTCACCGTTTAGTCCGAATCTCTCCGTTTGACTCGTCAGGTCGTCGCCACACATCGTTCGTTTCATGTGACGTCATGCCGGAGTTCGATGACGACATTGAGATCGAAGTACGGACAGAAGACCTCCGCGTTGACACGTACCGCGCGTCAGGTGCCGGTGGACAGCACATCAACACGACAGACTCGGCTGTCCGGATTACGCACGTGCCGACGGGCGTCGTTGTCTCGTGTCAGACCGAACGCTCACAAATCAAGAACCGTGAATCGGCGATGAAGATGTTGAAAGCGAAATTGTACCAACGCGAACTCGACGAGCAGCAACGCAAACTCGACGAAATCCGTGGCGAGAAGACGGATATCGGTTGGGGTAGCCAAATCCGTTCGTACGTCTTCCATCCGTATTCGATGGTCAAAGATCACCGGACGAACCACGAAGTCGGAAATACAAGTGGTGTCATGGACGGCGACGTCATGCCGTTCATCGATGCTTACCTTCGTAAAACAAATATGTGATGCATGTGGCTCAAAGACACCTGTCTTTGGGCCATGTTGTGTGTAAAGGAGAAATTCTTTAATGAAGCAAATCGTCAAAGACTATCTGTATTTGTTGACCGGTTCGGTGTTCGTCGCCTCGGCCTTCAGCTTATTTCTATTGCCGAACAATTTGGCGTCAGGTGGGGTGAGTGGGATATCGGTTATCACGTATGAACTGTTCGGGATTTCACCGGGGGCATTTCAGCTCGTGGCGAACGTACTACTTCTCATCATTGGGTGGACCATCCTCGGTCTCGGATTCGGGGTGAAGTCGCTCGTCGGCTCCATCTTCTTACCGGGTGTCATTCTTTTCTATGAAGCGATCGATGCAGGGGCTGCCGTGAACGACACGCTCCTCGCCGCCATATTTGGCGGTGTCGGTGTTGGAGTCGGGCTAGGACTCATCTTCCGGGGACGTGCCTCGA
This sequence comes from Exiguobacterium sp. s89, assembly GCF_018617735.1. NCBI lineage: Bacteria > Bacillati > Bacillota > Bacilli > Caryophanales > Exiguobacterium > Exiguobacterium sp. s89. The sequence goes on from NZ_JACSKS010000002.1 coordinate 584,485, forward strand.
CAGGTGGAATGGACTTGATTGCGCAAATCTTACATAAGTTCACGCACATCCCGCTTTATTTATGTATCGCGCTCCTCGACGGCATGGTCGTCTTGACCGCCGCCCTCACGTTCTCGTTCTCGACCGGACTTTATGCACTGATCGCCCTATTCATCACGGTCAAGATGATCGACTTCGTCCAGCTTGGATTCACGCAGGACAAGATGGCTTATATCATCTCGGAGAAGCGGGACTTCATCGTCCGTGCCGTCTTTGAGGAGCTCGATCGTGGAGCGACCGAGATTCAAGCAATCGGGGCTTATTCTCGTCTCGATCGTCCGATGCTCATGATCGTCGTCCGTCAGAGCGAGGTGAGTCGTCTGAAAGAGATCATTCGTCGGATTGACCCCGATGCGTTCCTCGTCTTCAGTGAGGCACATGAGGTGCTCGGACAAGGGTTCACGTCGGACAAACGCTATATCAACGTTCCGTAAGTTGTGGAATCTTTGTGTACTTTTCGTGAGATTAGGTTAGAAAGTATACGTGAAAGGCTATAATGGTAAATGTAGGTCATTTCTACAACTTAGGAGGGGAACGTGGTTATGAAAAAATGGATGATGGCGATTGGCCTTGGTGCCATGCTGACACTCGGCGCATGTGGCGGCGGTGAAGAGGAAGATACGTCGAGCAACGGGGATTCGGGCTCGAACACGGCATCGGTTGACGCGGAAGCGGTGTACGCACAAAACTGTGCGGCATGTCACGGTGCGAACCTTGAAGGAATGAGTGGTCCGTCACTCGAGCAAGTCGGCGCTAATCTGTCGGCAGAAGATATTGAGAACGTCATTCGTAACGGTCAAGGTGCAATGCCTGCGAACGTCATTGAAAAAGACGAAGAAATCACGGCGGTTGCCGCTTGGCTCGCTGAAAAAAAATAAGATAGGCACCACAGGAATAGCGTTGACTATCCTGTGGTTTTTTTGATTAATTGTTGCAATTTTCTGTTTTATTGGTATGGTAATAAGAGATTACAGAAATGGAGTGATATGGTTTTGAGGACAAAATTAATAGACTGGCCAACATTTATTGGATCAGTAATCTTACTGTTAGCAGTGACGTTACCTCTTATTTTCTTCCCGGAAACAGGTAAGGCTTTAGTCGGGATGGCAAATGAGTATATGACATCAAACTTTGGAATATTATACTTAGCGCTTGGGCTTGGCGCATTCGGATTTTTGATCTACGTTGCCTTCAGTAAGAACGGGCACATTAAGTTGGGCGACGAAGATGAGGAACCTGAATTTAGTAACTTTTCATGGGCGGCGATGTTGTTCGCTGCTGGGATTGGGTCAAGTATTCTTTACTGGTCGGTGATTGAATGGGTTTACTATTACGAAGGACCACCGTTTGGTCTCACACCAGAATCAACAGAAGCCATTCAATGGTCGACGGCATATGGAATGTTCCACTGGGGACCGATTGCGTGGGCGATTTATACGCTGCCTGCACTCCCGATTGCCTATTTCTATTATGTACGACGCATATCCGTGTTGAAGGTGAGTGAAGCGGTCCGTCCGATTCTCGGTGATCGTTCAGACGGTCCACTTGGAAAAGTGATTGATATTTTATTCATCTTTGGTCTTCTTGGAGGCGCAGGGACAACACTCGCCCTCGGTACGCCGATGATTGCCGAAGGAATCAGTGAATTGACGGGAATCCCTGTATCACTCGGGATGAAAGCAGTGATTATGCTAGTCTGTACGGTTATTTTTGCAGTTAGCTCTTATGCTGGATTGAATAAAGGAATCAAATTACTGAGTGACTTGAACATTTGGCTTGCATTAGGAATTTTAACATTTGTATTTGTATTTGGACCGACACGCTTTATCTTAGAGACAACATTCAACGGTGTTGGGATTGTTATGGATAATTTCTTCCGAATGGCGACGTGGATGGAGCCATTTGGTGATTTTGGTGGCTTTACTTCAACGGGATTCCCTGAGTCGTGGACTGTATTCTACTGGGCATGGTGGCTTGTCTATGCTCCATTCGTCGGATTATTCGTGGCACGGATCTCGCGTGGTCGGACGATTCGTGGCATGATCATCGGAACGATGGTTTATGGGACGTTTGGGTGTGTACTGTTTTTCGGAGTTCTCGGAAATTATGGACTATACCTTCACCTAAGTGGAACATTAGATGTCATCTCATATATGGCTACTTACGGACCGGCCCCGACAATCATTGCGATTATTAGTCAATTGCCATTTGGAAGTGCGGTAGTTGGGGTGTTCACTGTCCTCGCCATTATCTTCTTGGCGACGACGTTCGATTCTTCGTCATATATTTTGGCATCAGTCACTCAAAAGCATGTGGAAGATGAACCACTCGTATGGAATCGACTGTTTTGGGCATTCGCACTATCGATCATGCCTCTCACACTAATGTTCCTCGGAGGACTTGAAACTTTACAAACAGCAAGTATTGTCGGTGGTTTCCCCCTCATATTTATCATGATTTTACTCGGATGGTCGTTTATGCGTGTCTCAAGCAGCGACATCCGGGCGCAAGATGAATATGAGTCACCGACGATTCATATTCAGTACCGAAAGAAAAAGCGTACCCCGTTCGATGTATTGAAAGACAAGGCAGATTGATAGAAGAAAACATCTGTATAGTGAACCGCCCCATAGAAGTTGGACATGGACATCCAGCTTCTACGGGGTGTTTTTTATCTAAATTATGCGAGAATACTCCCGCTTCTAAACGTTAAGGACAGGGCTTGCGTGAAAGTGGGAGATGAATCGCCAGCCTCTCTTTCGGGTAAAATATCTTCAAAGGGGTGAACGTCACATGGTGAAGCACAAGGGCTATAAATTCCGGATCTACCCGACGAAGGAACAGGAGGTCCTGATCGCCAAGACGATCGGCGGTTCGCGGTTCGTGTTCAACCATTTCCTGTCGAAATGGGACGCGGCCTATGAAGCGAATGGCAAGGGACTGTCGTATGACGCCTGCTCGAAAGACCTTCCCATACTCAAGCAAGAATTCAGTTGGTTGACGGAAGTGGACAGCACGGCCGTCCAGAACAGTGTCAAACACCTGGTCGACGCGTATAAGAAGTTCTTCAGGAAGGAGGGAAATCATCCCTGTTTCAAGTCGAAGCGTAACCCCGTCCAATCCTATACGGCGAACATCCAGGGGAAGTCCCAGCTCCCCGAGGTCTCGATTGTCGGGAACACACTCAAACTCCCCAAGCTGAAATGGGTGCGGTTCGCCAACTCGAGACAGGTCGAGGGTCGCATCCTGAACGCCACGATCCGACGCACGGCTTCGGGCAAATACTTCGTCTCCCTTCTCGTAGAGCTGGAGATCGGTGAACTGCCGAAGACCGGCTCATCGGTCGGCGTCGACGTCGGATTGAAGAACTTCGCCACCCTATCAAACGGAACCGTATACAAGAACGACCGTTACTTCTGCACCCTCGAGAAGAAGCTGGCACGGGAGCAACGCAAGTTGTCCCGCCGTCAGCGCATCGCCCGGAACAAGAAAGTGAGACTTTCCGAGGCGAAGAACTACCAGAAGCAGAAGCGGAAAGTCGCACGCATCCATGAGAAAATCGCCAACAGACGCACCGACTTCCTGCACAAGGTGTCGACCGAGATCGTCAAAAACCACGACGTCATCGGCATCGAGACCCTGCAGGTGAAGGACATGCGTAAGAACCGCAAGTTGAGCAAGTCGATCTCCGAGGTCAGTTGGTCGGAGTTCTTTCGCATGCTCGAGTATAAGGCCGACTGGTACGGGAAGACCGTCGTGAAGGTCGGGAAGACCTTCGCCTCGAGCCAGCTCTGTTCGAGTTGCGGCCATCGACACAAAGACGTGAAGCATCTTGGTTTGCGTGAATGGACATGCCCGAATTGCGGGGTCCACCACGACCGCGATGTGAACGCAGGACTGAACCTCAGACAAGAAGCCGAACGCATGTTGGCTTCTTTAACCGTCGGGACGACGGGGCTAGCCTGATCAGGTTCCGACTGTCAGGTCGGATGACTCAGGAATCCTCCACCTCTAAGCGAAGCGTAGGTGGGGGTAGTTCAACTGAATTTCATAATGGAGGTCAAATTGGTGCAATAGAATTTCATGACGACATTTTCCCACTGAACTCAATCGAACTGAAACAATCCTGTAATGGTGTTTTAAAAGTCGGATTGATATAATTGTAGTCGCTTCAACAATGCCCTAGATGATTTTTTGGCAAGGCGATAAACGAGAAATGACTCCTTGACAGAGAGGGGTATTTCCTGTAAAAAAGACTCTAGGCGAAATATACAGTAACTAAAACAAATGATTCCAATTCGTCATAGATGCATAAAAATATTTTAAAAAGGGTAGGGAATACGTTATGATATCGATGCAAAAAGTCAGTAAAGTATATCCAAACGGCGTCGTTGCCATGGATGACCTCGATTTAGAAATTCGCGACGGCGAGTTCCTTTATGTAGTCGGTCCTTCCGGTGCCGGAAAGTCGACATTCATGAAGATGATTTATCGCGAGGAGAAACCGACGGAAGGTCAATTATTGATTGACGGACTCGATGTCGGTAAAATCAAGGATCGTCATGTACCAAAGTTGCGCCGTCAACTCGGTGTCATCTTTCAGGACTTTAAATTACTTCCATCACTTACGGTGTATGAAAACGTTGCGTTCGCATTAGAAGTCGTTGGGGCTGACACGACGTCGATTCGTAAGCAAGTCATGGACGTGTTGAATCTTGTCGGATTGAAAAACAAGGCACGCAACTATCCAGATGAGCTTTCTGGTGGGGAGCAGCAACGGGTTTCGATTGCACGAGCGATTGTGAACAAACCGAAGCTGATTATCGCCGATGAGCCGACAGGGAACTTAGACCCGGAGACAGCATGGGGCATCATGGAAGTGTTTGAAGAAATTCACCGCCGTGGGGCAACAATTGTCATGGCGACACACAACCGTGACATCGTCGATAAGATTCGCCACCGTGTCATCGCGATTGAGAATGGAAGAGTCGTTCGCGATGAAGAGAAAGGAGCATATGGCTATGATGTTTAAGGCTGGATTGCGCCATTTGCGTGAAGGGTTCAAAGGAACGCTTCGAAATGGATGGATGTCGTTCGCGGCAATTAGTGCCGTGACGATCACCTTGTTACTTGTCGGTGTATTTGCACTCGTCATGTTCAATGTAAATGAAATCTCAGACAATGTAGAGAACGATGTCGAGATTCAAGTGTTCATCACCCGTACGGCGGATGAGAGCTCAGTCGAGAAACTCGGACAGAATATTGAACAGGTACCGGGTGTGTCGAAGGTTACGTTCAGTTCGAAAGAAGATGAATTGGCCAAGTTCCAAAACCAACTTGGGGACGATGCGGCTGCTTATGGCACGGTTGAAAAAGACAACCCGCTCCACGCCCGTTATATCGTCAAAGCCCAAGACCCAACAGAACTAGAGGAAGTTGCAAAATCGGTCGAATCATTCGATAACGTCGACGATGTGAAATACGGAAAAGACTACATTGATAAAATGTTCGCCTTCTTCAACGGGATTCGCATCGGTGGACTCGCGTTGATTGTCGGATTGACATTGATGGCGATGTTCTTGATCTCGAATACGATTAAAATGACAATTTTCTCACGTCGCCGCGAGATTGAAATCATGCGACTCGTCGGAGCGAAGAACAGCTTCATCCGCTGGCCATTTTTCATTGAAGGATTGGTTCTCGGAATGCTTGGGGCTCTTGTCCCGATTCTTGTCATTTATTTCGGATATGACGTCGCATATAGTGCTTTACAACCATCGCTTGATCAATTGAATAGTGATATATTTAAGTTGATTGATCCATCGACGCTCACAGTCCAAGTATCGCTTGTCTTACTTGCACTCGGTGCGTTCATCGGGATCTGGGGATCGACGACATCGCTCGGTCGTTTCTTGAAAATCTAACTTAAATAAGGAGGAGTTGGCGGATGAAACGTTCGCTTGCGCTAGGGTTGTGTGTATCATTACTTGCCATGCCTGTCATGGCGACAGAGAAAGACACGTTAAAAGCTCGACAAGATCGATTGTCCAATGAGTTGGAGGAATCGAAAAATGCGCAGGCTGAAACGGATGCCGAGCTTGAGGTCACAGAGGCAGAGCGTGATGCTGTAAAGACAGAAATTCACGTCGTCGATGATCGGTTGAATGATTTAAGCGAACAAATCGCGATTCAACAACACGAAGTCGACACGGCCCGTGGAGAGCTCGAGACGACCCGCCAACAACTTTCTGTTCAAGAAAAATACTTGGAAGACCAGAAGGAACTTTTAAACGAGCGCCTTCGTGTCTTGCAAGTACATGAAGATACGTCCTATCTACAAGTCATTTTTGAGTCCCGCTCTTTCGGCGATTTCGTGACACGGGTCATGACGGCCCGCACAATCGCTGAACAGGACCGGGAGCTCATACATAATTATATGAGTGAGATGGAACGCCTAGAGTCGCTTGAGTCGACGCAACGTACCCAACTCTCGTTCATCAAGCAAAAAGAGCGTGAGCTCGTCATCACGAAGCAAGACCTCGACCGTACAGCCGAGAAAAAGCGTGATCTGTTGGTCGAACTGAACGAACAAGTCGAACAACTCGAACTTGAGAAGATGACACGCAGTGAAGAACAGGCCGTCATGACCGAACAGAATCGAATCATCAGCGAACAGCTCGAAGCGATTGCCGAGCGAGAAGCCGCTGAAGCGGCCGAACGTGCCAAACAGGAAGCTGAAAAGCGTGCTGCCGAAGAACGGGCAAGAGCCGAGGCGGAAGCGCGTGACTCAGAATCGGAAGTGAAAGAGGCGCCTGAGGTGACGGTACCACCTGAAACACCGACGAACGTTTCAACGTCGAACGGATTCGTCCGCCCTGTGTCAGGATATGTGTCGAGCCCGTTTGGTCCTCGAAACAATCCTTTGACAGGTGTCTCGGAGATTCATAAGGGAATCGACCTCGTCAATGCTTCAGGGACACCGATTGTTGCGAGTGCACCAGGTGTCGTCATCAAAGCTGCACCGGCGACCGGATATGGGAATGTCGTGTTTGTTTCACATGTTATGAATGGAGAGGTTTGGACGACCGTCTACGCTCATCTGAATGCAATCACGGTCGGTGCCGGACAACAGGTAGCGGCAGGACAGACAGTCGGGACGCTCGGTAACACGGGTTGGTCGACCGGACCGCATCTCCATTTTGAGTTACATCGAGGGAAATGGGCGCCGGGACAGCCGAATGCGATTGACCCAGCCCCGTATATTGGCTATTAATTCAAGCGGACGCGTCCCAAATATGTGGAACGCGTCCGCTTTTCCTTTCGTTTTTGCTATACTAATGAAAAGACTTACAAAGAGAAATGAGGGACCAACCCGTGAAAAATTCAACCGCAGGACTACTCGCTGGCACAACGTTCGTGGCTGGGGCCGGTGCAGGCCTTGCGACGATGGCATTTACAGACACTTCTCTTCCGATTCAAACGAATGCGGAAGGCTGGGATAAAGTCGATCAAGTACGTGATTTGATTGAGGCGCATTCGTTACAAGACATCTCAGAAGATGACTTATTGACAGGCGCGCTCGACGGTATGACCGCAGCACTGAACGATCCGTACTCTGACTTCTTAGACGCAGAAGAAACATCACAATTTACCGACTCGATTGAATCGAGTTTTGAAGGAATTGGCGCAACTTTGGAGAAGAAAGGAGAAGACATCTTAATTGTCGCTCCAATCAAAGGCGCTCCGGCCGAAGAAGCAGGACTTCGCCCGGGCGACATCATCACAGCGGTCGACGGTGAGTCGATTGAGGGGATGGATGTACAGGAAGCCGTCCAGCTGATTCGAGGAGAGAAAGGGACGACGGTCACGCTGACGATTCGCCGTGGCAGTCAGACGGCGGACTATGAAATCACACGTGACACGATTCCGATTGAGACCGTGTTCTCTGAAGTGAAAGAAATAGATGGTAAAAAGATTGGCTACCTTCAAGTTACTCAATTTTCAGAACCGACAGCCGATGAGTTTCTCGAGCAACTCGAGCAACTTGAAGCAGACGACATCGATAGCTTGATTATCGACGTTCGTGGAAATCCGGGGGGGCTCTTACCTGCCGTCATCGAGATGTCTGAAGGGTTCGTCCCGACATCGAAACCGGTCGTCCAAATCGAAAATGCGGACGGGGATCGTGACGCTCAAAATGGTCGTGCCCGTGAAGCAAAACCGTATGACCTCTTCGTCTTGACGGATGAGGGCTCTGCTTCGGCATCCGAGATTTTGACAGGTGCGATGAAAGAAGGGGCCGGTGCGACAATCATTGGCACGAAGACATTCGGGAAAGGTGTCGTGCAGACGGCGTTCGATTTAGAAGACGGCAGTAACTTGAAGTTGACGACGAGCAAATGGCTCACACCGGACGGGAACTGGATCAACAAAAAAGGGATCGAGCCGGACATCGAAGTGAAGCAACCGGATTTCTTCAATGTAACCCGCGTGCTAACAGAAGAAGAGTCATTAAAAGTTGGGGACTATGGCGACTCCGTGTCGAACTTGCACAATATTTTAACTGGAATCGGCTATGAGCCAGGCGGTCAACCCGGATATTACGGCGATACGATGGCAGAGGCCGTAAAAGCGTTCCAGGCAGACCAAAATCTCACGGCTTCAGGTACAGTCGATGAAGAGACAGCCTCGGCACTCGAATCGAAGCTACTCGAGGCGATTCAAGATGAGGAAAACGATGCTCAACTGAATCGAGCGCTAGAAGAAGCCGCAAAATAACGTTGTATGAAAGAAAGGGTTGGACCGCGTGGAAGTTGTACGAATGAGTGTTACGGCTTTATTGACGTTGTTAGGTAGTCCACTGTTTTGGGTGACGCTCGTCGCCCTTACGTACATATCAATGACCCGAGTCAAACGGGAACGGGCCATGTTTCGTTCGAGACGCCGCTCACCAAAGTCGGAATGGAAGCATTTCATCTGGCCGAGTCTCCTGCTGGCGGTCCTCTCATCAACCGCAACGATTTTACTGGAGACGACCATCACATTTGAATGGGCAGTTTCGTTTACAATTCTTTACACGCTCGTCGTCTTGACGATGCATCCGCGATTCTTTAACCCAGTGTTGCCGCTCCTCATTATATTCGGTGTCGTCATGTTACGTGATATTGTCGCATATGGGGCATTCAGTGATTGGGTGAGAGAGCTTGCCCGAGTCGATTGGACGGTCTATGCATTGACGTTCGGGCTCGTCACACTCGCGGAAGCGATTCTATTACGATGGGATGGACCAAAAGAGACGTCACCGACACTAATCTTGTCCAAACGTGGGCAGTTCATCGGAGGACACGTCGTCAAACGGGTTTGGTTTTTCCCGCTCGTTGTCTTTTTACCGCCGATGTTCGGTCTTGATTTGCCGATGATCCCAATCATTCTGCCGATTCCGATTGGGGTCAGTTTACTGTCGACCGGTGCCTTGCCGGGGACACTTCTCGCACGGTTGAGTAACTATCGTGCGATGCTCGCATTGATCGCCCTTATTTTGTTCGGTATATCCTATACGTGGGAGATTCCGTATATCGACTATGTATTGATTACACTATTCGTTCTCTATGAACTCGGATTACAGTGGATCAAACGAGAAAATCGTGGCACGACACCTGTCTTTATCAATGGCAATCGCGGGGCGGTCATCGTTGACACGCTCCCGAATTCACCGGGGGAAGCGATGCAACTCATCCCGGGTGAATCCATCTACAAAGTCAATGGAACAGTCATCACGGGAGGGCATAGTTTCTATGAGGCGCTCCAGCAACATAAACCTTATATTAAGCTCGAAGTGTTGAACTTGAACGGTGATATCCGATTCGTTCAACGGGCGATGTATGAGACCGATCCGCATGAACTTGGCATCTTGTTCGTCGGGGAACCGACGAGTCCGCGTGTCCGTCTTCGCAAACTGTGAGAGTATCCGTCAAGGGTACTCTTTTTTGTACTGAAAAAGGGCACCCTTTGAGGATGCCCATTCTTCTTATACGTCAAGTTTTGATGGTTTAAATGCTGTTGTTGCTTCGACAGCGTGTTGCCAACCTTTGTAGAGTGCCTCGCGGTGAGATTCGTCCATGTTCGGCTCGAATTTCTTGTCGAGTTTCCACTGCTCTTTGACTTCAGCTTGGTCTTTCCAGAATCCAACGGCAAGACCTGCCAAGTAGGCAGCACCGAGTGCAGTCGTTTCGCTCACTTCAGGACGTTCGACTGGAACGTCGAGAATGTCTGATTGGAACTGCATGAGGAAGTTGTTGCTGACGGCCCCGCCATCGACGCGGAGTGTCTTCAAGTTGATTCCTGAGTCGTTCTCCATCGCCGTGAGGACATCACGTGTCTGATAAGCGAGTGACTCGATTGTCGCACGGACGAACTGTTCTTTTTCCGTTCCTCGTGTGAGGCCGAAGATAGCGCCACGAACGTCAGAGTTCCAATAAGGTGCACCGAGTCCAACGAAGGCTGGTACGACGTAAACCCCCTCTGTCGACTCGATCCGTGTCGCGTATTGCTCCGAGTCTTTCGCTGATTTCAACATCCGCAATCCATCACGGAGCCATTGAATCGCAGAACCGGCAACGAAAATCGATCCTTCGAGTGCATACTCGACTTTACCGTTGTAGCCCCAAGCAATCGTCGTCAAGAGACCATGGTCTGATTTGACGGCTTCTTCCCCTGTGTTCATAAGCATGAAGCAACCCGTGCCGTACGTGTTTTTCCCTTCCCCTTTTTCGAAGCACGTCTGACCGAACAAGGCAGCCTGTTGGTCACCTGCGGCTCCGGCGATTGGTACTTCAAATCCAAAGAAGTGATACGGGATTGTGTTTGCGTAGACTTCACTTGAAGCTTTGACTTCAGGGAGCATCGACTTCGGTACCGTTAAGATGTCGAGTAATTCGTCATCCCACTTCTGTTCATAGATGTTGTACATAAGTGTACGGGACGCGTTCGAGTAGTCTGTCACGTGGGCCGTTCCACCTGAAAGTTTCCAGATGAGCCACGTGTCGATTGTACCGAAGAGAAGTTCTCCGTTCTCGGCTTTTTCACGTGCGCCTTCGACGTTGTCCAAAATCCACTTGACCTTTGTCCCAGAGAAGTAAGCATCGATGAGAAGGCCCGTCTTGTCACGCACCATATCAGAATGACCGGCTGCTTTTAGTTCTTCACAAATGTCAGCGGTTTGTCGTGATTGCCAAACAACTGCGTTATATACAGGGCGTCCTGTTTCTTTCTCCCAAACGACTGCTGTTTCACGTTGGTTCGTGATTCCGATTCCTGCGATCTCGTTCGGATCGATGTCTGCCGAACCAAATGCTTCCGCCATGACGGCGAGGACAGAACCCCAAATCTCATTGGCGTTATGTTCGACCCAGCCTGGTTTTGGGAAATACTGTTTAAATTCGCGTTGTGCGACCGTGACAATTTTTCCGTCATGGTCAAAGATGATTGCCCGTGAACTTGTCGTTCCTTGGTCTAGTGCTAAAATATAACGTTTTTCTTTCGCCATATGTGATTTCCTCCTTCAAAATATTGTGTTACGAGACGAGAAGGCCATAAATGAGTGCGGCGATAATCGCGCCGATAATTGGACCGACGACCGGGATCCATGAATATCCCCAATCTGACGATCCTTTTCCTTTAATCGGAAGAAATGCGTGAGCGATACGTGGACCGAGGTCACGTGCCGGGTTAATTGCATACCCGGTCGTACCACCGAGCGAAAGACCGATCGATACGATCAAGAAGCCGACGATGAGCGGATTAAGTCCGTCCGCGAAGGTGTTTGCCCCGAATGACAATAGACCGAAGACAAGGACGAACGTTCCGATAATCTCACCAATCAAGTTGAAAGGTGTGCTTCGAATACCAGGAGCCGTCGAGAACGTCGCCAGTTTCAAACCTGGGTCGTCCGTTGCATCATAGTGCGGTTTATAGTGGATATAAACCAAACATGCCCCAATGATGGCTCCGATAAACTGAGCGAGGATGTAGAGTGGGACATCCGCCCATGGGAATTCGCCTGCTGTCGCGAGACCAATCGTGACGGCAGGGTTGATGTGTGCACCTCCGTAAATACCGGCTGCGTAGACCCCGACCATAACGGCGAGACCCCAACCCATTGTGATGACAATCCAGCCAGAGTTTTCCGCTTTGGAATGGCGGAGGACGACGCCGGCGACGACACCGTTACCGAGCAGAATCAATAGCATCGTACCAATAATTTCACTGACAAATGCTGACATGTGATACTCCCCTTTCTCCCTTATGCAATTTGACTTACCACTTCATTATATGCCCAAAATGTAAGCGTTTTAAAACAGCGTTTTTCAAAAATCATACTTTTTTCCTAAAAATGTTCACATTTACACCTGTAAACTTCATAAAAATGATGAGTAGAGAGCGGAACTAATAAGAAATAGATGATTCATCATGAAAACTGGGGGGATTTCAATTGAATAGGAATATGGTCCATTGTTTGGTCATTCGTCTCCTATGTTACAAAAGTAACCTTTACAAATTGAACAAATGGATCTTTCTGAACGATTTGAATGTTTCTTTTGAGACGGTTAAGGAAAAATATTAAGCGATGCACAAATGACGTTTCTTCTATAAAGACGTTCTCAGTAAAAGTTGAGAAGCGAATATTTGTTCGTGTATATGGTATAATTAAGACACTTATGAAATGAGAAGGTGAGGAGTATCTTATGGAATCAATTCCGTTTGCATTACAATCTGAATTTCAACCAGGAGGTGACCAACCTGAAGCGATTCGACAGCTTGTCGAAGGTTTGAATCGGGGTGAACGGTACCAGACGCTCCTCGGGGCGACCGGTACGGGGAAGACGTTCACCGTCTCGAATGTCATCCAGGAAGTGAAGAAACCGACACTCGTCCTCGCCCACAACAAGACGCTCGCCGGACAGCTCTACTCCGAGTTCAAAGAATTCTTCCCGAACAACGCCGTCGAATATTTCGTCAGCTATTACGATTACTATCAGCCAGAGGCGTACGTGCCTTCGACCGATACGTTTATCGAAAAAGATGCTTCGATTAACGATGAGATCGATAAACTTCGCCACTCGGCGACCTCGGCTCTGTTCGAGCGCGATGATGTCATCATCGTCGCTTCGGTATCGTGCATCTACGGTCTCGGTAACCCGGAAGAATATAACAGTCTCGTCTTGAGTCTTCGTGTCGGGAAAGAGATGGGGCGCGATCAAATGCTTCGCAAATTGATCGACATCCAATATGAACGGAACGACATCGACTTCCAACGGGGTCGGTTCCGTGTCCGGGGGGACGTCGTTGAAATCTTCCCGGCATCACGTGACGAGCAGTGCTTGCGTGTCGAGTTTTTCGGGGACGAGATTGATCGGATTCGCGAGATGGACCCGCTTACCGGCGAAATCATCGCCGATCGCGAGCATGTATCGATTTTCCCAGCATCCCACTTCGTCACGCGTGATGAAAAGTTACAAAAAGCGATCGTCAACATCGAGGCCGAACTCGAACAACAGCTTGAGAAGTTCCGTGAAGAAGGCAAGTTACTCGAGGCGCAACGTCTCGAGCAGCGGACGAACTACGATCTCGAGATGATGCGTGAGATGGGTTACTGTTCAGGCATCGAGAACTATTCGCGCCATTTGAACTTGACGGAGGCAGGCGCGACACCGTACACGCTCATCGATTACTTCCCGAAAGACTTCTTGCTCATCGCGGATGAGTCGCACGTGACGCTCCCGCAAGTGCGCGGGATGTATAACGGGGACCAAGCACGGAAACAAGTGCTCGTCGACCACGGTTTCCGTCTGCCGTCGGCGAAGGACAACCGGCCGCTCAAGTTCGACGAGTTCGAGAAGAAGTTGAGCCAGGCCATCTTCATCTCGGCGACACCGGGCCCGTATGAGCTCGAACATACGCCGGACATGATTGAACAGATTATCCGACCGACGGGTCTCCTCGACCCGACAATTGAGATTCATCCGATCAAAGGACAGATCGACTACTTGATGGATCAGATCCGCGAGCGCATCAAGCGAGGGGAACGTGTCCTCGTGACGACGCTCACGAAGAAAATGGCGGAAGACTTGTCTGATTACTTACGGGAGGCCGGAATCAAAGTTAACTATATGCACTCTGAGATCAAGACGCTCGAGCGGATTGAAATTATCCGTGACCTTCGTCTCGGAAAATACGACGTCCTCGTCGGAATCAACTTGCTGCGGGAAGGGCTAGACATCCCGGAAGTGAGTCTCGTCACGATTCTCGATGCCGACAAGGAAGGGTTCCTTCGTTCAGACCGGTCGCTTATCCAGACGATCGGACGGGCGGCCCGGAACTCGAACGGGCACGTCATCTTGTTCGCGGATAAGATGACCGACTCGATGACGCGCGCGATTGAAGAGACCGACCGTCGGCGAACGATTCAACAAGCTTACAATGAAGAACATGGCATCACCCCACAGACGATTCGAAAAGACGTCCGAGGGGTCATCCGAGCAACGGTCGAGGCCGAAGAAGAGGCGTTAGAGTCGCTCAGTACGATGAAGCCGGCGGAACGCGAGGCGGCAATTGCCAAGTTGGAAGAAGAAATGAAGCAAGCGGCGCGCGATCTCCAGTTCGAACGTGCGGCCGAATTGCGTGACTTAATCTTGGAGTTGAAGGTAGGGAATTAAATGGCTGAAAAGAAAAATGCGATTGTCATTAAAGGGGCACGCGTCAACAACTTGAAAAATATTGACATCGACATCCCACGTGACCAGCTCGTCGTCTTGACGGGCTTGTCCGGTTCCGGGAAGTCTTCGCTTGCGTTCGACACAATTTACGCTGAAGGACAACGACGTTACGTCGAGAGCTTGTCGGCGTATGCCCGTCAGTTTCTCGGTCAGATGGATAAGCCGGACGTCGATACGATTGAAGGACTCAGTCCGGCCATCTCGATCGACCAAAAGACGACGAGTCGTAACCCGAGGTCGACGGTCGGTACGGTGACGGAAATCTACGACTATCTCCGACTCTTATTCGCGCGAATCGGGAAGCCGGTCTGTCCTAACCACGGAATTGAAATTTCGAGTCAAACGATTTCCCAGATGGTCGATCAGGTGATGGAATTACCGGAACGGACGCGTCTTCAGATTTTGGCACCAATCGTATCGGGGCGTAAAGGAACGCATGTGAAAGTATTTGATTCGTTGAAAAAAGAAGGGTTCGTCCGTGTCCGTGTCAATGGAGAAACGATTGAATTGACAGATGAGATCGAGCTCGACAAAAATAAAAAACATTCAATTGAGGTCGTTGTCGACCGTCTCGTCGTCCGACCGGATGTCGAAGGCCGTCTTGCGGATTCACTTGAGACGGCGTTACGTCTCGCTGACGGACGTGTCATCATCGACAAGATGGATGGCACAGAGCTTCTTTTTAGCGAACATCATGCTTGCCCGATCTGTGGTTTCTCAATCGGCGAGCTCGAACCCCGTATGTTCTCGTTTAACTCACCATTCGGCGCTTGCCCGACGTGTGATGGTCTCGGGACGAAACTAGACGTCGACCCAGAACTCGTCATCCCGGACCCGTCGAAGACGTTAAAAGAAGGGGCGATTGTCGCGTGGCAACCAACGAGTTCCCAGTACTATCCGCAGCTGCTTGCAGCGATGTGTGCACATTTTAATATCGATATGGACGTGCCGTTTGAGCGTCTGTCGAAGCGTGACCAAGAGCTCGTCTTGAACGGGTCAACTGAGGAATCCTTCCTCTTCCGCTACGAGAATGATTTTGGTCAAGTCCGGACGAACACGATTTTCTTTGAAGGGGTTCTTCGCAACATTGAGCGCCGTTACAGGGAGACGACATCCGATTACATTCGTGAGCAGATGGAAATGTATATGGCGACACATGCCTGTCCGACCTGTCACGGTTATCGTTTGAAAGAAGAGTCGCTCGCCGTCAAAATCATCGGCCAGCACGTCGGACAAGTGACGGAGAAGTCGGTCGTGAACGCACTTGCTTTCTTCGAAGGGCTAAATGAACAGTTGAGTGAGAAAGATATCGCAATCGCGCGTCTCATCTTGCAGGAGATTCGAGAACGGCTCAGCTTCTTGAATAACGTCGGTCTCGACTATTTGACACTCTCTCGTGCTGCGGGAACGCTCTCGGGTGGGGAAGCACAGCGGATTCGTCTCGCCACGCAAATCGGATCGCGCCTCACGGGTGTCCTATATGTCCTAGACGAGCCGTCGATCGGTCTCCATCAACGCGATAACGACCGCTTGATCGCCACGCTCAAACAGATGCGGGACATCGGCAACACGCTCATTGTCGTCGAGCACGACGAGGATACGATGATGGAAGCGGACTACTTGATTGACATCGGACCAGGCGCCGGGGAGCATGGGGGACAGGTCATCGCTGCCGGTACACCGAAACAACTGATGAAAAACAAGAATTCGCTCACCGGACAATATCTCGCCGGGAAGAAGTTCATCCCGCTTCCCGTTGAACGCAAGATACCGGACGAACGTTTCTTAAAGATTGTCAAGGCAGAAGAGAACAACTTAAAAGACGTCGACGTGTCGATTCCACTCGGGATGTTCGTCGCAGTGACGGGTGTCTCGGGCTCTGGTAAATCGACATTGATCAATGAGATTCTCTATAAATCACTCGCCCACAATATGAACCGTGCCAAAGCGAAACCAGGGAAGCATAAGAAGATTGAAGGTCTCGATCATATCGATAAAGTCATCGATATCGACCAATCCCCAATCGGTCGTACGCCACGTTCGAACCCTGCGACCTATACAGGTGTCTTCGATGACATTCGTGACGTATTTGCCTCCACGAACGAAGCGAAGATGCGTGGATATAAGAAGGGGCGTTTTAGCTTCAACGTCAAAGGCGGTCGCTGCGAAGCGTGTCGGGGTGACGGAATCATCAAAATCGAGATGCATTTCTTACCGGACGTGTACGTGCCGTGTGAAGTCTGTCACGGGAAACGCTACAATCGGGAGACGCTCGAAGTGAAGTATAAAGGGAAGACGATTGCGGACGTGCTCGATATGACGATTGAAGAGGGTCTTGAATTCTTTGACAAAATTCCGAAAATCAAACGGAAGATTCAGACGATCTTTGACGTCGGTCTCGGCTATATGAAACTTGGACAGCCGGCGACAGAACTTTCAGGTGGGGAAGCACAACGTGTCAAACTCGCATCAGAGCTCCATAAGCGTTCGACCGGGAAGACCATCTATATTTTGGATGAACCGACGACCGGACTTCATGTCGACGACATCGCCCGTTTGTTGAAAGTGTTGCAACGTCTCGTCGAGAACGGAGACACGGTGCTCGTCATCGAACATAACCTCGATGTCATCAAGTCGGCGGATTATTTGATCGACCTCGGACCAGAGGGCGGTGACGGTGGCGGCGAGATTGTCGCGACCGGCACACCGGAAGAAGTCGCTGAAGTCGCGGCTTCTTATACCGGCAAATATTTGAAACCAGTCCTTGAACGTGATGCGGCCCGTGTGAAACCGAAAGCAGGAAAAAAGAAATAAGTATAGAAATGGTGAGAAACGGGAAGTTAATTGACGTGCAATCAAATTGAAGGGGGAAAACGAACGTGAAACAAGAAATGCGTGAACTGATTCTCCAGCAAGTGAAGGAAGGCAAGATGACGATTGAGGAGGGGATGACGCAACTCGAACGTCTCGAGCGACTCGAACCGGAACAAGTTCAAGCGCTTGAAGAACGACAGGATACGGAGAAGGTCGATGCGTACTCGGTCGAATCGCTTACGACGAAACTGACGTCTGCGATGGAAGGGCTCGTGACGAAACTTCGTGACAGTGACTTTACATTCAGCTCGAATTTCGGACCGGAAGTGACGTACTCGAAGTCGTTCCCGTTTACAGGCAGCGATATCTCACTTGATCTTTTCAACGCATCGGCGACGATTGTATCGTCTGATGCCGAAGACTGTGAACTGATTGTAACGGGACGTCCGCTTCGCCAACAAGATGCGGACAAGGCGCTCGAGCAGTTACAGTCGGCCGTCAAACATTCCGTCATCGGCGACCGTCTCGTCGTCTCGCTACGGGACAAGCTTGTCCGGGCCCATGTGGAATTGTACATCCCGCATCACCATTTTAACCATCTTCATGTCCAAACATTGAACGGGGAAGTCCGGGCCGATGGTCTCGACGTCGAGAACGTCCGTGTACAAACCGCGAACGGTCGCGTCGTGCTAAATGACGTGCATGCATCGGAACTACTGTTGAATACTGGCAACGGGACGGTCGAAATCGAAGGCGTAGAAGCGGAACTCGTTCATGTCCGTACCGGAAACGGTGCCGTCATTATCGGCGGGAAATACGACAAAGCTTCCCTTAAGACAGGGAACGGAAATATTCGTGCGGAACTGGCAACGGCTCGTCCTGCCAAGTTCGAACTCGCCTCGCTAGCCGGGAACATTCGACTCGTATTGCCACACGGTGTCGAGGTCGAAGGTGAACTAGAAACGAACTTCGGAGGTCTTCATTGCTTGCTCGATGAACTCGAGATTATCCGTGACCGCAAGGACGTCGCTCAACGTCGACTTGAATTCTTGTCTGGTCGAGGTCAAACACCTCGTATCGAAGTCGAAGCGGGAACACGTACCGGTACCATCGACTTAGAGCATGGTTCGGTGTATACACCATCGACATTCTTAGATGAAGAACAGACAGAGCCGGCTGACCCGGTCGATCCGGTCGACCCAGGCGATTTGAATAATCCGTTCCATCAACAATAAAAAAATCCCGAAGGCGCCGCCTTCGGGATTTTTTTGATTATAGATTCATTTCATACTCGATTTGTTGCCAATCCATCATCTGAGTATCATACAGCGCGAAGGCACTGACCGCGAAGACGATGAAGAGAACTGGCCCGGCAATCAAAAGGATGATTCCGAAGAGGCGCATCGACTTCGAACGAGTCCAGTAGAAGATGATGGCGACAATCATCGAGATGAGCGCACCCGATAAAAAGAATCCGATGATATTCAAGATGAACAAAAGTAAGACCGTCTCGTTTTTCGTCGCCGCATATTCTTTCCACATATCGATCAACGACTTGATGATATAAACGAGCGAACCAATCCCGATCACGATCGCAAACAAGATGGCAATACCAAATAATCCTTCCATAACTACACCTCCCATTATGCTTATACCCTTACTACGATCACAATGTATGAAAGTTTCATCAATTTTTTGACACGTTGTTCATCACTTCTCTAACCTCTCATAGAAAGAGCTATGATACAATAATGAGCGTGAAAGGGGCAGATACTGATGCAAAATATCGTACGCACAGCTCAAGTCGTTGAGCGTTTTAAACTTCAAATTATTGCGGGAGAGGAAGGACTTCATCGTCCGGTCGCAACACCCGACCTAAGTCGACCAGGTCTCGTCCTTGCTGGTTACTATACGCACTATGCGAAAAACCGCCTGCAAGTATTAGGGAAGACGGAATTGACTTTTTATGCGAGCCT
The DNA here is from genome assembly GCF_018617735.1 of Exiguobacterium sp. s89. NCBI lineage: Bacteria > Bacillati > Bacillota > Bacilli > Caryophanales > Exiguobacterium > Exiguobacterium sp. s89. The sequence continues at coordinate 604,088 of NZ_JACSKS010000002.1, forward strand.
ATCGGAAGAAAAGCGTCGTGAGCGCGCCAAAATTTTATGTACGGAACACACACCCGGTATTTTAATCACTCGAGGTTTCGATATTCCAAAAGAAATCGAGGAAGAAGCGGAAGCAGAAAACGTTCCACTTATGCGGACGAATGCGGTGACGACTTCAATCGAATCACAAATCACGAACTTCCTCGAGATGGAGCTCGCGCCGATGACGGCGATGCACGGGGTCCTCGTCGATATCTACGGCGTCGGTGTCCTCATCAAAGGGCAAAGTGGTGTCGGGAAATCCGAGACCGCGCTTGAACTCGTCAAACGGGGGCATCGTCTCGTCGCTGATGACTCGGTTGAGATTCGTCAAACCGGCGACCAACTCCTCGTCGGGTCAGCGCCTAAACTCATTCGTCATTTACTTGAGATTCGTGGGATTGGCATCATTGATGTCATGACGTTGTTCGGGGCCGGAGCGGTTCGGTCGCATAAAAAAATCAGTCTCATCGTCAATTTGGAAAACTGGGATCCGGGCAAAGTGTACGATCGTGTCGGACTGGACCACAACGTGATGAAAATCATCGATAGTGAAGTCCCGCTCCTGACGATCCCGGTTCGCCCAGGCCGAAACTTGGCGGTCATCATTGAAGTCGCGGCGATGAACTATCGTCTCCAAAACATGGGAATCAATACGGCTGAAGAGTTTGCGGAACGTCTTGCAAACGCGATTCAGGACACTGAAGGAGACTTGTGATCATGGTAGAACCGACATTTGATCGTGTAGCATTTGAGATTGGATCTCTGCCGATTTATTGGTATGGCATGATTATCGCCTTCGGGGCGATGCTCGGACTCGTTCTTGCTTTATATGAAGCGAAACGCATCAATTACGATTCGGAGCGACTTGTGGATGTCGTCATTTGGTCGATCCCGATCAGTATCATCTTTGCGCGTATTTATTACGTGACGTTCCAGTGGGATTATTACTCAGAAAACCTTGGGCAAATCATCGATATCCGTCAAGGCGGAATTGCCATCCACGGTGCCATCTTCGGGGCACTCCTTGTCGTTATCGTATACTGTATGCGAAAATCGATGTCTTTTTGGAAAGTGACAGACATCTTGGCACCTTCCCTTCTTCTCGGACAGGCTGTCGGGCGCTGGGGGAACTTCATGAACCAAGAGGCGCATGGTGGAGAGACGACGCGTAGCTTCTTACAAGACACGCTCATGTTGCCGGACTGGATTGTCAATCAGATGTATATCGATGGGGCTTACTATATTCCAACGTTCCTATATGAGAGTGTCTGGAACATCATCGGGGTCATCTTCCTCGTCGTTTGGCGTATGGTCGGAAACCCACGACGTGGGTATATCTTCTTGTCCTACCTCGTCTGGTATTCGATTGGTCGCTACTACATCGAGGGACTTCGTACGGACAGTCTCATGTCAGGTGATTTGCGTGCGGCCCAAATGGTGTCTATCGCCTTGATCCTCTTCGGTATCGTCATGATGATTCTTCGCCGCAACGCGAAACGGTACAACGACCCATCAGAGAAAGGACTGTTTGATTAATGGATACGCTCTTATTTGACTTGGATGGAACGTTACTCGATACGAACCCGCTCATCATCGCGAGTTTCCGTCATACGTTCGAATACTATTTCCCAGAAAATACGTATCGGGATGAAGACGTCTATCGATTCATCGGACCGACGCTTGAGAAGTCGTTCCGTGAACTCAACGAACCGGAATGGAAAGAGATGCAGGCGTTCTATCGGAGTTTTAATATCGCGATGCATGATCAACTCGTCGCAGAATATCCCGGTATCATCGAGGGGTTATACCGTCTCCATGCGAAAGGCTATAAGATGGGGATCGTCACGTCGAAAGGGCGTCCTGTCGTCGAGCGGGGTCTTCGATTATTCAACATCGATCATTTGTTTGACGTTGTTGTGACGGCAGATGACGTTGAGAACGAAAAGCCTCACGCCGAACCGGTCGAGCGTGCGCTTCAGGCGCTCGATTCGTCGGCAGAACGCGCGGTCATGGTCGGCGATAACGATACCGACATCTTCAGCGGAAAGAACGCCGGGACGAAAACGGTCGCAGTCGGTTGGGCACTCAAAGGTCGTCCTTTCCTCGAATCGCTCGAGCCAGACGTCATCATTGATACGATGGAACATTTCGAGGCGTGGCTCGATGAGGTAAGCGTCCGTGCGTAAAACGAAGCGATTTCATATCGACGGACCGAATCCGCTTTGGCAGATGTATCGGACGATTCGTTTTTTACGTGTCTTCAAAAACACGGCGGTCGTGCTCGTCGGACGTTATTTTCCTTCAGTAAAGGCGAAGCGTTGGCTCTACCGGACATTTCTCGGCATGAACATCGGAGAGTATAGTGCACTTGCCCTCATGGTCACACCGGACGTCATGTTCCCGGAGAGGATCACGATTGGTCGCAACACGGTCATCGGGTTTAATTCGACGATTCTTTGTCATGAGTATCTCGTGGATGAGTATCGGATCGGGGACGTCGTCATCGGTGATGAGGTATTGATCGGAGCGAATGTGACCATCTTGCCCGGTGTGACGATTGGAGACGGTGCTGTCGTTGGCGCTGGCGCGATTGTTCATCGCGACGTGTTGCCGGGTGAACGAGTCGTCGGGGCGAAACTACAATCGCTGACACATATTTGACACAATTTTTCGCAAAAAGTTTTCGTGCATGTTTTGTATAAGAAGATGAAAGAATACTTGAGCGGTATCACTTTTTTTAAAAGAGATACCGCTTTTTAATGGAAAAAAGTACAGAAATGAAAAAAACATATTTTCGCTCAAAAATAATTTTTGAACCTAGTAAAAAATATTCATTATAGAAGGAATATAGTCGCGATTTTTTTTAACTTTTTCAGTTGCCCTCGTTGTTCGAGTGAGGTATTCTTATCCCTGCAACTAAAAAAAGATTTAAAGATGATGTGGAGGATTTAGAATATGGAAGCGAACTATGAAGCAGTAATGACGCTACCCGAACCAGAATCTCCGCTCGCTGCGGAGCTCCACTACTATAGAGGTCGTCGTGCGTTACGTGAAGGTCGCCTAGATGAAGCGACTTTTTTCATGGCTGAAGCGACAGCGGCAGCCACGCATCGCGTCGACTATCATAAACAGTACGCAGAACTGTTGTTTGAAGTAGGGGAGATCTACCACGCCAATGACGTGTGGAAGCGAGTTTTAGAGCTCGACGAGACTGCGACAGAGGCGCTTTATCACTTAGCGAGTAACTGTGCCTATGTCTCTCAATATGAAGAAGCCGCAAATTATGCATCCGAATATCTCGATCGTGACGCGAAAGGTCACTACACGGAAGCGGTGCAATCCCTTCTTGAACTGATTGAGCTCGAACAAGAGCTCGAGGACGAGGAAGAAGATGAGTTGATTACGTGGCATACAGAAGCACAGCGTCAAATCGACAAAGGACGGTTATTTGCGGCAAAGGCGACACTCGAACGCCTGATCGGGAGATATCCAGAGTTTTGGCCGGCTTATAACAATTTATCGGTCGTCAGCTTTTATCTCGGTGATGATCAAGCGGCGTTCCGGACGCTCGAATATGTACTCGATCAAAATCCTGGAAACTTGCATGCGATTTTAAATACGATTCTCTTGCTTCATGAAGCAGGACACTCGGAAGCGGCGATCCAGTTATCGACACCGCTCACACGTGTCCGTCCGCTCCATTACGACTTGCGTTATAAATTAGCGACGACACTCGCACTCGTCGGTCACTACGACCGTGCGTATGAAGAATTGCGCTTATTGAAGGACCACGGGTTTCGCGGTGACCCATTGTTCGGGCATTGGCTCAGCGTGTCTGCCTACAAGACAGGACGATTAGAAGAGGCAGCCACCTACTTGAACAATGAAGAGATGAAACGATTCGAAGAGAGGCAGAGCTTCGATATTAGGGAAAACCTTGAGTTTCGTTCGGCGCTCGTCCAGGGACTACGTCAAGAAAGCGATTTGGCTCGAGTCGAGATTATTCGTATTATCTCTAACCTTAAAGACGACGAGGCGTTCGAAGCGCTCGCGCTCACGAATGCGGTGACGGAGAACGAGACGGTCCGCGCGTTCGCGGAGATGTGCCGTGCCGACCTCTGTAGTCAATCGTTCAATGGAGACGAACGAATCAAACGTGCGTTTGACGCACTTGTCTTGGCTGAAGCACACGTTTCGGAAGCGGAACGGATGAGTCTTGAAGGTGACTTCTATGAACGTTTTGCCACACTTTTGTTGTCTGATGAACCATTCTTGGACGTAACGGCATCGGCCGCTGCGCTCGTCTGGATGTTTTATACAAAACGAGACGCGCTGATTCTCGAAGACTGTGCGAATGCCTTCCATCTTCCGGTCGATACGTTGACAGAGAAGGTACGTTCTTTCAAACGAACACTCGAACAAGCATAAAGATAGACGATACCCGTACAGGTTTCTTATACTAAAGGCAATCAATTTCTTGCAGAGGTGGAATAAACATGACAGAAGAAAAAATTTATGACGTCATTATCATCGGTGCCGGTCCTGCCGGAATGACCGCTGCGCTATATGCTTCACGTGCAAACCTTTCAACGCTTATGATCGAACGCGGAATTCCAGGTGGTCAGATGGCCAATACGGAAGACATCGAGAACTACCCGGGCTACGATAGCATCCTCGGTCCTGACTTATCGCAAAAAATGTTCGACCATTCGAAAGCGTTCGGTGCGGAGTATGCATATGGGGACGTGCAGCGCATCTCGGATGAAACAGAATACAAAGTCGTGCATGCGCACAACCGAGACTACAAAGCGCGTGCAATCATCCTCGCCTCTGGTGCTCAGTATAAGAAAATCGGCGTACCGGGTGAAGAAGAGCTCGGTGGCCGTGGTGTATCGTATTGTGCGGTATGTGATGGGGCATTCTTCAAAGGGAAAGATTTGTTCGTCATCGGTGGTGGCGACTCAGCCGTTGAGGAAGGTGTCTTCTTGACACGTTTCGCGAACAAGGTGACAATCGTTCACCGTCGCGACGAGCTCCGCGCACAAAAGATTCTTCAAAAGCGTGCGTTCGACAATGAGAAAATCGATTTCATTTGGAACCATACGGTGAAAGAAATTACAGAGAAAGACGGGAAAGTCGGTGGGGTTCGTCTCGTCAACACGGTTGACGGGACAGAGACAGACCATGAAATCGACGGCGTCTTCATCTATATCGGCATGAACCCGATTACGGGGTTCGTCCAAGACCTCGGCATCACGAACGAGCAAGGTTACATCGTCACAAACGAAGCGATGGAAACGAACATTCCAGGAATCTTCGCTGCCGGTGACGTTCGTGAGAAAACACTCCGTCAAGTCGTCACGGCGACAAACGACGGGTCGATTGCCGCTCAAAATGCTCAACACTTCATCGAGGGACTCCTCGAATCGTTGCAAGAACAAAACGCATGATTCAAGAAGCTAGGACTGCGGGGAACCGCGGTCCTTCTCTTTTTTTCGGACGTTCGTTATACTAGATGGAGAGAGCTGCACACACGGCTCGGTTGTCAATTTTAAGGGGGCGTCAGCGAGATGGAAGATTTTAAAGGATTAGAAGAATTGATCATCATCAGTGGAATGAGCGGGGCAGGGAAATCGGTCGCGATGAATAGTTTCGAGGACCTCGGCTATTTTTGTGTCGATAACTTACCGCCGGTTCTCTTGCCACAATTGATTGATGTCATCAGCTCGGTCCGGCCGAAAATCGCGGTCGCTATTGATACACGCACGAGAGATTTTATCGACAGCCTGTTCATCGTCATTGACGATTTAGAAAAGAAAAATGTACATCCACATCTATTGTACTTAGAGACAAGGGAAGACGTGCTCGTTCGTCGCTATAAAGAGACACGACGTTCACATCCGCTCGCACCTGAAGATGCGCCACTCGTTGGGATCAAGATGGAGCGCGAACTGCTAGAAGGATTCCGTGACCGTGCTCATACGCTTTATGACACGAGTGATTTGAAGCCACAGATGTTGAAGGACCGCATCCTACAACAATTTAATGAGGAACGGATTCCGTTCACGGTCAACTTCATGTCGTTTGGTTTCAAACATGGGGTGCCGCTCGATATCGACTTATTATTCGATGTCCGTTTCATTACGAACCCGTTTTATATACCTGAGCTTCGACCGCTCACGGGTCAGACGACAGAAGTGCAGGATTACGTCATGTCACATCCGGAGGCACGAGCATTTTATAAAAAGTTGATTGACATGCTCGAGTTCCTCCTTCCGCAATATAAGCGCGAAGGAAAGACACAGATTGTCGTGGCGTTCGGTTGTACGGGCGGAAAACATCGTTCAATCACATTTGCTGAGAAAGTATCGGAACACTTCGCCGAGCGATATAACGTGAAGACAGTCCACCGTGACCTCGCTCACGCGACGAAGGAGAAGTGACATGAGACGAGACCGGAAAGTAGTGGCCATCGGTGGAGGAACGGGATTGTCCACCCTCGTCCGTGGCTTAAAACATTATCCACTCGATATTACCGCAATCGTCACAGTAGGTGACGACGGCGGAAGCTCGGGGCGTCTACGCGATGAGTTTCATATGTTACCTCCAGGAGACATCCGTAACGTCATCCTGGCGTTGTCGGAAGTGGAGCCATTAATGGATAAAATTTTGCAATACCGATTCGACACGGGCTATGGCTTAGAAGGGCACTCCCTCGGAAACTTGATGCTCACGGCGGCGACGCACATTTGTGAAGGTTCATTTGTGAAAGCGATTGACGTCATGTCACAGCTCTTGAACGCACAAGGGAAGGTATTGCCGGTCACAGAGACGCTCATGACACTCGCGGCGGAGTTCGAAGACGGAACGATTGTCAAAGGGGAATCCAAGATTCCGCTCCAAGAGCAGCCGATTAAACGCCTGTTCTTACTCGAGGACGGCATCAAGCCGGCACCCGGGGTCGTTGAGGCAATTGAAGAAGCAGACGTCATCGTCCTCGGCCCAGGAAGTCTCTATACGAGCATCATCCCGAACTTACTCATCCCGGCCGTACGGGAAGAAATCATCCGCTCGAAAGTCCCGGTCGTCTACATTTGTAACGTTATGACACAACCGGGGGAGACGAAAGGTTATGACGCGATGAAACATTTGAAAGTCGTCGAGTCGTACCTCGGAAAGGCATCAATTGACACGATTGTTGTCAATAACGAGCCGATTGCTGAAGACTATTTAGAGCGCTATCTTGAAGATGGATCAGAAGAAGTCCGTTTCGACCGGAAAAAGCTCCGACACTACGGGACGAACGTCCTCGCAGGGGATATCGTCGACTATAACCGTGATTATATCCGTCATGACTCTGATGCCATCGCCGGACTTGTCATGCAACGGGTGCTTCGGATTAAGAAACCTCGTTCGTTTCAGGAGTTGGAATTGAAATAAAGATTGTTTGAAAGATAGAAAGGAGGGGGACTCGATGAGCTTTGCATCAGATGTGAAGAAAGAACTCACCCAGCTCGAAGCAAACGATGCCGAGGCGAAAGCTGAATTGTCGGCACTCGTTCGGATGAATGGAGTCATCTCGCTTGCACTAGGACGAGGTATGACCCTAGATGTCTCGACGGAGAACGCCTCGATTGCCCGGCGGATGTATTCATTGATGAAGCGGCTTTACGACCATCCGCTCGATTTGTTTGTACGGAAGAAAATGCGTCTGAAAAAGAACAACGTCTATATCGTCCGTGTATCACAACATGCAGAGACGATGCTTCGGGACCTCGAGATTCTCGGAGAGAATTATGAGATGATCCGGACACTGAACTCGGATATGACACGGGACGAGAACTTGGCACGTGCCTATTTACGTGGGGCGTTTCTTGCGGGTGGGTCGATCAACCATCCGAAGACGTCATCGTATCACCTCGAAGTGTATAGTTTGTATGAAAATCATAATCAGGCGCTACGTGATTTGGCGAACCGCTTTGATTTGAACGCAAAGACGCTCGAACGGAAAAAAGGACATATCCTTTACATGAAAGAGAGCGAGAAAATCTCAGATTTCCTCAAATTGATTGGCGCCACACGAGGGATGCTGGAATTTGAAGATGCACGCATCATCAAAGATATGCGTAACTCCGTCAACCGTCTCGTCAACTGTGAGACAGCGAACTTGAACAAAACGGTCGGTGCGGCATTGCGTCAGGTTGAGAATATCAAATTCTTAGAACGGACAGTCGGACTCGATGTCTTGCCGAAAAAACTGCGGGAGATCGCCGAACTGCGTGTCACGCATCAAGACGTCTCCTTGCAGGAGCTCGGGGAAATGCTCGAGTCCGGACCAATATCGAAGTCAGGAATCAACCATAGACTTCGTAAAATTGATCAAATTGCCGAGCGTGTGCGCAGCGGTGGCGAGATTGCATCTTCGTGATGCGGTTGCACCAAAACCATTCTTCCTATATAATAAGCAATTGTGTATAGGTTTTATGAAAAGCGAATTAAAGGAGCTTCATCATTATGTCGAATGAAAAGAAAAGATTATCGCTCACGATCGACGCTAAGCTCGATCAAGTCATCACAGAGCGTGCAAAAGAAATCGGGATTCCGAAAAGTGCACTCGTCACGTTTGCAACGAGCCTCTTCTTGAACCAGCTTCGTGCAGAAGAGTTGTTGAACGGAGATAAGAATGCAATCTACGAAGTCATTCGTAAAGACTACGAGTTGCTCACGAGCGTAAAGAATCTAGATAACTAAGTGAAAGGTTGACTTCGGTCAGCCTTTTTTAGTTGCATCTCTCCAGAAAATTTGGAATAGTTGAGGTACTGAATAAAGAGGAGGGCAAATGTATGGGACAAGCAAGTCAATTGCTACTTATTTTATTGTTACAATTAATCTTCGTGCCGGTTCTGACCCTTCGAACGATTATGCTTGTTAAAGGCAAAACAATGATTGCAGCGATGTTTGGTACGCTAGAAACATTAATTTATATCTTCGCGCTCGGTATTGTATTCCAGGATTTGACGACGCTCGGAATGATCGTCTATGCGGTCGGGTTCGGACTCGGGATTTTACTCGGTGGCTTCGTCGAACGGAAACTCGCAATCGGCTACAACATGATTCAAGTTCACACGAAAGAGTACCCGGCCGAGCTCATTCAACAGATGCGCGACAATGGATACGGTGTGACACATTACCAAGGTCAAGGACGTGACGGAATCCGTTATCGTCTTGACGTATTGGCGGCCCGGACACGGATGAAGGAACTTCGTGAACTTGTCGAGAAACATGAACCGAAGGCGTTTCTCGTCGCATTTGACCCGATTGATTTCAAAGGCGGCTATATGATGAAAGGGCTACGTCGCCCGAAATGACGCACGAGACTCACGTAAGTGGGTCTTTTTTTGTTGGAGTAGGAATTTTACTACGCGATAGGGAACTAGTGAGAGAAGGAGATGAGACCGTGAAGAGCAATCGACGTTTTTGGATTGTCTTATTATTCTTGCTTGTCGGTGTTGGCATCATCTATTTTGCCGTGACGCTGTTAGGCAACGGAGAAGACACCGTCAAACCACCACTCCCGACTGTCCGCGTCGGTTCGGTGACGGCGGAAGTAGAACAATCGACGTACTGTTGGGAGGCCGGCAATCAAGCGACATGCGCCGACTATGGTTTGCCGGAAGAGGATGACCTGCAACTGATTACGGTCAAACCGGGAGACCGAATCGACGTCGTCTATCATGCGGAACCGAAGGCATCGAGTTTTCATCGAATCGAGGACGGCGAACTCGTCCCGGCAGACGCAATCGTCCCGGATGAGCCGGGCACCTATCTCTATGAAGTCGGCGGGGAATGGACGCAAGGCGATAGTCGGTACGTATTCGGCGTCAAGGTGTCCGAAAAGTGACAAAAACCATATTAAAAGACGTTTCCCGATAGAAATGGGAAACGTCTTTTGTATGATTAGCGTGTCATGACTTTGTCGATGAGACCGTAGTCTTTCGCTTGGTCAGCTGCCATGAAGTAGTCGCGCTCTGTGTCGCGTTCGATGACTTCAAGTGGCTGTCCAGTGTTTTCTGCCATGATTTGGTTCAACTTCTCACGCATTTTGATGATGCGTTCTGCGTGAATTTTAATGTCTGACGCTTGGCCTTGTGTGCCACCGAGCGGTTGGTGAATCATAATCTCCGCGTTTGGCAATGCGAAGCGTTTACCTTTTTCACCGGCTTGGAGCAAGAAGGCACCCATCGATGCAGCCATTCCGATACAAATCGTCGACACGTTCGGCTTGATGAAGTTCATCGTGTCATAGATCGCCATACCTGCTGTAATCGAACCACCTGGGCTGTTGATGTAGAGCGAGATGTCCTTTTCTGGATCCTCAGCTGCAAGGAAGAGGAGCTGTGCGACGATGGAGTTCGCGACGTTGTCGTCAATCGCACTACCGAGAAGGATGATACGGTCTTTGAGCAAGCGTGAGTAGATGTCATACGCACGCTCCCCACGGCCTGTTTGTTCGATAACTGTTGGAATTAACATTGAATCTGCCTCCTTTATGTAGGTTGTAATTTCATCATACCTGTATAGTCAATGTTGGTCAAACAGAAACCCTCTCTACTGGTTATTCCACGACCCGCGATGTGTAAAACGTCTCAAGTGCTCACGTTATTCTATTCGGAAGCGGGGTGGTTTGAAATTGTAGGTGAAAATATACAAAAAGGACGAAAACCAACTAAGGTCTTCGTCCTTTATTTCTGATACACCCGGAGAGATTCGAACTCCCGACACCTGGCACCGGAAACCAGTGCTCTATCCCCTGAGCTACGGGTGCATATGTGTGACACGAATTTATTATACATTTGTTTTATTGAAAAAGCAATCCTGTTCATTTACCTTTTTTGAGCGCGAGTGGAGCGGGTTCGTTACAATAGAGAAGAGGGGGGAGAACGATGCAACGGCAAGAACAAAAACAAGTGCAACAGCAACAGATGACGCAAGACCTCGTGCAACGGCTACCGGTGCTCGAAGCGGATCGTCTGGCGCTCATATTTCGTCTTGCACGGCTAGCCCGACATAACGCGAACATCCATCTTGGAAGCGGGGGTGTCGAATGGATCGAGGATGTGGCGAGCGCGTTTGAAGAGAAACTGTTCACCCAAATTCGAGAAGGGGGCGGTAGTGAGGCGGATAAAGAGCTTAGACGAAAGCTCGTCCTCTTGCTCGACCATCGGGGATTATTGCCGGACACGAATGAAGTGTTGGCGGAGCGTCTTCAAGTCGATGTCGCTCAAATCGAACAAGCGAGACAGGCGCTCTTGTTTCTTGAACCGACGGGGATCGGGGCGAGAACAGAAAGAGAGTGTCAATATCGACATGCGATCGAACATGATGACCCTCGTGTCGTCGATGTGTTCGACGCAATCGAGAATGGTGTGAGTCATCAACAGATGGCAATCGTGCTTGCCGTCTCAGAGGAAGAGCTTGCCGGTCTAGAACGTATTGTGGCGACGCTTCCGAAACGTCCTAATTTATATGAAGAAACTAGTCAAATTTTTCCGGAAGTCGAGGTGAGCTATGAAGACGAAAAACTCGTCACGACATGGCTCAGCCCTGAGCTCGACTCGACACGAGTCGGCAATGATCGTGAGGCGAGATGGTGGATGACATCCCTTGCGATGCGGAATGAGACGTTGCGTGAGATTTGGGGCGTCATCGAATCACGTCAGACGGAATGGCTCAAGGGAAAACTTGTCCTCAATCCGTTGACCCGTCGGACGGTCGCGCACTTGATCGGAAAACATGAATCGACGGTCGGGCGTGCCATCCAAGGGAAATTTGCCAAGACTGAGAACGGGATTATGGAGTGGAGACACTTTTTTGTCCGGTCGACGAGTCATGGTCATTCACCGTTTATGATCAAACGTACGCTCGCTGAACTGATTCAACAAGAGACAGCACCACAAAGTGACCAGACGCTCGCCCATGAGCTGGCTCGATACGGTTATCAAGTGACACGTCGGACGGTGACGAACTACCGGGAAGAACTAGGGTTCGGTAACTCACGGGAGCGTGAGCGGCAGTTGTGGAAAGGGTGACTCAGATGAAATTGACATTATATAAACGTGAGAATTGCTCGCTTTGTGACGAGGCGGTCGTCATGCTCGAATGGCTTCAAGAAGACTATCCGATTGAAATCGAACAAATTGATATCACAGGGGACGAGGTACTCGAAGAAAAGTACCTCTTCGAAATCCCCGTTCTTATACACGAGGGAGAGGTCATCAGTCAAGGGCGATATGATGACAACAAAGTTGAAGATTTTGTTAAGTATACGCTTACATTGAAAAAAAACGTTTGAAGGGGTTGTCAGACGGAAAAGTGATTGATAAGATGAACTCGTAGCGGTGGGACGCAAATAAAAAAGTGGGACGAAAATTGTCCACACTTAAAGTCGAGGGGGTATGAGCATGATCCAGCAACTGATTCACGTTCAGAAGCAAATTGTCCCTGACCTGCTCGATACGCTCCGACATCGTTACGATATCTTACATTACGTCCGCTTGATGCAGCCAATTGGCCGCAGGACACTCGCAACGAGTTTGGGATTGACCGAACGAGTACTCAGGCGAGAGGTTGACTTTTTGAAAGATCAAGGTCTCCTTTACGTCGCTACTCAAGGAATTTCCCTCAGTGAGACGGGACGAAACGTCTTGCGAGACTTGCATGAGATTATGGGAGAACTTCTTGGAATCTCAGAAGTGGCAAGAGAGCTTGAAGAAAAGTTAGGGGTTCGCCAAGTCGTCATCGTGCCGGGTGATTCAGATGAAACATTCTGGGTCCAACGCGATATCGGACGGGCAGCGGTCACGCAATTAAAAGCGCGGCTCGCACCGGATGATAACGTGATCGCGGTAACAGGTGGAACGACGATGGCATCGGTTGCGGCCATGATGTCGCCCGATAAAAAAGAACGCCCGATGCATTTTGTGCCGGCACGTGGAGGTCTGGGAGAAACGCTTGAACTTCAAGCAAACACCGTCTGTTCGCGCATGGCGGACCGGGCCCACGCAGACTATCATCTTCTACATATTCCGGATGAAGTATCACAAGAAACGTTCGACCGGATGGTGGAGGAACCTAGCATAAAAAATGTGCTGGAAATGATTAGAGCGGCGCAAATAGTGGTACATGGAATTGGTGAGGCAGAAACGATGGCAAAACGTCGTCACGCATCGCCGGAGCATTTGCGGATGATTGAACGGCATGATGCCGTCGCCGAGGCATTCGGATATTATTTCAATGCTGAAGGTGAGATCGTCCATCGCGTCAAGACGGTTGGGATTCAACTCGAAGAGCTGGATGACATGGATACCGTCATTGCGGTTGCTGGAGGAAAGTCGAAGGCGCAGGCGATCGCCGCTTATGCGAAACACACGTCGAACATCATCCTCGTCACAGACGAAGGTGCGGCGAAAGAATTATTAACTTGTTATTAAAGAGTTGACCCCGTTGGCTCTTCAATAAATAGCTTCTACCCTAAGGAGGAAATTAACATGGCAGTAAAAGTTGGTATTAACGGATTTGGACGTATCGGTCGTTTGGCATTCCGCGAGATCATCAAAAACGAAGGAATCGAAGTTGTTGCAATCAACGACTTGACAGACACGAAGATGCTTGCACACCTTCTCAAATATGACACGACTCAAGGTCGTTTCGACGGAGAAGTTGAAGTACACGACGATCACTTCCTCGTAAACGGAGAGAAAGTTATCACGCTCGCTAACCGTAACCCTGAAGAACTTCCATGGGGAGACCTCGGTGTAGACATCGTTCTCGAATGTACTGGATTCTTCACTTCAAAAGAAAAAGCTGAGCTTCACTTGAAAGCTGGCGCGAAGAAAGTTGTTATCTCAGCTCCTGCTACAGGTGACATGAAAACTGTTGTTTACAACACAAACCACGAAATCCTTGATGGTTCTGAAACAGTCATCTCAGGTGCTTCTTGTACAACAAACTGCTTGGCACCAATGGCTAAAGTTCTTCAAGATCAGTTCGGAATCGTTGAAGGTCTCATGACTACGATTCACGCTTACACTGGTGACCAAAACACGCTTGACGCTCCACACCCTAAAGGTGACTTCCGTCGTGCACGTGCAGCTGCAGCGAACATCGTTCCTAACACAACAGGTGCTGCTAAAGCAATCGGTCTTGTAATTCCTGAACTTCAAGGAAAACTTGACGGTGCTGCACAACGTGTACCAGTTGCTACAGGTTCACTCACTGAGCTCGTAACTGTACTCGACAAGCAAGTATCTGTCGACGAAGTAAACGCAGCAATGAAAGCAGCGGCGAACGAGTCATTCGGTTACACTGAAGACCAAATCGTTTCTTCTGACATCGTTGGAATCACATACGGTTCACTCTTCGATGCGACTCAAACTAAAGTGATGACAGTTGGCGACAAGCAACTCGTTAAGACGGTTTCTTGGTACGACAACGAAATGTCTTACACTGCACAATTGGTTCGCACAGTTAAGCACTTCGCTAACATCGCGAAGTAAGTTCGTGAACTAAATAGAATCAAATAGGAGCGGAAACAAGAGATTGTTCTCCGCTCTATTTATGAAATAACACGCACGACATATGGAGGCGAAAGTTATGAACAAACAGTCTATTCGTGACATCGATGTAAAAGGGAAACGCGTCTTTTGCCGCGTTGACTTCAACGTTCCACTCAAAGATGGCGTCATCCAAGATGAAACTCGGATCCAAGCCGCACTTCCAACGATCAAGCACTTGCTTGACGGTGGTGCGAAACTCGTCCTTGCGAGCCACCTCGGCCGTCCAAAAGGCGAGAAGAATCCTGAATTCTCACTTGCTCCGGTAGCAAAGCGTCTCGCTGAGCTCCTCGGAAAAGATGTACCGCTCGTCGAAGAAGCATACGGTCCTGTTGCAGAAGAAGCGGTCGCTAAACTCTCTGAAGGCGATGTCGTCGTTTTAGAGAATGTTCGTTTCTACCCAGGAGAAACGAAAAACGATCCTGAGCTTGCAAAAGGATTTGCAGCACTTGCTGACGTATACGTCAACGACGCATTCGGCGCGGCTCACCGTGCGCACGCTTCAACTGAAGGGGTTGCACACCACGTGGATACAGCCGTTTCGGGTCTATTGATGGAAAAAGAACTTGAAGTTCTCGGTAAAGCTCTTTCTAACCCGGATCGTCCGTTCACGGCGATTATCGGCGGATCGAAAGTAGCTGACAAGATTGGGGTCATCGACCACCTTCTTGACATCGTTGACACACTCATCATCGGTGGTGGACTCTCGTACACGTTCTCGAAAGCACTCGGGCACGAAGTCGGGAATTCACTCCTTGAAGAGGATAAGCTTGACCTCGCTCGTCAATTCATGAAGAAAGCAGAAGACAAAGGCGTGAAATTCTTGATGCCTGTCGACTGCGTCATCGCGAAAGAATTCGGCGAAGAAACGTATGTCGGCCCAGTCGATATCGACTCGATCCCAGCGGATCACATGGGTCTCGATATCGGACCGAAGACAGTCGAACTTTACGCGGACGCGATTCGCGAATCGAAACTTGTCGTATGGAACGGACCGATGGGCGTATTCGAACTTGATAAATACGCAGACGGAACGAAAGGTGTCGCTCAAGCACTTGCGGACAGCGATGCATACTCAATCATCGGTGGTGGCGACTCAGCCGCTGCGGCAGCCAAGTTTGGTCTTGCTGACAAGATGAGTCACATCTCAACTGGTGGCGGCGCGTCACTCGAATTCATGGAAGGCAAAAAACTTCCAGGTGTCGAGGCGTTGAACGACAAGTAATTTAGAGGAGGGTTATCGATGCGTAAACCGATTATTGCAGGTAACTGGAAAATGAACAAAACACTCTCGGAAGCTGTCGCTTTCGTAGAGGAAGTAAAAAACAACATCCCATCTACTGATAAAGTAGATGCAGCGATTGGTGCTCCGGCACTTTTCCTCGCACCGATGGTAGAAGCAGCTAAAGGGTCAAACTTAATGCTCGGTGCACAAAACATGTACGACAAAGATAGCGGTGCCTACACTGGCGAAATCAGCCCAGTGATGGTCGCTGACCTTGGTGTGACGTACGTCATCCTCGGTCACTCAGAACGTCGCGAGTACTTTGGCGAATCAGATGCGTTCATCAACAGCAAAACGAAAAAAGCGTTTGAACACGGTCTTACGCCAATCGTTTGTGTCGGTGAAACACTCGAGGAGCGCGAAGGCGACAAGTTCGAAGAAGTCATCAAAACACAAGTCGAAGGCGGTCTTGCTGACCTCTCTGCTGACCAAGTCAAACAACTCGTCATTGCGTACGAGCCAGTTTGGGCAATCGGTACAGGTAAATCAGCGGACGAAGCTGACGCACAAAGCTCTTGTAAGTATGTTCGTGACGTTGTGAAAGGTCTTTACGGCGAAGACGTAGCGGCTGCAGTACGCATCCAATACGGTGGATCTGTCAAACCTGAGAACATCAAAGAGTACATGGCACAAGAAGACATCGACGGCGCACTCGTCGGCGGTGCTTCACTTGAAGCCGCTTCGTTCCTCAAATTGTTGGAGGCGATTTAAATGGCTAGACCAGTCGCACTCATCATCTTAGATGGTTTCGGGATGCGTGACGAATCGTTCGGTAACGCGGTCATGGCCGCGGACAAACCGAACTTCGACCGCTACTGGGAGCAGTATCCACATACGCTCTTAAACGCAAAAGGCGAGTACGTCGGTCTTCCAGAAGGACAGATGGGGAACTCAGAAGTCGGTCACTTGAACATCGGTGCCGGCCGGGTCGTCTATCAGTCACTCTCACGCGTCAACAACGCAATCAAAGACCGTTCGTTATTCGATCGTCAAGCGATGAACCATTTGGCAGGACATGTGAAGAAACATGACTCGAGCCTCCACATCATGGGCCTCGTGTCAGATGGCGGGATTCACTCGCACATCAACCACATGTTTGCCATCGTTGAGTTCGCAAAACTACACGGCATCGAAAAAGTGTACATTCACGCGTTCACGGACGGCCGTGACTGTGATCCGAAGTCAGGAGCTGGTTTCCTCAAGGAAACAGAAGAGAAGCTTGCTGAACTCGGTGTCGGTCAAGTCGCTAGCGTGTCTGGTCGCTACTATGCCATGGACCGCGACAACCGTTGGGAGCGCGTCGAGAAAGTATACGACGTTCTTGTAAACGGCAAAGGCGAAGTCGGCACGGACCCAGTCGAGGTTCTCAAGAAGTCTTACGAGAACGATTTGACGGATGAGTTCGTCTTACCGACCGTCATCGAAAAAGATGGCAAGCCGGTCGCGACAATCCAAGACAATGATGCCATCATGTTCTTCAACTTCCGTCCGGACCGGGCGATTCAGTTGTCGAAAGTGTTCAAAGAGAAAGCCGGATTCGAAGGCTTCAAACTCTCGGACAACCATCCTGAGAACCTTCTCCTCGTTTCGATGACGAAGTACTCGGATGTGATTGACACAGATATCGTCTTCCCACCAGAAGATTTGAAGAACACACTCGGGGAAACACTCTCTGCGCAAGGATACAAGCAACTCCGCGCCGCAGAAACAGAGAAGTACCCACACGTCACGTTCTTCTTGAACGGACAACAAGAGAAGCCGTTCGAAGGTGAGGATCGTCTCCTCGTACCTTCACCGAAAGTCGCGACGTACGATCTTCAACCAGAAATGAGCGCATATGAACTCACAGACGGTTTGCTCGAACGTATCGAGTCGGATGAGTATGATGCATACATCATCAACTTCGCGAACCCGGATATGGTCGGACACTCAGGTAAGCTTGAGCCGACGAAGAAAGCGATCGAAGTGGTCGACGAATGCCTCGGTAAAGTAGTGGACGCATTACTTGCTAAAGGTGGCGCGGCCATCATCACAGCGGACCACGGGAACGCGGACATCGTCACGAACCCAGATGGTTCACCGATGACGGCACACACGACGGAACCTGTTCCATGTATCGTCACAAAAGAGGGAGTCGAACTGAAACCAGTTCTCGAAGGCGCACTTTGCGACCTCGCCCCAACGCTTCTCGACCTTCTCGGTGGAGAGCAGCCAGCTGAAATGACTGGTTCATCAATCGTTACAAAATAAAACAACTATTTTTCAAACGAAAAGGAGCGATTTTTCATGTCAATGATTACAGAAATTTACGCACGCGAAATTTTAGATTCACGCGGTAACCCATCAGTAGAAGTAGAAGTCTTCACAGAAGACGGCGGTTTCGGCCGTGCCCTCGTCCCATCAGGCGCATCAACTGGTGAGCACGAAGCAGTTGAACTCCGTGATGGCGACAAGTCACGTTACCTTGGTAAAGGCGTACTCAAAGCCGTTGCGAACGTAAACGACACAATCGCACCAGAACTCATCGGCTACGATGTATTCGACCAAAACGCACTCGATGCGAAAATGATCGAGCTCGACGGTACGAAAAACAAAGGTAAACTCGGCGCGAACGCGATCCTCGGTGTCTCAATGGCAGCAGCACACGCAGCAGCAGACGAGCTTGGCCTTCCACTTTACACATACCTCGGTGGATTCAACGCGAAGACGCTTCCGACTCCAATGATGAACATCATCAACGGTGGTTCGCACGCTGACAACAACGTTGACTTCCAAGAGTTCATGATCATGCCTGTTGGCGCGCCAACGTTCCGTGAAGCGCTCCGCATGGGTGCAGAAGTATTCCACGCCCTCAAATCAGTTCTTTCTGGTATGGGTCTCAACACGGCTGTTGGTGACGAAGGTGGTTTCGCACCAAACTTGAAGTCAAACGAAGAAGCGATCACAGTTATCCTTGAAGCGATCGAAAAAGCTGGTTACAAAGCTGGAGAAGACATCTACCTCGCAATGGACGTTGCGTCTTCAGAATTCTATGACAAGTCAACTGGCAAGTACGAACTCGCTGGTGAAGGCAAAACGATGACAACTGCTGAGCTTGTAGACTTCTACGCTGAGCTCGTCGACAAGTACCCAATCATCTCAATCGAAGACGGTTGCGACGAAAACGACTGGGACGGCTTCAAATTGCTTACTGACAAAATCGGTAACAAAGTTCAGCTCGTTGGGGATGACCTCTTCGTAACGAACACTGAGAAACTTGCTGAAGGTATCGAAAAAGGAATCTCAAACTCGATCCTCATCAAAGTTAACCAAATCGGTACGCTCACAGAAACATTCGACGCAATCGAAATGGCTAAAAAAGCTGGCTACACAGCAGTTATCTCACACCGTTCTGGTGAAACAGAAGATGCGACAATCGCGGACATCGCTGTTGCGACAAACGCTGGTCAAATCAAAACTGGTTCACTTTCACGTACTGACCGTATCGCGAAATACAACCAACTTCTCCGCATCGAAGACATGCTCGGCGATGTTGCGAAATACGACGGCATCAAGTCGTTCTATAACCTCAAAAAATAAGTAATTGTTTTCAGGCTCGCTTCGTGCGGGCCTGTTTTTTTTATGTGGAATATCCGTTCAATCGACGGGCACGAACGCTCTGTGTTGGAACTCCTCGTCATCGACATCCCGTGTTGCTGTATACTGAACGTGACTGATGAAGAGTAGGGAGGGATTGGATGGACCAATCGAATGAACAAGAAGAACGATTAAGCGGGGGAAACGTATCAATCGTTCATCGAAACGGGGACTATGTCTATCGTTCACAAAAAGAGGGAAATGAACGCATTCATCGCTTCTTGAAGCATTTGGAAGCAAAGCGACTTTCCGGAGTGCCACGCTTTGTTGGAATCGATGAATCTGGAAGAGAGGTGCTCACTTACATCGAAGGGGAAACGGCAGACTATCCTCTCAAATCATATATGTGGTCCGATGAGGCGATTCAAGACGCTGCACGACTGTTGAGACGTCTGCATGATGCGTCGATCGATTTTGAATTGTCATCGGAATGGGCGCCGATCGATCACACGCCACAACCGTTCGAGGTCATCTGTCATAACGACTTCGCCGTCTACAATACGATTTTTCACGAGGGGAAAGTTGCGGGAGTCATCGATTTTGATTTGGCCGCACCGGGACCGCGGGCTTGGGATATCGTCTATGCACTTTATACGTTCGTTCCACTCAGTCGTCGCCATCAAGCGGGAACAGGGGAAGTCATCTATTATGATGCCAATCGAAACGATGCGATCTATAACAAGCGGGTATCCTTGTTTCTCGAAGCCTATGGTTGGGAGCAAGCGGAGGTCGACTTATTCGACATGTTGCAACGACGCATTGAAGCGCTCTGTCTCTTGATGAAACGAAAAGCCGGTGAAGGAGATGTCGCCTTCCAAAAGATGATAGACGACGGGCACTATAAGCATTATCAAGAGGAACTTCGCTTCATTCGAACGCATGGACGGAAGTGGTTCTGAAACGATGTATGCCGGGAATAAAATGAGTGTAGAATGAATGGGGAGGCATTTCTCATGAGGATGATCGGACTTCTTCTTGTCATGAGTGTGATTGGATTCGGCATTTGGTACGTTCTAAAATCGAAGCGCGTTGACGATTGGTCATGACAACATTGTCACGACCTCTATTTTGTGTCAGAACACACAAAATTTGGGTATACTCTCTACATAACGAGTAAAGGAGCCACTGCTTATGACACGAGTACGAAAAGCCATCATCCCAGCCGCCGGTCTCGGCACCCGCTTCCTTCCTGCCACGAAAGCCATGCCAAAAGAAATGTTGCCAATCGTCAATAAGCCGACGATCCAGTTCATCGTCGAGGAGGCCGTCGCCTCAGGGATTGAGGACATCATCATCGTCACAGGTAAGAATAAACGGGCGATTGAAGACCACTTCGACCGTGCGCTCGAATTGGAGCAGAACCTCGAATCGAAAGGGAAGACCCGCTTGCTCGAATCGGTCCGTCACTCCTCAAACTTGGCGAACATTCACTACATACGCCAACAGGAGCCAAAAGGTCTCGGTCACGCGATTTGGTGCGCCCGAAAGTTTATCGGGGATGAGCCGTTCGCTGTCTTACTCGGAGACGATATCATCGAATCCGACGTACCGGCTACGAAGCAATTGATTGATCAATATGAGGAGCATGAACGTTCCATCATCGGGGTACAGCGTGTCCCGTATGAAATGACGAACCGATATGGTATAATTGACCCGCTTGCCGTCGAAGGGAAGCTCATCCCGGTGCGGACGTTCGTCGAGAAGCCGCCCGTCGATGAGGCCCCGTCTAACTTCGCCATCCTCGGTCGATACATCTTGAAACCGGACGTCTTCGAGGCGCTATCGGGGCAAGAAGCGGGTGCCGGAGGCGAGATACAATTGACGGATGCGATTGCACGCTTGAATGAGGCAGAAACGGTCTTCGCTTATGAATTTGATGGTCGACGCTATGATGTCGGAGAGCCAATCGGGTTCGTCGAAACGACGATTTGCCATGCACTCAGCGATCCTGATTTAAAAGATGACGTCCACGCCTTATTGAAACGGCTCGTGGACGAACTTGATCAACAGTAAGGTGTGTTATTTTTGAAAACAATGCTCATGGTGTGCCAAAACTATTATCCGGAAATCGGCAGTGCCGGTAACCGGATGCAAAACATTACGCATTTGATGAAACAGCGCGGGTATGAAGTCGAGGTCGTTACCGCTTCCCCTTCGTACCCGAGCTTTGATATGTATCAGGACGACCGTTTCTGGAACGACCGCGAGCTGAACGACCAGCCGTTCATCAAACGGCTCATCACGAAGAAACGGAAACATACGTCCAATATGGTCAGCCGTCTCTTTTTATTCCTCGAACAAATGGTAAAAGGGATTGGAGCTGTCCGCCAGTTAAAATTGAAGCCTGACGTCGTGTTTGCGACGACCCCTTCTTTTTTTATGGCGTTTGTCGGAGTATATGCGAAGCGAAAGTATCGCGTCCCACTGATTCTAGACGTTCGCGACCTTTGGCCGGAATCGGTAAAAGGGGTCGGGGTATTCAAACATGACTGGGTGCTCGCGCCAGCGTTTTGGCTCGAGAAGCGATTGTATCGTTCCGCAGATGAAGTGATCATCAACTCGGAAGGATTCCGCAGCTATCTTCGTCAGCGCGGTGTCCCGAATGAGATAATCCACTATATGCCGAACTCGATTCGGGAAGCGGAGCGCACGCTCGAGCGGACGATTCCACCGGACGACCGGATGGAGATTTTATACGCCGGAAATATGGGTCTTGCCCAGGACGTGTCTCTGTTGCTCGAACTCGCCGAACGGTTCCGGGACGAGCCACGGGTTCATTTCAAATTGATTGGCTACGGATATCGGAAAGAAGAGTTGAAGCAGACGATTAAAGATCGCGGTTTCCAAAACTTCTTGTTCCTCGAGGCGATGCCAAGGACGGAGGCGTTCCAGGCGATTAAAAATGCAGATGTCGCGTTCGTCAGCCTGATCGAGCAAGAAGTGTTCGATACGGTCATCCCTGGGAAACTGATCGACTATATGGCGGTCGGCAAACCGATTGTCGCAGCAGTGTCAGGCCATGCGGCGAATGTCATTGAAGCGGCGGAAGTCGGCTACGTGTCACGGAAGCGTGACATCGATGAGATCGAACGGATTCTACGGAAGCTCCTCGACCGACCAGACCTACGGGAGGCACTCGGGGCAAACGGGATTCGTTACGTCAAAGAGAATTTATGTTGGGAAGAGAATATCGACGTGCTAGATCAAGTCGTACAACAGTTAGTGATGGAGGAAAGACAATGAAGTCAGTATGTATGTTTGTATGGAACCATTTTACGAATGATGCGCGCGTCCTTCGTGAGTGCTCAGCACTTGCCGAGGCAGGTTATGAAGTCGATTTGATTGCGCTTCAAGATCCTAAAAATAAAGAGCTTTCAAAAGAAGAGATGCGTCCGGAAGGCTTCCGTGTCATCCGCGTGAAGCGACAACCCTCGATTCTCGTCAACGCGCTCAAATTCGCGAAGAAGACATACCAATGGGTGAGCGAGAAGCGGACCCGTCAAATCGGTGCGGGACTCGTCGGTGCCGGGTTGGTCTTACTCGCTCCGTTGACGATGCTCGCGCTCGGTGCAGCCGTCGGAACGGTCTTGTTACCACAAGTACGTAAGCAGATCGTCAACGCGAGTGCGATGCTCGAGATGGTGTTCGCTTCGACGAAAAAATCGTATGACTTTTACCATGCGAATGATTTGAACACACTCCCGCAGGCACTCCTCGCTGGAAAAGTGTTCAACAAAGGCAGAATCGTCTATGATTCGCACGAAGTACAGACGGACCGTACCGGCTACGGCTACATTCAAAGTAACCTCGAAGGATGGCTCTTGCCGTTCGTCGATACGATGATGGTCGAGAACCATACACGTGCGGCACATAACGAAGAGTTGTACGGGTTCTATCCGTATGTGCTCCACAACTATCCGTTTTATCGTCCGCTCGACTTCTCGCTCCGTAAGGATTTGCATGCACTCCTCGATTTGCCGAAAGACGAGAAGATCCTCTTATACCAAGGTGGGGTTCAAGCCGGACGCGGCCTCGAACAGCTCGTGCTCGCGGCGAAAGACTTCAAAGAAGGTACGCTCGTCATGATCGGGGACGGGAAGCTCAAACCGACGATTCAACAGTTGATCGAGACGGAAGGGGTCGGCGACCGCGTCAAGATGATTGACAAAGTACCGGTCGAAGCGTTACCTTACTATACGATGAACGCCTACTTAGGCTTCCAAGTATTGAACAACGTCTGCTTCAACCATTACTCGGCCTCATCTAATAAATTGTTTGAGTATTTGATGGCTGAAGTACCGGTCGTCTCATGTGACTTCCCTGAAATCGAACGGGTCGTTGCGGGAAATGACGTCGGGGTGCTCGTCGATTCGCATGATCCACAATCGATTGCGGACGGCGTCAACCGATTGATTGAAGATCAAGCACTCTACGCGCGTGTCAAAGAGAACACGAAGACCGCGCGTGAGAAATATAACTGGGATTTGGAAAAAGAGGCACTCTTGAACGTCTACGCAAATGCAGCGGAGCGCAAGTTGCCGATTATGAAAGACGGTGCGCCAAAGCCAGTACAATCTTAAGACTGCGGCTTTTGCCGCGGTCTTTTTTATGTGGAAGGAGGACATGTATGAAACGTCAACAGCAACATCTATTGCGCCAACAAGTATGGCGCAAGCTACAAACCATCTCGGTGAAGGACATCGCCTGGATCATCGCGGGCTCATTCATTCTCTCGTTCGGGGTCAACTACTTCACCGTACCGAACGATTTCTCGGAAGGTGGCCTGCTCGGGGTCACGATCATCTTGTACTACGTGTTCGGTTGGGACCTCGGGCTCACGTCGATCATCGGGAACGGGATTCTCTTTATCATCGGCTATAAGCTGCTTGACCGCCGGACAATGGTCTATTCGGTCATCGCGGTCGTCGCGACATCGTTCTTTCTCAGTCTGACGCATAACTGGGGCAGCCCGGCTGAGGACAAACTGCTCGCGGCCGTCTATGCCGGAATCATGATCGGGGTCGGGATCGGCATGGTGCTCCGTGTCGGCGGTACGACCGGCGGGGGTGTCATCATCGCCCGTCTCATGGAGCGCTATCTCCATTTGAGCGTCGCCGTCTCGATGTTCATCATCGACGCGATCGTCGTCGCGACATCCGGCTTCTTCTTAGGGGAGCAGGTCGTCCTGTATACGCTCATCGCCATCATCATCGGCTCATGGGTCATCGACCTCGTCGCGGAAGGACTCAACATCCGCAAGGCCGTCACGATCATCAGTGACAAACATGAAGAGCTCGCCGTCGTCTTGACGGAAACGCTCGGCCGCTCGGCAACGATCATTCATGGACATGGCTACTATACGAAGCAAGATAAGAACATGTTGTATATGATCGTCGACAAACGTCAGATCGCGCCGCTCAAAAAAATCGTCCAAGTGACGGACGACCGGGCCTTCGTCGTCATCCACCAAGTGAAGGAAGTCATCGGGGAAGGATTCAGTTACCCGTCCCGATAATTTGAATGCTGGTGTTTTATTGATAACTTCTATATAATAAAAGGCGTGTAAATAGAAGGAGGAACTGACTACTATGCAAACGATCGCTACAATCAGCCTACTTGTCGTGGCTGTCTTATTGATTGTCGTCGTACTGCTCATGTCAGGTCGGTCGCAAGGTCTTGGAGCGATTGCAGGTGGCGCGGAGCAGTTGTTCGGACGCCAGAAAGCACGCGGCTTCGATGCTGTTTTGAACCGAACTGCAGCTGTACTAGGCACTTTGTTTTTCATTTTAGGATTACTAGTCGCATCATTATGATGATAAGGCTGATCGTTCTCGATTTTCACGTGAGGCGGTCAGCCTTTGTTTTTTCGATTTATTTTTGGGGAATAATGTAGATACGAGGAGATGACGTACGAAATGAAAGTAACAGCACCAAAACCGTTCTTCTTCGAGGGCGGAAAACGTGCCGTGTTGATGTTACATGGCTTCACTGGATCGAGCGCGGATGTCCGCATGCTCGGTCGCTTCCTTCAAAAAGAAGGATACACATGTATGGGACCGATCTATCGGGGTCATGCCGTCCCACCGGAAGAATTACTCCAATATGGACCGAAAGACTGGTGGGAAGACGTCTTGAACGCTTACCAGACACTCGTCGACAAAGGCCATGAGGAGATCGTCGTCTGCGGACTCTCGCTAGGTGGCGTGATGTCGCTTCGTCTCGCCGAGGAGAAAGACGTCAAGGCGGTCATCCCGATGTGCGCGCCGACGGGAATCGATGCCGAGGACCGCTTGTATAAAGGAGTCCAGGCATATGCCCGAGAATATAAGGGTAGAGAAGAAAAGTCGCCGGAACAGATCGAGCAGGAGATGGCAGAGTTCAAACCGATGCCGACGCTAAAAGACCTCCGTGCCTTCGTCCGCGACACGGCGTCGAAGCTCGAGGACATCTTCGTCCCGACACTCGTCGTCCAAGGCGCCAAAGACAACATGATCGACCCGGAATCGGCGAATCAGATT
Source organism: Exiguobacterium sp. s89 (assembly GCF_018617735.1). Taxonomy (NCBI): domain Bacteria; kingdom Bacillati; phylum Bacillota; class Bacilli; order Caryophanales; genus Exiguobacterium; species Exiguobacterium sp. s89. The sequence goes on from NZ_JACSKS010000002.1 coordinate 630,160, forward strand.
TACGAGGCGGTCAACACGTTCCAAAAAGAGTTGCTCATCTATGAGGACTCGGGACATGTGATCACGCTCGACAAAGAAAAAGAGAAACTGCACCAGGACGTGCTCGATTTTCTCGAAACGTTAGACTGGTCAGTCTAAGAAGGAGGTGTCACGTTGAATTTACGTGACCAATTACTAGAGATTTTACAGGCGAGCGAGAAACCGCTCTCTGTCGATCAACTGACCGAGCGACTACAGCTCGCGTCGACGGATGACTTCAAAGAGCTCATCCGCACATTGAATGCCCTCGAGGAAGAGGGTGCCATCGGCCGGACGCGGACGAACCGTTACGGGACGCTCGCCGTACTCGGCCAAGTCGCGGGGATCATCTCGATCCACCAGCGCGGCTTCGGCTTCTTGTCGGTCGAAGGGGAAGCGGAAGACGTGTTCTTGCCGCCCGACCAACTGAAGGACGTCTACCACGGCGATACGATCCTCGTCAAAAAGCGCGAGGACAATCGTGGCAAGACAGAAGGAATTTTATTAAAAGTATTGAAACGCGGACTCTCCGAGTTCGTCGGGACGTATACGCTCCCGAGCGGTCGACTCGACCAGTTCGCCTTCATCGAGCCGGATGACAAACGCATCAACTTCTGGCCGGTCGTCAACCCGGACAAATCGCTCGGTGCCGTCGACGGACATAAAGTCGTCGTGCGCATCACGAAGTATCCGGACGGACGCTTCGCCGGTGCCTGTGACGTCGTCCGTATCATCGGACATAAGAACGATCCCGGCGTCGACATCTTATCGATCGTCTATAAGCATGGCATCCCGACGGAGTTCCCGGAGGACGTCATCGCTCAGGCGAACGCCGTACCGGACGATGCGGACGAGAAAGACTTCATCGGACGCGTCGACCTTCGTGATGAGACGATCTTCACGATTGACGGCGAAGATGCGAAAGATTTGGACGATGCCGTCCACGTCAAAAAACTCGATAACGGCAACTACGAGCTCGGTGTCCATATCGCCGACGTTTCGCATTACGTGAAAGAGGGATCACCGCTCGACGTCGAGGCGTTCGAGCGCGGGACGAGTGTATATCTCGTCGACCGCGTCATTCCGATGATTCCGCACCGACTCTCGAACGGGATCTGTTCCCTCAACCCGCACGTCAACCGCTTGACGCTCAGCTGCGTCATGGAAATCTCCCCGCAAAACGGGAAGGTCGTTCGCCATGACTTGTTCCCGAGTGTCATCAAGACGACGGAGCGGATGACGTATACGAATGTCCGTGAGATCATCGAGCGCGATGACGAAGAGACGTTGAAAAAGTACGAGCCGTTCATCGGTGAGTTTGACCTCATGGCCGAGCTCGCGGAAGTGCTTCGGAAACGCCGTAACTCGCGCGGTGCCATCAACTTCGATTTCGCCGAGGCGAAAGTCGTCGTCAACGAGGAAGGGAAGCCGGCAGATATCGTGCTTCGTCCACGTTCGGTCGCCGAGAAGTTGATCGAGGAGTTCATGCTCGCGGCCAACGAGACGGTCGCGGAACACTTCCACAAGATGGACGTGCCGTTCATCTATCGTGTCCACGACAATCCGAAACCGGACAAGCTCGACTTCTTCTTCGACTTCGTCGCAAACTTTGGTGTTCACATCGAACGCATCAAAGGGCAGACAGTCGAACCGAAGACGCTTCAAAAGATTTTGAAGGCGATCGACGGGGAACCGGAAGAGCCGGTCATCAGCACGATCATGCTTCGCTCGATGCAACAGGCGAAATATGATGACGTCTCGCTCGGTCACTTCGGACTCGCGACAGACTTCTATACGCACTTCACGTCACCGATCCGTCGTTATCCGGACTTGATTGTCCACCGTCTCATGCGCACGTACGTCTTCAACAATGATTTGTCGGAGCAGACGATTGCGAAGTACGAGGACCGTCTCGGGGCGATCGCTGAACAGGCATCGAAACGGGAACGTCGCTCGGTCGACGCAGAGCGCGAGACACAGGCACTCAAAAAAGCCGAATACATGGAAGCCCATCTCGGTGAAGAGTTCGATGGTGTCGTCGCCGGCGTCACGAATTTCGGGATGTTCATCGAGCTTCCGAATACGATTGAAGGGCTTGTCCGTCTCCAGTCGATGGATGACTACTATCACTTCGATGAGTCACAGCTCATGCTCCTCGGGGAGCGGACGAAACGTCAGTTCCGTATCGGGGACGCCGTCCGTGTCAAAGTCGACGCCGTCAACTTAGACGAGCGGACGATCGATTTTACGGTCGTCGGCATGCCGAAACGAGAACCGTCGACGCGTCGCCAACCGACGACGATCAAAGCGAAAGGCGGTCGTCCGAAGAAGGACGAGAAAGACCGTCGTGGCGGTCGCGGTCGGGACGACAAGAAGAAGCGCGGCAAACCAGGAAGACCCGGCAAGCCGGGTAAACCAGGCGAGAAACCGAAGCGAGACGGGGAGAAGTCATCCCAAGGCCGTTCGGCACTCGACCTGAAGAATAAAGACAAGCACAAACGAAAAGGCGACGCTAAACGAGGTGCGAAGAAGCGTCGCTGACGGGGAAGGGCTCGTCCCTTCCTCCGTATCTTGTAGATAAAGGACTGAATGTGTATGGCCAAGAAGAAAGATTCGAACGCACTCGCCCAAAACCGCAAGGCGTCCTTCGATTACGCGATCGAAGATACGATTGAGGCAGGCATGGTGCTCACAGGGACGGAGATCAAGTCGGTCCGTCAATCGAAGATCAACATCGCGGATGCGTACGTCCGATTCGACGGGGGCGAGGCGACACTTCACAACTGTCATATCAGCCCGTTCGAACAAGGGAACCGCTTCAACCATGACCCACTCCGCGTCCGGAAGCTATTGTTGCATAAGAAGCAGATCAATCAGCTCATTGGAGCATCAGGGCGTGACGGCTACACGATCATCCCGCTCAAAGTGTATATCAAGAATGGGGTCGCGAAGTGCCTGCTCGGTGTCGGAAAAGGGAAGAAGAAGTACGACAAACGTGAGGACTTGAAGAAGAAAGACGCGAAGCGTGACGTCGACCGTGCGATGCGCGATCGGCAAAAATACTGACAACGAATCCTAATTGTGGTATATTAAATAGAGTACCAATTACCACCCCGGGGACGTTATGGATTCGACGGGGGTAGGTCGGTCGTATGTTGCGTGTCGAGGGGTCGGCCTCGTTAAAACGCAAACGCCTATAACTGGCAAAACTAACACACAACTCGCAGCAGCCTAAGTGCCCTGCGGATCCTGACATCCATCGCTTGTGTGGATGACTTTCAGGGTCTCAAACTAAGCAAGCTACGCTTCAACCTCGCCGTCTGAGGGCGCGAAGAAGAGATGAAACAGACTGGATGCGACAACGCCTGTTTATCGGCAGTGTCACATCGAGATTCAATAGATAAACTACACACGTAGAAGCATACGTTACGATGCCTTCGGACGCGGGTTCGACTCCCGCCGTCTCCATTTTGAAGCAGTCTGTAACGACTGCGATCAATGATTTTCATGAAGACCTTCTAATTTCATTGAGATTAGAGGGTCTTTGCTTTTGATTGAAGCCATAAAGAAAGGAAGGTGAAGAGCATGGGGAAATATCAATTGGATACGAAAAGCAAAGTAGCTGCGGCGAAGTACCAAGACGGGAAAAAGCCGACTGTTTCAAACAAGAAAGAACGGTTGAACCAGCTTCGTGAAGCGTATTTGCAGAAGCAACAAGAGAAGAAGTGATCTGACGAAGGATTATTGAGTGACTGCTCATTAATCCTTTTCTTATGGATAGCGGATACCGGTCATTAGGTTTTTGAATGAATTCAAGGGATTGATCATTGCTTTGTTGAATAGAAACTATGAGTTGTTTTTTTGAAAATCGTCAAGTAAACATACATACCAAAGGAGGATTCCTCATGTCTAAAAAATCGACGGAACTTATTGTGAATGGGGTCAAAAAATATGGTCCGACAGTAGGCAAACTTGCATTAAAACATAACAAAGAAATCATTGGGGCTTTAGGGTCAATCAATTTAAAGAAACGATTTAATAAGTCCGATGAACCTAATCAAAGCCCTAAAAAAGCCAAAGCCAAGAACATGCATCCGCGAAAGCAACGATACCAATACTATTTAACTGAAGTGACCCCTACGTTAGATACTCGAAATCGCGATGAGTTACTTGAATACAAATTGGAAGTAGAGCAATGCATTCGACAAACCAAAATGGAGCAAGCACAAGACATCGTCATCAAAAAACAGATTCATGAGGGGCGGATTAAAGAGTGGGAGGCCATTCTCACTCACATCGTGAGTCAAATGACCATCAAGGACTATATGGAATATTTGAGGCTCTTCAACAATCCAGAGTATCAAAGTGAGTATTTCGCAGGCTTTGAAGCGGATGTGGAGAAGTTCAAAAAACTGAATACGGTCGAACAGTATGATGCGCTCGTTCAGTATGTTCACGAAAAAACAATGATCGACATCGAACAAATTAAAAGAGAGTTTTCTGCTCCTGTTTGATGGACCGAGATCCACTTCCTCTCTGCATTCGTTATAATCAATAGTGTTGTAATGGATGGAGGTGAGACCGTTGGGGTGGGATTTAAGTGTCGCTGAAGCGAAAGATGTGTATTTAACCGAATCGGACTTATGGCGCTTTACGCAACAATTTCTGATGAACGCTTCTCATACGACCACGTATAAACACGTATTGATGAAGGCATTACTTGAATGTACGATAGAATTGAATGAATCTGGTGTCGTGTCATTTCATCAGATTGCCAAGCATGTGACGAAAATCTATTGGAATCTCATCGTCAAGCATAAGCTGACACAGATGAATCAATTAGGGAAGCAGAGCGCTGTTGAAAAAGTGATGGTCTCCTTTCAGAAAGAACACAACATTCCACCAGATTGGAACTTCGACCGTTTACCAGAACATCAACAAAATCAATTGATTCGGAACGTAAATCAATTTTATAAAAAATACGTATATGGTTCTTTCTATCGCTCCTTTAACGAAACGATTTACTCTTTCAATCGAAAAGAAGAGTGGATTCAACTCGTTCCTTCGTACGTTGTATTTTTTGAAAAATACAGACGTATTCTAATGAACGTGACGAACTATCAGTTAGCCATCTTTTTAGAGAAATACAATTCCCAAGATGCGATGGAACGGATTTTGAGCAAGCTGGAGTTTGTGTCTGCCCGTCAATCGCTTGAGGAGTTTAAACAAATTTTATTAAGCCATGGGCACTCAACATGTTTCTACTGCTTAAAACCTGTAAAACAAATTCACGTGGATCATTTCATTCCTTGGTCTTATATGCAAAATGATGTCTTATGGAATTTTGTTCTGTCATGTCCGACGTGCAATACGAGTAAAAATAATCGATTAGCGAACATTGATTATCTCTACACTTTGGTAGAACGAAATCATGAACTGCGCACGGCAGAACATATGTCTGCATACAAAGAATCGAAACTCACTCACTTATATCACTATGCCGTTCAAAATGGTTTTGAAAACAATTGGGCACCGAAGACATGAAAAGAGTCGAACCTCGTCAAACAGGTTCGACTTTTGTTTAATCAAACACTCGTCTGATCCAGCGTTTGAAAAAGGGTTGGTCTGATTGTGTCACGCTATGATTGTCGAGCTCCACCTCTTCGATCTCTTCATTCGGAGACCTCAATTGAATCGTCATCTCGTCACCGAGTCCGGTCGTGACACCGCTCTCAAATTGAAGATTTCGCGTCACATAAGCGTTTGCGTATAAGAAGCCGCCTTTTTCATCCACTTGTACATCCTGAATCGTATAGTGAAATTGCTCAACCCAATCCCGCTGACCGAGGAGAAGCCGGACGACGTCATCTTCGTGTGACAGTTTCGTTCGCTCGATATTCTCGAGAGGAGTATACGCTTCAATCGCTGTTTGCTGCGCTTCTAAGATGTCTTTGAAGTGATGTGTCGCAACTTCCGTCGTCCATGCAGCGGCACCCGTCTTCGACTCGGTCGCATAATGGAAAAGAGCAAATCCAATCAAGGAGAATAACGCCACGGCACTTACTCGTTTGAACTGTTTCATCGTCGAGCTTCCTCCATATCAATTATAGATTGAAGACGTTAAAAAAATTGTCAATGATTCTCGCTATTACTCTAGTGACTTATCGACCGGTGATTTGATCAAACCAATTCGCGACCAAGTCCGCACTGCCATCTTGGAACATAAATATGGATACTCCGACCATCACAAGCCCAATTAAAATCAACCCACCTTGCTTCGCGCGACTTGCAATCCCTCGCACGATGAGGATAATTCCCAATCCAAGCAAAAGAAAGTACCAAAATCCCATGAATATCCCTCCTTTTTCTAATTATTCTCATTTTAGTATGAATCGGTCGAGCAGGCTCTACATACTTAGACTGATTTATCTTTTAAAAAAGAAGGGTACATTACCTCTATGCGAATAATTAGGGGAGTGAACATTATGCGGAAAACAATTGTCATTGCGGGGGCGAGCGGCTATATCGGCTCGAACGTGATGGAACAGCTAAAAGAAGAATACGACATCATCGCGTTGTCGCGATCGACGAAGAATAAAGAAGATGAAGCCCATATCACATGGCGTGCCTGTGATTTGTTCTCATATGAGGCAACAAAAGAAGCATGTGAGGGAGCGGACTACGCGATGTTCCTCGTCCACTCGATGATTCCGGACGGGGGATTGACGCAGGCGACGTTCGAAGACATGGACGCGCTCATCGCGGATAATTTCGCCCGGGCAGTGAGCGCGAAAGATATCGAACAGATCGTCTATTTGAGCGGTATCATCTCAGAAGAGTCGAAGACGTTGTCGCGCCATTTGAAGAGTCGACTCGAAGTCGAACGCATCCTCGGCGGACAAGGCGTGCCGGTGACGACGATTCGGGCGGGGCTCATCATCGGTCCAGAAGGTTCGTCGTTCCCGATTTTAGCGAAGCTCGTCAAACGATTGCCGTCGATGATCTTGCCACGCTGGACGAAGACGGAGACACATCCGATCGACATTCGGGAAGCCGTTCAGGCACTCATCTCGGTCGTCGGTGCCGAGTCGCTTTATGACCGTCATATCGACATCGGGGGTCCCGAGGTGATGACATATCGGAAGATGATTGAGCAGACGGCCGAAGTCATGGACAAGCGCCGCGTCTTGATTGACTTCCCGTTCCCGACAATCAAACTGTCGCGGCTGTGGGTCATGGCCGTCACGGGTGAACCGAAGGCGACCGTCTATCCGCTCGTCGAGAGCATGGGGCATGCGATGGTGGCGGAAGATACGGTCGACGGCATCGGACAAGGTGAGATTCCATTCAAACAGGCTGTCGAACATGCGCTTGAGGAAGAAGAGAAGCAGTCCTCGGGCGGGAAGAAGAAAAAGCAACCGAAATCGTATACGGTCCGTTCGATTCAGCGGTTCGGTCTGCCGGAAGAGAAGTCGGCACTTTGGATGGCGGACACGTACTTCGAGTGGCTCGGTCGTTTTATGTATCCGCTCATTCAGACGACGAAAGAAGACGATGATTGGGAGATTGCGCTGCTCGATCCGTCATTCGTCGCGCTCCATCTATCGCTTGAACGGGAAGCAACGGACGATATGGCATCCTTCGCGATTGACGGAGGCAAGTTCGTCAAATTGAGTGAAGAGGATCAGACGGGGCGTCTCGAGTTCCGGCGATTACCGGAGTCGGATGAAGGACTCGTCGCCATCCATGAGTTCGTACCGGCCCTCCCGTGGTGGTTCTATACGAAGACGCAGGCGAAAGCCCATCTCGTCGTCATGTGGCTGTTCGGTCGTCATGTGAAGTTGCTGGCGAAAGACGCGGAAGATGGCGGTCAAGTCGTAGAAGCTCCGACGAATTGAAGGGAGGCGCATCGAAAGGTGCGTCTTTTTCTTTTGTACATTCTGTTAACGTTTTTCTCAACCCGTTTACAAGCCCTCTTTCCAGGCGTACACTAAACTCGTTTTTGAACTGATTGGAAAGAAGGAATGTATGATGCAAGAATCACTCTCCACACGTGAGATGTGGCAAAAGGACATCTCGGCCGGCATCACGGTCGGTGTCGTCGCCATCCCGCTCGCCATGGCATTCGCCATCGCCTCAGGAGTCCCACCGGTATACGGGCTCTACACGTCCATTTTCGCGGGGATCCTCGTCAGCCTGTTCGGGGGTTCGACGTTTCAAATCGCCGGACCGACGGGAGCGTTCATCCCGATCGTCTCGGGTGTCGTCCTCGTATATGGATATGAAGGGTTACTCGTCACGACCGTTCTTGCGGGAATCTTACTGCTCCTCATGAGCGTGCTCCGGGTCGGACGGCTCATCCGCTTCATGCCTCGTGCCGTCACGATCGGCTTCACGGCCGGGATTGCCGTCGTCATCTTTGTCGACCAGCTCGATGAGTTGTTCGGGGTCACGTTTGAGAAGGCGCCGCATTTTCATGAGAACTTGCTTCGCCTCGGTCAGGCGTTGCCCGAAGCGAGTCCGTGGCCGATTGTCATTGCTGGGATTGGCTTTTTGACGCTTTGGCTCGTCCCGAAGCTGCCGTTCCGTTTACCGCTTTTACTCATGGCGATGCTCGTCCCGACGTTTGTCAGTCTTCTCATCCCGGGTGAGGTCGCGACCATCGGAAGTGCATACGGTGGCATCCCGAGCGGACTACCGGAATTCAACTGGCTTGCGATCGACATCAACCTAATCACAACGCTCATCCCGTCCGCGTTCGCTATCGCCTTCCTCGGTGCGCTCGAGTCACTCCTTTCAGGAACAGTCGCTGACGGGATGGCGGGGACGAAGATGAAGCCAGACAAGGAGCTGTTCGGGCAAGGGCTTGCGAACGTGATCACACCGTTCTTCGGTGGGATTCCATCGACAGGTGCGATTGCTCGGACGGCGACGAACATCCAAGCCGGAGCGGTCAGCCGACGTGCCGGTGTCATCCATGGACTCACGGTCCTCGTTGCGGTACTCGTCCTCGCCCCATTCGCGAGTTACGTGCCGCTCGCCGCACTCGCCCCGATCTTGATGCGGGTCGCCTGGAACATGTCCGAACGTCATCATGTGATGGCGATGTTACGTCATCGTTCATCCGAGTCGCTCGTCTTACTCGTCACGCTATTGTTGACGGTATTCGTCGACTTGGTCGTTGCCGTCGAGGTCGGCGTCATCTGTGCTCTCGCGCTCTTCGCGAAACGGATGGCGGATACGATCGATGTGCGTGAACGGACAGAACGGTACGTCACGCGGGACGGCCAAATCGTCTTCAGCGTCGAAGGCCCGCTCTTCTTCGGTGCGGTCGAGCTGTTCGAGCACGTCCTCCATCACATTCATCGGGAGCCGAACGTGTTCATCTTCAACTTCCATCGTTGTCCGGTCATCGACGTGACCGCGGTCGAGGAGTTGCGTCGTGTCGTCACCGAACTGAAAGCGGCCGAACGTCACGTCATCTTCGCGCACCTGTCTCCCTCGGTCCGCGCGACGCTTGCTCACTATGGTCTGCTCGACGGAATCGAGACGTTCGAGACGACCCAGGAAGCGATCGAGGCGTCTTAACGAACGGACAAGATGTCGGTGAACGGGACGCGGCGCACCTCGCCGTCGAACAGCTCGACTTCGCGCTCGGCATAATAGATGGCGTGGACATAGCCGCGCATGCTTTTCGTCAAGCCGTCCACGAACAAGGTCACTTCGACCTGGTCGCCTTCACGGATGGCCCGTTCGAGCTCGGTCTGCCAGAGATAGAGGAGCTGTTCGTCCAAATCGGGCAGTTCGATTTTTTGGATTTGTGCATAATAACGTTTCAGTAGGGCGACGTGCTCGGGCATGAGAAATGGGATCCATTTCAACTCACCCCGGTCACGATAGCGGGTCTTGCTCATGAGGAATCGCCTCCTTGTTTATGTCCGCCGATTAAACGTTGGCGCGTCCGGAGCGGACTGTCTTTTAGTAGGCTCGATGCCGGTCGGATCGTGCCGCGACCGAACCGGACGTTCAAGCCGTCAATCAAATCGAGGAAGTCGAGCCGTTTCGCCTTCGCCCATTCGTCTTCGAAGAACGATAACTGGACGTGGTCGCTCCGCGGCTCGAGCTTGCCGAGAGCGACCGAGACGTAGCGGACGGCCTCCGTCTCTTCCCAGCCGTCTAAAAATAACTGCACTAAGATGGGGAGAAACTCTTGCTCGTCCGCTGTGAAGCGGGGGAGCTTCTTTTGTTTACTGAAGCCACCCCGGTCGCTCGTTCGCGTATAGCGCACCCCGAGGTGGAGCGTCCCCCCGACGAGTCCCGCTTGCCGTGTCCGCATGCCGACCTCGACCGCGATCGCCTGTAAGACGAGCCGGATTGCGGAATACGTCGTGTAGTCTTTCATGAGGGTGATGCCGTGTCCGATCGACTTCGGTCGCGTCCGTTTCGCCCCGAACAAGGAGCTCGCTGGCAGGATGGTCGGCGACTCGTCGATGCCCCAGGCGTGATGCCAAAGTTCTGCACCGATCACACCGAACTTTTCATGAAGGGATTCGAGCGGATAGCGGGCCAAGTCCCCAATCGTCCATATACCGAGCCGCTGCAGGTGGACCGCCATCTTCGTCCCGACGCCCCACATCTTCTCGATTGGGGCCGGATGGATGAGTCGCTCGACGTCGTGGAGAAGGCACGTGGCGACACCCTTCTTTTTCGCATGCAAATCAAGGACGAGCTTGGCGAGGACGTTGTTCGGTCCGATGCCGATGGTGACGGGAATCCCTGTATAGCGAAAAATCGTCGCACGCATGAGGTGGGCGACGTGCTCGTCACTTCCGAACAGTCGCTCCGTCCCGGTCATGTCGACGAGCGTCTCGTCAATCGAATAGACGCGAATCGCCTCGGGCGGGGCGAACTGATGAAGGATGTGGATGATTTGGATGGAAACGTTCAAATAATGACTCATCCGCGCCTCGGCATAGAGGACGTCTTGCCGTTCGTGCCACGGGAGGCGGTCGATGTGGAAGCGACGTGACCCGGTCTTGATGCCGAGCTGTTTCATCTTCGGGGTCGCCGCGAGGACGAGCGCCCCGCTGTCCCGGAGGTTCGAGAGGACGACGAGCTTCGTGTGATAAGGATTTTTGTTGCGCGCGGCACACTCACAACTGGCATAGAACGAGACGCTGTCGATACAAAAGATTCGTCTGCGCATCGTCACCACTCCTTTTTACGAACGAATGTTCTGTTTTTTTCATCGTAACACGGTCTCACGTCATCTCAAATAGTGAATTGAAAATATTTTTACAAAGATTTTTTGAAAATTACCCAAAATTTATAGGTTTTCACGTGTCTAAAAACCAACTTTTAGGAAGTTTTCGTAAAAAAGTATCCGAATCGGTTCGATTTTCGTTATAATAGACGAGTATGTAAGTGATGAATTGATAGAAAGATGGAGGCTATTAGTGTGATCCAATTTGTAAAACAGTTAACGAATGATCAAAGCCGGCGTTTGAAAGCGTACGAACGACGGGTCGCGCGTATTAATGGATTAGAGACAACGATGAAAGCCCTCTCGGATGACGAGATGCGTACATATACGGAGACGCTCAAAGCACGTCTCTTGGATGGAAAGAAAGTGAATGACATCGCGGAAGAAGGGTTCGCTCTCGTCCGAGAAGCGTCGGTCCGTGTGCTCGGCATGCGTCACTATGACGTCCAGCTCATCGGTGGGTTTGCCCTCCTCGAAGGGAACATCTCGGAGATGCCGACCGGGGAAGGGAAGACGCTCGTCGCCGCCTTACCGAGTTACGTCAAAGCGCTCGAAGGAAAAGGTGTCCATGTCATCACCGTGAACGATTATTTGGCGAGACGTGACGCTGAACAGATCGGGAAGATTCATGACTTCCTCGGGTTGACGGTCGGCTTGAACGTACCAGACATCGAGGCGGACGAGAAGCGTTCTGCGTATCAGGCAGACATCACGTATGGGGTCGGGACGGAGTTCGGATTCGACTACTTGCGTGACAACCTTGTCCATAAGCCGGAAGAACGGGTCCAACGCCCGTTCCATTTCGCAATCGTCGATGAAGTCGACAGCATCTTGATCGATGAGGCGAAGACACCGCTCATCATCGCGCAAAAGGACCGATCGCACATTCGGTTGAAACAATTGGCGCAACAGATCATTTCCGAGTTCGGTGAGACCGATTACGAGGTCGACCTCGAGTCGAGATCTGCGACGTTCACGGAAGAAGGAATCGTCAAGATTGAAGAGCTGTTCGCCATCGACAATCTGTTCAGCGCCTCGCATCAGGTGCTCTATCACTATCTCGTCCAGGCGCTCCGGGCGAACGTCTTGTTCGAGCTCGACGTCGATTATATCGTCCGTGAAGACAAGATTGAACTGATCGATTTGTTCACGGGACGCATCATGGAAGGGCGGAGCTTGTCGGAAGGGTTGCATCAGGCGCTCGAGGCGAAAGAAGGCGTCACGATCACCGAAGAGAACAAGACGACGGCGGAAATTACGATCCAGCACTATTTCCGCATGTATCCGCTCGTCGGTGGGATGACGGGGACGGCCCAGACGTCACGCCAAGAGTTTTTGAAGACGTACAACATGGACGTCGTCCAAGTGCCGACGAACCGCGAGCGTCAGCGTGTCGACCATCCGGACCGCATCTTCATGACGACCGAGCAAAAGTATGCGGCGGTCACTGAAAAAGTGGCGGAATTGCATGCGACGGGACGTCCGGTGTTGATTGGGACGACCTCGATCGCACAGTCAGAAGCGATCAGCAAGCACTTGAAGAAGAAGCGGATCGAGCATGACGTGTTGAACGCGAAGACGGTCGCACAGGAAGCGGACATCATCGCAGATGCCGGTCAGTTCGGCAAAGTGACGATCGCAACGAACATGGCCGGACGCGGGACGGATATCACGCTCGATGCAAAAGCGAAGGAAGCGGACGGTCTCTTTGTCGTCGGGACGGAGCGCCACGAGTCAAAACGTGTCGACAATCAGCTCCGCGGTCGTTCGGGGCGTCAAGGCGACCCGGGTGCGACCGAGTTCTTCGTCTCGCTCGAAGATGAGATCGTGAAACGCTATGCGGCGCAGAAGCTAGAGCGCATAGAGAAAAAATTGAAGCCGAACGCGACAGGTGAGGTTTCGTCGAAAGATGCAATCGAGATCATCGAATATGCGCAGACGACGATTGAAGGACTTGGCGTCTCGATTCGGGACTACTTGTTCAAACTCGACGATGTCTTGAACGAGCAACGCAATATCATTTATACGATTCGCAATCAGGCCGTCAACGCCGACGCGGATGCCATCACGAAAAACGTCCTCGGCATGATGCGCCTCGCTCTCGAGAACAGCATCGATATGCATGTATCGGATGAACTCGTGCCTGAGGAATGGCCAATCGATGAGTTGAAGGAAGACTTGCGCTACTTGACGATGCAGGAGCCGACATGGGCAAATGACATCGCGGATACGCGTGAACTGAAGGATGCCTTAAACGACTGGATGGAGACCATCATCGCTACGACGGCGTCACGCCTCGAACAGGACGACATCGTCCTCTTCGCAAAAGAGTCGCTTCTTCGTGCCGTCGACATGAAGTGGACGGATCATTTGACGACGATGAGCGGGTTGAAAGAAGGGATCGGTCTTCGTAGCTATGGGCAGGAAGACCCGAGCCGTCAGTTCGGGAAAGAGGGACTTGAAATCTTCGAACAGACGTATATCAATATCGCACGGGATGTCACGACGGAACTATGCCAGCTCGATCGCTACTTCGCAGAGATGGCAGAGGAGGAAGTATAATGTTAGGATTTCGTAAACGTAAACAAATCGAGACAGGAAACAAAGAGGAAGGACGCCAATTGACGCTCGTCATCGACGATGCGATGGGGATTCCAAAAGAGGATGAGTACGTCTTCCGTTACCACGCGAAACGACTTCCCGCACTTCTCGACAACCAGCTCTCGATCGAGTTGTTGAATGCCGAGTCGCTCGGACATGACTTGTCAATCGTGGCGTTGTTCCGCAACACGCTTCCGAGCTCGTTCGAAATCAACGAGTTGCCGGTCCTCTTGTTGGACGCGAACAACGTCCCAATCGGACGGAAGGTACTAGGGCGTTCTGAACTGCCGAGCTTTGAAGCGTGGACGAGCAAGCCGGTCTACTTGGACTTCTTCTTGGATGAGATGTTCGGCGAGGTGGAGTCGTACGACTCGCTCCGACTCGTCTTCCAAATGAACCCGATTGACCCGCTACAACTCGTATCACCGGAAGAAGAAGCGACATTCTCGAAACGAGCATGGCAACAGCTCATGAGAACGAATATCTCGACGCCACCGGTCGGGGAGAACGAGTTCAATTTGATGCTCGTCTCGGTAGAGAAAGAAGAGACGAACGTCACGGCGACGATTCTCCTCCGCAACGGTTATGACCGCCACTTGAACGTCGAGAAACTCCCGCTTGAACTCGTGAGCGGGGATGACGTAATCGGCTTCACGATGATTCGTCTTGAAGAGCCAGTCCATGGTAAACATGCGTACCCGGTATCGGTCACGTTTGAAGAAATTGAGGGCGATGGACCGTTCACCGTTCGTATTAAACAATGATAGGAGAATAGACCTGATTTCTGTAAAAAGAAATTAGGTCTATTTTTATACAAAATTTTAATAGGAGGGCAAGGCGGCTGGTGTTATATTGAATATGGTTAGACAATTATCAGCCAAAAAAAGGGGACAATCACATGAAAACCGCATTGAAATGGTCGATCGCGACCGCGCTCGTGTTACCAACCGTTTTGCCGCTACAGGCACCGAACGTTTTGGCAGAAGTGGACGAGGATATCGTCAAGCTCCGTTTCTTAGAGACGACAGACTTACATACGAACATCACGAACTACGATTACTTCCAAGACAAGGTTGACAACACGATCGGGTTGACGAAAGTCGCGACACTCATCAATGAACATCGTACAGCCGCTGGGGAAACGAACACGTTCTTGTTCGATAACGGGGATACGATTCAGGGGACACCGTTTGGCGATTACGTCCGTGAGAGCCAAGCTGAAAAAAATGAAGCGTTTGAACATCCGATGTACAAGGCGATGGCCGCATTGAACTACGATGCCGTCACACTCGGGAACCATGAATTCAACTTTGGTCTCGAATTCTTATACAACGCGATGGAAGGGTCGAAAGGGAAACTTCGCTTCGTCAACTCGAACGTCAACGATCTAGAAGGCAACCCGATCGTCTCGAAGTTCAACGTGGATGGACAAGAGGTCCAAATCATCGAACGAACGGTTACAGACATGGATGGGGAAACACATACGATCAAAGTCGGTGTGTTCGGAGTCGTCCCTCCGAAAATCATGTCATGGGATTCGGGGAACCTTCAAGGTCGTGTGACGGCAGAGGATATCATCCCGTCAGCACGTGAAGCGGTTCAAAAATTGAAAGACCAGGGAGCGGACCTCGTCGTCGCCCTCGCGCACTCAGGCATCGGCGACAGTGCAACACTTGCAGATGAACAACTCGACAGCGAGGAGAACGTCGGTTACGCGCTCACGAAGATTGACGGACTCGACATGGTCATGACAGGGCATCAACACGGTCGCTTCCCAGATGCGAAAGGTATGTTCGCCTCGTTCCCGAACGTCGACATGACGAAAGGGACAATCAATGGCAAACCGGTCGTCATGGCGAATAACCAAGGGAAAGACCTCGGCGTCATCGACTTCGAGCTCGAACTCGTAGATGGGAAATGGCAAATCATCGATGCATCAGCAACGCTCGACACGGTGACGGCTGATACGGCGGTCGACCCGACGATTCAAGCGTTGATTGAAGACGACCACTTGGCGACAATCGACTATATCAACCAACCGGTCGGTGAGATTCAAGACGACATCCAAAGTTACTTCGCACTCGTCCGTGATGATGCATCAGTCCAGTTCGTGACGAATGCACAGAAATGGTATGTCGAGAAAGAACTCGAGACGAACCCGGAACTTTCAGCGTATAAAGAATTGCCACTGTTGTCAGCGGGCGCACCGTTCAAAGCCGGTGGCCGTGAATTGACGGATGCGAGCTACTACACGAACATCCCGAAAGGGCAAATCGCTTTGAAAAACGTCGCGGACCTTTATGTGTATCCGAACACGCTCGAAGTCGTCAAAGTGACAGGAAAAGATGTCATGGACTGGCTCGAGATGTCAGCGGGTGCGTTTGACCAAATCGAAGAAGATGGCGAAAATTTACTCAACCTTCAATTCCGTAGCTACAACTTCGATGTTCTCGACGGTTTGACGTATGAGATCGATGTCACGGGTCCTGCGAAGTTCGATGTCGGCGGGAAGCTTGTCAACGAGAACGCGAACCGCGTGAAAAATGTCGAATATAACGGACAACCGATCAAGATGGACCAGGAGTTCTTGGTCGCGACGAACAACTATCGCGCCGGTTCTTCATCGTTCCCAGGTCTCGGTGGCGGGAAGAACATCGTCTATCGCTCAGCGTATGAGACACGTAACGTCATCTCGGACTACATTGTCGAAAGTAAAGACAAGTTAGACTACAAAGCCGACAACAACTGGAAGATTGTCGCGGACGCGAAACGTTCGGTGACATTTGAAACAGCGGATGCAGGGAAGCAGTACTTGAACCTTTACGAAGGAATCGAAGCGACAGACGCGACGCGTCAAGATGCGGCAGGTCGTCTCTTCCGCACCTATACGACTGAGCTCGAAGCGGCACCCGTTGACTTGACCCTCTCGGTCGATGTGATCAAGCCGGGTGCAAAAGTCGTTACCGGGAAGACGGCTCCATCTGCGAACGTGACGTTGAAAGATGGCAAGACGGTCCTCGCGACGACGAAAGCCGATGCACAGGGCATGTACCGTTTGACGGTCAAACCGCTCAAACTCCGTCAGTCGTTGACGATTGAAAGCGAATTGAATGGCAAGACGATGACAGAAACGAAAGTCGTCGGTGCAGGATTCGTCGGAGCGCCAGCGATTTCGAAGCGCTTGACATACACGAACACAAACGTTTTGACAGGAACGACTTCACCGGGTGCTAAAATGGTATTGAAACGTGATGGGAAACGAATCGCCTATGCGACGGCTGACACAGCAGGTAAATTTGAGTTCACAAAACGAATTGGTTTCGTTGCGGCAAGCTATGAAATCGAAGCGAAAGATGTCACAGGTAAAGTAGTGGAAACTAAATCATTTGTTCTCGAAGAACCTAAAGTGGTGACGCCGAAAAACACGAAAGGTGTGAAAATCGGCACTCGTGCATTGATTGGAAAAACGACACCGGGCGCGAAGGTCGTCTTGAAGGATGCCAAAGGAAAGCAAGTGGCGAAAGTGAAAGCGAGCTGGGCGGGAACGTATACGTTCACATTCAAAAAAGGTCTTGCGAAAGGAACGTATAAAGTCATCGCGAGTGACTATGATGGTTCTGGTGCAAAAAAAGCTACATTCAAACTAAAATAAGAGTTGAACGACGTCCGATTCGGGCGTCGTTTTTTGTCGGATAAAAGTGTCTAAAATGTGAATGAAAGCCCTTACGTTATCGTTATATATTATGTATAATCAATCCTGTAATCGGTTACATGACACATGTAAACTTAAGAGCTGACGGGGATCGGCTACATACGTACGGAAAAGGGGACTGACAGATGATTACATTCTTCGTCGCACTCGCACTACTTTTGGTCGGGTATTTGGTATACGGTCGTTACGTCGAGAAGACGTTCGGCATCAAGGAGGAGCGGACGACGCCCGCCTACGCTTCCCAGGACGGCATCGACTACGTGCCGATGGGCAAGAAACGGAACTCGATGATCCAATTACTGAACATCGCCGGCGTCGGACCGATCTTCGGGCCGATCATGGGGGCGCTCTATGGACCGGTCGCCTTTCTTTGGATCGTGTTCGGGTCGATTTTTGCCGGAGCGGTTCATGACTATTTGACCGGGATGATTTCCCTGCGGAATAATGGGGCACACTTGCCACAACTAGCGGAAAAGTTCCTCGGACGTTCGCTTCGCCATATCGTCAACGGGTTCGCACTCTTACTTTTACTTCTTGTCGGAACGGTGTTCGTCACGTCTCCGAGTAACATGATCAACAACTTGTTCGACGGGGACGCCTCGACGCTCATGTTCGTCATCTTCGGCATCTTCGCCTACTACATCTTGGCGACTCTTCTCCCGGTCGACAAGATCATCGGGCGCATCTACCCGTTCTTCGGGGCGCTCCTCGTCGTCAGCGCCATCGGGATTGCGGTCAGCCTGTTCGCACAAGGCTACCAGATCCCGGAGATGACATTGACGAACATGCACCCGGACGGTCTGCCGGTCTGGCCGCTCCTCTTCTTCACGATCTCGTGCGGGGCGCTCTCCGGATTCCATGCGACACAGTCGCCGATCATCTCACGGACGACGATGAACGAGAGCAACGGCCGCTCCATTTTCTACGGCATGATGATCGCGGAGGCGGTCATCGCGATGGTATGGGCCGGGGCGGCGATGGCCATCTTCGAGCCGGGTGAATTGCTTGGACTTATCAGCGCGGGGACGCCGGCACTCGTCGTCCAGGAGGTGGCGACGCTCATGCTCGGCAGCATCGGCGGGACACTCGCAATCCTTGGTGTCATCGTCTTGCCGATCACGTCAGGCGACACGGCGTTCCGTAGCGCCCGGATGATCATCGCCGACTACTTATCGATCGCACAGAAGAAGTTCTCGTCACGCCTTTGGATCGCGCTCCCACTCTTCGGGGTCTCATACGTGCTCACGAACATGGACTTCCAGATGCTTTGGCAATACTTCAACTGGGCGAACCAGACGACGGCGGTCATCGCACTGTTCGTCGGGGCGATGTATCTCTATATCAAAGGACGCAACCATTACATCGCGCTCCTTCCGGGGACGTTCATGTTGTATGCGGTCTGGTTCTACATCTTGACGGCGCCGATCGGCTTCGAGCTCGATGGGGTCCTGCCGTACGTCATCTCGACACTCGGGACGCTGACGCTGCTCGTCCTGTTCCATAAGCGGGCACGCGCGATGCGGGCGGCACAGATGGAGTGTGACATTCCAGTGAAAGAAGTCGCATAATTTTAACACGGGCCAATCTGTGGTCCGTGTTTTTGATTGCTTTCAAATCGGGAACTGTCCATACTAGAGGGAACAGTTAAGGAAGGTGGGAGCATATGGAACAAAAGCAACTAAAAGAGATGCTCCATGCCGACACGCTCGGGGAAGAGATTGCGAGCGCGATCACGCACGGCTTAGGAGTCATCTTCAGCATCGTCGCCCTCGTCTTACTCGTCATGAGTGCGACGGAAAGCGGGAGCACGTGGAACGTCACCGCGGTCAGCGTGTTCGGGGTATCGATGATTTTACTCTACCTCTTCTCGACACTCATGCACGCCATCCCGCATCCACGGGCGAAACGGGTGCTACAAGTGTTCGACCACGCGGGCATCTACTTACTCATCGCTGGAAGCTACACACCGTTCGCCCTTGTGACCCTTCACGGGACGCTCGGTTGGATTCTTTTTGGGATTGTGTGGGGTGTGGCGATTCTCGGGATCGTCTGGAAGCTATTTTCGACCGGGAAGTACATGTGGGTATCGAATGTGACATATCTCGCACTCGGCTGGATCTGTATTATCGCCATCCGTCCATTGTACGAATCACTCGGTCATCAAGGATTCATGCTTCTCCTCGCGGGAGGGATCGCCTATTCGGTCGGAATCGTGTTTTATGTGTGGCAAAAATTGCCGTTCAATCATGCGATTTGGCACTTGTTCGTGTTAGCGGGAAGTGTGCTCATCTTCCTCAGTATTCTGCTCTATGTCGCACCTTCGACAAGCCTATAAGACAGCCGTCCTACGGGGCGTCTGTCTTTTTTGAAAGCGAAGGAAGAAAGTGTTGAAAACGGTTACAAAAATACAGACGAATTGACGTTTGTGTGTCATAATAATTTCAGACATCATCATAGAGATAGATGGGTGTAAAAGTAAGGGGGACAATCAGATGGAAAAAGTGTTGCGCGATGGATTTATCTACATGTCACAAAACAAAACACTCAACAGTTTGGCAAAGAAATATGGCCTACGATTTGGTGCATCACGCTTTGTAGCAGGGGAAGACTTTAAGGCGTCTGTTCCGACGATTCGCGAACTAAACGCGAAGGGCTTGTCGGTCACAGTCGATCATCTCGGGGAATTTATTCAGACAGTCGAAGAAGCAAATACGAATCGCGATGAAATTATTCGTGCGGTTGAAATTATGGCAGAAGAGCAATTAGATGCCTATATGTCACTCAAACTGACGTCACTCGGATTCGATATATCGGACGAGTTGATCGAAGACAACATGCGTCACATTTTGACGGTCGCACAAGAAGTAGGGGTCTTTGTGGCCATCGATATGGAAGATGAGCAGCGTTGTGAGAAAACGCTTGAGCTGTTCAAAAAGCTGAAAGCGGAATTTGATGGCCTCGGGACGGTCATCCAATCGTACTTGTACCGCTCAGAAGATGATATTAATCATCTCGCGCCGCTCAAGCCGAACCTCCGCATCGTCAAAGGGGCATATAAAGAGCCAGCGACGGTCGCGTTCCCAGAAAAAGAGGACGTCGACCACAATTACTTGAAACTCGTCAAACTCCACCTTGCGAACGGAAACTACGCATCCATCGCGACACACGATGACCATATGATTGACGACGTGATCGAACACGTCAAAGAAAACAACATCCCGCTCGACCAGTTCGAGTTCCAGATGTTATACGGCATCCGCGTCGAGCGTCAACTCGAGCTCGTGCGCCAAGGATACAAAGTCCGTGTCTACGTGCCATACGGCCGTGACTGGTACGGTTACTTCATGCGCCGCCTCGCGGAACGCCCGGCGAACGTGGCGTTCGTGTTAAAAGGAATGGTGAAGAAATGAGAAAAGCACGAACGTCCGTCGAGGATGTTCGTGCTTTTTGATGTATGGATCACGTCGATGCGTTCGGCCATCTAACTAGCGGAGGTGCTACGATTTCTTGTTCTCGTCCTCACTTACCCAAAACTCCGGACCGATTTGATCGGACAGCCAAAAGAACAGTTCTTGATGTTCTTCTGGATGCACATCCTGCAGAGCACCTGGATTAAATATATACTGTTTATTTTGAATGAAATCTTCTCGGATGAAATCAGCCATATGGTACGGACCGTATCCGTAGGAAGTATTTACGTCAGGCGGAGGATTTTCTTCCATTCGAACAGCCATATGTGTTTGCGCTAAAAATGTAAACATTCGCGCGAGAGCGAGATAGCCTTCAGCGTTGCCGACGAAGTTGACGCCTGCTGCATTCAAATTGATTTCCATCTTGGCATCATGGTCAAAATGCGGATCGAACTCTAAAATATCTTCGTCGTGCTCTTCGTCGTACGCATCATCATTGTATTGGTTTGTCATTGACTAGCCTCCATATTTACCTATTTGTCATTATTATACTCAGTGTACGACGTAGATGGTCAGGTTGTTTTTCAGTGCCAGGTAAATGCGTCCGTCGGCACCCTGACTCATGCAGGAAAGCAATCCGACGAAGACCCCGCAGTGCCGGGAACGGCGCGAGGAGGCTTCAGGATTGCCTGCTGAAAGCATGGGCGACGAAAGAATGCACTGCACAAAAAGAAGACTCAGCTACGAACTGAGTCTTCGATCGATTATCCGTTCACGACCGTCCCACCGTTGACGTGAATGACTTGACCACTGACGTATGTCGAATCATCGCTTGCGAGATAGACGTATGCCGGTGCGAGCTCGGCCGGTTGTCCCGGTCGCTGCATACCGGACGAGTCTCCGAACGATTTGACTTTCTCCGCGTCGAAAGTTGACGGAATGAGCGGCGTCCAAATCGGTCCCGGGGCGACCCCGTTGACGCGAATCTTCTTGTCCGCCAAGTTTTTGGCGAGGGAGCGGGTGAACGCCGTAATGGCACCTTTCGTCGACGCATAGTCGATCAATTGGTCGTTTCCTTCATATGCCGTGATGGAAGTCGTATTGATGATGCTCGCCCCTTCTTTTAAATAAGGGAGAGCCGCTTTCGTTAAGTAAAACATGCTGAAGATGTTCGTGCGGAACGTCTTCTCGAGTTGTTCGTCCGAGATGTCGAGGAGCGATTCCTGCGGATGCTGCTCGGCGGCGTTGTTGACGAGAATATCGATGTGTCCGAACGTTTCGAGCGTCTCTTCGACAACTTGCTGGCAGAATGAAGATTCTCCGAGATCCCCTTGAAGGAGCAGACAGGCTTGACCTAAGTCCTCGATCCGTTCTTTCGTCGCTTCCGCGTCCTCAAGTTCGTTTTGGTCTTTGTAGACGATGACGGAGTTCGCGCCTTCATGGGCGAAGAAAATGGCGACCGACTTCCCAATCCCGGAATCTCCACCGGTGATGATGGCGACCTTGTCTTTTAACTTGTCACTTCCTTTATAATCTTCTCGTTCATAGATGGGGAAAGGTTCCATCTTCGAATCGATCCCTGGTTGATGCGCCTGTTCTTGGGCACTCTTTTGGAACGACTCAAAATCCTTTCGATTGCCGGTAGTATTTAAACGATTATCTCGCATGTATACGTTCCCCTTTCTAAATTTGACTCTTTTTGTTTATACCACACCCGTTGAAAACTAATCGTTCATTCAAAAAATGGAATGAAATTGAAAAATGAACGCTTGCGAATGAATGTTCATTCATTTATGATAGAAGAGTAAACACGATGGTGATTGCGATTTTTTTTACGCGTGAAATGAATCACTATTCATTCTCATTTTAGGGGGGAACACTATGACGAGTCACATCGAACAATCAACCGACCTCCGTTTGACGAACTCAATTCGTTTTGCGGTCGTCATCGGTTCAGGAGTAATGGGGGCGGGGATTGCGGCTCACTTGGCGAACGCGGGGATTCGTTCGCTCATGCTCGACATCGTACCACGTGAATTGACAGCCAAAGAGGAAGCGAAAGGATTGACGCTCGAGTCACCTGAAGTACGGAATCGTATCGCCTCAGAAAACCGGCAAAAGCTATTGAAACAAAATCCAGCACCACTCGCGACAGCCGACCACCTCAACTTCATCGAAGTCGGGAACTTAGAGGATGACTTGGAGCGCTTGAAAGAGGCGGACTGGATCATCGAAGTCGTCGTCGAGCGCCTCGATGTGAAGCAACAGCTCTTCGAGAAGATTGCACCTTACATCCGTGAAGATGCGATCCTCAGCTCGAACACGTCAGGGATTTCAATCGAAGCGATGGCAAGTGCCCTTCCGGAAGGATTGAAATCCCGCTTCCTCGGCACACACTTCTTCAACCCACCGCGTTACTTGAAGTTGCTCGAACTCATCCCGACGGAGCAGACAGCCCGTCCGGTCATCGACTTCATGTCACGCTTCGCGGAAGACCGTCTCGGAAAAGGTGTCGTCGAAGCAAAAGACACGCCGAACTTCATCGGGAACCGCATCGGGACGTACGGTCTTCTCGTCACGTTCGAAGAGATGCTCAAGCAAAACGCCTCAATCGGAGAAATGGATTCAATCACGGGTCCACTCATCGGTCGTCCGAAATCTGCGACGTTCCGCACACTCGACGTCGTCGGAATCGACACGTTCGTCCACGTGGCAGGTAACGTCTATGAGACACTCGAATCAGGCGAAGAGAAGGACACCTTCGACGTTCCCGCAGAAATGAAGCAACTCGTCGAAAAAGGATGGGTCGGACAAAAGGCCGGTCAGGGCTTCTATAAGAAAGAAGGCAAGGTCATTCAGGAATTGAACCTTCAGACGTTCGAATACGAACAATTGAAAGCGATTACAGGTGCTGAACTCGATCAAATCAAGTCACTTCCTGGATCGAAGGCGAAATTGAAAGGTGCTATCTTGAACAAAGGTCGCATCGGACAACTGCTCTGGCCAATCACGGCGAAGACGCTCGCTTACTCGGCGCGTCTCACTGGAGAAATCGCCGATACGATCGTCGCTATCGATGACGCGATGAAGTGGGGCTTCGGTTGGAAGTTTGGACCGTTCGAGATGTGGGATGCCCTCGGTGTTGAAAAATCAGTCGAGCGCATGAAAGCGGAAGGTTATGACGTCCCGGCATGGATCGATGAGATGCTTGCTGCAGGTAATACGTCATTCTACAAGGGAGACCAGTATTACGATAAAGCGTCGAAGGCGTATGTCGAGAAGACCGTCAACCCGAAAGAATTGAAACTCAAACCGCTCGCAAAATCAAACGGTATCATCTTAGAGAACGGTGGGGCACGCCTCGTCGATATCGGCGATGACGTCGTCGCACTTGAATTCACCTCACCAAACAACGCAATCGGAGTCGACATCATGCAGATGATTGAACAATCGATCGACCGTGTCGAGCAAGACTTCAAAGGGATGGTCCTCGCCAACGATGGCAAGAACTTCTGTGTCGGCGCGAACCTTGCGATGATGCTTATGGAAGCAGAAGACGAGAACTGGTTCGAACTCGATTGGATCATCAACAAGTTCCAACAAGCCGTTCAAAAGATTCGCTATTCAAGTCGCCCGGTCGTCGCCGCACCATACGGCATGACGCTAGGTGGTGGGACGGAAATCAGCTTGCCAGCAGCGCGTATGCAAGCCGCGCTTGAGACATACATGGGTCTCGTCGAAGTCGGGGTCGGACTCATCCCAGGTGGGGGCGGAAACGTCAACACGTATCGTCGTCTCCTTGAGCAGACGCCAAAATCGATGCAAAACATTGAGAAGGCTGCACAGCAGACGTTCGAGAACATCGCGATGGCGAAAGTATCGAAGTCGGCATTTGATGCGAAGACGCTCGGTTACCACCGTGCGGTCGACGGAATCTCAATGAACCGTGACCACTTAACGTTCGATGCGAAACAGACGGTCCTTGAACTGGCTGACGGGTACACGGCACCCGTTCGCGAGAAGTTACCGGTCGTCGGTCAAACGGGTAAAGCGACGCTCGAACTCGCGGCGTATGAAATGTTCTATGGTGGTTATATTTCAGAGCACGATTTGAAGATTGCGAAGAAACTCGCACACGTCATCAGCGGTGGCGATTTGGCATACGGTACACTCGTCGACGAGCAGTACTTCCTCGACATCGAGCGTGAAGCCTTCTTGAGCCTCATCGGGGAGCCGAAGTCACAACAACGGATGCAACATATGCTCGTGAAAGGCAAACCACTACGGAACTGATAAAGGGGGACAATACAGATGAGGGAAGCAGTCATCGTAGCCGGCGCACGGACGCCGGTCGGAAAAGCAAAGCGCGGTTCGTTCCGTAACGTTCGTTCGGACGAGCTCGCGGGATATGCCATCAAGGCAACGCTTGAGCGTTCAGGATATAAAGGCCCGATTGATGACGTCATCATGGGTTGTGCGATGCCAGAAGCGGAGCAAGGGATGAACATCGCTCGCTATGCGGCGGTCCGGGGGGGACTGTCGCACGAAGTACCAGCGATTACCATCAACCGCTACTGCTCGTCAGGCCTTCAAGCTATTGCGGATGCAGCGGCAAAAATCATGATCGGTCAAGCGACGGCAATCATCGCCGGCGGTATGGAATCGATGAGCCAAGTCCCGATGGGTGGTCACGTCATCCGTCCAAACCCACACATCATGGAGACGGCACCAGAGTACTACATGAGCATGGGTCATACGGCAGAACGTGTCGCGGCTGAATATAATATCTCGCGTGAGGACCAAGATGCATTCGCCATCAACAGTCACCAAAAAGCGGCGGCAGCCATCGCAGGTGGCAAGTTCCAAGAAGAGATTGCCCCTGTGACGGTCATCGAGCACGTACTCGGTGAAGACGGAAAAGTCGCTGAAGTGGAGAAGGTCGTGAAGCATGACGAAGGTGTCCGTGCCGACTCGACGGTTGAAGCGCTAGGCAAACTCCGTCCTGCGTTCAAAATCAAAGGTTCGGTCACGGCAGGTAACGCCTCACAAGTTTCAGACGGAGCGGCAGCTGTCCTCGTTATGGACCGTGAAGAAGCAGAACGCCAAGGGTTACAACCGATGGCGAAGTTCCTCTCGTTCGCGGTCGGCGGTGTCCGCCCGGAAGTGATGGGAATCGGTCCGATCGTCGCCATTCCAAAAGCACTCGAGATGGCTGGTGTGAAGTTAGAAGAGGTCGGATTGTTCGAGTTGAACGAAGCGTTCGCGAGTCAGTCACTCGGTGTCATCCGGGAACTCGGAATTGATCCGTCGAAAGTAAACGTGAACGGAGGCGCTATCGCCCTCGGCCACCCGCTTGGATGTACAGGAGCAAAACTTTCGGTCTCGATCTTGCATGAGATGAAACGACGCAATGAGAAGTATGGGGTTGTCACGATGTGTATCGGCGGCGGTATGGGCGCGGCTGGTGTCTTCGAATTACTTTAAGGGGGAATCGGATATGGAACGTACAGAACATGAATTGATTAAAGGCGGTAGCTTCGTCATTGACGAACTCGACGCAGCGCGTCTCTTCACTCCAGAGGATTTTTCAGATGAGCATAAGATGATCGGGGACACGACAGCAGGATTTGTTGATGACCGTGTCATGCCAGTCCTCGGACGCATCGAGAAACATGAGTTCGACCTCTCTGTCGAATTGTTGAAAGAAGCAGGAGAGCTCGGACTCCTCGGAGCAGACGTTCCAGAAGAGTACGGTGGCTACCAGCTTGATAAAATCTCATCTTCCATCATTACGGAGCGTTTTGCGAAAGCGCGTTCGTTTGCACTCAGCTACGGCGCACACGTTGGGATTGGGACGCTCCCGATCGTCTTCTTCGGATCAGAAGAGCAAAAACACAAGTACTTGCCAAAACTCGCGACAGGCGAATGGATTGCAGCTTACGCACTCACTGAGCCGGGCTCAGGATCTGACGCCCTCGGTGCGAAGTCAACAGCTGTCTTGAACGAGGCGGGCACGCACTACGTCTTGAACGGGGAGAAGCAATGGATTACAAACGCTGGTTTCGCAAACGTCTTCGTCGTCTACGCGAAAATCGATGGCGACAAGTTCAGTGCCTTCATCGTCGAGCGTGACTTCAAAGGAGTTTCAACAGGCGCAGAAGAGCAGAAGATGGGAATCAAGGGATCGTCGACACGTACGCTCATCCTTGAAGATGTTGAAGTACCAGTCGACAACCTTCTCGGTGAAGTCGGAAAAGGCCACGTCATCGCCTTCAACATCTTGAACGTCGGTCGTTACAAACTCGCAGTCGGAGCAGTCGGGTCTTCAAAACGTGCATTCGACCTCTCGGTACAATACGCGAACGAGCGCAAGCAGTTTAAGACACCGATCAGTCAATTCCCGCTTATCCAAGAAAAACTCGCAACGAT
Organism: Exiguobacterium sp. s89; assembly: GCF_018617735.1. Lineage (NCBI taxonomy): Bacteria > Bacillati > Bacillota > Bacilli > Caryophanales > Exiguobacterium > Exiguobacterium sp. s89. The sequence continues at coordinate 657,593 of NZ_JACSKS010000002.1, forward strand.
GGCAGCGAATATCTATGCGATGGAAAGTTCGGTCTACCGTACAGGTGGCTTGTTCCAAGACAGCCTCGACGCACTCGGTGACGAGAATATGCGTGATGGATCGAAAGTTGCACAAGCGATCGCGGAATACGCGATTGAATGCTCACTCAACAAAGTGTTCGCTTCTGAAACATTCGACTATGTCGTCGATGAAGCGGTTCAAATCCACGGTGGATACGGATTCATGTCAGAATATGAAGTCGAGAACCTCTACCGTGACTCACGCATCAACCGAATCTTCGAAGGAACGAACGAAATCAACCGTTTAATCGTACCAGGTACGCTTCTCAAGAAAGCGATGAAAGGTGAATTGCCTCTTCTCGCAGAAGCACAAAAACTTCAAAAAGAGCTCATGAGCTACATGCCACAAGAATTGGACGGCTCACCGCTCGCACGTGAGAAGATGCTCCTTGCGAACATGAAGAAAATTCACTTGATGGTCGCTGGTACAGCGGTACAGAAGTATCAACAAGACCTTCAAAACGAACAAGAAATCTTGGCGAAGATCGCAGACATGATCAGTGCCATCTACGCGCTTGAAGCAGCCATCGCTCGTACAGACAAAGCGATCGCACGTACAGGCGAAGAGAAGAACACGCTCAAAGTCCGCTACACAGAAATTTTTGCGGAGCAAGTATTCAAACAAGTCGAACTCATGGCGAAAGAAGTGTTGTACGCAGCGGCGTCTGGTGACGAGCAGCGTATGCTTCTCTCGGCGATGAAAAAGTTCAGCCGCTACCAGCCAATCAATGTGATCGGTACGAAGCGTGAAGTCGCAGCGAGCCTCATCAAAGCGAATAAGTTTATCGTCTAATCAAATTGACAGAAAGGGTGGACCGGACGCGGTCGGCCCTTTCTTTTTTTGAGCTCTGCCACGTACAATAGAGACGAGGGGGAGAGACGATGAAAAGACGAGATGTATTACTCGACCGGATGGAGCGAATTGGACGGTCCGTTGCCGAACATGACGGCACGCTCATGTTGCTTGCATTAGGATCGATTGGACAAGAGACAGAACGGCTAGATGATTATTCCGACCTCGATTTCTTTTTGATTGTCGAGGACGGGCATAAGGCACGCTTTATTGACCGACTTGACTGGCTCGAAGTCGAACCGCTTCACTATCAGTTCCAAAATACGAAAGACGGGCATAAAATCATGTATCACGATGGTATTTATGGGGAATTTGCCGTCTTTGAAGTGCACGAACTCGCGACAATCGCTTACACGCCGGGGCGCGTCGTTTGGAGACGTGATGAGGCGCTAGATGTGTTCGCGACACCGGACCTCGCTATCGAGCGTCATGCATCCTCTTATTACTACGAAGAAGCATTGACGAATCTATATGTGGGCTTGTTACGCGAACGTCGAGGGGAGACGCTTGCCGGATTCGAGCTCATTCAAGTCGCAGCCGTTCAAAATGTCTTGAAAGCAATCGGTAAACAAGGCGACGCCTTCAACCCGACACGTCGGGTCGAGTCGAGACATCCGCAGATGATTTCTTTCCTGTTGGGCGGGGTATTAGGATATGGTAGATCAGGCGTCGCGGCGTCGGCCATCTTACGTTTTATCGAAGAGCGACATGTTGTCAACACGACGATGAAGCGAGAGATTGAGCGGTTGCTTGAGACGTGAATTGATTTCTCAGAATATGCTACATTGATGAGAGAGGTGATGAACAGATGGTGACACTATACGGCTATCCACCATGCAGTACGTGCAAAAAAGCAGAAAAATGGTTGAAAGAGCAAGGCATCGATTATACATACGTCCATATCGTCGAATCGACGCCGACGAAAGAAGAACTCGCTGATTTATGGAAGCAATCGGATTTACCGCTCAAGAAATTCTTCAACACGAGCGGGCAAGTTTACCGGAATGAAGGAATTAAAGACAAGTTGCCACATTTATCAGAAGACGAACAACTCGAGTTATTAACGAGCAATGGTATGCTTTTGAAGCGACCAATCGTCACAAATGGTGAAAAAACGACCGTCGGATTTTCAGAAAAGTCCTTTACGGACGTTTGGGGCTAAGTGCTATAATACAGATGTGAGTCTAATTTATTTGAGGGGGAAGTTAGGATGAGCAAAGTACCAGCAAATTTACGTTATTCAAAAGAACATGAATGGGTAGAAGTCAACGGAACGAAAGCCCGCATCGGCATCACGGATTTCGCACAGAGCGAGCTAGGGGATATCGTGTTTGTCGAACTCCCAGAAGTCGATGGTACAATTTTGCTCGACGAGCCATTCGGTTCGGTCGAATCAGTGAAGACGGTCTCTGAGTTGTATGCACCGGTATCAGGACGCATCACAGCAGTGAACGAGGACCTCGCGGATTCTCCAGAACTCGTCAACGAGTCACCGTTTGAAAACGCATGGATGGTCGAAGTCGAATTGACGGAAGAGTCAGACCTCGACAAACTCATGTCTGCGGAAGAATACGAAGCGATGATTCAAGGATAATCAAAACCGGCCTCTCCCGAATCGGAGAAGCCGTTTTTTTGTTTACTCGAAGTCGAGGCGGTAGTGATCGGATTTGATGAGCGTCGCTCGTTCAAACACGAGATAGAAGAATATTCTAAAATTTCAACAGAGCACGATTTTTGAATGAGAATCCATCGCCCATTATAATGACAGGAGAGGTGAGAAGAATGATTACAGACGGATACTTATATATATACGCCCCGATGTGTGGTACATGCGCTGTGGCGGAGAAAATGTTGACGGTCGTCGAAGCGGTCGACCCTGACATTAAAATTGAAAAGCGGGATGCGAACTATATCCCAAAAGAGCTCGAAGCATATCAGGTGATGAGTGTTCCGGCACTATTGAAGCTTGAAAACGGCAAGGTGCGAGATCGTCTTTACGCGTTTCAAAATGTGCAACACGTCCTCTCTTTCATGAAGTAAGAGAGGAACATTAGAATAATCTGAAAATTTTAAATAATCAGTTGACACAGAAAGTTCACGAATGGTATATTCATTACAACATCTTACTTGAACACAAAATAGGACGCGATATTCCCGACATCAAGACGTTTTAGCGAAGCCGCTGCTACACTTTACACGAATACACGTCAGTCTTCCCTTCGATTGTCCCCCAAAAAAATCAAGCGAAGAGAGACGTTTCGTATAATCGCACGGTCCAAGCTAAGATTGAGTGGTGATTGGTGAATCTCCCCCATGTAAGGGTGGAATTCTTGAACGGGCAAAAGATTCTCATCTATGGGCTGTCCTTCCGTGACTCAAGGTGCTACGTTCTGTGTCGTCCTCGGACGGCACCTTTTTTTAATTTTTTGAAAAAAGGATTTGACAGCAGAAAAAGCTGTCGCTATGATAAAGCTAATCGAATATACAACACTCTTATCAAGAGAGGCTGAGGGACTGGCCCTATGACGCCCAGCAACCGCGGAGTAATCCGAAATGGTGCTAATTCCAGCAAGGTGAAAACCTTGAAAGATGAGAGCAATCGTTGTCCGTACGATAAAGTGCGCACGTTTGCTCAAACGTGTGCGCTTTTTTTGTTGTCAGGAGGGAAATATATTGATTCAATTACGAAACGTCGCCAAATGGTTCGATACGAAAAATGGTCGTGTCCAGGCGGTTGATGATGTATCACTAACGATTGATCGCGGTGAAATTTTTGGAATAATCGGATATTCAGGGGCAGGGAAGTCAACGCTCATCCGATTGCTCAATCGTCTCGAATCACCATCAAGCGGTGAAATCGAAGTTGCCGGGAGCGAGCTGACGAAACTCAGCCCGAAAGAATTACGAGGTGTCCGTAAAAACGTCTCGATGGTCTTCCAACACTTTAACCTTCTATGGTCGCGTACGGTCGCAGAAAATATCAGTTTTCCGCTCGAGCTGATTGGGGTGCCGGCAAGTGAGCGGAAACGTCGGGTTCAAGAACTCGTCGAACTCGTTGGATTGGCCGGTCGCGAGGACAGCTATCCGTCACAATTATCGGGCGGTCAAAAGCAGCGAGTCGGGATCGCACGCGCGCTCGCCACAAACCCAGAGGTGCTCCTCTGTGACGAAGCAACGAGTGCACTCGACCCGAAGACGACGGATTCGATTCTCGAACTGCTCGTCAGTATCAATAAGAAACTCGGATTGACGATTGTCCTCATCACGCATGAGATGCACGTGATTCAAAAGATCTGTCACCGAGTCGCCGTGATGGAAGCAGGAAAAGTCGTCGAGACGGGTCAAGTCTCGGACGTGTTCCAACATCCGAAACAACCGATCACGAAAGAGTTCGTCAAACAAATCGGAGCGGTCGACGATCTATCGCTCACGTTCGAACATTTGAAGGAACGGTATCCGAGCGGTCAAATCGTCAAATTGAAATTCTTGAACGAGACGGCAGAACAACCAATTTTGTCTGACGTTCTTAAAACACATGACATCGGATTCAACATTATCGGTGGGAACGTGACCCAGTCACAAGTCGGTGCGCTCGGTACGCTATTCATCCAACTGATTGGGGAAGCAAGTGAAATCGAACGCGCCATCGCGTCGATTCGTTCGCAATCCGTAGAAGTGGAGGTGGAAAGCGATGTTTCCTAACGTAGATTGGCAAATTATGATGGAGCAGACTTGGGAGACGTTATATATGACGCTCGTCGCAGGTGTGGCGACGTTTGTGATCGGACTCGCTTTAGGTTTGGTTCTCTATATTACAAACGAATCGCTATTATTGAAGAATCGTCCGATTTACGTCTTTGTCAGCGCAATCGTCAACGTGTTCCGTTCGATCCCGTTCATCATTTTGATTATCTTACTCATCCCGTTCACGCTGTTCTTACTCGATACGATGCTCGGTTCGACGGCGGCGCTTCCGGCGCTCATCATCGGCGCGGCACCGTTCTATGCTCGAATGGTCGAACTTGCGCTTCGCGAAGTAGACCGAGGGGTCATCGAGGCAGCAGAGTCGATGGGAGCGACGAAATGGCAAATCATCTATAAAGTGTTAATTCCTGAAGCACTCCCGGCGCTCGTCTCCGGGATTACAGTGACCATCGTTGCAATCGTCGGCTATACGGCGATGGCCGGAGTCGTCGGAGGCGGCGGTCTCGGGAACTTGGCCTATTTGGAAGGGTTCCAGCGTTCACAAAACGACGTCACGTTCGTGGCGACGGTGCTCATCTTGTTGATCGTGTTCGTCATCCAGTTCATCGGTGACCGACTCGTTACAAAAATTGATAAACGTTCAGCTTAATACAACATATATTATTTGGAGGGATTCATTATGAAAACTTGGAAAACAGTACTCGGATTGACAGCTTTATCAGCATTCACGGTTCTCGCGGCTTGCGGCGGAGAAGAGGCAGACTCGGGGTCTGGCGATGAAAAAACATTGATCGTCGGTGCATCGAACGTACCGCACGCTGAGATTTTAGAGCACGTCCAAGAAGAATATGAGGCAAAAGGGTACAAGCTTGAAATCAAGAAGTTCCAAGACTACGTACTTCCGAACAAGACGCTCGCGAGCGGGGAGCTCGATGCGAACTACTTCCAACATGAGCCGTACCTCAAGTCACAAATGACTGAAAACAAAGATTACAAATTTGCCTCAGCGGGTGGCGTCCACATCGAGCCGATCGGGGTCTACTCACAAACTTACAAATCGCTCGATGAACTTCCGGAAGGGGCAGAAATCATCATGAGTTCATCGGTCGCTGACCACGGACGAATTCTTACGATGCTCCAATCAGAAGGACTCATCACACTCGCAGAAGGCAAAACAGTCGATGCGACAGTATCTGATATCGTTGACAATCCGAAAGACTTAGAGTTCAAGACGGACGTAGAAGCGACTTTACTCACAACGGCATTTAAAAATGGAGAAGGCGATGCGGTCCTTATCAATACGAACTATGCGATTGACGCAGGTCTCAACCCGCTTGAAGATGCCATCGCACTTGAAGGGGAAGATTCACCATACGTCAACTTAATCGTCACACGTGAAGGGGACGAAGAAGATGAGCGCGTCAAGGCACTCCTCGAAGTGTTGACGTCTGAAGAGACACAGCAATGGATCTTAGACGAATATAAAGGTGCGGTCGTACCGGTACAACAATAAATCAGCTCGGCTCAGGGGTTATATCCCCTGAGTCTTTTTTGTCTAGTGTTCTTTCATGAAGAGAAGTACACTACATATATGAAAGAAAAGGGGGGATTTGGATGAAGTTCAGACAGATTCATCCACTGACGTGGGGCGTCTTGTTCGGGACGTTTTTTGCACGACTGGCGACGTTTTTTGTCATGCCATTTTTTGCGATTTATTTGGCCACGCTCGGCTTTTCAGCGAGTGTAATTGGAACGATTTTTGCCGTGACGGCACTTTCGGGCCTGTTCATGAGTTTCTTTGGAGGGACGCTATCTGACCGCTATGGACGAAAACAGCTCATGCTCATCGGGATCGTGCTCAATGCCGTCACGTTCGCAGGACTTGCGCTCGCGACAGAGCTATTTTGGTTTTACATGCTATCGATTTTGATGGGGATGTCACGCTCTTTTCTAGAACCGGCTTCACGTGCACTCATCAGTGACACGACCCAGGCAGAAGAGCGAGTCATCGTCTATAACGTCCGTTACTTTATGATCAACATCGCCGCAGCCATCGGACCACTGTTAGCAGTCGTGTTGTCACTAACTGGTGTGAAGACCGCCTTTTTTGTCGTGACCGCCGTCTACATCATATACGGCATGATCATCTCATTCTTATTCTATAAATATCCGTTTGAAGAAGGGGATGGAGTAAAGGTACGTCCGCGCCTGACGGAGACATTCCGCGTCTTACGGGACGATCGGACGTTTCGGGCGGTCATCATCGGTATGATTTTTGCAATCATCGGTTACAGTCAGTTCAATTCGACACTTCCTCAATTCATTGCGCTGAGTGATGGGTTAGAAGACGGCTCAAGATTATTTGCTTACTTATTGACGACGAACGCCATCACGGTCCTCATCGTCCAGTATCCGATTATGCGTTTCGGGATTCGTGTCTCCCCGATCAAATCGCTCTTTTTCGGCATCTCGACACTGTCGTTCGGGCTGTTGTTGATTGGATTCGCTACAGTGGAATGGGTCCTCTTTGTCGCAATGGTCATTTTCACGGTCGGTGAAGTGTTGATGTTCACGATGACGGACGTCTTAACGGATGAACTTGCGCCGGAACATTTGCGGGGAACTTATTTTGGAGCGATGGGATTGACGTCGCTCGGACAGACGATTGGGCCGATTATCGGGGGCATGTTACTCGATACGTTTGGTCAATCTTCGCTTCCGGTATTCGGTAGTTTGGCGATATTGACAGGATGCGGTTCCTTCTTCTTCGCCGCTGCTGTACGAGAACGAAAAGCTGTTCTCGCACTCATGGAGGAGACTGCCGGCTAATGTCTTGATTTCCTACTATTAGCATTCTCAACTTTTATCATTCTATTGAGAATGAATCGTAAGGTGAGTCGCTTGAAATAAAAAATCGACTAGTCTAAGATTAGAATATATCTAATCTACGCCAAACAATTTGGCAAGAAAATACGGAAGGGGTATCCGAATGTCTAACGTACCACAAATGAAAATTGATGACCTCCGCGTCTCAATCGAAGGAAAAGAGATTGTCAAAGGTCTTAACCTAGAAATTAAAGGTGGCGAAATTCATGCCATCATGGGTCCGAACGGGACTGGTAAATCAACACTCGCATCAGCACTCATGGGCCATCCACTTTATGAGGTCACTGGGGGAAGCGTCGAATTAAACGGCGAAGATGTCCTCGAGATGGAAGTCGACGAGCGCGCACAAGCAGGGATGTTCCTTGCGATGCAGTACCCGGCTGAAATCAGCGGTGTCACAAACGCGGACTTCTTGCGTTCAGCAATCAACTCACGTCGTGAAGAAGGTCAAGAAATCTCGCTCATGAAGTTCATCCGTGAACTCGATACGAAGATGGGGCTTCTCGAAATCCCTTCTGAAATGGCACACCGTTACTTAAACGAAGGATTCTCAGGTGGTGAGAAGAAACGTAACGAAATTCTTCAAATGATGATGATTCAACCGAACATCGCCATCTTGGATGAAATCGACTCTGGACTTGATATCGATGCTCTGAAAGTTGTCGCAAAAGGTGTAAACGAAATGCGCTCAGAAGAGTTTGGTTGCTTGATCATCACGCACTACCAACGTCTCCTCAACTATATTGAGCCAGATTTTGTACACATCATGATGGACGGGAAAATCGTCTTGTCTGGTGGTAAAGAGCTCGCACAACGACTCGAGGCAGAAGGTTACGACTGGGTGAAGCAAGAACTTGGAATGACAGTAGACACAGAAGTGTAAGGAGGCTGTACGATGACCGTACAATTTGAATTGGATGCACAAGCGTTGTCGGCACGTGCAGAAGCGCTCGGTGGACCAGCATGGATGGTCAACCGTCGTAAAGAGGCAGCAGAACTTGCGCCGACACTTGCTTTGCCAAAAGTTGAAAAGATTAAGATCGATAAGTGGGACTTCACAGCGGGAGATGTCGAACTCGAAACGAAAGACGGTTTGACAGCAGACATCGAATCACTTCTCGGAGACCACCGGACAAACGTGCTCGTTGAACGCAACGGTCATATCGTCTATAACGAATTATCGATGCCAGAAGGCGTCTTATTTATGGGAATCAAAGAAGCGATGGAGCAACATCCTGAGCTCGTTGAGAAATATTTCATGACAGAAGGCGTACGTGTCGATGAAGAGCGTCTTTCGGCGTTAAATGCTGCCCTCACAAATGGTGGTGCGTTTATCTATGTACCGAAAAACACGCAATTAAAAGATCCGCTCCAAGCGATCTTCACGATGGAACAGGCGAACGGCGCCCTCTATCACCACACGATCCTCGTCGCAGACGAAGGCAGTGAAGTGACATACATCGAAAACTTCCTTTCTGGTACGAACGAACCGCACACGGTCAACGTCGTGACTGAAGTGTTCGCTGGAGAGAACGCGAAAGTCGTCTTCGGTGGTGTCGATCAGCTCGCTGAGTCAGCACTCACGTTCATGAACCGTCGCGGTGTCGTCTATGCGAACGGTCGCCTCGATTGGGCGCTCGGTCACATGAACGACGGGAACTCGGTCGTCGAGACGAAGACTCACCTCGTCGGTGACAACACGTATTCGGATACAAAAGCTGTGACGATCGGTCGCGGTGCACAAAAACAAAACTTCAACATCCGTACCGACCACTTCGGGAAAGCATCTGAAGGGTTCATCATGATTCACGGTGTTCAAAAAGACGCAGCGACTGCGATCTTCAGCGGGACATCGATGATTCACCACGGTGCGTCAAAATCGAACGGTGTACAAACAGAGCGCGTCTTGATGCTCTCTGAAAAAGCACGTGGTGATGCCAACCCGATTCTTCTCATCGATGAAGATGACGTAATGGCAGGTCACGCAGCATCGGTCGGTCGTGTCGATGATGTTCAATTGTACTACTTGATGAGCCGTGGATTGTCTCGCCAAGAGGCAGAGCGTTTAATCATTCACGGATTCTTGACGCCTGTCGTCGAAGAACTCGCAATCGATTCGGTCAAAGACCGTCTCCGCGAAGTCATCGAAGGGAAAGTACGTTAAGATGTTGAACGCCTCGATTCGTGAACAGTTTCCGATTTTAGATCAGGAAATCAATGGACACCCGCTCGTTTATCTTGATAGCGCGGCGAGCTCACAAAAGCCGCTCGCTGTCATCGAGGCGATCGAGGACTATTATCGTCGCAACCATTCGAACGTGCATCGTGGCGTCCATACGCTCGGGACGCAAGCGACGGATGCATATGAAGGAGCACGCGAACGCGTCCGCTCTTTCATCCATGCGGCGGTTCCTGAAGAAATCATTTTCACTCGTGGAACGACCACGGCGATCAACTTGGTCGCGTCGAGCTACGGGGATGCGAATGTCGGTGCAGGCGACGAAATCGTCCTCACTCCGATGGAACACCATGCGAACTTAATCCCGTGGCAACAACTCGCCAAGCGAAAAGGCGCAACGCTTCGATATGTCGAACTTACGCCGGATGGACGTGTCACACTCGATGCGGTTCAAGCGGTCTTATCGGATCGTACAAAAATCGTCGCGATGAGTCACGTCTCGAACGTGCTCGGTACAATCAACCCGATTGCCGAAGTCACTCGACTTGCGCATGAGTTGGGTGCCGTCATGGTCGTCGATGCCGCACAGAGTGCACCGCATCGTAAACTTGATGTCCAAGCGCTCGATTGTGATTTCCTCGCCTTTTCTGGGCATAAGATGCTCGGACCAACTGGAATCGGTGTCTTATACGGGAAGAAACAGCTTCTCAAAAACATGGAGCCGGTCGAGTTCGGTGGCGAGATGATCGACTATGTCGATTTATATGAATCGACGTGGAAAGACATCCCGTATCGCTTCGAAGCGGGTACACCGATTATCGCCGGGGCGGTCGGACTTGCGGCAGCCATCGATTTCTTAGAAGAAATCGGTCTTGAGAACGTCGAAGCACACGAACGTGAACTCGCAACTTATGCGATCGAGCAGATGAAAACGATTGATGGGATTGAGATTTACGGTCCTGAAGATCGCGTCGGTCTCGTCACGTTCAACTTGAAGGACGTGCACGCGCACGACCTCGCGACCGTTCTCGATATGCAAGGCATCGCGGTTCGTGCCGGTCACCACTGTGCACAACCACTCATGCGTCTTTTGAAGCAATCATCGACGGCACGGGCGAGCTTCTATTTGTACAATACAAAAGAAGAAGTCGACCGCTTCATCGAAGGATTACGTCAAACGAAGGAGTATTTCAATTATGAGTTTTAATAATCTCGACATGTTGTACCGACAGGTCATCATGGATCACTATAAAAACCCAAGAAACCGTGGTGTCATCGAAGATGGCGTGACGGTGGACTTGAACAACCCGACGTGTGGGGACTCACTTCGACTTCAACTACAAGTCGAAGACGACATCGTCAAAGATGCGAAGTTTGAAGGGGAAGGCTGCTCCATCAGTCTCGCCTCGGCATCGATGATGACCCAAATCGTTAAAGGGAAAACAGTAGAAGAGGCGCTTCAACTCGCCAACATCTTCTCTGAAATGGTTCAAGGCAAAGAGTACGACACGGATACGTTTGACCTCGGTGATATCGAGGCGCTCTCAGGCGTATCGAAATTCCCGGCTCGAATCAAGTGTGCCACGCTCGCGTGGAAAGCGCTTGAAAAAGGAGTAGACGAGGACGCATAAGGAGAAGGAGGAGACCGATATGGCAAAGAACATGCCGGAAATTGGCGATTATAAATATGGCTTCCATGATCGGGACGTTTCGATTTTCCGTTCAGGCCGCGGCTTGACGACAGAAATCGTAGAGACGATCTCGCGCATGAAAGAAGAGCCACAATGGATGCTCGACTTCCGTTTGAAGTCGTTGGATCACTTCAACAAGATGGCGATGCCGACATGGGGCGGAGACCTCTCGGCACTTGATTTCGATGAAATCACTTACTATGTCAAACCATCTGAGAAGACAGAACGCTCATGGGACGAGGTACCGGAAGAAATCAAACGTACGTTTGACAAGCTCGGTATCCCAGAAGCAGAGCAAAAATACTTGGCCGGTGTCTCGGCTCAGTATGAGTCTGAGGTTGTTTACCACAGCATGCAAGAAGACTTCGAAGAAAGAGGCGTCATCTTCAAAGATACAGACACAGCACTCAAAGAAGACGAAGAGATCTTCAAAGAGTACTTCGGGAAGTTGATCCCGCCGACGGACAACAAGTTTTCGGCCCTCAACTCAGCAGTTTGGTCGGGTGGCTCGTTCATCTACGTACCAAAAGGCGTGAAACTCGAGCAACCACTCCAAGCCTACTTCCGTATCAACTCGGAAAACATGGGGCAGTTCGAGCGTACGCTCATCATCGTCGACGAAGGCGCATCGGTTCATTACGTTGAAGGATGTACGGCACCGGTTTACACAACGAACTCGCTTCACTCAGCGGTCGTTGAGATTTTCGTCAACAAAGATGCATACTGCCGTTACACGACAATCCAAAACTGGGCGAACAACGTCTACAACTTGGTAACGAAACGTGCAGTCTGTGAAGCGGGTGGATCGATGGAGTGGATCGATGGAAACATCGGATCGAAACTCACGATGAAATACCCGGCTGTCATCTTGAAAGGGGAAGGCGCACGTGGGATGACACTCTCGATCGCCCTTGCTGGTAAAGGACAGCACCAAGACGCTGGAGCGAAAATGATTCACCTCGCACCGAACACGTCGTCGTCAATCGTCTCGAAATCGATTTCGAAACAAGGCGGAAAAGTATCATACCGTGGTATCGTCCACTTCGGCCGTAAGGCGAAGGGCGCACGCTCGAACATCGAGTGTGACACGCTTATCATGGACAACGAGTCGACGTCAGATACAATTCCGTACAACGAAATCTTGAACGACCAAGTCTCACTCGAGCACGAAGCGAAAGTCTCAAAAGTGTCAGAAGAGCAACTCTTCTACCTCATGAGCCGTGGAATCTCGGAAGAAGAAGCGACAGAAATGATCGTCATGGGCTTCATCGAGCCATTCACAAAAGAATTGCCAATGGAATATGCGGTCGAAATGAACCGTCTCATCAAGTTCGAGATGGAAGGTTCGATTGGATAAATCGTTTAAAGGACGGACTCCTTAAAAAAAGGGGTCCGTTTTTTGTTATGTCTATCCCGTATGTAGGGTATGCTAAACAAGAGAATGATTCATGGAAAGGAAGGATTTATATGTCACATATTCTGGATAAAGATTATATTGACCCAAAAGACATCACCCGTATCGCCGTCATCGGTGCCGGTTGGGTTGGGGTCAGTTTTGCCTATCAATTATCGACGGCTGCCCTTTGTGAAGAGCTCGTCTTAATCGACTCGAACCATGCCAAGGCGGAAGGGGAGGCGATGGACCTCAATCACGGCATCTCCTTCGCCCCGACACCGGTCCGGATTTGGGCAGGTGATTACTCGGATTGTAAAGACGCAGACATTGTCGTCATCACGGCAGGGGCAGCACAAAAGCCGGGTCAGACGCGGATGGACCTCGTCGACCAAAACGCCAAGGTCGTCCGCACCGTGACAGAAGACTTGATGAAGAGCGGATTCGACGGTATCTTAGTCGTCGCTACGAACCCGGTCGATGTGGTGGCGCACGTCGCCTGGAAAGCATCGGGCTTACCGAAAGAACGCGTTATCGGTTCAGGCACCGTGCTGGATACGGCACGACTCCGCTACAAACTTGGAGACTATTTCGAACTGTCATCACGGAACTGTCATGCCTACTACATGGGCGAACATGGCGATACCGGATTTGTCGCGTGGCATAACGCCCGCATCTATGGGAAGAGTATCGATGAACTGTTAGCTGAAAATGAAAAGTATCAGTTTGAACACTTGGAAGCCATCTATACAGAGGTACGAAACGCCGCCTATCAAATCATTGAGCATAAGAACGCTGCCTACTATGCGATTGGGGTCGGTTTGCTTCGCATCATTAGGGCCATCGTGCGAAATGAAAACTCTGTCGTGACGATTGGCGCCCACTTAGACGGCGAATACGGGGCGAGTGACGTGCATATCGGCGTACCGGCCTTGATTGACCGGAGCGGTATTCGAAAGATCATCGAGATTGAATTGACGGACGAAGAACAACAGAAGTTTGATGCGTCGGTACAAGCCATCAAGGCGGGAATCGAGAAGGTCGAACCCGCATCCTAAAAAAATCCGACTGCGCGAGCAGTCGGATTGTTGGTTAAGACGCCTTTTCTTCGGCGATATCTTTTTTATAATACTTCTCTGACGTAAAGAACTCGTTCGTCAATCGTTTTACTTCACTGCTTAAAAGTAGGACGGCAATCATGTTCGGGATGAGAATCATCGCGAGCATCAAGTCGAGGAAGTTCCAGATCATCTGCGCTCCACCGATCGAACCGATGACGATGGAGACGATATAGACCGCCTTCATGACCTTACCTGCCGTCAACCCGAACAAGTACTCGGCCTGACGTGAGCCGTAAAAGATGATGACGATGATCGTCGAGAGCACGAAGAAGATGAGTGAGATCGTGACGAGTAAACTTCCTGTGTAACCGAAGTATTCGCGGAAAGCGATTGTCGTCAAGGCAGCAGGGTCTTCCATCGCACCGTCAGCCGTCCAGACACCTGAAGAGAGAACGACGAATGCGGTCGTGCTACAGATGATGAGCGTGTCGATGACGATACCGATGACCGCCCAGAACCCTTGTCGTACCGGATGGTCAGTCTGTGCGGCGGCATGAGCGATTGGTGCCGTCCCAAGACCTGCTTCATTTGAATAGAGTCCGCGGGCGAAGCCCCAACGAATCGTCTCGGCGACTGCGGCCCCAGCGAATCCACCGAACGCTGCCATTGGCTCGAACGCATAAGAGAAGATGAGACTGAGCACGTCGGGGATTTCAGATAGGTTCATCAAGACGATCACGAGTCCGGCCCCGACATAAATGAGTGCCATACCGGGTACGACGACCTCGGTCACTTTGGCGATGCGCTTCAGTCCTCCGAAGACGATGATGCCGACGAGACAAGCGATGAGAATGCCAGTGATGAGCGTATTCCCATTGAATGTTTCACGGACTGCGGAGCTAACAGCGTTTCCTTGAACCATGATACTCGGAATGAGTTCGATCATAAGCGCGAAAGCGAACCAAGTTGCGAGCCATTTCCACCGAAGTCCTTTTGCTATGTAATAGACCGGTCCCCCGACGAATTCGCCGGCATCATTTTTTTCACGATAGTGGACGGCCAACACGCTCTCTGAGAATTTGATGGCCATGCCGATGATGGCGATGACCCACATCCAAAAGATGGCACCCGGTCCCCCGAACATAATCGCTGCAGGTACACCGATGATGTTCGCGGCCCCGACTGTTGAAGAGAGGGCTGATGTCAATGCTTGTCTCGGGCTGATGTCGCCTTCACCTTTTGGTTTTTTGAAGATGCTGCCAAACGTTTGCTTGAATATGTAGATTGGGTAACGAAACTGAAAAAAACCGAGCTTGATCGTGAGGAAGACACCGGATAAGACGAGTAACGAGATGATGGGCACGCCCCAAAGCCAGTCCGAAATCGTTGTCACGAAATTAATAAAGTCATTCATAAAACCACTCCAATTCCATTATTTTACTTAAATACTGTTTCCTAAAGTAAGGACGTCTAAACATCTTTGTCAAAATGAAGGAGGAAAATAGAATGAGAGTCGTCGCTAAATATTTGATTGTATCTGGACGTGTCCAAGGAGTCGGGTTTCGGTATTTTTCACAAGAGACCGCACAACAATACGGAATCAAAGGTTGGGTTCGAAATCAAAGTGATGGGACAGTCGAACTTCATGTAGAAGGACCAGAAAAAGACATTGAAGCCTTTAAAAAAGCTTTGAAAGACGGTAACCGTTTCGTCGGTGTTGAAAAGATTGAGGAGAAGGAAACAGAAAATCAAGCTTTCCGTTCGTTCGATATTAAGTATTAAGCGCTTACGACTTCCTTGTAGATTTCAGGGGAGTTTTTTTATGAAATCCACCTTTTTAAAAATTAAACCTCTAATTTTGTAGATGGGGTGGTCAAACAGTAGGAAGTGTGTATAATGAAATAGACCAAGCGATATATTGTCAGAAAATTTAGTTATTATTTTTTTGTTAAGTCGTTCGGAATATCAAGTGTATGGAGGTAGTTGTATGAAAAAATCGACATTGTTCCCGTTAGCGTTTACGATTTTTGCTTTATTCTTTGGGGCCGGGAACTTGCTGTTCCCACCAGAACTCGGCGCCTTGGCGGGAGAGAATCTCGTACCGGCGATGATCGGGTTCGTCATTACGGGTGTCGGTTTACCGCTTCTTGCTTTGTTCGCAGTCGCTCGGGTCGGCGGTGGAACAGATCAAATTGCTCGTTATATTCCTAAACGTCTCGCACTCATCTTGACGGGATTAATGTATGTGGCCATCGGACCATTCTTCGGAATCCCGCGTACGGCCGCTGTCACGTATGAAATGGGACTCGTTCCGTTTCTCGATTCACCTTCTACTTTGACACTTGCGATGAGTTCGACCGTCTTCTTCGGGTTGACGTTCTTCTTGACGCTCCGTGCTCAAAAGTTGATTGAAGTCATCGGACGCATCATCACACCAATCCTCTTGTTCTTGCTCGCGTCGATTGGGCTCACGAACCTCATCGCACCGCTCGGAGAGCCAGGAGCTCCGGCGGCAGGATTTGAGACGTGGGTCGGTGCGCTCGGTCAAGGTTTCCAACAAGGCTATTTGACGATGGATGTATTCGGGGCCCTCGTCTTTGGGGCAATCGTCCTCGTCACGTTGAAAGCCAATGGATTGAGTGATCAAAAAGAAGCATCATCTCTTCTTCGCTCTGCAGGTATGCTTGCCGTAACCTGTTTGATGCTCGTTTACATCTCGCTCGGATCAATCGGAGCAAACATGGCGGTCGCTGAAGGGACGACGAGTGGTGCAAGCCTTCTTCAAGCGTTTGCTGGTACGTCTTACGGACAAGTCGGAATGCTTGCTCTCGGACTAGCGGTCTTCCTTGCTTGTTTGACGACAGCGGTCGGACTCATTTCAGAGTTCTCACGCTTTATCAGTAATCAATTTGATTCACTCAAGTATCACCATGTCGTCGTTGCGACTACATTGTTCGGTTATTTAATTTCACTCGTCGGATTGGGTACGTTGATTCAAATCGCGATCCCACTTCTCACGCTTCTCTATCCGGTCATGATCGCCCTTGTGCTCGTATCGGTGACGGAACGTCTTCAACGCAACCCTGGTGTGGCGATGAAAGCGACGATCTATACAGCCCTCGTTTTTTCAATCTTCGAAACGTGGAACGGCATCCAACCTTCTGCGGCAACAGCTTGGATCACTAGCTTGCCAATGGCGGACATTGGTCTTGCTTGGGCAGTTCCGACGATGATCGTGTATGTGATCACGCTTCTCCTTCCGAAGAGTGGAACCCAAGAATCGCTTGCACAATCACGCATCTCTTAAATTTTGCCCATCCTTTGGTCGAGGATGGGCTTTTTTCTGTCTTATTGTTTGCCCATACCCGAGCACAAACAGTAAAATGAAGAGATGAAAAGGGAGTGACATGCATTGACGACAAAACAAAAAAAACAATTGGCGATCCTCATGTTGAACATGTTTATCGCCGTCGCTGGATTCGGGATCATCATACCGATTATTCCGGACTACTTAAAGATGATCGGCGAAGGGGGAACGGCCGCCGGACTCATGATTTCCGTATTTGCGGGTGCCCAACTTGTCATGTCACCGATTGCCGGAAAATGGGCAGATGTTTATGGACGTCGATTGATGATTATTTTGGGACTGATTGGATTCACGATCTCAATGGGTGTCTTTTATCTATCCGATAACTTGACGGTCCTTCTCGTGTCTCGTGCCATCGGGGGTGTCGGTGCTGCGCTATTGATTCCAGCCATTTTTGCCTATGTGGCGGATATCACGACACTGGAGCAACGAGCTCGAGGGAACAGTTATATTTCCGCGGCAATGTCACTTGGAATCGTGGTCGGGCCAGGGATT
Source organism: Exiguobacterium sp. s89 (assembly GCF_018617735.1). Lineage (NCBI taxonomy): Bacteria > Bacillati > Bacillota > Bacilli > Caryophanales > Exiguobacterium > Exiguobacterium sp. s89. The sequence continues at coordinate 675,283 of NZ_JACSKS010000002.1, forward strand.
GGTGGTTTTTTTGCTGAGTTCGGATTGAAGGCACCGTTGCTCGTTTCAGCCATTGTATCCTTTATTGCCGTCATTTCTTCGATACTTCTCCTGAAAGAACCTGACCGTGCTCCATACAAGGCGCCGACGGTAAAAGAGTCGTTGCCGACACAACTGGTCATGTCGACGCGAAAGCCTTATTTTTTCGTGTTGGTCATCAACTTGGTCATGGCGTTTGGACTAATGGCGTATGAATCGGTGCTTGGGCTATATGTCAGCGAGATGTTCGATGCGACACCACAAGAGATTGCTATCATGGTTACCGGGACAGGAATTGTTAGCGTCATCGTTCAATTATTTGCAGTAGATCGTCTCGTTGAACTCTTGGGAGAGGTCAAGGTCGTGCTCGCCTTCATCGCGCTTGCTTCCTTTGGCTTTTTGTTGTCTTTATTCGCAGGGACATACATGTTGTTCTTCGCTGTAACGCTCGTCATCTTCTTATCGACCTCGATTTTACGACCGGTGTTGAATACGCTTGTTTCGAAACTGGCAGGAAATGAGCAGGGGCTCGCGATGGGGATGAACAATGCGTATATGAGTATCGGAAACATTTTAGGGCCGACTTTGGCAGGTATTGCCTTTGATATCGATATGCGCTATCCGTTCATCATGGGTCTTGTCTTATTGTTGATCACATATACAGGGACATGGAACTGGTCGAAGCGAAAGGCAGCCGCTATTTCAGAATCGTAAAGGAGGACGCTATGATTTACATTGGTGTGACGGGTTGGGGGGACCATGATCTGTTATATACAACTCCAGAAGAACGAAAACAAAAACTTTCAACGTACGCAGGTCATTTTCCGACCGTTGAAGTTGATTCGACATTTTATGCAATACAACCTGTTAAAAATTTCGAGAAGTGGGATGACGAGACACCGGACCACTTCCAATTCATCGTGAAAGTTTCCAGGGAAATGAGTGGACACGATCGTGAACCGAAAACGCCACTAGTTGAGTTGTTTGAACGATATCGCGTTTCTGTCGACCCATTGAAAAAGTCAGGGAAATTACGAGCTGTGCTCGTTCAACTACCGCCATGGTTCGATGTCTCAAAACCGCATCTCGATTATTTACGAACACTACGTGCCGAGCTTTCCGACTATGAGATTGCCGTCGAGTTTCGAAATCCTTCTTGGTTCTCCGAAGCGTTCCGAGACCGTACGCTCCAATTTTTAGCTGAACAACGCTTCATCAACACAATTTGTGATGAGCCCCAGACGAAAGAGAGTAGCATCCCCTTCGTACCGGTCGTGACAAATCCTGACGTCGCGGTCGTTCGATTGCATGGACGAAACACGTCCGGATGGCTTAAAAAGCCGGGGATGACGAGTCAAGAATGGCGGCACGTTCGTTGTCTGTATCGGTATAGCGAGGAGGAACTTCAGGAATTGGCTGTTTCACTTCGCGAGATTGACCGTGAGGCGAAAGACGTGTATGTATACTTTAACAACAACTCGGCCGGGGATGCAGCGCCGAATGCGAAGCGTCTAATTGAAATTCTTGGGCTCGAATATGAGCTTGCACCGAGACAAATCAGTTTGTTTTAGAAAGAAGGGATGGCCGTGACGATACTTACTATTTTTCACTACAATGATCTTCACTCAAAGTTCGACCAATGGCCGAAACTTGTTTCATTTTTAGAAGAACATCGCACTGACGACACGCTGTACTTTGATTTAGGAGATCATGCCGATCGCACACATCCGGCGACTGAAGTGACGCGTGGGAAGTTGAACGTTCGATTACTTGAGCGGCTCCAACCGACGGCTGTCACCATCGGGAACAACGAAGGGATTACGTTCCCTCATGATTGGCTAGCCGAGCTGTATGACGAAGCGACATTTCCTGTTTTACTTGGAAATGTGTATGAGGGTGACGGTTCACGACCGGATTGGGTCGAGGAGACGCTCGTTCTCGAGCAAGATGATTTAAAAATCGGGTTGTTTGGTGTGACTGCTCCATATGAAGAGTTGTATCCAGAGCTCGGATGGCAAATTGAGTCGCCATTGGACGCGACGAAGCGAGCGTTGAAGCAGTTGGCGCATTGTGACGTCATCATCGCGCTCAGTCACCTCGGATTTTTTGGGGATGAGCGATTAGCTGAGATGTTTCCTGAAATCGACGTCATTCTCGGTGCACACACACATCACGTCTTAGATGAAGGTGTAACGACGAACGGTGTGTTGATCGCACAGGCAGGGAAGTATGGCAAGTATGTCGGGGAAGTCACGCTGACGATTGACGGGACGAAAGTTGTGGCAAAAGAAGCACGTCTGCACGAACTAGCACATCAATCTGATAGTCCGGATACATTGAGTTTGTTGCATACGGAAAGGGCAGAGGCCGAACGACTTCTTGACATTACAATTGCTGAAACGGACGGGTACACGTCAGATTGGTTTGGACACTCCCCTCTCAGCGATTTGCTTGTAGAAGGCATGGTCGACTGGTGTGAGGCAGACGTCGGGATTATCCCTTCCGGTGTTGTGCTAGAAGGACTTGCTCCCGGGAAAGTGACGTTGAATATGTTGCATCACATTTGTCCGCATCCAATCAACCCTTGTGTTCTGACATTAGACGGCAAAACGTTGGCACGTTTTTTACATGATGTAAACGAAGAAACGTTCACGAATATGCATGTGAGAGGTCTAGGATTCAGAGGTACCGTTCTCGGAGAACCGAGCCTCTATCAAATCGAGCAACGCGATGGACAAGTTTATGTGATGGGACAGCTCTTGGATCTGAACCGGTCATACCGCGTCGCGACGGTCGATATGTTGACATTCGGTCCGCTTCTCCCATATTTGGCAGACCAACCGAAACGATATTTCATGCCTGAGTTATTGCGGGACGTATTACGGGAAACCATTGTCGCCCGTCATGAAGTGATTCGAAAAGGATAGAGCGCATCGATGGTGACATGCTATGATAACAGAGTGGAGGTGGGAGCGATGATTCGAGTGAATCGCCACGGTTATACCGTCTTAGAAGAAAAACGAGACGGCTTCGATGAAGAAGCGTTTATCGCACGATATAGTGACGTGCTTGATAAATACGACTATATAGTAGGTGATTGGGGACATGGTCAATTGCGGTTGAAAGGATTCTATGAACCGAAATCCAAATTGGCGACGTACGAGAACCGGATTGATCACGTGATGGACTACGTATACGAATATTGTAATTTTGGTTGTCCATATTTCGTTTTGAAGAAAGAAACAGAAATCAATGAAGAAGAGAGTGGACCTGTCTTTGGTGGAACGAAGCAAAAACTGAAGTTGAAGCGGAAATTCAACAAGACAGAAGAATCAAATGCGTGAAGTGCTGAGACGTCAGCACTTTTTTTATTACAATTGATTTCCAAATATTTCGTTTAGGTAAAAAGTCGTGACTTCGAGTTTTGAGGTTGGAAAAATGTGATAAATTGTCATTAAGGATAACTACGTAGTTTTGGTTTTTAGAGTGAGGTGATTGGATGCAACATGTACAAACGACCGTCGGGGATCGGGATGACGTCCATAATCGAATTCATAACTTCGGACTCGGGATATTGGCCATGCTCTTCTTTGGTTTCCATATCATGATGACCTTCTATTTTACGGCGGCAGTCATTCTGTTTGAACTCTTTCATGTGTTGATCATCCGTCGCTTTGAATACGGCCATTCGTTCTTACGAAGCCGTGTCTTTAAAGTCGCATCACATCTTGTGTTATCACTCGGGGTGTTGCTATTGATCTTATCCATGTCTCAGTTCTTTTTAGGTAACGTGATGATTCGCTAGTCGGAAAGGGAAATTCCTTTCCCTTTTTTTATGATTTTTTGAAACGTACTTCAACCTTTTCACGTACACTATAGAAAGACTATGAAAAAGGATGGGTTACTATGAGATCTGAATGGAAACAACATGCACGGCAAGCATTGAAAGGGAAATGGTGGTTGATGGCCGGGTTGGCGCTCTTATTCCTCATCATCAATGGGATTCCGCAATGGTTTGCTCCCGAGATGGACGTCAATTCACCAGAACCGTTCACGTCGACGGACCTCACGTTAAGTTTCGTGTCGAATGTCTTGCAAATCTTGATCGCCCCACTTGCCATCGGTTGGTCATGGCTCGCACTCGGCGTATCCCGTGAAAAGGGGGCGTCGCTCTCGACGATGTTCAAGCCGTTTCAGATGCGTTATGTGAAACATGTCATTACATCGTTTGTGATGGGTGTATTCCTCGTGTTATGGACGTTATTGCTCGTCGTACCGGGAATCATCAAAGCATTCTCGTACTCGCTCACACCGTACATTTTGCGCGACCAGCCTGAACTGTCGGCACTTGAATCCATCACAGAATCACGTCGCCTCATGGACGGTCACAAGATGGAAGCATTCATGCTCTTCTTGTCCTTCTTCGGCTGGTTCCTCGTCGGGCTCTTGACACTTGGAATCGGGTTCTTCTTCATCGGACCATACTTCTCGACAACGTATGCGACATTTTACGACTCGATTCGTGACAACCATATAACTGGTGCAGACGAGCCGGTGCATGGGACAGAACAAGGATTTTAATCAAACAAACGCCTCGCTCATATTGAGCAAGGCGTTTTAGTTTAGGCGTTGACTTCAGCTTTTTGTAAGTAGGGCTTCAATGATAAATAATGCTCGGCCACGACTTTTCGGATCGTACGTGTCTTCGAGCGCATGACGAGCGATGTCGTTTCAACGATATCATCCGTCAAGAACTTGACGCCATCGAGCAACTCACCCGACGTGACACCTGTTGCAGCAAAGATGCAGTCATCACTCTTGACGAGGTCGTCGAGCGTGAGGAGTTGGAGCGGGTCTTTTAATCCCATCGAAATGACGCGGGCAGACTCTTCTTCATTCATCGGATGAAGACGGGCCTGCATGTCGCCACCGAGTGCCTTGACGGCAGCGGCCGTGATGACGCCTTCCGGGGCACCACCCGTGCTAATGAAGATATCGATCGGGTTCGTTTTGACGGCAGCCGCGATTCCGGCTGATACGTCGCCATCCTCGAACAACTTGACACGTGCCCCGACATTCATGACGGCTTGACGAAGATGTTCGTGGCGATCGCGGTCTTGCATGATCACGGTCACTTCTTCAATGCGTTTGTTGTTATACTTTGCTGCCTTTTCAATGATAGATTCGAGTGGTTCGTCGAGTGAGACTTTCCCTTTCAAATTCGGTCCGACGACGAGCTTATCCATATACATATCTGGTGCGTGGAGGAGGGCACCTTCATCCGCGACAGCGATGACGACCATCGCATCACCGAGTCCTTTCGCAACGATCGATGTCCCTTCGAGTGGGTCGACGGCGATGTCTACTTTGGGACCGAACGTGGTACCGAGTCGTTCTCCGATGTATAGCATCGGTGCTTCATCGAGTTCACCTTCTCCGATGACGACTGTCGCATCCATGTTGACCGTGCCAAGGACCTCTCGCATAGCAGAAGTTGCAGCGTCGTCGGCTTCATTTTTTTGTCCACGACCAATCCATTTCGAAGAAGCGAGTGCTGCCGCTTCTGTTGCCCGTACGATTTCTAATGCTAATTCACGTTCCATAGTGTTGTACCCTCCACGTCATATCTATTTAATGTGTTATACTTTTTAAGGTTTAAATCCGTTGATTAGTGTATCACATTTTTATAAATGATGTAAATAGGACAGATTCTTTTCTCCTGAACGAAAAAAGATTAGTATTAACAGCAGGGGGGATCATCATGTATTTTGTGAATAGAGAGAAGATTAATCAGACACTGGAACAAATCGAGACGATGTTGGCACATACCGATCAATTGAGCGGAGATGCGTTTACGGTGGAGCTCGCGAAACAACGCATGGCCGTACTACTCATGGAAGGGATTATCGACGTAGGGAACTCGATGATTGACGGATTCATCATGAGAGACCCAGGTAGCTATGAAGACATTGTCGAGATTCTACTCGATGAACGCGTACTCGATGAAAAGACGGCACATGCGACAAAAGCACTCGTCGGATTGCGGACTTACTATGTACGTGAGTTTGTCGATGCAGATGCATCGCGGTTCGATGAGTGGCTGAAGACGTCAAAACAAGAATTTACCGCGTTCTCCGAGCAAGTTCGTCGCTACTTAGAAGTCGAACTTGGACCAGTGTCCGCATTTTTACCAGAAAGCGAGTGATTGGATGGAACCGATTAAAGGATATTTGTTTGATTTAGACGGTACGATGTATGCCGGTACGGAACCGATTCAAGCGGCAGTCGATTTCGTGAATGAATTGGAGGCGACAGGCGTTCCGTATTTGTTCGTCACGAATAACGCATCAATGACGCAACAGCAGATCGCCGATAAGTTGATTTCGATGGGAGCGAATGTGAAGGCGGAAAACGTCTTGACGAGTGCGATGGCGACGGCATTTTATATCGAGAAGATGTCTCCTGGGGCAACCGTCTATATGATTGGGGAAGATGGGCTTCGTCTCGCGCTTGAATCTCGTGGGTTTCACGTCACTGATGAACCGAAAGCGGATTATGTGGTCATTGGCCTCGATCGTCATATCACATATGAAAAATTGGCACGAGGAGCAATCGCTATCCGTTCGGGGGCTCGATTCATTTCGACGAACGGTGACATCGCCATTCCGACTGAACGTGGTTTGTTACCTGGGAACGGGTCACTCACGTCTGTTTTAACGGTGACGACAGAAAAAGAACCATTCTTTATCGGGAAGCCGGAACCCGTCATGATTGAGATTGCACTGGACATGATTGGGTTGACGAAAGAGAGTGTCGTGATGGTCGGGGACAACTATCATACGGATATTTTGTTCGGAATTGATGGTGGCATTCGCACGCTTCATGTCAACACAGGTGTACATGGGCCGGCATTTATTCAGGAACAAGAAAAACTCCCAACCTATATGGTCGAGAGTTTAGATGAATGGAAGCACGAAAAAAAGGGATGACGAAAGTCTCCCTTTTTGCTTAGAATACTTGCTCTACTTCGACGATGCCTGGTACTTCTTCGATGAGCGCACGCTCAATACCAGCTTTTAACGTGATTGTTGAAGACGGGCAGCTGCCGCAAGCACCCATCAAACGGAGCTTGACGATGCCTTCTTCGACATCAACGAGTTCGACGTCTCCGCCGTCACGAAGCAAGAACGGACGCAATTTATCGAGCACTTCTTGGACTTGATCAAACATTTCCATGGTATCTACCCCTTTCTCGTTCTACTTTATTCTAGCAAGTTTGAGATTGTTTCTCAATCATTTACGCTGAGCGTTTCCTCATCGGGAGTGGGCAAGATTTTTGTATAATGGTTTCGAGGGGGAATGAAGATGAAAATTACAGTGTATGGGGCAGAAGTTCAATGTGCGAGTTGTGTCGGTGCACCGAGTTCGACCGAAACGTATGAGTGGTTGCAAAGTGCGCTCGGACGCAAGTATCCGGAGCAGTCCTTTTCTTTCGAGTATATTGATTTCGAACAGAGTGAGGACGAGTTTGCGCAGGCGCTCAAAGATGATGAATGGTTCTATCCGCTTGTCTTACTCGACGGGGAAGTGATTGACGAAGGGGTCGTTCAATTACGAAAAGTGTACGCGGCGATAGAAGCGACTCAAAAATAAAATATGACAGATGAGGCGATTTCATGTGTGATGAAATCGTCTTTTTTGTCTACGAAAACACCTTATTTTTGAATGAAGGGAATAACTTCATCTTTTTGTATCCTATTTATTGTAGGAGGCGATGGCGATGTTTCGGAAAAAGAAAGACGTACAGATAAAATTGGATAAAGTGATCGAAATTGATAAAGTCAACATTGATCTTTCACCAGAATTAAATCAACAACGACAGTTGATTCAACTGACATTAGAAGACTTAGCATATTTGAGAAGCTATCGATATGAGATTCAAGAAGTATTGCCTCAACTTGTTCAACTGTTTTATAGTCACTTAGAAGAAATAGAAGAGATGAATCATATCATCAATCAACACTCATCTTCGGACCGACTCAAAGTGACATTAACTACCCATATTGGTGAAATGTTTGAAGGAATCATTGACTCAGCTTACATTGAAAAACGATATCGGATTGCGAAGCGCCATCATATGATTGGCCTTAAAGGGAAATGGTATATGGCGGCCTTCCAAAAAATATTCGATTATATTTTAGAGAAAATCGAAGCGGAATCGTTCGACTCATTTTCAAAAATGAAACTCATCTCAGCGGTGGCAAAGATTTTCAACTTTGAACAGCAAATCGTTCTAGAAATGTTTGATGAAGAAGCAGCTAAAATGAAAAATCAGATTGACTATCGTGAACAAATAAGTAAGGCAGTTCAATCGACCACAGAAGGTCTAGTTTCGATGACACAAGAGATGACGGCTAATTTTAGTTTGATGAACGGTATGGTCGGAGAGATGCGTTCTATGAGCGAAGATGCTAAGGAGACGCTCGGCGACATGCGTGAGTCATCACAGTTTGGGAAAGAGGCGCTAATGAATGAGACGAACCAGTTGACGATTATCTCAGAAGAGCTATCGAACTCCGCTCACCAAATGGGTGAACTCAATCAATTGATGTCTGAAATCTCTTCAATCACTATCGGAGTCAAACGAATCGCAGACCAAACGAATATGCTTAGTTTGAACGCGGCGATCGAGGCTGCACGTGCTGGGGAACAAGGAAAAGGTTTTCAGGTCGTTGCTTCTGAAGTGAGACAACTCGCTAATCAATCAAAAACATCAGCCGAACAAGTTGAACACTTAACAGAGCGTTTAAATCGACGAATTGAAGAAACAACTGAACGTGTGATGATCACAGAGCGAGACATGAGAGATTCGATGAATCGTATGCATCATGTAACGGATCTGTTCGTCAAAATCGCTACAGACTCGACGATGACTGATGGTAAGATGAATCATTTGTTTGATGAGATTCAAGAAGTGACAAATGCTATTCTGGAGTTGCAACACGCAACGAGACAAATTGCGACGTCGTCCGAAGATTTGTTAGTCTCAACAGAGAAGCTTTGAACTGCCCGCTATGGATGGGGAGACGGAGTTTCGATATTAAATGAAAGAGTGGCAGTCCGGCGACTGCCACTCTTCCTGTTTATTTGATGACTTTATGTTTCCAAAGAATGCCGGACTTCAATAGACGGGCAACTTTACCGGTAAGTGATTGTTTCCCCATAAACACCCCAAAGCCAGCCTTCTTCCCGAGGGAGCCGAGCGTCCCTTTCAGTTTGATGTCTGGTAACTCCGGATAGGCAACGCCTTTCCATTTACAGAGAAGGATTTGAACGATTTGTTCTGCCTGGGCTTCCGCGAGTTGTCCGGACGGTGCGTAAGGCAAACTTGCATTGTCACCAACGATGAAGACGTCCGGCAAACCGGGAACGAAGTGGTGTTCCGTCAATTTGACACGCCCGCCCCCATCGAGCTCCCAACCTTGATTACGTACCACAGCGACCGGTTGAATCCCGGCCGTCCATACGGTCAAGTCAGACGGGAACAAGTCTTCATGGTTCCATAAGCCATCGGCATCGACGCGTGTGATATTCGCATTGTTGACGACTTCAACGCCATGTTCTTCAAACCAAGACTGGACATACATCGAGACCCGATTCGATAAGAACGATAGCACTGATGGACCTCGGTCGAACAAACGGACCGTCAAATCGGGTCGGCTCTCACGAAGTTCGCTGGCGAGTTCGACACCGGACAGTCCTGCCCCAACGACAGAGACGACCGAGCCAGGTCGCAAGCCGTTGATTGCTTGTTGCGTTTTACGTGACTCTTCAAGTGTTTGAATGCTATACGTGAACTCCGCTGCCCCTTGAACGTTGTGATACTTGTCCTCACAACCTAATCCGATGACGAGGTCATCATACGGCACTTTTTCTCCACTTGCGAGCAGAACCATTTTGTCTTCGGTATCGATGTCCGTGACTTGTCCGTATATGTAGTCAATTTCTTCTGGAAAGTCGATACGAATATCTCGATCTGAGACCGTTCCTGCGGCTAGCGCATAATACTCTGTTTTCAATCCATGATAAGGTAAGCGGTCGACGAGCGTGACCGAGATGTCTTGTAATTGATGCCCAAGAACTCTTTCGATGACACGCATTCCCCCGTAACCGCCACCTAAGACGACTAATTTGCGCATAATAATCCCCCTTTGTTACTCTTCAACTGTATCATGTTATAATCTGCCGTAGAAGAACCATTTTCCGATAATTCACGTAAAGAAAGACGGTGACATATATGATGAATCCAATCATTGAGTTTTGTGCCTCGAATTTAGCGATGGGCTCACAAGTGGCACGTGCAAAATTGGAATCCGACCCTGATCTTGATGTGGTTGAATACGGCTGCACAGGCTACTGTGGTGTCTGTTCGCTTGATTTATTCTGCCTTGTCGACGGAGAAGTCGTGACTGGTGGGACACCGGACGAGTTGGTATCGAAGGTGTATGAAAAAATAGAAGAGATGGCTTGGTAAAAAGTTTGGGGGAATGGCCTCAAACTTTTTTATTTCACCCGTTGCATTTTAAAAAGAGGGATGGTATATTCTAAGAGGTTCGAATGTAGGTTGTCTGACGTTTAACAACGGTAAAAAGAAAGCGTTTCAAACGGTAGGGCACATCTCTTTTCGGGTATGACACATATAATCGCTTTGTTTAATATGAAAGGAGCACAACATCAATGAAAATCATGAGTGTGGTTGGTATTTTGGCACTAATTGCAATCGCTTACATCTTCTCTACCAACCGTAAAGCCATCAAATGGCGTACTGTCCTTGCTGCATTTGCAGTCCAGTTCACTTTCGCTTTCCTCGTATTGTATTCAGCTTGGGGGCGTGCGGCACTTGCTTGGATCTCTGGAGGAGTTCAAGCGGTATTGAATACAGCAAACGAAGGGATTAGCTTCGTCTTCGGTACAGCTGTAGGGGAAGGGAACTTTGTATTCGCTTTCCAAGTCTTGACAATCATCGTGTTCATGTCATCATTAATCGCATTGCTTTACTACCTTGGCGTCATGCAATGGGTCATCCGTATTCTTGGTACGGCACTTTCGAAAGCACTCGGGACATCACGTAAAGAGTCACTTTCAGCAACGGCGAACATCTTCGTCGGTCAAACGGAAGCACCGCTTGTTATCAAGCCTTATCTTCCAACAATGACACAGTCTGAGCTCTTCGCGGTCATGGTCGGTGGTCTTGCATCGGTTGCCGGATCTGTTCTTGCTGGTTACGCAGCGCTTGGTGTACCGCTTGAGTACTTGCTAGCAGCGAGTTTCATGGCAGCGCCAGCCGGTCTATTGTTTGCTAAAATCATCGTTCCTGAGTCTGAGGAAGCCGATGATGACATCGAAATCGTTGAAGACGAAGAGAATAAAGCAGCAAACTTTGTCGATGCGGCTGCACGAGGGGCATCTGATGGTCTCTTCCTTGCATTGAACGTTGGTGCGATGCTTCTTGCATTCGTCTCATTGATTGCACTCGTTAACTTAATCCTCGGATCAGTTGGTGGTCTTTTCGGATTTGACGGATTGTCATTACAGTTGATTCTTGGTTATGTCTTTGCGCCACTTGCTTTCGTCATCGGTGTACCGTGGGCAGATGCTGTACAATTCGGTAGCTTCCTTGGCCAAAAATTAGTCTTGAACGAATTTGTCGCATTCTCTGAATTTGCACCAATCATCGGTTCAGGTGATTTGTCAGCTCGTACAGAAGCGATGATCGCATTCGCACTTTGTGGTTTCGCAAACATCTCATCACTCGCAATCCTTCTCGGTGGTCTTGGTGGTATGGCACCAAACCGTCGTGGAGATATCGCACGCATGGGTGTTCTCGCGATTCTCGCAGGTACGCTTGCAAACTTGATGTCAGCTACTTTGGCTGGACTTCTTCTCTAATCGGTATAAAAAAAGCGATCACTTCGGTGGTCGCTTTTTAGTATGCAGATGATTGGTGAAGTGTGATGTTCGGCCATTGGGTGCGCCAGTTTTTTTGTTTTAGTCGCTTCAAATAGATCGGATGGTTTGAAGAGTTTGCTTCAAAGAACGGTGTTGGCTTCACTTGTAGACTGAGCAAATCTTGAATCCCATATGGCGCGGCAAGGATGAGCTCGTCATTTGAATCGAGTCTCACCCCAACTGCTGTCACGGTCTCGGGGAAGTGTGCAAGTGCATCGGTCGATGAAGTGTACGGTGGGAGATGGTTCACATGATGCATTCTTGCTTGGTTTTTGACTGACCAAGGTACGCCTGGGTTCAGTTGATACAACGTCCGCTCTAATTTTTTCTCGATGGATTCTTCCGGATGAATCGGGTCGAAATAAATCACATCCACGTCATCCGTCTCTGTCGGTGTATCGTATCCGTGAAGATGGTCCCACACTTTCGCGCGAATATAACCCGCGCAAATCAACCAATCCGGTAGATTGAGGGTGGCGACAGTATGGAGATGCTGCATGAGTTCTGAATCTTGCTGAAAAAAATGAATCAAATTCTGTTCGTCAGTCATCATTGAGTGCCCTCCCTAAATTTCGGTTAAAAAAGCACCTAGGCAAAGCCTAGATGCTCGTATATCGATTATGCTAGAAGTTGGACGCGTTGACGTTCGATCCACGGCTTCAATTTCATGAAAAGAGGGACGAAGAGCGCGCTGATTAAGATCGCTTTAATCAAGTTGAACGGTAAAATCCCGTAAAGGACGAGGTCCGTTTTCACTGCCGGGTCTGCCATGTCTGCCATTCCGAAAAAGAACGCATAGGCGGGCAAGATGACAAGATAGTTTAAAATGGCGAGGCTAAGTGCCATCGTAATTGTTCCGGCGAGTAAGCCAGAAGCGAGTGCTTTGTTCGTCTTACGTTTGTGGTAGAACCAAGCAACTGGGTACATGAAGGCCACACCTGCGAAGAAGTTTGCGACTTCTCCGACTGGTACACCGCCACCGTTAAAGACGTAGTACAAGACGTTTTTCAATCCGACGACCACGACACCTGCGAGTGGGGAAAAGACGATTCCGGCAATGAGTGCGGGAATGTCACTAAAGTCCACTTTGAGGAATGGCGGTAAGAATGGGAGCGGGAAGTTGAATAGCATGAGTACGAACGAAATCGTCCCGAGCATCGCCAACGTCACCATTGTAGTCAGTCGTTTATTGCGCGTAGTTTTCATCAGAATCTCTCCTTTAGGTCGCTCCTCGATGAATGGCACCCGTCGCATATAAAAACCCGATTGCAATGAAGACAATCGGGAGAGTTTACGCGCATACGAAATAGATGTTTTCCGAGGTGGAAGAGTCCACGTCAAAGAAAACATCCGGATATCGGTCGGATGCCGCCATCTTCTCCCATCCAGACTATACTGTCGGCTTTCGAATCTCACGAAATCAGCAAGCAACGCCTTGCTCGCTCACGGGCTGAGAAGAATCAATTCTTCAATACCGCCGGTCGGGAATTTCACCCTGCCCCGAAGATGGAACGATTTAATTTTTTTTGTTACAGTTTAGTTATACAAGAAAATGCACAAAACTACAAGTCAATTGACTTGAAATGAAGATATATGAGGAGGAGTTCAAATGATTCATTTAACAGAGTCAGCCGCACTTCAAGTGCAAGAGATGATGAAACAGGCCGAACGCCCGGAAGCGCAATACTTGCGAGTAAAAGTACAAGGTGGTGGATGTACGGGACTATCTTACGGGATGGGCTTTGACGAGGAAAAAACGGACAAAGATGTTCAATTCGATCATCACGGCGTCCGCGTCATCGTCGCTGAAGCAGACCATGGAGTCGTCGACGGACTCGAGATTGACTACAAGCAGTCGATGCTCGGTGGGGGCTTCACGATTAAAAACCCGAATGCCATCGCAACATGTGGCTGCGGGTCGAGTTTCCGGACGGCGACGAATGCCGGGACACCAGGAGATTGCTAACTAGTTTAGACTATGGAACGCCATAGTCTTTTTTTGTGCGATTCGAGCAGTTACGGAACGGCAGGGAAAGGGAATGTAGGAAAGAGAATCGTATCAAAGGGGGCTAGGGTGATGAGGAAAGTATTGATTTTTGGAGGATCACGCTATTTCGGGAAACGGCTCGCGCTGCGACTTGCTGAAGCGGGGGACGATGTGACGATTGTGACGAGGGGCCAACTGCAAGTACCAGAAGCCGAAGGGATTCGGTCCGTCAAAGGAGATCGTCAATCGGTGGCGACATTGAAAGACTTAGCACGTGAACGGTACGATCTCGTCTACGACAATATTTGTTTTACACCGTATCAGGCGAAGATTGCATCAGATGCGTTCATGGGAAAGGACGGGAAATACGTACTGACGTCAACGATGTCGGTGTATGCACCGGGGCCTGATTTAAATGAAAGTGATTTTAATCCACTTCATTATGAATATCACTTAGACGCGGAACACGATTATGGACAAGGGAAACGAGAAGCTGAATCGTTTCTCTTCCATCGCGCCTCGTTCCCGGTGGTGACGGTACGCCTACCCATCGTTTTAGGTCCGGATGACTATACGGATCGACTCAAATTTTATGTAGATGCGATCCGAAACGAAGAACCGGTCGTTCTGCATCACCCGGAAGCGAGGATGGGATTCATCTCGAGCGCGGAAGCAGCAGGCTTTTTGGAATGGGTAGGACGTGCAAACGTCACTGGTCCATTCAATGCAGCGAGTGATGGCCTTATTTCCATAGGAGCGTTGATGGAACGAATTGGTCAACACGTCGGAAAACCCGTTCAAATTATAAAAGACGGAGAGTCTTCCCCGTATGATTCGGATGTCGACTATTATATGTCGATTGCCGAAGCGAAGAAGGCGGGCTATGTGTTCACACAACTCGATGATTGGATCGACCGAGTCATTCTCCAGACAATGCGGAAATGAAAAAAATCCTCTGTGGGCATATCCACAGAGGATTTAACATTATTTCCCGGCAAATACAGACGTCGAGTGTTGTGGATGACGAGCGGTCGGGTCCACAAGTTGCTTCACTTGGTTGATGGCAATTGGGGCTTCACCGAAACCGGTCGCGATCAATTTCACTTTTCCTTCGTATGTGGCGATATCACCGCAAGCGAAGATGCCGGCTACGGTCGTCTCCATGCGCGAGTCGACACGGATCGTGTTTTTTTCGAACTCCATTCCCCAGTTCTTGATTGGACCTAGCGATGAAACGAATCCGTAGTTACAAATCAAATCATCGATTTCAACGATTTTTGACTCGCCGTTCTTATCAGTCAATTCGACAGATTCGATGTGCGTATCACCTGACAATGACTCGATGTTGTATGGTGTGAGGACGTTAATCGTCGAAGCTTTCATCTGTTCGACCGTATGCTCGTGGGCGCGGAAGCGATCACGGCGGTGAACGATGTGTACTTCTTTCGCGATGCCTTCGAGCATGAGTGCCCAGTCAACAGCTGAGTCGCCACCACCGGCAATCATGACACGACGGTCACGGAATTTTTCCATATTGTCAACGAAGTAATGAAGGTTGGCGTAATCTTCACAGCCATCGAGACCGAGTGGACGAGCGGAGAAAGCACCGTTTCCGGCTGTGATGATGATAGCTTTTGTATGATACTCTTCTTTATTTGTCGTCAAAATGAATGTCCCGTCCTCGAGACGCTCCACCGTTTCAACGGTTTCACCGAGGCGGTAATCTTGTTCGAATTGGTCAGCTTGTGCTTTCAATTGATCGATTAAGTCCTGTGCTTTCACTTTTGGAAAACCAGCAATATCATAAATATATTTTTCAGGATAGAGCGTTGACAATTGTCCCCCGAGTTGCGGTAAGCTTTCAATCAACGTCGTATCGAGTTGGCGCATGCCTGCATAAAATGCGGTGAACAGTCCGATCGGACCACCACCGATGATGATTACATCTTTTGTCGTCTTCATCGAATTCCTCCTCAAAGCGTATACAGTTATTATAGAGAGTTTATTGAATTAAATCCATTCAGTACAAACATGCAACATTTTTAAAAAAAATTCAAGAAGGGGAGCTTTTTCATTGAGAATTCAAATTAAAGAGCGTACAATGAAGCAGAAGCAATTGTGAACAGACGTTGAACAAGAATAGGCTTTATTGTGAACATCTATGTGAAGAAACACACAACATGGTTGTTCGAAAAAACAAAACTTTTAAACAAGGTGGAAATGAACATGAAACGACCTAACATTGTTATTCTTGGTGCAGGATTTGGCGGACTCATTACAGCCGTCAACCTTCAAAAGACACTCGCTGCAGGAGATGCGAACATCACGCTAATCAACAAACATGATTATCACTACCAAACGACTTGGCTTCACGAACCGGCAGCTGGAACGATGAACCCAGACCAAGCGCGCGTCTACATTAATGATATCGTGAACCCATCACGTGTGAAATTTGTCAAAGGAATCGTCGATCGCGTCGATACTGCTGGAAAACAAGTGATGCTTGAAGACGGTTCGGTCGTCGAATATGACTACGTTGTCTTTGGTCTTGGTGGTGTGCCTGAGACATTTGGTATCCCAGGTCTTAAAGAACATGCGATGACTATCAGTTCATTGAACAGTGTTCGTAAAATTAAAGAACATATCGAGTACTCATTCGCTCAATATAAAACAAACGGTTCTTCTGACAATTCGTTCGTCACAATCGTTGTTGGTGGTGCTGGCTTCACAGGAATCGAATTCCTTGGTGAAATCGTCAACCGAATTCCTGAACTCTGCAAGCAATATGACGTACCACGCGAAGCGGTCCGCATTGTCAACATTGAAGCAGCACCGACGGTTCTTCCAGGATTCGACCCTGAACTCACGACATATGCGCAGAAATGGTTGGAGCGTAACGGTGTCGAGATGAAACTCGGTAACGGAATCAAAGGTGTTGAGCCAGGCATCGTCACATTCGGCCCGCTTAAAGGTGAGACGACAGAAACGATTAAGGCTAACACAATCATCTGGACAGGTGGTGTAAGCGGTAGCCCAATCATCGAAAAATCAGGATTTGAAGCAGTCCGTAATCGTGTCATGGTCGAAGCGGATAACCGTGCACCAGGTCACGATAACGTCTTCATCATCGGTGACTGCTCGGCGGTCATGGACCCGGCATCAAACCGTCCATATCCACCGACGGCGCAAATTGCGACACAACAAGCTCACAACGTTGCGAAAAACATCGCGGCACTCATTAATGGCAAATCGACATCGAAGTTCACTTACGAGAGTAAAGGAACAGTTGCTTCGCTCGGACACAACGATGGTATCGGGATCGTGATGGGCAAAAAGATCTTCGGTCGCAACGCGTCATTCATGAAGAAAGTCATCGACAACAAACACTTCATCGAATTGAAAAAATACGGACTCGTCCTCAAAAAAGGGAAGTTCTAATCCTAAATGATGTATGGCTCGTTCTGAAAGTGGAACGAGCCGTTTTCTTTAGAAATCTTCACATGAAGTTCTTTGACCACATGAGTTGAAAT
The DNA here is from genome assembly GCF_018617735.1 of Exiguobacterium sp. s89. Lineage (NCBI taxonomy): Bacteria > Bacillati > Bacillota > Bacilli > Caryophanales > Exiguobacterium > Exiguobacterium sp. s89. The sequence goes on from NZ_JACSKS010000002.1 coordinate 692,827, forward strand.
TTTGTATAATGAAGAGCGGACAAGGGGGAACAACAGATGCATATAATTCAGGCGGTCATTGGGGCCGTTTTGTATATGACGATTTTTTTCAGTATCGGCTTCATCTTGAATATGTTACTCAAAAAAACATGGACACTTGTGTTCATTTATCCAATTTTCGTCATCATGATGATTGATAATGTCAAACTTTCAAGTTACGTGACCGAGACATCTACCGCGCTTACGAGTGTCTATCAGGGACTCGTCGGGTTGCAACTTCTCGATTTGTTCATGCTTGGCTTTGGATTGCTCGGTGCAATCTTGGCTGGTGTGACGATTCGTTTCTTACGAAAGAGCGGTTATTCAATGTTTTAATTGGCGACAGAAATGTTCGCCTTTTTTGTTTTGTCCCTACTTTTTTAGGGCATGAACCGATATACTAGATAGCGAAACGATTTTTAGTAAGGGATGCGATGCGAATGACATTACCGATGTATACGATCAAAAAAGTGTTGAATAATAGCGTTGTCATTTGTCAACATGATACGGATCCGGAAGTCATTCTGCTCGGGAAGGGGATTGGCTTTGGTAAAAAACCTGGCGATGTCGTCGACCCGGCCAGCGTCCCGGAGAAAGTGTATCAGTTGACGGACAAAGAAGAACAGTCGCAATATCAAGAACTTGTTAAACATGTCGATGAGGACTTTATTGCGTTCATGCAAGAAATTGTCGGATTTATTGAAACGAGCACGGGCAAGAAAGTGGATGAGCATATTCATATCGGCTTGACCGACCACTTATTCTTTACGATGAAGCGAATCGAGCAAGGGATGGAAGTGACGAACCCGTTTTTACTTGAAACGGAATCTCTTTACCCAAATGAGTATGCGCTCGCGGAGCGAATCGTCGATATGTTCCACGAACGATTGAACGTATTATTGCCTGATGCGGAAACTGGATTTATCGCGCTGCATATCCATTCAGCAACGACATTTAAAAACGTCCTGGAAGTCAACCGACACAACCAGATTATTGGACAAATCGTAAAGACGATTGAGAGTCGTTTGAACGTGAAAATGGACCGTTCCTCACTGGATTATAAGCGCTTACTTCGGCACTTAAGGTATGCTGTTGAGCGGGTTGCGACCGGTGAGATGGTCGAAGCCCCACAAAAAATTGAAAAGGTGTTGCGCGACGAATATCCGCTATGCTATAGTACTGCTTGGGAGCTGATGGGCATCATGGAACGCGAATTAAAGCGTCCCGTCCCACGAGGTGAAGCGACATATTTGACGATGCATCTCCAGCGCCTTACAAGTAGATAAATGATACCACGTGTCTTACGTGTTACTGATTCGATCAGGCATGAGTAAGGAGTGGAACGTTATGTGATTTCTCCATTGGGGGAGGTCTACGTTCTATCCTTATTCATGCCTTTTCTATTTTTATAAACGTGATTTATGAAAACGTTTAGATACGTCGGTTGTCTGACATCTACATCGCTATCATTTGTTTATATGTACTTACAAAAAGGAGGAAATGTTGATGTTTAAGCAGATCTTTGGTGTTCTTCAAAAAGTCGGTAAAGCACTTATGCTTCCTGTTGCGATCTTGCCGGCTGCCGGTCTTCTTCTTGCATTCGGTAACGCAATGCAAAACCCGCAACTTACGACACGTGCCGAGTGGTTAACAAACGATGGCATCGTGAAATTCGCTCAATTGATGGAGCAAGCAGGTGGAGTCATCTTCTCGAACTTGGCACTCTTGTTCGCAGTCGGTGTCGCCATCGGTTTAGCAGGTGACGGGGTTGCCGGACTTGCAGCAATCGTTGGATTCTTGATCATGAACAAAGTCATGGGTGTTTGGCTCGAACTCACACCTGAAGTGTTAGCTCAAGGTGACCCATCGTACGCGAACGTACTCGGTATCCCGACACTTCAAACAGGGGTATTCGGAGGAATCATCATGGGTCTCATCGCCGCATGGGCCTATAACAAGTACTTCAATATCGAATTGCCACAATTCCTTGGTTTCTTCGCTGGTAAACGTTTCGTTCCAATCGTAACGGCAGTTGCAGCAGTTGTCGCTGGTTTCGTTATGCTCTTGATCTGGCCACCAGTACAAAACGGATTGAACACATTCTCGAACTTCATGTTAACTGAGAACCGCACATTCGCGGCGTTCATCTTCGGTTTGATCGAACGTTCATTGATTCCGTTCGGTCTTCACCACATCTTCTACTCACCGTTCTGGTTTGAATTCGGTTCATACACGGATGCGGCGGGCAACATCGTACGTGGTGACCAAGCGATCTTCTTCGCACAAATTCGTGACGGTGCTGAATTGACAGCAGGTACGTTCATGACTGGTAAATTCCCGTTCATGATGTTCGGTCTTCCTGCAGCAGCACTCGCAATGTACCATGAAGCACGTCCTGAGCGTAAAGCGGTTGTCGGTGGTCTCTTGGCTTCTGCTGCCCTTACATCGTTCTTGACTGGTATCACAGAACCAATCGAGTTCTCATTCTTGTTCGTAGCACCACTTCTCTTCGCAGTACACGCAGTATTCGCAGGGCTTTCGTTCATGACGATGCACCTCTTGAACGTTAAGATCGGGATGACGTTCTCAGGTGGTTTGATTGACTTCTTGCTCTTCGGTGTTCTTCCAGGTCGTACGGCTTGGTGGCTCGTCATTCCAGTCGGTCTCGTGTTCGCGGTTGTTTACTACTTCGGATTCCGTTTCGTTATCCGTAAGTTCAACCTTAAAACACCTGGTCGTGAAGATGAGGTTGTTGAACAATCAACAGCTACTGGTTCGGAACTTGCACAAGATATCCTTTTAGGTCTTGGTGGCTCACAAAACATCAAGCACCTCGATGCATGCATCACACGTCTTCGTGTCGAAGTAAAAGATAAAGAACAAGTTAACAAAGATGAGTTGAAACGTCTTGGCGCATCTGGTGTCCTTGAAGTGGGTAACAACATTCAAGCAATCTTCGGACCACGTTCGGATGCATTGAAATCAGAGATCCAAGCGGTCATCGCTTCAGGTAACGAAAAGAAAGCTAACTAATGCTTCACCTAGACCAATCCTACGGGGTTGGTCTTTTTCTTTTTTATGAAACGGTTTCATCCAAAGGTCAGAGGGAAAAAGTAAGTATTCTGACAAAGGAGGGAACCATGATGTGGAAGAAAGTATTTGGTGTCTTACAACGAGTCGGGAAAGCACTCATGCTTCCGGTTGCAATCTTACCGGCAGCCGGTCTTCTCTTGGCGTTTGGTACCGCATTCCAAAACCCGGACCTCGTTGAATTACTCCCGTTTCTGGCAAATGATTCACTTGTCCTGATTTGGCAAGTCATGACAGATGCCGGGGACATCGTCTTTGCGAACTTAGGGTTACTGTTTGCCGTCGGGGTCGCAATCGGTCTTGCGAACGGGGACGGGGTTGCTGGCCTAGCAGCGATTGTCGGTTATCTGATTATGAACAAGGTTATTAGCACGTGGAACGGTATTACCGCGGAAATCGCCCAAGGCGACCCGCAGTACGCGTCTGTTCTCGGTATCCCGACACTCCAAATGGGGGTATTCGGGGGTATTATCGCCGGTCTTGTCGCAGCCTACGCGTACAACAAATATTTCAACATCAAGTTGCCGGATTTTTTAGGGTTCTTTGCTGGGAAGCGGTTCGTTCCGATTGCGACAGCCGCATTCAGTTTGATTATCGGGATTGCGCTTGCGTATATATGGCCACCGATTGGGAATGCGATTAACAACTTCTCAAGCACGGTTATCGAGGCAAACGTTGCCTTATCAGCATTCATCTTTGGGTTAGTAGAACGTTCCTTGATTCCGTTCGGTCTTCACCACATCTGGTATTCTCCGTTTTGGTTCCAATTTGGAGAATATACGAATCAGGCCGGCGATCTCGTACAAGGGGACCAACGGATCTTCTTCGCGCAACTGCGCGACGGGGTCGAGTTCACAGCCGGTACATACATGACCGGGAAGTTTCCGTTCATGATGTTCGGCCTACCTGCTGCCTGTCTCGCCATGTTCCATACGGTTCCGAAAGAACGTCGGAAAGACGTAGAAGGACTCTACTTCTCAGCTGCCCTCACGTCATTCTTGACAGGAATCACAGAACCGGTCGAGTTCTCATTCGTCTTCGTCGCACCACTTCTCTTCGGAATTCACGCTGTCTTTGCAGGACTTTCCTTTATGACGATGCATCTACTGAACGTCAAAATTGGGATGACCTTCTCGGGCGGACTCATTGACTATCTTCTCTTTGGTGTCTTGCCGAATCGGACGGCCTGGTGGCTCGTCATTCCGGTCGGTCTCGTCTTTGCGGTCATCTATTACTTCGGATTCCGTTTCGCCATTACGAAGTTTGACCTGAAAATCCCTGGACGTGACGTTCAGACCGGCGCGAAAGGGGACAAAGCAGGCATTGGGGATGACTTGCCGTATGAAGTACTCGTCGGACTCGGAGGACCTGAAAATATCAAACACTTGGATGCTTGTATCACACGACTTCGGGTCACCGTAAACGACGTGAAACAAGTCGACAAAGACCTCCTGAAAACTCTCGGTGCTGCCGGTGTGCTTGAGGTAGGAGATAACATTCAAGCCATCTTTGGACCGAAGTCGGATACGCTCAAATCACAAATCGCAACCATCATCGAAGGTGGCGAATATAAACCGAAAGAGAAAGTAGAAAAAGCGGTCATCACGCCGGAAGCGGCCGAACAGGCAGACCATCGCTTCTTAGCTCCGATGTCGGGTGTGTTGCTCTCACTCGATGATGTGCCGGACCAAGTCTTCTCCGGTCGCATGATGGGAGAAGGGTTTGCGATTGAACCAAGCTCAGGACAGGTCGTTTCGCCGGTGACAGGTCAAATCACGACATTCTTCCCGACGAAACATGCGATTGGCATCTTGGCTGACGATGGGCGTGAACTATTGATTCATGTCGGTCTCGATACGGTCAATCTGAAAGGGGAAGGATTCACTGCGAAAGTGGAAGAAGGTGCACGAGTTGAAGCGGGAGACGTGCTTCTCGAAGTCGATCTTGGTGCGATTCGAGATAAAGTGCCGTCACTCATCACACCGATCATTTGGACGAACGGAGACGGTAAAGTCGTAATGGTTCCGTTCGGTGAAACCGTCGTCGCTGGTGAAGCGCTCGATTTTAGAGCCGACGACAAAGGACCAGAATAACGCATCATTCGAGCCACTCCAGAGAGAAATGGAGTGGCTTTTTTGAGTAGTTACCTCAATGTGCCTTATTCCAGAGAATGAGAGTCTCCATTATAGTAAAGGAGAATTCTCACGAAAGAAGGGGTACAGATGGAGCAAGCGATTCAACTTAATCACGGACAAAAAGCGATTCCGGCCATTGGGCTCGGCGTATTCAAAGTAGAAGATGGAGGCGCAGTCATCGATGCAGTCGTCGAGGCGATTCGCCAAGGATACCGACATATCGATACGGCAGCCGTTTACGAGAACGAAGAAGGTGTCGGAATCGGAATTCGGAAAGGGATGGAAATCGCAAATATTTCCCGGGATGAGTTGTTCATCACATCGAAACTATGGAACGCCGATCAGGGTTATGATTCTGCCATCGCCGCGTATGAAGCTTCACTCGAACGTCTTGGATTAGAAAGACTTGATTTATATTTGATTCACTGGCCAGTCGAAGACAAAATGATCGAGAGCTGGCGTGCCCTTGAGACATTATATCGAGAGGGACGTGTCGGAGCAGTCGGAGTGAGTAACTTCCAGATTCACCACCTCGAGACACTTGTGGCGAACAGTGATCTCGTTCCAGCTGTGAACCAAGTCGAGCGGCATCCGTTGCTTCGTCAATCCGAATTGGCAACGTACATGAATGAACATGGAATCGTACCGGTCGCTTGGGCGCCGCTTATGCAAGGTGGATTGTTCGAAGAGCCGACTTTACTGGAAGTCGCGAAAGAAGTGGAGCGTTCTGTCGCTCAAGTGATTTTACGCTGGCATCTACAGACGGGATGGGTCATCATTCCGAAATCGATTAAACCGCATCGAATCGAAGAAAACTTCAGCTTGTATGACTTTGAGCTGAGCGAAGAGCAAATGAATCGTATCGATACGCTCGATCGACATAAGCGTGTCGGTCCGGACCCGGACGATTTCGATTTCTAAATAAGTATGCAAAAAAGTCCTTCTCTCGCGCTTGAGAGAAGGACTTTTGACGTTATTTTTTGATGTCAAACTTTTCGCTAAGGAAGTTCACGACTTCTTCAGCTGTGTCCATATTGAGGACTTCGTTGACGATTGATTCTGTTTCTGTCTTCGTCAAGCGCTTCACGAGGCTACGTGCACGAAGGACGCTTGAAGCTGACATTGAGAATTCATCGAGTCCAAGACCGAGAAGGATTGGAATCGCGAGTTCTTCTCCAGCCATCTCGCCACACATTCCGACCCATTTGCCGGCTTTATGTGCTTCCGTGATGACGTTGTGGAGGAGGTTCAAGATGGCAGGGTTGAACGGTTGGTACAAGTAAGAAACTTTTTCGTTCATGCGGTCAGCCGCCATCGTGTATTGAATCAAGTCGTTCGTACCGACTGAGAAGAAGTCGACTTCTTTTGCGAATTGCTTCGCCATGACAGCCGTCGATGGGATCTCGACCATCATTCCTGTTTCATATTGACCGACTTCGATTCCTTCTTCTTTCAACTTCGCTTCTTCTTCAAGGAGAAGGGCTTTCGCTGCGCGGAACTCTTCGAGTGTCGCAATCATCGGGAACATGATGGCGAGGTTACCGTGAGCCGATGCGCGGAGAAGGGCGCGAAGTTGCGTCCGGAACAAGTCTGTTTCCTCAAGGCAAAGGCGAATCGCACGATAGCCGAGGAATGGGTTCATCTCTTTTGGTAGGTCAAGGTATGACAACTCTTTATCTCCACCGATGTCGAGTGTACGGATGACGACCTGCTTGCCTTCCATCCCTTCAATAACCGTTTTATATGCCGTGTATTGTTCTTCTTCTGTCGGGAACGTTTCAGAGTCCATATATAAGAACTCGGTACGGTAAAGCCCGATTGCGTCCGAACCGTTTTTCAAGACGCCCTCTAAGTCGTTCGGTGTCCCGATGTTCGCTGCAAGCTTCACTTTATGGCCGTCCGCTGTAATAGACTCTTCGTTGACGAGTTGCTTCAACTCTTCTTTGTAAGCCTCGAAGTCAGCACGTTTGCCTTCATACTCTTTGACGAGGTCTTCTGAAGGGTTGACGAACACGTCACCTTCCGTCCCGTCGATGATGACGAGGTCACCATTTTTGATTTCTTCAAGAGCCACTTTCGTCCCAACGACTGCTGGAATTTCGAGTGAACGTGACATGATGGCAGAGTGAGATGTGCGTCCACCGATGTTTGTCGCAAATCCTCTGACGTACTTACGGTTAAGTTGTGCCGTATCTGAAGGCGTCAAGTCTTCGGCGATGATGATGACTTCCTCTGAAATCGAAGCAGGTGTCACGAATGTCACCCCAAGAATATGAGCCATGACACGTTTTGTCACGTCACGAACGTCAGCTGCACGTTCGCGCATGTACTCGTTATCCATCGATTCGAAAATCATGATCATCGTTTGTGCGACTTCGTCAAGCGCTTTCGCAGCGTTCATGTTTTCGCTTTCAATTTTCTCGTTCACTTGCGATACGATTTCTGGGTCCTCAACAATTAAAAGGTGAGCTGAGAAAATCTCGGCTTTGTCTGGACCAAGTTCACGAAGCGTATGTTCGCGGATTTGTTCAAGCTCAGTTTTAGACTGTGCGATTGCATCTTGGAAACGTGCCTTTTCAGCAGTGACATCTTCAATCTTGTGTGATGGGATATCGAATGAAGGTGTCTCCATGACGAATGCTTTTGCAACTGCAATCCCTGCAGATGCACCAATACCTTTAATGTGTGACATAAGCGTAGTCCCTCTTTTCAAAGAAATAGTGTACTTTCCTGTCTCGTTACTTCATACCCGAAAAGAAAAAAGAACTAACGAGAACATAGAAAGTTAAAGTAGCAACGGTCTACGACTAGGGGAAGCCTCGACCAGTCAAATTGGCCTCACTTCAGGATGAAGAGAAGCCCGATTGCGTACTTTCTTATCCTATCATAAAATAAAACAACGTCACAACGAGGAGATAGCCCATGAATTCGAAGATTTCTTGACTCTTGCGCATACTATTTCATTATTTTGGAGAAGTTCGTTATGCTTACCATATATTATAGAAGGGAAGTGGCAACATGTATCAAATTGCCCAATTAAATTGGACAGATTCATATGAGACGATGGTCGTCGGAATCGGCGCGGCTGATTCAATCGATAAAGGACTCGACACATTGTTCGGAGGACGCGTCAAAGCGCTCATTCAGTCAGGAGACCTGTCAACAAAAACGGGAGAAGTGACATTGCTGCCGACATTCGCTGGCGAAACGGCACGAGTCTTGTTTGTCGGACTTGGTCAGCGGAACGACATGACAACAGAGAACGTTCGGAACTGGTTTGGGAAAGTGGCGAAAGTCATAAAGGGTCGTGGGTTTAAAAACGTTGCGGTAGCACTCGAAACGTTTACAGATGGTGCGACACGTATGTTCACAGAAGCGTATGAGATGGCGACGTATGAACATCCTACATACAAATCTGAGCCGAAACAAGCGGTTGAAGAGCCGACGATCACACTCCTTGGTGACGTGGATCAAAAGGACATCGATGCCGGTGTCGCCTATGGAAAAGGGGTCAACGTTGCACGCGAGTTAACGATGATGCCAGCCAATATTTTGACAGCGGAGACACTGGCGGATTACGCGATCGAGTTAGCGAAACGACATGATTTCAAATACCGCATCCTTGAAAAAGAAGAGATGGAATCCCTCGGCATGGGCGCATTGCTCGCAGTTAACCAAGGTTCGACGATTCCACCGAAATTGATTGTAATCGAGTATCGCGGTGCGGATGAAGAAGCTCCGATCGCCGTTGTCGGGAAGGGTGTCACGTTTGATACGGGCGGCTATTCAATCAAGCCGAAGGATGGCATCGTCGGGATGAAGGGGGACATGGGTGGTGCAGCTACCGTCCTCGGATTATTCGAGACCCTTGGATTGACGCGACCAAAACGTAACGTGATCGGAATTATCGGTGCGACGGACAACATGATTTCAGGTGATGCGTTCAAACCGGATGATGTGATTACAGCGATGAACGGAAAGACGATCGAAGTATTGAACACCGATGCAGAAGGACGTCTCGTCTTAGCGGATGCTGTCACATTTGCCAAAACGTACGAACCGACGGCCATCATCGATGTGGCTACGTTGACAGGCGGTGTCCTTGTCGCACTCGGTACGGACGTGACGGGATGTCTGACGAACGATGATACGCTCTATCGTTCACTTGAAACGGCGAGTCACGAAACGAATGAGCTTGTATGGCAAATGCCATATTTTGATGTCTTTATCGACAAGGTGAGAAAATCGGAAGTTGCCGATTTGAACAACTCACCAGGTCGTTTCGGACATATGATTTTTGGTGGCGCGTTTGTCGGTGAGTTTGTCGGAGATACACCGTGGCTACATCTCGATATTGCGGGAACGAGCGAACGTGCGGCAGCGAATGACCTCGGTCCGAAGGGGCCGACTGGTGTCATGGTTCGGACACTCGCACGGATGATTGAATCGTGGGAGCGGTAAGAGCAGGTATATTAATCGGTTTGGCGATTCTGTGTGGCTTTTGCTACACGGTCTGGCCGAACCGTATTTGGTTAGGGAGCACAATGTTTCTCGCCGTATTTGGCGTGTTGATGATGTTACAGGAGGTACGACATGGTAGGAGTAGGGATTGATGGTGCACGTGGCGGCTGGGTACGGATCACATACGACAGCATCTCACTTTGTTTAACGATTTCGGAAACGATAGAGGAACTACTGATCGACGGTGCCATGCATTTTGTAGATATGCCGAAAGATCTAGGGACGGTCGACCATCCAAGTCGCGAATGCGATGCGTGGATGCGGAGCCGACTCAGTCAACGAAAGTCGTCCGTCTTCACCCCGCCGATTCAAGAGGTGTTGCATGAAGCGACGTATGAGGAAGCAAACGAAAGAAGTCGGGCGTTGGTTGGTAAAGGGATTAGTAAACAAGCTTGGCATCTCGTTCCGCGTATCCGTGAGTTTCAACGCGTGGAAGCAGAGAACGTCTACGAGTCGCATCCGGAAGTCTGTTTTTCGGTCATGTTGGGACAAGAGGCGTCACATCGGAAAAAGACGAGCGAGGGTCAGGAAGAGAGAATCGAGTTGCTTCGGAAGTATTCCAAAAGCTCTCCTTGGAAATGGAAGATGTCGAACGTGCAAGTGGATGATATTATCGATGCCTGCATTCTAGCAGTAGCGGCGTACGAAGCCGGGACAAGCGGTCTTTTGCTACATCCAAGTAAAACAGATGAGCCCAATGTGGCTGTACCTCAAATGAAAAAAGAGCGATGAAATCAACATTTCATCGCTCTTTTGCTGTCGTCGTAGGCGGTCCAACGATGAACCGCCACATATAATGAAACACTTTGGCGTTGTATAGCGCCTTTAAGAGAACGGCAAGCACGGGTCCGACGATGAAACCTAATACACCGAATAGCTTCAAACCGACAAAAATTGAGATGAGTGCGGCCAGTGGGTTCAAGCCAATATGGGAGCCGACAATCTTCGGTTCAGCCAAGTTGCGTTGGGCGATAACGACGATATACAACACAATCAACCCGATTGAAACAAACCAGTCCCCTGACACAGCGGCATAGGCTGCCCATGGAATAAGCAACGTCCCGACCCCTAAATATGGTAACAGGTCAAAGAACCCTGCAAGTAGAGCGAAGGAAAGGGGGTTGTCGATACGAAGGATGAACATGCCGACAAGTACGATTCCGAACGTGATAGAAATAAGAGTGAATTGAGCTCGTACATAGCCAAAAAGGGCGGATTTAAGATTGATCATCACTTCCTCAAATTCTTTAAAACCTTTACGTTTATTCAAACGATTAAGTGAATCGATATATGATGGCCAATCTTTTGTGATGAAGAACCAAGCGAGAACAATGACGACAACGAGTAGTAAGACGAGCGGGAGGGCAGCTAACATGCTCTGTAGGACACTTGCGACTCCTCGTGAGAGAACGCCGATCGCAGCAGCGAGTTGGACGCCGAGTTCCGTGATTCCACCTTCTAAAGATGTCGTCTGCCCGGGGTTTAGCTGTTGATAGCTCTCGTACGCATCATTGACGAGCGGCGCTATTTTCTCATTGAATACCCGTTGGATGAATTCGGTGAACGTCTCGATTTGTTCAGGGAGTCTCTCTGCAGCAATTGTTGCGTAGTGAATCAATTGAATGATAACAATGGTAATGATACCGACGACGATGCTGAGCACGATGACTAAGGAAATGAGTGTACCGAGTGCGCGTGGCATATTTGTTTTTCGTTCAAAAAAATTGACGAGCGGGACGGTCATCAAGGATAAGAGAAGGGCAAATACGAAAGGATACGTATATTCAAAAAGTATGTTCAATACCCAGGTGAACATAAATAAACCAATCACAACGAGTACGAATCGAAGCAATTGCCAAAGTCTTGCCGATGACATATAAAACCCACCCTTTCCGGACAACTGAATTGAGCATAGTATATCATGTAAGCGGTAAATAAAGCAGAAAGATAGGTGAATGAGCGTGAGAGAAGTTCAACAAAAAATTGATGAGATGATTCTTCATTTAGGTGGTTATTGGAGACCTTTATCCGGTCTGGCAAGATTGTTAGAAGAAGTGGGAGAAGTGGGAGGAGCATTGCGAAGAGGTGCGATGGATGAATTAAAAGAAGAGTTGCTCGATGTCCTTGTCATCTCGACGTGTCTGGCGAATCAATATGCGATTCAACTCCGACAACCGGAAGCGAACACTGAAGGAGAGACGCAAGAACAGCTTTATTTTCAAATCGTTGAAGAAGCGGGCGAAGTGGCTCGAATTTTGAACGCTTATGAAGGAGATAAGAAGCTGAAACCGAACCGGCATGGACAGTCGCTTCAACGCCACATCGAGCAATTGCAATGTGCCGTTTTATCAATCGGTACATTGAGTAACCTCCATTTGTTCGATTCACTGTTCGACCTGATCGAAGAAAAATCGAATCGTGACTTTGGTCGCTTCGATCATACACCGGACCCCATCACGGAAGCATCCGTTCGTACTTATATGAGGCACCAATCAGGTCGCTACTGGGGTGGAATTCCGGTTCAATCATTTGAACGGTTCGACCGATATATAGAACGAGAACATCATATAGAGCGTTTCTATCGAATCGCTTCAATTGAAGGATTAGATGGATTTGTGATTCATCAAAAACGAGATGGACTCATTCGAGTCGAGGATTTTCTTGTTACAGACGGGTTCATGATAACAGTAGAAGACTATGAATCGGAGCGGTTTTTAGTCATTCGGCCGATTCAATAAAAACATTTACCTTTTTATCAAAAACATTCATCTTTTTTTCAAATATTTACTTTTTTTAAAAAAGCATTATGCTAATATGTAATTGTTGTTAGTAGGAAATGCCGCAATGAGAAAGGAATATTTTGGATGAAAATGAAACTATTGAAAGTTGCCCTCATCTTAACGGTTCTATTGTTCGGGATGCAACTTCCGTCTGTCGAAGCTGCTACTTACGATGGAGAAACGACTGTCAATTTGAACATTCGTACGAAACCTAGTCTAAGTGGAACGGTAGTGAAAACATTACCGAGAGGCACGAAAGTAGAGTATGGTACGTATAATCAATCTTGGCATAAAGTGTATGTAAACAATCGTACATATTACGCCTCGGCCCAGTACATTCGTAAACTTTCATCCACCTCAAATTCGTTGACGACCCAGTCGACAACGTCTACCGGTGTGACTACTGCGAACTTAAACATCCGCGTCACGTCCCATCGATCAGCGACGATTGTGACCACGCTTAAGAAAGGGACGGAAGTGAAGTACGCTGTTCACAATTCGTCTTGGGCAAAGGTTTATTTAAATGGTAAGACGTACTATGCCGCAAAAGCCTATATCGCACCAAAACTCACAGAGTCGAATGTCGAACGGGTGGACGGCTATACAAATCGTGATTTGAAGTTATTCTCTGAACGAAACCAGCGTTCGAAAGTGCAGAAAGTCCTTCCGAAAAACACGGCTGTCGTCTCGAGTAAATATAACTCGAGCTGGTCGATTGTCTATCTTGGAAATGAAACCTATTACACACCGACTTGGGGAATCACACCAGGCGAATTGGATACAGGTGTGGAGAAGAAAGACGGATATGCGAATCGTGATTTGAAATTATTCTCTGAACGAAACCAACGTTCGAAAGTTCAGAAAGTCCTTCCATTAAACACGGCTGTCGTCTCGAGCAAATATAATTCGAGCTGGTCGATCGTCTATCTTGGAAATGAAACATATTACACACCGACTGCTTGGATCTCTACATCGAAAACGCCAACGGAACCACCGACGTCAACGGAGCCGAATGACGGACACACACAAGGGTATGCGAACCGAACGGTCAACTTGTTCGGAAAAACGCACCAGAGTTCACCTATCCAGCTCGTTCTTCCAAAGTATACGGCCGTCTCCTATAAGGCGTACAACTCGAGTTGGTCGACGGTTCATATCGGCTCGAAAGTATACTACACAGCGAGTTCGTGGTTGACGAAAGGGAAAGCCCCTGCAGCACCGGAAGCTGCACCGAAAGGGACGGTATACATCAACACACCGGGCGATGTATTGAATGTGCGCTCGAAAGCAAGTCTTGATTCGAACGTGGTTGGTCAGCTCAAGCACACTACAGCTGTTTCTCACTATGGAACAGTGAACGGGTTCCATAAAATCAAATATAACGGACAAGATGCCTATATTTCTTCAGGTTTCGTTATGACAACAAAACCAAGTACATCTACTGGGACTGTCATCATTCTCGATCCTGGACATGGTGGGAAAGACCCTGGAGCACTAAATGGTTCTTTGTATGAAAAAACGATTGTTCTTGATGTCACAAAGCGTGTCGAGGCATATCTTCGTTCGAAATACGATTACAATGTGCGACTCACACGCTCAACAGATCTCTATTTGACACTTGGTGAACGCGTAGCTGCAGCTAAATCATTACGCGGTGACTTATTCGTCAGCATGCACGTCAACGCAGCGGGTTCTTCTGCCGCCAAAGGTTTAGAGACGTTCTATTCTTCACAGTCTGCGCATAGTTCTCGGAGTCGTGTACTTGCATCAAACATTCAAAGTAACTTGGCAAATAAGATGAGCGGAATGTCTAACCGAGGGGTAAAGACGGCGAACTATTACGTGATTACGTATAATACGATGCCATCTGCACTCGTCGAATTAGGATTCATCTCTTCGCCGACAGACTTAACTTACCTTCGCAGTAATACTTCTCGTCAGCGTATGGCAGAAGGTGTGGCTGAAGGAATTGCTAAATATGTTCAAACATACTATTGACTTAACGGCCTCAGAATTTAACGTCTGGGGCTTTTTTGTTCACGCTCGGATGTTGCACTAATTCATGACGTCAAAAAACCGAACCTTTGGAAGGTTCGGTTCGCTTTTTATAAATCATCAAATCCGTTCGCGTCTGTCACTTTCGCATAAGAACGTGACTTCTGTTCGAAGAAGTCAGATTTTGTCGCATTGAGCGAGTCGTCTGAATAGGCACGGATCCATGGCATGACATCTTCGTCAAATCCTTCATACAAGTCGTTTAGGCCGATGACGCGTAAGCGCTTGTTCGCCAAGTATTTGACGTAATCACGCATTTCACTGACGTCGAGTCCGTCGAGGTCGCGGAGAACATATTCACACCATTCGATCTCGAGGTCGACCGCTTCTGCCATCGTGTCGTATACGAATTGACTGAACTGTCCGTCTGCATCAATCTTAGGATTTTCTGTCAATACGGCACGTAAGAGCTGACTGATGAAGTATGAATGTTGCATCTCGTCACGTTGGATGTAACTGATCATCGTCGATGTACCGACCATCTTTTGGTGACGAGCGAGATTATAGAAATAAGCGAAGCCTGAGTAGAAGTTGATTCCTTCTAGGATGACGGATGCGACGAGTGATTTCGCGAAGTTCTCTGCATTAGGCGTTTCACGGAAATCTTCGTATAGGTCCAAAATAAATTGGTTTCGTTTCATGACCATTTCGTCATCTTTAGCGATGTCGAAGATGCGATTTTGTTCAGCTAGTGGCACGAGACTTGATAAGACATAGCTATACGATTGGTTGTGTACGACTTCTTGTTGCGCAATGACCGCAAGCACTGCGTGAACCGAAGAGTCGGATGAGAACATCGAAGACTCGAGGATATAACGTGTCTGGACCGAGTCGAGAATCGATAACAGTCCGATGATTCGTTTGAATGCATCCTGTTCACGTTCGGTCAGCTGCGACCATTGTTGCATGTCTTTCGACATCGAGATCTCATCGGGAATCCAAAAGTTGGATAGCAACTGTTTGTAAATCGTATAGAACTGAGGATACGCGATGTCGTTCCAGTTGACGATTGAGCTCGTTTCACCACCGATGATGGCAGTTGCCCGGTTAGGATGTTTGGGCGACAATAATTTGATTTTCTGAATCGACATGGTGCATTACTCCTTCTTCTACATGGTGAGCCATTCGTTCTGCCCAATGTTGGACGTTGTATGGTTGGTTACGTGGTGACTGCTCGATTTTGAGTAGTTCACCGGCAAGCGGAATTCCGTATTTCGAAAGGTGGTACGCCATCTCATCGACCGCACGACAGAAGTGAACAAACATCTTGTCACCCGTTCCGAATACCGCTGCTTGCCGAATCGGCACATTTAATTCTTTCAACACGAGACGGAACGTGTCTTTCATTTCCTCTGGTAAGACGCCATCTGCCCATGTATAAGAACCAAAATAGACGAGATCGAATGTAGCGAGGGACTGAGCTTCACGATAACCGACTCGATCGGCATCATAGCGGACGATCGAGTCGCCACGGTGATGATGTGTCGCTTCGATGAGCGTTGCCACTTCTTCCGTGTTTCCACTCATCGAGTGACAAATGATTGCGATGTTCATATGGTGGACCACCTTTCATAAAAACGGACTAACTTCGTGATAATGAGACTAGTTATGAGGCACAAGACTCACATTCATCCACTTCAATGGTTGTTGAGCGCGTATAGTAAATCGATTTCATGCCGAGAGACCAGGCTTCGAGATGCATCGCGAGAAGTTCTGTCGCCTTTACATCGTTCTTGACGTACAAGTTAAAGCTGATGGCTTGGTCGATGTGGCGTTGACGCGATGCGTTCTGACGAATGCTCCATAATTGATCGACTTCGAACGCTGATTTATAGAACCAGTTCGTCTCCGGCGTCAAATCCGGTACCGTGACGGGGATCTTATAATTTTTCTTTTCTTCCGAGTAGACTTTCTTATAAACCGGGTCAATCGATGCAGTACTACCGGCGATGATTGCAGTAGAGGAGTTCGGTGCGATGGCCATCATATAGGCATTACGGACACCGTTTTGATGAACCGCTTCTGCAAGCCCGTCCCAATCGAGGTCATCGTGTGAACGATAGTTCCGACGCTTGAAGTACTCACCCGTGTGCCACTCTGAACCTTCAAAGACACCGAACGCACCTTTTTCCTTGGCAAGTTCCATCGATGCCTGAATCGTGAGATACGCAATTTTTTCATACAGTTTTTCTGCATATTGTACGGCATCGACCGACTCCCAACGGATTCCTTCGAGTGCGAGTAAGTGATGCCAACCGAATGTACCAAGACCGACCGCACGGTATTTTTGGTTCGTGATCATCGCCTGTGGAACTTCGATCGTATTCAAGTCGATCACGTTATCGAGCATACGCATTTGAATTGGGATGAGACGTTCGAGTACGTCTGCTTTCACAGCCCGGGCGAGCGCGATTGAACTCAAGTTACAGACGACGAAATCACCAGGAGTCTTCGTGATGACGATTTTTCCGTCTTGCGTGTACTCCTCTTCAATCGTCGTAGCCGACATGTTTTGCGCGATTTCGGAACAGAGGTTTGAACTATAAATCATCCCTGCATGTTTGTTTGGGTTCGCGCGGTTCACGGCGTCGCGGAAGAACATGTACGGTGTGCCTGTCTCTAGCTGTGAACGCATATAACGTTTCACAAGGTCGATGGCAGGAACCGTCACGCGAGACAATTCTGGCGTATTGACACATTCCATATATTTCTCTGTGAAGCTCCCACCGTTCTCAGTTTCGTCGAAGTAGTCCTCGAGGCTGTAGCCCATTACCGTACGAATTTCATGTGGGTCGAACAAGTGCCAATCCCCACGTTCTTCGACGGTACGCATGAAGAGATCTGGTAAGCAGACACCAGTAAACAAGTCATGTGTCCGAAGGCGTTCGTCTCCGTTATTCAATTTCGCATCGAGGAATTCGAAGATATCCTTATGCCAAATATCTAAATAGACGGCGATTGAGCCTTGGCGCATGCCGAGCTGGTCGACGGAGACAGCCGTGTTATTCAATTGTTTCATCCACGGAAGGGCACCGCTTGAGACGCCTTTGAATCCTTTAATGTCACTTCCACGTGAACGGATTTTCCCGAGATACACGCCGATGCCGCCGCCCCCTTTCGAGAGTGTCGCCACGTCTGTATTTGAATCGTAAATCCCCCGAAGTGAGTCGTCGACCGTATCGATGAAGCAAGAGCTGAGCTGTCCGTATGATTTGCCGGCATTTGACAAGGTCGGTGTCGCTACCGTCATGTAAAGGTTTGAAAGAGCCCAGTACGCTTCTTCGACGAGTTTCAAACGAGTCGTCTCATCTTCCTTTTGCATAAGGGTCATCGCGATAACCATGAAGCGTTCCTGTGGAAGTTCATAAAGATTCTTCACGTGGTCGCGTCCGAGGTAGCGGTCCGACAACGTCCGGAGTCCGATATATGTGAAGAGACGGTCACGGGATGGATCGATTAACGATTCAAGATGATCCATATCTTCTTTAGAGTACGTATTTAAAAGTGCTGGAGTAAAGATGCGTTTTGACGTCAACGTCTCGACTAAGTGATAGAAGTTGCCATAGCGCATTGAAGCCTCGTAGCCTCGGTTGCGTGCCGCTTCGAGATAGAGACGGTTCAAATACATCTCTGTCGCAACGAACGTCCAGTCAGGTTCTTCGGCTTTCAACATGTCGAGCGCATGCATCGTCAATAAGTCATACACTACATCTTGTGTCAGCGTCTTCGTTTCGAGCGCCCGAATCGCCCGTTCTTCATAGCGCTCCACACTTAATTGAGGATACCGCGTCTGGATAGATTGAATAAGAGAGGCGACGTCAGCGAGCGTTGGGGCCGCCGGTAGCATCGTCTCGTGATGGATAGGGGATGTCAAAATCGATCACTCCTTTAATAAATGTAGACGTTATGAAAGTATAATAAGAACTTCCTAACCTGCCACAATATTGTGTTAACGACCAAAATACCTGTTAACTATATATTGACACTTTTATCTCTTTTTAATCATAAAACATCTATATTTAGTTTTGCAATGCTTGACATTCTTGGATGTATCGACCGATCTTTTGCTTTTGCTCAAAAAGGGCTTCATGAGCCGATTTGAGACAGAGAACTGAGATGAAAAAAATTTATGTAATATGATTGCTTGTTTTTTCACAAAAAACGAATCCGATTTCATCATCATCGCTACATTGAACATTACGTCACTTTCGGACAGAATAGATAGTGTTTGACGTTTTGTTTAAACAATTATCCCTATTCGTTCCATACTAGATATAGTGTTGTGTCAAAGTGAGACAGAGGAATCCATTTGTCAAGGCTGGTATCCTAATGAAAAGTAAGGTAGATTGATGAGGTAGGACATTGATTTCAACGAAAAGAAGGGTTTAACAAGTGCGTACAGAAGACTTATTATTGACATGGGACCCACTCGGTTATGGGACAGGTTCATACGGACCAGAGTTCGATGAGGTGATGATGGCATTGATTGACGTCAATTCTCCTGAACAGTTAACCGAAATCATTCGGCGCACACTTCTTGACGCGTTCGATGAGTGTCCACCAGAATCAGAAATCATCGAGATGGCACAGCGACTCTTCGCATCGTCATCTTGCCAATTATAAGGAGGAATAAATATGTTACGAATTGATCCAACACCTAACCCGAATGCAATGAAAGTGACACTTCCAGAAAACGTGTTCGGTGCGAAAAGTCAGAGTGTGAAAGCAGGCGAAGCGACAGATCAACCGCTCCTCGCAAAACTTGTCGAGATTGAAGGCGTAGAAAGTGTGTTTGCATATGGTGACTTTGTGACCGTTTCGAAAGAGAACGGTGTGAGTTGGGAAGCAATCCTCCCACAAGTCGAGACGGCATATCGCGGATGAATCCGACTGTTACGATTGTCATTCCGGCTTATAAACGCGAGACGGAACTGACAGAACTGCTTGAAAGTTTAACGGTCCAAACGTTTCAACAGTTCGAAGTCTTGATTATGAATAATGAGGGGCCGCCAAAACAACATCTTTTGGCGCCTTTTTTGAATCAATTGGATGTACGTGTCATAGAAGTCGGCGAAAATCATCACGTCCGTGCCCGAAATCGTGGTGTTCTTGAAGCGAAAGGCGATGTCATCCTGTTGTTAGACGATGATGACCTCCTCATGCCGACTCATCTCGAGGACAGCTTACGGGATCTTCAACAGGCTGACCTTGTCTATACGGATGCCGAATTGTTTCGGTTTGAATGGAAGCATGGACGTCGTGTCGTGACCGAATGGGAACCTTTTGCATACGAGTTCGATCAAGAGCGGATACGTCAAGATTCAACATTTATCCCGTCTGGTACAATGTATCGAAAGTCGATTCATGACACGATTGGTCTGTTCGACGAAGACGTCTATAACTACTGGGATTGGGATTTCTTATTAAGGGTCGTGGAACAATTTAGTGTGTCGCATCCTGCCCGCGCGACAGTACTTTACGCATTCAACGGGACCGATAACTTGTCGGCAAAACAAGACGAAACGAGACGTCGTTACTTTGAGCGCTTCTGTCAAAAACATGGACTGACAGACATGGAAATGAAGAACTTCCATATTGTTCAGGAAGAACGACGTTCATATGTGAGACAGACAGAGAGAACGTTTACCGGCGTGCTACCTGGTCGGACAGAAGGAGATTAAGTATGTATTCATCAAAAGAACTAGAATTGTTAGAGTTGTTAGAAGAGAAAGGCTATCTCGAAACGAAGATGTTAGCTGATTTGTTGGCACTCGATGAAGAGACGATTGAATCGATGCTTGAGAAGTTCAAACAAGACGGAATCTTACTTGGTTTTCGGGCAATGGTCAACTGGCAAAAAATAAATCGGCATGATGTCACGGCATTCATCGATGTCAAAGTCACCCCAAAACGGGGACGAGGGTTTGATGATGTGGCCGAGCGCATTTATCGCTTCCCGGAAGTGACGGCGCTTTATTTGATGTCAGGCGCATACGACCTCCAAGTCGTCATTCGTGCGAACTCACTGCAAGACGTCGCTTCATTCGTTTCGGATAAGTTGTCACCGCTAGATTCAGTATTGTCGACGACGACTCACTTCAAATTGAAGACGTACAAGCATGACGGCATTTTGTTCACCCCACAAACTGAAGACAAGCGGTTAAACATCACACCATGAAGTCTTTATCAAATCAAGTCGTCTCGATGAAGCCATCGGGCATTCGCCGTTTCTTCGATTTGGCACAGACGATGGAAAATGTTGTCTCTCTCGGGGTGGGAGAGCCGGATTTCATCACGCCATGGAACGTGCGAGAAGCGAGCTATGCTGCTCTTGAAGAAGGATATACAGCATATAGTGCCAACGCAGGACTCATCGAATTGCGAGAAGAGATTGCTAATTATATGAAGAAGCGATTTTCAGTTGAATACGATCCGACTTCGGAAGTCATCGTTACTACAGGGGCTTCACAAGCACTCGATATTGCATTTCGTTCCCTCCTCAATCCGGGAGATGAGGTTATCGTGGTCGAACCGGCATTCGTATCGTACGGTCCCCTCATCGAGATGGCGGGCGGAAAAGTGGTCCCTGTAGCATGTCGTCCGGAAAATGGTTTTCGTCTCGATCGAGATGACGTTGAACGTGTCATCACCGAACGAACGAAAGCGATTTTACTTTGCTTCCCATCCAATCCGACAGGTGCCACGATGAATGGTGAGGAACTCGCACAAATTGCTGAACTCGCGACCAAGCATGACCTATGGGTCGTCAGTGACGAGATTTATGCAGAACTTTGTTACGATGAACCGTTCGTCAGCTTTGCGACGCTCCACGACATGAGAGACCGAACGATTGTCGTGAACGGCTTCTCGAAAGCGTTCGCGATGACAGGATGGCGCCTCGGCTTCACTTGCGCACCAGAAGTCGTGACGCGGGAGATGTTGAAAGTCCATCAATATGGCATGATGTGTGCGCCGACGCTCGTTCAATTTGGTGGTCTTGAAGCACTGCGCTCTCGCCATCAACATGTGCCGAACATGGTGAAGAGCTATCGTCAACGCCGGAACTACTTTATTCAGGCGCTGAACAAGGCAGGTTTGCCGACGCATGTACCAGGTGGTGCTTTCTATGCGTTTCCTTCGATTCGGCATACCGGATTGACGAGTGAAGAATTTGCGGAACGACTCTTGATTGAAGAGCGGGTCGCCGTTGTTCCTGGTAATGCCTTCGGAGAGAGTGGAGAAGGGTTCGTTCGAGCAAGTTATGCGACATCGCTCGAACAATTGCAAGAAGCGATTCGTCGAATCGAACGTTTCATGAAGCAATTCGAAATGAAGACTATCGAACAAGACTCTCAACGATGAGGGTCTTGTTCTGTTCTACAAGAATCGAATGTGTAAAAACAAGAGGTGAGGTGAAAATATGGAACGTTACGATTACATAGCAGTTGGGTGTGGTCCGTATAATCTTGGTCTCATGGCTCTTGCAGAAAAGACAGCACTACAAGGAATCTGTTTTGAGCAGCGGACGGAAATGATGTGGCATGAGGGTATGTTGATTGAAGGGATGACGATGCAGACACATTATTTACAAGATCTCGTCACGTTAGCGGACCCGACCCATCCGTCGAGTTTTCTGAACTATTTGAGTGATACAGGTCGTCTCCAAACATTTATCACGCAAGAACAAGGTAAGATTCCTCGAACGGAGTACAATCGTTACTTGCGCTGGGTTGTAAATCAACTGTCGACGATTCGCTTCGACCATTATGTATCTGACGTTCAAGCGGAAGAAGATGGGTTCGTCGTGACAGTCGAATCAGATGGTCAATCAATACAAGTTCATACAAGACATCTCGTCCTAGGAACGGGTGCAGCACCATTCGTGCCAGATGGATTTGAACAAGTCATTCATACGAGCGATTATTTGACCTATCGGGACGTCCTCAGAGACCGATATCGTGTCGCGGTCGTTGGGAGTGGGCAGAGTGCGGCGGAAGTCTTCCTAGACTTGTTGCGTGACGCGACGGACGAGCAACGGGTCGACTGGATCACACGCTCCGATCACTTTGAGTCACTAGAGGCAGGAAAGCTAGGAGACGAAATCTTTAGTGTGGATTATGTCGATTATTTTCATGGGCTGCCGTATGACGCTCGTCAAGAACTACTCGGGTCATTCGAACGTTTCCGTCATGGCGTCAACCCTGAGACGATGACCTCGATTTATGAGACCTTGTATCACCGAACGGCAGAAGGGGAAGAGAAGCTAGCTGACATGATGACACAGGTCGAAGTGGAATCGATCTCTTATGATTGGTTAACACATCGTTTGAAAGGGACGCGACGATATACGGGAGAAGTGATTGAAAAAGAGTACGATCTCGTTGTCGTGGCGACAGGGTATCGACCGGTCATGCCGAGCTGGATTGAGCGATTCCCGATTGTGTGGGAATCAGAGGGAGAATGGGCTGTCCGGGAAACGTATGAGGTGGTCATGAGCGAGTCGTTAAAGGGAAAATTGTTCACGCATACGAATATAGAACATTCGCATGGTCCGGCCGCGACGAATCTCGGGATGGCCGTCTATCGAAATGCAATGATGTTGAACGAAATGGCAGGGGAAACCGTCTATCCAATCCGTCATCAGAAGCCTTTTACGACGTTTTGAACAAAAAAAGGGCTAGGCGAGTCGCCTAGCGGAATCAGGGGGGAATACTTGAAGTCTTGCTTGATTTGTATTTACCCCGACCTTCGACTTTAAAACATTTCAACGAGGTGAAATAATCTTTTTTACTAATTTCTACACTTTATCGAAAAAAGTATGTTATAGTAAGTTGATGAATTTAGCATAGGAGTTGTTTGTAATGGCAAAATACGAAAAAGATCAAGTTTTAAAAGGTAAAGTAACAGGAATTCAACCATTCGGTGCTTTCGTAGCACTTGACGACGAGACTCAAGGTCTTGTCCACATTTCAGAAATCTCACACGACTACGTAAAAGACGTAAACGATTACGTTCAAGTTGGTCAAGAAGTTGAAGTGAAAATCCTTGAAGTGGATGAAGCTTCTAAAAAAATCAAGCTTTCAATGAAAGCGACTCAAGAAGCTCCAAAACGTGAGAAGTCTGCGAAGACAGCTCGTCGTGCGCCACGTCGCAA
This sequence comes from Exiguobacterium sp. s89, assembly GCF_018617735.1. Taxonomy (NCBI): domain Bacteria; kingdom Bacillati; phylum Bacillota; class Bacilli; order Caryophanales; genus Exiguobacterium; species Exiguobacterium sp. s89. Next base: position 716,580 of record NZ_JACSKS010000002.1, read on the forward strand.
CGAAGCATCTTCTAACTTCAAGCAAGAAGAAGCTCCAGGATTCACAGTCCTCAAAGATAAACTTGAAGACTGGATCAAAAACACGAACTTCAAGAAGTAAGTATTTAAAGGTGACCCGTTCTATACGGGTCACCTTTTTTTGTGTTTTACAGGAATCGGTGGACCGTATGACGAAACTGTAAACCGAATAGGAGGAGATCATATGAAGATTGGCATCATCGGAACGGGCGGGATTGCCACAAGCGCCCACATTCCGAATTATGTCAAAGCAGGGGTTGATGTGGTAGCCGTCATGAATCGAACACGAGCCAACGGGGACCGTGTCGCGCGGCAATTTGGCATCCCGAACGTCTATGAGACGGTCGAAGAGATGCTTTCGTGCGAACAGCTCGATGCCGTCAGCATTTGTACACCGAACGCCTTGCATAAAGACCAAGTGATTCTAGCTCTTGAAGCAGGGTGTCACGTCCTTTGTGAGAAGCCGCCAGGGATATCGGAGAACGACGCAGTTGAGATGTTAGAAGCGGCAAAGCGAGCCGGTAAAACGCTTCATTATGGATTTCACTACCGAAACCGTGCCGACACCATTCTATTAAAACGGATGATCGATGCGGGAGAGCTCGGAGACATCTATGCGGTGACGGCGCTCGCGCTTCGACGACGCGGGATTCCAGGTTGGGGTGTGTTTACAAACAAGGAACTACAAGGCGGGGGCGCACTGCTCGATGTCGGTGTCCATATGTTGGACCTCGCACTCTATTTGATGGATTATCCCGAGAAGAGCGAGGTCGTCGGCCACGTCGGGCAATATTTAGGGAATCGACCGGGTGTCGGCTTGTTAGGAGAATGGGACGCAAGCTCGCTCTCAGTCGAAGATACGGCGAGGGCGATGGTCACGTTCGAAACAGGGGCATCCTTGCTGCTTGACGTCAGCTACATGGCCAATATCGAAGAGAAGGATACGATGCGTGTGGAATGTCGCGGAACGAAAGCTGGGGCCAGCTTATTTCCACTCACCCTTCATACAGAAAAATATGGAGCGCTCTTTGACGAGCAACCTGCTTATTTGACTGAACACGACCCGTATGAGCGGCAAATCCGACTCTTCCTTGAAGCCTGTCGACAGGAGCCGAATTATCGTCAAGCGGAGGAAGCGGTCATCCTGCATCGGATCATCGACCGCATCTATCAGTAAGCACGATACTTTTCATTCCGTAAAAACAGGGTATATAGTGTAGGTGTTACATATTTCTATGAGGAGGATGACTTATGCACAACTTTGAATACAAAAACCCGACAAAACTAATTTTTGGGACACATCAGGTCGAAAAATTAGCTGGAGAACTCGAATCGCTCGACGCGAAGAAAGTGATGCTCGTCTATGGTGGCGGAAGCATCAAAAAGAACGGGACGTACGATGAAGTCGTGGCCGAACTTGAAAAAGCCGGTATCTCATACGTAGACTTCTCAGGTGTTGAACCGAACCCTCGTATCGAAACGGTACGTCGTGCTGTGAAATTTGCCCGTGAAGAGAACGTAGATGCCTTACTCGCAGTCGGCGGAGGTTCCGTCATCGACTGTACGAAACTGATCTCAGCGGCAATCCCTTATAAAGGGGACGCGTGGGACATTGTCCTCCGTGAGCATATCCCGACAGAGGCGGTGCCATTCGGGACGGTCCTCACACTCGCAGCGACAGGGTCAGAGATGAACTCTGGGTCGGTCATCACGAACTGGGAGACACAAGAGAAGTTCGGTTGGGGCCATCCGCTCGTATTCCCGACGTTCTCCATCCTTGATCCACGTTACACGGTGTCGGTTCCGAAAGACCAGACGATTTACGGCATCGTCGACATGATGAGCCATTGCTTCGAACAATATTTCCACCCGAACCATGCACCGGTACAGGAACGCATGACAGAAGGTGTTTTGAAAGCGGTCGTGGAGTCGGCTCCGAAACTCGTGAACGATTTAGAGAACGTCGACCTTCGTGCCATCATCTTGTTCTCGGGTACGATGGCATTGAACGGTGTGCTTCAAATGGGTGCTGCGGGAGACTGGGCGTCTCATAACATCGAACATGCGGTATCGGCTGTTCACGACATCCCGCACGCAGGCGGTCTCGCGATCCTCTTCCCACGTTGGATGGAACACGTATTGGATGAAGACAATGCCGCTCGTTTCGCACGACTCGGTACCGAAGTATTCGATGTCGAGCCGGGTGAAAGTGACTTGGAGACAGGGAAACGGACAATCCAAGCTGTTCGTGCATTCTTCGACCAACTCGGTGCGCCAAACTCGCTCCGTGACTACGAAATTGATGAGTCGACATTCGATGCGATTCTCGATTCGGCAATGAAGCGTGGTGCATTCGGTCGCTTCCGTACACTTGAACGGGAAGATGTCTCGAAAATCTTAGAACTTAGTAAATAAGGCGAATTCTTGCCTATTTCGCAATAATGATTGAACGAATCCGACGTTTCCGTTTATGATGGGTCATGTATGGCTCTTTTACGAGCGATTTAAAGGAGGAAATGACATGTCAACTGTACGTTTCGATTATTCAAACGCGCTCTCATTCGTAGGGAAGCACGAAATCGACCAAATGCAAGAAACGGTAAAAACGCTTCACTCGGTGATTCACGAGCGAAGCGGAGCCGGAAGTGATTTTCTTGGGTGGGTCGATCTTCCGACCGAATACGATCAAGATGAGTTCGCACGAATCAAAGCTGCGGCGGAACGAATTCGCGAGAATTCAGACGTTCTCGTCGTCGTCGGAATCGGAGGATCTTACCTCGGTGCCCGTGCAGCGATCGAAATGCTTCAACATTCGTTCTTCAACGTATTATCAAAAGAAGAGCGCAAGGCTCCACAAGTATTCTATGCGGGCCACAATATCTCATCGACGTATATGAGAGAATTGCTTCAAGTGCTCGAAGGAAAAGACGTCTCGGTTAACGTCATCTCGAAATCAGGGACGACGACAGAACCTGCGATTGCTTTCCGTGTTCTTAAACAGTTCATGGAAGAAAAGTACGGACAAGACGGGGCGCGTGAGCGCATCTACGCAACGACAGATCGGGCTCGCGGTGCACTCAAGACTCTCGCGGACGCGGAAGGATACGAATCGTTCGTTATTCCGGATGATGTCGGTGGACGCTTCTCTGTCCTCACACCAGTCGGTCTTCTTCCGATTGCCGCTGCCGGAATCGATATCGATGCCTTGATGGAAGGGGCACGTGACGCACAGAACGCTTACAGCTCTCCTGAATTGGCAGAGAATGAAGCATATCAATATGCGGTTGTACGAAACGCCCTTTACGCAAAAGGCAAATCGATTGAGATGCTCGTCAACTACGAACCGGCTCTTCACTACGTGTCAGAGTGGTGGAAGCAGCTTTACGGTGAATCAGAGGGGAAAGACAATAAAGGTATTTTCCCTGCGGCTGTCGATTTCTCGACGGATCTTCACTCGATGGGGCAATACATCCAAGAAGGTCGTCGCGACTTGTTCGAGACAGTCATCCGTGTGAAAGAAGTTCGTCATTCGATGAACGTTCCAGAAGACGCACAGGACTTGGATGGCTTGAACTTCCTTGCCGGTGAAACGATTCAATTTGTGAATGACAAGGCGACAGAAGGAACACTTCTCGCACACACAGACGGCGATGTACCGAACTTAGTCGTCGAATTGCCGGAGATGACCCCGTATCACCTTGGTTACTTGTTCTATTTCTTTGAGAAAGCATGCGCGATGAGCGGTTACATCCTCGGAGTGAACCCGTTCAACCAGCCAGGCGTCGAAGCGTACAAAGCAAACATGTTCGCTTTGCTCGGTAAACCGGGATATGAAGAACAAAAAGCAGAACTCGAAAAACGCTTGAATCAATAAGAAAACGAATCGGTCCGCAAGTCGGGCCGATTTTTTTGTTTGAAACTGGGTGAAGACAAGGTAAAGTGAGAGTAGACAGGGGAAAGAAAGGGATGGACTATGAAGACATTCAAGGATTACTATCATAATCAAGTTGAGCTAAGCTTCACCCATTATCCATTCTCAGACACACCGCTCCACGTCTGGGTCGTCGCCCGTTACGAGGATAAGTGGGTATTGACGAAGCATAAACAAAGAGGACTCGAGTTTCCGGGCGGGAAAGTCGAGCCGGGCGAGCATGAGGACGCCGCCGCAATCCGAGAAGTTTACGAAGAGACCGGTGGGATCGTGCAGACACTACGCTACTTGGGACAGTATCGGGTGCTCGGTCGAGGTGATACGGTCGTCAAAAATATTTACTTTGCTGAGATTGAGCGATTTGAGGATCATCCTGCCGTCGATGAGACGGATGGGGCCGTCTTGATTGATGCATTGCCGGGTAATTTGTTACGCAATCAACGTTATAGTTTTATGATGAAAGACCGAGTCTTACCGGAGACGATGAGGGTTCTACATGAACAACAGTTGGTTTGACCGAGTTGATGTGTTACCACCGTACGCAGGTTATCGGGTGACAAAAGGGTGGTACACGACAAATGATGGAGAAGAGGTCGTAGCGTATTCAATCGAACCAAAACGACCGAATGGGCACGTGTTGATGTACTTACGTGGAGGGACGGCACGAATCGGGGACGTCCGTTTACCGCGGCTCATGCAATTCGCATCACGCGGCTTTCATGTCGTCGCTCCCGTCTATCGTGGCAACCATGGTGGGACTGGAAAAGAGGATTTTGGTGGGGATGATTTGGAAGATGTGCTCTCGCTATACGATCGCGTTCAAACGAGCGGACGACCGGTTCACGTGCTCGGCTTTTCGCGAGGGGGCATGATGGCACTATCGCTCGCATCCGAACGACCGGTCACCACGGTCACATCCTGGGCAGGCGTGACGAACCTAGAATGGACATATGAGGAACAGCGTTCGATGCGGAAGATGTTACGTCGCATGACAGGTGGGGACCCCGAATCAGCAGAATCTGCCTATGTTGATCGTTCCCCCCTCTATAAAGAATGGATTGCCCCGACGCTCATCATCCATGGTACCGACGATGAGCAGGTTCGCTTGCGTCATGCGACAGCTGTCGCTGAGAAGTTAGGGGAGCAGGCTGAATTTTGGGTGGTCCCATTCGGACACCAGCTCCCATTTTGGGATAAATGGGAGACGACAGAGCAGGCGATGGACTGGATGATACAGCAAGAAAAAACACCGACTCATGATTGAGTCGGTGTTTTGATGTAGTTAGATGACGAGCGGACCGGCTGCGATGATTGATTCACTTGCTTTCGTGAAACGCTTGAAGTTCTCTTTAAATTTCATGGCAAGTGCTTTTGCCTCCATGTCGTAACGAGCTGAATCGTTCCATGTATCTCGTGGATTGAGAACAGTACTCGGTACACCTTCGATGGCTACTGGAATCTCGACATTGAAAATGTCATGTTTCATCGTTTCGACATCACGAAGCTGTCCATTGATTGCGGCGTTGACCATCGCGCGCGTATAAGCGAGTTTCATACGTGAACCTTCACCGTATGCACCACCTGTCCAACCTGTGTTGACGAGATAGACATCGACATCATGTTTTTCAATCAATTGACCGAGCATATCCGCGTAACGCTCAGGAGCGAGCGGGAGGAACGGTGAACCGAAGCAAGTCGAAAACGTCGCTTGTGGTTCTGTGACACCGCGCTCCGTGCCGGCAAGTTTTGACGTATAGCCAGACAAGAAGTGATACATCGCTTGCTCTTTCGTCAATTTGCTGATCGGTGGCAAGACGCCGTACGCATCTGCCGTCAAGAAAACAATTGTATTCGGATGACCTGCGCGTGATGGGAGCATCGCATTGTCGATGAACTCAATCGGATATGCCGCACGCGTGTTTTCCGTTGAAGAAATGTTTTTGTAGTCTGGTGTTCGATCATCGTTTAGCACAACGTTTTCAATCAATGAACCGAATCGAATCGCATCATAAATTTGTGGTTCGTTCTCACGTGATAAATTGATTGTCTTTGCGTAGCAACCGCCTTCAATGTTAAAGATGCCGTCTGGTGACCATCCGTGTTCATCGTCACCGATCAAGTGACGCTCAAGGTCAGCCGAAAGTGTCGTCTTCCCAGTTCCCGACAACCCGAAAAAGAGAGCCGTTTCGTTCGCATCATTGACATTTGCCGAACAGTGCATCGATAACACGTTTTGTTCAGGCAACAAGAAGTTCATGACGGAGAAGATTGATTTTTTAATTTCACCACCGTATTCTGTTCCCCCGATCAGAATTGTACGTTTGGCGAATGAAACGAGAATGAATGTCTCTGAGTTTGTGCCATCGACCGCAGGGTCTGCTTTATAACTCGGTGCATAAATGACCGTAAACGGGTCGAACGCACCTTTCGTCGGCCATTCACGTAAGAAGAGTTGTTTAGCGAATAGACTGTGCCACGCATACTCTGTGATGGCACGAACGGGTAAAGTGTAGTGTTCATCCGCGCCAGCCGCAGCTTCAAGATAGTAGAGCTTATCTTTCTTCTCTAAGTGATTGAGTACTTTTTCAAGAAGTGCTGAAAACTTCTCTTCAGCGATTGGTTGGTTGACCTTCCCCCAATCGACAAGGTTGTTGCTGACTTCATCTTGTACGACGAATTTGTCTTTCGGTGACCGTCCGGTAAAAGCACCGGTGCTGACAGATAATGCCCCGTCTTTTGTCAGTACACCTTCACCATTTTGAATGGCTTCTTCTACCAGCTCTGGAACCGTCAAGTTCCGTAACATGTCGGTACCATTAATTAATTCTTCGATTTTCAGGAGCGTTGTCGCCATCCTGAATCCCACCTTTCCCCTAAATAGATGTGGATGAAATCCGCATACTTCCGCAATCAAGATTAATTAGTATGACATTTTTAATTATATGTGACACACTAATTAAAAACAAGCATTTCTTCTCTATTAAGTAAGCGCTTTCTTACAAGGATAGTTTAACACATTCTCTTATCACAAGGTGTTAAAAAAAAGAAACGAAATAAAAAAATGGTTGACGATTCACAAACAGAAATGTTTAGCAAGTCTGTGAAAAAAATACGAATTCGTTCAATTCCCTTGACATAATCGGATGTCATTTATATGATGGTTTTCGTAACGGATACTCTTATTCTGAGCGGTGGAGGGAACAAGGCCCTACGAAGCCCAGCAACCGTCCGACATGAAGTCTTGTGCGGAAAAGGTGCTATCCTGAAGCGAAGCCATTAGCTTCGAACGATAAGAGGGTAAGGAAGAACGATTCAACCTTTCCCCATGTATGTCATCGGGGGGAGGTTTTTTTCATTACCGTCCCAAAGCAACGCGTAAGGGGAACGAGTACCGTCCACATATCACCCTTATTATAGGAGGTTTTTTGAATGTCAAATTTGAACCGTCGACTTTTTACTTCAGAGTCGGTTACTGAAGGACATCCAGACAAAATTTGTGATCAGATTTCTGACTCGATTTTGGATGCCATTTTAGCGGAAGACCCGAATGCCCGTGTTGCGGCAGAAACGTCTGTCACAACAGGTCTTGTACTCGTAGCTGGTGAAATCACAACGTCAACTTACGTGGATATCCCGAAAGTTGTCCGTGAAACGATCCGTGAAATCGGATACACACGTGCGAAATATGGTTTCGATGCTGAAACATGTGCAGTCTTGACATCGATTGACGAACAATCGGTCGATATCGCGCAAGGTGTAGACCAAGCCCTTGAAGCTCGTGAAGGTCAAATGACTGAAGAGGAGCTTGATGCAATCGGGGCAGGAGACCAAGGTCTCATGTTCGGATACGCAACAAACGAGACACCTGAACTCATGCCCCTCCCAATCTCGTTGGCACACAAGTTGTCACGTCGTCTTGCGGAAGTACGTAAGAACGGTACGCTTGAGTACCTCCGTCCGGATGGGAAAACACAAGTAACGGTTGAGTACGATGAGAATAACAACCCTGTTCGTATCGATACAATCGTTATCTCGACGCAGCATGCAGAAGAGATTACACTCGAGCAAATTCAAGAAGACTTGAAAAAATATGTCATCGAAGCAGTCATTCCGGCTGAACTTATCGATGCTGAAACGAAATACTTCATCAACCCGACTGGTCGCTTCGTAATCGGTGGACCACAAGGGGATGCAGGTTTGACAGGACGTAAAATCATCGTCGATACGTACGGTGGATACGCTCGTCACGGCGGTGGTGCATTCTCTGGTAAAGATCCGACAAAAGTTGACCGTTCAGCGGCATACGCAGCCCGCTATGTAGCGAAAAACATCGTTGCAGCAGGACTTGCGGATAAAGCGGAAGTACAACTCGCGTATGCGATCGGGGTTGCACACCCTGTATCAATCGCTGTCGATACATTCGGCACTGGAAAATTGAGCGAAACAGAACTCGTTGAACTCGTTCGTGAGAACTTTGACCTCCGTCCGGCAGGTATTATCAAAATGCTCGACCTTCGTCGCCCGATCTACAAACAGACAGCAGCTTACGGTCACTTCGGTCGTACAGATGTGGAACTCCCTTGGGAGCAAACAGATAAAGCAGCAGTTCTTGAAGAAGGCGCGAAGCGTTTCGCGTAATCAAAAACGACCTTTCCGCGGAAAGGTCGTTTTTTTGGTTCATGTAGTTGATGGTGTCTGTTTATTTTCGTCTGACTCAGAATCGTTGGAAGTTGTTTCTTGTCCGAGAGCTGTATCTTTCGCTTCGACGACCTTCTCACCGATATCTTGTAAATCAGACTTGGCTTCTTGTGCTGTATCAACGATTTTATTGACGTCTTCTTTAACTGTATCTACTTCTCCGACGACTTTTTCATATACGTTCTGAACGTCTGTAGATACTTCCTGAATTTTGCCGGAAGCCGTCTTCACTTGTTCAATAACCTGTGAGGCTTTACCAGCAGGGTCTTGTTTCATTTCATTGACAATGCCGCCGACCGAAGATTTTGCGCTCGAGAGGGATTGTTTCGTATGATCTCGATTCGAGGAGCTAAGTAATGCGAGAAGACCACCGACAAGTGCACCGAGTAACATGCCGGTCACGACGTTGATTTTCGGACTTCCCGCGTTCATTTGGTCAAATTGACGATTTGGGTTCTCTGTTTGTTCGACTTTCGGGTCATGCTCTAATTTTGGTTCCATGTTGTTCCACTCCTTCATTTGATTGGCATTGCTAGTTTTATACCCAAGTCGAATGCTAAGATAACGTTTTCTAATGAATCGTCATGAAAAAGAAATGTAGTGCAGGATAAAAACACTATGATAGGGAATGATACAAATAGATTGGCCTAAAGGGGGAAGCGATCATGAATATGCGAGAAGCAGTTCCAGAAGATGCGGCGTTAATTCGAACGATTGCACTTGCAACGATTTCAAAGAATGATTCCAATCGGACAAGAGCGATGGAGCGCGCCTATCGACAAGAAGAGATTGTACGAGCAATCAGTTCAAGTGAAGAAGCACGAGAACAATATTTTATCGTTGGCGAGTACGAAGGCCATGTCATCGGATTTTGTCATGCCATCGATCGAGGTGACATGTGGGAGATGCTTCGTCTCTATCTTCATCCCGATCACCATCGGAACGGGTACGGTGCAGATTTTTTAAGGCACCTTCAATCGAAAAAAACACAACCGATGGAAGTGTACGTTGAAAATTCGAATGATCAGGCGATTGCTTTCCTCTTGCATCAATCATTTAAAGAAGTGAATCGAATTCAAGAAGAGGTCTTCGACCAACCGATGGAACTCATTCATCTAAGATATGTCCCGAGCTAAGACTCCAGACGGATTTTGTTTAAACATCAGTTGCGGCTGATGTTTTTTTGATACAATGAATATAGTCTATAAATGAGGTGACGGCAGCATGACATATGAAGAAACACAAAAAGGGGTCATCGTCATCGTTTATCCGCTACAGTTCACATCTCGGATCAGCGAGAATTTTATTCGACGACTTCAAGACGAGTACGAAGTAATTGTCGTCCGCGACCAATCGATGGGCTTGACGGCAGAAGATCATAAACAATTGATCAAACGGGCGTTACGTGAGGCCGGCGAGTATAAATTACCGATTCATGTCGTGGCGTTCAGCCTCGGGGCGCTCTTTACAAACCGGCTTCTTCAGGAGTATGATGTGCCGCTCGGGAGCCTGACTTATATCTCTCCATTGTTTGATTGGCATGCGACTCGTCAAATCGGTGGATTGAAACAAGTCGTCGCGAGTGCAGTCGATCGTTTTCGCCCAGACTTACCACTCGGAATGATGACATTCACCGGCGGCGGCGACGAATCGTCCCGATTTGGTGAAATCACATATGCCCAATATCGGGAAATCGAAGAAGAAATCGTAGAGCATCAAGAAGAAAAGAAACATTTGCCACGTCTCCCGCTCGCTTGTTTCTACGCACCTGATGATCAATTTGCAGACGTGAAGTTGACGTTGAACGTCTGCCGAAAGATTGGTGGAGATCAAGTGTATATCCGTCGATTAGAAGGATTCCCGCATTTTGGGTATGAGCGGTTGAACACCAAATTTGCAGAAACGCTCATGACGTTTTATGAATTGATTCAAGAATAAAAGAAGGCGACTCACAGGAGCCGCCTTCTTTTATTTTGAACGTTTTTCAATCGCCACGATGAATGGAGGGTGGTTGATCTGGTTGATGAAGCCGTAACGCAGTACACCCGCCTGCTTTTGGTCAAGCGACTCCACATAGCGAAGCACATCATCCCGTTCGACCTTCCCGCTCTCATGGCCGTGGTAGATGACGATGACGATGACACCACCGATAGCCATGACCTCTAATAATTGAGACAATGCGGCAATGGTCGTATTCCCTTGTGTCGTGACGGATTTGTCACTTCCTGGTAAATAACCCAAATTGAAGACGGCTGCGGTGATTGGTCGTGTCTCATTCGCGACGACCGTATGAACCGTATCGTGACTATCATGAATGACGGTCACCCGTTCATCGACACCTGCTTCCTGTATACGTGCACGGGTTGAAGCAACCGCTTCTGTTTGGATGTCAAATGCGTATACGTGTCCCGTTTCGCCTACGGCGTTCGCCAAGAACAACGTGTCGTGCCCGTTCCCGGCAGTCATATCGATAGCGACATGTCCTACTTCGAGGTGGTCATGTAGTAATTGTTTTGCAAATGGTAGTACTCTCATTAATCCCATCAATCTCATCCTTCTTTTTTCCTTGGAAGGAATCACGTCGCTCCAATTCCTCACGAATCTTGTTTAGCACCTGCATCTTGTGACGGCTCCATAATGGACCAATCAATAAGTCAGGCGGGCCGTCTCCCGTCAATCGATGGACGATCACCTCGGGTGGTATCCGTTCGAGTTGATCACAAACGAGGGAGATGTATGTGTCTTCCTCCATCAAGTCGAGCAAGCCTTTCTCGTATTGACGGGCAAGTGGTGTATGTTTCAAGACGTGGAGCAAATGGATTTTGATTCCTTGTATGTCCATTTTAGCAACTTCTCGGGCTGTGTCGAGCATCATCTCTGGTGTTTCACCGGGTAGGCCATTGATGATGTGCACGCATACGCGAATGTTGTGACGACGCAGTTTTTCAAGACCGTTCAAAAATGTTTGATAATCGTGTCCGCGATTGATTTTTTTTGCGGTCGTATCATGTACGGTCTGTAAACCGAGTTCCACCCATAAAGAAGTCCGCTCATTCAGTTCGGCTAAATAGTCGACAACGTCATCAGGCAAGCAATCTGGGCGTGTCGCAATCGAGAGACCGACGATACCTTCTTGCTGAAGCGCTGGTTCGAATAATTCGCGTAATCTTTCGACTGGCGCATAGGTATTACTGTACGCCTGAAAATAGGCGATGTAGTCGGCGTTCTTCCATTTTCGATGAAGTCGCGTTTTTACTTCTTCGAATTGAACGGGAATCGGGTCACAGGCATTACCCGCAAAATCGCCACTTCCATCATCTGAACAGAATGTACATCCGCCTTTGGAGACGCGGCCATCACGGTTCGGACATGTGAAGCCACCATCGAGCGGCACTTTAAACACCTTGTTCCCGTATTCCCGACGATATGCCTCATTCAATGTATGATAGCGGTTTTGACCAAATGGATTCATGGTTATCTCTCCTTCCTTGCTCATCCTATCACAAATGAAAAATGACAAAACTTCATAATGAGTAATTTTTCTTGACACTTCTTTGGCATTCGTTTAGGTTTGATAAGGAAATCTTGTCGATTCGGCCTTTTGTGCCGATTTTTTTAATGTGAAGAGGGATGAAAGGAGGACTTGGTGTGAACAATAAAATGCCAATCTCGGTATGGATTCTAGTCATTGCGATGGCGCTCAATACAACGGCGGCGTCTTTTTTATGGCCATTTAACACCCTGTATATTCATGATTTTTTAGGTGAGTCGATGACGCTTGCCGGAGTGGCGCTTCTCGTGAACTCCGCACTCGCAATCGTCGGTAACTACATTGGAGGGACGCTATTCGACCGAATCGGAGGAAAGGCGACGCTCGTCATCTCCGTCGGCTTGTTGCTTGCGAGTTCGCTTGGATTTTTACTGTTCCACGCCACGTTCTTCGGTTATTTGGTGTGGCTCGGTTTAATCGGGTTCTCTGGGGGACTCGTCTTTCCGACCGTTTATGCGTTTGCTGGACTCATTTGGCCAGAAGGGGGACGTCGTTCCTTCAACGCGATTTATGTCGCGCAAAATGTTGGGGTCGCCCTCGGTACAGCGATGAGCGGTCAAATCGCGCGATTGAACATCGAGTGGATTTTTTACGCAAACTTCTTCTTGTCGGTCCTATTTGTTGTGGTTCTTTTGTTTGGACTTCGCTATTTGAAGAACCCGACACGTCCTGTCGTGCAATCCCAGCTAGAAGCAGCGGCCACGACGCTCTCGAGCGCGACGATGAAGTCGATGTGGTATGTCGCTATCGGTTATGCGGTGCTTTGGTTCGTCTACGTTCAGTGGCAAGGAACGATCGCGGTTCACTCGAAAGACCTCGGTGTCACAATCAGCCAATACTCACTCCTTTGGACAGTGAATGGGGCAATGATTGTTTTTGCACAACCATTACTCAATCGGGTGTTGCGACAGTTTGAGGATGATTTGAAACGTCAATTGATCATCGGGGCATCGATTTTCCTCGGTGCTTTCTTGATCGTGCCGTTCGCTGGTGGCTTCGGTATGTTCATGGTAGGGATGGTCGTCATGACAATCGGCGAAATGTTCGTTTGGCCAGCGGTTCCAACGATTGCGGCGAAACTTGCCCCGCCTGGGAAGGCAGGTCAATATCAAGGGCTCGTCAATATTGCGGCTTCCGTCGGTCGGATGATTGGCCCAACGTTATCTGGGTTTATCTACGATGTGTTCGGGATTACGGCAGTCTTTGGTATGCTGCTCCTACTCGCCACGTTTGCCCTCAGTCTATTCGTATTCATGAAAGACATTCGCGTTACTGAAAAATCAAGTTGACGTTGAATTTCAGAATGGGCTAAAATAGACTACGATGAATAGCAAGCGATGAAGAGGATTAGTAACGAACATTCCGTTTCAAAGAGAGTCGATGTGTGGTGTGAATCGATAAGCGGATGTTGTGAACTCGCCTTGGAGCTGTTTTCCTGAAACGAGTAAGGAAAACCGGGGTTACGCCTCGTTACCGGCGTCTCAAGTGGCAGTAATGCAACATGGGTGGTACCGCGGAGAGCTTTTAAGCCTTTCGTCCCATTTTCGGGGACGGAAGGCTTTTTATTTATGCAGAGGAGGAAGAATGTTGAGCTATTTTAAACATCAAGAAATCGAGCCGAAATGGCAAAAACGCTGGGAAGAAAAAGAAGCGTTCAAAACGACAGAAGACCCGGAGAAGGATTGTTTTTACGTCCTTGATATGTTCCCCTACCCATCAGGTGCCGGCCTTCACGTCGGTCACCCGGAAGGTTATACGGCAACGGATATCATTGCCCGGATGAAACGGATGCAAGGATATAACGTCCTTCACCCAATCGGATGGGATGCATTCGGTCTTCCTGCCGAGCAATACGCACTCGATACGGGGAACGACCCACGCGAGTTCACAGCGCGTAACATCGAGACGTTCCGTCGTCAATTGAAGGATCTTGGATTCTCATATGATTGGGACCGTGAAATCAGCACGACGGATCCGAAGTACTATAAATGGACGCAGTGGATTTTTACTCAACTTTTCGAACGTGGACTCGCCTACGTCGATGAAGTCGCGGTCAACTGGTGCCCAGCGCTCGGTACGGTCCTTGCGAACGAGGAAGTCATCGATGGCTTGTCAGAGCGGGGGAACCACCCGGTCTATCGCGTGCCGATGAAGCAATGGGTGCTTCGCATCACCGAATACGCGGAGCGTTTACTTGAAGATTTGGAAGGTCTTGACTGGCCGGAGAGCGTGAAAGAGATGCAACGCAACTGGATCGGCAAATCGGTCGGTGCCGAGGTCGACTTCAAGGTCGATGGTCACGATAAGATCGTCACCGTCTTCACGACACGTCCAGATACGCTTCACGGAGCGACTTACGTGACACTCGCACCAGAGCATCCGTTCACGAAAGTGATCACGACGCCTGAACAATCGACAGCAGTCGAAGCATACATTGAAGAAGTCTCGAAGAAAACAGACCTTGAACGTACGGATCTCGCCAAAGAGAAGACGGGTGTCTTCACGGGCGCATATGCGATCAACCCGGTGAACGGCGAGAAACTTCCGATTTGGACAGCGGACTATGTCCTCTCGACATACGGGACAGGTGCGGTCATGGCCGTCCCTGGGCACGATGAACGCGATTATGAGTTTGCGAAAACGTTCGACCTTCCAATCCGTGAAGTCGTCAAAGGTGGGAACGTGGAAGAAGCGGCTTACGTCGAAGATGGAGAGCACGTCAACTCAGGTAGCTTGAACGGACTTAATAAAGCTGATGCCATCAAGACGATCATTGAAGAACTTGAAGCTAGTGGCACAGGTCGTGCGAAGACGACATACCGTCTTCGTGACTGGTTGTTCAGCCGTCAACGTTACTGGGGCGAGCCGATTCCGGTTGTTCATATGGAAGACGGTACGATGAAGACGGTACCGGTCGAAGAGCTTCCGCTCGAACTTCCGATCATCGATGAAATCAAACCATCGGGTACGGGCGAATCACCACTTGCGAACGCAGAAGAGTGGTTGACGTACACAGACCCTGTCACTGGGGAGAAGGGTCGTCGTGAGACAAATACGATGCCACAATGGGCCGGCAGCTGCTGGTACTACATCCGTTACATCGATCCGGATAACGAGGAGATGATTGCGGACCCTGAGAAACTCAAACGTTGGCTTCCGGTCGACTTATACATCGGTGGTACGGAGCATGCCGTCCTTCACTTGCTCTATGCGCGTTTCTGGCACAAAGTCCTCTTCGATATCGGCGTTGTCCCGACGAACGAACCGTTCCAAAAACTCTACAACCAAGGGATGATCCTCGGTGAGAACAACGAGAAGATGTCGAAATCTCGTGGGAATGTCGTCAACCCGGATGATATCGTGAAGTCACACGGTGCGGATACGCTCCGTCTTTATGAAATGTTCATGGGACCACTTGATGCAGCGATCGCATGGTCGACGAATGGGCTTGACGGGGCACGTCGCTTCCTCGACCGCGTATGGCGTTTGTTCGATCAAACAAACTTCGCGGACGTGGCACCGACTGCCGACTTTGAACGCACGTATCATCAGACCGTGAAAAAAGTGACGGAAGACTACGAGGCACTTCGCTTCAACACGGCCATCTCGCAATTGATGGTCTTCGTCAATGAAGCGAACAAACAAGAGACGTTGCCGAAGTCACAAATGGTCGACTTCATTAAAATGCTCTCACCGGTCGCACCTCACTTGTCTGAAGAGTTGTGGGAGAAGATGGGCATGACTGAAGCATTGACGTATGCGGCATGGCCGACTTACGATGAGTCAAAACTTGTGAGTGACACGATTGAAGTCGTCATTCAAGTGAATGGGAAACTTCGTGCGAAAATGCACGTTTCGCGTGACGCGTCGAAAGAAGCACTCGAAGCGGAAGCACTCGGTAACGAGCGTGTCCAAGAGTTCACAGAAGGCAAGACGGTTCGTAAAGTCATTGTCGTTCCAGGGAAACTCGTCAATATTGTAGTCGGGTAACATGAAGAATGTGTGACATTGTCGCACATTCTTTTCTTTTTAGTGGGGTCATTTTCTTTTACTGGCGGTTTTGATACACTAAAGGGCGATACTGAAGTAGAAGGGGACGACATGTCCATGAAACGTTCTTATGTGCTCTATACGACACTTTGTGCTGTCGTAGTCGGTGCGGTGCTTTGCTATATCTTCGTCTTTTCAGATGAAGAGATTCAGCGACAGGTCGCTTCGACATTTGAAAAAATTGATATTCAAACAAGTCATCAAACGGCTTCACTCCCACCCGTAGAGGCGGCCCAAGATGATGACGATATTGACACGACCGATGCACTCGAACAGATTAACCAAATCGATGAAGTGTATTACAGTGACACGATTGGGGCCTATCTCGTCATAACCGAGCAGGCTGAATTCTTTGAAGTGAGTGGAAACGGAACCCGTGTCAACTCAGTACTCCAACTTGAAAACTCAGGGAAAGCCAGCCTCGATGACTTCATCGGTATGCGAATGATCAAAGAGGATTTAGTTTATGCGGTTACTGCAAATGGGACGCTTGTCACCATTGAACGGGAAGAGGGGCGCTGGGTCGAGCGGCCACGTAAACAAATCAAAGGTCTCGTGTCGGAAGACCGGATTTTTGGTGTTGGCTATGACCGTGAATCGAATCGATTGTTCATGATGAATCGGTTGGCGGACACGCCGGACCTTGAGCTCCTCTATATTGAAGAGCGGGAGATTGAACTGGAGACGCCAGTGGATGACAAGTCCCAAGAAGAGTCAACTGAAGCTGACACGAGTGCTGAAAATACAGAAGAACCATCAGAAGATACAGCGACAGAGAACGTCTCGACGAATGACAACGACTCGACCGAAACGGCTGCTTCTGAAGACGCACCTGACAATGAGCCAAACGCACAAGAAGAGGATGAGAAAAAAGAACCCGAGACCGAATGGATGCTTGATTCGCGACAAGCGTTATCCGCCGACGGCATGAGTGCTTCCATCCAACAAAAATTCGAACGGTTCGAAGGCGTCGGGCTTGTCGAGAGGCAAGGACGTATCTATGTGCTCGATTCAGAAGAACTCGTCCTCTACACGGTCAACCCGGAAGAAGGGACGATCAACGGTCAGATGGTGACACCTCGTGTGTATGACTCGACCGGTATGTTTTTACAAGACAATGAAATCTTTGCAATCGTCCACCCGGAAGTATTCGATTTGGATGCCTTCGTCTCGGTGGACTGACAATGGGGGAACTATAGATGAGTAAACGTTATTTTTTTGAAGAAGTGAAGCAATTCCACGAAACATTCGGACATCCGGGAGCGGAATCTCCGCAACCGTTGACGCTTGATCGCGCGACGAAACGGTCGGTGTGGACGGCAGAGGAAGCGGTCGTCGAGTTTTTGCATCAATCGTCGCAATCGGAAGAGGAGTTCTTACAAGCCATCGAGCAATTCCAAGTAGGATTCCAAAAGGCCGTTCAAAAATCGTTACAAGACGCACCACCGTCAGATGATGTGGAACGTCTCGTCGGTCAAGGGGATGCATTAACGGACGCGTTGTATTTTGTCATGGGAAGTTTCGTTGAACTCGGGCTTGATCCCGTCCCATTGTTTGAAATCGTCCAGCGCGCCAATATGGCGAAACTTGGACCGGACGGGAAGCCGATTTTACGCGAGTCGGACAATAAAGTCATGAAACCTGAAGGATGGATGCCGCCGGAGCCAGAGCTCGAAAAAGAAGTGCGTCGTCAACTCGCAGGGAAAGAATAATCACAAACGGCTTGAGTCTTTCATCAGAAAAGGCTTGAGCCGTTTTGTTGTGATTGAAGATGTGAAAGTCCTAGCGACATCATGATATTGGAGCGTATAAAAATGGTGATTAGAGTAATTTGTGGTATAATTTAACATAAGTAAATGATTGAGAGAATTGATTATTGAGATGGAGGTCATTCAACTGAAAAAGTTATTCGGTATTCTATGTTGTAGTTTAGCACTTCTATTAACAGCATGTAGTGATGATGAAAAGTCGCTAGAATCTAAACGGTCAGAGCCTGACGTTTCAATGGAAACGATAAAAATTAACGAAGAGAACGAATTGACAATCGTGCCACTCTACACCCAGTACCAGCAATATTTGAACGCATCCCTTGAAACAACCGATTCGGAGGAGAACAAACAAAACTTCAAAAAATATGTATTGGATTACATAGGTGAAGTCGGAGAGAAAGAAAAGATCGATACATCCATATTAAAAACTAATTTTAATCTAAAACCGACTCCTCATAAGCAACAATTGTTGAAGCAGTTGGACACATTAATGGAGCAGCATGACGAGATTAAAGAGATTATTAGAACTACTTACGCAGATTCAAATCAAATCCTTCCTAAAGAGAAGAGTACGGTGTTTATTGCCCCGTATAATCCTGAATTCTTCTATGATATTGAACCGATGAAAGGTGTAGGCGCAGCAGCATACAAAGACGCCTTCATCTTGTTTCTCGATACAGATTTTGACAAAGATGTTCTAGCCTATTCGACGGCTCACGAGTATCATCATCTAATTCTTCGTGATCAAAACGAATACAATCTTAGTTCGATTCTTGAGTCTATCATCATCGAAGGGAAAGCGGACGCATTTGCTGATCGGATTGTCAAAGGGGTTTCTCCCCCATGGCATGTGCAATTAGATGATGCGACCATGGAACACATCGCGAGTCAAGTGAATGATTATGAAACATCCTTTACTGATTTTGTAGTAGGTAATAGTCAAAAAGACATTCCGCGTTGGAGTAACTATATTCTAGGGAAGGATGTGCTCCATGACTATTTGACGTCGCACCCAGAGCTATCGATTCCCGAATGGACATTCAAAGAAGGTCATGAAATTCTAGAAGAGTACAAGTATCGAGATGTGATGAAATTGGAAAATTAAGTTGAAAACAATTAAAAGGCTTGACCCTGTCTCGTTCAGGGATCAAGCCTTTTGGTTGTTTTTAAGGGGGCTCGTCGCACAACGAACTTATACTCTTACCGCTCTGTAGCCAGTTCGGCTGCGTGCGATCCGGCGCAATGACCTGTCGTGAAAGCGGCCGTGATATTGTAGCCACCCGTATATCCATGGATGTCGAGTACTTCTCCTGCGAAGAAGAGACCCGGTGCCTTCTTCGACATCATCGTCTGTGGCGCAACTTCTTTGACCGATACGCCACCACCTGTGACAAACGCCTTATCAAAGTCAAGCGTACCGATGGCATGCATCTCGAACAGTTTCAAACGCGATGCGAAGTCGATGACGGATTGCTTCTTCAACTGACTCGCGTCTTCTTCGCCAAATGTGAGCTCTTCTAGCAACAAGTCAAGTAGTCGCTCGGGGATGTAGCCTTTCCACACGTTTTTAACGGCACGCTTCGGTTGGTTCTGAACTTGATTCCATAGCTCGTGGACGAGCTCATCTCGTGACGTGTCAGGGAAGAAGTCAATTGAAAGGAGAACGACTTGTTCTTTGCTACGCTTTCGTTCTTTGATCGTGTATTGGCTACAACGGAGAGCGATTGGACCTGAAATTCCAAAATGGGTAAAAATCATGTCGCCCTGGTGCGTCTTGATGGCCTTCCCTTTTTTACCGTGTACCGTCAACGCGACGTCACGTAACGATAAGCCTTGAAGTTGTTTCGTTCCGATGAACGAATCGTTCAATTTGATTGGCACCTCTGTCGGGAAAAGTTCGGTGATTGTATGACCGGCCTTTTGTGCCCATGGATAACCGTCCCCGGTCGAACCGGTGTGTGGGACGGACTGTCCGCCGACCGCGACGACACATGCTTTTGCTTCAAGCATCTCGCCATCCATCAATTCGACAGCGTAAAACTTATTTTCTTCATTAAAATGCAGTGTTTTGACTTCGGCTTTTTTTCGAATCTCGACACCGAGGTCTTCAATCGCCCGAAGTAACGTGTTGACGACATCCTGTGCTTTATCCGTCACAGGGAACATGCGCCCATTGTCTTCCTCTTTCAGCGGAATGCCGAATCCTGTGAACAGGTCGATGATGGATTGATTGTCGAACTGGGCGAGGGCGCTATATAAAAAGCGACCATTCCCTGGAATGAATTGAATCAATTCATCGATTGGTTTTCGGTTCGTGACGTTACAGCGTCCTCCACCTGATATGGCCAATTTTCGACCGAGCTTGGATCCTTTATCGATCAACAAGGTCGAAGCACCACTTTTCGCCGCTGCATACGTTGCCATGAGACCGCTCGGGCCTCCACCGATGACGATGACATCTTTCATAGGTAATCTCCTCATTTCTTCATCTATATGATTAGTAAAATTATCGTAACTTTATTATCCGTAACAGTAAGAGTATAATGAGAAGCGGTTGTTTTGTAAAACCGAACTCATTTGAATAGTTGATTTTATAGATGGAGGTGCCTCATGTCATCAAGCGCCAAACAAGATTCCGGAAGAGCCTCCTTCGTCAAAGGAACGCTTCTTTTATCGGCGGGAAACTTGACTTCCCGAATGCTAGGACTGTTGTACACGTTCCCGTTCCAAGCGATGGTCGGGATAGCCGGAGTGACGTTATATCAAGCGGCATATACGTATTACGCAATCATGATCTCGATATCGACGGCAGGTATTCCCGTTGCTGTCTCAAAATTTATCGCCAAATATAATGCGTTAGGAGAGTACGGGACAAGTCAACGATTGTTCCGTCAAGGAATGAAGCTGATGCTTGCGACCGGTGTCGTCGCTTTTTTATTACTCTTTTTTGCGGCACCATGGTTATCCGAGCTGATGGTTCGAAATTCAGAAAACAATCAGCAGTACATTGAGTCGCTCACACTCGTGACGCGAAGCGTCAGTTTTGCGTTACTGCTCATCCCGGCAATGAGTATGGTGCGTGGTTATTTCCAGGGTCATCAAGACATGGCGCCGACGGCAATTTCACAGGTCGTTGAACAAATCGTGCGCATCTTGTTCCTACTTAGTGGAACGATGCTCGTCTTATTCGTCTTTGCAGACTCTGAATTCATTCGTCCGATTGCCAATGCTCTCGGTGGGACGCAGTCGGTCGAAACGACTGAACTGAACGGATTAAAAGTCATTGCGGTCACGATTGCGACGTTCAGTGCGTTCATCGGGGCAATTGGTAGTTTTGCCGTGCTCATCATGTATTGGAAACGGCGAAAAGACATTCATCGCCAGACAGAGAATCCGGCGGGCACACCCGTCCGTTCGATGAAGTCGCTGTTGCTCGAATTGCTCAGCTACTCCATTCCAATCGTGATGGTCGGGGTATCGACCCCTCTCTATCAATTGATTGATCAGCTGACGATGGTCAATACGTTACTCAGCTCAGGTGCGACGGTTTCGGAAGCGACGTCGGCTTATGGATTCTTGACCGGAAACGCGCATAAAATTGTCTTGATTCCTGTATCTGTGGCAGCGAGTGTCTCGATGGCGACGATTCCACTCGTGACCCGCTCATTCACGACAGGAGATATGCAAAAAGTACGAAATCAAGTGAACCATATTTTCCAAGTGTCGTTCTTCGTGACGATTCCTGCTGTCATCGGTCTCGTCGCCCTTGCGGAGCCATTGTTTGGTACGTTGTTCCCGGGTGACCGTGAAGGATGGGTGTATTTGTTCCACTATGCACCGAGTGCTTTCTTCTTGGCCTATTATTCGGTCGCGGCTGCGATTTTGCAGGGAATCAATCGTCAATATTTCACCATTTTTGCTACATCGATGGGTCTGTTGGCAAAACTTGCTCTGAACGTGCCGTTCGTCTATTGGCTTGGTGGCATCGGTGCAGGTTATGCGACGATTGCTGGATACATTGTGGCAATCGTGCTCATGGTATGGATGATTCAGCGCTCTCTTCACTTCCCGTATAAGCAATTGCTCCGTCGGACCATCTTGATGTTCTTGATGGGGGCGGCGATGTTTGCGGCTGTGTATCTGTCACTTCTTATCACCTTGAATGAAGAAGCGAGTTGGGGGAACGACATCTTTGCGACTGTCGTTGGAGTGACCATCGGGATCCTCGTATACGGTTATCTCGGCTGGAGAAGCCATCTCGCAGGGAAATTATTAGGGAAACGCTTTGAATATCGGAGGAAAAAGTAATGCGAATTGATAAGTTGTTAGCGAACATGGGATACGGTTCACGAAAAGATGTAAAGATTCTATTGAAACAAGGTGCGGTAAGAGTAGATAATGCACCTGTGAAAGATGCCAAACGGCACGTCGACCCAACATCTGAGAAAGTCACGGTGCTTGGGGAAGTGGTCGAATATCGTCCATATATCTATTTCATGATGAACAAGTCGGAAGGAGTCGTCAGCGCAACGGAAGATCGAGTCGAGACGACAGTCATCGACTTGATTGATCCGGAGTATGCCCATTATGACCTCTTCCCGGTCGGACGTCTCGATAAAGATACGACAGGGCTTCTCCTCATCACAAACGATGGTGCATTCAATCATGCGCTCATGTCACCTCGCAAGCACGTCGACAAGGTGTATATCGCTGAAGTCGATGGAGAGATGACGGCAGAGGACATCAAGACGTTTGCGAACGGCGTTGAGTTAGAGGATGGGTATACGACAAAGCCGGCTCGTCTCGAGATTCTGAGCCGGAGCGAACGTCGCTCTGTCATCCGTCTTACATTGTCTGAGGGGAAATATCACCAAGTGAAACGAATGGTCGCAGCGGTCGGCAAACATGTCGAGCGATTGGAGCGTGTTCAAATCGGCGCGCTAGAACTCGATGAAACGCTTGAACTCGGGGCATATCGTGAGTTGACGGAAGAAGAAGTTCAATTGTTTCTTCAATAATTAATAATTAAAGAGGTGAGAGAGAATCTGTCCGATGGGACGGATTCTCTTTTTCATAAAAAAGAGACCTGAATGCCAGGTCTCTTGAATCTACATATACTTTTTCAATTTGCCGTCTTGAGTGTACGTTTAGACGACGTCCACGTTCCCCGGCTAGGACTCTTCACAAGGTTATTGTACTCAAGCACGTTCAAATCACGTTGCACCGTACGGGACGTGATGCCGAACTCTTCTACTAGTTCTGAAGTGGTAACGGATTCCCTTTCATTGATGAACAAATAAATGGACTTGATGCGTGTTAACATCCGATCTGTTGAGCCTTTCATTGGATAACCTCCCAATGTGTAGAATAATGTTAAACCATACCTACAGACGACAAAATGAAATATAAAATTGTTATTTTCTAAAATTACACCTTTAGTATACCGCTCTCGTGGGAAAATGCAAGTAGAAAGAACGAACAATTTGATTGTAAATATTTGATTATGAACGTAAATGTCGAATGAAGAATGTTATTTTAGATTAAAAATAAGGTTAAACACGAACGAAAAAAACTTTTCTAAATGAATGTTCGTCTTTCATACATTTGGATATACTAGTAAGGGAGAGAACATTCGCAAAAGGGGAGATGAACATGAATTGGAGACAAGAAGTCGACAATCGTAAAGATGCATTTTTGGAAGATTTAAAAGGATTATTACAAATCCCTAGTGTGCTCGATGAATCGAAAGCCGCACCGAACATGCCGTTTGGACCAGAGGTTCGAAAGGCACTCGATTACATGTTTGATATGGGTGAGCGTGACGGATTCAGAACGAAGGATGTCGGCGGGTTCGCAGGACATTTAGAGTATGGAGATGGCGAGGAAATCGTCGGGATCTTGTGTCATCTTGATGTGGTTCCTGCAGGTGAAGGATGGACGTATGGTGCATTCAATCCGACGATCACAGACGGAAAAATTGTTGCCCGTGGAAGCAATGATGATAAAGGGCCATCGATGGCCGCTTATTACGGTTTACGCATCGTCAAAGAACTCGGTTTACCGCTCTCTAAGCGAGTCCGCTTAATTGCAGGTTGTGATGAGGAAAGTGAGTGGCGCTGCGTTCGTGAATACTTCAAGCAAGAACAGATGCCATCGTACGGTTTCGCACCAGATGCTGACTTCCCGATTATCAATGCGGAGAAAGGATTGTATGACGGCGTATTGACGCAACTTCCGATTCAGCGCGTATCAGAATCTGCATATCATCTTATTTCGTTCTCAAGTGGGGAGCGGCCGAATATGGTCCCGGACTTTGCGAAAGCTGAATTGAAGACAGACGAGGTACTTGAAGAGAAATTCGAAGCTTATTTAGCGAAGTATGAAGCAGATGGGACGTGTATCTACGACCGTGGAACCTATACGTTCACGATGAAGGGGAAAGCAGCGCATGCGATGGAGCCGGATAACGGGATCAATGCCGCTTACGTCCTTGCCGGATTTTTATTGCACCTTCCGCTCGACATTCAAGGGGAGCGCTACATCGAACTCGTTCGTCATGTATTCGCAGACTCGCGTGGCATTTCTCTCGGGATTGAAGCGAGCGATGAGACGGGCGATTTGACAATCAACGGAGGCGTGTTCCGCTACAGTGAAGAAGAACGCACAGCAACGGTCAACATTCGCTATCCATATACGGCGAAATTCGAAGAACGTTTACAAAACCTTCGCGAAATCGCCTTGTCTCTTGGGTTCGAGTTGAAGACGCGACAACATATGCCACCGCATCATGTCGCAGAAGATCATCCACTCGTGAAGACATTGGCAGGCGTGTACGAGCGTCAAACGGGTGAGCATGCGAATTTGATGGCAATCGGAGGCGGAACGTACGCTCGTTCACTCGAAGCCGGGGTCGCGTTCGGAGCATTATTCCCAGGCGCTAAAGATGTGGCACATCAGGTCGATGAATATATGGAGATAGAAGATTTATTACGTGCTGCAGCCATCTACGCTGAAGCCATTTACGAGCTCGCTAAATAAGAAACAAGGAGAGCTGGCTGGTATAGTCGGCTCTCTGTCCTTTAGGAAGGAAGTTATCATTGGATTCGCAAAAAAGATTGTTTCAGTCAGTGTACGTCGCGATTTTCTTCGCACAAGGGGCGTTAATCCCTTACATGACCTTGTATTTTTCGCAAACTAAATTTGGACTGACACCGAGTCAGGTCGGAATCATCGTCGCTATCTTACCGATTCTCTCGATCGGGGTACAACCGCTTTGGGGCATGTTGACCGATCGTACAGGTCGGGTTCGGGCTTGGCTCATTCTCGCGATGGTAAGTGCCGCCCTTATTTCGTTCACCTTTTTAGTTGCGACCTCATACGTTTGGATTATCGTGCTCATGGTGATTTGGTCGGTGTTCCAATGTGCCCATATTCCACTCGTGGACATGATGACGCTCGATTATACGACGCGCTCAAAAGTCGATTATGGTGCGATTCGTCTATATGGGTCGGCCGGTTTCGCTATCGCTGTATTTGCTATGGGTCGAATTTCTGACACGACATGGGGACTAGCTAGTACGTTCGTCTTAAGTGCGATTCTTCTCCTCATCGGAAGTGTCTTCGTCCGAATGATTCCGGAGAAACGCTCGGTTCGTGACGTGACCTTGGCCCCCGTCTCATGGACGGCCGTGTGGAACAAGTATTTTGTGTTTTTCTTACTTGGTGGGATGCTCGTTTTCGGACCAATCTATGCGAACAACTATTACTTTGGGCTGTATGTGACAAGTAGTGGGGGTTCGACGACGTTAGTCGGAACATTATTCCTCGTTGCGGTGCTGTTTGAGATCCCGTTCATGAAAGTGGCTTCTCAGCTTATGGAACGTTACGGAAGTGTCAGTGTGTTGGTTGGTGCAGCCATCATCTCGGCTGTGCGGAACGGGATACTCGCTTTAGAACCACCGATTTGGGTCGTATGGCTCCTCGCCATCGCGCAAGGTCTCGTCGTCGGGCTTTTAATTCCGGTCGCGCTTCAGTTCGTTCGGACGCTCGTCGACCGGCAAGTTTCCTCGACGGCAATCGGAGTATACATGGCATTGACATCAGGACTTGCCACGGCAGGATTTAATATGTTGAGTGGTAAAATTATTGAACTCGATGACATTTTAGGAGTGTTTTGGATGTATACGATCGTTACGGCACTCGGGGCATTGATTTGGATTGGGATGTCACGTCGCGCTACGAAAGGATGATCAAGATGAGTACGCATTATTTTATTGCGATTCCCATTGAGGCGACCGAACTAATTAATGTACAGCGTGCTATTTTGCCTTATTATTCGTATCGGCGTATTTATCGACCGGACGAATTTCATATGACGATTCAATTTTTAGGATACGTAGACGGAGAAGAACTGGATGAAGTGAAGGAAATCACACGTAAAATCTGTGAAGATACGCTACCGTTCACGTTGACGTTTCGTTCCATCGATCATTTTGGTAGACCAGATCGTCCACGCGTTCTGACAATCGTGCCGGATGATTCGGAGCCCCTTCAGCGGTTGGCGCACGCACTCCGTCAAGAACTTGTCGACGTGATCCCAAGATTGGATCGAAAGGCGTTTGTCCCTCATGTGACGCTCGCAAAAAAATGGGATGCCGGGGAACGCGTTCCCTACGTATCACCCGAGTTTCAAGTGACTGAATCTGTAGAAGAAGTGATTCTGTATGAAGTACAGCCGCATCATACACCTGCCTATCGGGCAATAGAAGTATTTCCGTTAAGACGGCCAGAGGAGGACATATGGCAATCCCGGTTAAAGTTTTTGACGTAATTTCAAAATATGAACGTGATGTATTAGACCAATATAATCGCTATCTGGAGTATGTGGACTCCGATACGGCACGTCTACAGCGCCTTCATGAGAACAATCGCCTAAGCCCGGTCGAAGTGCTCGAAATCGACCGACCATGGTGGAAATTTTGGGCGAAGACAGAGCGAATCGAATTGGAGCCAAAACCGCTCTCTGATTCACAATATCAAAAGATGTTACGGGAACGACGACACATTCAAAAACTTCAATTTGCCTGTGAAGGTGTACTCGAAGCTGATTTGCCGCATTTGGCATTTACTCGAGACTTTGCCTATCGGATGATGCGCTCCGAGTGGAATGAACGACACTTCTTCTTGTATCGCCCAGTCATCGAATGGAGCGGTGCGAGCGTAGAATTAAGTCATATCATCGTTGGCCCAACGCATCTCTATGTCGTGGAATGGCTCGAAGGAGACCGAAGTATCTATCACATATCAAAAGAGAAGACATGGGTTCATCAACCGTTGAAAGGGGAAAATACTCGTGTAGTGAACCCGCTCATCGCATTGACAAGAACGGAAGAACTTGTTCGACAGATTTTACCGAACTATGCGGGGGTATTGCACAAAGTCGTCGTTGCGACAGATGGGTACTTCGATAACGTTCCAAACGTTCGATCGACACATTATGTGGGACGGAATGAGTATACAGAATGGATGAAACAAGTGAACGGGCGCGCGCCGATTGTTAAAGCGCAGCAAATTCGGGATGTCGCTACCTTATTAGAGGTGACAGCCAAGATGCCGTTTCGCCAATTTATGGATCAGTGATTGAGAGGAAGGGAAGCATATGCATCATACACCAGATCAAAAGACCGCCTCGCATGTAAGCATCGAGAGTGCGTCTTTCGTATCATTTGAGACAATACAACTTGAGATTTTGCGCGAATATGAATCCGTTCCAGTACAAATTGAGCAAAATGGACGCCCCATCGATTACTTAGTCGAGCACCAACATGTGACGGAGTCGGGGAGGGTCGAACAAATTCTTCGTCTAAATGAACCAATAGCTCTAGATATGATGTATACAGTGTTTCATCCGGGACAAAAAACGATGGTCATTATCCCTCGAGAAGTCGTTCGTTCGGAAGAATTCGAACGTCGATTTTCATATGACGGTCCTCTCGGTGTGTCGTTTGCGCCGAATGGGATAGAAGTGGTGGTGTGGTCGCCTGTCGCCCTCTCTATGTGGATTACAATCCATGACGACACAAACCATCGTGAAATGGAACGGTTTCGTATGAATCGCGGCTCCCGTGGCGAGTGGAATGGGGAAGTGCCGAAAGAATTCGAAGGAATGCTGTATCGTTTAGAAGTGAAGACACCGGTCGATACAAGGGAAGTCGTTGATCCTTATGCAAGAGCTGTCAGTTTGAACGGAGAGTATGGGGTGTTGTCGGACGTGGCCCAATTCGTCCGTGAACAAGTCGAAAGGGTGTCCCGTCCACCGTTATGGAAAGCGACGGATGCGGTCATTTATGAATTGCATATCCGAGATTTCACTAGCCATCCTTCATCGAAGAGTCAACTGAAAGGTCTATATGGAGGGGTTACGGAACAAGGAGTTCGGACAAAAGGGAATCATAGTGCCGGACTCGACTATCTGAAAGAACTCGGTGTGACCCATGTTCAGTTGTTACCCGTCCATGATTTTGGAAGCGTCGATGAAGCGACGCGTATGCCGTACAATTGGGGATACGACCCGATTCATTGGTTCAGTTTAGAAGGAAGTTATGCTTCGAGACCGGATGTACCGATGAGTCGTGTATTCGAGTATGCGACACTCGTTTCTGACCTCCATCAAGCGGGTCTACGTGTCGTCACAGACGTCGTGATGAATCACATATACATTCGTGAACAGTCCCCGCTAGAAGCGCTCGTTCCGTATTATTATTTTAGATACGAGCATGATGGCACAGTTGCAAATGGGACCGGCGTCGGAAATGACACGGCCTCGGAACGCTATATGATGCGACGGATGATTGTGGACTTCGTGACCTATTTCGCGACAACGTATCAAGTCGATGGATTCCGCTTTGACTTGATGGGTATTCATGATGTGGAGACGATGAATCAGGTGCGGGCAGCTCTCGATAAAATCGATCCATCCATCCTTGTTTATGGAGAAGGATGGGACTTGGCCACACCGCTCGGTCAGTCATTAAAGGCAACATCACAAAATGCCGCTCAGATGCCCCGAGTTGGACATTTTAATGACATGATTCGAGATGCGCTGAAAGGTTCGACTTTCAATGACCGGGAACGTGGATTTATTTCTGGAAATGAGTGGAGGGAGTGGGAGCTACGCGAATGTCTCACCGGTGCCGTCCATATTCCGAACGTGACGGTCGGACGCTTTCCGAGCCCGACATACTCCATCAACTATGCCGAAGCCCATGATAATTACACGATTTTTGATAAATTGAAATTGTCATGCGAAGAAATCGATGAAGCGACTCGCCTCGCCATGCAACGTTTGGCTAATGCGGTGGTCATCACGTCTCAAGGGATTCCGTTTATTCACGCTGGTCAAGAATTCGGACGTACGAAGCAAGGTGTAGAAAATAGCTATAACTCACCGGACCATATCAATCACTTTGATTGGGATTTACGTGATACACGAGTCAACGAAATCGAGTATGTGAAGACGCTCCTGAAGCTGCGACGACTGCATACGTGCTTCCGTTACGATTCACGTCAGGAAGTCATCGACCATTTCACATTCTTACCGTCGCCGCCTGGCGTCATTATTTATGAACTGACGGCGAGCCACTCGTATGATGCGTGGCAGCGGGTACGCGTATATATTAATGGAACGTTCGAAAAACTGTCATTCGAAAGCGATGCGAAATGGAACGTCTACGTTCAGGGTGAAACGGCAAGCCTCGTCCCGATCGAAAGAAACCCGTCACACATTCAAGTCGAGTCGTTGTCAATGACGATTCTCGCGTGTTAAGATGTTGATTGTATCTCTTAAATTTCAAGTAAGATTTGAGCGTGATGAATATGTATTCAGATATAGTCGGTGCGCTCGGTAAAGAGTGGACAGTCGCTTCAGCCGGAGGAATTACCGGAGAAGCGTATGTAGCGACGACGCGCCAACAGAAGATTTTTGTGAAACGGAATTCTTCTCCGTTCTTGGCGATTCTTTCAGCAGAAGGAATTGTTCCAAAACTTCTTTGGACAAAACGAATGTTTAACGGGGATGTGTTAAGTGCCCAACAGTTTATTGAAGGTCGTGAACTTTCGCCAGACGATATGAAGCGACCAGATGTCGCGGCACAGCTCGGAAAGATTCATGATTCGAAAGAGCTATTATTCATGTTACAACAATTAAATCACACACCAGTGACGCCGCACTTATTGCTCCGTCAGTGTGAAGCATATGAACAAGATGAGACGGACCCGACGATTGGAGAGGCTGTACAATGGTTAAAGCACCATTTGCCAAAAGTCGATGAGCAAGAGTTCGTCGTGTGTCATTCCGACTTAAACCATAATAATTGGATTGAAGATGAGAGCGGTCTTCTCTACCTAACAGATTGGGATGATGCCATCATCGCGGACCGCGCGTTTGATTTGGCGATGGTTGTCTACAGTTATGTCGATGAAACGGAATGGGGGCGTTGGTTTTCGCATTATGGAGTATGTGTCTCGAACAAGCTTCATAATCGTATGCATTGGTATGCGATCGCCCAAACGATTTTGACGATTTATGGGGAAGAGAACGATTCTGCGCGAACAGAAGGCTTTCATGTGTTACGTGAGTTGATGGACGAGGCGTATGAGCGAATTAACTAAAAGGGATGGCTGAGCGCCACCCCTTTTTGAATGTGTTAAATGTCGTCTGGATTCATGAAGAAAGCCCAAACGAACGTTGCGATGACACCAGCGAAAAACGTGAGTGGAGCTGCGTAAAAAATTAGGAATTGATCTAATGTACTCATCTTATATAACCTCCTTGTGAAGGATGATTCACGTTCATTAAACTATGATTTCGTGTATAATCGCAAGAGGACTGCTCGTTCGAAACGTGCATCCCCCCATTAAACTTGAACATTTGATGAACGAAAGGTAGGATTTTCATGCGTTTACGACATAAGCCTTGGGCAAAAGAATATATGGAAGCCCAAGAACACGTATTTATTCAACACCCTGATCAGCTGAAAGGAAAGTGGGAAACCGAGTTCGGGAATGACCACCCTCTCTTTATTGAAGTTGGTTCAGGCAAAGGACAATTCATTTTAGGGATGGCAAGCCAACATCCGGATGTGAACTTCATCGCAATTGAATTATTTGAGAGTGTAGCCGTCTCAATCGTTCAAAAATTAGTCGAATCACCGATGCCGAACGTGAGAGTTTTGACGGTCGATGCGAAGCATCTCACCGACTATTTTGAAGCGGGCGAAGTCGATCGCGTATACTTAAACTTCTCGGATCCATGGCCAAAAACGCGCCATGCGAAACGTCGCTTAACGTATAAGACGTTTTTAGCGACATATGAGGCGATTCTTCCGAAAGCAGGAGAGATTCATTTTAAGACGGACAACCGTGGACTGTTTGAATATTCGCTTCAAAGCATGAGCCAATACGGAATGTTCTTCACAGATATTTCACTTGATTTACACGTGAGTGAACCAGAAGATAATATTCGAACAGAGTATGAAGAGCGTTTCAGCGCGCTCGGTCAACCTATCTATCGTATGGAAGCCGTCTTTCGTCCGAAAAATTGACACGCTTTTTTCTTATTTTAATAGTATTTTCTTCACACTTTTTTCTTTCTTCTTGGTACAATAAGAATGACGCTAAACTGGAATAAGAGAAGGGGGAACATGGGGATGTTGAAAAAAGCATGGGCAAGCCTGCTTGCAGTAATCTTCATTCTAACAATCGCACCAATGAATACCTCAGCGAATGAAGCGTTCTTGGACGCACTCGAAGAGGATTTGAAAGCGACGCATTACGACTATAAAGAAGGAACGGCTGAAATCATCAAAGAAGAGACACTTCGCCATTCAAATGGGAATGAAGTGATTGCGGCTGTCGTAGAACTCGATACGATTCGTGATGGCATCTTCATCACTCGTAAAACGGAGTATCATTACTTTGATGCGACAGACAACAAAATCCTTTCATCAGCAGACCTCGTAGAAGTTGAAGGAGCAGCTGAATTCGCAGATACGAACATCGACATGCTCGGTCAACAAATTGTCTACTGGTTGCCAGTATTGGTATTGCTTCTATTGATTGCGATTCCAGCACTTATTTTGTTCTTGGTCGTACCACGTTTCTATTCAACTAGTCCATATATGAATCCTGTATATGAAAAGAATGACAACCCACGTTAACACATAAAAGCACCCCGTTCTCATGAACGGGGTGCTTTTATGTTTACTGTTGTTTCAATTGTTCTACGATGTCAGACAATGACATGTCGTTTCCTGAGGAGACGGATGCGATGAAGGCGCTCTCGACAATCGGACCGTCGAAAAATGCGACTTCTTTGTCTCCTTCGTACATGTCGATTGCGAGTTCAGCATTCATCGTAGCCGAGCCGATATCACTGAGGAGAAGTGCTTCTCCTTTGACTTCGTTCAGTGCTGTCAAAATGCGGTTGACGTCCGTTCCGATTGCCCCGTCCTCGAGACCTCCGGCTAAATGAATAGGGACAACCGGCGCCATCTCCTTCATGAGATCTTGAATACCTTCCGCAATTTTAGAGCTGTGTGAGACGATAATCAGTTCAACGATGTCAATCGACCTCCTTCATGATGGCGGCTAACAGGATTGAACTTGAGAGGGCGCCAGGGTCGACCGTCCCCCGTGAATTTTCGCCAAAATATGAGGCTCTGCCTTTTGTTGCCACCATATCTTCTGTTTTTTGTACGAGTTCGTCTAATTGCTGTTTGTAGTCGTTCCCTTGCTTTACATGCTCAAGGAATGGATCCCAAACATCAACCATCGTTTTTTGACCGACCTCAGACTTTCCTCGTGCTTTAATTGAATTCGAACCTTCTTGGAGTGCTTCTATGAGCAAGTTGAAATCAGCTTCAGTCGCATCTCCGAACTTGGTAGCCATCTTTACAAAAGCGGAACCATACAGCGGTCCGGCAGCGCCACCTACTTTCGACATAAGCGTCATACCAACTTTTTTACTTATCACTCCGAGAGAGTCATAATCTTCGTCTAGAATGGAAGAGACAGCCTCGAACCCACGAGACATATTGATCCCATGATCGCCGTCACCGATAGCCCGGTCTAAATCTGTCAACGTGTCTTTTTGTTCTTCGATTCCAATTTGTGTGTCGCGTAACGCCTGCTTCATCCGTTCAATCGTCAACATAAACCAAACACCCCATTCATCAAATTTTAAATCCAAGTGCCGCAGATGGGGCATCTAAATAGGACGTCATCTCATCATCGAGCGGTAATAATGTAATCGAGAAACCATGCATCTCAAGTGACGTCATATAGTTGCCGACGTATTTTCGTTTCAAAGTATATCCAGCGGCTTCAAGTTTTTCTGCAACGAAGTGATACGTCACGTATAACTCAGATAGTGGAGTTCCGCCCATCCCGTTCACCATGACAGCGACTTCGCCAGGTTCGACTTCTTTTTTCAAATGACTGAGTAAATCATCGACGATTTGGTCGACATCGCTCGTCGGTTTACGTTCGACACCACGCTCCCCGTGAATTCCAATCCCAATCTCCATCTCTTCCTCGTTCAAGTCGAAACCGGGCTTGGCGCTAACTGGCATATAACAAGGTTCTACAGCCATTCCCATCGAACGAACATGAGAGGCTACTTTTTCAGCAATTGCTTTGACTTCTTCGAGTGATTTCCCGCTTGCCGCAGCAGCGCCCGCGATTTTATGAACGAAGACAGTCCCAGCAACGCCTCGACGATCTTCTTTATTCGAAATGGCGACATCATCCGCGACAACGACGTGGTCGACTTTGATGCCGTCCCCTTCGGCCAGTTCCGCGGCAAGTTCGAAGTTCATTACATCCCCCGAATAGTTTTTCACAATCAACAGGACGCCGTTTCCGCCATCGGCCGCTTTGATTCCTTCGAGCACCATGTCCGGAGTAGGGGATGTAAATACTTCCCCGCAAACTGCGGCATCGAGCATACCGTCCCCGACATATCCGGCGTGTGCCGGCTCGTGACCACTACCACCACCAGAGACGAGTCCTACTTTTCCAGACTTAGCTCCACTGGCCCGACAGATGACATTGACATCGTCGACACGACCATACAATTCAGGATGGGCATGGACCATACCTTCTACCATTTGTGTTACGAGTTCACTTGCTTCACCGATTAGCTTTTTCACGCGAGATCACTCCTTTTTTAAATTGAAAACTACCATTTTCAATTTTCCACTCTTTCACTAGAACTAAACAAAAAACCGACGAATGATTCGTCGGTTTTTTTGTCATGCATATTCGAGTAAAGCGCCAGTCTCAGAGTCGACTGTGAACTCGTACGTTTTTTCTTCGTCGTTCTCAAGAACCGAGATTCCACCTTTGTAGACGTCGTATTCACGACCATCATATGTGTAAATCTCAGGTGATGCAGAAATCCATGCCCCTTGGACATGACCTTTAGCTGAGAAAGCACGTTTTGTGTATTCTAACGCGTTTTCTGCAGATAAGCTACGTTCATCTAAAGCTTTTTTCGTCATAAGTGCGGCAATGACGGCCACCCCGATTCCAATAAACCAATACCTTTTTTTCATATGACTACCTCCCCTTGAACTATGGCTATCATGTACATCGTACCAAAACCTGTACCCGAATGGAATGAAAAGCATTCGCATCCTATCAAAACTTTTGTATATAATGAGACAAGAACGGTTAGGAAAGGATGATAAAAGATGGATCAGAAGACGAGAGATTTATTTAAGACGTTAACAGAATTACCAGGTGCACCGGGGTTTGAGTCAGAAGTCCGTCAGTTCGTACGTGAACGGATCGAACCACATTCGGATGAAATTGTAACGGATGGCATCGGGTCGATTTTTGGGAAGCGTGTTGGAGACGAGACAGGCCCGAAAGTCATGGTAGCGGGTCACATGGATGAGGTTGCCTTCATGGTGACGCGCATCACTGAAAACGGAATGCTTTACATACAACCGCTCGGTGGATGGTGGAGTCAAGTGCTTATGGCACAACGGTTTGATATCATCACATCGAACGGTAAGATTCCGGGGGTCGTCGCTTCGACACCGCCTCATTTATTAGGTCCAGATGCGATGAGTAAGCCGATGGACATCAAGCAGATGTTTATCGATATCGGGGCAGATTCAAAAGAGGAAGCAGAGTCTTGGGGAGTGCGTCCGGGTGTTCCTGCGGTGCCGACGAGCGCGTTCACACCACTTCATCACCCTAAAAAAATTATGGCGAAAGCATGGGATAACCGTTATGGTGTTGGTCTTGCTGTCGAACTACTAGAAGAAACGACAAAAGTCGATCATCCAAACATTTTGTTCTCTGGGGCCACGGTACAGGAAGAAGTGGGATTGCGTGGAGCGCAAACGGCATCTGAATTGATAGAGCCGGATGTGGCACTCGTTCTTGACGCATCACCGGCGAACGATGCATCGGGAAGCAAGACGGAGTTTGGGCAGCTCGGTGAGGGTGCTTTGATTCGAATCTTAGATCGGGTCATGGTCATGTCACCCGAAATGCGTGACTTCTTGCTCGATACTGCCTCAGACGAAAACATCAAGACACAGTATTTTGTCTCTCCAGGTGGTACCGATGCGGGTCGTGTGCACATGAGCGGTGAAGGTGTACCGACAGCCGTGATCGGTGTCGCATCACGCTATATTCATACACATGCCTCTATTCTTCATACAGATGACTACGATGCAGCGAAAGCGTTACTGAAAGCGTTGGTCAAACGACTTGACCGTTCGACGCTCGAAACGCTCCGTCCGTCTCGCTAAGTGCACGTGCCGTTCACTCATGATTTTGAGTGAACGGTTTTTTTTATACGGCTGTTCTTGCTATTTCAGGTAAAAACTTTATACTGATAGAGGTGTTTATACATTATTTTTACTTATGACAAGACACCTGTAAAAGTGTAAGGAGGATGTCCCGTGTTAAAGAAAAAAGGAATTTCACTCAGCCCGTCTCTCTATTTTGTGACGGCACTAAGTTATATGGCACTTGGTTTATTCAGTACGTTGATTATCGGTCTGATCATGAAGACGATCGGGGGTCAACTCGATGGTACTGCACTCGCAGGAGTGAGCGGCACATTTATACAAATAGGTGAGGTGGCTATGAGTCTGACAGGTCCGGCCATCGGGATTGCGATTGCGTATGCTCTTGAGGCACCACCGCTTATTCTATTTTCAGCTCTCGTCGTTGGAGCGTTCGGATATGAATTTGGACCTGCGGGTAGTTACGTCGCCACAATTCTAGCCGTCGAATCTTCAAAACTCGTTTCAAAATCAACGAAGTTGGATATTTTAGTGACGCCGTTTACGACAATTGCAGTCGGATTCTTCACCGCGACGTACATTGGGAAATATGTCGGAATGTTCATGACACAGCTCGGAAGTTGGATTGAATGGGGAACGGAGCAGCAACCGTTATTCATGGGTATCGTTGTAGCAACATTGATGGGGGTAGCCTTGACCGCCCCGATTTCAAGTGCAGCCATCGCACTGATGCTCGGTTTAAATGGCGTTGCAGCGGGTGCTGCGACAGTTGGCTGTGCCGCTCAAATGATTGGATTTGCCATCACGAGTTATCGAGATAATGGAGTTGGTGGAGCACTTGCTCAAGGGATTGGAACCTCGATGCTTCAAGTTGGGAACATCGTGAAAAACCCTTGGATTCTTCTTCCCCCAACATTAGCCGGGGCTGTACTGGCACCCATCGCGATTCTGTTATTTGAATTGGAAAGTGTAGCTGCAGGGGCAGGCATGGGAACAAGTGGACTCGTAGGTCCAATCGTCATGCTCGAAACGATGGGGTTTAGTTGGTACACGTTGATTGTCGTTCTTGGTTTCTTAATTGTCGGACCAGCCTTGTTGAGTTACGCGATCTATGCAGTATTGCGGAGGACCGGAAGAATTCAACCGAATGATTTAAAGATTGATTATTAAAAAAGAGCATCGTTTCAACGAAACGATGCTCTTTTTTCATCCAATCCCGAACCACATTTTAACCGACTCTACCGTTTCCCGAGGGACACGAAAGCTAATAAGGAATAGCGTGAGGACAATCACGTAGATTGGAAGTAGAAAACGTTTTCGTACGATTGGCAAATGTCGGACCAGTTGTTTTAACCATTTTTCGAGAACATAAATGATGGCAAATCCGACAACGAGCCAAATTAAAATTTCCAATCTCGTTTTATCGGTGTCAATAAATAAATATCCGTATCGCAAAATGGCAAGCATTCCGAAAACACCGACCATTTGTTCAAGGGGGTGTTTCATTTCAGGATTTAATTTTGTACGCGTTAACTTCATTTGATTTCACCTGTTTCAACTAGTTTCGGTTTTGATTATAACAAACAGGAGAGCAGAATGTGCGACTTGACTTATGCTATTATAAGTGAGGAAAACACGGACAGGAGTGGTCAATTATGAAACAATTATCAACAACGACAGAATATATGGAAGCAAAAGAATCGAAAAGCATTTTCATGTTCTCAGCAAAATGGTGTGGGGATTGCCGATTCCTCGACCCATTCATGCCAAACATCGAGAAAAAATTCGAGACATGGACGTTTTATTATGTAGACCGTGACGAGTTTATGGAACTTGCGCAAGAACTTGATATTTTCGGGATCCCAAGCTTTGTTGCGTTTGAGAACGGCAAAGAAATCGATCGATATGTCGGTCGAGAACGAAAGACACCCGAACAGGTCGAAGATTTCTTGAACGGGTTAGGGTGAGGATATATGGAACGGAATGAGTTGAGACGTTATTTAGAATCAAACTTCAAAGCGGATTATCGTACTTCTTATGACCGTGAGAATGAAGTGTTGCGCGTCGAAAGAAGGTCAGATCGCTTCGGTGTGAATATTCGTCTCGCACCAATTGTGGCAAAAGCAAAAACTCGTGGAAAAGTGGCGGTCGATGAGGTAATCGAATATATCGAATCGGCGATGAAGGCAGATGATCAAATCTCACTCTCAGGAAATATGGATGTTATTTATCCAGTTATTCGTTCGAACTCGTTCGCGAAAACCACAAAAAATGGAGAGTCTCTTGTGTTCACTCCGCATACGGCAGAAACTGCTATCTTCTATGCGTTGGATCGAGGGAACGGCTATCGATTGATTGAAGAAAGGCACCTTTCGGAAGATTTGGACGCCTCATTAATTGAACGAACAGCTCGAGAAAATATTAAAAAATTGCCGACTGAGATGAAGCAAGATGAGGTCGCAGGTAATCCATTCTACTTTCTTTCTACCCGAGATGGGTACGAAGCGTCTCGTATTTTAAATGATGACTTTCTTCGGATGATGGAGCGTCGGGTCGAAGGGGATATGCTCGTTGGTGTTCCGCACCAAGATGTGATGATCATAGCGGATATACGAAATGATCAAGGATATGATGCGATGCAACAACTGATGTTTGATTTCTTCACAAATGGTCGTATCCCAGTGACTGCACTTGCCTTTCATTATGAAGCAGGGCAACTTGAACCGATTTTTATTGTCGGAAAAAAGACCCCGCCATCGAACACATAATCTGATAAAATAAGTGAGATGAGTTTGAAAGAAAGGACGTATGAACGTATGCAAATGAATGTGTTTTATAACCGAGAAGGAATCGGCGATGTACTCATGGTGTTGTTAAAAGAAGGAGAACGGCACCATCAATCTGTCGAGCGGGTGAGAGATGTCGCTATTATCAAATCCGTAGACGGAGAAGTAAATGGGTATAATCTATTCGAAGCAAGTCAACATTTTGACGTCTCGGAGTGGAATGGTCCGGTTGATTTGACGGCCGAATTGGTTGAACAATTGCGTGCCGTCTTGAGCGATAATGGCATCGAGGAGGACTTCTCTTGGGCAGATGTGACTCCTAAGTTCGTCATAGGCTATGTCGAAAGCGCGGAAAAACATCCGGATGCCGACAAATTATCGATATGCCAAGTACAAATCGATCAGGGCACTGTGCAAATCGTGTGTGGTGCACCGAATGTAGCGACAGGACAGAAAGTGGTCGTAGCGAAACCCGGTGCAGTCATGCCGACAGGGTTAATTATCCGACCATCCGCACTCCGTGGAGAGAGTTCGCACGGGATGATTTGTTCTGCCCGTGAATTAAACCTTCCGAATGCTCCACAGGAAAAAGGAATTTTAGTGTTAGATGACGAATATGAAGTAGGTACAGCATTTGAAATCGGTCGCTAAACTCGACCGATTTTTTGTTAAATATGGATTGAGCGAAAAAGCGAGGAATCAAGTATGGATGCATATGAACGTTCAATGAAACGACAAGCAGAACGAATTAAAAGAGAGCTATCGAAAGAAGGACAGACAGTATCTCATCCACCTAAGGTAGAGGTCACCGATGAACTTGTCCCCACAGACGTCCCATCACCAATTTACGGGTATGCGCGCCCAAAGCCGAAGATTGTACTTCCAGCCGAACATTCTCCTGAGACGAGAGAGGCGATTGAGACGATTATGGAATCCGAGCCATCACAATCAGCAGATTCGACCCGGGATGTAGCGTGTGAGTCTAAAGTTGAGCATCACTTGAGTGAAGAACAGACCGAATCGATTTCCGAGGAAATGATTGTTGAAGAAAAATCAATACTCGGTGAAGTCTCTATAACGGATAACGGTTTTTCTTCAGTCTTTATGCAATCAACAGATTTATCCCATTCGAATAAAGAAACAATCGTGGAAGCTTTACATGATGTTGCAACACATGACAATTTAAATATCGACGGCTCTGCAGAGAAGGTCGGACCATCAATTGAACAGATTGCAGAGAGATTACAAACACCATCTGAGCAACAAGAACTACCAACGAATACAGATTTGACACCTGCAGTTCAAGTATCGTTCAAAGCTGATCAACCCCCTGTAAATGTAATGATGACGCCAAAAGATCGCATGGCCATGTATCGTAACCGACGACTTGCACAAAAAAACAATAATCTGTAATAGCATGACTTCATGAGTTTTGCTATAATGACAAAGGTTTGTCGCATTTTGACGAGCCGCAATGAATTAGGGGGGCTATTTACAGATGAACCGTTATCACTTCGTCGGAATTAAAGGAACGGGCATGAGTCCTTTAGCTCAAATTTTATTTGATATGAACAATGAAGTCCGTGGATCGGACGTTGAAAAAGCATTTTTTACAGAAGAAGCATTGAAACGAAAAGGGATTGAAATTTTGCCATTCGATCCTGAAAATATTTCTGAAGACCAAATCATCGTACAAGGAAATGCGTTCAGTGATGATCACCCAGAAATCGTCCGAGCACGCGAACTTGGCTTGACGATTTATAAGTATTATGAATTTTTAGGTGAACTCGCCGACCATTATACAAGTGTGGCGATTACAGGATCGCACGGTAAAACGTCAACAACCGGTTTACTCGCACACGTAATGCGTGGCATCGAGCCGACATCATTTTTAATCGGTGACGGAACGGGCGAAGGTGTTGCAGGTTCAAAGAATTTTGTATTCGAAGCTTGTGAATATAAGCGTCATTTCTTATACTATCGTCCAGACTATGCCATTATGACGAATATCGACTTTGATCATTCGGACTATTTTTCTGGTCTAAACGATGTTATCGATGCGTTCCAAGAAATGGCGAAGCAAGTGAAGAAAGGAATCATTGCCTGTGGTGATGACGAGAATCTTCAACAAATTCAAGCAAACGTTCCACTCGTCTATTATGGATTTGGGGATCATAACGATTTTCGTGTAGAAAATGTTGATTCGACTGAAAACGGAACAACATTTGAAGTCTTCTTACGCGATGATTTTTATGGGACGTTCCGCATTCCTGGATACGGAGATCATAGTGTGCTGAATGCACTTGCAGTCATTGCGACATGTGACTATGAGAACTTATCGAAAGAGTTAGTGAAAGAGCGCCTTGAAACATTCAACGGTGTGAAACGTCGGTTTAGTGAATCGGTGTTAAATGATCAAGTGCTCGTCGATGACTATGCGCATCATCCGCGTGAAATTAGTGCGACGATTGAAGCAGCACGCAAAAAGTATGGGGAACGAGAAGTCGTGGCGATTTTCCAACCGCATACGTACACGCGCTTAAAATCATTCATGGATGATTTTGCAACGGCATTGGCTGAAGCAGATACAGTATATCTTTGTGATATTTTCGGTTCAGCACGTGAACAAGAAGGAACCGTCACAATCGAGGACCTTCAGTCACGAATTGATGGTGCACATATTTTAAAGCGTGGCGGTACGAGCGTCTTACGTGATCATAATGAAGCAGTGCTACTATTCATGGGTGCGGGCGACATTCAAACGTATCAACGTGAATATGAAGAAGTGGTGAAACTTGAAGCATGAGATTGAGGGGGAGACGAATGTTTCTCCTTTTTTTATGTTTAGCTATTCAAAATCTCGGTAATAGTAGTATCGATTGAATTTTGCAAAGGAGATGTTTTGAATGGCTAGTCAAGGTGCACTCAATACGTTAAACAAAGAAGTGGCGAACTATGGGCTGTTATTTGTGAAGCTCCATAATTATCATTGGTATATCAATGGTCCTCACTTCTTTACGTATCATGAGAAACTAGAAGAGCTCTACAACCTAGTGGCAGAGCTTTACGATGACGTAGCAGAGCGACTTCTCATGAACGACGGGGAACCGTTTGCGACGATGAAAGAGTATTTAGAACACTCAACGCTA
Source organism: Exiguobacterium sp. s89 (assembly GCF_018617735.1). Taxonomy (NCBI): domain Bacteria; kingdom Bacillati; phylum Bacillota; class Bacilli; order Caryophanales; genus Exiguobacterium; species Exiguobacterium sp. s89. Next base: position 758,356 of record NZ_JACSKS010000002.1, read on the forward strand.
AAAGAGGGCGATCGTCACGCTGAAACAGAACAGATGATCAAAGACATCATCAACGACTTCAAACAAATCCGTCAAGAGATGCAGGATTCGATGGAGAAATTTGAAGATGGAGATGAAGCGATTGAAGATACATTCGTTTCTCATATTGAACGACTCGAAAAAGAGATTTGGATGATGTCTGCCGCACTCGGCAAAAAAACGAAGCTGTAACATAAAAATGGTGCGCCTACGTTAGGCACACCATTTTTTTATTTTAAGTTTTCTGGATTCAGTGGAAGTAAAGCATCGATGACGAAGCGACCGTCTTTCCGAATGAGTTGATCGTCGAACCAAATTTCACCGCCGCCATAATCTGGGCGCTGGATGTTGACAAGGTCCCAGTGGACGGACGAGTTGTTGCCGTTATAGGCATCATCGTACGCTTGACCTGGGGTGAAGTGGAAGCTTCCGTCAATTTTCTCATCGAATAGAATATCTTTCATCGGGTGCTGGATGTATGGGTTCACACCGATTGCAAACTCACCGACATAACGAGCGCCTTCATCTGTGTTGAACACTTCGTTGATGCGTTCTGTGTTATTGGCTGTCGCATCCACAATCTTACCATCTTTGAATGTCAGTTTCACATTTTCAAACGTGAATCCTTGATATGGAGATGGTGTGTTATAAGTAATGACCCCGTTAACCGAATCTATTACCGGAGCCGTGAATACTTCACCGTCGGGGATGTTCATTTGGCCAGAACACTTGATGGCGGGGATGTCTTGGATTGAGAATGAAATGTCTGTACCAGGTCCAATTAACGTGACGCGGTCTGTCTTGTTCATCAACTCGACCAATGCATCCATCGCTCGGTCCATTTTTCCGTAATCTAATGTACACACATTAAAATAGAAGTCCTCGAACGCTTCCGTCGATTTTCCTGCAAGTTGTGCCATTGATGGGGATGGATAGCGTAACACGACCCATTTTGTTCCTTTGACGCGGTCTTCCGTATGCATTTTCCCGAGTGTGGCACCAACGAGTTTTTGTTGCTCACTCGGGACGTCTGAAAGCTCGTTGATATTATCACCAGCACGTAAGCCGATATAGGCATCCATTGCCTGCATCTGTTTACGTTCGATGTCGGCCATAAGTTCGAGTTGCTCTCGGCTTGCGCCCGTATATAACTTACGTAAGATACGGCTCTCTTTCAACAAGACGAACGGATGTCCTCCTGCTTCATAAGCTTTTTCGACGAGCGCCTCAACAAGCGCCTCCTCCACTCCGAAATTCTCGATCAGTACCTTTTCCCCCTGCTGAAGCTGGACAGAATAATTGATTAAACCGTCCGCTAATTGTGTAATTCTTGAATCTCTCACACGATCACCCCTAATTATTTTTATGAATTTCTATTTTAGTGTAATCGAAAACATAAAAACGGGTAAAGGAATAATCAGACCGAATGGCGAAAACGGTTGTAGCAAATCTTTTCAGTCATAATGGTGCTATAATGAAACAAGAAACGATTGAATAGGAGGAATGAATTGAATGGAAATTACATTAGGAGGCATTGCTGGCCTAATTGCGGCACTCGCATTTGTCGTACTCGTTATTTTCTTGGCGCGTGTTTTATCAAATGTAAACCGTACCCTTGGAAGCGTCGCCAATACGACCGAAAATTTAGAACGCCAGCTCGATGGAATCACGATGGAAGTGACGGCGCTCTTACATAAGACGAACCGTCTCGTGGATAATGTGGAAGAGAAGACTGAATTGCTCGCTCCTGTTGCCCACGCTCTTGACGAACTAGGGACATCACTGAACGAGGTTACTGAGTCAGTTCGTACTGTGTCGACTTCTGTTCACTCGGCAGCTGACGAAAATAAGGAGCAGATTGCTCAAGCCGTTCGATGGGGATCGGTTGCGGTTGAACTATTTAAAAAGAATAAACCGGAATCGTCAACTTCAAAAGAACGTCCACGACGTCGTACACGTCGTGAAAAGAAAGAAGAAACACCTGTATCACCTGATATGATTAATACAGATGATACGATTAAATAAATATCAGGGAGGAACTCACACATGATAGACCAAAAGCAACCAACAGAACAGAATCATTCAAGCGGTGGATTTTTGACGGGTGTCATTCTCGGAGGGATTGTCGGGGCTGCAGTCGCTTTATTGACTTCACCGAAAAGCGGGCGAGAAGTAAGAACGTACCTTGACGAAAAGACGTCGACATCACGCGAAAGGTTGACTGTCAAATCGAAAGAGATGCGTGAAAAAGCAGAGCCGGTCGTTGGGGAATGGATCAAAGTAGCTAGTGACAAGGCGGCACCAGTCCTTAATATCGTAAAAGATAAGGCACGTGAAGCAGCCGAACTAAAGCAACAAATGAATGAGGAAGACCTTTCGATTGAAGAGGCGATGGAAAAAGCGGATCAACTCGTCGCAGAAGCGGAATCAGAAGTGAAAGAACAGATGGACCGCGCGACCGAGGAAGAGACGACGAACACATCAGATGAATCTGCATCAGACGATTCTCTTGAAGCGCCGGTCAGGGAGTTGCTTGACGATGAGTCAAAAGAAGAACTTGCTGACTTGAAGAAAGACCTCAAAAAAGAAGAGTGACACGTTAGGGCCGAATGCGTTCGGTCCTTTTTTGGTGATTTTGTGACGTAAAACGTTTCCTTATGACAAAGCGCACAAAGTTCGATATAATTAGGAATCTGGAAAGAACGGCTTAGGAATGAGAGGGAAAATATGAGTCCACAAGATCAGTTGAATCGATTACGTCGAGAAATGGATGAATTGAACCATGAAATGCTCGACTTGCTTAGTCGGCGTGGTGCACTTGCCGTAGAAATCGGAAAAATTAAACGTCTTCAAGGCGTTGAACGATATGATCCGGTCCGGGAACGTGAGATGCTTGATTTCATTGCTTCTTCCAACCAAGGACCGTTTGAAACGTCACGTCTCCAACATATTTTTAAAGAAGTATTCAAAGCGTCTGCTGAATTACAAGGTGAAGACCGTGACAAAACGTTACTTGTTTCTCGTAAACGTCAACCGGAAGATACGTTGGTCCATTTGAAGGACGTGACCATTGGGAACGGGCGTCCACAGTTAATTGCGGGGCCTTGTGCTGTTGAATCGTTTGAACAAGTGAATGCGGTCGCTGAGAAGCTCGCGTTGTCCGGAGTGAAGGTGATGCGGGGTGGTGCTTATAAACCTCGAACTTCACCGTACGACTTCCAAGGATTGGGTTTTGAAGGGTTGAAATTGTTGAAGACAGCGGCTGACCGACATGATTTACGAGTGATCACAGAAATTATGACACCAGGTGCGGTTGAATCAGCATTGCCCTATGTCGACATCATTCAAGTCGGCGCGCGGAACATGCAAAATTTCGATTTGCTAAAAGAAGTCGGGAAGACGGACAAACCAGTCTTGTTGAAGCGTGGATTATCCGCTACAATCGAAGAGTTCATTTACGCGGCAGAGTACATTATGTCTAGTGGAAACAGTCAGGTCATCTTGTGCGAGCGGGGCATTCGAACGTATGAGCGCGCTACTCGCAATACGTTAGACATTACCGCGGTACCGATTTTGAAACAAGAGACGCATTTACCTGTCATGGTAGATGTGACGCATTCAACAGGTCGTCGTGATTTGTTGTTGCCGGCTGCAAAAGCAGCACTTGCCATCGGGGCAGATGGTGTGATGGTAGAGGTACACCCAAATCCTGCGATTGCGTTATCGGATGCGCAACAACAATTGGACTTCGATCAATTTGATCAATTTGTGGAAGGACTGACTGTCCAGTTTCCTCAACTTGATTTGGTGAAAAAGTAAGCTTTCCAAATGGAAACGTTTTATATCGCATGAAGACAGGGTAAACTGATGACAGATACCTGTCTTCCTTTTTTAAGATGTTTTATGAAAACTTTTTGAAAATCAGGACTTGTAGGAGGAGTAATTTATGAATAGTAGTAACGTAACAATTTATGATGTTGCACGAGAAGCCGGGGTGTCGATGGCCACCGTCTCACGTGTCGTCAACGGAAACCCGAATGTCAAACCAACGACACGAAAGAAGGTACAAGATGCAATCGATCGTCTCGGATATCGTCCGAATGCTGTCGCGCGTGGACTTGCGAGTAAGAAAACCACAACGGTCGGTGTCATCGTACCGGACATTTCAAATATTTTCTTTGCCGATTTGGCACGAGGGATTGAAGATGTTGCAACGATGTATAAATACAACATCATCCTTGGTAACTCGGATTCAAGTCGTGACAAGGAAATCCATTTACTGAACACGTTGTTAGGGAAGCAAGTCGACGGCATCATCTTCATGGGTGGGCGTTTGCACGAGGACCTCGTTGAAGAGTTCAAAAAATCACCGGTCCCAATTGTTCTCGCAGCGACGTTAAATCAAGGATATGACCTTCCTGCGGTCAACATCGATTATGAGCAGGCCGCATATGATGCAACCCAAATGTTAATTAACCACGGACATGATCGTGTCGGATTCATTACGGGACCGCTTGAGCAACAAATCAATGGCGAAAAGAAATTTGCCGGGTACCGTCGTGCGCTTGAAGATGAGGGTCTTCCATTCCATGAGAATGATATGATTCTTGGGAATTACACATACGCATCAGGACTTGAAGCGATGCAAAAAATGTTGCAGCGCGATGATTGCCCGAAGGCGATTTTTGCCGGGACAGACGAGATGGCTCTTGGAGTCATCCATGCGATTCAAGATGCCGGCTACTCGGTTCCGAACGACTTTGAAGTCGTTGGTCACGATAACACGCGCCTTGCGACCATGATTCGTCCGAAGTTGACGACAGTCGTACAACCGATGTATGATATCGGAGCTGTAGCGATGCGTCTCTTGACGAAAATTTTAAATGCGGAAGAGATTGAGGAGAAAAACGTCGTTCTCCCTCACCGAATCGAACGCCGTGACTCGCTTCGACAAGACTAACAAAGAGCCTCCCCAATCATCACGTGATGATTGGGGAGGCTCTTTTCATAAATAAATAGATTTGCGGTCATTCGAAATGAATGGCCAAAACGCACGTTTTGTGACTTCCCAATTTTTCTCTTCGATTTGTTGCCGTCTCGGGATATGGTCGAACGCGTAAAGTGAATCGTCCCATCGCGAGGGCAAGGGTTGACCGGCAACACCGGACCAATGTTCAATCCATTCATCAGGAAGTTCTCCAGTATATGGTGCCTCTCTCGTCAATCCGGCCCATACTTGAGCCCAGGCGCGCGGTACGGCACGATACCAGTCGTATCCGCCACCACCGAGCGCGACGAGGCGCCCATCTGTATATTCGTCTGCCATACGAGAAGCGATTTGTGGAATTTGTTCGAACGTCCGAATTGTTGATGCCAAATGCGTAAGAGGGTCAAAGGCATGAGCATCCGCGCCATTTTGGGTCAGAATGATATCCGGTTTGAACCATTCGCATGCCTCTCGTAAGACGGTCTCATAGCATTTTAAAAATGAATCGTCTTCTGTGAATGCATCGACCGGTACGTTCCAACTATAGCCGTACCCGTTCCCGTTCCCTCGTTCCGTCACAGTTCCGGTACCTGGAAAGAGGTAGCGCCCCGTCTCATGAATGGATAACGTCATCACATCATCGTCGTCATAAAAGAGCCACTGGACCCCGTCTCCATGATGCGCATCCGTATCAACATAGAGAACGCGTGACCCGTATTGTTTCCTGACATGCGCAATGGCGACAGCGGCGTCGTTATAGACGCAAAACCCGGAAGCTTTACGCCGCATACCGTGATGTAATCCGCCTCCGACATGAAAGGCGCGCTCTCTTTTTCCGCTCGCCACGAGGTCGAGTGCATGAATCGTCCCTCCGACTAGACGAGCGGCCCCTTCATGAATCGTTGGGAAGATTGGTGTATCTTCCGTTCCGAGACCAAACTTATTCGCTTTCAAGGATGAAAGTTCCCCGGCTGCTGCTGTTTGAACAGCTTCAATGTAGTCTAAATCATGAACAAGTGCTAACTCTTCGACCGAAGCGATTGAGGGATTGATACACTCTGATTTTGAGAGCTTCCCAGAAGCAAGCAGAAGAGATGTTGTCAATTCAAGTCGTAATGGATTGAACGGATGATCCTCGTGAAAACGATAGGATGTTTCGTCTTCTCCGAATATGTAAATCGGTCTCATCGCGACATCTCCGGTCCGAGTACTTCATATCCTTCTCGTTTCAAGCGTTCAATGATGCGTAATGGATTCATCGTCTGGATGCGGAAAGAGACAATCCGTTTATAGGGATCACTCGTGGGGTGGACGAAAACGTTAATGATGTTGACGTTTGTCTTGGCGAGTAGTCGGGTCACTTTTTCGAGCGTGCCGGTCGTGTTCTCAACCAAGATTTCGATTTGTGAGCTCGGTTCGAGTGCACCAGTCAATTGTACGAAATAACGTAATAAGTCTGTCTCGGTCAGCACTCCGACGAGTTTTCCTTGTTCGACAATCGGAAGACAAGTTAGTCGATTTTCGTAAAATAAGGCAGCGGCATCTTCAAAAAAATCGAAAGGATGTGCTGTAGGAACCTCAGAGCGCATGATGCTCGATATCGGATTTTGAAAGTCAGCATTTTCACTTTCTGGGTGAAATACACTCGTCGCACCGCTCATCTCGAATTGTCCAACAATTCCGACTACTTGTCTTGCCGGATTTGTCACAATCAAATGTCTGACACGATGTTCCCGCATCAGTTTAGCGGCGTGAGCGATTGTATTAGTCGGTTGAATCGTCACGACATGTCGATTCATCATCTGTTCGATTAACATGAAATCCCCTCCTTAGTCGTACATGAATCGTCGGCGTAGCCGAAGCGAATCAAAATGATCGATTGATTCTTGTCTCACGTTCTTCCCGATTCGTGCCATTAAGCAGTTGGCAGGGTGAGAGGCGATTTCAGGGTCGTCTGTAGGGAAGAATACGAGTCCGCCATGGTTCATCATTTTCTCCATGACTTTTCGATAATCCCAAATCGAAAGTCCACTGCCCTTTAGATCCCAATGCCAATAATATTCAGTCGTTAAAATTAAGAAATCATCCATATGCGGGTCCATCATAGATACTTCAAGTAATTGCTTGCCAATCCGTTGACCACGAAAGCGTGGGCTCACCTCAATCGCACCGAGTTCAAGGATATACGGGTCGTTTCCTTCACTCCAACGCTCGTACGGGTCAGGATAGAGAAATGTCACGTAGCCGATGACGAGGTTATTTTGTCGAGCGACAATGATGCGTCCCTCTTTTAAGTCAGCAATACCGACAAGCGCTTCGTGCTGATCTTCCGGTTCGCGAAAAGCTGTTAATCCTTCATCGAGACGATACGTCTGCAACACGTCAGCTGCCACCGGACCGTCAATCGTCACTTCGCCTTGTGAGGTCTGCCACAGTTTTGAGTGATATTGTTTTTCCATTGGGTCACCACCTTTTCCATCTTATATTATAGCGCTTTCATTGCGTATGAATCACCCGTTTTGATGAATTTGGAAATTCGTTGATTTGTCATAATTTTAACACTATACTGAAAGTGGTTATACCAATCTTTACAGGGGAGGCGAATCTTTAACGATGGAAAAATTGAAAGCGTTAACAGGGGAGCATCAATTAGCGTCGTATGAAGAGGCTTGTCAGTCGTTTGAATGGACACAAGCAGAAACATTATTTTCTTGGAATTTGACGGGGAAAGTCAATTTGGCATATGAAGCAATCGATCGCCATGCAGAGAGTGAATTGGCGACAAAAGTGGCATTGCTTTATTTCGATGGGGGTCGGGAAGAGCGCTACACGTATGCGGATATGAAGAGAGAGAGTAATCGTTCTGGTAATGTTCTGAAGTCGATTGGTGTGGAGAAAGGCGACCGCGTCTTTATCTTTATGCCACGTCAGCCAGAACTTTATTTTATTTTACTCGGAGCAATCAAACTCGGAGCAATCGTCGGGCCACTGTTTGAGGCATTCATGGAACAGGCGGTTCACGACCGGTTACTCGACTCGGAAGCGAAAGTGATTGTGACGACGAAAGAACTATTGCCACGTGTCCCAGTCGACCAATTGCCACATCTTGAGACGATTTTACTCGTCGGTGACGATGTCGAGGAATCGGGAAAAGCACTCGATTACCGTAAACTCGCGAACGATGCGACAACAGATTTAGAGTTGACGTGGGTCGATCGTGAGGATGGTTTAATTTTACACTATACCTCTGGTTCGACTGGGAAGCCGAAAGGTGTTCTCCACGTCCACAACGCCATGATTCAGCATATGATGACAGGCAAATGGGTACTCGACCTTCAACCTGACGATGTTTACTGGTGTACAGCTGACCCGGGGTGGGTGACTGGGACGAGTTATGGGATTTTTGCACCGTTCTTAAACGGCGCGACAAACGTCATCGTCGGGGGACGATTCAATCCGGAATTTTGGTACTCGGTCATCGAACGATTTGGCGTAACAGTCTGGTATAGTGCACCGACAGCATTCCGCATGCTCATGGGTGCAGGCGATGAAGCGTTTGAAAAATATGACTTGTCCTCTTTACGTCATATCCTATCTGTCGGGGAGCCGTTGAACCCTGAAGTCATCCGCTGGGGACATGAGGCGTTCAACCTCCGGATCCACGATACGTGGTGGATGACAGAAACTGGGGCCATGATGATTTGTAACTACCCGACAATGGATATCAAACCAGGGTCGATGGGGAAACCGATTCCTGGATGCGAAGCGGCCATTTTGGACGACCGTGGCAAACCGCTCCCGCCGCATCGAATGGGGAACTTGGCACTCAAGACACCTTGGCCATCGATGATGCGGAAGATTTGGAAGAACGATGCGAAGTATGAGAGCTATTTCTGGGGAGATTGGTACGTATCTGGTGACTCGGCTTACATGGATGAAGACGGATACTTCTGGTTCCAAGGACGTGTCGACGATGTCATCATGACAGCGGGAGAACGAGTAGGACCGTTTGAAGTCGAAAGCCGACTCGTCGAACATCCGGCTGTCGCTGAGGCGGGCGTCATCGGAAAACCAGATCCAATTCGAGGTGAAATCATCAAAGCGTTCATCGCGCTTCGGAAAGGCTATGAGCCGTCGGATGAGTTAAAGCAAGAAATTCAGCAATTCGTCAAAGAAGGATTGGCTGCTCACGCGGCACCACGCGAAATAGAATTCAAAGACAAGCTGCCAAAAACGCGGAGTGGTAAGATTATGCGTCGCGTCTTGAAAGCTTGGGAGTTGAATCTCGAGGCCGGTGACTTATCGACGATGGAAGACTGAAGCAAAAAAGGCCGACACGAAATTGAACTGCCCCATAAAAGTTGGACATGAAAAATCCAACTTTTATGGGGTGTTTTTTATGACCAAATATTCAAAGGCATTGAAAGTCCAA
>NZ_JACSKS010000011.1:0-3004 GCF_018617735.1 Exiguobacterium sp. s89
TAGACTAGATCAAAGCCTCGACCGATTAGTATCATTCAGCTCCACGTGTCACCACGCTTCCACCCATGACCTATCTACCTCATCGTCTCTGAGGGGTCTTTCTTGATTGCTCAAAGGGAAATCTCATCTCGGAGGGGGCTTCATGCTTAGATGCTTTCAGCACTTATCCCGTCCGCACGTAGCTACCCAGCGATGCTCCTGGCGGAACAACTGGTACACCAGCGGTGCGTCCATCCCGGTCCTCTCGTACTAAGGACAGCTCTCCTCAAATTTCCTGCGCCCACGACGGATAGGGACCGAACTGTCTCACGACGTTCTGAACCCAGCTCGCGTACCGCTTTAATGGGCGAACAGCCCAACCCTTGGGACCTACTCCAGCCCCAGGATGCGATGAGCCGACATCGAGGTGCCAAACCTCCCCGTCGATGTGGACTCTTGGGGGAGATCAGCCTGTTATCCCCAGGGTAGCTTTTATCCGTTGAGCGATGGCCCTTCCATGCGGAACCACCGGATCACTAAGCCCGACTTTCGTCCCTGCTCGACTTGTAGGTCTCGCAGTCAAGCTCCCTTCTGCCTTTGCACTCTTCGAATGATTTCCAACCATTCTGAGGGAACCTTTGGGCGCCTCCGTTACTGTTTAGGAGGCGACCGCCCCAGTCAAACTACCCGCCTGACACGGTCCTCCAGCCGGATCACGGCTGCGAGTTAGAGACTCTATACGCAAAGGGTGGTATCCCAAGGGTGTCTCCACCGAAGCTGGCGCTCCGGCTTCACAGACTCCCACCTATCCTGTACATCGCGTACAAAGCCTCAATATCAGGCTGTAGTAAAGCTCCATGGGGTCTTTCCGTCCTGTCGCGGGTAACCTGCATCTTCACAGGTACTATGATTTCACCGGGTCTCTCGTTGAGACAGTGCCCAAATCGTTACGCCTTTCGTGCGGGTCGGAACTTACCCGACAAGGAATTTCGCTACCTTAGGACCGTTATAGTTACGGCCGCCGTTTACTGGGGCTTCGGTTCAGTGCTTCTCTTGCGATGACACATCCCCTTAACCTTCCAGCACCGGGCAGGCGTCAGCCCCTATACTTCATCTTGCGATTTAGCAGAGACCTGTGTTTTTGCTAAACAGTCGTTTGGGCCTATTCACTGCGGCTTATGTTGCCATAAGCGTCCCTTCTCCCGAAGTTACGGGACCATTTTGCCGAGTTCCTTAACGAGAGTTATCCCGCGCGTCTTAGAATTCTCATCTCGCCTACCTGTGTCGGTTTGCGGTACTGGCGCCGACCTCCTCACTAGAGGCTTTTCTTGGCAGCGTGAAATCCGGTGCTTCGCCCTACGGGCTCCACGTCACAGCTCAACCTTGGTGTCGGGCGGATTTGCCAACCCGACGGCCTTGCTGCTTGTCCGTGCACTTCCAGTCGCACGGTCACCTTATCCTTCTGCGTCCCCCCATCGTTCGAACGGTGGTACGGCGGTACAGGAATATCAACCTGTTGTCCATCGCCTACGCCTTTCGGCCTCGGCTTAGGTCCAGACTAACCCTGAGCGGACGAGCCTTCCTCAGGAAACCTTGGGCTTTCGACGGAGGGGATTCTCACCCCTCTTTTCGCTACTCACACCGGCATTCTCACTTCCAAGCGCTCCACGGCTCCTCACGGTACCGCTTCACTGCTGCTTGGAACGCTCTCCTACCATCCCTTACGGGATCCATAGCTTCGGTGGTATGTTTAGCCCCGTTACATTTTCGGCGCGGCGCCACTCGACTAGTGAGCTATTACGCACTCTTTGAATGGTGGCTGCTTCTAAGCCAACATCCTAGTTGTCTGTGCAGCGCCACATCCTTTTCCACTTAACATACACTTGGGGACCTTAGCTGATGGTCTGGGCTGTTTCCCTCTCGACTACGGATCTTATCACTCGCAGTCTGACTCCCGAGTACAAGTTGCTGGCATTCGGAGTTTGACTGAATTCGGTAACCCTGTGGGGGCCCCTAGTCCAATCAGTGCTCTACCTCCAGAACTCTTCACCTCGAGGCTAGCCCTAAAGCTATTTCGGAGAGAACCAGCTATCTCCAGGTTCGATTGGCATTTCACCGCTACCCACACCTCATCCCCGCACTTTTCAACGTGCGTGGGTTCGGACCTCCAGTCAGTGTTACCTGACCTTCATCCTGGACATGGGTAGATCACCTGGTTTCGGGTCTACGACGACGGACTGATGCGCCCTGTTCAGACTCGCTTTCGCTGCGGCTCCGCCTCATCGGCTTAACCTCGCCCGCCATCGTAACTCGCCGGTTCATTCTACAAAAGGCACGCCATCACCCGTTAACGGGCTCTGACTACTTGTAGGCATACGGTTTCAGGATCTGTTTCACTCCCCTTCCGGGGTGCTTTTCACCTTTCCCTCACGGTACTGGTTCACTATCGGTCACTAGGAAGTATTTAGCCTTGGGAGATGGTCCTCCCGGATTCCGACGGGGTTTCACGTGTCCCGCCGTACTCAGGATCCACTCTGGAGGGGATGGGGTTTCGGCTACAGGGCCGTCACCTTCTCTGGCCGACCTTTCCAGGTCGTTCACCTACCCTATCCCTTTGTAACTCCGTGTAGAGTGTCCTACAACCCCAGGAAGCATGCTTCCTGGTTTGGGCTGTTCCCGTTTCGCTCGCCGCTACTCAGGGAATCGAATTTTCTTTCTCTTCCTCCGGGTACTTAGATGTTTCAGTTCCCCGGGTTTGCCTCACGCCACGCTATGTATTCACGTGGGTGTCCCGCCAGTCTCCCGGCGGTGGGTTCCCCCATTCGGATATCTCTGGATCGATGTGTACTTACCACTCCCCAGAGCATTTCGCTGTTCGTCGCGTCCTTCATCGGCTCCTAGTGCCAAGGCATCCACCGTACGCCCTTTCTACCTTGATCTAGCGTCTAAGACACACGGTCCATTACGGACCATATGTGAAATTGGTTTTTGATGTCTTGATGAATCTTCAGTTTTCAAGGAACAA
>NZ_JACSKS010000012.1:0-3618 GCF_018617735.1 Exiguobacterium sp. s89
CTTCCCTCTTACCTTCTTTTATTCTAAATTTATAGGGCTAATCCCTGCTTGTTTTTCCTTCTGGATCGCACCGGCATCCTGTCGGATGTCTCGAGCGACCCTCTCCAGGTCTTCCTTCTCTCTGCTGAACGCACTTCGCTACGGCGTTTACGCCTTCGCTCGTTTGTCGGGGCACATGCGGAACACGTCGCCAGACTGCGCTAGGCTCGTATTCCTCGTGCCACATATGAATTTGCATCTTCTATTGCTTTCTCGCTGATCTGTTTGCTCTTTGTTCTTTTCTTTTTAGAACTTGGAAAGAAAAAGACTTGAAACCAAAGAGCGCACCGGGCATACTCCGGTAGGGAAGAAAGGAAACGGCTGGATAGGCAGACTAACCCCTTTGAAAAAGGATGCGGTTAAAATCTGCCCACCACGTTCTCCGTCTAGTGCAAGACGAGGTATCCGTATGTCTAGGCGTTCCAAGACTCCGGGGTGTCTCAACCCCGACATGTGACTCGCTGCGCATCATTCGCGCACACAAGGCGTTTCCACGCCCTACCTTGCTGCCTTTCGGCGACTCGTCACATAACCCACTGCACGACGGCCAGAGCCGTCCTGCGTCGTGTCACAGCAATCATACAGCCGCCTACGAGGAACTCCCCCACCGTTTGTCGTGGGACTGCCTCCGGTCGTACCATATGACCCCGTCTGAACCTCTCAACGATCTTTACCATATCCCCGAAGGGACTTAGGCTATGTACAGGGCTTTCCGTCCTTCCCCTGCTAACGTCACACCACATGCTGGAACCGCATTGGTGACCGATCTACTTTATTGCGTCGGCTAGATGGACCTACTCGTTTTAAAGAGCGAGTGCAGAACTCTGATATGTAAAAACCAATACAAAAAGGACGTCGTCCGAATAGAGAGTTTCGTGAAACTCGCTATTGAACGACGTCCTTTTTTATACTAAAACCTTGAATGTTTCGGGTTTCCTTAGTATGATAGGTGCATCTAAGTTGGAGTCACGTGTAGTGTGCCTCCAACGATCAATAGCTAGTGTTGTCGCACTCGCTATTCAAAAGCGTCACTTCGTTGATCATCTACTCGTTTGGCGACAAGTAGATGGGAGAAGTGGCGTTTTTTGTTGTTCCGTCCGTATTTTGTTACTGATTATTCTACCTCTACATAGATATGATGACAATAAAATTTTTCTTCTTACTGCATCGTTTTTCTATTTCGCTTGTCACGGATCTTCATGTAAATGGACGCAAATGACGAATAAAAAAGTGGCACATTTCGTGCCACTTCCGTGTTTTCACTGGCACATTTCGTGCCGTTTTCGGACTTTTGGTGATATCACGGAAACCCCAGGCCCTGCCTGGGCTATCACAGAAAGTGATAGCAGTTTCCCCTTATGCTCTTTGAACGGTAAAATACGACATGAGGCACTTCGATTCTATCGGAACCAATCCCAAAAATGCGCACCTTGCGCCACCAATAGATAGTCGAACCAGTCGGCAAATCCCATCGGTAGTCGCTCGTATTCATCTTCGAAAGAGATAGACTCGCCGACCCAGATACGATTTTCACCAGTTCGGTCGACTTCGCAGATGATCCACTCACCGTCACGCCCAACACCAATCGGAATACAGTTCTCGGGACATTCCCAAATGTCGATATACTCCAGAATCTCATCGACAGAGAAGAAAAGAATTCCACCGCCATACTCCGGATGTATAAAAATCTCGGCTCCGTTATGTGACTTCAAAAACCCAATCATTTCATTCGGAGTATGGTTCGGCAGTTTACTCAATTCATTTTCCGACGCTGGAGAACCAAAAGAAAAGACATCATTACTTAAGTAACCCTCTTCTCTTTGCACTTCTAATCGATTGTTTATCAATCTTTTTTTGAATGTTTCTAACGCCAACAAATGTCTCACCCCATCCATGTTTTTCATGAAAAAGTTTGTGAATTCAGTCGGTTTTCGTCCGTTTTTCAGACTTTGGCTTGCGACCGTCGTCAAGTTTGCGTGGAGTTTTCATTTCACGCAAGGTTTCTTGAAAACAAAAAAATCACCCAAAAGGGTGATTTACATTAGACGTTACGGAGATGTTGCTCCACAACGCTTCCTGAACGCGTATGCGCCGGAATCCATTTGCCGCGTCGGAAATGACCGCGGACCATATGAGGATCCCTAGTATGCTTACGAACTAGAACTGTCATATTTTTGCCCTCCAAATCAATCTGGAGAACTCCCCTTGATGCTGGAGATTTGATAAACAAATCATCGACACGATCAGTTCCGTTTATTTGAATTTCTAAAAGAACGATTGATTAACTCGATTTCATTTGATACAATGGTCATTGACTTGATTATGTTCAAACGTTAACGAATTATCCGGCGTCAGGAAAAGGGCTCCGAGTAAGAGAAAAACGTATCGCATGCCAGTGCGGTATTTTTTTCCCCTATTTAATAGTACGATAGTTTTTTTGCAATGTCAACACAAAAAACACAAGAACACAAAACGTGTTGTTCTTATTTACTTTCTTTTAATTTCAAAGACTTTAACCCTTGTTGAATATTCGGTATTTCACGAATAGCCTTGATGTCCTGATTTGATGCTTTCAATATATTTACGAAGGCAATCTCATCTAGTCTTTCGATTAATTTATCAATGGCTTCGTTTATTTCTCTAACCTTCACATCTCCAACATACATGTAAAATCCTCGATCTATATTCGCAATTTTCCCGTTAGATTCTTCTACTAAATCTCTTATAGCTCCGCTAAAACTACCTGGAGAAAAATGTTCTCCAGTCTTTCTAAATACATACTCTTTAATTTCCCTCAAAGACACAGGTTCATCGGGTCTCGTTTGTAAATAACGTTCTGTTAACTTTTTTATTATTGGTGAAGCTGGCTCCGTCACGATCCTTCTATCTCTTTCGTTACTTGTATTCATAACATTCCCTCCTAATAAAACACCTTTCTTTAATAATTATATCATTCAACACAAACAGAACAAAAATAATTAAACATTTCTCTGGATATGCTCTTTCAAAATTTTTTCTACCAATTCATAAAATTTTAAATCGTTTTGTAAAGCGATATACTTCAGCTTTTTATGTAGAATCACATCCATATCCAACGAAACTTTCTTCCTGACGATTGATTCAGACCTCTTCTCAATTGCGAAATAATCGTCATCCAGCTGAGATTGCCCCGTGACGGGGTCGACTTTTAACGGCTCAGTTGCAATTTTCTTTGGTTTTGGTGTACTGATACGGGTTGATTGCACGAAATCGAGGACATTTTTGTCCGCATTCGGGTGGCTGCGGTCGATATACCATCGTTTCGTCCGCTGATCGAAGGTCGCGCCAGCCGACTTCAACGCCTCGCGAAGCTTCTCTTTCCCTACTGGGGCGTACTCTTTCGCTAGATCGAGGAACTTCATGCTCTCGTTCAACTTCGTCACCTCGAAAATCGTAAGATTCTTGTTCGTCATAAGAAACAACCTTTCTTCCTTCTTAGTTTTTAACTAACCTTCCCTCTTACCTTCTTTTATTCTAAATTTATAGGGCTAATCCCTGCTTGTTTTTCCTTCTGGATCGCACCGGCATCCTGTCGGATGT
>NZ_JACSKS010000013.1:0-1443 GCF_018617735.1 Exiguobacterium sp. s89
TGAACTGCCCCATAAAAGTTGGACATGAAAAATCCAACTTTTATGGGGTGTTTTTTATGACCAAATATTCAAAGGCATTGAAAGTCCAAATCGCCCAGCGCTACTTCACGGGAAGGGACGGATTTGAGGTTTTGTCACAGGAGTTCGGAATCTCGTATAGCCAGGTGCGTATCTGGTCGCATCTCTATGAGCGTTGGGGGGAGGAAATCTTCGATCCTTCCTATACAGTCCACTCGCCGGCGTTTAAACTGGAGGTACTAAACGATATGGCTACTAATAGGCTGTCCTGCTTGGATGCGGCCCTGAAGTACCGCATTTCCTCCCCTGGAATGATCTCCACTTGGCGGTCCGCGTATGAACGGAAAGGAGTCGAGGGGTTGGTAGCCAAAGCGAAAGGACGTGCCCCGATGGCGAAACGCAAGAAAAAGAATCCGGACGAGATGACAGAGGTCGAGGAGCTCAAGGAACGGGTCGAGTACCTCGAGATGGAGAACGCCGCGTTAAAAAAATTGAAAGCCTTGGTTCAAGAAGAGGAAGCGCGACGAACCGGATCAAGGCCCAAGTGATCGACGAGCTACGGGCCACCTATCCTGTACCGGGTCTCCTCCAGGTGCTCGATATGGCTCGAAGCGTCTACTACTATTGGCGGACACGCCTGACGGCTGTTGACAAGTACACGGACGTGAAGGAAGCGATTCAGACCCTCTTCCACGAACACGAAGGACGTTGTGGCTATCGGCGCATCCATGCGCTCCTCGAGCGCCAAGGCTTCAGGCACGACCCGAAAACCGTATTGCGTCTCATGGACGAGCTCGGTCTCAAGTGCCTCGTCCGCATGAAGAAATATCGGTCCTACAAAGGAGAGGTCGGAACGATCGCACCGAACCTCCTTGAGCGAGATTTCCAGGCCACAGGCCTAAACCAGAAGTGGGTGACCGATGTCACCGAGTTCCATCTTTTCGGGGAGAAACTCTATCTCTCCCCGATGATGGACCTGGCAAACCGGGAAATCATTGCCTATTCGATGTCAGACAGTCCTAGATATCCGTTCGTCGGCGAGATGTTGGACCAAGCCATCGCAAGACTCGACGGCGATGGAAGGCCGATCCTCCATTCTGACCAGGGCTGGCAATACCAGTTCCGAGCGTTCACGGCGAAGCTGCGCGAACACGGCATCACCCAGAGTATGTCCCGAAAGGGCAACTGTCTCGACAACGCGGCCATCGAGAGTTTCTTCGCCGTGCTCAAGTCCGAACTCCTTTATCTCAGGAAGTTCGAAGATATGACCCATTTCAAACAGGAGCTCGAGCGATACATCGAGTACTATAATCATCGTCGCATCAAGAAACGACTAAAAAACCTGAGCCCGGTGGAATACCGGACGCAGGTTCTAAAGGTCGCCTAACGAAACTATTTAGTGTCTAACTTTTTCGGTTCAGTTCA
>NZ_JACSKS010000014.1:0-901 GCF_018617735.1 Exiguobacterium sp. s89
ATGGTGCGGTCGAGAGGACTTGAACCTCCACGGTGTTAACCACCACTAGGCCCTCAACCTAGCGCGTCTACCGATTCCGCCACGACCGCGTATTAAGATGGAGCGGAAGACGGGATTCGAACCCGCGACCCCGACCTTGGCAAGGTCGTATTCTACCACTGAACTACTTCCGCATAAGTATTTAGAGATGCGGGTGAAGGGACTCGAACCCCCACGTCAAAGACACTAGATCCTAAGTCTAGCGCGTCTACCAATTCCGCCACACCCGCATGTGAAATTACGTATTGAATAAAAAATTAATGAGAAATGGTGAGCCATGCAGGGCTCGAACCTGCGACCCTCTGATTAAAAGTCAGATGCTCTACCAACTGAGCTAATGGCTCATTAAAATTTTAATGGGGCGGCTGAAGGGAATTGAACCCTCGAATGCCGGAATCACAATCCGGTGCGTTAACCACTTCGCCACAACCGCCATGAAAAAATGGTGCCGGCGAAAGGATTCGAACCCTCGACCCTCTGATTACAAGTCAGATGCTCTACCAACTGAGCTACACCGGCGTGTTATATGGTGGCTTTGGACGGAATCGAACCGCCGACACAAGGATTTTCAGTCCTTTGCTCTACCAACTGAGCTACAAAGCCATACGTATTAAATTAAAAATGGCGGTCTCGACGGGATTCGAACCCGCGATCTTCTGCGTGACAGGCAGACATGTTAACCCCTACACCACGAGACCGTTTTAAGTCATATCGACTTTACCTATTTTAAAGGTCATATTATGTAAAGTCAATAACTTTTTTAAAAAAATAAAGCCTGGCAACGTCCTATCCTCACAGGGGGAGATCCCCCAACTACTTTCGGCGCTGAGACGCTTAACTTCCGTGTTCGGCATGGGAACGG
>NZ_JACSKS010000015.1:0-768 GCF_018617735.1 Exiguobacterium sp. s89
ATATAGCTCTTAAATTGACGAAGCTTGCGCTTCATTCAAAAATTGTAAAACTTTTTTTGCCTCATCGTTCAGTTTTCAAAGTTCGTCTGTAAAAAGTAAAATTGGTGGAGCCTAGCGGGATCGAACCGCTGACCTCCTGCGTGCAAGGCAGGCGCTCTCCCAGCTGAGCTAAGGCCCCATATAAGTGATGATGGTCGGGAAGACAGGATTCGAACCTGCGACCCCTTGGTCCCAAACCAAGTGCTCTACCAAGCTGAGCTACTTCCCGTCAAAAATGGTGCACCCTGAGAGATTCGAACTCCCGGCCTTTAGATTCGTAGTCTAACGCTCTATCCAGCTGAGCTAAGGGTGCGAGACGAATAATCATCATAGGAAAATATTAATGGTACCGAGGGCCGGACTTGAACCGGCACGAGGAAACCCTCGCAGGATTTTAAGTCCTGTGCGTCTACCAATTCCGCCACCCCGGCAAGGTATAATTTCTAGCGGTAGACTTTTTAAAAAGATCAAATGGTGCCGGCGAAAGGATTCGAACCCTCGACCCTCTGATTACAAGTCAGATGCTCTACCAACTGAGCTACACCGGCAGGTGTAAATGGTGGAGGATGACGGGATCGAACCGCCGACCCCCTGCTTGTAAGGCAGGTGCTCTCCCAGCTGAGCTAATCCTCCAATATGTAGCCTGGCAACGTCCTATCCTCACAGGGGGAGATCCCCCAACTACTTTCGGCGCTGAGACGCTTAACTTCCGTGTTCGGCATGGGAACG
>NZ_JACSKS010000016.1:0-378 GCF_018617735.1 Exiguobacterium sp. s89
AAGTTTTACAATTTTTGAATGAAGCGCAAGCTTCGTCAATTTAAGAGCTATATCAAATTCTTTGGAGAGTTTGATCCTGGCTCAGGACGAACGCTGGCGGCGTGCCTAATACATGCAAGTCGAGCGCAGGAAGCCGTTCCGAACCCTTCGGGGGGACGACGGTGGAATGAGCGGCGGACGGGTGAGTAACACGTAAAGAACCTGCCCATAGGTCTGGGATAACCACGAGAAATCGGGGCTAATACCGGATGTGTCATCGGACCGCATGGTCCGCTGATGAAAGGCGCTCCGGCGTCGCCCATGGATGGCTTTGCGGTGCATTAGCTAGTTGGTGGGGTAATGGCCCACCAAGGCGACGATGCATAGCCGACCTGAGAG
>NZ_JACSKS010000017.1:0-376 GCF_018617735.1 Exiguobacterium sp. s89
ATCTAGCGTCTAAGACACACGGTCCATTACGGACCATATGTGAAATTGGTTTTTGATGTCTTGATGAATCTTCAGTTTTCAAGGAACAAAAGTGGAGCCTAGCGGGATCGAACCGCTGACCTCCTGCGTGCAAGGCAGGCGCTCTCCCAGCTGAGCTAAGGCCCCGTGTAATAAAATTGTTCATAAAAATGGTGGGCCTAAGTGGACTCGAACCACCGACCTCACGCTTATCAGGCGTGCGCTCTAACCGGCTGAGCTATAGGCCCTCATAGAGAGGTGTTTGGTCTCTCAAAACTGAACGATGGGCAATGCCACATGGGCATTTTCCTTAGAAAGGAGGTGATCCAGCCGCACCTTCCGATACGGCTACCTTGTT
>NZ_JACSKS010000018.1:0-344 GCF_018617735.1 Exiguobacterium sp. s89
CGGTCGTGGCGGAATCGGTAGACGCGCTAGGTTGAGGGCCTAGTGGTGGTTAACACCGTGGAGGTTCAAGTCCTCTCGACCGCACCATATTGCACCCTTAGCTCAGCTGGATAGAGCGTTAGACTACGAATCTAAAGGCCGGGAGTTCGAATCTCTCAGGGTGCACCATTTACGGGAAGTAGCTCAGCTTGGTAGAGCACTTGGTTTGGGACCAAGGGGTCGCAGGTTCGAATCCTGTCTTCCCGACCATTTATTTTTGGTCTTTGAAAACTGAACGATGAGGCAAAAAAAGTTTTACAATTTTTGAATGAAGCGCAAGCTTCGTCAATTTAAGAGCTATATCA
>NZ_JACSKS010000019.1:0-272 GCF_018617735.1 Exiguobacterium sp. s89
CGTGGAGCTGAATGATACTAATCGGTCGAGGCTTTGATCTAGTCTATGGTTTGTGTTGATGAATCCTCAGTTTTCAGGGAACAAGCCCTAAAACAATATTGACATGCGTATGACGCGGTGTTAATATTCATTTTGTCTGGTGGCGATAGCGAGACGGCCACACCTGTTCCCATGCCGAACACAGAAGTTAAGCGTCTCAGCGCCGAAAGTAGTTGGGGGATCTCCCCCTGTGAGGATAGGACGTTGCCAGGCAAGATCGTTCCGCAATAGCT
>NZ_JACSKS010000003.1:0-293373 GCF_018617735.1 Exiguobacterium sp. s89
CGTCCTGAGCCAGGATCAAACTCTCCAAAGAATTTGATATAGCTCTTAAATTGACGAAGCTTGCGCTTCATTCAAAAATTGTAAAACTTATTTTTGCCTCATCGTTCAGTTTTCAAAGTTCGTCTGCCGCTCTTAGCGACTCATTTATAGTAACACCTGTATTTATATCCGTCAACTATAAAAATAAAGTTTTTTGAAAAAGAATAAATAAAGACAATTCCCATCTATTTTTGTGAAAGGAATCGTCAGTTTCTTCTTATTGGAACGCTACAATCCGAACTTCATTCAAACGGGATAAATCATATTCTTTTTGATTCGTATTTTCTATGACGATAGGCTGATCGATACAAGTCGTATATGCATGAATCTTCCCACGCACCCCGCTACTTAATAAAACGGATCGACCAATCTCATAAAATCCTAGTAAAGTAGCAATATGCGACAGCGCTTCTTCATCATATGCTTTGTTCTGACACATATAAAAATATGCTTCTTCTGGAGAGAGTGGTTTTCGAAACGTTCTTTGGGCCGTTAACTGACAAAAGCGGTCCGCTACAATAAATAGAGGAGAAGCTGGATTTAGTTCGCGCTCAGTTAGACGTTTCGGAAACCCAGCTCCATCTAATCGTTCATGATGTTCTTCGATTAATTGATACACGCGTCCTCGTAACGTTTGAGTGCTTGGCAACATCGCTGCTGAGACAAGCGGATGTTGATACAAAAGTTCCCGCTCCATTTTTGTGAAATAACGCATATGAGACCATTTCCGAATTTTAGCATAACTTGCATCCGCAAAATAAGAAGCGAGTCCATAATCAAATTGAAGTTGATGCTCATCACCTCGATACTTCGATAAGGCATGAGAAACGAGAGCTCGATAGATTGCATGATAAATAACATGGTTCTTTCGTAAGGGCTGATCTGTAAAGAAATGAACAACTGCTGACAACGGTACTTCTTGACGAAAGAGTTGATGAATGAATTCTAGAGCCTCATAAGGATTAGGGGCAATCCGTTCTTCCCATTGATTGTAATGCTTTTCATATTGAAGCACCTGGCCATATAAAATATCCTTTTCTTTTGAAGTGAGGGTCGTTCGTTCTACAGGCGCGACATCAATCTCTTCGATTTTTAAGAAACGGAGTAAACGAAGGTGTTCATTCGTTAAGTGAATTCCGGCCTCTAAGGAAGAAACTGGTGACAATAAAGTCATGCCAACATGTACAGTAGATAAGTTCAAACGCACGCGAATCCCTCCTATATATAGAAAAAAGGTCGAACGGAAACACCGCTCGACCTCTCGTCTTACTCATTCACATTAGACGATTCGTCAGGTTTAGGTGCTTCATCCTCAAACCCATTCTCCAAATCGACTGCTAATTCCTCTTCTAATTCATCTTTTTTCAGTTTAGCGATAGTCGCTAAACGATCGCCTTCTTCAATGTTCATCACTTTTACACCACGTGTGCTTCGACCCATCTGAGAAATCGTTTGCGAATCGATACGAATCGCGACCCCATGTTCTGTCATCAACATAATGTCATCATCTTCATCTACGACACGCATACCAACGACTGTCCCACGGTCTGTCTTGATTCCAATGATTCCGGAACCACCACGACCTTGTGTGCGGAATTGCTCCATGGCCGTACGTTTTCCGTATCCTTTTTCCGTGATGATCAAGACATCTTGTGTTGTTCGAACGATTTCCATTGAAACGACCAAATCGTCTTCTTTCTTCAAACGAATCGCGCGTACTCCTCGTGCCGTACGTCCCATCGAGCGAACTTCTCCTTCAAGTGGGAAGCGAATCGACATTCCTTGGCGTGTGACAATCAACATCTCATCATCACTCTTCGCAAGACGGACCGTGACGAGTTCGTCTGTCTCATTCAAGCTAATAGCGCGGAGACCGTTTTTGTTGATTCGAGCGTATGCCGAGAGTGGGGAACGTTTGACCAAGCCCTCTTTTGTGATAAACACAAGAGACAACTGCTCATCTGCCACTTCTTCTGATTCATCCTCTGCCTCTTCTACTACCGTTTGGTTAGCCAAGTAACTGTTGAAATCGACCGGAATCATTGTTTCGACTTTTTCACCCTTGTCGATTTGAAGCAAGTTAATGATTGGCATTCCTTTCGCGGTACGGCTCATCTCAGGAATTTCGTATCCTTTGAGACGGAAGACGCGTCCAAAGTTCGTAAAGAACAGGATGGTATCGTGTGTCGATGCTGAAAGCAAGCGAAGGACGAAATCTTCATCGTTCGTTCCCATTCCTTGTTTTCCACGTCCTCCGCGGCGCTGTGTCCGATAAGAATCCGATGGAATCGATTTGATATAGCCTTCACTCGTGAGCGTGATCATCATGTCACGAACCGGAATCAAATCCTCATCCTCAAGCTCGACGATATCTGTACGAATCACCGTACGACGTGCATCGCCATATCGTTCTTTGATTTCAAGCAGTTCGTTGCGGATGATATCGAGGAGCAACTCCTCATCTCCAAGAATCGCACGAAGTTCTTCAATCAACGCTTTCACTTCACGATATTCGCCTTCAATCTTCTCACGTTCCAATCCAGTCAAGCGTTGGAGGCGCATATCTAAGATTGCTTGCGTCTGTTCAGTCGAAAGTCCAAAACGGGCAATCAACTTTTCACGAGCCTCGTCACCTGTACGCGTACTACGGATGATGGCGATAACTTCATCCAAGTGATCCAAGGCAACACGAAGACCCTCTAAAATGTGAGCACGTGCTTCCGCTTTGTCCAAATCGAATTGCGTACGACGACGTACGACCTCTTTTTGGTGTTCGATGTAGTAATAAATCGCTTGTTTGATGTTCAACGTTTTTGGACGACCGCCTACAAGGGCGAGCATGTTGACCCCGAACGTCGTTTGCATCGGTGTTTGTTTGTATAAATTGTTTAAGATGACACTCGCATTCGCGTCGCGGCGAACCTCAATGACGATTCGCATCCCGTTCCGGTCCGATTCATCTCGTAAGTCTGTGATGCCCTCAATCTTTTTATCGCGGACCAAGTCGGCAATCTTTTCAACGAGACGTGCTTTGTTGACTTGGTAAGGAATCTCGTGCACGAGAATGCGCTCACGGCCATTTTTCAACGTCTCGATTTCGGCTTTCGCACGCATCGTAATCGACCCACGTCCGGTTTCATACGCACGACGAATTCCGCTACGTCCCAAAATCTCTCCCGCTGTCGGGAAGTCAGGACCTGGGATGTGTTGCATCAATTCAGCAATCGTAATGTCTGGATTGTGAGAAAGGGCCAAGACGCCATCGATGACTTCGTTCAAGTTATGTGGTGGAACGTTTGTCGCCATCCCAACGGCAATCCCGCTCGTTCCGTTCACAAGGAAGTTTGGGAATCGAGCCGGGAGTACGACCGGTTCTTTTTCTTCACCATCGAAGTTCGGTTGATAATCGATTGTGTTTTTTCCGATGTCTCGTACGAGTTCCATCGCAATTTTAGACATCCGTGCCTCGGTATAACGCATCGCAGCGGCTGAATCACCATCGACTGAACCAAAGTTCCCGTGACCGTCGACTAATTCATAACGATAACTGAAATCTTGAGCCATACGGACCATTGTCTCGTAAACGGCTGAATCACCGTGAGGGTGGTACTTACCGATTACATCCCCGACGACGCGCGCCGACTTTTTATGTGGCTTGTCCGCACGAATCCCAAGTTCGTTCATCGCATATAAAATACGACGGTGAACCGGCTTCAATCCATCTCGCACGTCCGGAAGGGCACGTGATACGATGACACTCATCGCATAGTCCATGAATGACGTCCGCATCTCTTGGCTAATATTTATATCCTTGATATTTTCTTGTTCTGCCATTCGTTATTGCCTACCCTTCTTATTAAATATCGAGGTTCTTCACGTAATGGGCGTGAGATTGAATAAAGTCACGGCGTGGCTCGACGTTGTCCCCCATGAGTGTTTCGAAGATTTCATCCGCTTCAATCGCATCTTGAAGATCGACACGGAGCATCGAACGCGTTTCTGGGTTCATTGTCGTATTCCATAACTGCTCAGGGTCCATTTCTCCAAGACCCTTGTAACGTTGAACGCTATAACGTGCATTTTCAGGAAGTTGTGCAATCGTAGCTTGCAACTCACGCTCGTTTTGAACGTAGGTTG
This sequence comes from Exiguobacterium sp. s89, assembly GCF_018617735.1. Classification (NCBI taxonomy): domain Bacteria; kingdom Bacillati; phylum Bacillota; class Bacilli; order Caryophanales; genus Exiguobacterium; species Exiguobacterium sp. s89. The sequence goes on from NZ_JACSKS010000003.1 coordinate 4,177, forward strand.
TTTCTTTACCATGCTTCACACCATAGAGCGGTGGTTGTGCGATATAAACATATCCACTTTCAACGAGTGGGCGCATATAACGATAGAAGAACGTCAACAATAGCGTCCGAATGTGTGCACCATCGACATCGGCATCGGTCATGATAATCAATTTGTGATAGCGCGCTTTTGATAAATCGAACTCGTCCGCAATCCCTGTTCCAAGAGCCGTGATGATCGTCCGGACTTCTTGGTTGGCCAAAATCTTATCAAGACGTGCTTTCTCGACGTTGATGATTTTACCTCTAATCGGCAAAATCGCTTGGAAGTGACGGTCACGTCCAGACTTCGCTGAACCACCCGCCGAGTCACCCTCGACGATGTACAATTCAGACTTCGATGCGTCTTTTGAAGAACAGTCGGCCAATTTCCCTGGCAATGAACTGACTTCGAGTATTCCTTTACGACGCGTCATCTCTCGTGCCCGCTTCGCTGCAAGGCGTGCGCGTGCCGCCATCAAACCTTTATCGACAATGAGACGACCGACCGATGGGTTCTCGAGCAGGAATTGTTCGAACGTATCGCTGAACAACGTGTCCGTTGCCGTCCGTGCATCGGCATTCCCGAGTTTAGTTTTCGTTTGCCCTTCAAATTGAGGAGAAGGGTGTTTGACCGAGACAATCGCCGTCAATCCTTCACGGACATCGTCTCCGGAAAGACTACCATCGGCTTCTTTCATCAATCCGAACCGTTTCGCATAATCGTTGATGGAACGTGTGAGGGCTGTTTTAAATCCAGTCTCGTGTGTTCCCCCCTCATGCGTCGGAATATTGTTCGTGAACGAATAGATGTTACTAGCAAAACCTTCGTTGTACTGAAGTGCAATTTCCACTTCGATTCCATCTTTTGTACCGTGTACATACACAGGTTCTTCATGAATCGAAGCTTTCGAACGGTTCAAGTGCTCAACGTAAGATTTGATTCCACCCTCATAGTGATAATTACGCTCGATCGTCTCATCACTACGATCATCTTTTGCAACGATTCGTAGTCCCTTATTCAAAAAGGCAAGCTCACGCAGACGTGTCGCCAACAGATCAAAGTCATACTCGAGAGTTTCTTGGAAGATGTCCCCGTCTGGGAAGAAGCGGACAGTCGTCCCTGTCGTATCTGTCGTCCCGACGATCTCGAGTTCACCCTGTGGAACACCTCGCTTAAACGCTTGGTAATACACATTTCCATCGCGACGAACGAACACTTCAAGCTTTGTCGATAAGGCGTTAACAACCGACGCCCCGACACCGTGAAGACCTCCAGATACTTTATATCCGCCACCGCCGAACTTACCACCCGCATGCAACACTGTGAATATAACTTCAACGGCAGGTCTACCTGTTTTCTTTTGAACGTCGACTGGAATTCCGCGCCCATTATCTTCGACAACAATCGAGTTTCCTGGCTCAATCGTCACTGTGATTGTGTCACAGTAACCTGCAAGCGCCTCATCGATGGAGTTATCGACAATTTCCCATACTAAATGGTGGAGACCGCGAGAGCTTGTGGAACCGATATACATCCCTGGACGTTTACGAACAGCTTCTAAGCCTTCAAGGACTTGAATCTGATCGGCGCCGTACGCTTGCAATTCTTTTTCATTTTCATTACTCATCGGTTATTTTCACCTACTATACATGTTTTGGTGTTCCTGTTTGACACGATCACATTGACTCTATTTCAACTTCACCTTGTTTCACGTGAAACACTTTGGCTTGTTGAATCGTTTCATGTGCAATCCCATCAATGTTTGTTGTTGTCAAAATTGTTTGTACTTTCCGTCCCATCGTATCGAGGAGATGGGTTTGGCGATGATCGTCAAGCTCAGATAACACATCGTCTAATAACAACAGAGGATACTCGCCTACTTCTTCATGAATCAACTCAATTTCAGCTAGCTTCAATGACAAGGCCGCCGTTCGTTGCTGACCTTGTGAACCGAACGTTTGAACATTTCGATTGTTGACGTACAATTCAAAATCGTCGCGATGTGGACCAAACAAGGTCACACCTCTTCGTCGTTCGTTCTCTCTTATTTTATCAAACTTTTGACGATACGTTTCAAACATCTGTTCTTTTGAGAAGCGTTCTTTTTGGAACGTATCCGAAACGTATTGAATTGTCAGTGTTTCCAGTTCTCTCGTAATCCCAGAATGAATCGGATTAGCCCATTTTTCGAGCTGGTCGATGAAATGATAGCGTCTCATCACGATTTTCACAGCGAGTTCAATCAATTGATCCGTTAACACCTCGAGTAACGTCTCATCGCCACCTTTTGCAGATAACTGCTTCAACAAGGCGTTTCGCTGTTTCAGCGTCTTCAAGTATTGATTGAGTTCATGTAAGTACACCGGACTGACCTGACCGATTTCCATATCTAAAAATCGCCGTCTCCCTTGTGGACTGCCTTTCACGATGGCTAAGTCTTCAGGCGCGAACAAGACGACGTTAAATGCGCCGACATAGTCACTGAGACGACGTTGTTCTAAATGATTGAGCTTTGCTTTCTTTCCTTTAGGAGAAAATGAGAGACTTTGTACTGCTTCACCAGTACGTTTATGAATCCGTCCTTCGATACTCGCAGCGTCAGCTTCCCATCCGATTAATTCACGGTCTTGTGTCGTCCGATGCGATTTCGCCAGCGCAAGTACGTAAATCGATTCGAGAAGATTCGTTTTCCCTTGGGCATTCTCACCAATTAGAACATTTGTCTGTTCTGAAAAATCTAGCTCGAGGGTTTCGTAGTTGCGATAGTTTTGCAATCGGATCGACTTTAAGTACACGTCAATTTCCCTCGATTTGATATTCCCCGAAGCCTTCGACTTCGATTGTATCTCCATCTCTTAATTTACGGCCACGGCGTTGATCTTGCTCACCGTTTACTTTAATCATGACATCCTCTAAAAAGAACTTCGCTTGTCCCCCACTCGAGATGATGTCTGCTAATTTTAAAAATTGTCCGAGTGTCACATACTCGGTTGTAATCGACACTTTTTCCATGTCGTCACTCCCTTTCCCATATGCTGATCTGAAAAAATCGCCATACATATTAGTTTATCGAAAATCGTCGAATAAGGCAAAAAGAGGGATGATAAGGTAAGACACCTCATCATCCCTATCCGCAGCTTACGATGTACGGACTGGCAAAATCAGTTGAAGAACGCTATCTTGTTCAACCGGTCGTAAAATGAACGGTCGCATCGAACCAGTGAACTGGATTTCGATTTCAGATGCATCGAGTGCCCGAAGTGCGTCCATCACGAATTTTGAGTTAAAGGAAATTTTTAGTTCTTCCCCTTCAAGCGATAAAATACTGACACGTTCAGACACTTTCCCGACTTCTGGTGAGTGTGAAGACACTTCAACTGCCGTTGTATCTTCCGCTACAAATTTAATGACGTTGTTGCGGTCTGCACGTGCCAAGAGTGAAGCACGATCAATGGCTTGTAAGAATTCTTTCGCGTTCATGCGTACCGCAGTACGATATTCTTCTGGAATGAGACGTGACGTATCAGGATACGCACCGTCTAACAAGCGAGAGAAGAATGAGATGTTCTTCATTCGGAACAAAATCTGTTGATCTGTGAGGACGATCTCAATCGGTAATTCTTCGCGGTCGAGTAACTTTGCCAATTCGTTAAGTGAACGACCTGGAACGACGACATTTTGGAACGTTAAATCATTATCCGTCTCAAAGCGGGCACGACGAAGTGCCAATCGGTGACTGTCCGTTGCGACACATGTAAGGAATCCTTTCTCAGCTGAGAAGTTGACTCCAGTTAATACTGGGCGTGTCTCTTGTGATGAAACAGCAAAACTCGTTTGACGAATGATCGTCTTCAAAAGATCGGCCGGTAAGTAGAACCGACGGTCACTTGCAAGTTCCGGTAGACGAGGATATTCGTCCGGGTCGAGTCCATTCAAGTGAAACTCCGCCTGTCCAGACTCAATTCGAGTCATGAAGTTCGGAGATACTTCGAGGGTGACTTCATTTGTCGGTAACTTCTTCACGATTTCTCCTAAGAAGCGAGCGTTTAAAACGACGCTTCCCGCACGTTGAATTTGAATGAGTTCAATTCCACCCTCTTCGATTGGAATCAAGCGTTCAATCGAAATTTCGGTGTCACTTCCTGTCAGTGTCAAACCGTCCGCATGTGCTTCAAGTTTTAATCCTGTCAAAATTGGAATTGTTGTACGTGAAGCCACAGCTTTTGATACATCTTGTACTGCTTGCATAAATACATCTCGTTGAATCGTTAAATGCATGTGGATAATTCCTCCTAAGGTGAAATGAGTCAATTTCCTAATGATAATAATAGTATTAATTAAGTCATAATAGTAGTAAGGGCTGTGGATACTGGGGATAAGTCCCTTTAAGCCTACGTATAAAGCCATTCCGCTTGTGAATAACTTGTGGATAACTAAGGTGGTTTATCCACAGGATATCCACAGAGAATTCTTCATTAGTTAGACAGTGCCTTTTTCAACGTTTGAATCGTCTCTTGCATTTCCACATCGTTTTTCAGGAGTGTACTAATCTTTTCATGGGCATGAATCACAGTCGTATGATCGCGTCCTCCGAACTCCTCCCCGATTTTAGGCAATGAACTCTCCGTCATCTCTCGAGACAAATACATCGCAATCTGGCGTGGAAATGCCAGTGTTTTAGTACGCTTTTTCGAATTTAATTCTTCTACTTGAATGTTGAAGTGTTGACTGACAATTTCTTGAATGTCACGAATGACTATCTTCTTCGCTTCCTGAACGGGCATGATATTATGAAGCGCTTCAGCTGCAACGTCCGGATCAATTGGTCGTCCGACTAGTTTTGCGTAAGCGACGACACGTGTCAATGCCCCTTCTAGCTCACGAATGTTCGTATCGATTTGATTAGCGATATAAAGCATGACTTCATTAGAGATATCAAGACCTTCAGCAGTCGCTTTTTTACGAAGAATCGCAATACGTGTCTCGAGGTCTGGCGGCGTGATATCCGTAATCAGCCCCCATTCGAAACGCGAGCGCAGCCGATCTTCTAATGTTGGAATTTCTTTCGGTGGTCGATCACTTGAAATCACAATTTGTTTTTGATCGTTGTGTAACGCGTTGAAAGTGTGGAAAAACTCTTCCTGAGTCTGCTCTTTCCCTGCTAAGAACTGAATATCATCAATGAGCAGCACATCGATATTCCGATAGCGATTACGAAACTCACCGGTTTTGTTGTCCCGGATCGAGTTGATAAATTCGTTCGTAAATTTTTCAGAGGAAACATAGGCAATTCGAGCTCCCGGTTTTTGAGCTTTTACGTAATGACCGATTGCATGCATCAAATGCGTCTTCCCAAGTCCGACGCCTCCATAAATGAATAGTGGATTATACGCGCGTGCAGGTGCTTCGGCGACAGCGAGAGATGCTGCATGGGCAAATCGGTTCCCTGAGCCGATGACAAATGTCTCGAAAATGTATTTGTCATTCAGTTGTCCAAGATCCCCTTCCTCTTTTGAAGGTAATGGTAAGGGTTGTTCTTTTGTTTCTGTCACAGCAATTGATTCGTGAGATCCATCAGCTGGAGCATACTTGTGTGCTTGAGATTCTTCAATAAAATGAATTTCAAGTTTGTTATTTGTGATCTCTTCGACTGTATCTTGTAAAAGAGATAGATACTGCCGCTCTAACCATGTAACGATAAAACTAGCAGGTGCCGACACGACGAGTGTCGTTCCCATCAAGGATATTCCTTCGGTTGATTTTAACCACATGTCAAAACTAGCTTTTGGCGTTCGCTCTTCTTCTTCGATTACCGATAAGACATTTCTCCAAATCTCGCGAGCATTCTTCAATAAAAGACCTCCTTTACTCACATGTTAGGTAAAACTTATTCACACGATATACACATACACTATTTTATAGTAGAAACTAGGGTTATCCCCAAAGAACAAAAACTGTGGATAAAGTTATCCACATGGTGTTCATTATGGGGATAACATTTATCCACAGCCTGTGTATATCTTGGAATCACGAATTGTTCATCCACAAGTTTGTGCACATTCAGTTTAGCAAAATAAAATAGACGTGGCAATGCTTTTTGGTATTTATCCACAGATTAAGAAAAGTATCCACACCCACTTATCCACATGCTGTGTAGTTTGTGGATAACGTGTGGATATGTTGTGGATAACGATATATTCGGGTATGAAAGAATAAAAAAGTTATACACAAAAGAGGAAGAAGGAAACTGTAGAAATGTTTTTGTAAAAGAAGAAAACGAAAAAATGAAGAATTTAATTATGAAAAAAGAGGAGTTATTCACATATAAATGTGGATAACTTCGAGTGATTGTGGATAAAATGGCTCAACATCAATATTTATAAAGACCATTTATAAAATGTGTAAAGGTTGTGTATGAATTTTTCCTCTACTAGCATATGAACTAGATCAATTTCACCTTCAAGTAGAGATTCCAGAACGCTTCCTTCGTTGAATTCGAAAACTGCTCGAAAATACATTGACAATTGGTGAAACGATTTATATAATCTTAAAGACTGCCTTAAATGAAACTATAACTTGCTAATAGAGCGTTAATCTTGAGGAGGTGCTGTAACCATGAAACCAACTTTCAATCCTAACAACCGTAAGCGTAAGAAAGTCCACGGATTCCGTGCACGCATGGCGACTAAAAACGGTCGTAACATTCTTGCTGCTCGTCGTCGTAAAGGCCGCAAAGCCTTGACTGTATAATTTCGAATAAAAATTGCCCGGGGATCCTGTCCTCGGGCAATTTTTTAGTTCGTCACAGAAACGTAGCATTTCATCGATTCTCCCTCGTTCAAATGATGCGGATATGATATGATGTTAGTTGACGATTTTTGAAGCGAAGGATGGAGTGAGAATTTTGAAAAAAGAATACCGCCTGCAAAAGAATGAAGAGTTCCAAGCGGTGTTTCGCGAAGGACGCTCCGTGGCCAATCGTCAGTTTGTCGTCTACACGCTCAAAGCGGATCAAGCGCATTTCAGAGTGGGCCTTTCCGTCAGTAAAAAGCTTGGCAATGCTGTGGAACGGAACCGTATGAAACGATTGATGCGTGAGTCGCTTCGATTGCTCGAACCAAACGTTGCACCAAATGATTATGTCATCATCGCCCGGAAGCCTGCGACTGCATTAACGCAGTCGGAAGTGACCGAGAGTTTGAAACACGTATTCAAACGGTCGAAAGTTTGGCAAAAGCAAGGCCGGTGACCATGACAATCTGAATTTGTTCTCTCATATAATCAGAGTCTTATAAGATTGCCCGATCGACGTGTGCGTTAAAAAAGAATTGATAATGAAAGTGTAGGAGGAACTATGAGCAAAAAGCTAAAATTAGGATTACTCGCTGCCATGACTGCGGTCATCATGCTGATGGCAGGCTGTGTGGATCCGTCTACCATCCAAGCCGAACCAGTTACGGCTGACACAGAAGGTTTTTGGTCGAAGTACTTTGTATGGCCGCTCGCATGGCTTTTGAAGGAAGTTGCTTACTTAGTAGGTGGCCCTTGGCAATACGGGATTTCAATCATCATTGCGACAATCATCGTTCGTTTGTTGATTCTCCCACTCATGATCAAGCAGACGAAGAGTATGGGGGCAATGCAAGTGTTGCAACCAGAAATGCTGAAGCTTCGTGAAAAGTACAGCTCGAAAGACCAAGAAACACAACGTAAACTCCAAGAAGAGATGATGAAACTTTATCAAGAGTATCAAATCAACCCGCTCGCAGGGTGTTTGCCAATCTTGATTCAAATGCCAATTCTCTTCGCGTTCTATGATGCGATTCGTCGTACACCTGAGATTTTTGAGGCGAACTTCTTATGGTTTGACCTCGGTGCTCCGGATCCGACATTTGTTTTGCCAATTTTAGCGGCAATCTTGACGTTTGCACAACAAAAAATCTCAATGGCGGGTCAAGAACAGAACCCACAATTGAAGATGATGCTCTATATCTTCCCGGTCATGATCTTTATCATGTCAATCAACCTTCCAGCTGCCCTCTCATTGTACTGGGTAGTCGGATATATCATCTCAATCATCGTCACGATGGCAATCATGCTCCCGATGCGTGAGAAGATGAAGGTAGCAGCAGAAGCGAAAATCGCTGCGAAAGAAGCAGAGCGTGCAGCTCTTGCTGAAGAAGAAAAGAAAAACAAAAAGAAAAAGCGTAAATAATCATTAAGCTGGGTGTCTCATGACACTCAGCTTTTTTTTGTGGGGTTGCGTGTCGATGAGACGGGAATAAAGAAAGAAAGGAATAAAAAAAGGAGGTGTAGAAAAATGGAAGCATTCATTCACCGCTTGGAGCGATCGACATTATGGCAAGCTGTCATTTATTTTGTGCTCGGTGTTCTTATTCTGCTGTACCCTCGATTTTTCTTTGATGTTATGGTGTATGTGATTGCTGGATATTTGGCCATTATGGGTATATGGATGGTTTTTCAAGGCATCCGCAGACGACAGGAAGGTTTACCACCATCTTTCTTTATGGGGGTAATTTATTTGATATTGGGGGCGATTGTCTTCTTCTTCGCAGAGACGTTAGCGAGCCTTCTTCCGATTTTAATCGGAGCACTGTTTTTATTTGGTGGAATCATTCGCCTGATTCAAGCGCGTGGATACCGTCAATCAATGGCAGGACGATGGCTCTGGTTTTTGATTGGAAGTATATTGTGGATTGGTGTTGGGATTCTCATGTTGACGAATCCATTTAGCAGTCTGCTCGTCCTGTTCCAACTGTTCGGTGGGATTATCATCGCTATTGCTGTGCTAGAACTCGTTCTCTATTTCACGATTCGCTCGACGAAACGGCAAACACGTTACTAAAGAACAAGCCGCCCTATACACGGGGGCGGCTTGTTTCTCGTTGAATCAACTGTTCCATGAACGGTCCGAATACGTCGTAACCGGGTAATGTCGCGAAGAACGGTTGCTCCTCTTTGAGTCGCTCGATATACATGCGGGCGGCCTTTTCGTGCGAAGCGGGGGTCAATTGGTCATAAAACGAATGTAAATCGATTGTTTGTCGTTGTGCCACATCTTTTAAGCCGAGCGATGCCCGTTCAGGTGTGTGGTGGGCGGCTAACACATATGCGAAATGAACCATCCCTTGCCGAAGCATCTCGGTCGCCCAGATGCCGTTACCTCGATTGCGAGATTTCGTATATTGGAAAAAGAACCAAATCGTATCGAACGCATGCTCACCCGTCGACACATCATCTAACTGCAAAGAACTTTCATGCGCGCAGAGAAGGTGAGCCGGATCATAGAGCACATGAATCGAGTCTTGATGATTCAACGAATCTTTCGTGACGGTGAACAGGTCGACGTGAAGAAAATCATCGTATACGACAATGAGTTGTGGGGCGACGATGTGAATCTCATCTTTCAACAAGACTGGGCGATACGCAAGGAGGTGCTCGAGACGTCTTGACAGGAAGGATATCTCTTGGTCAGGCTGAACCATTACATAGAGGTCCACATCGGAATGTTCATCTTCTTCTCCTCGACCGAACGAACCTTTCATAAAGACGGCTTGAACCGCTTCGTCCTGCTTAAGTCGTTCGGTGATAACTTGAATCGCTGTCTGTTGTTTCACATCCATACCCTCTCTTCTATGTAAATATATTCCTTTATTGTACGAAAATAATGGGAAGATTCGCAATGACTTTATTGATGGACGAACGCTTTCGTTCAAGTCGAATATCGTGTATAGTAGGTTCGTTATGCATATGATAGAAGAAGATGTTTAGGTTTGGAGGGAGAAAGATGCTAGAGTTTGACACGATTACAGCGATTTCGACACCGATGGGTGAAGGTGCCATCGGGATTGTCCGATTATCGGGCGATTTGGCGGTCGAAACGGTGAACAATGTGTTTTCTGGAAAAGACTTAACAACAGTCGATTCACATACGATTCATTATGGAACGTTGAAATATCCTGATACGGGCGAGGTCGTCGATGAAGTCATGGTCAGTATTATGCGCGCACCGAAGACGTTCACACGAGAAGATGTCGTCGAGATCAATTGTCATGGGGGCGTCGTGGCGGTCAATCGTGTCCTGGAGCTCATTCTCGACCAACCCGACATCCGCTTAGCAGAACCAGGCGAGTTCACAAAACGCGCCTTTTTGAATGGTCGTATCGATTTATCTCAAGCAGAAGCGGTCATGGACCTGATTCGAGCGAAGACGGACCGGGCAATGAACGTTGCGATGTCTCAAATGGAAGGACGATTATCACGACTCGTTCGTGAGTTACGCCAACAATTACTCGAGACGATTGCGGCAGTCGAGGTCAACATCGACTATCCGGAATATGATGCAGAAGAGATGACACAGGCCATCGTCGAAGAGAAGGCTGGCGAAGTCAAGCACATCCTTGAGCAGTTGCTTGAGACAGCAAAGCAAGGGAAAATCTTACGTGAAGGTTTGGGCACGGCGATTATCGGGCGACCGAACGTCGGAAAGTCCTCACTCATGAATACGCTTGTTCAAGAGACGAAGGCAATTGTCACAGAAATCGCTGGGACGACGCGTGATACGATTGAGGAATACGTCAATGTGAAAGGCGTTCCGCTCAAATTGATTGATACTGCAGGGATTCGGGAAACAGAAGACATCGTCGAACGAATCGGTGTGGAGAAGTCGAGGAAGGCATTGGAAGCTGCGGACTTGGTCCTTCTCGTCTTGAACGGTCATGAAGGATTGACAGTTGAGGATGAGGCGTTGTTTGAAGCGGTCAAAGACATGAATGCCATCATCATCATCAATAAGACGGACTTGCCACAAAACATGGATTCTTCTAAGCTAGAGAAACTAGCGGCAGGACGTCCGATCGTGGCGACGTCGCTCTTACTAGATGAGGGAATCGATGCGCTTGAAGCGGCCATTGCAAACCTCTTCTTCGCAAAAGGCGTCGAGTCGCAGGATATGACATATATCTCGAACGCTCGACACATTCAGTTAATCAAACGAACGATTGGCCAAATTGATGAGGCGCTCGGCAGTGCCGTCATGAATATGCCGATCGATATGGTCCAAATCGATTTACGTCGTGCGTGGGATACGCTCGGTGAAATCAATGGAGATACCGTACAAGAGAGCTTGATTGACCAGCTCTTTTCACAATTTTGTCTTGGGAAATAATAAGGAGGAACGAATATGGCTTATACGGCAGGCGAATTTGACGTCATCGTCATCGGGGCCGGGCACGCAGGGATCGAAGCGGCACTCGCATCGGCTCGAATGGGTGCGAAAACAGCGATGCTGACGATGAATCCAGACATGGTCGGGTTCATGTATTGTAACCCTTCAATCGGTGGACCGGCGAAAGGGATCGTCGTACGTGAAATCGATGCGCTCGGTGGTGAGATGGGTCGTGCGATTGACGCGACATACATTCAAATGAAGATGCTCAACACATCGAAAGGTCCGGCGGTACGTGCGTTACGAGCACAGGCGGACAAATTCCAATACCAAAATCATATGAAGAAAGTGCTAGAAGACGAGCCGAATTTACTTCTTCGTCAGGCACTCGTTGAACGCTTGTTGATTGAGGACGGGGTAGTACGCGGCGTGGTAACGAACACGGGTTCAGAATATCGCGCGAAAGCTGTCATCGTCACAACGGGAACGTTCATGCGTGGTCAAATCATCATCGGTGAATTGGCTTATGAAAGCGGTCCGAACAACCAAATGCCATCGGTCGAGCTGTCGAAGCATCTAGAAGAGCTCGGTCTCGACTTGGTTCGATTCAAAACGGGGACACCACCACGAATCGACGGAAAGACAATCGATTACTCGAAGACGGAGATTCAGCCAGGAGACGAGAATCCATCATTCTTCTCGTACACATCGACGGATTTGAACCCGATCGAACAAATTCCATGCTGGCTCACATACACGAGTGAGCGCACGCATCAATTGATTGATGAGAACCTTCATCGTTCACCGATGTATTCGGGCGCGATCAAAGGGACGGGACCACGTTATTGCCCATCAATCGAAGACAAAGTCGTTCGATTTAACGATAAACCGCGTCACCAAATCTTCTTGGAGCCAGAAGGTCGCGACACAGAAGAAATTTACGTCCAAGGCTTCTCGACGAGTATGCCAGAAGATGTGCAGCATCAAATGCTTCGGACAATCCCAGGTCTTGAAAACTCAGAGATGATGCGTCCGGGTTATGCGATCGAGTACGATGCGGTCGTACCGACTCAACTTTGGCCAACTCTCGAAACAAAAGCAGTCCCAGGTCTCTTCACAGCGGGACAAATCAATGGGACGAGTGGTTATGAAGAAGCGGCCGGACAAGGCATCATGGCGGGAATCAACGCCGCATGCAAAGTGCTCGGTAAAGACTCTGTCATCTTGGACCGTTCGCAAGCGTATATCGGCGTCTTGATCGATGACCTCGTGACGAAAGGGACGAACGAACCGTATCGTCTACTCACTTCGCGTGCCGAATATCGTCTCTTGTTGCGTCATGACAACGCGGACTTGCGACTTAGCGACATCGGGTATGAGATCGGATTACTTTCAGAAGATCGTCATGCCCACCTCAACGAGAAGCGTATAGCGATTGAAAAAGAAGTGAAGCGACTTGCGTCACTTGTCGTTAAATCGACACCTGAAGTCAATGAGATGCTCGAATCACTCGGTGCACACCCGCTCAAAGAAGCGACGCATGCCAACATCTTGTTGAAACGTCCGGAAGTATCTTATGAAGCGCTCATGACGGTCGTTCCATCCGCGGAAGAATTGTCGTTTGAAGTGAAAGAGCAAGTTGAGATTCAAGTGAAGTATGAAGGCTATATTTCCAAACAGCTTGAACAAGTCGAGAAGATGCGTCGTATGGAAGAAAAACGAATCCCAGAAAACTTGGATTACGATGCAATCGGTGGTCTCGCGACAGAAGCAAAACAAAAACTAAAACAAGTTCGTCCCCTTTCGATCGGACAAGCGTCACGCATCTCAGGCGTAAATCCGGCAGACGTGTCAATCTTGCTCGTCTACATCGAACAAGGACAATACGCAACGGTGGAGTGAAACGATGAACGAATCTCAATTTATTGAAGCGTTACGAGCTGAAGGGTTTGAATTGAATGAGACACAACTCACTCAGTTCAAACGCTACTTCGAAATGCTTGTCGAATGGAACGAAAAAATGAATTTAACAGCCATCACAGATCAGGAAGAAGTGTATTTGAAACACTTTTATGATTCGCTCAGCGCAGCGTTTCACTTCGATTTCACGAAAGTCGAAACGGTATGTGATGTCGGGGCGGGGGCGGGATTCCCGAGTCTTCCTCTTAAAATTTTATTCCCGCACTTACACGTCACAATCATCGATTCATTGAATAAGCGCATCACGTTCTTGAACGAGTTGGCCCTTGCCCTCGGACTAGAAGGTGTCGCTTTCCATCATGGGCGGGCCGAAGAGTTCGGGAAAAATAAAAAGTTCCGTGAACAGTTTGATGTCGTCACAGCGCGTGCGGTTGCCCGCATGACCGTGTTGGCGGAATACTGTTTACCACTCGCGAAATTAGGCGGAAGCTTCGTCGCGCTTAAAGCGGCCAAGGTTTCTGACGAGATGGCAGATGCCAAAAACGCTTTAGCTGTTCTAGGCGGAAAAGAAAAATCGACATACCAGTTCCTATTGCCAGGAGAGATGAGTGAGCGTAATATCGTAGTTGTAGATAAACTACGAAAAACGCCCGGGAAATATCCGCGTAAAGCGGGGACGCCGGCGAAAGAGCCACTTATCTGATGATGTCGTTTCACGTGAAACAAAAGCAGATTCCAGTGGTGGAGTCTGCTTATTTTTTTACATAAAAAGGGGTGCCCGACGTTGAAGAATAGATTTGCGAAATTGTTCGGTGTGAATCGAAAAGACGAAGTTGCCGTGACTCAGATTGCGGAAGTTCGAGCGGATGACACGGTACAGGAACTCTCGTTATCACGATTACGTCCCAACCGTTACCAACCACGAAAAGTGTTTGAACCGGCTAAAATTGAAGAACTGGCAACGACGATTTCGGAACACGGGCTGCTTCAACCAATCGTGGTCCGAAAGGCAGACGGGGACTGCTATGAAATCATTGCCGGAGAGCGTCGCTTCCGAGCGGTGAAATCTCTCGGTTGGTCAGCAATCCCGGCAATCGTTCGCGATATGGACGATGATACGACAGCCGCACTCGCCCTGATTGAAAACTTGCAGCGTGAGCAGTTGAGCCCAATCGAAGAGGCAGAAGCATACGATCGTTTACTTGCCTTGAACGGCTTGACTCAAGATGCGCTCGCGAAGAGTTTAGGGAAGAGTCAGTCGACGATTGCCAATAAGTTGCGTTTGTTGAAATTACCTGAGGATGTAAAACAGTCGCTTCGCGATCGTCGGATCAATGAACGACATGCGCGTGCACTGCTACCGTTAAAAGAAGAAGGATTACAACTCCAAGTTCTCGCTGAAGTATTGGAGCAAGACTTCAACGTCAAGGAGACGGAAGAGCGAGTCGCCTTTTTGACAACGCCAATCGAGGAAGAAAAGCGTAAACCAAAAAAACAACGTCGTCGGACGAAGAGTTTTGCGCGCGACACGCGAATCGCCATTAACACGATTCGTGACTCAATCGATTTGATTGGGAAAACAGGGATTGATGTCCAAACTGAAGAAGTAGACGAAGAGGAATTTGTTGAAATTCGAATTCGCATCCCGAAAGCGCGGCCTCAAAAATGAGTCCGTGCTTTTTCATACGATGAAGGAGGTTTGTAGATGGAACGATTAGCCTTAAAATTCATTCGCCCAAACCCGAATCAGCCCCGGAAACAATTTGAGGTGGAAAAACTCGAAGAATTGCGTCAATCGATTGAGCGCTACGGGGTATTACAGCCGATTGTCGTTCGAAAAGCGACTGGATACTATGAAATCATCGCCGGAGAAAGGCGATTTCAGGCTGCGAAACTCGCCGGGCAAGAAGACATTCCCGCTTTAATCGTCACGGCCGACTCGGATCGGGTCATGGAACTAGCTTTGATTGAAAACATACAGCGAGCAGACTTGAACGCGATCGAAGAAGCGGTCGCATATGAACAATTGATGAAGACGCTAGGACTGACGCAACAACAGTTGGCAGACCGTGTCGGGAAAAGTAGAAGCCACGTGACGAACAGCTTACGTTTGCTTCGCTTACCGAGTGCGGTTCAGCACGCGGTCATGGTCGGAGATTTAACGATGGGTCATGCGCGGGCCATTACAGGTGTGAAGTCGGAACAATTGATGGAACAGATCGCAAAACGCGTCATCACCGAGCATTGGACGGTCCGACGCCTTGAGCGTTACTTACAAAAAGAGCGCACAGAAAAAAAGACGCTGAAGCAATCGAACGCCGATATCGAAGCGGTCGAAGCGGTGCTTGCAGAGCGTCTTCAAATGGATGTATCGATTCGCCCACGCAGAAAAGGGGGCGTCCTCGAGTTGAAGTATTTTTCACAAGACGACTTGGAACAATTGTTGACGTTATTATCACCTCAAGACTTTGACTCGTCCCGTGACTGACGAAGTCGTGTGATGGCGGCCTCTTCATGATGAAGACGTCCGATGCGTGCATCAAAGTCGACGAACCCGTCTGTAATGAAGCGTGCGAGTTCATAAACGAGATGAAGGCGGGTATTCTGCAAAATCATCATTTCCATGAACCCGCTCACGTTTACGACGGCTTTTATATTATAAGCGCCTACTGCCGGAAGTTCTTTTTGAACACCCGCGCCAGGGGCAAGTGGCCCTTCTGAGAAAAAGACATACCCGACACTCGACAAACGACCGAGGCAAGCATCAATAGCAATAATGAGCGGCTGATGAAAGCGTGTTTGAATCTCATGCAACGTTTCCACCAAGTTAAGCGCATGTACGGGCTTGGTTAACGTGCCGTAAACGTGTAAATTCCGGATGTGACGTTCTTCCAAGAACGTCCCGACGAGGGGACCGAGAGAATCACCGGTCGAACGGTCCGAACCGATGCAAACAAGGACGATGGGGCGATGGGCTTCATTGGCCAACTGTTCATGAAGCTGGTCCGCAAGCAGTCTGGATCCACTCCGCTCAGTGTGTTCAATGAAGAAGGAGTATGGTTTATGAGGTTTTAAGCGAAACGGCATGAATCTCATCCTCTCTTCTAAGCTGCCTATTCCTAGTTGCGATGGGGGATTGATCTCGTATTAAACCATTCCCAAAAGTGGAAAACATCTAAACTTCCGAATGCAGTGTTTGAGAAAAGTCACGAAATGTGTTTTGATGATTTAGAATCTACGACTTTTGAGGTGAAAAGATGGCTTCGCAAAATACAGAAAAAGATTTAAACACGGTTGCGGATGAAACGATTGATAGCGTGAACCGATTCGTGGAATATTTCAAAGATACGGACATGTGGATTGGGCTTGGGATTAAACTCGCCGGTGTGGCGCTCATTATCCTTGGTTTATACATCGCGACAAGAATCTTGACCACGATGGTGGAACGCGTGTTTACGCTCCGAAAAATAAAAGAAAATGACATTGTCGCACAACGACAGAACGAAACGTTATTGAAACTGGCACAAAATACGATTCGTTATGTCATCGGATTGATCATGGTCCTGACGGTGCTTGGGCAATTCGGCGTAAATATTGCCGGGTTGATTGCTTCGGCCGGTGTGGCAGGTCTCGCTATTTCATTTGGTGCCCAAAGTTTGGTGAAAGACGTCATCACCGGTGCGTTCATCATTTTCGAAAACCAGTATAAAAATGGGGATTACGTCAGCTTGAACCAAGAAGTTGAAGGGATCGTCATCGAAGTCGGCATCCGGACGACAAAGTTAAAAGGATTGAACGGACAAGTATCCATTATTCCGAACGGACAGATCATGCAAGTGACGAACTACTCACTTGAAAACAGTGTGGCGGTCGTCGATGTTGGTGTTGCTTATGAAGAAGACATGGAACGCGTTGAATCGGCGATTAAAGAAATCGCAAAAGAAGTTGAGGCAAAATATCATGACCTCTTCATCGAACCGATTACCCTTGCTGGCGTGCAATCGCTCGGGGCTTCAGAGGTCGTCTATCGCTTGATGGCAGAAGTACCACCGACCCAACATTTCACAGCCGGCCGGATTCTGCATAAAGAATTGAAAGCCGGATTCGACAAACGCAATATTGAAATTCCGTACCCACGTACGGTTATGTTACCCCCTAACCCGACTCCTAAAGGAGGAGAAGTAGAAAATGCACAGTAAAACTTATGCGTTGAACGATATTGTGGAAATGAAAAAACCACATGCCTGCAAGACGAATCGCTGGCAAATCACACGTGTAGGGATGGACATTCGCATCAAATGTCAAGGTTGTGGAGCAAGTGTGCTCATGCAACGCCGGGACTTTGATAAGCGATTCAAGAAAGTGCTTGAGCAAGGCAACGCCGCGGAATAAGCGGCGTTTTTCTTTAGGTTATGAACGTGAGTTGCGGTTTAATCGTGGACTATCTATAATTGTGAAGGATGTGACGGTGTGGTGTACTGAATGTACCCACTCCACAGACGGTTTAACATTTCCCGGGAAACACCGGATGAGGAGGAACTATTAGTGGGATTAACAGCAGGAATTGTCGGATTGCCAAACGTCGGGAAATCGACATTGTTTAATGCGATTACACAAGCAGGAGTCGAAGCGGCTAACTATCCGTTCGCGACGATCGACCCGAATGTCGGCGTCGTAGAAGTACCAGATGCACGCCTTGATCGATTGACAGAACTCGTCAAACCAAAAAAGACGGTTCCAACAGCGTTTGAATTTACAGATATCGCCGGAATCGTTAAAGGGGCTTCAAAAGGTGAAGGACTCGGAAACAAGTTCTTAGCGAATATTCGCGAAGTCGATGCAATCTGCCAAGTCGTTCGTTGTTTTGAAGATGAGAACATCACGCACGTCGCGGGTCGTGTCTCACCAATAGACGACATTACGACAATTAACCTTGAATTGATTTTAGCCGACCTCGAGTTAGTTGAAAAACGGATCACGCGTGTTCAAAAAATGGTCAAATCAAAAGATAAAGGTGCCGCACAAGAACTCGAGGCACTTGAAATCGTGCAAGCCGTCTTAGAAGAAGAACGTCCTGCCCGTGTCGCAGAGCTCACGGATGACCAATTGGCAATCGTGAAGCACTTCCAACTATTGACGATGAAACCGATGTTGTACGTGGCAAACGTCAGTGAAGAAGAAGTAGCGGATGCGGATGCAAACGAACATGTTCAAGCCGTCCGTGATCACGCGACAACAGAAGGGGCGCAAGTGATTGTCATCTGTGCACGCATCGAAGAAGAAATTTCAGAACTCGAACCTGAAGAACGTCTTGAGTTCTTACAAGATCTCGGCATCGAAGAGTCTGGACTCGATCAATTGATTCGTGCGGCTTATTCGACACTCGGTCTTGCAACGTACTTCACTGCAGGTGAAAAAGAAGTTCGTGCTTGGACGTTCAAACAAGGGATGAAAGCACCACAGTGTGCTGGTGTCATCCACTCAGACTTCGAACGGGGCTTTATTCGTGCCGAAGTCGTCTCATATGACGATCTTTCAACGGCTGGCAATATGACGATGGTAAAAGAACAAGGGAAACTTCGTTCTGAAGGAAAAGAATACGTCTTCCAAGACGGCGATGTTGTCACATTCCGTTTCAACGTATAAGTTGATTTTCGGAAACGTATTGTAAAAGTTAAGTAAGTTTGATAGTATATTATGACGTGAGTAAAACAATTGTTTGCTCCTTGCTCCTGCAATTGGTAGGGGCCGCTAGTCCAAGAGGAGGTGAAAGATAATGCGTAAATACGAACTTCTTTACATTATCCGTCCATCAGTTGATGAGGAAGCGAAGAAAGCTTTAATCGAACGCTTCAACAACGTCATCACTGAAAACGGTGGTACTGTTGAAAAAACAACAGACATGGGTAAACGTCGTCTCGCTTATGAAATCAACAAGATGCGTGAAGGACACTACGTTCTTCTTAACATCGTTGCTGAACCTAAAGCGATCCAAGAAACAGAGCGTCTCATGAAGATCTCTGACGACGTTGTCCGTCAAATGACAACAAAAGACGAGCGTTAATCCTTAACGTTTCGTATCGTGAAAGGGGATCTTGGAGATGATTAACCGAGTTGTGTTAGTTGGTCGATTGACTCGCGATCCGGAAATGCGTTATACGCAGAGCGGAATCGCCGTAACACGCTTTACTCTCGCTTGCGATCGTCCATTTGCTGGGCAGGATGGGAAGCGCGAGACGGACTTTATTGATTGTGTCGTTTGGCGCAAACAAGCAGAGAACGTAGCACAATACTTGAAAAAGGGCAGCATGGCCGGCGTTGACGGTCGCCTTCAAATCAGTAGTTACGAAGGACAAGATGGCCAACGTCGTTACCGGGCAGAAGTAGTCGCCGACAGCGTACGCTTCCTTGAACCACGCGGAGCTTCAGGGCAACGTGAGCAAGCACCATCTGGAGATGTCTTCAGTGGTGGTGAGTCAAGTGGATCAGGATGGGGCGCAGGAGCTGCTTCGACTTCATCTCAGTCCTCAAACCAGTCTTCAAATAAAGGTTTTGATGCAGATCCGTTCTCGGGTGGCAACAAAATTGACTTGTCAGATGATGATTTGCCATTCTAATCATCGTTGACATGAAAAACTAACTTATAAAGGAGGTCTTCACATGGCACGTCGTCCAGGAGGTCGTCGTCGTCGTAAAGTATGTTTCTTTACGTCGAACAACATCACTCATATCGATTATAAAGACGTAGAATTACTCAAACGCTTCGTTTCAGAGCGTGGTAAAATTCTTCCACGTCGTGTGACTGGTACTTCAGCGAAATACCAACGTCCACTTACTGTCGCTATCAAGCGTTCACGTCAAATGGCTTTGCTTCCATACGTTGCAGAGTAATGTTTGACGAACGACTTATCCTTTTGGATAAGTCGTTTTTTTGTATTTCATCTCGTCTGTAAGTGTGTAAGTGAAACCGACGAATATGGTATGATAGAGCAGAAACCTTTACGATTCCATGGGTGAACATTACTCATTTTAGGAGGCATACATGCACAGTGGTGAAGCATTAACATCCGTGAAGAACCAATACGCGCGTCACATGGTTCCATATGTGATTGGAGTCCTTGTCTCGTTAGGATTGGCGTTCTACAATATTGTGGCGGCAATCACCCTGTTTATGGGCACGCTGATTTTCTTCATCTATCAGCAAGTAACAATGCGACGGGAGCGTAAAAATTGGGAACAGTATGTCCTCTCACTCTCTCATCAAATCGAAGAGGTCGGGAAAGAAGCGTTGACGACGATGCCGATTGGAATTTTAGTCTTTGATCAAGACCGGCGCATCAGTTGGTTTAACGAACAATCGCGATTGATCTTCGAACTCGATATGGCGATTGGAGTCCCGCTCGACGCGCTCCATTCTGCATTCGCTGAATTGATTGAAGAGGAAGAGGATGAAGCCACGATTGAAGTAGGCGATCGTGTCTACCGCGTCTACTACAATCAAATACATCAAACCCTTTATTTATTTGACATGACCGAGGAAGCAGAAATTGAGCAAAAGTATGTGCAATCGCAAACAGTCATTGGTATTTTGTACTTGGATAACTATGATGAGATGTCGACTGCGGTGGATGAACAAGTGCGTAGTGAGATCAATCGTCGTGTGACGGTACTTCTCAATCAATGGGCACAGCAGCATCACATCTACATGCGCCGTACAGCGGCGGATCGCTTTTTCCTCGTCATGAACGAGCGAACGTTATCTGAACTTGAAAACAACAGATTCTCAATTTTAGATGAAGTACGTGAAGCGACGAAAGAGCAGAGGATCCCGTTGACGTTATCGATCGGGATTGGATGTGGAGAGACAACGCTAACGGAGCTCGGCAACTTATCTCAGTCAAGTCTAGACCTCGGACTTGGTCGTGGTGGTGACCAGGCTGTTGTCAAACGTCACAACGGAAAAGTACGTTTCTTCGGAGGGAAGACAAACCCGACCGAAAAGCGGACGCGCGTCCGGGCACGTGTCATCTCGAACTCGATGCGTGACTTGATTCGAGAATCGAGTCGTGTTCTCATAATGGGACATAAAAATCCAGATATGGACTCACTCGGGGCGTCCATCGGGATTATGAAATTGGCTGAGTTTGTCGGACGTGAGGCGTATGTCGTGATTCCGTCTGGCGAAACGAGTATCGGAATTCAACGCCTCGTCCAAGAAGTAGAGAACGATGACGCGTTGATTAGCCAGTTCCTAACCGAATATGAAGCACAACCCCTCATTGATGAGCAGACGCTTCTCGTCGTCGTCGATACACACCGTCCATCGCTCGTCATTTCAAAAGATATTCTCTACCGAGCGGAACGAGTCGTCGTCATCGACCATCACCGTCGCGGGGAAGAGTTTATCGAAGATCCGGTCCTCGTTTATATGGAGCCATACGCGTCATCAACATGTGAACTTGTCACGGAGCTGATTGAGTATCAGGCGGGAAGCCGCAAGCTTTCCATTTTGGAAGCGACATCGCTTCTTGCAGGAATCATGGTCGACACGAAAGGATTTACGCTCCGAACAGGCTCGCGTACGTTTGACGCGGCATCTTTCTTACGAATTCAAGGGGCGGATACGGTTCTCGTACAGCATTTTATGCGCCAGGACCTCGATGCTTATATCGAGCAGTCTCAGATTTTGAGAAACACCGAAATTTATGCAGGCGGCATGGCGATTGCGGTCGCTTCTGACGATGAGGCGCATCATCAAGTGTTGATTGCCCAATCGGCAGACCAACTGTTAAATATGGAAGGCGTGAAAGCATCATTCGTCATCGCGATTTTACCGGATGGACGAACAGGGATTAGCGCAAGATCCCTCGGTGACGTCAATGTTCAAGTCATCATGGAAATGCTTGATGGTGGTGGACATTTGACGAATGCGGCGACGCAGCTCGAAGTGAGTCGCGAACAAGCGAATGCCATGTTGAAAGAGGCAATCGATCATTATGTAACAGATGAAACTGAAGGAGAGGAATTAGAATGAAAGTCATTTTGAAAGTAGATGTAAAAGGGCAAGGAAAAGCTGGAGAAGTGAAAAATGTGGCAGACGCTTACGCGAAAAATGTCTTGTTCAAGAAAAATTTGGCGGTAGAAGCGACACCTGGGAACCTAAAAGCGTTCGCAGCGAAAGAACGTCGTGCCGAAGAGGCCGCAGAAGAAGAGTTGAACGAAGCGAAACAACTAAAAGAGAAGCTTGAAAAAGAGACGATCGCCGTCACGACGAAAGCAGGGGAAGGCGGTCGCGTGTTCGGGTCAGTCACAAGCAAACAAATCGCGGATGCCCTTAAAACAATGGGCTACAAGATTGATAAGCGTAAAATTGAACTCGAGCACCCAATCAAGGCGCTCGGCTTCACGAAAGTGCCTGTGAAGTTGCACCATGACGTCGTCGCGACGTTGAACGTACATGTACAAGAAGCTTGAAGGTGAGGTAGAGACGGATGAGTGATGCGATTCAAGTCAATACACCACCGCATAGCGTGGAAGCGGAGCAAGCCGTCTTAGGGGCAATCATCCTCGATTCGGATCGGTTGATCACGGCCTCAGAGCGCGTCGACCCGGACGACTTTTATCGTGTCAGCCACCAACGCATCTTTGAAGCGATGTTAAAGATCAATGACCGGGGCGAACTCGTCGACTTAGTCACGCTCAGTTCAGAGTTACAGGCTCAAGGCATTCTTGACGAAATCGGCGGTCTCAACTATTTGGCAGAAGTCGCTGAATCTGTACCGGCCATTGGAAACATCGGCTATTACTTGAACGTCGTCGACCAAAAAGCGGCACTCCGTCGCCTGATTCGAACAGCGACCAATATCGTGTCAGACGGTTATGAGCGCCAAGATGAGGTCGATTCCGTGCTGTCAGATGCCGAACGGAATATTTTAAAAGTATCGCAGCGAAAAGGACAATCGAGTTTCCATCCAATCGGATCGGTTCTCTCGGATGCATATTCAACGATTGAAAAACTACATCAGTCGAGTGGTGAAATCACTGGAATTGCGACCGGCTTCACCGATTTGGATAAGATGACGGCCGGTTTCCAACGAAACGATTTGATTATCGTGGCCGCTCGTCCATCTGTCGGGAAGACCGCGTTCGCTTTGAACATCTCGCAAAACGTTGCCGTCCGTACGGGCGAGAACGTCGCCATCTTCAGTTTGGAGATGGGTGCCGAGCAACTCGTTATGCGTATGTTGTGTGCGGAAGGGAACATCGATGCCCAGCGTCTCCGGACCGGTCGTCTCGAAGCAGAAGACTGGGGCCGTCTGTCACTCGCAATGTCGTCGCTTTCGCAAGCAGGCATCTACATCGACGATACGCCGGGTCTCCGTGTCAACGAGATTCGAGCGAAGTGTCGTCGTTTGAAACAGGAGTACGGCCTCGGGATGATTATGATTGACTACTTGCAGCTCATCGTCGGGAACGGGAAACCGGGCGAGAACCGCCAACAAGAAGTATCGGAGATCTCGCGTACGCTCAAAGCGATTGCGCGGGAACTGCAAGTACCGGTTATCGCCTTGTCACAGCTCTCGCGTGGCGTAGAGAGTCGTCAAGACAAGCGACCGATGATGTCGGATATCCGGGAATCGGGAGCGATCGAGCAGGATGCCGATATCGTCGCCTTCCTCTATCGTGATGACTATTACGATAAAGAGAGTGAAGACGCCAATACGATTGAGATCATCATTGCGAAACAACGTAACGGTCCGACCGGTACGGTCAAGCTCTCCTTCCGGAAAGAGTATAACAAGTTCGTCAATATGGAGACACAAGCCTTCGCACCACCGATGTAACGTCGGTGGTGTCTTTTTTTTAATAGGTGATTTAAAAAATAACGAACGAATAGTTACATCTTATATAAAACGTTCGGTATTAGATTGACTTTTTCACTTTTCAAGTGTACACTTACGGATGGTTTGAACAGAACGTTGATTAATAAGGAGGATTCATTATGTCATCAGTAGTCGTAGTGGGAACGCAGTGGGGCGATGAAGGAAAAGGAAAGATCACCGATTTCTTATCGAAACAAGCCGAAGTCGTCGCGCGTTATCAAGGGGGAGACAACGCTGGTCACACGATCGTCTTCAATGATACGAAATATAAACTTCACCTCATTCCGTCTGGGATCTTCTATTCGGACAAAACGTGTGTCATCGGAAACGGAATGGTCGTCAACCCGAAATCACTCGTGACCGAACTCGCTTACTTACATGAGCGCGGTGTGAGCACGGATAACCTTCGGATCTCGAACCGGGCGCACATCATCTTGCCGTATCACCAGCTTCAAGACCGTCTAGAGGAAGACGCAAAAGGTGACGCAAAAGTCGGTACGACGCTCAAAGGAATCGGTCCGGCATACATGGATAAGGCGGCACGTATCGGGCTTCGCATCGCTGACCTTCTTGATAAAGAAGTGTTTGCGGAGAAACTAAAGACCGTGCTTGAGTTGAAAAACCGCATGTTCGTGAAAATGTATGAGGTCGACCCGATCGAGTTTGATGATATCTTTGAAGAGTACTATGCGTATGGCCAACAGTTCGCTAAATACGTGTGTGATACATCGGTCGTCTTAAACGATGCACTCGACGAAGAAAAGAAAGTTCTCTTTGAAGGGGCACAAGGGGTCCTTCTCGATATCGACCACGGAACGTACCCGTTCGTCACATCGTCGAACGCCGCGTCAGGTGGCGTATCGAGCGGTGCCGGAATCGGACCATCGAAGATTCATCACGTGGTCGGTGTCTGTAAAGCATACACGTCACGTGTCGGTGACGGTCCGTTCCCGACAGAACTTGACGATGAGATCGGCCATACGATCCGTGAAGTCGGTAAAGAGTACGGGACAACAACAGGTCGTCCCCGTCGTGTCGGCTGGTTCGACTCGGTTGTCGTACGTCACTCACGTCGTGTCAGTGGAATCACAGATCTTTGCCTCAACTCCATCGATGTATTGACAGGTCTTGAGACGCTCAAGATTTGCACATCGTATGAGTACGAAGGGAAGCATCTTGATGAGTACCCGCCGAACTTCCGCGTCCTCGAGAAGTGTGTACCAGTATACGAAGAACTTCCGGGTTGGACAGAAGACATCACGGGTGTCCGCAACTTCGATGACCTTCCGAAGAATGCACAGCGCTACGTTCGTCGCATCGAAGAATTGACAGGAATCGAATTGTTGACGTTCTCGGTCGGACCGGCTCGTGAACAGACGGTTATCTTGCGTGATATTTACGAAGCATAAGAAAGGGAGCCATCGGGCTCTCTTTTTCATTTCCGCGGAAATGGACCACGCTTTCTAAGCTGTATAAAAAGAGTTACAATGTAGGCATGTACGTTTAATGATAAGAGGAGGACTCACTGAATGGATCGTACGATTTTAGTGGTAGATGACGAACAACCAATCGCAGATATATTGAAGTTTAAACTTGAAAAAGAAGGTTATCAGGTGCATGTCGCCTATGACGGTGAAGAAGCCCTCGTAAAAGTAGAGGAGATTCAACCGGACCTCATCTTACTCGACATCATGCTTCCGCTCAAAGACGGCATGGAAGTATGTCGTGAGGTACGGAAGAAGTATGATATGCCGATCATCATGTTGACGGCGAAAGACTCCGAGATCGATAAAGTACTCGGGTTAGAGCTCGGAGCGGATGACTACGTCACGAAACCGTTCAGCTCACGTGAACTGTTGGCTCGTGTCAAAGCGAATATGCGACGTCACGCGACGGCGCCGGCGCCAGAAGCGAAAGGGGCGAATGCGAACGATATCGCGATCGGCGACTTGACGATTCATCCGGATTCGTACATGGTGACGAAACGGGAAGAGAAAATCGAATTGACGCATCGCGAGTTCGAATTAATTCATTACCTCGCGCAAAACATTGGACAAGTGATGACGCGTGAACACTTGCTCCAAACGGTATGGGGCTATGATTACTTCGGTGACGTACGTACCGTGGATGTTACAGTACGTCGTCTTCGCGAAAAAGTAGAGGATAACCCATCGACGCCGACGTACATCATTACGCGTCGTGGCGTCGGATATTATTTGAAGGCAGGAGAAGAAGACTAAACGATGAAACGGACGAACTTCTTTAAATCAATCCAGTGGAAGCTCGTCGTCATCTATGCGCTGCTCATTCTCGTTGCGATGCAAGTCATCGGCGTGTACTTTGTACGTTCTTTGGAACGACAATACATCAACAACTTCTCGCAGTCACTCGTCGACCGGGCGAACCTACTGAGCTATAACGTCAGTGAGGGAATCGCAGCGAACGAGAGTGACTCGACTACGGACCAGCAGTTGAACCAGTTACTGGATCAGCTGCTGTCTGAATTTACAGAGAGCACGACGCTAGCTGACGACATTCGGGAAGTCCAAATCATCGACACGAACAGTGTCGTGCGGGCGACCTCGAATCAAAATAATCAAAGTCTCGTCGGACAACGGACGGCGAGTACGTTTATCCAGAAGTCATTCGCGACAGGCGGGGCGCAGGAGACGCTCGTCTATGAGGATTCGAATGACCGAATGCGCGTCGTCGCCGTTCCGATTAAATCAGAAGTGGATGGGACGACGACCGGGATGATTTATATCGAGGCATCGATGAAGTCCATCTACAACCAGATGGAACAAGTGACACGTATCCTCGCAACGGGGACGTTGATTGCACTCATCATCACCTCGTTCCTTGGTATTCTCTTATCGCGCACCATCACGCGACCGATTGCCGACATGCGCAGGCAGGCCGTAGAGATGCGGAAAGGGAACTTCTCGCGGAAAGTTAAAGTGTACTCGGATGACGAGGTCGGTCAACTCGCGTATGCGTTCAACGAATTGACAGACGAATTGATGGAAGCAAATGCGACGACGGAAGCGGAACGACGTCGCTTGACGAGTGTCCTTGAGAACATGTCGGACGGGGTGGTCGCGACCGACCGCTCGTTACGCGTCATCTTGATGAACGACCAAGCGCGCGACATGATCGGGGTTGCGGAGGAAGAGGCGATGGGGACGAATTTACAAAGTCTCCTCGCGTTCGAAGAGGAAATCGTTATTCCAGAAGATGGGACGATGCCGACGAAGCTGATTGACCTCAGTACGGATGAAGAATTGTTC
The DNA here is from genome assembly GCF_018617735.1 of Exiguobacterium sp. s89. Lineage (NCBI taxonomy): Bacteria > Bacillati > Bacillota > Bacilli > Caryophanales > Exiguobacterium > Exiguobacterium sp. s89. Next base: position 31,476 of record NZ_JACSKS010000003.1, read on the forward strand.
CTCGTCCGTGCCTACTTCTCACCGATTCAAAAGCACAGCGGACCGATCACAGGTCTCATCGTCGTCTTGCATGATGTCACGGAACAAGAACAAGTCGAACAGGACCGCCGTGAATTCGTGGCGAACGTCAGTCACGAGTTGCGTACACCGCTCACGACAATGCGCAGCTATTTGGAAGTCCTCGCGGAAGGCGCTTATCAAGACGATGAGTTGGCGCCACGCTTCTTAGAGACGACACAAAACGAGACGGAGCGGATGATTCGCCTCGTCAACGACTTGTTGCAACTCTCGAAGATGGACAGTAAAGAATACAAGATGCAGAAAGTGAAGTTCGACTTCGTGCAATTCTTTAACGACATCATCGACCGTCACGAGATGACGAAAGGAGAGGCGATTCAATTCCGTCGCAAACTGATGAAGCGTCGTGTCTACGTGCATGCCGACCAAGATAAGATGACCCAAGTCATCGACAACATCATCACGAATGCCATCAAGTTCTCACCAGAAGGCGGGACGATCACGTTCCGGACGATGCTTCGGGCGAAGCGCCTCGTCATCGGGATCAAGGATGAAGGGGTCGGGATTCCGAAGTCGAACTTGAAGAAAATTTTTGAGCGCTTCTACCGTGTCGATAAGGCACGGGCGCGTAACATCGGTGGAACCGGACTCGGTCTATCGATTGCCAAAGAAGTCGTATCCGCTCACGGGGGCGACATCTGGGCAGAGAGTGAGTTTGGCCGCGGTACGACGATTTACTTCACCATCCCGTTCGATACGATTGTGGAGGTGAATGATTGATGAAACGGTTTACGATTGCAAAGCCGGAACTGTGGAAGTCGTTCATTTTGCTCACGTTAATCGTCACGTCGATTGTTCAAACCATCATCTTGTGGGATTACCATCCCACGTATCAGGCCGTTCAATCGGAGACGCAGCTCACGACGGTGGACGAGTCCCTGCAGCGCCGGGCGAATCAGGTCATCATCCCGACTCAAGCGGTCGTACATGACAACAATGCCGTCTTCGCTTCGAAGAATACGCCGAAGCAACTGATGCGCGTCATTCGGGATTCGTTTGAAGCGAGTGAGTTCAAACCACTCGCCGTGAAAAATGTCCCGAGCTTCTATACGGATATCAACGAGGGACTCGAGTTGATCTTACCAGAGGCCTACTATGCGGATACGCTCAGCTATATGTTGCCGGGAACGTATAGTCTGTCTGGGAAAATTCCACAACGGATCCTCATCTATATGGACGAAAATGCGTTCAACATTCGCACCATCATGAGCGACCAATCGATTTGGGAAGGAAAGTTGACGAAAGTCGGAAACGGCGATGTGAACAGTCTCTTCTTGAAAAATTCGAGTCGAACGATGAAGCGGGTGACGTACACCGATGAGCGGGTGAATTACATTCCGGTCATTGGACCTGAGATGAATGAGTTGTTTGCTTACGACGTATCATCGATTCAAATCGATACCCGTCTTGACTGGATGCGGGACACGTTCTTCCCGGGCGACCCGAATGTTCAGGAGGTCGACCCGGCAAGTTCGATTGGAGCCTTGACGAATGGTGTCAGCGTTGGGGAATATGATGCGACCCTGAACGCCAGTCGTTACCGAAACTTGTCTCGGAACAGTACAGAACGTGACACGGCACTCGGATTAGATTCGATTGTAGAATTCGTGAACTTCCACGGTGGATGGGTCGATGAAGCTTCTGAGAATCAAGGGCTCTCACTTCGCTTTGATGCCATCACACCTGCAAATAAAGGTTTTGAAACGACTGTGTTCCGTTTTCATGTGAAAGGGTATCCGGTCTTTAGTCAGCGCGAGGCATTTATCAACAACGATGCCATCGACTTATCCACATTACGTGTGGAAAACGACGGGGCACAGGTCCGGTCGATCACACGTCACCACTTGGAAATCGATCGGCTGATCACGGTCGGTACGACACAGTTGGCTAATGCGAACGAGGTGCTCAGTACCCTCATCAACTCCGGACGGTTTGAGAACGTAACGGAGATTCGAATCGGTTATGAAATCGAATATAACGAAGATACGAGCCGCTACGTGACGTTCTCACCGAACTGGTTCGTGCGTGAGGCGGGGCGTTGGGTCCCATATAATCAAGCAGACGGTTGGACAGAAAGGATGATGTATCGTGGATTGGAGTAAAGCGAAAACAATTTTAATCTTCGCCTTCCTCGCCTTGAACATCTATCTATTGTTCCAATTGTTGACGGAAACGTGGGCGACCGAAGTCGTGACGAATGACAACACGTCGATTGCACAAATTTTAGATCAGCGGAATGTCGATCCGGCAAAATTGCCACGAATGGGTCGCGATATCGGATATTTGACGGGATCGTCTGAAGAGATGTCCGCCGCGATGATTACAAAGAATCGGGAAGCGCAGCTAGCGACGACGCTCGATAACATGCAACTTGAAGTCGAATTGAAGCAACCTGTGCCACTCGATGCGAAAGATTTACGAACGACCGCTTCGACGTTTGTGGCGGAATATGTTCCGTTCGGAAGCGAGTATGCCTACTGGCGATACGATGAGTCGACGAAACAAATCGCCTTCGTGCAAACGTTCGAGGAGAACAAGATTTTTTCAACACCTGAAGTCGAGGGGGACACGGAAATGTATATCGGTCCGTCCCTCATCCTCATTCAGTTGAACGAGGCATTTGAAGTGACAGATTATAAGCAGCGTCATTTAAAAAACCTGTCGTCGAAAACGCAAGACGACCTCGTGTTGACGGCGAGCGAAGCGATTTCTCAACTAGCATCCCGGAAGTATTTTCAGCCGAACCAAGAGATGCGAGCCATCAACACCGGGTTTTATAGCTTGCCGCTCGATAGCTCGGGCAGTTTGATTATCATGCCTCCGCTCTGGTCGATTGGGATAGATGATCAAGTCTATTTCGTCAATGCGATCGATGGAACGGTCGAGCACGTCGAGTTTGAAAAGAAAGAATGAAAGGAGTGATCGCGTGACTTTACAGTATAGTGTATTAGCGAGTGGATCGACCGGAAACGCACTCTATATCGAGACGGAACGGACGAAGCTGCTCGTCGATGCCGGATTGACCGGAAAAGCGATGCAGCAACGCATCGAAGCCATCGGTCGGTCGTTTGAGGGGATCGACGCACTACTCGTCACCCATGAGCACTCCGACCATATTAAAGGTGTCGGTATATTAGCACGAAAGTATAACTTACCGATTTATGCGAATGCGAAGACATGGACGGCGATGGAAGCGAACATCGGCAAGATTGATCCCGCCTTGAAGTTTCAAATCGAAGTCGGAGATGTGAAACAGTTCGGCGATATCGAAATCGAGACGTTCAACGTGAGCCACGATGCGGCAGACCCGATGTTTTATCAGTTTGCCCATGACGGGAAACGTTTGGCTCATATCACCGATACGGGTTATGTCTCGGACCGGATGAAAGGAGTCATCCGTGGAGCAGACGACTTCATCTTTGAGTCGAATCATGACGTCTCGATGCTGCAGATGGGGCGTTATCCATGGAGCGTCAAACGACGAATTCTTGGCGATTATGGGCACGTCTCGAACGAAGATGCGGCCATTGCGATGAGTGAGGTCATCGGTGACAGTACGAAACGGATCTATTTGGCCCACTTGAGCAAGGACAACAACATGAAGGAGCTCGCGCAAATGAGCGTCTCGCAAACACTCGGTATGCGAGATATCGATTTAAATCGAATCAAATTGTGCGACACGGACCCGACAAACCCCACTTCACTCGTTTCTTTATAAGGAAACTTGGGAAAAGACAGGTATCACACTGTCTTGAAGGGGGGACGCGTCGTGAACGAAGAGAGACACCATGAGTATGAACCTCAAGACGTCGAACCTGAAGCACACGAAGCAAATGAAACAAACGAACAACAATCGACGTACCCATCTCGGAGCGAATGGCGACCGAAGCAAGAGGAGCACGTACGCCATAAGCCGAGACCAAATATAAAACCGTTGTTACTCGGAGGGGTTGGCGGATTCTTAGGAGCGGCTTTGTTTTTTGTCATTGTGATGCTCTGGGATTCGCCGACCTCTCGTTTTGTGACGAATGAACTGACACGGACCGAACAGGCCGTCACCGTCACAGAATCGGACGTCACGACGGCCGTACTTGGTGCCAAGACGTCCGTCGTCAGCATCACGAATATCCAGCGCGCCTTCACCTCGGACTCGCAGTGGGAGGCGGGTGCCGGCTCTGGCGTCATTTATAAAGTAGAAGGAAACACGGCCTATATCGTCACGAACTTCCATGTCATCGAAGAAGCGGACGAGGTCAACATTGCCTTTTCCGATGGTCAAATCGCATCGGCAACCATTTTAGGCGAAGACCCGCTCAACGACTTGGCTGTCGCCGAAGTTGAACTGCCGAAAAATATCGATGTGGAGCCGATTGTTCTCGGTGACTCTACCGTCCTACAGGCCGGCGAGACCGTCATGGCCATCGGAAATCCGCTCGGTGTCTTCTCAAACTCGGTCACCCGTGGTATCGTCAGTGGTGTCGAGCGGACGGTGCCGGTCGATACGAACAGCGACGGCTTGATGGATTATAACGCGGAAGTCATTCAGACGGATGCGGCTATCAACCCGGGGAATTCGGGTGGTGCCCTCATCAACATTCGTGGAGAGCTCGTCGGAATCAATTCGATGAAAATCGCCGAGGCGAGCGTAGAAGGGGTCGGATTCTCCATTCCCGTCAACGTGGCGCTACCGGTCATTGACATGTTAGAACGCGACGGTAAGGTGACACGGGCTCAGCTCGGGGTCACGATTCAGGAAGTCATCGCCGTACCTGGTAACATCCGGGAAGAGTATGGAATCTCATTCGACCAGGAAGACGGTGTCTTCGTCGAAGAGGTGACACCGGGTAGTCCGGCCGAGGAAGCAGGACTTCGGGTCGGCGATGTCATCACAAAAATCGGAGACCGGGAGATCAAACGATACGTCGATTTACGTGATGCGTTGTATCGTGACGCGACGGTCGGTGATACGATCTCCATTGAGTATTTACGTCGCGGGGAAGCAAGAGAAACTGAGGCGACATTAACTGAAGCAACATAAAGAAGCGGCGACGCTTCTTTTTTAAGGAGGAAAAACTGTGGAAAAAAAAGTATGCAAGGAACATGTTGAAATCGCTTTAGACATCATTGTGGATGAGACGGGGGAGTACCCGTTACTAGAGGAATTATCCACAAGTGGACAAGTGGCATGTGAGTTCTGTGATGCCGATGCAACATATGTTGTGTCAAGCAAAAACTAATTATCAACATGTGGATTTGTGGATAACTCTGTGGATAACCCTATGGATAACTCCAAAAAAACTGTGGAAAAAGGAAGAATTGGATGAATATTTCAATTATCACGGTCGGCAAACTGAAAGAAAAATATTTAAAACAAGGAATTGCCGAGTATACAAAGCGGCTTTCCGCCTACGCAAAAGTGCAGGAAATCGAGGTGTCAGACGAAAAAGCACCCGAGCATTTGAGTGAGGCAGATATGTTACTAGTAAAACAAAAAGAAGGCGAGCGTATTTTGGCGAAGATATCCCCAGATACGCACGTCATCGCCTTGGCGATTCAAGGAAAGCAGCGGACGAGTGAAGAGTTCGCCCGTGAACTCGATCAACTCGCGACGTATGGAAAGAGTAAAATCGCCTTCGTCATCGGAGGATCACTAGGATTATCCGATGATGTAATGAAACGAGCGAACGATACGATCTCGTTCTCGAAAATGACATTCCCCCATCAACTCATGAAGCTCGTATTGTGTGAGCAGATATATCGGGCGTATCGAATCAATCGGAATGAACCGTATCACAAATAAACGTTATTTCTCAGGTACAGATATTAACGAACCCTCTTCTCTTTGTTATTTACGTGAAGCAAATGAATTTAACAAAAGCGAAGAACGTGACTATTCATGAAAATCATCTAAGTTGGACCTCAAATTTATGTTGCTACTGGCTATTAATACAAAATTTGAGGTCATGGATGATATATGAATCACAAAAGTTTGGTTGTGCACTGTAGATTACACTGAAATACGCTTCGCTACTCTATCTAAAAATCTTTTTCTTCGATGATCTTTCCCACTACTCGTAAACGGACTATTCAACCATTTCACATTTTTAAGTCCAATCCCTTTGAATGTTCTACGAATAAGAGTCCCTTCAATGGGATTCCCGGCCAGATATCTTAAATACCACGTTGGCACTTCCGAAGTAGAAATGACAGTGGTTTTTTTAATATGAGTTAGTAATCCTTTCAATCCAGTAGATTCCTCTACATAGGCAAAATTTTTTAACATGACCTTGTCAAAAAAACCTTTTAAAATGGCTGGAACATCAAACCACCAAACAGGGAAGATAAAAACTAACTCATCACTGTCACTTAGCATCTTCTGATATTGATTCACTAAGGGATCTTGGGATTGACCTTTCGAGTAAAGAGATAAATCAGATTCACATAATACAGGATTGAATTGATCCTTATTTAAGTCAATGATTTGGTAATCTTTTTTCCGACGGACTAACTGTTCAATTGTTGTATCCATGATAGATTTATTGAAACTACCATGCCATGGATGAGCAAGAATGATTGTTGTTTTCATAGGTAACCCTCCTACTATTTTTAGAATTTAAATAACCTTTAATTTGAGCATATGCTTTTATTTGAACAATTGCTCAAATAATATATCTGCAATATAATGTTAGTGTAGACGCTAGGTCAATAAGTAGAGAGGTATTTATACAAATCCCTCATTTTGTACAAATTAAGGAGTACTTATGCTAAAACAAAAACCAATAAACACGAATTCTAAGAGATCAATCAATCTTTTAGTGGATACTATGTTGGAATTAATGCGTCGAACGAACTTTACGAGTATCACCATATCAGAACTTACGAAAACTGCGGGATTGGCGCGAAATACATTTTATGCTCACTTTGATACGAAAGAGGATGTACTAACCTATCATATGTATCAAATATTTAGACAGAGGATTCAACTTGCATCAACAGAAGCAAAACAAGAGCAACTTGATTTCGATACGTTGTATTTTGAGATATGGAGTGACAATCTTGAATTTTTGAATCTTCTAAAAGAAAATGATTTACTTCCGCTTTTGAATCGCTTTGAGGAGCATTTTGATTTACTTTGTACAGATTTTCAAATTTATGAGAATTGTAATGTATCTGAAAAAGCGGAAGCATATGCGAATGCGATATACGCGGATTCATTGGCAAGCATTATGAAAAGGTGGATGAAGACCGGCATGAAAGAAACTCCACAAGAGTTAAGTGAGATTTTTAAAGAGTTTATTCGGTAAACGTTGTTTAAAGTTTGCTCGGAATTGACGCAGGATTCACATATTCAGTTTCACAAATAACGAATCAAAACATAGGAGCGCTTTATGAACCACACCATCAATCTTCTTACAAAAAGAATAAATCAAGACTTTTTAAACACTTTCGAACGTTTCCAGGAAACGCATCGCATCTATGCCGTGGATTCGAGCGGCGAACTTTATCAAAAAGACGAGCATTACATTGATGAATGGGACGATGCGAAGAAACAACAGGTCATTGAGATTCTCAACTACTACATCGACCGTGGCGGAGTTGTTGTGGCAATCCAAAAAGGCGAGACGCTAATCGGTTTTGCCGGACTAAATGGACGACCGCTCGGAAAAGAGGGACAATATCTGAACCTCGGTTTCATTCATGTGAGTCGTCCTAATCGCGGACATGGGCTTGGGAAAGTACTGTTTGAACAAGTCTGTCAGGCAGCGGTCGAACGAGGCGCGAAAAAGTTATACATCGGTGCGAATCCGGCTATTGATACGTATCATTTTTATAAAGCGATGGGGTGCACATTAGCCGAGGAGATTGTGTCAGAAGTGTACGAAGAAGAACCACTCGACTTACAACTCGAATATGTCTTACCGTCTCCTGAGACCACATCGTAACGATGTGGTCTTTTTCTTGTCAAAAGCGCGCAACTCCAAGCGTTATCCCATAAAGTGAATTGACTGATTTCGAAAAATTGTGATAGAATCACAAGGCAAATGATTATCATTATCAGTCGATAAGGATAGATGAAATCGAACAGGTTGAGTGAATGTGAAAGGATGAATACAATGAGCAAGCTTGAAGTATATAACATGGCATTTCGAAATGGATTGGAATTAGAGGGCGATGTGGTCCTTGAAGAGATGAAGCTCGGGGAATCCACAGAATGGGATTCCATCGGGCACATGACGCTCATCGCAGAGATTGAGGATGCGTTTGACGTCTATATCGACTCGGATGAAATGACAGAGTTCCATTCGTACAAGTCTGGTATCGCGTTGTTGCAGCGTCTCGGTATGGACATTAAATCATGACGCTTTTTCAAACACTCGAGCAGTATGCGAATCGTGAGGCGGTCTATGCGGACCGCTCTTATTCATATAGAGAGATGCTGGAAGTCGGGGATTCGATTTGTCAGGAAGTCGGCGAACGGTCACTCGTCTTCTGTTTATGTGCCAACCGAGTCGAGTCGCTCTTCGGATATATCGGCTTTCTCCGTGGGCGGGTCGTCCCGGTCTTACTCGATGCAGATATTCCAGTAGAACAATTACAGAAGTTGATGTCACGCTATCAACCGACTCACGTCTGGGCTCCTGAGTCGAGAGAGGATTTGGCGAACTCATTGGATGTCTTCTATGGTTATGGTGGCTACGCCTTATTTGAAACCGAAACATCGGTTCACCACCAACTTCATGAAGAATTGGCCCTTCTGCTGACGACATCAGGTAGTACCGGAAGTCCGAAACTTGTTCGCCTCACATACAAAAATCTGACGGCGAACGCTTCATCGATCATCGACTATCTCGAGATCGATCAGACGGATAAGCCAATCACGACACTTCCGATGAACTATTCATATGGGCTCTCCATCATCAACAGTCATCTGTTGAAAGGGGCGACCCTCATCCTGACAGATCGCTCGATCGTTCAAAAAGAGTTTTGGGAGCTGTGTCGTGCCGAGCAGGCGACGACGTTTGGTGGGGTCCCGTTTCATTATGAGATGTTGAAACGATTGAAGTTTGAGACGTACGACCTCCCAAGTCTGAAGAAGTTGACGCAAGCCGGTGGCAAGTTAGATCCGAAGCTTGCGCAGCACTTCTCAACAGTATGTGAAGAAAAAGGGATTCAATTTTTCATCATGTACGGTCAGACGGAGGCGACGGCCCGGATGTCGTATTTACCGGATCGGATGCATGCGAAAAAAGCCGGTAGCATCGGAATTGCCATCCCTGGTGGAACGCTCACGTTGCGTGACGAAGCCGGAAATGACATCAAAGAGGCGAACGTGACGGGCGAATTGGTGTATCAAGGCGACAACGTGTCGTTTGGGTATGCGACCTTGTTAGCGGACCTTTCAAAAGGTGATGACAATCACGGTGTTTTACGAACAGGTGACATGGCGTATCGCGACGAGGATGGATATTTCTTCATCGTCGGCCGAATCAAGCGCATGATTAAACTGTATGGCAGTCGAATCAGCCTAGACGAAGTCGAGGCGCTCCTTCGAGAGCATGGACATGATTGCGTCTGTGCCGGGGAAGACGACCGACTATATGTGTATACGTTACAGGACGACGTTACGCATATAAAAAAAATCATGAAAGAACAAATCAAGGTGAAAGGTGTTCGGGTGATGCAGATTGACGAGATTCCGCGTAATGCGTTCGGAAAGATTCGTTATGCCGCGTTACCGAAGCGAGAACTTGTGACCACCTGATTGTCAGGAATCGGTACATCATCAAGTTTCATAGCATCAGGTGGTAAATATGACTTTTATTTCGATTGAATTTCTCTTATTTTTAACACTCATCGTTGGAACGTACTATATGATTCCACATCGATTCCGTTGGATACTCCTTCTCCTGGCGAGCTATGTCTTTTACGCCACGTTGAGCATTCAATTCATACCGCTCCTGCTGATCAGTACCGCTTTCACCTATGTGATTGGAATTCTGATTGAGAAGCAGGAAAAGAAAGGGCAGAAGAAACGACTCATGTGGGTCGGTGTCTCGGGGCTCGTCTTCTGCCTCGGCTGGTTCAAATATTTTAATTTCGTCAATGACTCGCTTCGTTCGTTCGCTGTATGGAGCGGGTTTGATTATGATGTTCCGTATAAAGAAATCGTCTTACCATTGGCGATTTCCTTTTATACGTTCCAGGCCATCAGTTACGTCGTGGACGTCTCGCGAGGGAAGCAAAAAGCAGAGCGTCATTACGGCTATTTCTCGGTCTATTTTGCCTTCTTCCCGCAACTCGTGGCGGGTCCGATTGAGAGGGCGAAAAAGCTGCTTCCGCAACTGAAGACGGAGCAACATCTCGACTACGACAATATCAGCTATGGGATTCAGCGCATCATTTGGGGATTCTTCAAGAAGACGTTGATCGCTGACCGATTGGCCCCGATTGTCGCAAGTGTGTTCAATAGCCCGGACCCGACTGGTTCGGAGATTGTGCTCGCGACGATGTTGTTCTCGATTCAACTGTTCGCCGACTTCTCGGCATGCAGTGACATCGCCATCGGCTGTGCACGCTTACTCGGGATTCGCTTATCGGAAAACTTCAAGCAGCCACACTTCGCCGTCTCAATCGCCGACTTCTGGAACCGCTGGCATATCACGCTTTCGATGTGGCTACGGGATTATATCTTCATGCCGCTCGCAAAAGGAAAGAAGAAGCGCGAACAGATTTATGGTGCCATCCTTGCGACGTTTTTAGTAAGTGGAATTTGGCACGGAGCCGCGTGGAACTTTGTCTTATGGGGACTCATTCACGGAATCTATCGCGTGTTCGGAGACCATACGAAACAGCAACGTGAAAAAATGGCGTCATGGGTCGGGTTTGACCGCGTGCCGACACTGCATCGGTGGTGGAAAATCGCCATCACGTTCCAGCTCGTCTGTTTCTCGCGCGTCTTCTTTCAGTCGCATTCGATGGCAGAGGCGTTCTCACACGCCAAACTATATGTGACACCTTCTTCATGGTCACCGTCAGGCATGGTGCAGGCGATTCAAATGTTCTCGTTACTCGATTTGATCATCTTCCTCGTCGTCTTTGTCGTCGTTCATCTGTTCCAACATATCGAGCGGACGAGAGGGTCGGCGTGGGACTGGATGGCACGTCAGTCTGCCGTGACGAGCGTAGCCATCAACTTGTTCTTGATTGTCTCGGCGTTCTTGTTCGGTGTGTCGAGCCAAGGATTCGTATACGGTGGGTTTTAAGGTGAATGGAAAGGAATTAGCATGAAGCGTTTAGGAATTAAAATCGTCGTTGTGTTACTCGTCATGATCGCCATCTTCATTCCCGTTAACGAGTTTGTGAAAGATTCGTGGGAATATAATAATAACCGAGCTGTCCTAGCGTTTAAAGAAGACCCTCATCCTGTCGACATCATCAATTTGGGGACGTCCCACGCGATGTACGGGTATTATTTTAAACCGACCGGATTGTCGCATCTCGATTTGGCGTTACCGAGTCAACCGATTGAATATGACTTGAAGATGTTAAAAGAATACGATGAGCACCTGAAGCCAGGTGGGGTCGTGATCGTGTCCTTATCTCAAATCACCTTCAGCAACTCGGACGTCGGACGGAAGGAAATCTACTACCGTGTATTGGAACGGGAAGACTTGGAGTCGGTCAGTTGGTTCAACTACTATACACACGAACGCTTCCCAGCATTGAACAGCGGAAGTGCCTATGCCGCCATTTCCCGGGAAATCCGAGATTTTCGCTTTGATGCGCATAAGCCATGGGAGAATGGTGGACTGAACTACTCAGAGCGTAAGTATGAGGAAGTGGCCGCTCAATATGAGAACGCTGTGAACAATCATGAGATTGAAAAAAACATGGCACATTTACAAGACATCATCGACTACTGTAAACAACAAGGGTATCGTGTCGTCTTGGCGATGGAGCCGGTCCACGCGTCATACCATACGTATTTTGATGAAGAAGTCATGGAGCGCCTCGTGTTTCAGCATTTAGAGAAGCTGGATTTAGATGTCCCGTTCCTCAATTATATGGGGGATGAACGATTCATTTATGAGCAGTCGTTCTTCCATAACCCTGACCATTTGAACGGGGACGGACGGGAGTTATTGTCTACGCTTGTCTATGAAGATTTGAAGCGATTGGGATATGTTCAAGAAAAATGACTTCGTATTCAATCAAAAAGAATGCTCGCAAAGGTCCAAAATACTACTAGTATCGACAGGAACGAGAAGAATACTGTCTTATTCGATACCCGTTGCTCCGCAAAGCGTCGAAATAATGGGATGGCTATCGCTTGACCGATGACGACCGCTAAAAAGATAATCACCATTTCAGTGAATAGAGAAAAGTCGTTAAGGGCAGTAAATGTAACTACTATAAAGATGATAATAGAACTGACCAATGAGATGAAGAAACGTTGTTTATTCAAGTGAACCTCTCCTTTCTCTCATCAATACGTGTATGCTTTAGAAAAGATTCAAATAGACGGGGAGTGATTCAAATCGAAACGATCTATTTAGCGGGCGGATGTCTATGGGGTGTCCAGGCATTTGTGAAGACATTACCTGGCGTCCTTTCAACTGAAGCAGGACGCGCGAACGGTACGACCGATACGTTAGACGGAGAGTATGACGGTTACGCGGAGTGTGTCAAAACAACGTTCGATCCGGACGTAGTGACGGTCGAAGATTTGATGCATTACTTGTTCGAAATCATCGACCCATACAGTATCAATCAACAAGGGATTGATGTCGGGGAGAAGTATCGAACGGGTGTCTACAGTGAGGAGTCACGACATTTGCTCGAGGCGCAAGCGTTTATAGATCAACGCGCGGATGCAGAACGAGTCGCTGTTGAAGTCAAACCGCTCACGAACTATGTGCGAAGTGCGGACGAACATCAGGACCGTCTGACACGTTGCCCGGACGATTATTGTCATATCCCGAAAGACGTGTTAATAAAATATCAGACCATATAGCCATTGAAAGCGTCTCTTTTTGAGGTGCTTTTTTAGATGAAAAAGTAAAAGAAGTAGTCTTTCACTCGAATTGAACTGAACCCAGAAAGGGGCACATTTATAAAAATTGCCCCATTCGTGAATATTCATGAGCATCTGAGTGACTGTTCAGCCTCCTATTGTTTCTTTGGAACTAGTAACCAATCAGGACTGGTATAATGGGTGACATGGATTGATAGAAAAGAAGAGGTGGATGGAATGAACAAGAAAGAGATTGCGGCGATTCGCCGACAGTTTAAAGTAAATGCGACCAAACTCAAGATTGCTGATCTATATACGATTTACATCCGACAGGAAACGAATGAGATTTATTACGAAGAGTTGCGCCCGTTCCCGTTCCTTGAAGAAGAACAGCAAGAACTGTTTTTGACGAACTTCAAAAAAGTGCTCGGCGGGAAGCTAGATGAAAAGTTGTTCGAAGTGAAGTTCCAATATCCTGAGGAAGGTCAAGTCGACCATACGCAAGGGTTGCTCTATGAAGGACTCCGTACGGAAGAGACAGACGTATGGACGGACTATATGCAGCGCATCGCGTTGAAGATGGTGAAGGACACGCCGTTTGAGAAAGACATGGTCGTGACGTTCATTCGGGGGAATTACAATAAACCGACGAACCGACATTCGGAAGAGTCTGAGATTCACGCGAACGATGAAGTGTATACGACGAAGTTCATCCTCGGCAGTATCAGCCCGACAGAACTTCCGAAAAAGTCACTCGTTTTTGACTTCGTCGAGCGGGAATTCAAAGCCAGCTTGATTGTAAATCCGATCATCAAACTCGAGGCGCCGATCGGTGGATTCTTATTCCCGTGTTTCACGGATAACGCGGCCGATGTGAACCATGTGCTTTACTCGGCGCATAAAGCGCATCAACCGGATATGACGTTCATCGAGAACGTGTTGAACGGTTCGGAAATCGTCACGGCAGTTGAAGAGAAGGCTGTCTTTGAAGAAGTCATCAAAGCGGTCATCGGCGAAGAAGTTAATTCCCGGACACTCGCGACCGTTTACGATGAGATCAATCAAATCATCGTCGCCGAGGAAGAGAATGAGCAAGAAGAAGAGACGGTGGCCATGCTCGACTCTCGGGCGGTCGAGGTCGTCTTACGGGCGAGCGGTGTGGAAGATGTGACGACGGAGAAGGTCGAGCAGGCGTTCAAGCAAGTCGTGGATGACACGAAATATGAGATGAAAGCGACGAGTGTCGTTCCGAAGTATACGTCAAAATCAATCAAGATCAATACAAAGGTCGCCAATATTTCGGTCAGTCCACAAGATTTGAAATACGTGAAGCAAGTGAATTATAAAGGAAAACCATGTCTCTTAATCGAAGTGGAAGAGGAGACAGAAATCGAAGGGTTCAAGCTCATCTCTGAAGAGTCGTTAGACTGATTGGGGGAAAATCGATGCATCCGATCGAGTTGATTGAATATGTTGCATTTTTCATCCTGGTTGCTATCCCACTATTACTTGCGCTAGCATTGCGTGGAAAATGGAGACTCGGTATGGTTGGCGTTGCATTGCTGATTGTTATGACGTACGGTACGTTCTATTTTTCACGCCCTGTTCTTATAGCGGAGCGGGTCGCAGAAGACAAGCACCTCGTTGACATGTATCTCGCTGAGCAGTATCCGGACGAAACATACAGCATAAGAACAATCCCGTTTCGCGCGGATGGTTTCGAACACACGAATCCGTATACGATCTACGTCACATTTACAAATGAACCGAACGCAGAATACTACTATCGCGTCGATGAAAAGAATGACGTGTCGATCTCGGGATTCACAGGGAACGTTCAAGATTTTCGATTCAAGTGAAGGGTCCAAGGCTTAAACCTTGGGCTCTTTTTTGACAATCAAGTGAGGAAGGTTGAATTCAATCTTTGATACAGGTATGATGCAGATGAAAACGTTTTCTAAAAACTATATTTTTTTACCGTTTATCGAAAGCGCTTTCGATGTTTGTCGAATAACGAAAAAGCCTCAAAGACGAACATCATCTTTGAGGCTGGGTATGCATTATTTATAAGCTTTGCTTACTTTAAGTTTCTTCCCTTTGATTGGCGTCGTTTCCATCGCCTGAAGGACGATCGAACCTTTTCCGTTGAGGATATCGACGTACGTCATCTGGTCGTTGATTGTGATGATTCCGATGTCGTCAGCGGATACTCCAGGGATTTTTGCAATCGTTCCAACGAAGTCGACGGCACGAAGTTTTTTCTTCTTCCCGCCACTGAAATGGAGCTTCATGATGTCTTGATTGATGCGAGCCGTCTTGTTGTTGCGAACGACGCGTCGTCCGCTCAACTTTTGCTCAAAGGCATCTTGGTTAGCCGCTACTTCCGCTTCTGTCGGAGCATCGATTATCGGAATTTCGAATTGAACGTAAGATTCGATGGCTCCGATGAGGCGCTCTTCCTGACGGGTCATGAGCGTGATGGCCGTCCCTTGTTTGCCGGCACGTCCGGTACGACCCGTACGGTGCACGTAACTTTCTTTTTCGACAGGAACGTCATAGTTGACGACGAGCTCGACGTTATCGACATCGATTCCGCGCGCTGCGACGTCTGTCGCCACGAGATAACGGAAGTTGCCCATCTTGAATCCGTTCATGACGGCGAAGCGATCCTCTTGCTCGAGTCCACCGTGAAGACGTTCAGTCGAATAGCCAGCTTTGTCGAGCTCGGCGTACACCGTGTCGACGTTCTCTTTCGTTCGACAGAAAATCATACAGCTGTCGGGGTTCTCGACGACCGTGATGTCTTGAAGGACAGCAAGTTTCTCATTCCGATGAACCGGGAGGAGACGGTGTTCGATTGTCGAAGCGGTCATGCCGGTCGATTCGATGGCGACACGCGCAGGAGCATTCATATGCTTCTGACAGAGGCGTTCGATATCTTGTGGGAACGTCGCTGAGAAGACCATCGTCACGCGTTCGTTTGGCAACTGCTGAAGAATCTTCTCGACGTCAGCGAGGAAGCCACGGTTGAGCATCTCATCCGCTTCATCGATGATCAAGTATTCGATACGGTCGAGTGAGAGGGTTTCGCGCTCGATGTGGTCCATGACGCGTCCTGGCGTACCGACGACGATATGTGTCTTTTGCTTCAACTCTTCACGCTGTTTCGAGAACGGTTCTTTCCCGTAGACGGCAGTCGCTTTGATTCGTTTGAAACGTCCGATGTTCGTCATATCTTCTCGGACTTGAACGGCGAGTTCGCGTGTCGGTGTCAAAACGAGCACTTGGGGTTTATTTTCAGCCCAGTCGATGAGCTCGATGACCGGAATCCCAAAAGCGGCAGTCTTTCCGCTTCCTGTCTGTGCTTTGACGATTAAGTCTTCGCGCTCGAGCGCACGGGGGATGACCTGCTGTTGTACTTCGGTAGGTGATTCGTATTTCATAATGCCTAACGCACGAGTGATCTCGTCGCTCAGGCGATAATCAGTAAATTGCTGTTTGTTCATGGGTAACCTCATTCTTTCGTGAAAACTTCTGCTACAGAAAATTTCAATGTCTATTTGCAATACAGTCCATTATAGACCGAAAGTTGGTAGGAAAGCGAATGACAATCCATTATCCGAAGTCAGGCAGCGTCGGATCGGGTTGAATTGCATAAAAAATAAATTGATCATGAACATCTTCTAACTGGTCAATCAACTCTTCATTTTGTTGTCGATATGCGTCTAGTAGTTGAGGGCATATGTAGTGGATGGTTCCATCTTCTCGAGCCAGACTAGCGGTCTCTTCCGCATCATATTGTAAAACTAACGGTTGTTGGCATGCTGTGCAACAACCAATCTCCATCTTGTTAAAACCGATTTTCGCTCCTTCGATGAAACAAGAATCACAATAATGTTTGATTGGATCACCAAAGTGACCGAGTTCATCTGTATGGATGACGTCATGTTCGTTCAATGATTTGTTGCAGCTAACGCAGTTGTACATCAATAACACTCCTTTAGTGATCTGTTCCAACAACGTATCATGCGATGAGTCGATGTACAACTTTACCCATAAACAATATTTTTACAGGCTAAAGAATATCGAAAGAAAGGGGCTTACATAATGGAATCCGATTATGAACATCTCGTCCAACACCTTCAACAAGACCAATATCGAACATACGCGAACCACCTCGAAACCATCATCAAACCTATTCCAGATTCAGACCGTACTGGAGACCTCGATCCACGCGTGTTCGCGACACTGGCCATGAATCATTCAGATGACGAACCGGACGTGGCGTTCAATCTCGAGGCAGCACGCGCCGGCATGGGCTGGCCAAATCAGGATCAGACAACGATTGAGATCGCAACGGAATCTCTACTCATTCCAAGTGAGGACGGCGACATCCGGGCCCGTCTGTATCGTCCGCATCATACTGAAGCAATCCCGGCCATTCTCTTCTTCCACGGCGGTGGATTCTTCGGGGGGACGCTTGAGACGATCGAGAATCCATGTAAGCTACTCGCGGAACGGGCGAATGCGGTCGTCATCTCTGTTGATTATCGTCTCGCCCCGGAGCATGCGTTCCCAGCCGGATTGAATGACTGTTACCGCGCCTTTGAATGGGTGTATGAAAATGCGACTGAGTTGAACGTCCATCGCGACCGAATCGGCGTCGCCGGTGACAGTGCCGGTGGCAACTTGGCGACCGCTTGCTGTCTGATGGACCAAGAACGAGGGGAACATCGAATCAGTTATCAAGCGCTCGTCTATCCCGTCGTCAATCTAGGATCGATTCCGACAGATGATTTTGAATGGACATTCGATGCGTACGCCATCTCATACCACCACGATTTGATTCGTGGTGTCGTGCTTGCGCTTGCGGATCCAGATTCGCTACTAAATGATCTCTATCTTCAAGGGAAGACGGATCTCAAACATCCCCTCGTATCGCCGTTGTTCGCAGACGATGTCTCGGGTCTACCACCGACTTTGATTGTGACGGCCGAGTACGATTATTTACGACTTGAAGGTGAAGCCTATGCACGGAAACTGTCGAGAGCAGGTATTCCGACACGGCTCATTCAATATCGAGGGATGGACCATGCTTTCATCGATAAGTTGGGAGACTATCCACAAGCAGAAGATTGTATGTATGAAATCGCAAATGGACTAAAGGAGCTGACGAAATGAAACAGTATACATTAGATTGGACACGTTATGAGGAATTGTCCCGTCAAGCGGTCGCGGAAGGCGTCGTGTTAGTCAAAAACGAACAGAAGACCCTCCCGTTACAGCCTGAAACAAAGCTCGCCGTATTTGGTCGTAGCCAGTTCCATTACTATAAGAGCGGTACCGGATCAGGCGGGATGGTGAACGTCGGACACGTCACGACACCGCTCGAGGCACTACGTGAGCGTACGGACATTCACATCAATGAATCGCTCTATGCGACGTATGAAGAGTGGGTGACGGAGAATCCATTTGACCAAGGTGTCGGTTGGGCGGGTGAACCGTGGTCGCAACAGGAGATGGACGTAACGGACGAACTCGTCGATCAAGCCGCACAAGAGTCAGATGTCGCGCTCATCATGATTGGACGCACGGCAGGGGAAGACCGTGACAACACGGCCGACCCGGGTAGCTACTTGTTGACGGATATCGAACACGCGATGATCGAGTGCGTCACGAAACGCTTCCAAAAGACAGTCGTCGTCCTAAACGTCGGGAACATCATCGACATGAAATGGGCAGAGCAACCGAGTGCCATCCTCTATGCTTGGCAAGGCGGGATGGAAGGTGGAAAAGGACTTGTCGACGTTCTCGTCGGAGACGTGACTCCTTCCGGGAAACTGACAGATACGATCGCTCGTTCGATCGAGGATTATCCGTCGACAAAGAACTTTGGTCACGCAGACAAGGGAATTTATCAAGAAGACATCTATGTCGGCTATCGCTATTTCGAGACGTTCGCGAAGGATGATGTCTTGTACCCATTCGGATTCGGACTGTCTTACACGACGTTCAAAACGGAGGTCAAACAGACTAAAGAAGTCGATGGCGTCCTAACGGTTGACGTGGAAGTGACAAACACGGGTGACTGTGACGGGAAAGAAGTCGTTCAGCTCTATGTCGAGAAGCCACAAGGGAAGCTCGGGAACCCACTCCGGTCAATGGTCGCGTTCGAGAAGACGTTGCTTCTTGAGCCAGGTGAGCGACAGACACTTTCTTTCACCGTCCACATGACTGACTTTGCGAGTTATGACGACTCTGGCGTGACGGGTCATGAATCGAGCTTCGTTTTAGAGGCGGGGACGTATCGGTTATATGTCGGAACAGACGTGCGTTCGGCTGCACTCGCTTTTGAGGTCGAGCAGCGTGAGCAACGTGTCCTTGAGACGTTGAGCGAGAATATGGCACCTGTCCTCCCGTTCGAACGGATGAAACCGATTCAAGGCGAACGAGGGTTTGAAGTGAGCTATGAGTCGACACCGCTTCGCGCCGTTGACGTCGAGACACGTTATTTGGAAGAACGCCCTGAGACGCGAGCGTTCACGGGTGACCAAGGCATCAAATTGAGTGATGTGTACCACGGGAAGGCGTCGCTCGACGCATTTCTAGATCAATTGACGGATGAGGACTTGGCTTGTATCGTCCGCGGACAAGGGATGAACTCACCACGCGTCACACCGGGAACGGCCGCTGCGTTTGGTGGGGTGTCCGACCGATTGAACGAGCTTGAGATTCCAGCGGCCTGTTGTGCCGATGGTCCATCAGGGATTCGCATGGATATCGGGATGAAGGCGTTCGCGCTTCCGAACGGCACACTCTTGGCGTCCACGTTCAACGTCAATCTCGTCGAAGACTTGTTTGAGATGACAGGACTCGAGATGCGGAAAAATCGCGTCGATACGTTGCTTGGACCAGGGATGAACATTCACCGAAATCCGTTGAACGGACGTAACTTCGAGTACTTCTCGGAAGACCCACATGTGACTGGGAAGATGGCAATCGCCCAACTAAATGGGATGCATCGTGTCGGCGTGACGGGCACACTCAAACACTTCAGCGCCAACAACCAAGAGGCACATCGTCACGATATCGATTCGGTCGTCTCGGAGCGGGCATTACGCGAGATTTATTTGAAAGGCTTCGAAATGGCGGTGAAAGAAGGACGTGCAACGTCAATCATGACGACTTATGGCGCGGTCAACGGAATCTGGACGGCTGGACTGTATGACCAAAACACGCGTATCTTACGTGACGAGTGGGGCTTTGAAGGGATTGTCATGACGGACTGGTGGGCAAAAGTGAACTTCCGTGAGGATGAGTCGGCCAACCGTAAAAACACGGCAGCGATGGTTCGTTCGCAAAACGACTTGTATATGGTCGTCGACCGCCCGGACCTCAACTCATTCGAGGACAACACGATGGCATCGGTCGAAGAAGGCGTGGTCACACGAGGCGAGTTGTTGCGGAGCGCGCGCAACATTTGTTCATTTATCTTGAAATCACCAGCGATGGAGCGTCTGCTTGGGATTCATGATGGTTCGGTCGAGGTGCTCGGCTTTGAAGACGAAACGAATCAACAGGATGCATTTGAGTTGGACTATCAACATCTCGAAAACGGGGAACACGTCGATTTGTCAGGAATCGATACCTCGACAGGGAACACGCACGTCTTCGCCATCTCGGTCGACCAGACCGGAACGTATGACATCACGTTGACTGCCCGTTCGAATGCGGGAGAATTGGCACAGATGCCGGTGACGTTGTTTGCGAACAATATCCCAGGTGCGACGTTCACGTTTAACGGGACGGACGGAGAATGGGTGACGCAGACGAAGCAGGTCTTCTTCTTGAACCAGCATAATTATCTCCAGCTCTATTTCGCGTTGAGCGGATTAGAAGTGAAGGACGTGTCCTTCACGCTCGCAGATGAATTCAGTATGAAGAACGGCTGAGTCGCCCTTTTGCCGATTCATTGAATTCGGTATAATTGAAGGAACGACACATCGCAAAGGAGGCGCATACCCGTGGAAAATCGGCTTCGATTTTCTAGGTCTTCACGCACTCATGCAAAGCCATTTGGACGAAAGGCGATCACTTGCATGGGGCGAAACGAATACCTTGATCGCTTGATTTAACGTAACCCACTTGGCTTTGCTCCCTTATCGAATTGGATTCATTCAATAAGGAGCGAGGTATGATGAAGTACGTCAATGCGCAACACATTCTGCCAGAACGATTGTTGCAAGAGGTGCAACAATACGTACAAGGTGAAACGTTATATGTGCCGACCCCGACCGACACGAAACGGAAGTGGGGAACGGTCAACGGAGGGAAACAATTACTTGAAAAACGAAACGAAGCCATACGCGCAGCGTTTCGGAACGGAGAGCGAATCGAAAGTCTGGCTATATCCTATCATTTGGCGACGCACACGATTCGAAAGATTGTATACTGCTCGACATGAAGGAGGTACGACTAGTTCGCTAGTCGTACCTTTTTAGGTCGACTATGTTTCTTAATCAAAGTGTACACAGTAAGGAAGCGTCGTCTCCTGTAAACTGAGGATTGAGGAAGGGGGCGACAAAATGTCAGATCCATTTATTCAAAACGAACAATATAATCTCATCAAAGAACAAGTGAGGCTCGTCAAAGAGAGTCGAATGCAAAGCTTGCCGCCTTCTGTTTTGCGGGCAGTCATCGACTTGGCACAGTCGAAAGTGATTTATGCATTCCCTGAGGCAACGACTGAACAATTGAAGCTTTTACAGTTCTCGACGTTACAGACGAACGAAGCGTTCGAAGAGTACATGCAACAATTACGAGAATGGGTTCAACCATTTCCCGTCGTATCTGCCGAGCAGCTGAAGGATTTGTTCCCGAAACAGAAGAAGCTTCGCTTACCGGAGCTAGCCGATGTTGATTTTGGACGACTCACTTATTTGAGTTGGAACGATGAACGTTCCAAGCAAAAGTTGATGATTTGTCAACATGAAGGTCGATTGATTGGCATCGTATGTAAACCGAGCACGAATACGAAGAAAAACATATGTGCCTTCTGTAATCAGTTCACGGACGTGACGTACTGCGTTACGATCACGAAAGCGAAACAAGCGAAAAATCCGGACTATTACAAAGCCATCGGCACATACATATGTGTAGACAGTAAGACGTGCAACGAACACATCACGAGCCAAGAGGCTTTGCATACTTTTGTTCATAAAGCGTTACAGGCCTGACGAGGGAGTCAGGCTTTTTATTTTTCATAAAATACTGTACAACCTTTCCGATATCCCTTTAGATAGAATCCAAGAAGTTTCAATCTAGAAAGAAGGGAATGAATGAAACACGTAGTCATTTTTGATATGGAATGGATCGTTGGATTACAGAAACATATAGCATTCAACAAATCGAAACGTTGGATAAGGGCGATTTAGTGTCAGAAATCGTGAAGAAGTATGAACTGCCGGATGGCTTCGTGGTAGGTGACCGATTATCGGAAGTTCTCGAAACTGTATCAAAAGAAACTGTTTCGTGATAAGTGAATCGATTTCAAGATTGGACTCGTACGTAAAGGACTACATAAAATCGGAGGGATCATCATGCACACGCTTTACATGAAACAAAAAGTGTTCAGTTTACGCGGGCGCTTCACCATCAAGGATGCAGACGGACATGACCATTATTTCATCGAGGGTAGCTTTATGAAGTTTCCAAAATCATTTGAAATCAAAGATATGAACGGTCAGACGGTCACGACGATCACAAAAAAGACGTTCAGCTTTTTGCCGAAGTTTTTCGTAGAAGTGGACGGCACAGATATGATGACCATCTCGAAAGATTTTTCATTCTTCAAACCGAAATATTCCATCGATGCAGCTCGGATTGATGTCCAAGGCGATTGGTGGGACATGGATTTTGATGTGACGAAGAACGGACATTCTATCGGAAGTGTTCAAAAGAAATGGTTCACGTGGGGAGACAGTTACGAGATTCGTGTCGAAGAACCAGAGATGGAGCACCTTCTCATCTCCATCGTCGTAGCCATCGATTGTGCGAATGCCGATCAAGCAGCAGCATCTAGCGCCGCAACATAAAGGGGAGGATCTAATGGAATTTTGGGACGTCTATACGGTGAACCGAGAAAAAACCGGTCGCACGTGGCAACGGGGAAGTCGATTGCCAGAAGGCGAGTATCATCTTGTCATTCACGTGTGTATCTTTAACCAGAAGGGCGAGATGTTGATTCAACAGCGCCAACCGTTCAAGGAAGGTTGGGCAAACATGTGGGATATCACGGTCGGAGGAAGTGCCACGGTAGGGGATACGAGTCAGCAAGCCGCCATGCGGGAACTCGAAGAGGAGATTGGGCTCAAGCTTGATCTATCTCAGACACGACCGCATCTGACCGTCAATTTTGATGAAGGGTTTGACGACATTTATCTGGTCGAAATGGAAGTGGATTTGAATGAGCTGACGCTACAGGAATCTGAAGTGCAAGCCGTGAAATGGGCGGATGAAGCGGCGATTCTGCAGATGATTCAACAGCAAGAATTCATACCGTATCACACACCGATGATACCGTTACTTTTTGCCATGCGAGGGCAATGGGGAGGAATCAATCATAAAGCTGCGGTGAAAGTAGATTCGTGAATAACATGAGATCTGATTCGTATTGAAGAATCAGATCTCTTTTCTTTGAGTTGATTTTGAATCAAATAGACCTCTAGTTTTACATGTAATTTTTTGAAAATGAGTCGATGAGCGGTATCTCTCGTTATGATTTTTTCCGACTAATCAACCGCGCTGTCCGTAAAATCGAGGGCAACAACTTCCGACGTTGACGGAATGCGAGATAGCGTCCTTCCCACGACGGTTTGAACTTCTGTTTGAACTGTCGCAAGCCACTGAACGGATAGATGTAGCTGATATTTTCAAAAATATCGGCGGCGACGCGCTCTGGCCAGTGCGAGAACGTCTGCCCCCCGACGGCCGCAAGTGGTGCCACGCCGAGTCCGACATGTTCATAACCTTCCGCACGCGCCCATTCGATGATGTGAAGAATCAATACTTCGATTGCTCCAGATGGCGCATCATTTTTCGAACGCATCAAATCGATTGAGATGGCTCCGTCTCCTCGGAGTAACGAAATGAAAGCTACGACGACACCGTCCGCATCTCGTAATAAGGCAATCGGATAACGGGTCAACGTTTCATAGTCGAAGAAACCGAGGGAGAAGCCTTTCTCATTTCGATTGCCAATCCACTCATCTGAGATGTCTTTTAACTCTTGTAACAGAAGGAGGCTCGGTTCACAGACGATGTCGAACGTGATGCCCTTCTTCTCAAACTGATTGTAGAGAGAGCGCATATTTGCACGCTTCTTCCCGGATAAGGAGAAGGTCGAGACGTCAATCGTCGCCTCTTCCCCTAGTTTGAAGAACGTGAAGCCGGCATCATGAAGGCGCGGCATCCAATTCGGTGTAATTTGATAAAATAAAGGGATATACCCGATTCGGTCCGCATCCTCGATGAAACGTGTCAATAACGCAGTCGCCGCCTGTCGCTCACCTTGGATATCACCAAGAACAATCGCATGGTTCCGCGCTGTCGCAAACAACAGACACGCATCTCCGGCCTCGGTCATGTAAAAGCGCTTATCTGCCATATGGGCCAAATCAAAGCTACTTGATGTTTGTTGCGCCGCTTGGAACTGTCGGATTCGATGTTCATCGTATGCCTCTCCAAGCGCCGGGCGTTTCCAACGGTCGAATAAGAGCAGAAGCGCACTTGCTACGATCGAAGTCAATAACAAGACAAACGTCGTCAACCAGCCGGCTTGATGAGATGTGAAGAATAAGTCATCCGTACCCGCGAATGATTGCAACAAGAGGGCCTGGGTGCCGACATAGAGCAGGACGTAGATCAAGCTTCGAATGAGACGTCCTGTCGTTAAAATCGAGCGGTATCGGACGTGTCGTTTACGTGTCAACCAGACGAACATCGCAAACCCGATGACGACGAAGGTCTCAAACAGGTTTAAACCACGAGCGATGACCCCGATGGTCGCCAAGATGAAGGCAGTGTTGAGTAACCAGAGTGTTCGTTTAGTCCGCACATACATGCCATAGACGGACAAAAACATGAGAAGTCCGGCACTCAATATGAAAAGGGTACCGACCCATTCAAACCAGCGATTCACTTCATAGAGCGGCGTCACGCTCGGGAGAAGCGTCTGGAACCAAATCAACAGACTGCTCATGAGTGCGATGAGACTTCCGGTCAATCGTCCAATCTTCGCAAGCGTCCGCGAAACGACGCGCCAGACGACGGTCCCAATCTCATACGATGACCCGATGATTGGCCGATACTCGATTTGTTTGACGACCTGGTCCCCAAACGCGATAGCCGCGAGAAAGAGTCCAATTAAAAATGGGACGACAAAATAAACGAATCGGTAGATGATTAGTGAAGACAAAACGATGTCTTGATGAATCCCAAGTTGAGTCATCCCAACGAGATACAGTAAGTCAAACGTTCCGGCACCCCCAGGTACGAGAGAGACGACACCGACGACCGTCGCGACGATGAATACTCCGAAAAGTTGCACGAACGAGGCCGAACCGTCTAGTAATGTCAAAGCATAGATGGCGACGAATCCAGCGGTGACCCATTCTGCGAGCGAGGTCATCGTATACCCGAGCAGAGTGGACCACCCGACGTTTGATCGGCGTGAGGTGACGAACAAATAAAACGGGAGCATCGCACTCACGGCGAGTAACACTGGCCAAATCCACGGTTTCGTACCGACGAGCCCACCGGCCGGGAAGATACCGAGGAGCACACCGATGGAAAGAATGGACAGACCGCTGATAAGTGTCGGAGTCATCCACCCGATGGCACGGAGCAAGCGTTTCGTGTCCGTATAGGGACGATAGAGCGAGGTACGAAGCGCGATCCCGATCACGCCGCCGAAGCCGAGCAACCCGTTCATCGAGTTCGTGATCCATGCCGTTTGAACGATTTTTCGTTTCGGTAGCTCGATATGTAAAGAGCGTAGCAAGAAATAGTCATAGCCCGTCATGGTCAAGACAGCGAATCCACCGAGTAGGATGAGTGTGAACTGTTCCCAACCGGTCAGTTGTTTCAGTGTCGTGAAGGCGGTCGCGAGCGAGAGGTCTTTCAACTCTTGTCCGCTCTGAATCAAGATCAAACCGATTAATGCTATAGGGATGAGCCATTTTAATTGTTTCCATGAAAAACGAGTGCGCATGAGGTTTTCTCCTTATCTGTCATATGACTGACAGTGTCTTCTAACTAAATCGTACTATAGGATACGATTGAAATCTGTAAAACGTTTCAAAAACAGGGGATTGTAAGCGCAAGAAAGAGGACGAAATGTTGATTTTAGATTTGCTACAGTGTAAGGAGAAAGGGGTGTGGAGATGCTGACATTTGAAGAAAAATGGGCGAAAGTGCTCGCTTGTGATGCGACGTATGACGGGCTATTCTATACGGCCGTTAAGACGACAGGAATCTATTGCCGACCATCATGCCGTTCCCGCAAACCGAAAAAAGAGAATGTCGATTTTTATATGACGAGACAAGAGGTGGAAGCGAACGGATTCCGACCGTGCAAGCGATGCCAGCCGGAAGTCGAGCATGCTCCACACCGAGCGCTCGTACAACAGGTGACAGTGTATCTGATGGAACATTATAAACAGCCGATTCGCCTCGAACAAATTGCCGAGCATGTCCAGCTGAGTCCGTTCCATTTGGAGCGAACGTTCACCCAAACGACAGGAGAGACGCCAAGGCAACTATTGGAGCGACTTCGTATCGACAAGGCAGCTTATTTATTACGAACGACCGCGATGAGCAATCTGACAGTCTGCTATGAGGTCGGGTTTCAAACACCGTCGAACTTTTACCGCGTGTTCCGTCAAGTGAAAGGTTGTACACCAAATACGTATCGAAAAGGAGAGGACGTATGACAGAGATGCTAATCGCTGTACAGCAGCCGTTTGATTTTCAAGAGTGTCTCGTCTTTTTAAGTCGGTCAAATCAAGAGGTGCTCCATGTCACGACGGACGAGGCGATTCAAAAGTTGATGCGAATCGGGGAACGCCTTATCCTCGTCGAACTTCAAGGAGAGCAGGGTCACATTCGTGTGGTGTTCCCAGTCGATGACGTTTCAGAGATGGAGATGGAAAGCATTGAACGTGAGGTGCGTGACTGGTTAGACCTCGATCGTGACCTAACACCGTTTGAGGCGATGGGGGCAGAGGATGAATTACTGGCTCCTTTGATTGAAGTGCATCGCGGGTTACGGATGATCGGCTTCCCAGATTTGTTCGAGGCACTCACGTGGGCCATCATCGGGCAACAAATCACGTTATCCTTCGCCTATACAATCAAACGTCGGTTCGTCGAACGATATGGAGAACAGCGAGTCGTCGAGGGAAGAACGTATTGGACGTTCCCACGGGCGGAACGAATCGCCTCGCTCGAACCGGAAGCGTTACGTGAGCTTCAGTTCAGTCGAAGGAAAGCGGAGTATATCATTGATATTGCACGGGAAATAACAGGTGGGACATTATCAAAATCGGCTCTACAATCGCAATCTTCAACTGATACCCGTCAACGGTTACTCGCAATCCGGGGTGTCGGAGAATGGACGGCAGACTATGTGTTGATGAAGTGTTTCCAAGACGCCTCAGCATTCCCAGTCGCAGATGTCGGATTGCATCAAGCGATTCAACATCGTTTAGGGACGACTGAAAAGCCGACGATTGAAGAAGTGAGACGTTACGGTGAGTCCTGGAAGGGTTGGGAAGGATACGCGACATTTTATCTGTGGAGGTCATTATATGGAAACGTATAGACTAGACGTGGAGACACCAATTGGCTTGATCGAAGTCGTTGGGACAGAGAAAGTCATTCAATCAATCTTATTCGTCGAACGCGAAGCGGCGCAATTACCTGAACCGAATGTACCTGATGTGTTGCGACAGTGTAAGGATGAACTCGATGATTATTTTCGAGGGGAGAGGATGACGTTCACCTTTCCGATTGAACAAGTGGGCACGCCGTTTCAGCGGGATGTGTGGAGTACGTTACAGAAAATTCCTTATGCGGAGACGGCTTCTTACCGAGAACTCGCCGAACGAGTGAAACGACCCGCGGCTGTCCGCGCGGTCGGAGCAACGAACGGACGCAACAAGCTGAGCATCGTTGTGCCATGTCACCGTGTCATCGGATTAAACGGGAAATTGACTGGCTATGCCGGCGGATTATGGCGAAAAGAATGGCTCTTACACCACGAGAAACAAGTCGCACATCAAACCCAGTAAAAAAACATTTCCCCCTCCAAATCTGCTACACTAGAAGAGGTCCTATCGTGACGTCGGAATCGACGAAGTTATAGGATGATTCCCGTCACTTATGGAGAAAGTTTTGGAGGAATGCATGATTAAATTATTAGCAGATTCAACGTGTGACTTATCGGATGAAGTGCTTGAACGGTACAACATCGGGGTCGCGCCGTTGATCATTACCATGAACAATATGTCTTACCAGGACCGGGTGGATATCCAGCCGGATGATTTTTATGGAATGTTGGAAGCGCTCCCGGAATTTCCGACGACGGCAATGCCGAGCCCGGCGACGTTCTTACGATTGATGGAAGATGCGGTCGCTGCCGGTCATGAGGAGATTTTATGCATTTGTATGTCGAGTGGCACGAGCGGCTCGTATCAGTCGGCGATCATCGGAAAAGAGTACTTCGAAGAGGCGCATCCTGACTCGACTGTTAAAATTCACGTTGTCGACTCCCGTTCGATGAGTCACGGGAGCGGCTGGCTGTTGCTAAAGAGTGCGCAGATGCGTGAAGCCGGTGCGACGTTCGAACAGCTCGTTGACTTCAATGAGACGTACAAGACGAAAGTGAAGCATTTCTTATCCGTGGACGACTTGGACCATTTGATCAAGAGCGGACGAATCTCGAACACGAGTGCCATCATCGGAAAGCTACTTATGGTCAAGCCGATTATGAGCATGAAGAACGGCAAAGGTGCGATTGTTGCCAAGGAACGAGGTACCCGTAAAGTGCTGAAGCATTATACGGACGAGTTCGTGAAACGCGTGAATCCGGATATCACGAATTTTGTGATCATCGGGTATACATCCGATCAGCGAGTTGCCGAAAATTTAAAAGCGAAGATTGAAGCAGAAACAGATTTCACAGGCGAGATTTACCTCATGCAGATGGGGGTTTCGGTCGGAACGCATGTCGGACTCGGTGCCATCTCGATGTTTTTCGTAGAGAAGTAACAAAAGCCGTCTCATCGCGAGACGGCTTATTTGTTTGGCCAAATATGCTCGATGGACGGTGTGCTGTCGTGATAATCGAGACGATAGACGTCTGGGTTACGCATCGTGCGCCATGTCTCAAAGTCATATTGCGGGTCGAGATGTTGCAATAAGAGTGCGAGCAGATTGCCGTGCGTCACCAATAGTGTCGCGGCATGTTGAGATTGAGCACGCTCCACAACTTGTAGGATGCGATTCGTCGCTTCTTGGCTAGATTCAGCATCAAGTAGTTTGAAAGTCGGGT
This sequence comes from Exiguobacterium sp. s89, assembly GCF_018617735.1. Lineage (NCBI taxonomy): Bacteria > Bacillati > Bacillota > Bacilli > Caryophanales > Exiguobacterium > Exiguobacterium sp. s89. Next base: position 61,181 of record NZ_JACSKS010000003.1, read on the forward strand.
CGATGAATGACTGACGTAATGGGGTCAGCCAGTCTTCGAGCGGTTCGTGAGACAGGATGCGTTCTCTCAGTAACGGTTCACGCTCGATTGAGAGGTGATGAGAATCGGCGAGTGACGTGACCGAAGCGACCGCACGGATATAATCGCTTGAGATGATCCGACCAATCGAGATATCACGAAAAAAGTCGTGAAGCAGGAGAGCTTGTGCGTGACCTGCTTCCGTGAGCGGGGCGTCAGGTTCTTGGCCCGCGGCTGAGCAGTGGCGAATCAAATAGAGTGTGGGCATGATGGATTCTCCTTATTTAAATGTGTAATCACCAACATGATAGGTGTGTCCTCGAGTCATTGTTACTTGTGATGTATGCGGTATCCTCGAATCCATGCAACATAGCATTTTGATAGAGCGAGCCGAGCATCTGTTGATCTTTACAATAGATTGTCACGTCTTGACTGTCCGTCACAATTAGTGCAAATTCGCACGTGCTACGTAGAAAGTCTTCATACGTTTCGATTTCCGTAGACACGTTAGGGTGGAACGCTTTGATATCAACGAAAATCAAATAGTGTTGTTGAATAATCAGTTCATTGAGTTGACGACCATCGATTACGGTCGAATCCAAAAATAACAGACGATCGAGTTGCTCATCTTTCACAATGTAGGATTCCTCATCCACCACCTTCCATCGGTATTGGTCAAGAGGGATTGGACTCAATATCACTTGCAAAAACTGCCCGTATTGATTGGGTATTTTAAAACGTATGCCACGTCTCAAAAGAATACCTCCTTCGTTTCAAGGAATCATCCCATTTTCATAAAAAGTTTCAACACAAAAAATCATACATAACCCTTATCATTCATCACAAAAGAGTTATAATCGGTATAACGATTATAAAATATACGATTGAGGAATGGGGATTCTTCGATTGTATGACAAAAAATTCAGGGGATAAGGATGGGGTTTTCATGAGCAGTACGCAAACGAGAACAGACGTCATTTTAATTGGGGCAGGCATTATGAGCGCAACGCTCGGTTCACTCTTTAAAGAGCTTGTACCGGAGTGGAACATTAAAGTGTTCGAAAAGCTCGATGCAGCAGGGGAAGAAAGTTCAAACGAATGGAATAACGCAGGTACGGGACATGCCGCACTATGCGAATTAAACTATACAACTGAGAACGCAGATGGGACGATCGACATCTCCAAAGCAGTCAACGTCAACGAGCAGTTCCAAATCTCGCGCCAGTTTTGGGCGCATCTCGTCAAGCAAGGATTAATTGAAAACCCAGAGGCCTTTATTCGTTCGATTCCACATATGAGCATGGTCCAAGGGGAGCAGAACGTCGACTTCTTGAAGCGTCGTTTGGAAGCGCTAACAACGAATCCGTTGTTTGAGGGGATGGTCTTATCGGACGACCCGAATCAATTACAGGAATGGTTCCCGCTCATCATGGGAGGTCGGACATCGGATGAACCGATTGCCGCAACGAAAATCGATTCAGGGACGGATGTGAACTTCGGTGCATTGACACGTATGTTGTTTGAGCATCTCACATCAAACGGGGTCGAGGTCAACTATGGTCATAGCGTCGAGGACGTGAAGCGTCTCGACAACGGTCATTGGGAAGTGAAAGTGAAAGACGTGTCTCGGGACACGATTGAGACGCATACGGCACCATTCCTCTTTATCGGAGGCGGGGGTGGTAGTTTGCCGCTCTTACAAAAGACAGGGATTCCCGAGTCGAAACAAATCGGAGGATTTCCGGTCAGTGGGCTCTTCCTCGTCTGTAAAAATCGAGAGATTATCGAGCAACATCACGCTAAAGTTTACGGAAAGGCGAAAGTCGGGGCACCGCCGATGTCGGTACCGCACCTCGACACACGCTTTATCGATGGACGCAAAGAATTGCTGTTTGGACCGTTCGCCGGCTTCACGCCGAAGTTCTTGAAAACAGGATCAAACTTGGATTTGATCCGTTCGGTCAAGCCGAATAACGTCATCACGATGCTTGCGGCAGGGGCGAAAGAGATGCCGCTCACGAAATACTTAATCGAGCAGGTACTCTTGTCACACGACAAGCGTATGGATGAACTTCGCGAATTCATTCCGAACGCCAAGAACGAAGATTGGGAAATCGTTGTGGCTGGGCAACGGGTTCAGGTCATCAAAGATACACCGCAAGGAAAAGGGACACTCCAGTTCGGAACAGAAGTCGTCAGCGCGGAAGATGGATCGGTCGCGGCACTCCTTGGTGCTTCTCCAGGTGCATCGACAGCTGTTCATGTCATGTTGAAAGTGCTCGAACAGTGCTTCCCGCAACAGTTGCCGGAATGGGAAGCAAAAATCAAAGAGATGGTTCCATCGTATGGCTTGAAGTTGTCGGAACATCCGGACCTGTTTAGAACGATTCACGAATCGACAGCGCTCGCGCTCGGTCTAAAAGAAAAAGATATGGTACACAATTAATTTACTTGGAGCGAGTATACAATCGTATGCTCGCCCTTTTTGTATAGAACAAGTGATTACTCTTTCACCATTTTTTGGACTTTCGGACCTATCTAGTATGTCATCGATGCGTTTGACGATTCCTTAATTGTTGTCGTTTGTTTCTGTGATGGAGAGAGACTTTTTTCGAGAGGTTGCGTACCCTTGTTGCGACGATATTGAACCTGTGCCGATGATGGCTCGTCCGTATTGATGACATCACAAAAAAAAGACCGCTTCCACAGGAAGGGGTCAAGGTGTGAGTGTCGTCATACTTTCATGTAAATACTCAGATATGCTACGATCAATGTCGCTTTCTGAACGATTGAGAGCAAGCGAGATTTCTTTTACCAAAATGGTTTTGGCGTTCTCTAGAATCTTACGATCTTGTTCGTATAGCTTTTTATTCGCATGGAGCGCCTCAATATGTCGACGACTCAATGTATTGACGACTTGAGCGATATCGTGACGGTTCCCTGAATGGACGACATTCAAAAATTCGCGATTGCGATTGTTGGAATGCGGGTTCCATTCAACGCCAGGCGAGCGGAACGACTCTAAAATCTCTAATGCCTCGTCTGCTTCGAGCAATGTCAACATCATCACATTATCGTTATCGACCGGGATGCTGATCTGTAACTTCTGTGCATTGTTGATCGGGTGAAGCGTGTAGTATGATTTCGTTTCTCCTGCGACCGTTTTGTCCGAAATGTCGTCGATGCGACATACGCCATGGGTCGAGTAGATGATTAAGTCTCCAGCTTTAAACAAGTCGATCACCTCTTCCTTATCCATAAGCATAGTCGTTCAGAAGGTGAAATGTCAACTCGGTTGACGTTTGGGTTCATGTATGCATATAAAAACCGTGCCGATTCTATCCGACACGATTACAGCTTCCAGTCCATGCGCAGAATGATTTTCAGTTGCTCGAAGGCATCTTGTCCAATTCCTTCTCGGATACGTTGCTCGAGTTGCGCTTTGAGCGCCTCGTTTTGTTCATAACAAGTATGGCCGAGCGCAGTCAGTTCGATGCATTTGTCTTTTCGACTCTGTGGATGGTCCGTTACGAGAACGAGTGCTTTTCCTTCAAGGTTCTTAATTAGTTTATGGATGGCTTGTCGAGAGATATGGACATTTCTTGTGACTTCGGCAATAGTCGTGTTCGATTGGTAAAGTGTTGCGAGAATATACCATTCAGAGTTTGAGATGAGGATGTCACTCTGTTCATTCCAAGATTGTTCACTCATCCGTCGAACTTGATTGTTTCGTTCTGTCAGCAAATCAAGCAGACGGGTTGACGTTGATGGAGTCAAATCAAGTCACTCCTCTTTCATTTTCGGCTTTTTGGACGTTCCTAACTATACAAAAGCAACTATACCCCGTCAACGTCAAACTAGAACAAAACGAGGCACATGGCCTCGTTTTAATTAACAGTCTTTATTTTTGAAGTCGATGACCATGCGTCCTTGAATTTTCCCTTGCTCCATCTCTTCAAAGATATCTTGCACTTCGTGAAGACAACGTTTGTGAACAACAGGCACAACGAGTCCTTCTGCTCCGAATTGGAAGGCTTCCTCTAAGTCTTTACGTGTCCCGACGAGAGATCCGACGACTTCGATTCCATCGAGAACGAGACGAGGAATATTCAAATCCATCGTTTCAGAAGGAAGACCGACTGCTACGACTTTCCCACAAGCGCGAACCGCATTGACAGCTGAGTTAAATGCGACTTTAGAGACAGCCGTGACGACTGCAGCGTGTGCACCACCGAACTTCTCTTGGACGATGTCTGCCGCATCTCCTTCGGTCGATGGATTGATTGTCAAATCAGCGCCACTCTCTTTGGCAAGTTCAAGCTTATCATCGTTCAAGTCGACGGCAATCACATGCGCATTGAATACATGCTTCGCATATTGAATTGCCAGGTTGCCCAGTCCCCCACAACCATAGATGATGACCGTCTCACCAGGTTTGACGTCTGCCACTTTGATGGCCTTATACGTCGTGACACCGGCACAAGTAATACTTGATGCCTGTGCAGGGTCTAATCCTTTAGGTACTTTGACGGCATAATCGGCGATGACGATACTTTGTTCGGCCATTCCGCCATCTACGCTATATCCGGCGTTTTGAACGTTTCGGCAGAACGTTTCCCGTCCCGTCGTACAATATTCACAGCGACCACACGCATGATACATCCAAGCGATACTGACGCGGTCTCCGACTTTTAAACTCGTGACATCATCCGCAATTTGAGACACGACTCCAATTCCTTCATGACCGAGCACGCGACCTTGAACATCTCCAAAATCACCACCGGCGACGTGAAGGTCCGTGTGACATACCCCACAGTACTCGACATCGACGAGTGCTTCTCCTGCTTGTAATGGACGTATTTCCTTTTCAACGATTTCGATATTGGCTTTGCTTGCTGAATTGACAACGACTGCTTTCATGTCTCAACACACTCCTTGTGAAATGTTATAAAACCTAAGGAATTCTTTCTTCAATCACAACGTCAGGATATCACAAAATATGGAATGGAAGCGCTTTATTTTTATATAGCATTTGTCTGAAACATGAACTTTTTTCACATGAAGATTTGGGGGAATATAGATAGAAGTAGCAAATGGAAGGGGTATGGTTCAGGTGACAAGAACAAAATTATTTCACACATATAAATCAAAAATCTTGCAGCTATCTGATTTAGAGGAAGAGAAGTTAAAAAGTGAAGATTTTTTGTTAGACCGTGATGAAAAGAAACAACTCGATATCTATTACGCACCGTTTGAATATATCAATCCGGATGCTAAAGTCGTTATCGCCGGGATCACGCCAGGCTTGTATCAGATGCGTCAGTCGTTCGAGGCGATTCGCGATTTGAAAGGTGCTTCTGATGAAGAAACACTGCGAGCCGTCAAACAACGAGGAAGTTTCTCTGGTCCGATTCGTAAGAACTTGGTGACGATGCTGGACGATTTGGATTTACATCATCATTTGGGAATCGAATCATCCCTTGATTTATTTGGGTCGGCGAACCATCTCGTACAAAACACGGCGGTTCTCCCTTATCCCGTTTTCTATAAAGGTAAGAACTATAACGGGTCGAGCCCGGATATGATTCGGACTGAACTGTTTCGACCTTACGTGGAAGGTGTATTCGCTGAAGAGATGGCACAGCTGAAAGATGCCCTCATTCTACCGATGGGCGTGAACGTGAGACGAGCCGTGGAGCTGTTAGTGGAGCGCGGTCTCTTGGACCAGGAGCGGGTCGTGAGCGGGTTTCCGCACCCATCCGGCGGGAACGGTCATCGTCACCGCATCTTCGCCGAAAATCGAGACGCGATGAAACGACACATTGCTGAACATTTCAAACGACATCCACTCTGAACCGTATAACGAAAAAAAAGATTGAGCCTCCGTTGGCTCAATCTTTTTTAGTACTCTTCGTATTCACGCGGATCCTGGTCATCGATGCGACCATCTGGTTTCGTCAACGCATTAAGCGTCTCCATCTCTTCATCTGTCAATTCGAAGTTGAAGATATCGAGATTCTCTTTTTGGTGCAACTCGCTAGACGAGCGGGCGAGCGGGATGACCCCAAGTTGCATATGCCAACGCAAGATGACTTGAGACACACTCTTTCCTTTTTGTTTGGCGAGCTCGGTGATCTTTTCATCATGGATGACCGTACGGGCGCGACTGAGTGGGCTCCACGCTTCTGTGATGATGCCTCGCTCCTTGTCGGCTTGACGCTGTTCGACTTGAGAGAAGTACGGGTGTAGCTCGATTTGATTGATGACCGGTGTTTCTCCCGTCTCTTCAATCAAACGATCGAGATGTTCCGGCATAAAGTTCGAGACCCCAATGGAGCGAATCCATCCGTTTTTCTTTGCTTGAATCAAGGCACGCCATGCCTCGACGTATTTATCCTGCTTCGGATTTGGCCAATGCAAGAGGAACAAATCCCAATAGTCGAGATTTGCTCGGTAAAGGGACTCCCGAATCATCTCGAGTGCCTGATCGTAGTCATAATATTGCGCGCGCAATTTAGATGTTAAGAAAAGCTGTTCGCGCGGAATGCCGGATTGACGAACCGATTCACCGACCGTGCCTTCATTGTCATAACGAATTGCCGAATCAATTAGCCGATATCCGTTTCGGATGGCACACGTAATGGCGTCAACCCCTGCCTCACCTTTCAAATAAACCGTCCCGAGTCCAATGGCTGGAATCTCATGGCCGTCATGTAACTTGATTGTTGGAATACCCATCAAATGCCTCCCCATTCAAAATCGGTTCTCTAGTCCCGTATTCCACTTTCCTCGGAAATGAAACGTTTGAATGTGAGATCAACGCCGAAATGCTTTGTAGAAACCTTCACCTAAATCAATGATACACACGATGATGATGGCGAGCAATACACTCCAGACGCCCCAGCGACTAATCGTTTCGATGTCGATATTGGTTTGATCGGCAATCAACGAAATGGCGTCGGATGAAATCAAATCAGGTTGCAGTAAAATGAGCGCCGTGACGACAATCCAGACGACATTGAAGAGGGCGTTCCACAAGGCGAGCGGCTTCGTCCAGTGTCGAACCATCCATTTATAAATAGCGATGGCGATTCCAAAGACGGCCAAGGCGATGACAAACGGGAGGAATCGATCCAAGACAGACGGATTCAACAACGGATAGGATTTACCATTCATGACGACTCGAATCATCTGCTCGGCGTTGACGTACAATACGACCATCAAAACGGTGGCGACAAAGTCAAACAAGATGGAACCAAAAGAAATCGAGGTCGAACGTGGTTTCACTTTCTTGAGTTGTTCAGGTTTCCAACTAGAGAAGGGGACTTCACCTTCAGGCACAGTGCGTTCGATGATGAAGAACGTAAGCGTAATCCAAAATAGCGTCTGGACGACGACGTTGAAGATGGCCGCCCCGACTTGAAGGAGTCCTTGAATCAAGAATGGAAGCCAAGACGTGTCGTCAATCGAGTTGTTCAGATAACCGATGACTGAGAGGATTGTGATGACCGTGACGGCAATCGGTAAGACGATCTTGATGACGTTCACGTATTGTGTGAAGAGGGCAGGGCCGATCAGGTGGAGCGGTCGGTTCGCATAACGAGCGGCGAGAATATGAGGGTCACCGAGTTGGCGCAACGCTTCAAACAAAGTCGCTTCAGACGGGTCATTTCCAGTCATGTCATCAATGGTCGACTCTAATTCGAGTGCGACATCTTGCCGCATCGACTCAGGAATTCGAGAGGTGACTTCATCAATATACACATCACGAAGATTCATGATCATTTCCTCCTTCAATCAAACGGGTCAATGTTTTCGACATGTTCATCCACTCCACGTACAACTCATTCAAAATATCCAATCCGTCCGGGCTGAGCACATAGTACTTTCGTGGTCGACTCTCCGTCGTGTCCCAGGAGCTCGTGACGAGTCCTTGTTTTTCAAGTCGACGCAAGAGGGGGTAGAGCGTACTCTGGTCAATGTTGATGTCGGCATCAAGTAGCGCTTGAACGAGAGAATAGCCGTATTGAGGTGTCTTCAACTGGCTGAGCACCGCAATCGTCAACGTGCCGCGTCGCAACTCTGTCACTAATGAGGCTTTTACATCGGACATTTTTTCGCCTCCTTCATTCGTTTATTTTTATACTGTATATCATACACTATAAGTTATCATACATCAATGTGAATAAAAGATGTTGAGTTATTTCCTTATTTTGGGATAATGAAAGGGAGGTGATGTGGATGAAGTGGTGGTGGATGATTGGCGGTATAATAATTGTCGTGTTGATGGAAGTGAACGTTCGAGTATATGGGGGAGCCGCAACATTCGGGGTACCGATTGGCTGGATGATCACGCTATTAGTCATGACCCAATTTCGAAAGCCGACATCGACTCCGTGGGCGGTGTCAGTCGGAGTGATGAGTGTAGGGGTGGCGATATTGCTCTCGATTCCGAACTACTCGTTAGCTGCAGCGGAAGAGACGTTGAGCAAAACGTACGATGGCGTGACGTACATCGAGAGCGTTCCGACGACCGGGGGAGAATGGAATCCATTTACCCCTCGAGTAGGCTACCGGTTTGAAACGGAGAGTGGGGACTCGATTTTGTTCATCCCGGACTTGGGGAAGACGTTTGAACTATAAAAAAGACTCGCTCTCATGATAGAGGGCGAGTCTTTTTGTTAGTTGCGAATCATGTAGTCGAAGGCGCCGAGTGCGGCTGTCGCACCAGAACCCATCGAGATGATGATTTGTTTGTAGGCGCTGTTCGTGCAGTCTCCTGCCGCGAACACACCTGGGACGTTCGTCGCGCCATGACGGTCGACGACGATTTCCCCGAAGTTGTTGCGTTCGACCGAGTCGAGCCAGTCCGTGTTCGGGACGAGACCGATTTGGACGAAGACGCCTTCAAGTTCGACGTGATGTGACTCGTTCGTTTCACGAGACACATACGAGATGCCGTTCACTTTGTCCGTGCCCGTAATTTCTGTCGTCTGAGCGTTCGTGATGACAGTCACGTTCGGGAGGCTGTGGAGACGGTCTTGAAGCACTTGGTCCGCTTTGAGTTCAGGAGCGAACTCGAGGACCGTCACGTGCTTGACGATCCCGGCGAGGTCGATGGCCGCTTCGATGCCGGAGTTACCGCCACCGATGACCGCGACTCGTTTCCCTTCGAATAGAGGACCGTCACAGTGTGGGCAGTAAGCGACCCCTTTGTTTTTGAACTCCGCCTCACCTGGGACGTTGACGTTACGCCAGCGTGCACCGGTTGAGAGGATGACACTCTTACTTTTCAGGACGGCACCGTTCTCGAGTTCGATTTCGACGAGGTCATTTTTCTCAAGGCGCTTCGCGCGTTGGAGGTTCATGACGTCGATGCCGTACTCTTTGACGTGCTCTTCTAGACTTGCGACGAGTTTTGGACCTTCTGTATAAGCGGTACCGATGAAGTTCTCGATCCCCATCGTGTCCATCACTTGGCCGCCGAAGCGCTCCGCGATGATTCCGGTACGGATTCCTTTACGAGCCGCATATACGGCGGCACTTGCACCAGCTGGACCGCCACCGACGATGAGGACGTCGTACGGGTCTTTATCCGAGAATGCAGAGGCGTCAGGACCTGTACCGAGTTTCGCTAAGATCTCTTCGAGTGACATCCGACCGTTACCGAACGATTCGCCGTCCAAGAAGACCGTCGGGACAGCCATGATCTCTTTTGCTTCCACTTCATCCTTGAACGCGGCTCCATCGATCATCGTGTGAGTGATGTTCGGGTTGAGGACGCTCATGACGTTTAGCGCTTGCACGACGTCAGGACAGTTGTGGCAACTGAGGCTGATGTATGACTCGAAGTGATACGAGCCTTCGATATTTTGGATCTGTTTGATCGTGTCCGCATCGACTTTCGGTGCGCGCCCGCTCACTTGGAGGAGGGCGAGGACGAGTGATGTGAACTCATGTCCGAGTGGAATCCCCGCAAAGACGATTCCTGTCTCTTCAGACGGACGATTCACGCTGAAGCTCGGTGTACGCTCGAGTGTCGCGCGTTCGACCGAGATGCGTGATGACATGCTGGCGAGTTCGTTGACGAGCTCGAGCATCTCGTTTGAGACGTTGTCTTCCCCAGCGCTCACACGGAGGACGACATCGCCCTCCATGAGCTGGAGATATTGGTCGAGCTGTTGTTTAATCGCTGCTTCTAACATGCAATCGCTCCTTACAATTTACCGACGAGGTCAAGGCTTGGGCGGAGTGTTTCAGAACCCTCTTCCCATTTCGCCGGGCAGACTTCGCCTGGGTTGTTGCGTACGTATTGTGCTGCTTTGACTTTGTTGACGAGCGTGCTCGCGTCACGGCCGATGCCGCCAGCGTTGATCTCGACAGTTTGGATGACACCGTCTGGGTCGATGATGAACGTACCACGGTCTGCGAGGCCGTCTTCTTCGTTCAAGACGTCAAAGTTGCGTGAGATGACGTGTGATGGGTCACCGATCATGATGTACTCGATTTTTCCGATTTTCTCAGATGTTTCGTGCCAAGCTTTATGTGTGAAGTGTGTGTCTGTTGAGACAGAGTATACTTCTACACCGAGGTTTTGAAGTGCAGCGTACTCATTTTGAAGGTCTTCAAGTTCAGTTGGGCAGACGAATGTAAAGTCAGCTGGGTAGAAGCAGACAACGCTCCATTTACCTTTAAGGTCGTTCTCAGTAACTTCGAGGAATTCACCTGTTTGGAATGCTTGTGCTTTGAATGGTAGTACTTCTTTGCCGATTAATGACATGGGTTATGTCCTCCTTGTTTTTTTACTCTAGCGTTTCTATCTCGACTAGAATAATTATAATGTAATACTAACTTCATATAACGAGCTAGAATTGTCAAGGCGTTTGCATGCTTTGAAATGTGTTGAAATAACTTATGATTATAAGAGAATAGCTTAATATCAGTAAAGAAAACGATTACAATAATAATGTATTTTCTTTGGATAAGTAGTATCTTTACAAAATATTAAATGAGTCACAAATTCGTTTGGAAGATAGAGATTATATCGTTATTCTCGTCTTTCTGTTCGTGATTATCATTTACAGACAGGGGATTTGTTATGAATTATCGAGTTCATTCTCATCGATTCGGTGAGACTATATTGAAGAACGATGAAGAGTTCAAGGAGATCTGGTCAGAGATTCATGACATCATTCAGTCAATCAGCGACAATGACATCATAAAGGTATTTAATGAAAAATATGCTGAAAAGAACAAGAGTCTATCAAAAGCTTTGAATGAACTGTTCAGGCTGGAATTTTTGAGAAGAGGATGGATGAGTGAGAGTCCGATTTTTCAGGATCGTGATTATTCAGAGAATGTGTGGCGTCTTGATTTTGCCAAGGACAACATCTCACTCGAGGTCGGATTTAACCATGCAGGCACCATCGCTTGGAACTTATTGAAACCGGTCATCGCAAGCGAACTGAACCATGTCGAAAAGGCGATTCAAACACGAATTGGAGTCATCATCTGTGCGACTCAACGATTACAGCGAGCTGGTAATTTTGATGGCGCCATTGGGACGTATGAGAAATATGTCCACCATTTGAAACCGTTAAACACGCAACTAACCGTACCAATCGTCATTATCGGACTTGAAGCACCTGATACGTTCAAAATCGTTGAATACTTAAATGAAAAAGGCGAAAAAAGAGGCCGCGTAGAGGAATTTTACGCGAACCTGCTTGTCGATGAAACGACCGAGACCTATGATGAACCGATGTTCGATGGAGATTTAGACTGATGTACTTTTAAATTCAGCCACTTCGTATGTGTCGGTTTTGCTTGGCCATGTCAACGAAATGAGTGATGGTATAAATCACATGATTAAAATCATCATTGACCTGGTGTTCCCAAAATCGAAGGATGATCCAACCTTCCTCTACATAATGTTGTGTGACATCGGCATCTCGTTCGATGTTACGTCCAATCTTTTGACGCCAAAAATCGGCATTCGTCTTCGGCAATTTGAAGTGGAGGGGACAGCCGTGCCAATAGCAAGAGTCCAGAAATACGACGACGCGTAATCCAGGAAACGAGATGTCGGGCGTCCCGTAAAGTTTGCGGTTGTTCTTGCGGTACCGATATCCGGCCGCCCACAGCGCTTTTCTGACTTTGACTTCCATCTTCGTATCTTTCCCGCGGTTGCCGCTCATCGTCTTGAACACGGATGGACTTGATGCTTTCGGTACGTTTTTGGCCATACCCCTCACCTCCCTCTACTAGGAAGATTCCACTGCAGAGGGAGAAGTACTCATGTTAAGCGTCTAGAATCTGCTGAATGTAGTTTCGATCTAACCAAAATGCCTGCTTTGTGATCCATTGTCCATCGGGGAGGCGGACTTTGTCATCTCCATCCGCGCCTTTTGAACGTACATGTGCGACTTGATTGAATTTCGGCCCAGGAAGGTTATTCTTTACTCTATTTTTCATAGGTGTCAGCTCAACCCCTTCTCTGACGACCTTTCGAGCCTCAGACCACATCTCATATAGTTCGCCATCGATTGTCTCGAGTGGCATGTTCCACAGTCGAATGCCTACAAAGCGAGGGATTCGCTTTTTCTTAGGGACGTATTCTTCGTCATATTGAAATTCCAAGAAAAGATATTTCTGTTCTGCGAATGTATCATATAGGTCTGAATCTTCCCAGTCGCTTTGGCATAGGTTTTCAAAATCGACTTTGCCGAACGACATATGTTCGCGAATCTTTCCGTCGGGTTCTCGTGCGACCGTTTTGAACTTGATGTTTGCCTTCGCAAATTCTTCGATACCGGAAAGGTCTGTCTTTTGGACTCCTAACAGTTTGGCCATGACATGAGGAATCATCGCCTTGTTTCTAGGATTGTATGGAACTTTCGTTTCTTCACATAAATCAATCAGTGTCTTGCCATAGTGTGGTGAGAGTCGGGTTTCGAGAAGTTCATCGATAGACATTTCGTTTAACTCACCTTGGTTTGCGATAGATTCCAGTAGTTCCGGTGTTAAATATTTACGAACCAACCCGGACATATAGGATGCTTTCAAAGAGAAGGCACGCGGTTTGGCAGGTTCATCTGAGAAGGGTTGAGTACGCACAATCGAACCGTTCGCCCCTTTTGTACAGGCGGACAGATACATCGTATCTGCCTCCGAAATGAGATGAGCCTCTCCATTCTTGATTTTGGTAACGATTGTTTCCCAATCTTGTCGCATCACGGCTAAATCTTCCTCCGAGAACTCGTTTAAGAATGCCTTATAGATGCGGTAGTCATCCATTGGGATTTCAGGTTCATATTGATAGAGCATGATGAGCATACTTGTGGCTTTCGATAAAAAGCTTGAAGTTTCAAACGAGTATCGATGCTCGCTATGGTAATCAATCATATTCAAGACGAGTCGTTCTTTCGAAGAATATGTACCGTTTTTGTTTTTCTTGAAAGGAGTGACCTTTAACTCGATACCAAGTTCCTCAAAGTCTGGTCGGGCATCTGAATTGATTGGGTATCCGAAGTGGCTCTCTTCAATAATGTGACCGAGTGATCCCTTGGAGCGAACATTTTTAATCCGTCCGGTCGTATCAATCTCGCCGAATGTCTTGCCCTCAGCCTCACTTGCCTTATCCATTAATTCTTGAATCGTTTCGTAACGCAATCGAATACCTCCTATAAATTTACATATGTAAGATGAGTATAACGTAGTTGTTGATCCCATTCACCTTTTCTGTTAAACTAATTTCATCGAGCTAGTTCGGTTGTGATAGGACCTAAAATAGCGTAAATTTAAGATAGAAAATACGAAAGGGTGTTCCCATTGATTAAAGTAGTTGAGTTATTTGCCGGTGTAGGAGGTTTCCGCATCGCGCTTGAAGGAATCAAAGATGTGAATGCCAAGCCTACATCTGACAAATTCGATGTGGTTTGGGGCAATCAGTGGGAGCCGGCGACGAAGGTGCAACCGGCCTTTGATTGCTATGCTGAACGTTTTAAAGGACGTGGCCAACACGTAAATGAGGATATCGCGCTGTCATGGATGGAAGCAGGACCACACCATTTGCTCGTGGGGGGCTTCCCATGCCAAGACTACAGTGTGTCGCGTAGCTTAAAGAATGAGCAAGGGATTCAAGGGAAGAAGGGTGTCTTGTTCTGGGAAATCATGAATATCATCGAACAGGAAAAGCCGCCTTACGTTCTTCTCGAGAATGTCGATCGCCTAATGAAGTCACCTGCGAAACAAAGAGGGCGTGACTTCAGTGTCATGCTTCGTGCGTTTGCCGATCAAGGATATACGGTCGAGTGGAGAGTCATCAATGCTGCCGATTACGGTTTTGCCCAACGCCGCCGTCGTATCTTTATCTTTGCGACGCGAGCGGATTTAAAGCATTCAACCCGAGCGGGGAAAGCAAATCCTGAGCAGTGGTTGTTGAAAGACGGATTCTTTGCACCGACTTTCCCGGTCATGGAGATGCCGAGCGAGAAGCATCCAGGTTCGACGTTCGAGTTGCCGAAAGACATCGTCGAAATCTCGGACACATTCTCTGCGACTTATCGAAATGCGGGTGTCATGACGGGGGATCAAGTGACGACGCTTGAGACGCTCCCGGTTCGCGAGACAGCTAAGACGCTCGGCGAAGTCGTTCAAGAGGTTTATGAGCAGTTTGGTCCTGCCCCGGAACACTATTATCTGGATACAGAGAAGGTTAAAAAATCTGGACGTACGGAAAAAGAGGAATTGGCTTACATGAAAGGGCCGAAAAAAATCGAACGTACTTCTGCGAGCGGTCACGTCTATGTATATGCTGAAGGAGGCATGTCCTATCCGGATTCGCTAGACCTCCCAGGTAGAACGATGTTGACAAGCGAAGGGACGTGCAACCGTTCAAGCCATGTCATCGAAGATCCGCATACGAAAAAATTGCGCTATTTGCGTCCAGAAGAATGTGAAGGATTGAATGGCTTCCCATACGGATGGACCGCGACTATGACAGACCGCAAGCGATACTTCACGATGGGGAATGCTCTCGTCGTCGGATTGATTGAGCGGATGGGCCATCGAATTGCGGAGATTCATGAGCAAGAGGACGAGAAAAGTCTGTTGCATGAAGTGAAGCAGATGCAGCTGTTGGGGACGTACAATAATTTCAAATAAAAATAATCCTCTTTCTTCGTTTCGATTGATTTAGAATTCAATTACTGAATTCAATAAATTTTCGTAGCGATAGTGAGAGGATTTTTGTTGTCCTTAGGCAAATACTTGCGTTAGAAAGAAACAAATAATTTATAGGAGGCTCGACATTTGAATTTACCGATTTTACAACCAAGTGGAAGAGGAAGAGAGTTTAATTCAGTTGACGATTTAAAAAAGTATCGAGTATTAATTGCTTATCTTATCGATGGTCTTAGTCATAGGGAAATCGAAAATAGAATTCTAAAGCCCACTTCTAAAAAATCAAATGGTTTTGAATCGATGAATATTTTAAGGTATCTAGGCCTGAGTAATGAATTCAAAGGTATTTTTATAAATTATTCAGTAGATGGAATGATTGAAGAGCTTACTGCTCATATCGGATATGAGGAAATAGTACGTATTCTTAGTTCTGTAAGTAAAAAATTAGAATATGTAACAGAAGAAGATATAAACGCCGAGGAAGTAGAAGATGGAGGCATGGTTTTAGAAGGGCAGGAACATTATTACTACGGAAAGCGATATGAGCGGGAAGCTTCGAATCGGAAAAGAGCTATTGAAATTCATGGTGTGAATTGTATCGTATGTGATTTCAATTTTGAAGAAGTGTATGGCGAACGTGGTAGAGATTTCATTGAAGTGCACCATTTAAAACCATTAAGCACTTTAGATGAGGCTGTGATGGTGAATCCTAAAACTGACTTAATTCCCGTCTGTTCTAATTATCATCGGATGATTCACCGGAAAACTGAACAAATACTATCACCAGATGAGCTACGGCGGCTGATGAACGACAGATAAATGAAAAGACAGAGGTCCCCCTCTGCCTTCACCGTTACTCCGCCATCAACGCACACACCGCATTCGAATACGCTACCGGATCTTCAATCGGTAACCCTTCAATGAGGAGGGCTTGTTGATACAAGAGGTCTGTGTATTGTTTCGCTTTCGCTTCATCTTCCTTATACACACGTTGGAGCGTCTGGAAGATGGCATGGTCAGCGTTCACTTCGAGCACTTTCTCCGCTTTCATACCGCCACCGTTTGGCATCGTGTTCAAAATCTTCTCCATCTCGATTGAGACGTCGCCGGCGACCGTCAGACAGACCGGATGTGACTTGAGGCGTGTCGAGGCACGCACTTCTTTGACGCGGTCCCCGAGCTCTTCTTTCATGAAGGTGAACAAGTCTTGGTTGTCTTCGTTGAGCGACTGCGCTTCCGCGTCATCGAGACCGAGGTCACCGCTCGCAATCGATTTGAACTCTTTGTCGTCATATGACTGAAGCATCTTGATCGCGAACTCGTCAATCTCTTCTGTGAAGTAGAGGATTTCATATCCTTCTTCTTTCAAGCGCTCCGCTTGTGGCAAGAGATCGATGCGATGGATCGATTCGCCTGTCGCGTAATAGATATACTTCTGATCTTCTTTCATCCGCTCGACGTACTCTTTGAGCGAGACGAGTTTCTTCTCGTGAGAAGAATGGAAAAGAATCAAGTCCTTCAATTCGTCTTTCGCTGCGCCAAACTGGTCATACACGCCGAACTTCAATTGGCGACCGAACGATTCATAGAACTTCTCATAGTCCTCACGCTCATTTTGGAGCATCTTCTCGAGCATCCCTTTGATTTTTGACTTCACGTTTTTGGCGATCACGCGAAGCTGGCGGTCCTGTTGCAACATTTCACGGGAAATGTTGAGGGAGAGGTCTTCAGAGTCGACCATTCCTTTGACGAAACCGAAGTAGTCCGGCAAGAGATCGGGTGACTTCTCCATGATCAATACGCCGTTCGAGTAGAGCTCGAGCCCTTTCTCGAATTCTTTCGTGTAATAGTCGAACGGAACCGTTGACGGGATATAGAGGATTGATTGATAACGAATCGTCCCATCGACGTTCAAGTGAAGGTGCTTGAGTGGCTCATCAAAGCCGTAGCGCTTCTCATGATAGAACGCCTTGTAATCCTCATCGGTCAACTCGCTCTTACGCTTCCGCCAAATCGGTACCATGCTGTTGACGGTCTCTTCTTCCTTATAGTCCTCGTACTCTTCTGAGTCCTCTTTTTGACGATGTTTCATCACATCGAGTTTGATCGGGTAACGGATGAAGTCCGAATGTTTCTTGATGAGCGAACGGATCTCATACTCTTCAAGGAATGAAGAGTACGCGTCATCTTCTGTGTCTGCTTTCAAGTGGAGCGTGATTTCCGTACCGATGTCCGCCTTGTCTGTCGGCTCGATTGAATAGCCATCTGTGCCTTCTGACTCCCATACGTAGCCTTGATCACTGTCAATCGAGCGAGTCCGTACGGTCACACGGTCAGCGACCATGAACGCAGAATAGAATCCGACTCCGAACTGGCCGATGAGGCTATGGTCTTCTTCCATCTTCGTCGCTTGCTTCATGGCGAGTGAGCCACTCTTGGCGATAATTCCAAGATTCGATTCGAGCTCTTCTTCTGTCATCCCAATCCCTGTATCGCGAATCGTGATCGTCCGCGCCTCTTTGTCGAGTTCGATTTTGACGAAGTAATCGTCTTTGTTGAACTCGATACTTTCGTCGGAGAGGGCACGATAATACATCTTGTCGATGGCGTCGCTCGCGTTCGAGATGAGCTCGCGCAAGAAAATGTCCTTATGTGTATAAATTGAGTGGACCATCAACTCTAAAATTCGTTTCGATTCGGTTTGAAACTGTTTCTTTGTCATGATCGTTCTCCTTTTGATGTCTGTATTTTGGCACTCTATAATTAAGAGTGCTAACACTCTTAATTATCCTAATTTTTAGGAAGATGTCAACCGAGATTGAAGAAAAGATTGACGAGGACGTAGGTTTCGCATATAGTTGAGTACATGCGATGAGCTGGTCTATGTAAGACGGCGGACATTCCCTTGAGGAGCACGTTGTGGAGCGTGGTCCGTCGCGGTAGACTTTCGAGAGCACCTCTAGTGAGAGGTGCTCATTTTTTATGTATACAATTAGCCTCCCTTCAAGCGAAGGGAGGCTTTTCTCATGCCCGAATGGATGCGAGTAACATCTCTTTCAACGCACGCAATTGAACGGCCGGCTCGATATCGTCTTCTAAATAACTGATATGTGACTTCAACATGATGTTGTTTCCGAACGTCCCGAACGTATTGATGATTGTGACGACGGTCACCTTCACATCGATATCCGAGCGGAATGATCCGTCTCGTTTCCCGTCTTCAATCAAGGGTTCGAGCGTCTGCATGATTTGTCGCTGCACGTCAATATAAGTCTCGATCCCAGGAAGGGGCGTGGCGACGAACGATGCATAGCTTTCAAACGCCTCTCGGAAACGGGCGTGGTTCGACCGCTCCAACTGCATCTCGAAAAAGTGGTTCAAGATGGCTTCAAGCCTTTCATAGGCGTTTCCCTTCTCATGCATGAATTGTTCAAATCGCTCGAGTGTCGGTTGTAGATTCTTGACTGCCGCTGCGACGATCAATTGGTCTTTCTTCGGGAAGTAGCGAAATAGCGTCGCCACCCCAATTCCTGCCGCATCCGCGATATCCTGCATTTGAACTTTCTCAAAGCCGTTCTCTAAAAATAAGCGCTCTGCCTCTTTGATAATCAGTTGAATCCGTTCTTCTTTGTTTTGTTGTCGTTTACTCAATTCCATCACCTCATTGTCTTTCCTTAGTATATCGTCTTCGAGCAGTTTCGTTGAGATTAATGTCACATCCAATTATGATTATGATAGTTAGACTATCATAATTTAAAGAATGGAGCTGGGACAATGCGTTTACAGGGGAAAGTAGCGGTCATCACAGGGGCAGGAAGCGGTATGGGAGAGTCGACGGCACGTCTATTCGCCAAAGAAGGAGCGACGGTCGTCGCGACAGATATCAATGAACAAGGTGTAAACAGCGTGGTCGAATCGATTCGTGCACAAGGCGGTGAAGCCATCGCGGTGAAGCATGACGTGACATCGCGTTCGAGCTGGGAAGACGTATTCGCAGAAGTGGAAGCGACGTGTGGCAAATTAGATATCCTCGTCAATAATGCCGGAATCGCACTTGCGAAACCGTTCTTGGAACAGACAGAAGAGGACTGGGCACGGACGTATCGAATCAATATCGATGGCGTCATGTTAGGGACACAATATGCGATTCCGCTCATGACCGAGAATGAGGGAGGATCAATCGTCAACATCTCTTCCATCTCTGCATTGACCGGTATGGCGGGTGCAGGGGCATACACAGCCTCAAAAGGTGCGGTCCGTTCTCTTACGAAAGCAGCGGCCGTCGATTACGGGAAACAAAACATTCGCGTCAACTCGGTACACCCAGGGTACATTGTGACTCCGATGAGTGCGCCGCATATGGAACATCCGGACTATAAGCAGCATTTCTTGAATCAAATCGCTTTGCCGAATCTCGGACAAGCGGATGAAGTGGCGGCAGCCGTTCTCTTCCTCGCGTCAGACGAGGCGAATCATATTAGCGGGATTGAACTTCCGGTAGACGGTGGCGTGACAGCGAAATAAAAAATAAGCCTAGACGCGCGTCTAGGCTTATTTTAGTACCATTCTTTCGGTTCGTAATTCAATTCGCGGAACAATTGTTCCCGTTCTTTTTTCGAAAGGTCGCGCCATTGTCCAGGTGGGAGCTTCCCGAGCGTGATGTTCATGACACGCACACGTTGGAGGCGGAACACTTCATAGCCGAGCGCCTCACACATCCGACGGATCTGACGGTTGAGTCCTTGGGTGAGGGTGATGTTGAAGTCAAACTTCGAGAGCGGACGGACTTTACACGGAAGCGTCTTCTGTCCGAGGATTTTGACGCCGGCTTCCATCTGTTCGACGAACTCTGGTGTGATCGGCTTATCGACCGAGACGATGTATTCTTTCTCATGCTCGCCTTCTGCACGGAGAATCTCGTTGACGATATCGCCGTCGTTTGTCATGAGGATAAGACCTTCCGAGTCTTTATCGAGACGACCGATATTGAAGATGCGGAGCGGGTGGTTGACCATGTCGACCAAGTTCCCTTTTACTTTCTTCTCTGTCGTACTCGTGATCCCGACCGGCTTATGGACGGCGATGTAGACGTTGTTTCGTGCGACACGTGCGGCCGAACCGTTGACGAGGACTTCATCGCCCGGTTTGACCTGGTCGCCGATTTTTGCTTTTTTCCCGTTGATGGTGACGCGTCCCTCTTCGACGAGACGGTCGGCTTGGCGACGGGACGCCTTGCCTGATTCACTAATGAATTTATTGATGCGCATGTATACACGTCCTTTATTTGGCTTCGTCCTCTCACTATAACGCATTTTATAAACTCTCGAAAGCGGGAAACGAACGGGAGAGGAGGGATGACATGGAGGCAGTACGACTGTTACAAGACGCGATTCGATTTCAAGCAACGCTATGTGATACATCATTCGGAAAAGAATTAATTTCGGAGGCGTCGCCTGTCCTTTGGTACGGTCGACCTGGTCTGAATCAATGGCTGACCATCGGGACGAATCCGTCCCGCGGCGAGTTTTTACATCGTGACGGGACGCCGAGAATGGGGCAAGCCCAAAAGTTCTATTGGCGGGACACACTCTCGTTTGAAGATTACCTCGGAAATGAAGAGGCGCTGAAACAAACGCTCGAACGGACATCGGTCTATTTCGAGTCGGGTCGCGCAACGACGAGCTGGTTCGGGAAACCAGGTGGCGCCAAACTCGAGGCGCTCCTCAACGGGATGGGGCGGTCGTTTTATGACGACCCTAACGCTGTCATCCACGTCGATTTTTTTAAATTTGCGACGTATGAACAGATGGGGAAGATGAGGACGGGGCGCGACTGGATGGAGCATCCGACCTCAATCGAATTGTTGGAGCGGACGATTGCGTATATTAAACCGAGCCGTATCATCGTGCTCGGGCGAGACAACTGTCGTGCCTTGAACGAGTTTTCAACAATAGGAAGTCTGTCTACGTATCCTGCCGTCACTTATGAAATCGGACGTCATGAATCAGGTATCCCGATGATTGGCCTCCATATGAAGCCGTCAGAAGTGTTCGTCGGGCTCGGGAATGGGTATGACTCAAACGGGCTACATTACGGGTCATACGCCAAGCGCGAGCATCTTTTAAAAATCGGTCAAGCGATTGAAACGATTACGGACGAGTGGTTGGTGGATGGACGCGCGTGATGCTTCCCCAAAAGTTGAATTCGTTGAAGTCGATATAGCGCACGTCTTTCGACCGGTTGTCGAGCACGGCCAACAAGACGACGTCGGGAAATCCCCGTTTTTCAAACTGTAAATAGCCGACCCCCGTGACGGAATGATTCTTATAGAAGCCGTTCGCCATATTTAATACGAACGGTCGACCCGCTTTCAGTTCCCGCTCGAACGTCGACCACTTCCATAGATAGCGGGAACTGCCTCGACCGTCATACCCGTATCGTTTCCATAATTTCGTGATGATGGTGGCGATTTGAGTCGGTGGCGTCCCTTTCTCATCTTTGAAATGGTGCCTGAAGGCAATCTCGCGCATATCCTCCTGAATCTGCGTTACATCGTCTGGGATATTAGTGAATCCGTGATTTCGATAAAAGCGGAAGATGGCGGTGATCGATGTCAACGTACAGTTGTTCTTTCCGTTCTCGAATTGTCGTTGGAGCAAGACAGGCACGCCTTCGATCTGTACAGAGCGCTTTAATGTCCAGCGTCCATGGTAACGATCGTTCACATAAGCTTCCGGGTCGATGATACCGGCATAACCGTTGTTTGCGACCTCGAGTTGTCCTGCGAATGGGTGCTCCATCTAGATTTCCCTCCTTTTCTTTTAGTATACAAAGGACGCCCCATCTCATAAAAGAGAAAGGGCGTCGTTTTCGTTAAAACACAAGATGTGCAATTCCGACGATGATTGGAAGTGTGATGAATGTACGTAACAAGAAAATCAACACGAGATCGAAGAACGAGATTGGGAGTTTCGAACCAAGCAACAAGCCCCCGACTTCAGACATATAGATGAGCTGGGTGACGGACAACGTGGCGATGACGAAACGCGTCATTTCACTCTCGATTTCACTTCCGAGTACGGCCGGCAAGAACATGTCCGCAAAACCGACGACCATCGTCTGTGCGGCCGCTGCCGCTTCCGGCACTTGTAGGAACATTAAAATCGGCTCGAACGGCTTTCCGATGATTGTGAAGAACGGTGTATATTCGGCGATGACGACAGCGATTGTCCCGACAGCCATGACGACCGGAAGGACACCAATCCACATATCGAGTACGTTTTTAAAACCATCTTTTAATGTTTCCAAGAAACTCTTACTTGATTGTGACTTCTTCAAAGCTTGGGTCAGCGCCCATTTACCGAGCGACATGTTCGCCGGAACATCTTCTTCCGGTTGAAGCTCGATTTCCTCATAAGCAGTATCCGCTTTTTTAGATAACGGATAAATTCGCGGCATGATGAGGGCTGCGATTAGACCTGATAAAATGATGGCACCGTAGTACGGCAGGAAGTATTGATCGAGTCTCATATACTGCAGGACGACGATTGTGAAAGTGATGGAGACGACAGAGAATGTCGTTGCAATAATGGATGCCTCTCGTTTCGTATAATAACCTTCTTCATACTGTTTTGTCGTAAGTAGAATTCCAATCGTTGCATCTCCGACCCATGACGCGAGCGAGTCGAGGGAAGCGCGTCCTGGCAGACGGAACAACGGACGCATGATTTTCATCAGGAATGTGCCGACGAACTCGAGAAGTCCGAAGTTCAATAGGAGCGGTAACAACATACCCGCAAAAAAGAATGTCGCAAACAAGATTGGAATCAAATCAAAGAGTAGCAAGCCACCCGTAAATTCCGACGTAATCATCTCTGGTCCGACCGCGAGTAGCGTCATGACACCGGCGATGAAACCGATGATGCGCATAACGAACCAAAACGGTGTCACGCTAAACAGTGCGTTGATTGATGGTCGTTCCACTATAAAGGCAGGACGTGCCGTAAATAATAACAACGAGCCAAGGATTGAAATTCCCATCATGATGACGGCGAGTGCCGGTACGATGGCGCCAATCCAATCAATCAATAGATTGGATAAGAAGGCGATTGGAATCGTGAAACCTTCCTCAGATGAGATTGGTACGATAAAAAACATAATGCCGATGAGCGATGGAATCAAAAACTTAAAAAAGTCTCGACTCGAAAATTTCTTTCCGTCTGGTGTTGATGAACCATTCATGATGCATTCCTCATTTCCCCGAAATGTTTTTGCTGTCTATCTATCCCCATTACACATCCAGCCACGATTAAAACCTCTTTCTTTATCAGTATAAAAAATATGACTAGGTACTATCAACCAAATGCGTGAATTTTCTAAAAATATTGGATGTTGACTAGGCAAAACATTCGTATTCTATAGAGCCATTTAGTATGATGACGGCGAGTCCAACAAATTCAAGATATTTAGAAACTTCATTATAGAGATAGGAGAATGCATGATGAGATTGAGTGTGTTAGATCAGGCGCCGGTCACGTCGGGTCATACGGGAGAACATGCGCTGAAAAGTGCGGTCGAGCTTGCACAAGTCGCAGAAGAGTTAGGATATTACCGCATGTGGATGGCGGAGCACCATGGAGGCATGTCGTTCGCTAGTTCGGCTCCTGAGGTCATCACAGCCTATCTGGCAGCCAAAACAAAAAAGATTCGTCTCGGTTCAGGTGGCATCATGATGATGCACTATTCGCCACTCAAGATGGCGGAGGTGTTCAAGACGCTCAGTGCACTTGCGCCTGAGCGAATCGACTTTGGTGTCGGACGTGCACCTGGAGGTGACTCGAACGCGATCTATGCGATGTCACAGGGACAAAAGCCGATGATGGATGGGCTTTATGAAAAATTAGATACGACGCTTCAATTGATTAAAGACGAGGCACCTGAAGAACGTTGGTATAAGAATACGCCGGCTGCGCCGACAGGCATCACCCTTCCAGAGGCATGGTTACTCGGTTCGAGTGGGAACAGTGCCATTCAAGCTGGACGGATGGGGCTTGGCTATTCGTTCGCTCAATTTTTCAATGGCCAATTGAGCGCCGAGACGCTCGATACGTATCGTCATCACTTCACACCGTCTGACTTTATGGAAAAACCGGATATCAGTGTCACGTATTTGGTGACGACGGCGGAAACGGAAGAAGAGGCTGAGTATTTGGCTCGACCTTCTGATTTGTCGCGTCTCTTCTTGATGCGAGGGCAGTTGCGACAGCTATTGAGTCCAGAGGCGGCCCATGACTATCCGCTCACGGAAGTCGATAAAATTCATATCGCCAACAACCGGGCGATTCACCTCGTGGGGACGCCGAAACAAATCGCGGAACAGTTGCGTGATGAGTCGGAACGTTACGGCTTCGATGAAGCGATGATCTGTAGTATTCAGCATAAGCAAGAGGACCGATTAAACGTCTATCGCCTATTGGCAAACGAATTACTTTAATCCGACAGACACCTTCTCAAGACAGGGAAGGTGTTTTTTGTACGGACGAAAAACGTTTTCCCATTTTTTCAAAGGTTTTCTCCATACTTAGCACGAAACCAACTACACTATAAGAAAAAGGAACGGGTGGAGGGATACGATGCAACGGATGAAAGGGGACCCACATTATCTGTTCGAGTTGTTCACACGTTTGTATCGAATGGTATTTCTAATGGAAGTGTCAGATGAGGGCTATCGTTACGTTCACGTGAGCAATCAGGCAAAACTTGCTTCTTCACTCCCGGATGATGTGGAAGGGCATTATTTACATGAAATGTATCAATCAGAGGTGGCCAATGAGCTGATTGAGCATTATGATTCGGTCGTTGAGACAGGCGACCCGGTCTATTTCATGTCGAAGATGAATATCGAATCCAATACGGCCCGATTTGCGTCGTCTATGCTTGTACCAATCGAGGATGAGGCGGAGACGGTTCGTTATATACTTAGCTTGACGACCGATTTATCGGAAGAGGCGGAAATTAAACTACTTCGAAGTATCGAGCACATGGACTATTTGACGGGAATGCCGAATTTGATGAAAGTGAAATTGGAGCTCGATCAATTGTTCGAGCAACAGAGTTCAGAAGAAACGAGCGTCATACGTCTGCACATCAATCGTTTCAAGATGATGATGTCACTTCAAGGGGTAGAACGATCGAATCAGTTGATTAAAAATATCACACGTCAATTGGCGAACACACTTCCAAAAGGGTCCATCATCGGTCGGGTGGACAGCGAGGACTTCATCGCGGTTCTGCCATATGTGCCGATTAAAATCGCTTATATGTATGCTGAACATTTGCTTGATGTGATTGCGAGTCATTCCTACCAAGTTGCGGAGGCAGAATTCCCATTATCGAGTTGTATCGGAATCGGAGCGGGGACGACAGACGCCGACCGTATCATTATGAACGCTTCGACTGCTTTACTCGAGGCGCGGCAGACCGGGAGTCAGACGATTCGTTTATATGAGCACGATGAGTACGTACAACGCTATATCGATGAAATCATGATTGAGACGGAACTCGTGAAAGCACTCAAACAAGACGAACTGTACATGGTGTATCAGCCGAAAGTATTGATGGATGGAGCAATTCATTTTGAGGCGCTCATTCGTTGGGAAAGTCCGGTGCTCGGTATTGTTTCTCCTGAAATGTTCATACGGGTTGCGGAGCAGTCGCTACTGATTGAGGACGTGACACAGTTTGTACTGAATCGGGTGTGCCAAGAGGTGTCAACACATCCCGAGCAATTTGAAGGGCGCCGTGTGGCCGTGAACGTGTCGCCGAACTTGTTTCATGAGAACCATATGAATGAACTCGTTTCCATCATTTCATCGTACGGTCTTCAACCTGAACAGTTTGAGTTTGAAGTGACAGAGCACACGTTAATGCATGAACCAGTCGCTACGATCAAAATAGTCGAATCGTTAAAACAGCAAGGCTTTCGACTGATGATTGATGATTTCGGAGTCAGTTACTCCTCTTTAAATTATTTGAAGCTATTCGAAATTGATGGAATCAAGATTGATCGATCGTTCGTTGCTCAACTCGATCAAGAGAGTGGACTAAAAGAATATGAAATCGTCAAACTGATTGTGTCGCTGGCAAAAAAATTAGACCTAGAGGTGACGGCAGAAGGGGTCGAGACGGAAGAACAATATCGTATTTTACGTCAACTCGGCTGTGATGAGATTCAAGGTTATTTCTTTAGTCGCCCGATGCCGCTCGGAGACTTGGATGAAGCGCTCGATATCTTATATTCCCATCAAGCGATGTTGTCGAAAATCGAACAGCCGTCACAGTTACTTCAACCTTCTCTAGACGACCGTGAAATAAAACGCTTAAAAGCGATTCTGAGATTGGAGATTTTAAATACACCTCAAGAGGAACGTTATGACCGAATCTCACGTTTGGCCGCACAAACTTTACAGATGCCGGTCGCCTTCATCTCCATCATGACGACGGATCAACAGTGGCTCAAATCATGTGTCGGGATTGAACTCGAATCTGCGCATCTTAAACGGGAATGGACGTTATGCAATCGGGTTATCACATCCGAGCGTCCGGTCGTCATTGAAGATGTCGTGTCAGAAGCGATTGAGAGCGATAGTCCTTGGCTCGAGCGTATTGGGTTTTATGCAGGTGTACCACTTCGTACAAAACAAGGTCATGTCATCGGTACGCTTTGTGTAGTCGACGAGCAGGCGAGAACGTTCACGGAAGCAAATCTACAAACACTTGAATCGTTTGCGCATTGGGTCATGACAGAAATTGAGCATACAGAAGTTTTAAGGCGACAAATCAATCGTCAGCAAGTTGTAGAAGCATTGTATGAAGCGACGGCATTACGCCTGCCATTTCAAGACCAATTGGAGCGGGTTCAAGAAATTCTATTGGAATGGGTCGGTTATTCACACGCGGTCATCTTCTCGATTGAGACTTTCAACCGACTCTTGGTAGAGAATGGGGTATCCCGTTTGACGTGGGGAGAAGAAGAACTTCAATCCCTCCATCAACTGACGACAGTCGGTTCACAAACGCTACAAGAAGGCGAACTTATTGTAGACGGCATTGAATTCACCACGCTCATCAGTTTTCCTCTGACACATAATCATCAAGTGTTTGGCTGGATTGTTTTATTGGCGGAGCAAGGGAATTTAAATGATCAACTCGACGAGAATACCCTTCAGGAATTGACCGACACGATACGATTGCTCGCGAGGTGGATGGAGAGCGGGATTCGAAAAGAACGGAAACAACGCGAGATGGTTCATATCGCGAAACAGGATCAATTGACGAAACTATGTAACCGTCACACCCTCACGACTGATTTATACAAGCAATTGCAACGCTCGCAACCAATCACATTACTATTAATTGATTTAGACGATTTTAAACGAATCAATGATCAATTCGGTCATTTGATTGGGGATGAAATGTTAATTGAGATGGCTCAACGATTAAATGAGTTTGTACAGCGTGTTGGTGGTCAGGTGTATCGATTTTCTGATAATGCATTCATTGTGATTCAGGATGGCTCTCCCCGCAGGTTAAAAGATATAAATGAAGTCATTTCCCGGGGAATAACTGCGTCGAATGGAGAAGTGATTCATCTTACGGCGAGTGTCGGGGTCACCATGGTGCAAAGTAGTGACACGATCGACGCGATTCTTCATCAAGTCGATTTGGCCATGCACATTGCAAAAAACAATGGAGGCAATCAATGGTTCCGGTACGATGTATATTCAGATGGCGAGGAACTTTAACTGATTTAGTAGAAGAGGAGTTTATTTGTTCATGCAAACTTTGATCAAGCACTCGGAACGTTTTTGGTACATGACACCTGTCGACCGTACAGACCGACCGATTCTCGGTGTCCTTGTCGGCGATACGCATACGCTGCTCATCGACGCTGGTAATTCTGTGTCGCACGCGTCATTCTTTTTAGAACAGCTAGAAAAACAAGACCTCCGTGCGCCTTCGATGGTCGCATTGACACATTGGCATTGGGACCACATCTTTGGTTTACCGGCCCTAGAAGGGGTGTTATCGATTGCAAGTGAGGCGACAAAACAAGGTATGGAGAAGCTCGTCCCGTACGATTGGGACGATGCGTCTCTTGATGAACGGGTGGCGCAAGGGATTGAAATCGCATTTTGTGCGGAGGCGATCCGAGAAGAATATGGGGACGCCCGCGACATCGAAATCGTGTTGCCGACGCTGACGTTTCAAGAATCGCTGACGCTCGACCTCGGTGGGGTTCACGTTGTGTTGAAACATGTCGGGGGAGACCATGCAAAAGACGCTGTCATTCTATATTTTGTAGAAGAGAAAATCTTATTTTTGGGAGACGCGTTATACGCAAATCTATACGCTCCGACATGGCGGATGACACCGGAAGAGACACTTCGATTGTTGGATGTGTTGGAGACATTCGATGCCCAACAAATCGTTTGGTCACATGGTGAGATGGTGAGTCGTGAAGCGTTCGCAGAAGATTGCCTCGCATTAAGACGAATCGCCACCATATCAAATGATTTCCCAGGAAATATCGATGGAATCACTCGGTCATACGCTTCACTCGTCAATCGTGAAATCAACGAAGAAGAGAAAGAATTGATTACGTTTTTTGTGAACGGGACGATGGGAAGATGACACATATCACAAGAATTCACGAGGAGGACGAGACGTTCCAACAGTTTTTGACCACTCAATTGCGTGAGTATAACAACGTTCATTCGATTCATCATCGTGATATCCGCGAAGCGAACGTGCCGCTCATTCAGTTAAAAATCGAACAAGAAGGACAGGTGATCGCCGGATTGTATGGGAGTGTGTATTGGGGATGGTTCGATTTGGATCGCCTGTGGGTCGATGCAGACTTTCATGGTCAAGGCATCGGTAGTCAAATACTTGTAGAAGGGGAGGCGTTAGCGAAGTCGCTCGGTGCGACGCGTGTGAAGTTGACGACGTTCTCGTTTCAAGCAAAAACGTTTTATGAACGATTCGGTTATACGGTCGCGGGTGTGCTACCGGACTATCCACCTGGATCGGACTACTACATGATGATGAAAGAACTATAAAAGGCGACACGAGGTCGCCTTTATTAATATACTTTATCCCCATTGAAGATTGAGTTTTTCACCATGACATAGTCTACTGTGCGCAATGCCTCGAGACTGTCACCACCCGCGTAAGAAATCGCCGATTGGAGGTCTTGCTCCATCTCGGTCAATGTATCTTGTAGTGCCCCTTTGTGTTCGACAAACATCTTTTTCCCCTCGACGTTTTTCCGCTCACCTTTTTGAAACTCGGAAGCCGAACCGAAATACTCTTTCAATTGTTTCCCGTCTTGCTCGAACGTTTCCCCCGGTGATTCATCGTGTCCGGCAAATAACGAGCCAATCATGACCATCGAAGCCCCGAAGCGAATCGATTTGGCGATGTCACCATGTGTCCGGATCCCTCCATCCGCGATAATCGGTTTTGTCGCCGCCTTGGCACACCATCGCAGTGCAGCCAATTGCCAACCCCCTGTACCAAACCCAGTCTTGATTTTCGTGATACATACTTTACCGGGTCCGATTCCGACCTTCGTCGCATCCGCTCCGGCGTGTTCTAATTCGCGAACAGCCTCTGGCGTCCCGACGTTCCCGGCGATGACGAATGAGCCGGGAAGATGGTGTTTGATGTGTTGAATCATTCGAATGACCGCATTTGAGTGTCCGTGTGCGATATCGATCGTAATGAATTCTGGCGTATGACCGGTCGATTTAAGCATCTCGATAAAGGCATACTCTTCTTTCTTCACCCCGACACTGATGGATGCATACAATCCACGCTCATGCATATCTTGGATAAACGCAAGACGCGTCTCTGGATTGAAGCGATGCATAATGTAAAAGTAACCGTTCTTGGCCAGCATCAGTGCTACTTTTTCATCGATAATCGTCTGCATGTTAGCCGGAACGACCGGTAAACGGAAAGTAAAGCCACCAAGCTCGACGGTCGAGTTACATTCTGAACGACTGTCGACAATACATTTTGCAGGAATCAATTGAATATCTTCGTAATCAAATACTTTATCCATATGTCACACCCCTATTCACGAACATTAACGTCTTAAATAACAAAAAACTTCGCCCATTCGGTAATATAACGTGAATAGAACACAAAGTCAAAGGATATCTAAATAAATTAACTTAAATATGAATATAATTCGATAAAATACATTTAATCGTTCGGTTTTTGATGTTTCACGTGAAAAAAGGACCACTCATTCGTGGTCCTTTGCGAGTACATATTGGTTTCGTCCGCCAGCTTTCGCTTCGTAGAGAGCAAGGTCGGCGCGTTTTAATAACTGTTTGGTCGACAAGCCTTTCACATAACGAGCGCCCCCGACACTTGAAGTCGTGATGAATGTATGATGGTCAATTTCCCATGGACGTTGCAATGCCTGGATGACTTTCTCTGCGACACGATGTAGAGAACAGAGGTCGTTGAAGCGAATGAGCACGGCGAATTCATCACCTCCGAGTCTAGCGATCATATCTTGTTTTCGAAGCACGGATGTCAATCGACGTGCGAGTTGGCGCAAGAGCTCATCACCCACATCATGACCGAACGTATCGTTTATTTGTTTGAAGCGGTCAACGTCAAGTGCGAGGACGGCCAATTCGCCCTGTTCGAACTCGGTTCGATCAATCTCTTCTTCGAGATAGGCGAGGAAGAAGCGGCGGTTCGGCAAATCCGTCAACGTGTCGTGATACGCCAAATGTTTCAATTGTTTCTCGAGTGCTTTTCGCTGCATGATTTCACGGCTGACCGTCAAGTAGTGAAGGAGACGTCCAGATTCATCATAGATGGCCTGTATTTTCGTTTCGAGCCATATCCAGCGCTGATCGGCGTGAAAATGACGGAACTCAAGTGTCAACGAGATGTCCTGTTGCTGCCTTTCTTTCAATTGCTCCCTGACGATATGGATGTCGTCAGGATGGATATAGTCGAGCGTATTCTTCCCTTCGTAATACCCGGCCGCAAAGCCGAGCACGGTACGGTGGGAAGGGGATGCATAACGAACGGTACCGTCCCGTTCTAACATACAAACGAGATCACTCATGTTTTCTGTGATCAATCGATATTGTAACTCGCTTTGTCTCAAGGCTTGTTCCATTTCACGTTTTTCTGTGACATCACGTAAAATCGTTAGGACGGCCGTTTCGCCCTCGTAGTCGATGAGGAGACTACTGATATCCATCTGGAGCTTGTCTCCACTCGGCGTCACGATGGCCATTTCCGTATCCTTCACAGGGCCTCCAAGTTCAAGGGATGCGAGTCGTTTACGGGTGGATAGATGATGCTCTTCTGCGATGAATGAAAAAATCGATTCACTCTCGAGGTAAGTTTCACCAATTGTGGCGAGCGCCATCGCGTTCGCGTATATAATTTTCCCGTCTTGATGGACGATGATGCCTTCTGGAATCGTCTCGATCAGTTGACGATAGCGGCGTTCACTTTCGACCGTAGCACGTTCGGCGTTCTTCTCGGGCGTCAAGTCGATGATGATTGCAAATAGGCCGGTAATGTTACCACCGACCTCGATTGGAATGTTGAGGACTGACAAGTCGAGTCGTTCACCGGATTGATGTTCAGCATAAACGGAATATTTGTGTGGAATCCCAGAAAGCGTGAATTGTAATCCTTTCCGTACACGAGACCGTTCACTCTCAGGAAGCCAATGCAAGAACGGATGGTGAAGCATGTCCTGTTCCGCATAACCCGTGATGGCCGTGACGGCCGGATTGACTGATTTAATGTTTAGATGATGATCGAGCACAAAGATGCCGTGGGGAGAATAGCGTCGCAGCGACTCATGATGATCTTTTAGGATTGAGAGTTCGAGCTCACGACGTTTTCGTTCTGTCACTTCACGAACGACGGAGACGATATGTGTGCAGATTCCCTCATCATCAAAAATCGGAGTTACTTCTGACTCGAAGTAATGAAGTGGAAGCGTCAACACATCATTAGCCTCTACGGTATCCGTATAAAAGGAGTCGGCAAGAAGATAGTCTTCATAGACGACACTCTTTTTTGTTCGGATTGCTTCATCGTAATACTGTGAGATAAGAGCGGCCGTCTCAATCGGAACGAGTTCATCAATCTTCTTCCCGATATCCTCATCCGACCAATTGATGGCACGTTTTCCGGGTTCGTTCACGAAGACGTATCGATAAGCTGAACCATCAACTTCCATAAAGAATACATAGTCTGAAATTTTATCGAACGTCCGTAGTAAAATCGATGCGTTGGATTGAAGTGTATGGTCAGCTTTCATCTCGTCTCCCTCATTTCGTTCATTCTATTTTTTACACGTCATTTTTATTTTAACGTATCCACCACAGAAATGTGTGAACTTTCAAAAAAAGACAGGATGCATATACATCCTGTCAGGCAGCTTCGTTCAGTTGTTTTTGTTCGTTCCGTCCATTCATAGCGTAATACAAGAAAATGGTAAAGAGAACGACGCCAGAGAGGATCAGGTATAACGTCGAGAAACCGGTCAACGGAATGAGTAGTCCGATGAAATAAGGTCCAAACCCGAGACCTGCATCGAGCGCAATAAAGAACGTGGATGTCGCCATCCCCATCCGGTGGGGTGGTGAAGCCTTAACGGCAATCGCTTGTGTACCAGACTGTATATTTCCGAAACCTAGTCCAATCAAAGCACCTGCAAGCAAAAGCATCCAGCCGCTATTCGCCTGGCTGAGTACGAGAAGTCCGACAGCGAAGATGGCGATTGCCGGATACATGACGACGTTTGCTCCACGCGCATCCATCA
Source organism: Exiguobacterium sp. s89 (assembly GCF_018617735.1). Lineage (NCBI taxonomy): Bacteria > Bacillati > Bacillota > Bacilli > Caryophanales > Exiguobacterium > Exiguobacterium sp. s89. The sequence continues at coordinate 94,260 of NZ_JACSKS010000003.1, forward strand.
ATTTCCCAGTGATTGGACGTGATAATAGGACGGCGATCGAATAGACAAGGAAGAAGATACTTGCCGCCTCAATCAAGTCGAGTTCACTTGCATAAAAGTTGATATAGGACAAGACACTCGAATAGCTTAGTGCGGCCATGCCGATGATGAGGGCAATCGGTAACGCCCTCGGTTCGACGAATGATTTCAATGAGAAGCCACGAACGACTTCAGGAGCATCGACTTCAGGTACGTTGACGAAGAACGTACTCGCTAAACTGATGACTCCAATCACGAAACAAAGAGCGAATATGACGGTAAAGCTCGTATATTGGCTAAGGAGCAATCCGACGAACGGCCCGATGGCTGTCGCCAGAGTGGAGCTCATGCTGTAATAGCCGATGCCTTCACCTTTCCGGGTCGCAGGGATGATTTGCGCTACGATGGTCCCGGTTGCCGTACTCGATAATCCCATCCCGAGACCGTGAACGAACCGGGTGAGCAATAAGAAGCCGATGCCCCAATGGACGAAGTACAATAAAATCGTGGTGGTGAAAAAGACGAGCCCGATATAAAGCGTCTTCTTCCGACCGATCGAATCAATGAGTCGACCGATGAATAATCGTCCGGTCAACGTCCCGATGATGAAGATACCGGTGACGAGTCCTGCTTGACTCGTCGTCGCTCCGTACGACTCGACGGCATGCACTCCGATTGTGACCATCAATAAGAAAAAGATAAGCGTCAGGAAGAAGTTGATGAGCGAGATGATCAAGAAGTCTCGCGTCCACAGTTTTTGAATAGGTTGATGCATCGAACACGACGCCTCCTTTTCTTCAAAGTCGAATAGTTAATAAACATAACTAAAAGAGTATACCAAATCAAATTAGGATTGTCTGAGATGATGCACTACATGCACTGAATGACAGACATGAAAAAAACTCGACTCGGGAATCGAGTCGAGTAAAGTAACGTCGTTAGGCACGGTCCCAGAAACGGGCTGTCGCAATCCCATCGATGAACGCATCGAATCCATCGAGGTTGTGCTCGTCAAACGTGAAGACGCCAGGCTGGTCTGTCTTCACGCGACATGTGGCGAGTGCCTCTTTGTGATGCACGTGCAAGGCGAGCGGCTTATAGTGCTTATACGTGTTCTCGATAAACTCGAGGACATCATCTTCGACCGAGGTTGCGGCGCTCACTAAGAAAGCGGCATCGAAGAGACTCGCGTCGACTGTGTCATACGTCTCTTTTACTTTCAAATCACCGAGCATATGCGCTTTTTTTCCGACGAGGCTATAGTTGACATTGTGGTCGGCGAGCGTCTGCACCCATTGTTTCACCTGATTCGCGTCCACGTCACCGGCGAGGAGGAGGGCGACACTCTTCGTGTCCGGTTTTTTAATCGTGTTGGCCATCGAGAGGGCAGGGGAGCTCTTATCTGACTGGACCTCATTATTCTCTTCTGGCACTTGTACCCCTAAATTGTCCGCGACGACTTCGGCGAGGTGACGATCGATCCGATTCAATAAATCGACGGCGTTTTCTTTCACCATGTCGGACTCACATTTTCCGAGTTCAAAACTACAGGCGTCTTGAATATGTTGCTTCTCGACATCGGTCATGCTGTTGTAGAAGAGCTTCGCCTGTGAATAGAAATCAAGGAAGCTGTCGCTACGGCCGCGAATCTTATGCCCGTCCACCTTTTCTTGATAATGCTCGAAACCACCTTGGTCGGCCGGTACGGGTTCCGGCTGGTTGTTGTTGAGCGCATTTTTGTGATAGCTCGTCTGCCCTTTATGGACGGCCATTTGATGCATCCCGTCCCGCTGATTGTTGTGGAACGGACAAACTGGTTTATTGATTGGAATCTGGTGGAAGTTTGGTCCACCGAGACGCGAAAGCTGCGTGTCCGTATACGAGAACAGACGACCTTGCAAGAGCGGATCGTTCGAGAAGTCGATTCCTGGAACGAGATGACCCGGGTGGAACGCGACTTGCTCAGTTTCCGCGAAGAAGTTGTCGACGTTTCGGTTCAAGGTCATCTTCCCGACGAGTTTGACCGGGATTTCTTCTTCCGGCCACAGTTTGGTCGGGTCTAAAATGTCGAAGTCGTACTTGAACTCGTCTTCTTCAGGGATGAGTTGAAGTCCGAGCTCCCATTCTGGATAGTCGCCTTTATTGATTGCTTCATACAGGTCGACACGGTGGAAATCAGCATTTTTCCCGGCTGCTTTTTGGGCTTCGTCCCATACTTGTGAATGCACCCCGAGCTTTGGCTTCCAATGAAACTTAACGAAGTGCGCTTTTCCTTCAGCATTTACGAGACGGAACGTATGCACCCCGAACCCTTCCATCATGCGTAGACTACGCGGAATCCCCCGATCACTCATCGCCCACATGACCATATGAGCCGTCTCGTGATTTTGTCCGACGAAATCCCAGAACGTATCGTGCGCGCTTCCCCCTTGCGGCACTTCTGTATGTGGTTCAGGTTTCACGGCGTGGACGAGGTCCGGGAACTTGATTGCATCTTGGATAAAGAAGACCGGGATGTTATTCCCGACTAAATCATAATTCCCTTCGTCTGTGTAGAACTTCGTCGCAAATCCACGGACGTCCCGAACGGTGTCACCGGAACCGCGTGACCCCTGAACCGTTGAGAAACGGACGAATACGGGTGTTGTCTTCGAAGGGTCATTCAAGAAATCCGCTTTGGTGAACTCGGCAAGCGGTTCATACACCTGGAACTCCCCGTGTGCTCCGACTCCACGCGCATGAACGATGCGCTCCGGAATCCGCTCATGGTCGAAGTGAGTCATCTTCTCACGGAAATGGAAGTCCTCGATTAACGTCGGACCACGACGTCCTGCTTTCAGCGAGAATTCGTCTTCCGCCATCTTCAGACCTTGGTTTGTCGTCAAGCCAGCTTGTTGTTCGTTATCAATCGTATGTTGTTTTAACTGCTCTTCTTTCTTGTTCCCCATGTGATTGCCTCCCTTAAGTATGACTGACCGTCGTAAGTCACGATTTGACCTACTATATCGGTGTTCCCTAACCTAAAATAAAAAAATCCCTCTTTTTCAAAAAAAGAGAGATTTCACACAAAGTTAAGGTTATTCATAATGCGGCCCATACATGTTGTTTCAATACGATTTGTTGCACCACTTTAGGGTCGAGTTCGTATTCCGTGGCAATGACACGCGTCACTTTCGCTTTCGCATCGGGGTCATCAGGATTCTGCTCCGTATACTGGTCTTGCCATGATCTCCAAATCTGTATCTCTTTGTCGGTCAATTTGGTCGTCCATTCTTTTTCCCGAAGTTGCCAGCCGAATATCATGTCGTCTATTTGACCGGGTTTCACCCAATCGGCAAGCGCGTAATCACCTTCCGGAGCGAATACGGCTTCACCGAGTGGGGGTTCCGTCCCGATATACGCGGCATCATCATAAAATCGTAGCAAGGCGGCCTGAAACTGATCAGACTGTTGTACGTCATCGATGACGTCATGACTGATTGATTGAAGCTCATCCGTACTCCGTTCCCCATGTACCACGACATCATATTCATATCGAGTGACGCCGTCTTCTTCAATGGGTGTACGTTCTTCAATCGTGTATATTTCCTCGGAAATAGAGGCTTGTTCAGACTTCAATTGTGTGGTGGGTGTCGACTCCTGCGGCCAGAACCAGACGGCCAAGCCGAGCGGGACGAGAAACACGGCGAGACGCCGGAGTTGATATACCCAATTTGCTTTTCTTTTTTTCTTCAACCAAAAAACACTCCTTCAATATGTAACAATCCCCGAGATGTCGGGGATTATGTTCGATCTAGACGAACGAGGTCCGCATCGGGATGCGACTGACCGCGAACGAGGGCACTTAAAATACGAGAGCCGAGCATGCTGTACACCGTCCCATTTCCCCCATATCCAAGTAAGTAAAACAAGTTCGGTTGATTCGGGTGCTCTCCGATGAACGGGAGTTGGTCCACTGATTCTCCGAACAAGGCGACCCAGGCATAATCGATTTCAAGGTCATACATCGGGAAGAGCTCGGCTATTTTTTCTTTCACCCGTTCTGCCCGATCATTCATGAGCGTCTCGTCGTGAGGTGTCTCCGCTTTGTCTTCATCGAGACCGCCAGCGATAATCCGACCATCGGGAGTCGTACGTAAATAGAGATACGGGCGTTTCGTTTCCCAAATGAGGGCACGTCCTTCCCAATCACTGAACTCAGCGATCGGATTCGTGGCGATGGCGTATGACCGATTTAAATCGATTCGATGGGAGTCGAGTAGGGGGGCTGGCCCATAACCCGTCGCAAAAATAACTTTATTCGCTTTGAATGTCCCGTTTGAGGTGAAAACGACCCATCCGTCACCGTCGGACACGACCTCATCCACCGACGTTTCTTCAAAAATTGGGACGTGTTGTTTTGATAAATGGCGAATGATTTGACGGCTTAGCGTGAGCGGATTGACCTCGGCATCGCCTTTGGTGATGAGGGCCGCCGGTTTTTCGAATGGGAAGCGTTCGCGTAATGTCTCACGATCCAACCATTCCACGTCAAAACCGTACTTTGACAGCATTTCATACTCACGTTTCAATTTGGCAACATCGGTCTCATCACTCGCAAAACAAAGACTGTCCCGTCGAATATATATATCGGATGCACCGACATCTTTTGCCACCTGGTCGAGCGATTCGACCGCATCGAGACACAATTGATAAAAGCGAACAGCTGCCGCCTCTCCAATTTTTTCTGCGAGTTCATGTAACATGATGTCATTTGAATATTGAATTAACCCGGTATTTGCTGATGTGCTTCCTGTCCCGACTTTGCGCGCATCAATCACCGCAAAATCGACACCGTCCTGTTGTAGCGTATAGGCCGTCAATGTCCCGGACATGCCAGCTCCAATGACGAGCACGTCGTAGCGTTCCTTTTTTTCAGGTTGTTGCAATACGACGTTATCTGATTCAGTTGTTGGCCAATACAGTTCTCCGTTATACAGTTCCATAATTTCTCCTCCACGATTCAGCTTCTTCCTTTTTATCCCCGCTTCAGAAAAGGCAAAACCTAAAAAACCGCAGACAATGTGTCTTGTCTGCGGTTCAAGATGTCATTTCTTGATAATGATTGATGAAGGAGAGGCACCTTTCGTATACGTGATGCGTTGGACGTTCTTCGCACCATGAATCTCAGCAAGGTTTTTCCCGTCAACGATGACTTCCTTCACTGTTGCACCTTTGAAGTCGATAGTGGCACCAGCTTCTTTTGGTTTCACTTGAACGACGACGTTTTTTAAAGCGTCACCAGTCAATTCCGTGTATATACCACGAACGAAGATCCCATTTTTGAAGTTTGTACCTTTTCCGATCGTCACACCGATATAATCCTCTTGAAGGACGAGACGTGCAGCTTTATGGTTTTCCACGGTATAACGCGTCAATTCCACTTCTGGTTCCGGTGTGAAGTCGATTTGTGCAAGGACTGGATCGTGGTCACTCGCACGTCCTGACATCTCTGTGAAGTCTGCGTTGACGTGAATCATGTCGATCTTCGTAGAGTTCGCTAAGCGGTTCGACACGAGGATATGGTCGAGTACTTGCGAATTCCCTTGATACACATAAGAGTAACGGTCGACAGCCGGGACTTTCTCGACCATGTTCGTCATTAAGTCACCTTTGAAGATTTGAAGTGCATCCGAGAATTCGAAGTCGTTGAAGTCTCCAAGTGCAACAACGTTTGCTTCTGGGTTCTTCGTCTTCACGTCCGACACGAAGTTGTGGACGACTTGTGCAATTTTCTTACGTTGCACTTCACTTCCGAGTACGACCGGCTGTTGTGAGCCGAAGAACCCAGTATCGCCGCCTTTTGAGTTCCAGTGGTTCGCGATGACGATGACGTTCTCGCCTTGGAAGTCGAATTGAGCCGCCAACGGTTTACGTGAGCGATCGAACGCTTCGTTCGTTGGGTCGATCCGTCCCGGGTTGTGCGTCAATTTCCCGTCAGCGTATCCGACTGCCGTCGTCGCATCACCGGCAGGAATTCCGTCAGTCAATGACACGCGCTCAGGGTCGTATAAGAAGCCGACGCGGATGTTGGCATCCGGTGCGCCACCATCCTGGTTGTTCTCTGGGTCGATGTTTGCGTACTTGTATGTCTTCCCGCCGACAGCAACAATGTTGTCAATCAAGCGTTGATAACTTTGATCAGCGGCAGAACCTGCCCCTTTGTCCTGTCCGTCGTTGTCTTGTACTTCTGTCACGCCGATGATGTCAGGGCTGTTCAATTCATTGACGAACGCTTTCGCCAATTTGAGTGCCTTCTCATCTGATGTTTCTTTGATGTTGTTCGAGAAGTTTTCTAAGTTATACGATGCAATCGTTAATTGATCTTCCTCTGCCTCGATGAACGTCTTCTCACGCTGCGCATCCCCTTTGACGAATGTAGCCTTCATATCCTCAAGTGAAGCTTGAATCTTATAGTTACCGAATGAATAGCCGACGACACCGACAATTGGTCCGTTGAAACGGTCGCCTGTCGCGACATCAAAGTCACGTGCTTCAGCGTTCGGTTCGAGACGGAACTGAATGCGTTCTGGGTTCGCGTCGTTCTTTTTCAATAAGACGCCGCCATTGTATGTCTCCGTTGGCGTATCTTCGAGAACAGTCACCAAATCACCGTACTCCTGCGGTCCGACCGACTTCAAATTGTTCGTTTGAACGCGCATCCCTTCAAGGCTCTCCCAGAAATCGATTGCGTCCTTCTCCGGGTTGAAGACGGCGAGATTATCACTGTCGATATACTCGGTTGGGAGATTTGAAGCGTCAATCGTGATCGGGGTAGGAAGTGTTACACCGCTCTCGAGAACTTCAACTTTTCCGTTACGCGTATCGATTTGTGTCATCTTCATATCTGTCTGTTGACGGTCGCTGTATCCTTCAATCGCGTACTCGCTCACTTTTCCGTTCACTTTAACGAGGTCACCGACTTGAATACCAGCAATTGAACGTCCGCCGTAAAGGACAATCCCTTCAGATGTGCGTGCATCATTATCGGCTTCCGTGTCAGGAGTTTGAATGAAGTAGTAGGTCGTTCCGCTTGAGACGAAAGTAGACGTGACGATCCCTTCGATACCTTCAACCGTCTGTCCGTTCATCGGAGCGGTATGGTTCGCACCTTGGATGTCGTGAATGCGAATTTTGTCTGTAATCTTGTAAGAGAATGTCGAGATGGCACTGAACGCATCTTCCGTTTTCACGACCGTCTTCAATGTCATCGAGTTTTCGATGCGGATTGGATTTTCGTAACGAAGACCATTCTCTTTCGGATCAGATCCGTCGAGCGTATAGAAAATCTCGGCGTCTGCTGTCGTTGTCGAGAGCGTGACGTCTTGTGGTCCGACGAACGTACCGGCACCTGGTTTTGCGACGGCAGGGCGAAGAACAGACGTATCGATGACTGTATCTGCTGGGTCACGAGGGATGATTTGGTACATGTTATCAAATTGCTGGACGATTCCTGTAATCGATGAATAGTTCACGTCTGTCTGCAAGTCGAGGATGCTTCGCTCGTCACGAACGATGAACTCTTTTGTCCCATCTGTTGCCGTCAAGTTCTGACCGCTACCTGTGAGCGTGACATTTTTGACGGTGACGAGTTCTGATTCGACGTTTTCGTTGATTTGTTCACCTGTCACTACTTGTGCAACAGGAAGCGTCGATTCCTGTTTGGAGACGACGACGGCACTGTTCAATTGAAGTAGTTCACGATATGAACCGACGACCCCTGTGACGACAACCTCATCCCCGACATTGACCGCAAGTGACGTTGGACGGATAGACAGACCTCCCGTCGCGTCTTGGATGGAGATCGTGTTTGCTAATTTAGCCGTGACGATTCCTTTTACCGTGACCGTCTCGTTTTCTGCTTTTGTCCGCGCGTCAGCAATTGAAATCGGTGTGATTGGTGCAGGCGGTTCAGTCGTGCCACCATCTCCGTACTCGACACCTTGGAACGTATGTAACCCGAGGTTATCGAACGTGTCTTGTGGTGTCGATATCCATTCGATAGACGGGTCGAACGTGTCGCTGCCTTCACTGTCTCCACGCGTCACCGTATCTTTACGAATGAGCGACTGATCGGCAGTCGCAACGATCGTTCCCCATTTTGTCCCCGGGTCGAAACCGAGTTGACCAAAGACATCGAGAATAGTGTCTCCTTTTTTCAAGATGATTGTGTCATCCCCATTGAAGTTCGTCACGGCGCTCACCGTGTTCGATTTTTCTTTCAACGCGTCCGATGCACTGCCGTTCACGATGACATATGTAGCTCCCGGTGCGAGTGTGCCTGTTAAATTCAATGTGTTTCCGGCAGTCGTGCCTCCGTTTGAATACAATTCAATCTTGTAAGCAGAAAGGTCAATTGTCGCGTTCGTTCCGTTAAATAACTCGATTGCCTTGTTATTACTTGATCCTTCAACATATTCTGAAATGAAGAGGTCTGAAGCGTTCAACGTTTCGGCGTGTACGTTTGCCGCGATCGGCGTCATGCTGCTGACGATGAGTCCTGCTGATAAGGCAAGGCCAGTGACTGTCTTAAATGATTGTGTTGGTTTCCCCATGTGTAAGTCTCCCTTAGATGTAATGGTCTAATCCGATTTCCCCAATTCGTGTCGTTGATTAATGGTGAATATTCGTCCCCCTTTTTCGAAAAAACGACGTGATAGCGCTTACATTACTTCTCTTGTGACGAATTTCTTGAAAAACATTCGTGTATTGTCAAAATTAACACGTTCATTTCCCAAGTTTTTAACTACATGTTAAACATAACCAAGCAGACGTCAGAACTCAATCTACTAAATACGAAGTTATGATTACATTTTGATGACAAGGTAAATGAAACCTGAAGAACTTGACGATTGCTTCGATAAAATTTACACTCTTCTAATACTAATTAATTATATCGGTTAAGTGTGTATTAAGAGGAGGAAGAAATGAAAGAAACCGTTTATCCAGTTATTCCTGGAGCAGGCGCATTTTATTATGAAGGAAACGAGATTGGAATTTTACTTTGTCATGGCTTCAACGGGACACCTCAAAGTGTGCAAGATGTCGGGATTGAACTGATGAAACAAGGGTTTACTGTTTACGCACCACGTTTGAAAGGGCATGGGACAGACCCGGAAGATTTTCGATGTTCAACGCATCGATGCTGGTATAAGAGTGTGATCGAAGGAATTGAACGATTGCGTGAATCTTGTCAGACTGTCATCGTTGTCGGTCAGTCAATGGGTGGAACGTTGGCACTCAAAGCAGCTCTTGGAAGAAAAGCAGACGCAGTCGTAACAATCAATGCCGCACTGTCCGTACCGGGATATGCGTGCCATGCGTCGGATACCGAGTGTCGATTCATCGACGAAGACGCGCCCGACATCTTAGCAGAAGACGTATATGAGATTGTCTATGACCGCGTGCCGACAAGAGCAATCCGAGAATTGCTTTCGCTGATTGACGAGGTGCGACCTCACGTCGAATCGGTGGATGTGCCGACATATGTGATTCATTCAGCTGTCGACAACGTGGTTCCACCTTCCGACTCCATCTGGTTGTTTGATCAGCTACAAGGAACAAAAGAATACGCCGTGCTTCCAAACTCATATCACGTCGCGACGATGGACCATGATTGGAAACACTTATCGAAGCTCATCACGGCCTTCTGTGAACAAGTGGGGGCGCATCATCAAAATGCAGTGTAAAAACTGCATTTTTTTATGGACTGATTCTTTGCAAACGCTTGCACTAGTGCTATGGTAGATGTGAATCATACCTTATTGTAGGAGGCACGGTGCCGTATGGAGACGTTGTTCAGCCAAACGAAACAAACAAAAATAAGTCGTGTATGGTGGAAAGAGGCGATTGCCTATCAAATCTATCCACGAAGTTTCAAAGATTCGAACGGGGATGGGATTGGAGACCTTCGTGGAATCATTGAAAAGCTTGATTACTTAGAAGACCTTGGGATTGATGTCATCTGGATTTGTCCGATGTATAAATCGCCGAACGATGACAACGGATACGATATTAGTGATTACCAAGATATTATGGAAGAGTTCGGGACGATGGAAGATTTCGACGCCTTGCTAAAGGCTGTACATGCGCGTGGGATGAAGCTGTTGCTCGACCTCGTCGTCAACCATACGTCGGACGAACATCCATGGTTCCTAGAGTCGAAAAGTTCGAAAGACAATCCGAAACGGGATTGGTACATTTGGCGAGATGGTAAAGAAGGTGCACCACCGAGCAACTGGGCGAGTATCTTTGGCGGCTCTGCCTGGGAATACGATACAGAGACTGATCAATACTACTTACACGTCTTCTCGAAGAAGCAACCTGATTTGAACTGGGAGAATCGTGAAGTACGAACGGCTGTTTACGATATGATCAATTGGTGGCTCGATAAAGGCGTCGACGGATTCCGTGTCGATGCAATCAGTCACATTAAAAAGATGCCGACGGGGACGATGCTTCCATCTCCGGACGGCAAACCGGTCGTCACGGCGTTCTCGATGTATTCGAATATCGATGGAATCCATGACTACCTTCAAGAGATGAAGCGGGAGACTTTCTCGAAATACGATATTATGACCGTTGGTGAAACGAACGGGATTGAACCGGAAGCAGCGGATCTTTGGATGGGACCGGAAAATGGCGCGATGAATATGGCGTTTCATTTTGACCATGTCGATATTATGCGACGGTCACGTCTTGCCCCGCTCGATGTCGTCGAGTTGAAACGAATCTTTGATAAATGGCAACAAGGTTTACTCGAAACCGGTTGGAACGCACTATACATTGAAAATCATGATATGGTGCGAGCGGTCTCGCTCGTTGGGGATGAGCAACATTACTGGCGTGAGAGTGCCACGGCTCTTGGGATGATGTATTTCTTTATGCACGGCACACCATTCATCTATCAAGGACAAGAGATTGGGATGAAGAACGTGCCCCTCCCGTCCATTCATGACTATGATGATGTCGCGACAAAAAATGAGTATTTCGAACGGATTGCGAACGGGATGAGTGAAATCGATTCGATGCAACAAGTATGGGGGACCTCACGTGACAACGTGCGAACGCCGATTCAATGGGATGCGTCGCCTCATGCTGGTTTCTCGACGAAAACACCATGGATGCCGATTCATGAAGAGTATGAGACGCTTAACGTCGAGGCGCAGCAACACGATCAACACTCAATCCTATCATTCTACAAGGAGATGATTCGACTTCGCCGAGCCGAAGAGACGTTTACGTATGGTCGTTATCGTGACGTCTTGCCAGAGCACAAGCAAGCCTTCGTCTATGAACGTTCATTTGAGAACAATCGATTTTTCGTGGTCGTCAACTTGACTGCCAACCCGGCAGAAGTGACAATTCCAGAAATAGCGGGCGCTACGCTCGTCATGACGAATGAAATTGATCCGGAGACGATTGAGACCGAGACATTTATGTTGCGACCATTCGCAGCCCGTCTATATCGTTTATGATAGAGAGGTACCTTCTGAGGAGGGTACCTCTATTGAATGTGAGGTGAGATGAGGATGCATACGATTGAATTTTCAAATGGGAACGAGGTAGCACGAGTCGTCATCATAAGCGCGAGCCGCGAACAAGTAAACTTGATGATGGATGAGCAACGTGTTGTAACCACTGTGACAACGTATCTCGATTTTGGAGAGGCGTTCGCCTCGGCCTTCCATTCCCTTCAAGGAACGGCGACGCTCCATGATATCGATGGAAATACGATCATCAACGTCATCTTTTCGCATCGAGGAGTCAGCTTGCAATTCCATCATCCGCTTCCCGAGAAGACACTACAGACCGATCAAAGTTACATGACGGAAACGATGCGACAAATCGGTATATGGAATAGACTGTGACAAATACGGGAAAAGAGCATATGATAGAGATTGACTAAATGGAAAGGGGTGTCGGGTATGGATGGAACGAAACGTGCTGACATTCGCCCAGGGCTCCATGTCCAAATCGTTTTGAAACAAGATCAACGAAGCGGAAAGTTGACGAAAGGCGTCGTTCAGGATATATTGACGAACTCGCCACGTCATCCGCACGGAATCAAAGTGCGTTTGAGCGATGGACAGGTCGGTCGTGTGAAAGTGATCGAAGCTGGAGGTGAGTAAGATGAGTGAGAAAAAATTATCTTTTCAAGAGGCGATGAAACAAAAGCTAGCAGAAAAGAAACAGAACCAGACAAAGGTTCCGACAGGTTTACATGGTACGAAACAAAAACCATTAACGAGTCAATTGACGAAAAAACCAAATAACCAGAAGAAACGTACTGGTATTTAAGACGACAGCTACTCGAAAAGAGTGGCTGTTTTTTTTGAATATTCGTTTCATGGTCATCAAAAACAATCATGATTTAATATTTCTAAACATTATTATTGTAAGCGCTTTAAATGAGTTTGTATAAGGAATCATGATTCATTGATGTGAAAAAACAGTGAAGTAACCTATAAAAAAATGGTTGATAATTTTCAGAATATTTGTATAATTCAGAACTAAGACATCATAAAAAATCTCAACTTCAGATTCACACAACAGGGAGGAACTTATTCATGGAAGCGATTCAAGGTTTGCTACAAGGAAGCGTCGACTTTTTGAACAACATCTTATGGTCGTACGTATTGATCGCCGTACTCGTTGGAGCCGGGATTTATTTCACAGTCAAAACACGATTTATGCAGTTCCGGTACTTAAAAGAAATGTTCCGTGCGGTCACGGATAAGTCGGACGTGACACCATCAAAAGATGGCAAGAGTATCACACCAATGAAATCATTTTTTATCGGTGCTGCGACTCGAATCGGTACAGGTAACCTTGCAGGGGTCACGGTAGCCGTCACACTCGGTGGACCGGGAGCGGTCTTCTGGATGTGGATCGTCGCCCTTCTCGGTGGCGCCACAGCCATGATTGAAAGTACATTGGCTCAAGTATACAAAGTGAAAGACGATGTCGCTTATCGCGGTGGCCCAGCGTACTACATCGAAAAAGGTTTGAATAACCGTGCACTAGGAATCGTATTTGCGGTTCTCATCGCCGTCACATTTGGCCTCATCTTCAACTCTGTTCAATCGAACACGATCGCTGCAGCATTCGATAACGCATTCGGTGTCGATGCAGTCATCGGTGGAGCAATCTTGGTTGTTCTTACTGGTCTCGTCATCTTCGGTGGAGTACAACGTGTCGCTAACTTCTCGGCAATCGTCGTACCGGTCATGGCCGTGTTGTACCTTGTAATCGCGCTCTACGTTGTTGTTGTCAACTTTGCTGAACTCCCAGCCGTCTTCGCGATGATCTTCCAAAGTGCATTCGGTTTAGACGAAGCAGTCGGTGGTTCAATCGGTGCTGCGATTTCTATGGGTGTTCGTCGTGGACTCTTCTCGAACGAAGCTGGTATGGGTTCTGCGCCGAACGCTGCAGCAGCAGCTGAAGTATCACACCCTGCGAAGCAAGGTTTCCTTCAATCACTCGGTGTATTCTTGGATACGTTGATTGTTTGTACAGCAACTGCAGCCATCATTCTTCTCTCAGATAGCTACGCTTCAGGGAATGGTGAAGGGATTGTCCTCCTTCAAAATGCCTTGACTGAACAAATCGGAGCACTCGCCCCGGCATTTATCGCCATCAGTGTCTTCTTGTTCGCATTCAGCTCGATTGCAGGAAGCTACTACTACGGTGAAACGAACATCGAATTCATCAAGAAGAGTAAAGGTGCAGTCCTTGGATTCCGTCTTGCGACAATGGCATTCGTCTTCATCGGAGCGGTTGCGAGCCTCGGATTCGTTTGGAGCCTCGCTGATCTCTTCATGGCAGGAATGACATTGATCAACATCACAGCCATCACATTGCTTGGTGGTGTTGCCTTCAAAGTTCTTAAAGACTACGAAGAGCAACGTGCTCAAGGTCTCAACCCACGCTTCTCAGCTCGTAAACTCGGTATCGAAAACACAGAGTGCTGGGACGTCGAAGAAGACGAAGTGGCACAAGGTTCTGTTCAAACAGCCGCTGCTGACGTTTCAAAATCATAATGCATCACGCAACAAACAGGGACCCTGCTAATTGGGGTCCCTGTCTTTTTATGCACGTTGACGGATTGGCTTGACGGCTTGTTCCATTTCAGTTTTATTTAAATACAAGTAACTTCCGGCCACGAACAACGCACCCCCGACAATGTTACCGAGTGTGGCGAAGAATAGATTGTAAAGGGCGCCACTAAAGTTGATGAGTTCTGACGGCACATAGTGAAGCGCAAGTGCGAAGACACCCATGTTCGCAATCGAGTGTTCGAACCCGGCAGCAAAAAATACGACGACTGGAATCATCGTTAGCATGATTTTTGCGACGTCATTATTTGTTTTTAGTGGCATAAAGATAGCCAGACAAACGAGAATGTTACACAAAATCCCTTTTAGGAAAATCGCAAGGGCATCTCCGCCGATTTTTTTCGCCGCGACGACAGCGAGCAAATGATCACCCGTTACCTCGCCCATACTGTGAGCTCCGATGACGAGAAGAGATAAAATGACGGCGCCAATCAAGTTGCCGATCCAACTGATTCCCCATATTTTCGCTAAGTCTAACCAAGCGACACGTCCCCGTTTTGCCCCTGTGTAGAGATACATCGTATTACTCGTAAATAGTTCTCCACCCATCCAAACGATGAAGACGAGTGCCACCGAGAAACTAGCACCGGCAATGAGCATCGTTCCGGGGACATCGATGAACATGTTTCCGACTGTGAATGAGAAGACAACTCCAATGCCAATTAAAAAGCCGGCGATAATCGACCGTAACACATATTTAGAAAATGAATGCTGAAGCAACGATGATTTTTTAAATGCGGCTTCTTCCATATAATCGATGACTTGCTTTTCCATAAGAAGACCTCCTTTAGACCCTTTCAGTCTAGGAGGTCGACGTAGAGTTTGCAATTGTTTTCACAAACTTTCAATAAGTTCTCACGAAACCGTTCACATCGTTGCCACGAGTTCAACTTTGATGCGATCTGGGTCTTCGAAAAACAGCGCTGTATAGTCCGGACCACCTGCATGGGGAAAGCGGTCTCCGTAAAGCTCTTGGAAGCCGTGTGACGTCAGCTGTTGACGAATATCTTCTAGTTGTGTGAGTGAGGTAGCATGAAACGCCAAATGATTGAGACCGGTCTTTTTTCGGTGATAGGACGGAGTGAGATGGTCTTCTTCCGTCTGTACGAATACGAGATATGTATCGCCGAAACGATAGCTTCGACCTTCCGGCCAAGATTGATAGAGCGTGTATCCGAGTTGGTCACATAGAAGCCATTCCCAAGCACGTACACTGTCATTTAGGTTTGATACGTACAGTTCGACATGGTGAAGCATGAGAATCATCCTTTCGATGGACGTTTGAAATCGGTCCGTTCGGTATAATTGAACTATACAACGTACGGGGAGGTAGCGTATGGATCGGACAGGGCTCGTCTCGAATATTTTGATTGCCGGAAAGACCGGCGTTGGAAAGAGTGCGTTCATTAACTATATATACGGACACGACGTCGCTGAATCGAGGGCCGGAAGTCCGGTCACCTCAGAAGGACTTCATGAGTACGAGTATTACGACTTAGAGCGGGGCATCTTGTTTCGGTTCTTTGATACATGGGGGCTTGAGGCAGACCGTTCCGAGGAGTGGCACCAAGCAATATTATCTATCGTCCATGAGCGCGAAGGGGCGCTCGATATCGCAGAGTGGTTTCATACGATTTACTATTTGCTGTCGGTACAGTCGGGACGAGTCGAGGCATACGAGCTCGAGTCGATTTTAAAACCGCTATATGCACGAGGTAGCAACGTCACTCTCATTTTAACCAACTTCAATGAAGAAGATCCGATGAGTGTACAGAAAGCCTCGGCGATGGAACAAGTGTTGCTGCGTGAACTTCCGATTGAAGAAGAGAACATCATCCGGGTGAACAGTGTCGAGAAAACGTTACTGACGGGAAAGCGCATCCCGGTGAGCGGATATGAAGAGGTGTGGAAGCGTAATCGGACGAACCTTTGGAGAGACATCGAACGAAAGCTTCCAATCAATCTAACGAATCATTTGGTGGAAGAGTTAGAGGATTGGCGAATACGCAGCATCACTTCGGCGGAAAAAATTCGCATGCTGACGCCACAAGCGATGATCAGCTGGAAAGCGCGTAACATCGAGAAAGACTTAGAAAAAACGCTCGAACAGGCTGCCCTGACAACGGAAGATGCGATGGCAGAAGGGGTACGTCATTACATCCAACTCATGCAACGGTACCCGTTAGTCGGTGAACAGGCAAATCAACTATTCAAGACAAGGCGAGTCGAACTCGGATTTGACTATTCGTTCGGAAAGACGGTGCGAAAGATGGTCCTCGGTATGGTTCCTGGAGTGCACTTCATTTACTGGGCATTCAAGCGTCGAACGGCAGAACGAGGCATTAAAAAAGCCATCGAGCAGCAATATGCATCCGTCAGACAAACGATTGAAGAAGAGATTCGACGTGGTTTTGAGCGCGAGATGCGCCAGCTGGGACAAACGCTTAACTCATAAAGGGGGAAATGAGAATGGAATCGACGAAGCGGTTTGATTTTAAGGATTATGATTTAAAGGCAGAACTTGAACGACTGCGTGGAAATGTGAAAAAACCAAATATCCTCATTGCTGGAGCGACGGGAGCGGGAAAGAGTTCGGTCGTGAACTATGTGTTTGGACGTGATTTGACGAACGTGGCTGCCGGAGAACCGGTCACAAGAGGGATTCATCAATATAAAAATGATGACATTGCGGTCACCTTGTTTGACAGCGAAGGGTATGAAATCGGAAGTGCGCGACAGCAACATTACGAGGAAGAAGTCATCGGTTTTGTGGAGAATAATAGACGAAAGGAAGCGTCTGATCGAATTCATCTCGTGTGGTATACCATCAATGCCGCAACGAAGCGCGTCACACCTCTCGATAAAACGCTCATTCGTCGCCTAAATGAATCAACGGCTGTGGCTGTCTTATTTACTCAAATTGATCAAGTAGACCTGGATGAACTGACAGCACTACGAAATGAACTGAATGGAATAGTAGTAGAGGAATCCATCTTCCAAGTGAGTATCGCCCCAGAAATCATAAACAACGAAGCGTTGCGACAACATGTAGATTGGGAGCGATTGATTGTTTGGTCGGTCGAACAGTTAGATGCATCCTTGCAGGAAGGACTCCTGATGGAAATTCAGGCAGAAAGTGAGGCGATGCTTAAGCTAAAGCGTAAAAAGGCGAATCGCATCATTTCAGGTTATGTGGCGAGCGCGGGAACAGCTGCTGCAGTACCACTTCCATTTGCAGATGCGGTGGCGTTGACACCTATCCAGGTGACAATGAGCGTTCATTTATTCCGCTATTGGGGTGTGAAAGCGAGTGACGATTTACTGAAGACACTCATCGGAAGCACAATCATTCCACAAATCGGTCGAACGTTATCGAAGACTCTTCTGTTAAATGTAATGAAATTTTTTCCTGGGGCGAATATGGCGGCCGGCGTCATTAACGCGACCGTCGCATCAGGCATCACATGGGCAATTGGTCTGGCCATCAATGAAATCGCTTATCGAAACGCAATGGATTCTTCGAAAACGATTGAGCAGTTGTTGAATCAAGAGTTCGGCTCACTGTTCGAACAGTTCTTGAAACAAAATCCGAAGACGGATAAACCGTCATAACGACTCTCATTTGTTAGACTACAAGTAAGTGTAGAGAGGGGGAGAAAGTTGAAAAAACGAATCTATATTACACGCCGATTGCCTGAAGAGGCAGTCGAAACACTTCGTGACCACTATGACGTACGCATGTGGGAACATGAGGGACAAAGTGTCCCACGTGAAGTTCTTCTAAAAGAAGCCGCCGCGGCACATGCACTTTGGACGATGCTTAGTGACACAATTGACCGTGAAGTGTTTGAAACAGCAAACAATTTAGAAGTCGTCTCAAACTTGGCTGTCGGATATAACAATATCGACTTGAACGCAGCGAAAGAGAACGGGGTCATCGTGACGAATACTCCGGACGTCTTGACGGAAACGACAGCGGACCTGACGTTTGGACTGATGATGATGACGGCCCGACGTCTCGGTGAGGCCGAACGTGATTTACGTGCTGGCGAGTGGAAGTCTTGGCTTCCGATGGGATATGTCGGGATGGATCTCTATCAAGCGAAGCTCGGCATTATCGGCATGGGACGGATTGGTGAAGCGGTCGCACGCCGGGCGAGAGGATTTGATATGGATGTGCTCTATCACAACCGGACACGTCGTCATGAGTCAGAGTCGATGTACGGCTTCACGTATGCAGAGCTCGATGATCTGTTGGAGCAATCTGACTTCGTCATCGTTCTCGCACCGCTCACGGACGAGACACGAGGTATGCTCGGAGCTAAAGAGTTTGCCAAGATGAAAGAAACATCGATTTTCATCAATGTGGCTCGTGGAGAGATCATCGATGAACAAGCATTGTATGAAGCGTTAAAGGCGAAGAAGATTTGGGGAGCAGGGTTAGATGTGTTCACTAAAGAGCCCATCGATCTTGATCATCCATTATTGAAGCTTCCGAACGTGACAACATTGCCGCATATCGGAAGTGCCTCGATTCGGACACGTCTGGCGATGATGGCATTGAATCGAGAAGCGATTGAGAACGTGCTCGAAGGGAAAGAACCGAAGAATCGATTGACGTAAGAAAGCCTGACGCGCACGCGTCAGGCTCAGGCTGTTGACTAACATGAATAATATCGCTCGCCTTTCCGGCGCCCACGCTTTCCGCAGGCAATTCCGGAGCCGCATCGCGACTTGGGTCGCTGCGGGGTCTCCGTCGGATTGCTTTCCTGCAGGAGTCGGGGCGCCGTCGGGCGAGCAACGCAAACGGTCGTCATCTGGCGGCCGTTTGTCTTTTTCTGAGGCCTCGATGGCCGAAGAAAAAGCCCGGTACATACTTCGAATCTGTCCAAAAGGGGAAAGGGACGGTAAACACCGATCCCACCCGTCGTCGACGAGAAGGTGCCCGACCATTCGACGATCAGCCAGGCCTATCGGCTTCGTCCACAGACGGTCGAGCGCTCAATTGCCGACGGGAAAGAGCTCCACGGGCTCCGTTTCACCTTCTACAGGGGGATCAAGAAGGTCCAACGCGCCAATCTGGTGGCAGCCACCGCACAAAAAATGAAGAAACTGGCCAATCTGTTGGCCAGAAAAGACTGTCTACATAGCATTTCTTCAATTTTATGGGGGCAGAACGCCTCAAGAAACTGGGAACCACAAAAAAGGACGAACCAGGTCGCAAGATGCGACCTGGTTCGTCAACAAGCTGAGCCTGACGCGCACGCGTCAGGCTTTTTTATTAAAAGCGTCGGATATTATCTGGATCTTCTACATCATTACGGTAGGCACGATCATCGAGCCCACGTAGTTTTTCTTCACGATCACGTTGCTTTGTTTCTTTATCAATTTTATCTTGCTCAGGGTCTACCGGATGACTCGGGTCGACGGTTTGAGTTTCTTGATATGGTTTTGAGTCGATTTCTAAACCATCGTCTGTGTGACTACCGAGATGTGTTGACGATGCGTCTTGATACGGTTTCGCGTCGACTGTCACACCATCTTGGTGACGGCGTTCAAAGTCTTCATCCACGTAGACGAGAAGTTTTCCGGCTTCAACATCGTCATAGTGACGTTTCACCTCATCTTCACTGAGTCCCATGTTACGCAAACCAGCATGAACGTCTTCATGTCCACTCAAGAAAGCCCGAACTTTATCGAACCAGCTCGCCTGATGAGTCGACTCTGTATGAACGTCCGTATCACGTCTCAAGATTGACACGTTGTCTTCATGTTTCGTCACGACGTAAATGTGTGAGTCTTCATATCCTTTTGCCCGTAACTCTTCAATTTTTCCAAGTGCTGCGTCTTGTGTATCGTGCATACTGATGAATCGTTTCTCATTCATAATCGTTCCTCCTTATAATCGTCGGTGATCTTCTAATCCAGAATGACCGCGTACAATCGGGTCCTCTTTTGTTCCTTTTGGTTTCTTGTCATGATCATTGAATGGTTTCGCATCAAAGGCAATCCCATCTGCCTTTTCTCCTTTATCATGATCGAGTTCGCTATCTTTTTTATACATATTTGGATAACGGTCATACGAATGGCGATCGATATAGAGTAAAATCTGTCCTTCATCGATGGCATCATAGTATTGCTCTGCCTCTGCGTCATTGAGCCCCATGTTGCGCAGTTCATCACGGATTCGGTCACTGCCGTGTAAGAATGCTTTAACACGATCGAGCCAATTCACGTCTCGAACTCCGGATTCGGCGTTCACATCCGTGTGGTCACGTAGCGCGGAGATTTCGCCGTCTCGCTTGGCGACGACGTGCATATTTTTTTCAGCTTCCCCTGCAGCCTTCAACTCTTCTACTTTGTGTATGACTTCCTGTTCCGTCTGAAACAGACCAATCATTTTACGATCTGACATCGAATACCCCCTTTAAAAATTCGACAATCTCCAACAAGCGTCACAATAGGAGTAATTTCCGTTCTATCGACGATTGAAACAAAAAACGCCATCCCTTTGTAGGAATGGCGTAGATTTAGTAATAAAGCATAAGCGAATCGTCACCGAGTGAACAGCGTGTGCTCTTCCATACGAATTCAATCAATGTCCAAATTGCCATGAAGCTACTGATTGCTAATAAAATGAGCGCATACAGTGGACTTAATTGAATGACGAATGACCAACCGAGTGTGATTAAGAGCGGTTGAATCAAAAAGATGGACGTGATATAGACAACGACAATGAGGGATGCGAATGCGATGCGTCTTCCAAGCGTCTGAATATGGTGACGAAAGCGGGTCAATATGCCGAAAATGGCACCGGTCACGAGGACAGGCAGCAAGAAGGCTAAATAGTCGACCGGATATGTCGACATGGGGGCACTGAACAAGCGCCCACTAAATACATCATCGATGACGAGCAGTAAGTTGGCGTAAGCAAATGCCAAAATCATACCGAGTAACCAGCCGAAACGGTTCCAAATGGTGCGCGATGATTTGAGTGCTTCGATTTTTGTATAGGCGAGAAATGCCAGGTCACGCACTTCAATCTCTTTTAAAGAAAGGTTTGCTTCATCGAGTTGATTGACTGTCCAATCGAAGTCTCGGTTTGCTTGGGCTTTTTCATGAGGTTTTAATTCATCAGAAGCATCAATCAACACGTGGTAACGAAGACGATATTCTTCATTTGTCTCGGGTTGTTCGATGAGGAAGCGGGCGTACTCGTGAGGGTCTTGATTTAAAAGACTGTCTAACGACTGTCCGCTCTTCTCCGCATGACGGATATAGCCGGCGAGTGCAAGCAGAAGACGGTCCGCTTCCGTCTCATCTTCAACCAGTTCAATGAGGCGCTTCCGCACTTCGTTGAAAAACTGTTGAACGTTTGGGTCTTGAATCAGATTTGGTTCCAGGGAGATTCCTCTCCTTTCTTGGTTTGTCATCGTCAGGCAGGTGGTTCGTCATTGTGAGAGAGCTTCAGCGACTCGAAATCACCTTGTTCGATGCTTCGAATCAAAATCTCGCTTCCTCCCATATTCGTCGAAAGTGGAATGGAATAAACGTCACAAAGACGCATGAGCGCACTCACGTCCGGTTCATGAGGCTGTGCGGTCAGCGGGTCTCTGAAGAAGATAATCATATCCATTTCACCGCGAGCAACAGCAGCTCCGATTTCTTGGTCTCCTCCAAGCGGCCCGGAACGGAAGCAATGTACAGGTAAGCCGGTCGCTTCGGCAATTCGTTTACCCGTCGTGCCGGTCGCGAACAACTGATGCTTTTCTAGAATATGTGCATACGTTTTGATGAGAACGATTAAATCATCTTTCTTTTTGTCGTGAGCCACTAAAGCGATATTCATAGCGATTCCTCCTAAAATGACTTCTCTTGTTATTCGTATCATATATCGCGTGATTTGACACGATTTCTTTCTTACTTAAGTACCCATTTCCATTGAATCGTAAGAGCCATCTGGAAGAAATGCCTTTTTCATGAGGTTTGATAGTTTTGAAATATAGGTATGTAAGAAGTAACACTGCAATCATTTCATACAAAAAAGGAGGAAGGGTTGATGAACGATACAACGTATAACTTTGATTCGTTCATGTCATGGTTACCGGAACTTTTGCTGGCAATTGTTATTCTTGTAGTCGGGTATATTTTGGCAAAAGTTTTGGAAAATGTGACACGAAAAGTATTGAAGAAGGCACGACTCGATGAGCGGGCCGGAATTAAAAAAGATGGGGAAAAAGGAGAGAAGTGGACACCTGAACGCATTATCGCAAAAGTGGTGTTTTTCGGGGTCTTACTTCTCGCGTTCTTAATCATCTTTGAATTTATGAACGTTCCTGCAATTACCGAGCCGTTCAGTCAGATTTATGAAGGCTTCTCAGGATTGATTATCGGTGTCATTAAAGCAGGTTTGATCTTGCTAGTTGCTTGGGTCATCGCTACCCTTCTGAAAAAAGGGATTCAAATGGCAGGACATCGCTTGAATTTGAGCAAGTTGATGGAAAAGACGGGACAAGAATCGACCAGTGTCAACCAAACGAAATGGGTAGACACGGTCGCAAATATCGTCTTCTATCTCGTTCTCTTATTAGCGTTACCAGCTGTACTTGATGCACTCGGACTTCGTGGGGTCAGCGGACCATTCGAAGACTTGTTGAACAGTTTCCTCGGATTCATTCCGAAACTTGTCGCAGCGGCACTCATCTTCGCAATCGGATATGTGGTCGCAAAAATTGTACGCGACATTTTGACGAAGTTCCTAGAAGCAGCAGGGTTAAATCGATTAGCAGAGCGATTCCATCTTTCTGATTATGTAAAAGGATCGAGTCTTGCGAAAGCAATCGGTACAATCGTCTTTATCTTCATCATGATTCCTGTGACGATTTCAGCGCTTGAGGCGCTTGATATTCGTGGAATCTCTGAACCAGCGATTGCGATGCTCAATGATGTCTTGGTCATGATTCCAGACATTCTCGTTGCGATTGTGCTCGTCCTTGTTGGTGTGTTCGTCGCGAAATGGTTGAAAGGTGTCGTCGTATCGCTCCTTGAGAACCTTGGCGTCAATTCACTGGCTCAAAAAATGGGCTTCGGAGAACGTGCGACTTCGATGTCGATTGCCCAAGTGGTTGGTGTGGTCGTACAAGTCATCGTAATTTTACTCTTCGTATCAGAAGCGCTTCAAGTCGCGAATCTTGAGTTCATGGCGTCCCTTGCAACAGCCATCTTTGCTTACTTGCCGATGGTCATTGCAGCGCTCATCATCTTAGCAATCGGCTTCTGGTTGGCTAACATGGCAGAGCGCTTGGTCGGAAGTGTCCTTGTCGATAGAGCGGGACAACCGAGCGCGCTTCGCTATGTGGCGAAGTATGCGATTCTCGGACTCGTCTTCTTCATGGCGATCAGTCAGCTCGGCATTGCGCCGATGATTGTCAATACGGCCTTCCTTCTTATTCTTGGAGCCGTTGCTCTCGCTTTCGGTCTTGCTTTCGGTCTTGGCGGTCGCGAAACGGCGGCACGCTACTTGAAAAAGGCCGAGCAACGTATCGATGAAACAGAAGTCTCGAAAGAAGGACTTGAGCAGGAAAAAGAGCAGATGAGTCGCGAAGCGGAAGATGCGAAACGCCAAGCAAAACAGGGTGTTGAACAGTCGAAACGTGAAGCGGAACAATCGAAGCAAAAGATGAAGCGAGATGTTTCTGAATCAAAGGATGATCATGTTGACGGACCGGAATCGAATCCGTTCCATGAAAATATCACTCCAGACCAAGACAATCGCTCTCTTGATGACAACGAGGGTCCATTACGCCCATAATTTATCTTTTAGCGGACCTCCCATGTGGAGGTCCGCTTTTGTGTTCAACTTAGAAAGAGTCCGGTCGATAGTAAAAGAAAAGAGTGTCAGTGATAGAAGAAAAAGAGTGTCAGTGATAGAAGAAAAAGAGTACAGAGGTGAGGGGAATGTTTGAACGATTTCAACGGACACTTATTGTAAACTATGTGATTGGCTCAGGGTTGGCCGTTTTTGGTGTAGGGGGCGTCTTTATTTTTCAGACGCTTGAATTATCAAGGCAAGAGATGTTATTACTTCTGACCATCATGTTAGGTTCAGGGGTGGTCATGATTACGTCTGAACTACTCTTATACCGTCGCCATATTCGGCCGATTCGACAGTTCTTTACGACCGAGTCCTCGACAATGGACGAATTGACATCAGCGTTTGATCAGGCGAGCCGATTTCCGATTTTGACGATACAGCGGATTCTCGGTCCTCATTTGTTTGGACTATCCATCCCGGCTATCGGCGTAACGACTGTTTGCATCTATAATGATTGGATTAATTTACCCTATCGTTTGATTGGTTTAGCCGCAATCGGTGCCGTGATGATTGCCGTGCTCCATGCGTTGATTGAATATTTTTTAACGGTTCGGTCAGTCGAGCCATTACTTGTGTATATGAAAGAGAGACACTATGAGTTGTATCGCCAACCGGTCCAAACAACATATCAGTCGTTCAGTGTGCGAACAAAATTATTGATTAGCATGCTCATTACGGGTGTCTTTCCCATCCTATTATTTATGTTGGCTTCAAGTGTACAACTTTCGACATCGACACGGATAGATACGTACTGGAACTGGGCATTCATTATTCTCATAATCATCATTGGAATTGCAGTTTTGTGCAGTTTCTTGTTGTATGACAATATCAAACGCCCCATCGGATTTTTGACATCAGGTATCGAACAAATGGAGTCGGGACAACTTCAAAAAATCGAGAATCCGTACTTAGATGAGTTCGCCCGATTGATTGGTGGATTCAATCAAATGGTAGAGACAGTAAATAAGCGGGAACAGGAAAACGCGCAACTTTTAGATAGTCTCTTCATTTTATTTGCGGCAACACTCGATGCACGTGACCCTTACACAGCAGGACATTCGGAGCGTGTAGCGATGTACTCGGTCGAGCTTGCCCATGCACTTAGTTTGTCGAGTACCCAAATCGATTTACTCAATAAGTCGGCACTTCTTCATGATATCGGGAAAATCGGGATTCGCGATGATGTATTGTTGAAGGAAGGGAAATTGACAGATGAAGAGTTTTCAAAAATTCAGGAACATCCGACAATCGGGATTCATATTTTGAGTCAAATTCATTTACCCACATCACTTCAGCCAATTTTGGCCGGCGTTCGGTCACATCATGAGCGAATCGACGGGAAAGGGTATCCGGATCGCTTAAGCGAAGAGAATATTCCGCTGTTTGGAAGAATCATGGCCATTGCCGATGCGTATGACGCGATGACGTCAGACCGCCCATATCGTTCAGGCATGCCGATTGAAAAGGCGCTCTCAATTTTAGAGAGTGGGCGTGGAACGCAATGGGACGCAGAATTTGTAGATCTGTTCGTACAGCTTCGTAGGGAAGCCATCTCGGCATAAAAAAGGAGCAGCACCTTGTGTGCCGCTCCTTTATAGTATGGTTTGAAAGGCGTATACCCCGAATACAGCACCAAAGGCGACGGCAAACGGGATTATCCAATTGCGACGGGGATCCCTCCCGTCACCCCGCCGGAAACGTGGGTGGTGGTGAAACTTTAGGTGTTGATGGTACAGAAGTAGCCATGACAGATCTCCTCAATAATCAAGATGATTTTAAAGTCATTCGGAGTGAATCGACGGTTTCCTGCTCAAATGATGAAAAAGAGGGTATACATGTATCGTTAAGGAGGTTGATTACATGAGTCGTGCTGAAGACTTTTTAGCATCTTACCACCGTATTGAAGACTACTTGAGTCGAGAAATGGGAAATGGTAAGCATTTTAGTTTTAGCAATATGGTGAATCGTCTTGCGAAACAAAATCCAATCATCGACCGCTATAAAGAAGATTTACATCAAATGAGTCAACTGCGAAATGCCATCGTCCATGAGCGGCGGGAACCTGATTTTATTATCGCAGAGCCACATGAGTCGCTCGTTGAATTGATTTTAGAAGTGGAGCAAGAGCTGCTTCATCCCCGTCTCGTCATTCCTTTATTTGCGAAATCGGTGGTGACGTTTCAGTCCGAAGATTTTTTGACGGAAGTGCTTCGAGAAATTCGTGATAAGAATTACTCACAGTTCCCTGTATATCACGCCAACGGCTCTTGGCGTGGTTTGTTGACGAAAAAAGGAGTGACAAGTTGGCTGGCCGAAACCATCGACGGAACCAACTTATCACTCAAAGGAGTTCGCGTGAAACATGTGCTTCATCACGACCCGCATATGCATCGGTATCGATTCATTCAAAAAGACACGACGGTCATCGAGGCGCAACACAGCTTCACTCAAATGAAAGAAGGTGCGCGCTACGACGCACTTCTTATTACGAAGACGGGTAGTCCGGATGAACCGCTACTCGGCATCATTCGTCCTCAAGACTTATTGAACGCTCTCCGTTGATGCGAGATGCTCGATGGCGACATCATATTGAGTCACAGTATTGCCGAGGACGATTGGTTTTACTTCCGACGTCCCGTCATCTCGTTTCTTATGGGCGTGCTTGTAGGCATTGCTGTCGCGCCAGTTCTCAAAGCTTGCCGCATCACGCCATGTGGTCATGATGACGAC
Source organism: Exiguobacterium sp. s89 (assembly GCF_018617735.1). Taxonomy (NCBI): domain Bacteria; kingdom Bacillati; phylum Bacillota; class Bacilli; order Caryophanales; genus Exiguobacterium; species Exiguobacterium sp. s89. The sequence continues at coordinate 121,038 of NZ_JACSKS010000003.1, forward strand.
ATGATCCATCGCCACATCGGACGTATCCGTCAACACTTGCATCCGGACAAAGCCATCCATCGCTTCGATTCCTTTTGTCGTTTCGAAGCGTGCTTTGACCGCATCGGCTTTTCCTTTTTCAACATCTAGTTTGTTCATCACAATCCACATCACACATTTCCCCCTATACGAATAAGATGACTCCATTATAACTTGAATGGGGAAATGCTTGAAAAAGGATGCTCACTCAACGTTTGCTCCACCATTCTTCAAACGTCCAGTTCTTCTGCTTCATCATCGTCGCTTCATTGACCCCGACATAACGCAAATGCCAAGGCTCGTAATTGTATCCGGTAATTTTTTCTTTTCCTTTCGGATAGCGGACAATGAATCCATATCGATGGGCGTTTTGAATCATCCACTTTCCTTCAGGCGATTGGTCAAAGGAGGCATATAACCCTAGACGCATCCGTTGACTCGTCATATCAACCGCTAGACCGGTTTGATGTTCACTGTGACCGGGACGTGCCACATATTTTGAAGCGTATGCGACTCCGCGAGTATTGACGTAATAGGCATAGAGCGATTTTTGGGTCGAGTAAGATCGGTAGGCGCTAAGGGCGTATAACGTATGACCTTGCTTTCGACCTGCGTAATACAGTTTCGCTAGCGCGTAAGCGGCTTCCGCTGTCATCAATGTACGTTCGCTTCCTTTTTGATAAACAGTTGGGACGGTTAAGGTGACAAGTTGTGGGGAACGATAAGTGGACGGGAGACCATATTTTTTGTTGACGAGTCGTAAACGGTCGGCAGAAGGCATTTTAGGTATACCGGCTCTTAAGTTGGCAGATGGAGTGAAGTATTTCGTATTTCCGATGTAGACGTTCGACCAGCTTCGGTTATAAGTGGTGTAACGAACAGGGACATTCGTTCGTAACGTCTTTAGTACGGGAGAAGATTGCATCGCCCGACCGTATAGATAGGTTGTTTTGATGGTGTAACCTGGTTGTGGGGACGATGATGCCGCTGTCACCGGCGACGTCTGAAACAGGAGCAGACAAATGATCAAAATACGCAGGGACTTCATGGCGAAACGCCTCCTCATGAATTAGATGATGTTCCTTTTCCCGTTTTCTTGATGGACTGAGCATCTTTTATCCATCTTTAGGTCGGATAAGGATACAGCTTGGGTCCGATGAAACGAGGTACCAAATCAGATACAATAAACATAACGAATGAAATCGTAGAAAGGAGTGAGCGAATGGAAGTCTTATTTGGATTACCACTGTTATTGCTCGTCCTGTTCTTTGCCTTTTTATACTTTAATATTAAAGGGCTATCGAATATGTGGAAGGACTACAATCGAACGAAATCGATGATTCCGTTAGGTTTTTTCATCATCGGAATTATCGGGATTTTCACAGGAGTTTGGACGTGGCTTGTCATCTTGATTTATTATGCCATCCGACCGAAAGACTAAACACTGTATGCAGACGCATACGGTGTTTTTGCTATACTAAGGACGAGGTGTTGAGATGGAAAAGTTAATAAAGGCATGGTTTATCGTGACGTTGATCACGTTTGGAATCTTTAAGCTCGGCGAAGTGATGACGACCCCTTATTCGGAGACACCGAGTGAAGGGAATCTGTACTGGATTGCTCTCTTGATCGGATGGCCGTTTCTTTTATTGTTCATTTGGGTCACCATCCGTTTGACGCATCGAGTCGTCGCATCCGTCCGACCGATTGGAAAGATTGGGTTAGCAATCGGAAGTTTCATCATGGCCGCCATCGCTTGGATGACGAATCACTCTCAGGCAGTGTCTCTTCGAGAAGGGATTCGTTTGTCAGCCAATGAGTCGTACGCAGAAGGATGGAATCAATTCACAAATATCATTTACATGAACCAGCTGACGTTCTTTTTTCTGACAGTCGGCTGTATGGGAGTCGGAATTCTCTTATCATTCTTCCTAAACAAAAAACAGCGAGAAGAAGCCGTGTGAGCTTCCTCTCGCTGTTTTCATAAACGCTCTTGATAAAGACGGGCGTAGCGATCAGCCGCGATGATCGCGTCTGCAACTTCTTCAGGCGTGACATCGAAACCGCTATGAATCGTTTCGCCTTCTGCCGTGGCCGCCTTCCCGACTTTCAAGATATCTTCTCGAGAGGCATCCTTTAATTTAATATCTTCGAGTGTGACCGGTAAGTCGAGCGCCATATAAAAGGCAACATATTGCTCGAATTCTTCTTGAGGACGCCCTTCGAGTGCGAGTTGTACGAGTGTTCCGAAAGCAACTTTTTCACCGTGCGTCAAATGGTGGATGTCTCCTTCTAACGCGGTGAATCCATTGTGAATAGCGTGGGCCGCAGCCAAGCCACCGCTTTCAAAGCCGAGACCGCTTAATAGTGTATTGGCTTCAACGATGGCTTCGAGCGCAGGCGTCACAACTTTTGCCTTGACGGCCTCATACGCCTGAATGCCGTACGTGAACAGAACTTCTTCACATCGTTCAGCAATCGCTTCCGCCGCAAGAGTCGGGACACCACCGGCCATCGTCTTGCCTCCAAATGTAAGGACGCTTCGCACTTCGACCCACGTAGCCAATGCATCGGCAATACCTGACGCAAGGAAACGTGGCGGCGCCTGTGCAATCAACTCGGTGTCCACTAAAACGAGATCTGGATTCTTTTTATAGAACCGATAGCTTTCGAAATTACCTTCATCTGTATAAATGACCGACAATGCGCTTGTCGGCGCATCTGTAGAGGCGATGGTCGGTACAATGACGATGCGGGCATCCAATTCATCTGCGACCGCTTTTGCCGTATCGAGAGTCTTGCCGCCACCAAGGCCGATAACGAACGCTGTACCGTTCTCTTTAGCGTCTGTGGCGATGCGAGTAATCTCATGCTTTGATGCTTCTCCGACAAAATCTGCTTTTGTCGCCTTGATATCACTCGACTGCAGAGACTGTGTCACGCGTTCGCCTACTAAATCCCACACGATATCATCCGCTATGAGTAAAGCGTTTGAACCGAAGTGAGTGACAAACTCTCCGATGCGATCGATCGTTTGTTTCCCTTGCACATACTTAGCCGGACTGATGAAAATACGTTCTGACATAGTGAAATTCATCCTTTCCTATTGGGTTTATTGTAAGTGCTTACAACGACATCATACTACAGTTTGTGAACGAATGGCCGTGAAGATTACATGAAGATTGGCAACTGACCGAGCACAAGTAACAGGATGATGATGGCGACGACAATGAGAAACCCCCAATCATTTATTCGTTTCGTCATAGCGGATGTCTCCTTCATAGGGCGAAATAGCAACTCACCTTCAGTATAGAAGGTTAAAGGAAAAAGGCAGGATGAATAAATCACCAGGTTAAAAAAAGAACTACCTTATGACATCGAAGCAGCTCACCGGGTTTAACAGATGATGAATCGGGAACATTAGAGTCGTATGTTGATTTTTTTGAAGGAGGAATTGAGTATGTCGAAACATGTACTGATTGTCACAACGTCAGCGAATCAATTATCAAATGGTCATGCAACGGGACTTTGGCTTGAAGAGTTTGCCGTTCCTTACTTATTGTTTGAAAAAGAAGGATACAAAGTGACGGTCGCAAGTATCGAAGGTGGAGACGTGCCAATCGATGCGAATAGTTTAGAGGATGGCTTGTCAGAAGATATATTAAATACGCGTGAATTGCTCAAAGATACGGCTCGCCTCGATCAAGTGGCAGACGAACCATACGATGCCGTTTATTTACCAGGAGGTCACGGGACGGTCGTTGATTTCCCAGGAAATGAAACGTTACAACGCGTTGTCCGCAACGTATACGAAAATGGCAATATTGTCGGGGCGGTTTGCCACGGACCCATTGGATTGGTCAATGTGAAGCTCAGCAACGATGAGCCGCTCGTTAAAGACAAACAAGTGACAGGATTCACTGACGCTGAAGAAAAAGAAATGCAACTTGATTCTGCTGTTCCGTTCTTACTCGAGACGGGATTACGTAATGAAGGTGGACAGTTCAAGGGAGCTGACAATTGGGCGGTGAACGTGGTTGTTGACGATCGACTCGTTACTGGTCAAAACCCTCAATCTTCTGAAGCGGTCGGGAAAGAGCTTGTCAAATTACTCGGATAATATATCAAGCAACTTCGATGATTCGAAGTTGCTTTTTTTAATATTGGACATATGTCCTATTCAAGTCATCTTTCTTTTCGTAAAGTCATACGGAGAGAAAGGGGGATGACATGGGAATTCTATTCGCTGTATTATCTGGGACATTTATCGCCCTACAAGGAATCTTCAACGCGAAATTGGGAGATGCGGTAGGGGCGTGGATGTCTGTCACGATCGTCCACTTTGTCGGACTTCTGTTAGCGCTCGCCATCTATTTTTTTAATCGAGACGCAGATTTAACTGCCTTTAAACGCGTACCTTGGTATTATAGTTTGGGTGGACTATTCGGTGTATTCGTTGTATTCGGCGAATTGACGGCGATTCAACAGTTGGGTGTGACGTGGGCAATCTGTGTATTGCTTGTGGCACAATTAGTAGGAGCCTTTATCATCGATTTGAACGGTTGGTTTGGTGTCAAACGGAAGCCGGTCAACACGGGACAGGTCATGGGACTCGTCTTGATGATCGTTGGTATCGGGATTTATACATTTGCGTAAGGAGTTCAATTTTAATGATGAATATTATGGATGCACTGACACGATTGCAGTGGAATCATCTTTTTTCGACCGAAACGCTCGAGGCATCGTCGGTGGTCACGTATGCATCCGGAACGATGCTCTGTTCAAACGATCAACAGATTGAATCCTTGTTCGTCGTACTCGAAGGACGCGTCAAAATTTATACGCTCAGTGAAGAAGGGAAGTTGCGTCTGCTACGTTTGAAGGCTGCCCCGACGCTCATTGGAGATATCGAGTATGCGAGTGGACGTAACGTCTTGCATACGGTTGAAGCGGTCGGTCCGGTGACGTGTTTGCGAATCCCGTTTGAAACACTTCGACATCATAACCGAACGGTCGAATTCACGGAACATCTGTTACGAGGTGTGTCGGAAAAGCTATTCATCGAGGCGAACGCCTCATCCAATCACCTCATGTCGACACTAGAAGAACGATTGGCCGGTTATTTGATTTCTCTTAGTGAATCCGAGAACGAACTGTTTCAAGCCGAGATGAGTCAATTGAAGCGCAAAGAAGTTGCGGAATGGCTTGGGACGAGCTATCGTCACTTGAACCGGACGCTACAAGCATTTGTCGATGAGGGATTAGTGAAACGAACGAGAAAAGAAGTCATCATTTTAAATAGTGAGCGATTGAAAGAACGTGCGAACGGCATGTTTTATGAGTGAGGAGAGGTCATATGCTATTTGGTATTATCTGTTCGGCTGTAGCTGGGGCATTTATTAGTGTACAGGCGGCGGTCAACGCGAAAATGAATACAAATTTAGGGGCCTGGGCCACCACGGTATTAGTCTTTATCGTCGGTCTGGTCGGATCCATCATCCCGTTGTTATTATTTGGAGGAAATCTTGCCGGATTACGTGAGCTATCTCCAATCTATTGGCTCGGTGGATTGCTTGGGGTCGGTGTCGTTTATTGTGTCATGCGGAGTATCCAGTTACTTGGACCAACGTTGTCGGTGTCGCTCATTCTCGTGTCACAACTCATTTGGGCGTTACTCGTCGATTTGTATGGAGCCTTCGGGATGCCTCAAATCACGTTATCGGCTGGACAAATTGTAGGGCTCACCATCCTTCTTGTCGGGGTCATTCTCTTTAAACAGTCTCAGACAGCGGCCATCGCCAAACAAGCAGTCAACGAAGCTACTTCATGAGGAGTGGCTATTTTTTTGAGTAAAACGGGTACAGGTTGGTAACGATTTTTTGTTAAAATGAAGCGGTATGGTTTAAAAAATAGCTGAGGTGATGAAAAAAGTGGATTCTTCCATAGTGATTGATTTGTTGATTGTTTTGTTTTTGATTGTGTTGAACGGGATTTTTGCGATGACAGAAATTGCGCTCATCTCATCGAAACCTGCAAAACTTGAGGTTGAAGCAAATCGAGGGAAACGAAGTGCAAAGATTGCACTCCATTATTCGAAAGACCCGACAGATTTGTTGTCGACCGTTCAAGTCGGAATCACATTAATTGGGATTATTAACGGGGCCTACGGGGGTGCGCGCTTCTCGGCACCACTCGCCTCTGCGTTTGAACAAGCCGGAATGAGTGCACAGTATGCCGGAACGATTGCTTATGTGGTCGTTGTAACGATTATTACGTATCTGTCCTTAATCATCGGTGAATTGGTGCCAAAGCGAATTGCGCTTGTGTCTCCTGAAAAAGTCACGATGGCAATCATCCCTTCACTTGATTTATTCAGTAAAGTGATGAAGCCATTCATTTGGATTTTATCGAAATCGACACTCTTTTTGTTCAAGCTGCTTGGCTTGAAAGCAGAACAAACGAGCGGTGAGACGGAGCTTGAGATTAAACAGCTTCTCTTTGAGGGGGCACAGCAAGGCCAGTTCGCCCATGAAGAAGTACAGCAAGTCGAACGCGTCTTTGCGTTTCACGATCAATTGATTTATGAACTCATGCAACCTCGGACGACGCTTGAGTGGGTCGATTTAGAAGATGATATGGATGATATCAAGAAGTCGATCTATGAAAGTAAACATAACAAGTTACCGGTCGGTCGCGACTCGCTCGACGATTTTGTCGGATATATCGATGTCCGTGACATTTTGACGTTACCGACATTACGTGAGCCATCACAGATTTTGAAGCGCATCAAGCAACCGCTCATCGTTCCGAAACAACGAGAGGCGAGCCAAGTACTTCAGATGATGCAGAAAAATGGTGTCGAGATTGCCTTCGTCTTAGATGAATACGGTGGATTCCTTGGCATGGTCACCTTGTTCGATATTTTGGAAGAAATCGTCGGAGAAGTCATGATTGAAGAGGATACACCGGAAGTGGTACGTCGCGAAGATGGGTCATATTTAGCGGACGGTTTGCTTGGAATCGAAGATTTGAAACGAACGTTTGAGATTCGGGATAACCGATTCGACGAAGGGCGCAACTCGTATCACACACTTGCCGGACTCGTCATTTATGCACTCGGCGATTTCCCGAAACGGGGCGATGTGGTCGAAGCGTATGGACTTCGCTTTGAAGTCGTAGATATGGACGGAAAGCGTGTCGACCAAGTGCTTGTCTCAGAACTACAAGAACCAATCACAGAAGAGGACTGATGCGGTCGCATCAGTCCTCTTTTTCATGTGTCATCCATGTGCGTTGTAAAGCGCCTAACAAGACGTGAGCCGTGTGCAACATCGCCCGTTCATCCACATCGAAGCGAGGATGATGATGAGGGAAGATTGCTGAAAGCCCGGGATTCCCTGCCCCTGTGAAGAAAAAGCTACCGGGGACATGCTCGACATAGTAAGCGAAGTCTTCCCCGACCATGAGCGGGGACATTTCGATGACACCGTCTGCCCCGACGACATCCATCGCGCTCAAGCGGACGAGTTCTGTTTCGGTCACATGATTCACGACAGCAGGATACCCTTTTATATACTCCAATTCGTAATCGGCATCACTCGCCTCACAGACAGAACGGATGATTCGTTCCATATCGGAGATGATTTTTTCTTGCGTCTCCCGAGTGAATGTCCGCACGGTACCAGATAACTTCGCTTCTTCGGCAATGACGTTGAACGCTTGCCCGGAGTGGAGCGTCCCGATAGTCAACACGGCAGGTTCGAGTGGGTCGATACGTCGACTGACAACTTGTTGGAGATGATTTGCTACGTTTACGGAGACCATGAGGGCATCGACCGTATGTTGTGGAATCGCACCGTGCCCACCTGTTCCTTTAATCGTCAATTCAAATCGATCGGCTGCGGCCATGATAGGACCTGTTTTGACACCAACTGTTCCAAAAGGGAGCGGTGTCCAAATGTGCGCACCATAAATATAGTCCACATTGTTGAGGCATCCGTCTTCAATCATCGGTTTGGCACCACCTGGAGATAATTCTTCGGCAAATTGGTGAATCAATACGACGTCTCCAGGAAGTGACACCTCGGTTAATACTTTCGCGAGGACGAGAAGTGTCGCTGTATGGGCATCGTGTCCACAAGCATGCATGACGCCATTTACTTTTGAACGATATGGAACGTCTTTCACATCTTGAATGGGAAGAGCATCAAAGTCAGCGCGTAACGCGATGGTCGGACCGTCACCGCCTTTGATTCGACCGACGACACCGTTTCCGCCAACATGTTCACGTACTTCGATCCCAAGTTCACGGAGGTACGAGGCGATCTTTTTTGGTGTTTCGACTTCTTGAAAAGACAGTTCCGGATATTGATGAAAATGACGTCGCAGGGATACCATTTCTTCAAATAACTCCGTCAAGCGTATTTCAGCATTCGTGACAGTCATTGCGTACACTCCTTTGTGATCAACGCATCAAGAATTGCAACCATTTGCAGATTTTTTTGAAAGTTAAGCTTATCTTATATGAGTAAAGGGAATTAATACAGGAGAAACTGAAGAAATGAGGTGCCAACATGGGGTGGATTATTGCGATTGTAGCAGTTGTCGTGCTCGTACTCATCTATTTTTCGATGTACAACGGGCTCGTCAAATATCGAAATTGGGTCGACGAGGCGTGGGCTCAAATCGATGTGCAATTAAAACGGCGTTATGACTTGATTCCGAATTTGGTCGAAACGGTGAAGGGCTATGCAAAACACGAGCAAGAAACGCTTGCGAAGGTCGTTGAGCTGAGAAACCAGCTCGGAGAAAAGTCGAATCGCCAAGACCAGATGGCGGTGAACGATCAGCTGAGCGGGGCGCTGAAAAACTTGTTTGCGCTTCGTGAGGCGTACCCGGACTTGAAAGCGAATGAGAACTTCAAGATGTTGCAGGAAGAATTGACACAGACGGAAAACAAAGTGGCGTATTCGCGCCAGCTCTATAACAATACGGTCATGAAGTATAACACAAAAATCGAATCGGTACCGACGAATATCATCGCGTCCGTCCATCACTTTGAAAAGCGCGATATGCTCGAGGCGCGTGCCGAAGAGCGCGAGAACGTTCGCGTCTCGTTTTGATGAATCGAGGTGGCACGTATGCTCCTCTATGAACAAATTCGAAAGAATAAAGTGAAGACGGTGTTCATCGTGACAGGATTCGTTTTATTCGTCCTTCTCGTCGGAGCAGCCATCTCCTACGTCAATTATGGGGATGCGATTCCAGGGTTGATTTTCACACCCGTCTTTTCCTTGTTTTATGTCGGTATCGTCATCATGTCGAGTACGAACATCGTCATGAGAATGAACCGGGCGCAAGAAGTGACTTCGGTAGAAGAGCACCGCTTTTTATGGCATACGGTCGAAAACATGGCGATGGTCGCGCGAGTACCGATGCCTCGCATTTTTATCATCAATGATTCGTCACCGAACGCATTTGCGACCGGACTGAAACCAGAAAAGGCGGCCGTCGCCGTCACGACCGGGCTGTTGGATCAACTGTCGCGTGAAGAAGTGGAAGGTGTGATTGCGCATGAGGTCGCACACATTAAAAATTATGACGTGCGACTCTCGACGGTCACGCTCGCACTCGTGTCAGTGATCGCCATCATGAGTGATATCGGGTCGCGCATGTTATTTTTCCGGAGTATCAGTGGAGGACGACGTGACCAAAATCAAAATCCAATCTTTCTCATCATTGGACTCGTTTTGTTGGTGTTGGCCCCGCTTATTGCAATGCTCATCAATATGGCGATTTCACGTAATCGTGAGTTTCTGGCAGATGCGAGTGGAGCGGAACTGACCCGTAACCCGGATGCACTCGCCTCGGCGCTTGAGAAGATTGCAAACGTGGAGACGCCGGTCGAGCAAGCGTCGAGTGCCTCGGCACCGCTTTACTTCTCCGATCCACTTAAAAAGAAAGTGAGCGGTCTGTTCTCGACGCACCCCGATCCAGTGGAGCGTATTTCCCGACTTCGTCAAATGTAAGAAGGGCCTGTCCGTTGCGACAGGCTCTTTATGTTACACTGAACTGGGAAAATAAGGGGGGTAGATGATTTGAGTAGAAATATGTACATAGGTTTAGGAGTTGCTTTACTAGTCGTATTGTTTTTATTAGGACTAGTACCATATACAGTGCAGGTAGTGCTTAAGGTGTTCATGTGGCTCACGCAGTACATCTTGCCGTGGATTTTCCTCTATTATTTCATACAATTCTATAAACGCTATGCGGCCAAACAAGAAAAGCCACCTGAATGAGGTGGCTTTCGACGTTTATCCAGCGCGGTGGCTACGGATTTTTTCAATCTCATCGAGGACGAACTGAACGTTTGTCCCGACGATGACTTGAATATGGTTTGGACTGACGACTTTGATTCCTGGAATACCGGCTTTCTTGATTTGATCTTGGTTGACCGTATCCATGTCTTTGACATCGACGCGTAAGCGTGTGATACAAGACTCGATTCCCGTGACGTTTCTGTCACCACCAAGACCGTCATAGATCATATTCGCCATGGCTGAGAATTCGTTACCAGAAGCTGATGCGACCGGTGCGACTTTCGTTTCGCCGTCTGTCGTTTCACTTGCAACCGCATCAACGACTTCATCCGATTCACGACCTGGTGTTGCTAAGTTGAGCTTCACAATCATGAAGCGGAAGATCGCGTAGTAAATGACTGCAAACACGAGACCTTGAACGAGTAACATGTACGGTTGGTTCGCGAGCGGCAAGCGTGAACTCAACACGAAGTCAACCAATCCTGCACTGAATCCGAACCCGGCTGTCCATTGGAACGTTGCCGCGATGAAGAGCGAGATTCCTGTAAGGACGGCGTGTACAAGGTAAAGAACAGGTGCGAGGAACATGAATGAGAACTCGAGTGGTTCTGTCACACCAGTAAAGAATGAAGCAAATGCAGCTGCGAGAAGAAGTGAGGCCGCTTGTTTCTTACGCTTTGTCTTCGCTGTGTGGTACATCGCAAGTGCTGCGGCCGGAAGACCGAACATCATGATTGGGAAGTAACCGGCTTGATACATCCCCGTCACACCTTTTTCACCTTCACCTGACCAGAACTTTCCGATATCGTTAATGTCGGCGACATCGAACCAGAAAACAGAGTTGAGGGCGTGGTGGAGACCCGTTGGAATTAAGAGACGGTTAAAGAAGCCGTAGAGTCCGGCACCGAATGCGCCAAGTTTTGAAATCGATTCTCCAAATCCGACGAGACCTGTATAGACGAACGGCCAGATGAAGTAAAGGGCGACCGATACGAGAATCATCGAGAAGGCTGTCATGATTGGAACGAGACGCTTTCCACTAAAGAAGGCGAGAGCATCAGGTAGTTTGACTTGACTGAATCGGTTATACATGGAAGCGGCGACGAGACCGGATAGAATCCCGACGAAAGCATTCCCAATCTTACCGAATGCTGGGTTGACGGCTTCTACATCAATTCCTTGGAACAACGCAACCGTTCCCGCAGAGAGAAGCGTGGTGACAGTCAAGAAGGCAACAAGTCCGCTAAGTGCTGCTGAACCGTCACGGTTTTTGGCCATCCCGAGGGCGACCCCGACTGCGAAAAGAATTGGAATGTTATCGATAATGGCGGCACCCGCTTTAATTAAAAATGCAGCGGCAATGTTTTCAGATCCCCAGCCGACTGGGTCAATCCAATAACCAATCCCCATGAGAATGGCGGCAGCCGGAAGTACGGCGACCGGTAACATGAGAGAACGTCCGAGACGTTGGAAAAAGTTCATCATTGTTAATGTCCTCCTTTTTGATGGTGTTGATCTTGTAGACGTTGGATGTGAAGCGTAATATAACCAAGTTCTGACTCGGGCAAGACGATGCCATATGTCTCTTCCATTTCTTTCGCGACATCAGATGCGCACGCATAAGCAGACGTGAACTTCGTCTGAATCATGCGAAGCATGTCTTCATCAATCGTGTGATGATCGTAATGGTTGACCCGATCCATGACGAACCGTAAATGGGTTAATAATCGTTGGTAGGATAAGTCATCTTCTTCAATGGATACATCGAGTCGTCTTGAAATCGATTGAATCATGTCGCGGACAATCGTTGTCTGTTTGACCGTCTTGCGTAAATCACCTCCTTTCACTTTCATCGTATGGATATGAAGCGCGATGAACGCGGCTTCGTCTTTCGGCATTTTCACGTTGAGCTTTTCAGCGATATGTTCAATCGCCCACAGTCCAATCTCGTACTCATTGCGATAGAGGATTTTAATCTCATTCAACAGTTTGTTGCGTAATAAGATGCCATCCATCTCCCGTTCGATGGCGAACGAGATGTGGTCGGTCAAGACGATGTGGATATGTTCGTTGAACGATGTCTCGAGACGCTTCTCTGCATAGGAGATAATATCCTCGGAAACGGTGAAGTGCTCAACCGGGATCCGACTCAATAACTGTTGGAACTTGTCATTCTCTGGCATGATGAACAACTTTTCGATTTTATGTGGATTGACGATGTCGTTCTTCGTTTTTTTAAACGCGACGCCCGGACCAATCGCAATCTTTTCTTCCCCATCATCTGAGACGATGACCGCATTGTTGTTTAGAATCTTTTTGATTTTAATCATGTGTCCTCCTTGTTCCGGAGTCACGCTTCCACTCGGGCGACAACCGTCTTGCCTGGTACGGCTTCCTTCGTGAATGTGAAGGCGTAATGATGAGCAAGCGCGCCTCCATTCGTCACGACCATTGGCGTGACCGTGTCCTTACCGGCTTGATGGATTTGTGCTAAGTCTGCTGTCAGTAACAGCTGTCCCGTCTTAACGTGGTCGCCCACATCTACTTGAAGATCAAACGGTCGACCTTCGAGTTCGACGGTATCGAGACCGACGTGAATCAAAATCTCAGCCCCATCCTCGGTCCGAATGCCGATGGCGTGCTTTGTCGGAGCGATTTGTACGATTTCGCCGTCAGCCGGTGAGACGACGGCGCCATCCGTTGGTGTGATGGCAATACCGTCGCCCATCATTTTTTCGCTGAAGACCGAGTCCGCTACTTGTTCGAGTGGAATGACGTCTCCTTCCATTGGTGAGTGCAGTGTGGGTTTGTGTCGATTCATTAACTTATTCCATAGCATATCTACTACATCCTTTCTTGAAACAAAACGCCGAAAAACAAAACAGGCATGGAGTATAGACGGGTGGCATGCACCGTACGTCTTACCCCATGCCTGATCGAATCAGTCACATGTGATCGCTATTCGTTTCTTCACGTTCAACATAACATGTGTGGATTTAAGACACAAGACTTTTTTGAAAGCGTTCTCTAAAATTTTACAAGGCAGAGAATCTGTTGTATAGTAAGGACGAATCTAAGTGAGAAAGGTGTTGCATGTTGATGAGTGAGGTTGTATCTGCCTAACGAACTGAAAAATGTCGGATGACACGTTTATTTGTCATGCCGTCATGTTCCGTTACAGATACCGCCCATCAAAAACTGCCAGACACCGGTCTGTCTTTTTGCGTTGGTCGTCATCGACCGACGCTTTTTTGTTTGCGCGGTATCTCGATTCTATCATTTGAGGAGAGAGACACATGGACGAACAAACATTTGAAAAATTACAATACAACGAATTGATGACGAGAGTAGAGCGCTTCTGCATCAGCGGATTCGGGAGAAGGTTACTCAGACAACAACGTCCGACGAGCCACATCGCGACGGTGAAGAAACGTCTGCAGGAAACGTCCGAAGCCCGAGCGATTTTAGATGCGACGTCACACGTCCCATTTATCGGCGTGTCTGACATGGAGACGATTATCGGGAAACTGCAACGAGGCATCCAACTCGAAGCAACAGAACTTGAAGCGGTCGCCGAGTTTTTACGGGGAGCGCGCAAACTGAAACGATTCATGCTCGAACATGAATTCTTTGCACCGCTTCTTTCGGCTTATGCTGTCGGGATGGGCGAATGGCGGACGCTAGAAGAAGACATCACACGAGCGATTCGAGCTGGTCAAGTCGTCGACGAGGCGTCGAAAGAGTTGAAGCGGATTCGCAAGCAAGTCGACATTTTGGAAGGACGAATCGAGGAACGATTGAACAAATTCTTAAAGAGCGCTGCCAATCGCGAGATGATTCAAGACGGATTTGTCACGAAAAAACAGGACCGCTTCACGATCCCAATCAAAGCTTCATACAAGCACAAAGTAGCGGGTACGATTGTAGACACATCGAATCGAGGCACGACGGTCTTTATCGAACCGGAAGCCATATCAAAATTGAATGCAGAACTCGTCGTCAAGCGTACGGAAGAAGCGGTGGAAGTGTATCAAGTGTTGGCGACATTGACGGGAGCAGTGACTGAAGTCCTTCCTGAAATTGAATCGACACTCGATGTCATCGCCCAGTACGATATGGTTTTCGCCAAAGGGAAGTATAGTCAATCGATTAATGGCGTGACACCACACGTGAATGCGACTGGTCGAATTCAATTGAAACAAGTACGTCATCCACTCTTAGAAAGTGCCGTTCCACTCGATTTTGCCATCGGGACGGACTATCGCGGCTTAATTATCACCGGACCGAACGCCGGCGGAAAGACGGTCGTATTGAAAACGATTGGACTTCTCAGTCTCATGACCATGACAGGATTGCATATCCCGGCACACACCGACACGGTCATCTCTACATTCGATGAGGTGTTCGTCGATATCGGAGATAATCAAGATTTGGAGTCGGCACTCAGTACGTTCTCGGCGCATATGCACAATGTGGCGAATATTATGCAAACCGCTGGAAAACGGTCACTCTTGTTATTCGACGAAATCGGAAGCGGTACGGAACCGAACGAAGGAGCCGCTCTTGCAATTGCCATCTTAGAAGCGGCATATAAACGAGGGGCGATTGTCGTGGCTTCGACCCATTACGGAGAAATCAAATCGTATTCTGAATCCCACCCAGATTTCATGAACGCTGCGATGCAGTTTGACCCGGAAACGCTCGAACCGAAATATCGATTGCTCATGGGGCAGTCTGGTGATAGCAACGCCCTCTTTATCGCCCGCAAGATGAAGTTGCCGGAAGCGATATTGAAACAGGCATCTCGTTACATGAACGAGAAAACGTATGACACTACGAAAGTCGATGATTCTAAAATCACACGCGAAATCGAAGCGGCACCGCTTGAAGAGGCGGAACGCTTTGAAAAAGGTGACCGTGTCCGGTTGTTAGAGACGAATCAAGTCGGGCTTGTCTATGCGTTCGATGCATCTCGTCGGCATGTCCGAGTGTTCGTGAATGACGATTACGTAGAGTTGCCGAGTCGTCGTGTCCGGTTAGAAGCACGTGCCACAGAGCTTTATCCGGCTGACTATGATTTGGAAACGCTATTCACGACGTATCAGGAACGAAAGGAGGCGCACGACTTCGAACGAGGATCGAAAAAAGCGCTACGGCGAGTGGAGAAAGAGATTCGGGAAAGAAAGAAACAAGAGCGATCTAACCGAAAATGAATGTGACATACAGCGAAAGGGTAAAAGCACATAGGGAGAAGTCTTAATGCGGGAGGGGCTTATGTGTTCGAGTTAAGTTTTTGGTTTGCACTCGGTTTTGCGATGATTCACTTTTTTTCAGGAAAGCTCATTCATGTGCGTGAAGTGCCGAGGAGCCGTTTTTTATCAGTGGCGGGCGGGATTGCCGTTGCTTATGTATTCCTTCATCTATTGCCAGAGTTAAATGAGTACCAACGTGAACTAGAAGGGGAGATTGGAAACAACGTCTTCGCCTCCCTCGAGAACCATATCTTGATCATCAGTATGTTAGGACTGGCTGTCTTTTACGGGCTCGAGCGATTCGCAACGGCCAACAAACGTAAACAAAAACCGTATGTGTTTTGGATTCACATAGGTTCATTCACGCTCTATACGTTTAGCATCGGATATGTGCTCGCAGAAAGTGAATTTCAGTCAAATGGGACGATGTTTCTTTACTTCATAGCGCTTGGCATTCACTTTGTTACGGTCGATCAAGGATTGCGTCAGCATCATCAACAACTTTATGATCGACAGGGACGCGTCTTGTTAGCGCTTGCTGTACTTGTAGGGTGGGCGGTCGGTTCGTTTGGAGAAGTGAATGAACTCGGTCTATCTATCGTTGTCGCCTTTTTGGCAGGTGGCGTCATCTTGAACGTCATGAAAGAAGAGTTACCTGCTGAGCGAGAGAGTAGTTTTGGTGCATTTTTGATTGGTTTATTAGGATATGCGTTTTTATTACTCGTCATATAAAAAGGCAGCCACCGCGTGTGGCTGCCTTTTGACTTACAAGCTGTTGCTTTGACTCTCTACATTGCTATCGTTCTCTGTTGAAGCGTCGTCATGATGTGGTCCGTGACCATGGCCATGGCGACCACCTTCTCGTCCACCGCGCATGCCACGTGCATCTTCTAAATCATCGTAACTCGTCACGTCAGCAAAGCGCTCTTCGTGATCCGCTAGGATTTGATCGGCCTCTTCTTGAGTCAATTTCCCGTCTTCCACAGCAGTCGTAAGTTTTTCTTCGTGTGACGTCATGATCGCGTCGATGAATGCATCAATTGAAATGCCTTTTTCTTCTGCGAGCTCATGAATCGACTGTCTATTTTCACGGGCTGCATCCACTTCTTCTTCTGTCAATCCGAGCGCCTCGATAAGCGCTGTATGACCCGCTTCTCGGTCACCAACCATGCCAGAACCTCTTTCTCCACGCTCGCATTGTGTCGATTCCGTCGTTGTCGATTCATCTGTCGTCGTGTCATTCGTCGCGGCATATACGCCAGTGCCTGAGACAGCCAATAGACTGGCCAAGGCGATTGCTAATTTTGTTGATTTCATGTATATCTCCTCCTTTTGATACTTCAAGTGTAGAACTTGAGAGAACTGAAGTTGTGAGAGAGTTGCAAGATTTCTGCAAATTGTCTTTGGGAAACGGTGGGGCATTCCATGTGTACGATATAATGGATGTGGAGGCGATAGAAGATGAACGTACTCGTAGTGGAAGATGAACAAAAACTTGCGGACGGCATGTCTCGCTTTTTAGTATATGCAGGGTTTAATGTGACAGTGGCGATGACCCTCAGCGAAGCGAAGCAACAGTTACATCAGCGCTTTGATGCAGTTTTACTCGACGTCCGTCTCCCTGATGGAGAAGGATGGACCTTGATTCCAACGTTAAAAGCGCAACAGCCCGCTCCTGCTATTATCCTGACGACGGCTCGTGGTGAAGCAGATGATCGCGTATTCGGATTAGAACTTGGGGCGGACGATTATTTGGTCAAACCCATCGTTTTGAAAGAATTGGAGATTCGCCTGAAGCGTCTCGTGAAACAGACCGATATGATTCGGTTCGGTGCGCTCACCATCGACCTCAAATCGAGGATGGTACAAGAGAACGGAAGAACGCTCCGGCTGACGAACAAAGAATATGAACTGCTCTTGTATTTATGGAAGCACGTCGGTGAGGCGTTGGATCGGAATCGCCTGCTCGACGATGTATGGGATTATGCGTTCGTCGGAGATACACGTACGGTCGACACCCATATTAAACAATTACGTGATAAATCACCTACACTAAAAGAACAGCTGAAGACCGTTCATCGGGTCGGTTATCGATTAGAGGGACTGTCATGAATCGCTTAATGAAGAAATTATTGTGGACAGCTATCTTGCCCCTTGCTGTGATGGCGCTTTTAACATTTGGTCTCACGTCACTTTTAATCGGACGGTTCGCAGAAGAGGAGACGTATACGCAATTGGAGCGCGAGGCGGCGATCGTGTATGAAGCCATCCAAGAAGGACGTGGAATTCCAGGTCAATTAGACGTACTCCTATTTCAAGACGGGCAACGTATCGAGCTAGAACGTGGTGGAAGGATGCACCGCATGATGCCGATCAGCCTCGACCCGGATGACTTAACAGTTCAGGACGAGGTGAGTGTGAACGGGACTCGTTTCTTGACGTATTTGCAAGAAGAAGGGAACGTTCAAATTGTGACGTACAGTCCTGTGCCATTCTCAAATCCACAGTTTCAGCAAATCTATCTCATCTTAGCGGGTGGATTTATTTTGGCACTGATGGTTGCCATCGGTGTCACGTTTTGGATGAGTCGACGGCTCACGCAACCGCTCGTCGAGTTGAAGCAAGCGACCGCATCGATTATGGAAGGACAACATCACATTACTCTTCCGAATGTGACGAACGATGAGATTGGGGATTTGACCGTCACGATCGGACAAATGAATGCCTCCCTTCAAGAAAAAGAGGCACTTCAAAAATCGTTCATCTCTGGAGTGACCCATGATGTGCGTACACCGCTCGCTATTGTCCGGAATGAGGCGGAAATGTTGGAACTCGGTGTCGTTAATGAGATGGAGGTGGCTATTACGGGCAAAAGCATTACGGAGGAAATAGACCGAATCGACCGGCTTGTCAATCAGATGCTCGAATACTCAAAGTTGTCCTCTGGGACGATTCCACTTGAAATGGAATCGCTTCAACTAGATGACTTAGTTCGCCGATTAACGTCACGCATGTCCGAGTGGTTCCGACAAAAAGACGTGACGCTCGATCTGCAACTCGAAACGGTATCGATTCAAGCCGATCGATTGGCGATGGAACGGGTTCTCTCGAACTTTTTAAGAAATGCGTATGAAGCGAGCCCTATCGGCGGACGTATCACAATCAAACTGACACCTAATCGACTAGAAGTAACAGACGAAGGGAACGGGATTGACCCTGTCGTCCAACTTTCGATTTGGGATATGTATGTGAAAGGAGACCGCTCAAACGGACATGGTCTAGGTCTCGCTATCACGAAATTACTTCTTGAAGCACAAGGACTTTCTTATGGGGTCGAGTCAGAGAAGGGGGCGACGTTTTGGATCGAATGGACATGACTTTATTTTTACGTGGGGTGCGGTTAGAGAAAGACCGCATCCAATCAACGGGTTATCCTTACTCGTTACCAATCTTTCAGACACTCGATGAACTGACGTTTCATCATCCGGTCACGTTTCTCGTTGGAGAGAACGGGAGTGGAAAGTCGACGTTGATTGAGGGGATGGCCGTGGCGGCTGGATTCAACCCAGAAGGCGGAGCACCTTCCTTCCAATTCGAAACGGAGTCAACGCATAGTTCTTTGTATGAAGCGCTGCGCCCGATTCGAGGACCGTATCGTCCGAAAGACGGATTTTTCTTACGTGCGGAAACGGCATATCAGTTGTCGAGTTATGTGGATGAGATGGCGAAACTTGGACCTGACATGGAGCGATTCTATGAAGCGTACGGAGGACGTTCCCTTCATGAGCAGTCGCACGGGGAAGCGTTCCTCTCCCTCATGTTGCATCGATTCCGTGGCGATGGCCTCTATATTTTGGATGAGCCCGAGGCCGCGTTGTCACCGATGCGGCAACTGACGATGCTTGCTCGGATGCATGAACTTGTACAATCCGGCAGTCAATTTATCATCGCCAGTCACTCGCCCATCTTGATGTCGTATCCGGGTGCGATGATCTTACAAGTGGAGACGGGACTTTCCCCGACGCTGTTTGATGACCTCGAGCATGTACGGGTCATGCGCGACTATTTACAAGCGCCGGAGCGGATGCAGCGGATTTTATTTGAAGAGTAAAACGGTCACGATGTAAGCGTTTTAATTTTATGTTGACGTCAAGATTTATAGGGAGTATGCTTATATCGAAAAGAAGAAAATCCACTTTGGGATTGTTACTGGTGATGCAGGCAAAACCTAAATTGACGCCATGACTCCACATTGGACTCTGGTGTGAATTTAGGTTTTTTTCTTTTCAGTTCAGTTGAATGAGAGCGAGGTGAGGAGACCGTGCAGATTTCAAAAGTGTATAACAACAACGTCGTAGCAATCGATGCGAACGGTCAAGAACAGGTCGTGATGGGACGTGGGATTGCGTTTCAAAAACGACCCGGCGATGTCATTGACCAGGCGCGAATCGAAAAAATCTTTACGCTCGAGAGTAAAGAAAGCTATGAGCGTTTCGTTCACTTTTTAAATGAAATGCCGACAGCTGAGATGGAAACAGTGAAGCAAATTGTCAGATTGGCCGAACAGCGGTTGAATCAACCCATTCATGATTCGCTCTATGTGACACTAGCGGACCACCTCCATTTCGCACTTAGTCGGTATCAGGATGGAATCCAAATTCGAAATCCCCTCGTTTGGGAAGTGAAACGATTTTATGCTCCGGAGTTCGCTATCGGAAAAGAAGCGGTTAACCTGATTAATGAGCGGCACGAGGTCAAGCTTGATGAAGACGAAGCAGTTGCGATTGCCTTACACCTCGTCAATGCGACAATGTCTGGTGTCAAGGGTGAAAACCTTCATCTTGTCACCGAGATGACGAGAGCTACGCAAGCGATTCTGACGATCATTACGTACCATTTTCAAATCGAATTGGACGAAGAATCATACGCGTATGCACGATTTTTGACCCATTTAAAATATTTTGTGCAGCGCCTCGCATCCGGAGAGAGGGTCAAATCAACGGGTGACGAAACCCTGTTCCTGATGGTAAAACAGCGATATCCAGAAGCGTTTGAATGTGTCGAAAAAATCGCAGGGTTGATTGCGACGAAATATCATTACGACGTGTCGATGGACGAACGACTGTATATGATGATTCATATCGAAAACTTAATGAAAGAGCGTCGATCCTAAGGATGGTTACTGATGATGCAGGCCAAACCTAAATGACTACACAAGTTGTTGTGTGGTGATTTAGGTTTTTCTTTTTACCTAAAATGATAAGGAGTGAACAAAATGGACCAATACAAACAACTGGCAGAAACGATTGTGGAGCATGTCGGCGGTAAGGAAAACGTCAAAAGCGTCTTTCACTGTGCAACACGATTACGCTTCAAACTAAAAGATGAATCAAAGGCGAGTGCGGCTACATTGAAACAACAAGATGGTATCATCACCGTCGTTCAAAGCGGCGGACAGTTTCAAGTCGTAATCGGAAACAATGTACCATACGTCTATAAAGAGATTGTCGAAGTCGGCGGGTTTCAAACTGCATCGACCGACGCTGAAGAGAAAACAGGCGTGTTCAACCGACTGATTGATGTGATTGCCGGAATCTTTACTCCAATTCTCGGACCAATGGCAGGTAGTGGTCTTTTGAAAGGATTGCTTGCGATTCTCGTTGCGCTCGGATTATTGAAACAAGAGATGGGAACGTATGTCGTCTTAAATGCTGCGGCAGACGCACTATTTTACTTCCTACCCGTGATTTTAGGACATTCGGCTGCGAAGAAATTTGGTGGGAACCCGTACATTGGGATGATTATCGGGGGGGCGCTCGTTTATCCTTCGATTGTCGCGATTCAAGGAGCGGGTGAGTCGTTAACGTTTCTCAATGTACCAGTCGTCTTGATGAGTTATGCGTCTTCGGTCATTCCAATCATCTTGGCGACATACATGTCTTCAAAAGTCGAAACATTCTTCAACCGCCATACACATGAGGCGGTCCGAAATTTCACGACGCCGATGATGGCATTGTTACTTGTTGTCCCGTTGACTTTTTTAGCAATTGGACCGGTCGCGACGTATGCGAGTCAAGGGTTGGCGAACGGATATTCGTTCTTATATGATTTGAGTCCGACAATCGCCATCGCATTCATCGGTGCGTTCTGGCAAGTGCTCGTCATGTTCGGACTTCACTGGGGACTTGTGCCGATCATCATCAACAACTTATCGGTTGTCGGTATGGATACGATCGTTGTCGGTGTATTGATGGCCACATTTGGTCAGGTCGGTGCTGTTTTAGCAATCACGTTAAAGGCGAAAAATCCAAAGGTGAAAGGTTTAGGGACTTCCTCTACCATTGCGGGTGTCTTCGGGATTACAGAACCGGCTATGTACGGATTGACGTTACCTCGTAAGAAGCCATTCGTTTTCGGGATGATTGGTGGAGCGGCAGGTGGTGTTATTGGTGGTCTGTTCGGTACAGCAGCTTATGCGATGGGAGGACTCGGAATCTTCAGTATCCCAGTTATGATTCCGGCAACGGGTGTCGATTTAGCCTTTTACGGCGCATTTATTGGAATGGCGGTAGCAGCAGTGGTCGCCCTCGTATTGACAATGGTGTTCCACAAAGAAGAAGCGACAGTCGAGTCGCAGGAACAAGAAGTCGCAGAGTCTGTATCTGAGCAAGTAGGTTTTCCGGTCTCAGCTCCATTGAAAGGAGAAGTCGTGTCACTTGAGACGGTTCAAGATGAAGTGTTCTCGAGTGGGGCGATAGGGAAAGGAATTGCCATCATGCCTTCAGAAGGTACAGTGTATGCTCCGTTTGACGGCGAAATCGTCACGGTTTACCCATCAAAACATGCAATCGGCCTTCGATCTAATACCGGTGTGGAAGTATTGATTCACATTGGTATAGACACGGTTAAACTAAACGGAAAGTACTTTGAAACATTTGTGACGGATGGACAGAAAGTGAAAGAAGGAGATTCGCTCGTCCGGTTTGATATGGATGCCATCGCTCGTGAAGGATATGACACGATCACGCCAATCATTGTGACGAATACCGATCATTATTTAGATGTATTGCCAACTTATACAGGAACGGTAGAAGCGAATCATGGCGTATTGCGTGTCATTGTATAACAAAGGAGGAGACAATGTGAAACAAGTGTCGAGTGAATTTTTATGGGGCGGGGCCACTGCGGCTAATCAACTAGAGGGCGGTTATCAGGAAGGCGGTAAAGGACTTTCGATTGCTGACGTGATGCCAGGTGGGAAACACCGAATGAAGATCATTCATGACCCAACGTTTGATTTTGAATTACATGATGAATATTCGTATCCGAACCATGAAGGGATCGACTTCTATCATCGCTATAAAGAAGATATCGCCCTCTTTAGGGAAATGGGATTCAAGACATTCCGTATGTCAATTGCCTGGTCACGAATCTTCCCGAAAGGAGATGAAATGGAACCGAATGAGGAAGGTCTTCAATTTTACGATCGTGTCATCGATGAGTTGGTCGCACAAGGAATCGAACCACTTGTCACGATTTCTCACTATGAAATGCCGCTACATCTTGCAAAACAATATGGGGGTTGGCGGGACCGCCGTCTCGTCACATATTTTGAACGATATAGTCGCGTTTTATTCGAACGTTATCAAGGTAAGGTCAAATATTGGTTGACGTTTAACGAAATCAATGGAGCTCAATTCATGCCGATGCTCAGTCTCGGAATTGCGATTCGGGAAGAAGAAAACACGTTACAACTCACGTATCAAGGACTTCATCACCAACTGGTCGCAAGTGCACTTGCGACGAAAGCGGCACGCGAGATTGACCCATCGATGCAAATTGGATGTATGCTCATCGCGGCCCCCGTTTATCCGTATAGTTCGAACCCGGATGATGTTTGGTATGCACACGATGCTGAGCGGATGATGAACTTCTTCTGCGGAGACGTTCATGTACGCGGGAAGTATCCGAACTTTGCGAAACGATTCTTCCAAGAGAATGGCATTGAACTCGAAATGGAAGATAGCGATCTTGAAATCCTAAAAGAAAATACAGTTGATTTCTTTTCGCTCAGTTACTATATGTCCCGTACTGAAAAAGCTGAAAAGAACCAGGATGAATCGGAAGGAAATATCATGAGTGGGGTCAAAAATCCATATTTACAGGCGAGCGACTGGGGATGGGAAATTGATCCGACGGGACTTCGCGTTATCTTGAACAAGTTATATGAGCGTTATGAGGTTCCTTTATTCATCGTTGAGAACGGGCTAGGCGCATATGACAAAGTCGAGTCGGACGGAACGATTCATGACCATTACCGTATCGATTACTTGCGTGACCATTTGAAAGGGATGATGGACGCAATCGAAGATGGAGTCGAAGTGATGGGATATACGAGTTGGGGCTGTATTGACTTGGTGAGTGCTTCGACAGGTGAGTATAGCAAACGGTATGGTTTCATTTATGTGGATCGACATGACGATAGTACCGGTACGTTAGAACGAAAACGGAAAGAGTCATTCTTTTGGTATCAAGAGGTGATTCGTTCACAAGGCGCAAGCTTGTATGAAGAAGAATCAGTCAAATGAAAAAAAACGGCCTCGGCCGTTTTTTTCATGCTTTCGTAATCTTTCGCAATAAGATGATCGCGAGACTAACGCCTCCGGCAATCAACATATACGTAACAATATCCATCCACGTGCTCATTCGTCGTCTCCTTCCGCAAATAAAGCGAGTTCTCCTTGAGGCATCGCGACCAATAGATAGTCGTCTCCGCCAAGTGGTCTCGCGTCCCCTGCTTGCCAGCACTCAAAGTGCTCTTGGTATCCGTTGATGAAGAGAAGAGAGCCGGATTCAAATTCCAGTTCGAGATGCGGGTGATCGTCTCCGAGCCGTACGTGATGGATGCGCTCTCGTCTTAAGCGCATGAGCTGTTCGAGTTGTTCACCTTCGTCAAACGTGTTTTGTGTGGCGTGTACATGCCACGGTCCCTCGATAGAGATCCAAGATTCCAGTCCTTGGCGACTGAAATAGAGGAGATGATGGTTCGGGCCGGAACCGAAGTCGATTCCGACAAAGGAAGAGGCGATAAAGAGGTGATGCAAAATAGATGTCGCTTTTTCGTACTCTGTGGTAGACACACCGGCACCTCACTTTAACAAGTTACTATGATTATCATTTCACGTTACCATGCTAAAGTAAATGAATCTAACTCAGTCTAGGAAAGAAAGTGTAATTTCGGTTTGTTTCTCGTTTTTCAAATCTTATTACGCGTCGACAAAGGCAGCGCCGATCACGCCCGCATCTCCTGACAATTGAGTGAGGCATAGACGCGTTTTTCCACTAGCATGTGGATACATTTTATTCGAGACTGCTTGTTGTAATTCGTTCCAAAATAATGAGGCCGACATCATGACACCGCCACCCAATACAATCACATCCGGATCGACGGTATGAATGATATTAGCTAGTCCACTAGCCAGTTCTTCGACAAAGTGATGGCGGTCTTCGGCATCCAATAATAGCGAAGGTACATTTGTATATCCTTTATCGTTAGCTCGCTTTATGAGTGCTGTACCACTAGCGAGTGATTCGAGAGAGCCTCGATTCAGTACAGGGTGAGCTGGTCCGTTCGAACGGATAATCATATTCCCGATTTCACCGGCACTGCCGTTTGCCCCTCGAATGATTTGATGTTTATACACGTAACCGCCACCAATTCCCGTGCTGACTGTTACATAAAAAACGGAATCGTACCCTTTTCCAGCTCCGAATTTCGCTTCTGCGAGTGCAGCAGCGTTCGCATCGTTTTCAAGCGAGACAGAAAGATTTAAGCGTTGATTTAAAGGTTCAATGATTTTTTGATTATGGCAATTCGGAAGGTTCGGAGGAGTTAAAAACATCCCTCTCTTTAAATCGAGAGGCCCGGGTGCCACGATGCCGACATGCTGGATGTCGAACTCGACACCGAATTGATGGATCGCCATCTCAATAGATTGTAGTGTCTCCTCGAAAGGTAATTGCGGTTGCGTTTTAAACGTGTATTGTTTTAATACATCTCCTTTTAATGACACGGCGGCAATCCGAGTGTTGGTTCCTCCTAAGTCGATACCGATTCGAATGGTTTGTTTCTCATCGGAAGGAACACCAGCTACAAGACAAGTCGCTTCTCCCTCAATCAAGAATGACTCATTGGCAGGAAGGAGGAGTGTGCCGCCGGTATGGACTTCCATATCGTCAATAATTAATGTTCCTTGAACGACAGATAGTAACCGAAATGTGTCAGTAGTGATCCTTTCTTTCGCGGCAACATTCCATTTTTCAACAAAGAAAAATGAATTTTTCGTCAAACTTGTTCGAAAATGATCCAGTTGGCGGATTGGTTCGCTGTATTCAAGATGAGGGACGAAAGAAGCGGTTGTACCCTTCTCCACATGAAGTTCACGAGGACAACCGGTCGTCAAATCCAGCCGATTGTAATCGTATAGACGATAGGTCGTGTCTGAACTTTGTTGAATTTCGAGTACGCATACTCCTCTTGTCAATGCATGGATTGTGCCAGCCGGGACATAGAAAAAATCACCGGGACGAATCGATTTTCGTATCAAACCGTTTTCCAAATCCCCTGTTTCAAGCGCTTTATTGAAATCTTTTGAGGTGGTATAGGAGTGACCGTAAATGAGTGTCGCATCTGCCGGAGCATCTAAAATATACCAACATTCATTTTTTCCATAAGGTTCATTTTCAAGTCGGTTTGCTAATGAATCATCTGGATGAACTTGGACAGACAAATCGTCGTTTGCGTCAATCCATTTAATCAGTAGAGGAAACTCGTCCGCGCTAATTTGAAACAACTCTGGATGTTGTTGATAGAGCTCACGTAAAGACAGACCGAAGTAAGGTTCAGACGCAACAGAAGTTCCTCCTTTTTCTAATGCAGAAGCTGTCCAGGCTTCACCAATCGAATGTTCATTGAATTCAAAACCAAATTGCTTCAGACGTTCTCCACCCCAAAGTCGATGTTGATAGTGCGGCTGTAAAAGAATAGTGCTCATATCCATCCTCCTTCGAAATTAATATACACTTATAAATTTAAAAACTAAATAAAGTTTAAATCAAGTATAGACATGAAATTAATCATGTGTATAATAAAAGTTGTAAACGATTTCAAATAAGGAGTGAAGACACATGAAGAAAATCTTATTAGCGTGTAGTTCTGGTATGTCGACGAGTTTGCTCGTGACGAAAATGAAAGACCATGCCACATCAATCGGGGATGAGGCAAAAATTTGGGCAGTCGGACAAGACCAAGTCGTAACCGAGATGGACGAGGCGGATGTGATTTTAATCGGTCCACAAATGCGATTTTTATTAGACAAATTGAAAGCGCAAACATCAACACCGATTGAAGTAATCGATATGATGGCATACGGCACGGCGAATGGCAAAGCTGCGTACGAACAAGCGTTGAAATTAATGGGGTGAACGAGATGGAAAATGTCGATGAATTAACATTGGAGCAAATGGCATTCATGATGATTCTGCACAGTGGCAATGCGAGAAGTACGATTCAGGAAGCGATTCAACTGTACAAAACGAGTTCTTATGAAACGTTTGAAGAAAAGATTGTTGAGGCACGTGAACAACTGAAAGAAGCACATCAAACACATTTCTCACAAATTCAGCGAGAAGCAAATGGAGAAAAAACAGATGTATCATTATTGCTTCTTCATGCAGAAGACCATTTAATGTCTACGCAAACGATGCTCGATTTGACAGCTAGTTTGGTCGAAATGGTCGAACAAAAGATTGTAAATCCTAATCAAGAAGGGTGAATCATATGTCACAGGACAATAAAATGTTCAACATGATCAGTAAACTGCTCATGCCGATGGCGACCTATTTAAATAACAGTCGCTATTTACAAGTATTGCGAGATGCCTTCATGCTTGCTTTCCCAATTACCATGTTTGGGTCAATCATCGTTGTTATTGCCAACCTGCCATTTCTCGATCGCTTTATGTCCGAGAGTACATTAAATATCTTTAAATCATCATTAGGCATTGCACCTTCAGCAACAATGGGAATCATGTCCTTATTCGTTGTGTTTGGGATTGGATATTATCTTTCAAAAAGCTATGAAGTTGAAGCTGTATTTGGCGGAGTAATTTCTTTGGTTTCATTCCTTTTGGTCACTCCATTTGTAATTGAGATTGAAGGAATGAGTGAAGCCGTAGGTAATGTCCTTCCGTTAGATCGTCTTGGAGCAAAAGGGATGTTCCTTGCGATGATTACTGGATTTCTCTCTGCTGAGATGTATCGTTTTGTCGTTCAAAAAAATTGGACTATTAAAATGCCTGATGGAGTACCGCCGGCAGTGGCAAAGTCTTTCTCAGCCTTAGTACCGGCACTCCTCACGCTTTCAGTTTTCTTATCACTCAATATTATTGTAACTAATATTTTCGAGATGAACTTGCATGACATTATTTTCGATGTCGTTCAACAACCCCTCGTGAAGTTAGGGAATGGTCTCATTCCAACGTTAATTGCAATCTTCTTCGTTCAGCTATTTTGGTTCTTCGGACTCCATGGTCAAGTTATCGTCAACTCGGTAATGGACCCGATTTGGAACACGCTATCCGTTGAAAACTTGACAGCTTATACATCGACTGGGGAAGTACCGAACATTATCAGTAAGCAATTCATTGAAATCTACACGGTTGGGCTTGGTGGTTCAGGATCAACACTCGCTGTCGTTGTTGCCATTTTATTGTTCTTAAAATCAAAACAGTTGAAACAAATCGGAAAACTTTCCATTGGACCTGGACTATTCAACGTAAACGAACCGGTCATCTTCGGACTTCCAATCGTCATGAACCCGCTCATCATGATTCCTTGGATTGTCGCACCACTCGTGACGGTAACGGTCACGTATTTCGCGATGTCGACAGGTTTAGTGCCACCGCCGACGGGTGTAGCCGTTCCATGGACCGTCCCTATGTTCTTAAGTGGAATTATGGCCACGAATTCGCTCGCGGGAGGTCTTCTTCAAATCGTGAACTTCTTTATCATTTTGACGATTTGGTTCCCATTCTTGAAATTTATTGATCGAATGAACTTGAAGAAAGAATTAGAAGAATCAACAGATAAACAGGAAGCAGTGTAAACAAATAGAGAAAAATAGAAACAAGGGAGAGATAAATGATGACGAACCCGACACAAACACGTACGAAAGAGCAAAAGACGTATCAATTTCCGACAGACTTTTGGTGGGGAACGGCTTCTTCTGCTACACAGATGGAAGGTGCTGCTTTTGAAGGTGGAAAAGGATTGAACATTTGGGATTACTGGTACATGCAAGAGCCGAACCGCTTTTTCAATGGTGTGAGCGCGACAGAAGCCTCAAACTTCTATCATTTGTATGAAGAAGACATCGCATTGATGAAAGAACTCGGGCATAACACGTTCCGTTTCTCCATTTCGTGGTCACGTCTTTTTCCTCAAGGTGTCGGGGAAGTAAATGAAGAGGCGGTCACATTTTATAACAATGTCATCAATTGCTTGATTGATCATGGTATCGAACCGTTCATCAATCTGTATCATTTTGATATGCCGATGGCGCTTCAGGAGCAAGGAGGCTGGGAGTCACGAGAAGTCGTTGAAGCATATGTCATCTTTGCGAAGACATGCTTTGAATTGTTTGATGATCGCGTCAAGAAATGGTTCACGCATAACGAACCGATCGTACCGGTAGAAGGTGGATATTTATATGATTTCCATTATCCGAATGTTGTCGATTTCAAGCGAGCTGTCCAAGTGGCGTACCACTCTATTTTATCGAGTGCAATGGCAATCAAAGCGTATCGTGACATGGAACTATCTGGGGAAATCGGAATCATCTTAAATCTGACGCCCTCATATCCGAGAAGTCAGCATCCAGCTGATTTGAAAGCAGCGCGTATTGCCGATGCGATGTTCAATCGTTCGTTCCTCGACCCATCTGTTTTAGGGACGTTCCCTCAAGAATTAGTAGATGTGCTGAAGTCGGAAGATGCGATGCCAATTATCGAGAACGGGGATCTTGAAATCATTCGAGAACATACAGTCGACCTTCTCGGTATCAACTATTATCAGCCACGTCGCGTGAAAGCAAAAGCATCGCTTCCTAATCCGGACGCGCCATTCTTGCCGGAAAACTTATTTGACTACTATGAGATGCCTGGACGGAAAATGAATCCGTATCGTGGATGGGAAATTTACGAAAAAGGAGTCTATGATATATTAATCAATCTAAAAGAAAACTATGGTAATATCCCGTGCTTTATTTCAGAGAACGGAATGGGTGTCGAAGGTGAAGAACGTTATCGTGATGAAAACGGGAGTGTCCAAGACGATTATCGGATTGACTTCATTCGCGAACATCTGAAATGGATGCATCAAGCGATTGAAGAAGGGTCGAACGTGAAAGGCTATCATCTTTGGACATTTATGGACAACTGGTCATGGAGCAATGCTTATAAAAATCGCTATGGATTTGTTGGCATTGACTTGGAAACACAACAACGAACTGTAAAAAAATCAGGGAACTGGTTTAAACAGTTGATTGATGCTAAAGGTTTTACAGAATAATAAGACAAGCTGACAAAGACTACTTTTTGTCAGCTTTTTTTGATATATTGTACATATATGTCTATACATGAGGTGCTATATGTCTAATAAGAAAAAACCGAAATATGAAACCATTGCTGATGAGATGCGTAAAAGAATTATTGAACACGTTTACCCGCTAGAAAATGCACTACCTGATGAAATTCACCTGGCCCAAGAATTTAGCGTGAGTCGTATGACCATGAAGCGGGCACTTGAGATTCTTGTCATGGAAGGGTTGATTTATCGTAAACGTGGTAAAGGAACATTCATTTTACAGTCGAGCTTCCAAAAAGGTCGCATCAACGTGATTAGTAAAGAAACGAGAGGATTGACTCAAGTGATTGGGGATCGTTCGTTACGAAGCGAAGTCCTCAATTTTGAGGTGAAGTTTCCGAGTCAGGAAGTCGCCGATCATCTCATGATTGAGCTGACAGAACCGGTCTATGAAATACGTCGCGTGCGTTACGTAGACGACGAACCGTATGTCATCGAATTGACGTACATGGTTGCTAACCTCATTACAGGAATCACACGTGAGATTTTAGAAAAGTCCGTGTACGCTTATATTCAAGAAGATCTTGGCTATACGATTACAAGCTCACATAAAGTGATTCGAGCAGATAAGCCGGATGAGTACGATCAAGCTTACTTGAAGAATGATATCACTGAACCGATTATTGAAGTCGAGCAAGTCGTCTATTTAAGTAACGGGAAACCGTTCGAGTATTCGTTTGCCCGTCACCGATACGATAAATTTGTGTTTTCATCGGTCAATATTGTGAAGTGAAAGTCGCCACGATGGCGACTTTTTCGTAAGGGGAACCTATCGTGGATGTGAAATTGACCAAGCAGGATACGAAATGAACGAATCCGTCATTCAAGACATCGTGATTGATGTTCAGGCAAGTGTAATTTTAAGGATGATTGGGTTGAACGGTGCTGTTAAAACGACAACGATTGCGTGTCTCATGGGAACGATTCCCTGGATGAAGGGAACCATCGAGATGAAGCGGCATCCATTCTTCCAATCCATTCAAGAAAGAGGTTCTTTATGAACGAACAGCAATATGAGCAACTCCTGCATATCCAGACCGCCAAACCTCAGCAAGGATTCCCGTCCTCGGTGGAATACCATCGTTATGAACCGACCCCTTTCGAGGCACTCGATTTGCTTCGGGACGCCTATCCGTTAGAGTCGACGGATACCATCGTTGATTTTGGTTCAGGCAAGGGGCGTCTCCCGTTCTATTTGGCGTACACGTTTCATGTGCGGGCAATCGGTGTCGAGATGGATGGTGGGTTTCACGAAGAGTCGCTCCAAAATTTGGCGAGCTATACGAAGAAGCATCGGACTCGAGGAAGCGTTCAATTGGTGCAGGAATTTGCAGAACAGTTTTCCATCCCGTCAGAGGCGAACCGATTCTACTTTTTTAATCCGTTCTCGGTCAACATCTTTCGGCAAGTGATTGCTCACATCATCGAATCCGTTGAAGCGAATCCCCGTCCGGTCGACGTGATTTTGTATTATCCGGCGGATGCATATCTACACTATTTGAACGATGAGACCCCCTTTCAATGTGTACAGACGGTTCGACTGCCGCTGAAGAATCTTCATGAGCGATTTTTGATTTACCGGTTTGATATGATGGAGTCATCTTGGTAATGGAGGAGTGAGTACGATGAAAAAGAAAGACATTCTAGAAGCGTATCGTTGGCGTCAAGCGACGAAAGAATTTGATGCGGATCGTAAAATCAAAGAAGATGACATGGAATTCATTTTAGAGACAGGACGTCTTTCACCGAGTTCGTTCGGGTTTGAACCATGGCAATTCGTTGTGGTTCGTCGGGAAGATTTGCTCCAAAAAATTAAAGATCACGCATGGGGAGCGCAAGGGCAGGCTTTGACCGCGAGCCATTTCGTATTGATTCTCGCAAGAACACCGAAAGCCATGCGTTACGATGCGGACTATATTCGGAACATCGTGACGAGTGTGCAAGGCCGGACGGAAGAAGAGTACGCACAGCGCGTGAAGCGGGTCCAAGAGTTCCAGGAGAACGACTATCGTCTCTTGGACGATGAACGCGTCTTCCAAGAGTGGATCAAGCGTCAGACATATATCCCACTTGGGAACATGATGACGGCGGCCGCACAAATCGAGATCGATTCTTGTCCGATTGAAGGGTTCAATCAAGAGGAAATTGATGAGCTGCTCATCTCAGAAGGTGTCATGGAGCGAGGCGAATGGTCGCTTTCGGTCATGGTCGCATTTGGGTATCGGTCGCGCGATTTCGCACCAAAAACACGTCGTGACTTTAACGAAGTCGTCAAATATATCGGATGAAAAAAGGTTCAATCGCCTCAGCGATTGAACCTTTTGAATTATTTCCAGTCTGTGATGCGGTCGACTGGGAAGCGTACTGATGGGTACCCTTCTTCTGCTGCTTTCCCGATGGAGAGAAGCATGACCGGAAGGTAACGTTCTTTGTCGAGACCGAACGCTTCAGCGATGTTCGTTTTGTCGTATCCACCGATCGGGTTTGTGTCATAACCATGTGCCCGTGCGACGAGCATGAGTTGCATCGCAACGAGACCTGAATCGAGCATAATGCTATCTTTGATCATTTCTTTCGGTGCATCTTTGAAGATGCCTTTGATCATGTCGACTTGGCGGTCGCGGACTTCAGCGGGCATCATACCGCGCTCTACCGCTGTATCGAAAATCTCTTCTGTGTAATCTGCCATTTGATAGTCAGCGAAGAGTGCGATGACAGCTGAAGATGTTTCCACTTGGCGTTTATTGAAGCTTGCGAGTGGAAGGAGTGTCTCTTTTCCTTCTGTGCTATCGATGACGACGAAGCGCCATGGCTGTAAGTTAAGTGATGAAGGAGCCGTTGTCGCTTCTTCAAGAATTTGTGTCATTTCTTCTTTTGAGATTTTGACGTTCTCATCGTATACACGAATCGAGCGGCGTCCTTTGACAATCTCCATAAAGTCTTTTTGTGTAGCAGTGTTCATATTGTAGTCTTCCTTTCATGGTCAATAGTATCTTGTAACATCGTCAGGGATGCTAATAACTGTTGTTGATCCTCTACCTTCATGTTGACAAAAAGTCGGTCCGTTAAGCACTGTTTTTGCTCAGTCCAATGTGCAATTTGTTCACGACCGTGGTCTGTCAACTCGACATAGATGACACGGTTGTCTTCTTCACATCGTCTCCGCGTGATGAGTCCTTGTGTCTCTAATTGTTTCAAGTGTCGAGTGATAGCTGCGTGATCGACATCGACGCGTTGTTGCAATTCACGTTGACGCAATGGGCCGACATGATACAAATTGCTTAAAATGTCATAGCGACTTAAGCTGAGTCCGTCCATTTCAGAGTCGAATAATTGCCCCATTTCTTTTTGTACGGTGATGATGTGATAGAGAATTTGATCGCGAAGCGAGCAAGAATCTCGCATGCATATCGCCTCCTCGAATCATTGATGACTCAATCATTGATGGGTCACACAATGTATAGTAAACCCATCCTGACAATATTTCAAATAAAAAGTTTTAACAAATGGGTTGTCAAACTGTTATATAATAGTCTATATTGTAATCAACTGATATATAACAATGACTAAGGGAGGATGTGAGCGCTTGGAACACTATGAACGACTAAATACGTATCATGTTCATGAGAAGCTGTTCGAATTTGTGAATGAAAGTATACTAGAACCTCATGAAATCAACAATTTTTGGAAAGGTGTCGAATCCCTTCTAGAGCGTTTCATTCCAGTCAATCAGACGCTTCTAGAGCAGCGCACGACATACGAACGACTGTTACAGGATTGGTACAGTCGACAAGATGAAGTCGATCCCATCAAATACGAGACGTTTTTATCTTCAATCGGCTATATCGAACCGGTCGTCAAAGATTTCAACATCGATGTGTCGGACGTTGACCGTGAAATCGCCCATCAAGCTGGACCGCAACTCGTCGTACCATTAGACAATGCCAGATACGCACTCAATGCCGCCAATGCCAGATGGGGAAGTCTCTACGACGCCTTTTATGGAACAGATATGATTGAAGAGGCAGACGGTATGGAAAAAGGACGAGAATATAATCCCGTTCGCGGTAATGAGGTCATCCGCATCGCTAAACAGTTTCTCGATGATGCGTTCCCGCTACCAACAGAATCTCACGAGAAAGTGACACGTTACTTCGTTCGTGACGATGTCGCCTATGCGGTGGTTGGGGAAGACGAGTATTCGTTCGCTCATGATTCATTCGTCGGCTACACCGGGGAACCGAACAAGTTACGCACATTGATGCTTCAGCACCATGCCTTACACGTCGAACTTCAATTTGACCGCGAGCACCCGATCGGCAAAATCGATCCTGCTGGACTGATGGACATTGAGCTCGAATCAGCCCTCTCTGCGATTGTGGACTGCGAGGACTCGGTCGCAGCTGTTTGTGCAGAAGACAAAGTTCATCTGTATCGCAACTGGCTCGGTCTGATGGACGGGACGCTTGAAGCTTCGTTCCAAAAGAATGGGAAGCGACTTTCTCGGTCTTTGAATGAAGATAAGCGTTTAATCGGAAAAGGTGGAGTGGAAGTCATACTCCCAGGACGCGCACTCTTATTCATTCGAAACGTCGGGCACTTGATGACGACCGACTTGATGCTTGATGCGGAAGGTCGCGAGGTACCAGAAGGTATCGTTGATGCCGTCTTCACTTCACTCATCGCGAGTCGTCATCTACATCGCCGTCTCAACTCTCGAGAAGGGTCAATCTATATCGTCAAACCGAAAATGCATGGATCTGAAGAAGTAGCATTCACCAACGGCTTGTTTGACGCCGTGGAAGATTTATTGAACCTTCCTCGCCATACGTTGAAAGTCGGTGTGATGGATGAAGAGAGACGAACGTCGCTTAACCTGAAGAACTGTATCGCTCAAGTGAGAGAACGAGTCGTCTTCATCAACACGGGCTTCCTCGACCGAACGGGAGACGAGATTCATTCTTCGATGACACTCGGACCGATGCGGCGAAAAGGAGAAATGAAGACATCTTCTTGGCTTGCGGCATATGAACGGTTGAATGTATCGACAGGTCTTGAGACCGGATTTCATCAACAGGCGCAGATCGGTAAAGGGATGTGGGCGATGCCCGACATGATGCGTGACATGATGCGTGAAAAAATTGCACACGTACGGTCCGGGGCAACGACGGCATGGGTGCCTTCCCCGACCGCGGCGACGCTCCATGCGATGCACTATCATCA
The DNA here is from genome assembly GCF_018617735.1 of Exiguobacterium sp. s89. Lineage (NCBI taxonomy): Bacteria > Bacillati > Bacillota > Bacilli > Caryophanales > Exiguobacterium > Exiguobacterium sp. s89. The sequence continues at coordinate 156,553 of NZ_JACSKS010000003.1, forward strand.
ACTCGATGCTTTTGATATACAGCGAGAATTGATGCAACAGCCTGTTTTGAATCATGAACGACAACAGCTCCTCGATATCCCGCTCGCGACACGCATCTATTCGCAAGACGAGATTAAAGAGGAACTCGAGAACAACTTGCAAGGGTTGCTCGGATACGTCGTTCGTTGGGTCGAACAAGGTGTGGGTTGCTCGAAAGTACCAGACATTCATTACATCGGCCTCATGGAAGACCGGGCAACACTTCGTATTTCGAGCCAACACGTGGCCAACTGGCTGCATCACGGCATCTGTTCAGCCGATCAAGTGGAAGTCACGCTTTATCGGATGGCACAAGTCGTCGATGAACAAAACGAACAAGATCCGAATTATCGGCCGATGACACCAAACGTCGATCAATCGATTGCCTATCAAGCCGCACACGAACTCGTGTTTCATGGATTGAAGCAACCGAACGGGTACACAGAACCGATCTTACACCGCTGCCGCCGTGAATTTATGAAACGCCAAACCGTAGAGTTAAACCTTAAAGGAGGAACCTTATCATGAATACGAAAAAAATGGAAAGCGAACAGTTGATTGAACGTTGGGTCGTTCGTCGCATCGTATCTGGAGAATCGACAGCTTCTCTTGCGAATACAGCATTCGTATATGGCAATGACTTGATGCGCCTCGTCTTGGATCGCGCCGACGGTTCGCTCCAAATCATGAAGGAATCAATCGATGAGGTCGTCGTCTTCCGTAAACCTGAAGATCCCGATGAAGAAAATGTATGTCGTTGCTGCGGGATGGAGCATTCGACGTTCAAAGCGGCATTGGAGTGCTGTGCTTACCTCGACTAAATCGTTTAGTTTGCACTATCTGTTATATAACAAATTCATTTTATTAAAATTAATATAATACAGGAGGGTTTATAGATGAAACAACGCGAAGAATTAGGAAACAGCTGGAAGTCAGAACGATTTGAAGGGGTAGAACGTCCATACTCTGTAGAGGATGTGATGAAATTACGGGGGTCCATCGTGATTGAACAGACGCTTGCGACAAAGGGAGCGGAACGCTTGTGGAAATTGATGCACGAGCGTGACTACGTTCATGCACTCGGTGCGTTGACAGGGAACCAGGCCATTCAGCAAGTGAAGGCAGGACTTGAAGCCATTTATTTGAGCGGATGGCAAGTAGCGGCGGATGCTAACCTTTCGGGTCAGATGTATCCGGACCAAAGTCTGTATCCGGCCAACTCAGTGCCAAATGTCGTTAAACGAATCAATCAGGCACTTCAACGTGCAGATCAAATTCAAACGGCAGAAGGAAAAGGCGATACACATTGGTTCGCACCGATTGTCGCAGATATGGAAGCAGGATTCGGTGGGGTACTCAACGTGTTCGAATTGACGAAGGCGATGATCGAAGCGGGGGCTGCTGGCGTTCACCTCGAAGACCAGCTCTCGTCTGAGAAGAAATGTGGTCACCTCGGTGGAAAGGTATTGCTCCCGACACAGACGGCTGTGAAAAACTTGATCTCGGCGCGACTCGCGGCAGACGTCATGGGCGTCCCGACGATTATCGTAGCGCGTACAGATGCGCACGCGGCGAACTTGATCACGAGCGATATCGACCCAATCGATCATCCGTTCATCATTGGAGAACGTACACCGGAAGGCTTCTATCGCACGGAAGCCGGTATCGAGCAAGCGATCGCTCGTGGTCTCGCGTATGCACCATATGCAGACCTCGTATGGTGTGAGACGTCTGAACCAGATTTGGCAGAAGCCCGTCAATTTGCCGAAGCGATTCATGCGAAGTATCCTGGCAAACTTCTCGCTTACAACTGTTCACCATCGTTCAACTGGAAGAAGAAGTTGTCAGACGAAGAGATTGCAACGTTTCAACAAGAGATCGGTGCGATGGGCTACAAGTTCCAATTTGTCACGCTCGCTGGATTCCACGCGCTCAACTTCGGGATGTTCGAACTTGCACACGGGTACAAAGACCGTGGCATGGCGGCATATTCAGAGTTACAACAAGCAGAATTTGCGGCTGAAGTACATGGTTACACGGCGACACGTCACCAACGTGAAGTCGGGACGGGGTATTTCGACGAAGTCTCGCTCGTTATCTCAGGTGGACAATCATCAACGACTGCACTGGCTGGATCGACAGAAGCAGAGCAGTTCACAAATTAATGAGAAGCAAATAACCGCTGCACGTGCAGCGGTTATTTTTGTTTGGGGCGTGTCATTTCGGAATGGTCAACACTTGACCGACACTGATGAGATTGACGTTCGTGATGTTATTGGCGGCAGCGATTTTCGCGACAGTCGTATTGTACATGGTCGCAATCTTATAGAGTGTATCGCCCGACTTTACCGTGTACTTCACGGTCGTTGCAGGTGGTGGTGTGACGGTTGTTCCAGGAATGATGAGCACCTGACCGACACTGATGAGATTGACGTTCGTGATGTTGTTAGCGGCTGCAATCTTCGCGACAGTCGTATTGTACATGGTCGCAATCTTGTAGAGCGTATCGCCCGACTTTACCGTGTACTTCACAGTCGTCGAAGGGGGTGGTGTGACCGTTGTCCCAGGAATATTGAGCACTTGACCGACACTGATGAGATTGACGTTCGTGATGTTGTTAGCGGCTGCGAGATCGGATACAGTGACACCATACGTCCGTGCGATGCTGTATAACGTGTCGCCTGACTTCACGGTATACGTTTTATTCGTCGATGTGTTTTGATAGGCAAGTAATTGCGAGACCGTGACGAATTTGTACCCTTTTGCTTTGAGTTGCGAAATCATCGTCGGTAATGCGAGTGGGGTACCTGGTGCCCCCGCACCTGTATGCATCAAGACGATTGAACCCGGTTTAATATTGGTTTGTACTTTCGTGTTGATTTGGCTCGCGGTCAGTCCTTTCCAGTCGATTGTGTCGATGTTCCATTGAATCGTATATCCGTATCCGGCAGCACCGACACCGTTCAACACGGCACTATTGACGGCACCAAATGGAGCTCTAAAAATCGGCTTTGTCGTTTTTCCGGTCAATGATTTTATCAAAGCTTCCGTGCGGTCGAGTTCGGATTTCATTTGGGTAGCAGTCAGTTTTGTGAAATCAGGGTGTGTATATGAGTGGTTACCGAGCTGATGTCCTTTTGCGGCGATATTTTTAATGTATTGTGGATGGTTGTTCGCACCCGAACCTGTCAAAAAGAAAGTAGCTTTGACGTTGTTTTTTGCCAAAATGTCTAAAATCTTGTTCGTGTTTGCGCCGTCTGCCCCATCATCGAACGTCAACGCGACGACTTTACTCGTCGTGTTCACGCTCGTAATAAATGTTGAAGCGGCGGCACTGACGGAAATCGATTGTGTGATCACCATCGCCAATAAGATGAAGAGTGCCATCGTCCCACGAATGACCTTACGTTTCATCTGAATTCGCCTCCATTCATGATGTCATCTTCTTGATGTTAAGAATTTCCGAATGCACGCTACATATATTTTATATACCCGTTTTTTGAAATGACGGACTAAAATACGGGAATGGGTTTATAACGAATTTGTATCGACTAGATGTGTGAAAATTGTGAGAATGTATCGTGGGATATATCACAGAATGCTCACACTCTTTTTGGAAAGAGATGGTATCATGAACAATGTGTGAAAGATGTAAGCGATTTATGAGGAGGACTTATGATGAAAAAGATGATGACACGGTTTGGGGTCGTGTTTGGGCTTTTCGGGTTGTTTATACTCGGAGCGTGCGGTACGGAGAAAGAAGCAGAAAGCGCGGCTGTTCCACAATCGATGGAACCGGTAGAGGCAGAGTTGACGGTTGCCGCAACAGCGGAAAAAGGAGAAACAGTGCCATTGTCGGTCCATGTCACGCAAGAAGGTCAACCTGTAGACGACGCAGATGAAATCAAGTTTGAAGTATGGAAGAATGATGCGAAAGAAGAGAGCGACATGATTAAGGCGACGCTCACGAAAGATGGCGTTTATGAAGCAGAGGCGACGTTCGCTGAAGAAGCGGTCTATACGGTCCAAGTTCACGTGACAGCGCGTTCGATGCATACGATGCCAACGACGAATGTGACGGTTGGCCATCCGGAAACAGCAGCTGAAGCGGAAGAAGATAGTGACCACCATCACCATGCAGGAGCGGATATCACGCTTGACCCAAAAGAGGCGACAGCAGGTGAAGAACAGCCGTTCATGGTGCACGTCATGATTGAAGAGGAGATGCTCGCGGGGGCAGACGTACAACTCGAAATCTTCCAAGACGGGGCAGACAAACATGAGTGGGTGAAGTTAGAGGAAGCAGATGCTGGGATGTATAAAGGTGCACACACCTTTACTGAATCTGGTGCATACAACGTTCAAGTCCATGTTACGAAAGGTCATGATATTCATGAGCACGTGATGGAGACGGTAGACGTTAAATAAAAAATCGGCTCGCGTTGAGCCGATTTTTTATTATGCATTTTGATATAGGGATTCAACTTGTTGTTGAAGCGTTTCATTCTCGAGGAACTCATCGTACGATGCTTCTTTGTCCACGATGCCGTTTGGTGTCACTTCGATGATGCGTGTCGCAATCGTCGAGATGAGCTGATGGTCATGTGAGCTGAAGAGGAGTACGCCTTTGAACGTCTCGAGACCATTGTTGAGAGCTGTGATCGATTCAAGATCCAAGTGGTTCGTCGGATCGTCGAGGACAAGCACGTTCGAGTTCGAGAGCATCATCTTCGAGAGCATGCAGCGTACTTTTTCTCCCCCTGAGAGGACAGACGCCTTCTTCATGACTTCTTCACCTGAGAAGAGCATGCGACCGAGGAATCCACGAAGGAACGTATCTGACTCATCGGCAGGTGAGAATTGACGCAACCAGTCCAAAATACTCTTTTCTGAGCCTTCGAAGTACTCCGAGTTGTCTTTCGGGAAGTATGACTGAGTCGTCGTCACGCCCCATTTGACCGAACCTGTATCTGGCTCCATCTCACCCATAAGAATTTTAAAGAGTGTTGTGATGGCAACGTCCGAACGACCGACGAATGCGACTTTGTCCGTCTTGTTGAGTGAAAACGTGACGTTGTCGAGTACTTTTACGCCATCGATCGTCTTCGATACGTTGTCGACATAAAGAACATCGTTCCCGATCTCGCGCTCCATCGTGAATCCGACGAACGGGTAACGACGTGACGACGGACGAATGTCATCGAGTGTGATCTTATCGAGCAACTTCTTACGTGACGTCGCTTGACGGGCCTTTGAGGCGTTCGAGCTGAAACGCGCGATGAAGTTTTGAAGTTCTTTGATTTTCTCTTCTTTTTTCTTGTTCTGGTCTGAAGCCATACGTGTAGCAAGTTGGCTTGACTCATACCAGAAGTCGTAGTTCCCGACATACAATTGGATTTTTCCAAAGTCGAGGTCTGCCATGTGCGTACAGACTTTGTTCAAGAAGTGACGGTCGTGGGAAACGACGATAACTGTGTTTTCAAAGTTGATCAAGAACTCCTCCAACCATTGAATCGCTTTTAGGTCAAGTCCGTTGGTCGGCTCGTCTAAGAGGAGGATATCTGGCTTACCGAAGAGCGCTTGGGCAAGAAGGACTTTGACTTTCTCCCCACCTGTGAGTTCGCTCATTTGTTTCTGGTGGAGCGCTTCTGTGATGCCGAGACCTTGAAGGACCATCGAGGCTTCTGACTCTGCTTCCCAACCGTTCAACTCAGCGAATTCGCCTTCGAGTTCAGCTGCGCGCATTCCGTCTTCATCTGAGAAATCTTCTTTCATGTAGATGGCGTCTTTTTCTTTCATTACTTTGTAGAGACGCTCGTGACCCATGATGACGGTCTCGAGAACCGCACTGTCCTCATACGCGTAATGGTCCTGTTTGAGGACGGCGAGACGCTCACCCGGTGTGATGCTGACATCACCCGTCGTCGTATCTTGCTCACCTGATAAAATCTTTAAGAATGTCGATTTACCGGCACCGTTCGCACCGATCAATCCGTAACAGTTGCCTGGCGTGAACTTGATGTTCACCTCTTCAAACAACTTGCGGCCGCCAAATTGTAGGCTGACGTTATTTACTGTAATCATGTATGGTATCCCTCGTTTTTCTGATTAGTTTACGACGTGTATTGTATCACGTTTTTAAAAATCGCGCAGTGTCGCATAAAAACTATAATGATGACATAGGCAAAGCCACAGAAAAAGCCATCATCATGACGGCTTTAGTCGACTCGTATAACAGTCGTATCGAGTTCAAACGCCACATTTCCTGCGAGCGCGCGTGAAATCATACATTGATCTTTCGCTTTTTTCGCGATGCGCTCGACTAGCGTGATTTCTCGGTCGGTCATCTCTGTAGGTACTTGAATCGTTGTCGTATAGCGAATCGTCACGTACGTGAAGATGCCGTTCGTCACATCGACGATCCCTTCCGCGTCAATCGTGATGCCACGGTGAGTCAGGCCACTTCGCCCGAGTACGGCAGCGAGTGTGATGATATAACACGTGGCCGCTGCCCCGAGTAACATCTCATCTGGATTCGTGCCGACTCCGGGACCGTCCATTTCGGGCGGAATCGAAATCTGTGTCTTTAATCGCTCGGCCTCGAGGGTACCGACGTCATTTCGTCCACCATCCCAGCCGAGGTTCATGCTAAATGTATGTTTCATCAAAATCGCCTCCAATGTCTCTAGTGTAAAAGAGAACGATTGGAGGCGCATTTGTTATGCTTGTGCACGCTTCGCGAATGTGCGAAGTGTTTCGATGATGACCGTTGTTGCTTTTTCCATGTTGTTCACAGAGATGTATTCGAACTTCCCGTGATAGTTTTCGCCACCCGTGAAAATGTTCGGTGTCGGAAGACCCATGTAAGAAAGTTGCGATCCGTCTGTCCCGCCACGAATCGGTTCAATCTTCGGTTCGATGTCAAGGCCGCGCATGACGTCAGCGACGGTATCGACGATGTGTTTCACCGGTTCGATTTTCTCGGCCATGTTGTAATACTGATCTTCCATCTTGAGCTCAATCCGCTCTTCCCCATATTTTTGTTTCCATTCGAGGACAAGTTTCTCCATCAATGCTTTACGCGCTTCGAACTTCTGTTTGTCGTGATCGCGGATAATGTATTGAAGTGTCGTCTTCTCCACATCCCCATTGAAGCCGTTCAAATGGAAGAATCCTTCGTAGTTGCTCGTACGTTCTGGTGCCTCATCAGCCGGTAAACGGTTTTGGAACGCCATCGCGAGCTTCATCGAGTTGACCATCTTATTTTTCGCGCTACCTGGGTGTACGTTCGTCCCGTGGAAGGTGACGGTCGCACCCGCTGCGTTAAAGCTCTCATACTGTAACTCTCCGAGCGGGCCCCCATCCATCGTGTAAGCGAAGTCCGCATTAAAACGGGCGACATCGAATTTATGTGGTCCACGCCCGATTTCTTCATCTGGTGTGAAGGCAATGCGGACCGGTCCGTGTGGAATCTCAGGGTGAGCCAATAAGTATTCAACAGCTGTGACGATTTCGGCAATCCCTGCCTTATCATCCGCACCGAGGAGTGTCGTACCGTCGGTTGTCATGAGCGTATGTCCGACATACCCGTCCAGTTCTGGGAAGTCTTTTGGTGATAAGACGACATTCAATGACTCGTTTAAGACGATGTCGCCACCTTCATAATGTTCGACGAGTTGAGGAGATACGTTCGTTCCTGTGAAGTCGGTCGCTGTATCCACGTGAGCGAGGAATCCGATTGTCGGGACGTCATAATCGACGTTACTCGGAAGTGTGGCGAAGAGATAGCCGTATTCGTCCCTCTCGACATCTGTCAGTCCAAGTTCTTTTAATTCTTTCTCCAAATGGCGAATCAAATCCCATTGTTTAGCCGTCGATGGTGTTGTCGTACTGGTGAAGTCAGACTGTGTATCAATCTTCGCGTATGTCATTAAGCGTTCAATTAATTTTGCTTGCATGGATTGCCCTCCTCTAAAAAGTTTCATCTTCATTAGTTTATCACGAGCGCTCGAAGTCGAAACAAAAAAGTCACACCCATCGATGAAGTGGGCGTGACCTGTTCAAAAGAGAAACGGATACAGAATGGGTAAGATGAACGATGTGAAGATGGCGGTCAATCCCATCGCAGCACCACCTGTTGCACCAGACAGCGGATGTTCAGTCGCTGCCTGAGCGGTTCCAATCCCGTGACTGATGGTGCCGAGCGTAAGTCCACGGGTGAATGGGTCGTCTATACGAATCCATGTCAATAGTACCGGACCGAGCATCGCACCTAAAATACCGCAGGCGACGGCAATCGAGGCCGCAAGCGTTGCATCCCCTTCTAGCTGCCGAGCCAACTCAAGAGCAATCGGGGACGTGGCAGACTTGACCGATAGTGCAATCAATACGTTTTCGGTGAACGAAAATAACTTGCCGAAAAGTACAGCCACAAAGATTGTGGAAAGTGACCCGATGACAATCGCGCTCAGTGCTCGCTTTGCCCGTGCGAGTAGTACGGGTAAGTTGCGATAGAGCGGTAACCCGAGGGCGACTGTCGCTGGACCGAGTAAGATCGTGATGAGATCGGTAGCCGGTTTATACGTATCATAGGATTGTCCCGTCACGAGTAATAGGAGAATCAGAATGGCTGTACTTAAGAAGACGACATTGGTGAACGGAGAGGCCCACTTTTTCGAAAGTTGACGACTAAGCGTATACACGAGAATCGTCAATCCGATCCAAACGTATGTCACGATGCCTCACCTTCTTTCCCGGAAACAAAAGCTGTCACGACCATACCGACCGCCATGCTGACGAGTAACGTGACGAGAAGAGGGATGCCGGCAGCTTTTAACAACGTACCGTATGCCATGAGACCGACGGCAATCGGGATGAAGAAGAAGGCGAGGTGCTTCGTCAAAAATCCAGCGCTGTCTTCAATCCATTCCACGCGGATGACTTTTGTTACTAAGAGGACGAGCAACAGCACCATGCCGATGACGCTGCCCGGTACTTTCCAAGAGAATGTTTCGACAATCCAGTTGCCGAGTGTACTCAACCCGAACAAGAGCGTGAGTCCAATCACCCATTTTAATAATTTCATTTACATGACTTCCTTTCGCATCAATCAAAACGTATGAATCTTCTCAAATTCAACGGGGTAGGTCAAGAGAAGGGGATGATACGTTTATTCTACTCGATGAAGAGGAGGAAGATAGCGCGATGGAAGAAAAGGGAACACTATATTTTTTATGTGGAAAAATGGGGGCTGGAAAATCAACGATGGCCAAACAAGTAGCTGTTGAACAACGAGCGGTTCTCTTATCTGAAGATGAATGGCTATCTACGTTATATCCAAATCAAATTCATACGTTTGAGGACTACAGAAAACATGCTACTCTGCTGAAGCCACTTCTTGAATCTCATGTGAAACAATTGTTAAAACTAGGGATGAATGTCGTGATGGATTTTCCGGCAAATACGAAGTCGTCTCGAGCCTGGTTTCTAAAACTTGCACAGGACGTGGGAGCGGATCACTGCTTGGTTTATCTAAATCGAAGTGACGAACAATGTCTTCGACAGATTCATAAACGTCGCATCATGGAACCGGAACGAGCGGCATTTGATACGGAAGAGGTCTTTCATCATGTGACATCATTCTTTGAAGTTCCGGATTGTGCGGAACAGCTATATATCATTGAAATATAAAACATGCGCAGCGGAATAAACTGCTGCGCATGTTTTAGGTTTATGCTTGTTTTTTCTTACGGAATCGTGTGAAGAACTCATAGACGATCGGCACGATGAGCAACGTGAGGAGCGTCGAACTTGTAAGTCCGCCAATCACGGTGACACCGAGACCTTTCGAGATGAGAGCCCCACCCTCGAGACCGAGTGCGAGCGGTGCGAGTGCACCGATAGTCGCAAGTGCGGTCATCAAGATTGGGCGAAGGCGTGTACCTGCTGCCTCCAGTAACGCTTCACGTGTTGATAAACCAGCTTCTTCTTTATGAATGACGCGGTCAATCAAGACGATGGCGTTCGTGACGACAATCCCGATCAACATGAGTGCCCCGATCAAGGCAGATACCGAAATCGTTTCACCTGTGATGAGAAGGGCGACGAGTCCACCGATAATCGCGTACGGAAGTGAGAACAACACGACGAATGGCGTGAGAGCTCCACCGAATGTGATGACGAGGACCAAGTAGACGATGGCGATCGCAGCAAGCATCGCAAGACCGAGCTGTGTGAACGATTCTTGGATCTGTTCCGTTACACCGCCGACATCGTACGTTACGCCAGATGGGAGTTCGATGTCTGATACGCGTTCTTCAATCGCAGCAGACGCTTCTGTCGCTTTATCTGTGCTGAGTTCAACACTTACTTGGGCGAGCAGTTTTCCGTCGCGCTCGACGAGTGTGTCCGGTGTCGTGCCTTCTTCGATTTCAATAAAGTCTGAGATCGGGCGTGGACCGAACGGTGTCGTGATTTCTTGTGCTTGTAAGTCATCGACACTGTCATACGTCACTTGCTCGTTCGGGATGATGACGTCTAATTGTTTGTCATCTACCGTCACGCTCGCAAGTGGGCTTTCGGGTGCCTGGAATTGGCTGATGACTTGTGCGATTTGACCTGCCGATACACCGGCTTCTGCTGCAGCCTGTTGATCGACGTTGAACGTATATTGTACATATGACTCACGTAAGTCAGATGTCGCTTGACGGACATAGTCTGTTTCTTCTTCAATCGTTTCGATGAACGTCGGCACGATGGCTTCTAAATCTTCAAGTGAGTTGGCATACACGTTATACGTGACGCCACTCGTCGCACCGCCACCAGAGAAGTCTTGTTCTTTCCACTCCCCACTTGAGGCGAGTTCATTTAACTTCTCGATGTCTGCCAGTTTCACATCAGCAAAATCTTCTGTGTCCGGATCGTATTGAACGATGAAAATCCCTTGTTTGTTGTTCCCAGGGTTCAGTGGGTTCTCTCCACCGACCGTGAACTGAACGTCCGTTGCGTTCGGTTGTTCTTCCATGAAGTATTCTTCTGCCACTTCTGCCGCAGCAATCGAGTCTTCAAGCGTTTGACCCGGTTCTGGGTCGAACGTGACGAACAACGTCTTCTCCGAATCCTGATTCAAGAAGTTGACTCCAATCGCCGGAACAAGAGCGAAGCTTCCGATAAGAAGAGCAGTCGCGAGTCCGAAGACGACGAGTTTATGGTTCAGTGACCAGTTCAAGACGCCGCGATACCATTCCGCGAGCTTACCTGGACCTTCTTCTGGCTTCAACTTGTCACGGTTTTTAAAGAACGAGTCGGCCATCATCGGAACGACCGTAATCGCCACGAGCAACGAAGCGAGAAGGGCAAATACGACAGTCAATGCGAACGGCAAGAACAACTCACCGACAAATCCTGTGACAAAACCGAGCGGTAAGAATACTGCAATGGTGACGACGGTTGAAGAAGCGATTGGAATAAATACTTCTTTTGTCGCCGCAATAATCAACTCTTTTCCACGAAGTGGTTCATTCGATCTAGTGAGGCGACGGTAAATATTCTCGATGACGACGATGGAGTCATCGACGACACGCCCTATAGCGACGGTCATTGCTCCGAGTGTCATGATATTCAGTGTGATCCCTAATTGTTTCAACACGATGAGTGCCATGAGAAGTGACAATGGGATCGAGATGACAGCGATAATCGTCGATCGGAAGTTACGCAAGAACACTAAGATGATCAAGATGGCGAATAAACCACCGAGCAATGCTTTTGATAACATCGTTTCGACCGATTCTTCAATTGGTTGTCCTTGGTCGAGTGTGATGGACACGTTCGCTGTATCATATTCTGCCTCGAAGTCATTCAATACTTCTTTGACGGCGTTGACGACATCAACCGTGTTCGCATCTTGTGTTTTCGTCACTTGTACGCCGATTGAACGTTCACCGTTCGAGCGAGAAATCGATTCTTCGATTCCTTTGTCTTCGATCGTTGCAAGCTCACTCAACGCAACGGTCGGAACCGCAGTCGGGACGTTCGGTGGTAATGCCGATGGCGTTTCCGTCGGGACGTCTGGCGTTTGACCAGGTGGCAATTCCGTCGGAGCAGACGGTGTCGCCGGTGTAGACTGGGCTGGTGAGTACGGGATTTGAAGGTCGCGGAACGCTTCGAGAGTCTCTGATTTTCCGTCGATGACGACCGCTTGCTCTGTGTCGCCTAATTCATATAACCCGAGGACGATACGGGCATCGTTCGCTTGAATCAATTGTTTGACCGTATCTTCCGTCAAATTGTATTCAGCGAGCGCTTCCTGGTCGAATTGGAGTTCGACGCGGCGAATCTCTTGTCCGGCAATTTGGACGGTTTGTGCGCCTTCTACCCCTTCAAGGGCAGGTTGCACTTCTTCTTCAACGAGCTTTGTCAATTCGGCCAAATCAAGGCTTTCATCCGAGATGGCAGCTCCGACTACTGGGAAAGCGTCGAAACTGAGACGCGACACTTGAGGCTCTTGTGTCGACTCGGGCAACTCGACGTTACTTAACGCGTCTTTCACTTGCTGTTCGGCTTCGTCCATGTCTGTACTGAAGTCATAGTCGATTTGAATGTTTGATGCGTTTTGGAACGATGAAGAACGAACTTGCTCAACGCCATTTAGACTTTGAAGGCGCTCTTCGAGGACGCTACTGACTTCTTCAAGCACTTGCTCAGGTGAAGCACCAGGATAGATGGTTGTGACTGAGACGGTCGGTGTCGTAATGTCCGGTAATGTCTCAAGCTTCATCGTCAAACCGGCGAAAAGACCGGCGGCCGTCAAAATGATTGTCATCAACCAGACGGCGAACTTGTTGTTGACGGAGAAGGACGTGATTTTCTGCATGTGTTTTAATCTCCTCTAATGTTGTTTTTATGAATGGTTGTCGATTTTATGTGCCCGATCAATCAAGCGTTCGATGATTGCTTGTTTGAGTTCGGTAGGGGGAACACCGACACCGAAGTGTTCGGACATCATCATGCCTTCGAGTGCATAACGAACGATCATCGTTTCCACTGGGTCAGCCGTTTGTTGGAACTGTGCGAAGAACGTATCCAAATCATGTTTCCAACGATCCGCATACTCTTGGTCGACAGCGAACAACGTAAGAAATGCGATCATTTTCTCGACGTCGATTTGAATGGTTGCTCGCTCAGGATGTAACTTCGTCTCGTCAAACAGACGAACGAATGCTTCGACTGGTCCGTGACCTTCTTGTTGCAACGAAACATATAACTCGTTTTGTTCTTGTTGTAATCGTTCAACCATCGCAGTCATCAATGCTTCCTTTGAAGGGTAGTGATAAAGGAGGCCACCTTTTGAAATCCCTGCAGTTTTGGCGACCTCGTCCAACGTGAGTTGGTGAACTCCATGATTCATAATGATGTCCGTTGCCGCATCCAATAGCTTTTGTTTTGTGATGTTCGATCGGTTTGTCATACATTCACCTCTTTCTGTACCGACCAGACGGTTTGTTTGGTCTTACTATATCGTCCGCAATCTTTTGAAGTCAAGAAATGATACCTTCAAAACTGTCATAAAGCGCACATTCAAACGGATAGCGATTGCAGAAAATCCTTGACGTGAGAATGATTATCAGTAATGATAGGTATTGAGAGTAATTATCATTACCAGAGAGAAATAACCGAATGTGGGGGAATGACAGATGAACAAAAAATATGCAGCTTTAGGAATTTCAGCAGCGTTAACGACATCACTCCTTGCCGCTTGTGCAAGCACAGATGAGACAACTTCAAATGAAGGCTCAGACGATTCGAACGTCGTCAATGTTTACTCGAGTCGCCACTACGATGTCGATCAACAATTATACAAGCAGTTTGAAGAAGAAACAGGCATCAAAGTCAACGTGGTGGAAGGAAAGAGTGACGAACTCCTCGAGCGTTTGAACACTGAAGGTGAGAGTACTGAGGCGGACCTCTTCATTACGGCAGATGCTGGGAACTTGTATCAGGCAAAAGAAGCGGGGCACCTCCAAGCGGTCGATAGCGATGAGCTTGAGTCAAACATCCCTGCGAAATATCGTGACACGGACAACGAATGGTTCGGTTTGACGAAACGTGCGCGTGTCATCGTGTATTCAAAAGATCGCGTGAAGCCAGAAGAGTTGTCGACGTATGAAGCGTTGACGGAAGAACAATGGAACGGCAAAGTACTCGTCCGTCCGTCTGAAAACATGTACAACATCTCACTCCTCGCGTCATTCATCGAAGTAAACGGTGTCGATGAGGCGAAAGAGTGGGCGAAAGGCTTAGTGAACAACATGGCACGTGATCCACAAGGGAATGACCGTGACCAAGCGAAAGCCGTTGTCGCCGGTGAAGGGGACGTCGCCATCATGAATACGTATTACATGGGACTCATGTTGAACTCTGAAGACGAAGAAGAGAAGAAAGTCGCTGAACAGCTCGGTGTCTTCTTCCCGAATCAGGATACAACAGGCACACACGTGAACATTTCTGGAATCGCGATGACAAAAGCATCGAAGAACACAGAAAATGCTCAAAAATTGATGGAGTTCATGTCAGAACCGTCAGCTCAAGAGAAGTTTGCGAGTGTAAACTACGAATACCCAGTCAACGAGTCGGTTGAGCCGAACGAGCTTCTTCAATCATGGGGCGAGTTCAAGGAACAAGACATCAACCTCTCAGTACTTGGTGAAAACCAACAAGAAGCAATTCGCATCTTTAACGAAGTAGGTTGGAAGTAAGATGACTTCGGCTTGAACGAGAGTTCAGGCCGGAGATTTTTGCGTTTCTCACACCCTAGGCGCTACACGGGAAGCATAGAAACTGATATGATGGGACAGGAATTGATAGTTTACAGAACGGGAGCGGTACGACATGAACTGGCACGCAGTAAAACGACAACTGAATGGATGGGCGATTCTCAGCTTTCTTGCGATTTTATTGATCGTCCTACCGGGAATTGTCGTGCTCGTCGAATTGTTTGCGCCGGTCAATGACAATTGGCAGCACATCCAAGAGTACTTGCTTCCCCGTTACGTACGAAACACGCTATTCATCATGTTAGCCACAGGTGTACTGACGACCGTGATTGGGACGAGCCTCGCTTGGTTCGTGACCGTCTATGATTTCCCGTTCCGTCGTTTCTTTAAATGGGCACTCATCTTGCCGCTCGCGATTCCGCCTTATATCGGGGCGTACACGTATCATGGCATTTTAAATTACACCGGAGTGATTCAAACGACGTTACGAAATGAATTTGGTATCACCGTCGATCAATCGTACTTCAATATCATGTCGATTCAAGGGACAGTGTTCATCTTCACATTGTTTCTCTACCCATACATCTATACGATCACGCGGGCGTTCCTCCATAACCAGTCGTCCTCAATGATTGAGAACGCGCGGATTCTCGGTCGCGGGTCGTGGGATATTTTCTTCACCGTCGTCATTCCGATTTCTCGCGTCGCCATCATCGGTGGTGTCAGTCTCGTTTTGATGGAAGTGCTGAACGACTATGGGGTCGTGAAATATTTTGGGATTCAGACGTTCAGTACGGCCATTTTTAGCACATGGTTCGGGATGAAAGACACGTCGTCCGCATTGAAGCTAGCAGGTACCCTTATGATTCTCGTCATCGCCATCTTGACGATGGAGCGACTCGTACGAGGACGGAAACAATTCAGTTACGCTTCGACAAAAGTGAAACCGCTCAAACCGAGACCGCTTCAAGGCTGGCATCGCTATGCGGTATTCGCTTATGTCTCGATCGTCTTTGCGATTGCATTCGTCATCCCGTTCACGCAGCTGACGGCATGGACGTTCCTAACGTTCGATACGGTCTTTACGGAAGAATTTTGGCAACTCGTTTGGAATACGGTACGGGTCGCCTTTACCGCGACCGTGATTATCCTACTGTTCGCACTCATCATTGCGAACTATACGCGACTATTCCCGTCGAACATGACACGCGTCATTTCAAAAGTGACGACGCTTGGGTATTCGATTCCGGGAGCAGCGATCGCCATCGCGGTCATCACGCTCTTCTTATGGCTCGATGACAAAGTGCTTAATCTGGCACGTGCGCTCGACTTGAGTCAGACGTTCGTATTCCGAACGACGCTCATCATGCTCATCTTTGCTTACGTCATCCGCTTCCTCGCGATCGGTTACAACTCGATTGAGAGCGGATTCGAGAAGGTCGGGAAGTCGTTCACGGAAGCGTCCCGCATGTTGGGATGGAATACCGTCCAAACGTTCTTCCGCGTCGATATTCCGATGATCAAAGGTGCCATCATGAGCGCGTTCATCCTCGTCTTTATTGATATTATGAAAGAGTTGCCGCTGACGCTCTTTTTACAACCATTTAACTTTTCGACGCTTGCGACACAGGCGTTCAAATACGTGAGTGATGAGAAGATTCACGAAGCGGCACTCGCTTCCATCGTCATCGTCCTCATGAGTGGACTGTTGATATTCGTTTCCCACAAGGTGCTTGATAAGGAGGCCGACTAATGTTCGTTCAAATCAACGATTTACATTTTAGCTATAAAGGTGCAAATGAAGAAACCATCAAAGGGTTTTCGATTTCAATCACAAAAGGTGAAATCGTCTCACTTCTTGGGGACAGCGGTTCTGGGAAAAGTACGATTCTCCGTTTGATCGCGGGACTCGAGATGCCGAACCAGGGCGTCGTCGTCGTGAACGACTGTGTCTGTTGCGACGATTGTCAGTTCATGCCGCCAGAAGATCGTGGCGTCGGGATGGTCTTCCAAGACTACGCACTCTTCCCGCACATGACCGTTGAAAAGAACATTCGGTTCGGTCTTCATAAACTGAACCGCAAGGAACGGAATGCGCGTGTTGAAGAGATGCTCGAACTCGTCAATTTGACGGAATTTCGCCACCGCTACCCTTATGAGCTCAGTGGGGGACAACAGCAGCGTGTCGCGCTCGCACGTGCGCTCGCACCGAAGCCAGCGCTCTTGATTCTAGACGAACCGTTCAGTAACTTGGATACGTCACTTCAGCACCGGATTCGCGACGATTTGCGTCGCCTGTTGAAGCAGACGGGCACGACGACGATTTTCGTGACACATGATGAGGAAGATGCCGAAGCGCTTGCTGACCGCATCGTCTACCTCGGAGAAGGCAAAATTAAAAAGCAGGTCATGACGGAGAACAACAAGACGTTCAACCCGCAAATTCCTTGCTTCGTATAATTGAGAAGACCCCTTATTCACATTGAAGTGAGTAAGGGGTCTTCTTGTCATTTTGTCATCTGAGACGGTTTTGACTCATTTCCAAGCTTGTCAATCGCAGTCACGTAGTAGGATGCGTTGTTCTCACTTGTGACCTCGATACTTTTTCGTGCATGGGATGGGATACTTTCGATATGAGTCGCTTTTCCGTCGATGACTTCATAGATCCGATATCCAATCACGCTCTCTTGACGAACGGCGTGCCATGTCAATAAGTTACCTTTCAGCTCGATTGCCGTCGGTGTCTCGAGATCGACAGTTTCGTTCAGTTCGGTATCCACCAGCTCTGTATAGACGACGAATCGTTCATCGTAGCCCCCGTCCCCGAACGTCCCCGAACAGGTAATCAAATTTAAGTTCCGATTTGATGTGGCACCGAAAATCTCTTCAATTGGCGCGGTTTTCGTATCATAGCGTTCTGTTTTCGTGACGCGGAATCGTAAGGTGTTTCCCGCCTCATCTTGAATCAGAACATCATCGCCTTTTGTCAGTTGGTCGAGTTGATAAAAGATAGCCGGGCCGGTCTTACTATCCACGTGACCAGCAATCACGGCATTTCCTTTGCTACCTGGTGTGACACCGGGTTCGAACCACCCGACCTGGTTCTCATCTTCTGGTACGCCCATCTGTCCATTGTCCAGGACACCGACTTGTTCAATTGCCGTATCGACATCGATTTTAGGGATCTGGATTTGAACAGGGGTGACGGCCTTGGCGTTTTCTTCTTCCTCGGCTAAACGTAGCTTCTTCACCTCTTCCTGTAGAAGTGAGAATTCAGCCGTTAAATCCGGGCTCTCCTCTATTTGTTTTTCTTCTACAGGTGGTGACGACGATTCTTGGGCGCTCGTCCACGTCCAGAAGCTAAAACAAAAGAGAGAGAGCGCCAGAAACAAATGGCGCTTGTTCATGGGGCTCCCTCCTTATTGATTATTGTTCAGACACTTTACGTTTGCGAAGCGTTACGAAGGCGAGTAAGATTCCGCCAAGGACAGCTAATCCAGCGTAGAGGCTGTTCATTGATTGTTCTTGTGCACCACCGAGACCAGTTTCAGGCATCTCTTCAGGCATCATTGTTTCTTCGAACTTGTCAGGCATTTGTGTCACGATCGCGTTACCGAGTGTTTCACCAACACCGAACATGAACGCATATCCTTCACGGAATGACATCCAAGCAGCTTCTGCATCGCCAGCGACATATTGATCGAACGTGTCGAGTACGAGCGCTTCGTGCTGTTTGATCGCTTCTTCACCGGCAGCTTGTGGTAAGTTACCTTCTGTTGCAGCATCGAGGAATGTGCTGAAGTCGACAGCGAATTGGTCGAGTTTCATACGTGCATCTTCAATCTTCGCTTCGTCACCTTCAAGTGTAGCAGCGACGATGTCACCTTGTGCCGTGATGTGATCTGAGTTCCATACTTTTTCGAACTGTGCAGCACCTTCGTCACCATATACAGAAGCGATGGCTGCTTTGAAGTCGAGTGTGTTTTGGTCTTCTGCCCATGTTACGTAGTCATAATCCTCTGCTTGATCGTACCCTTTTTGCATACCGATTGCTGCGAGGGCGAAGTGCTCACCTGCGAGACTGTTCAATGTTGAGCGGAGTTCAACAGCTGGTGTGTCGGCTCCAGTCGTGAATTTGTCAGGCATTTGTGTGACGATTGCGCCTGAGAGGGCTTTACTGATGTTGAACATGTGCTTGTAGCCTTCACGGAACGTCATGTAAGCTTCTTCGTAATCTCCTTCGACGTAGTTATCGAATACAGAGAGGACTTGGTCTTCGTGAAGTTCAAGCGCATCAGCTGCTGCTTCCTTCGGTAAGTTCCCTTCCGTCGCTGCGTCGAGGAATGTTGAGAATTCTTCTACGAACTCATCAACTTCAGCTTCAGCTTCCATGCGTAACTCTTTGTTTTCTGATTTTGCAGCTTCGACGAAGTCGGCTGAGTAGTCGTTGTGACCACGGAAGATTTCTTCAAATTTCATGCCACCTTCTTCTCCATAGATAGAAGAAATGGCTGGTGTCATATCGAGTGCGTTTTGATCGAGTGCTTGATCTGCGACCGCAGCATCTGCTGCCTCGTCATAACCCTTCATCATCGATGTGACGGCTAATACATAGTGCTCAGATAAGAGTTGGTCGAGTGTCGCGCGAAGGTCACCTGCTGGTGTGCTCGCTGTTGGCATGTGGTCCGCTGCTTGTGCGTTCACTGGTACGAGTAGTCCTAAGGCAAGTGCCGGGGCTACGATTTTGTTTAACGTCTTCTTCTTCATGTGTAATCGCTCCTTTTCGTAAGTGAGTGTTGTCGTTATTTACACCCATCTAACGGAGCGGTTCAAAAAATGGATCACTCTTTTTTTATTTTTTTTCGTTTTTTTGTTGAAGTGTCCGATAAACCCCTGGTGCGACGCCATATTTCCGTTTGAAAATTCTGTGGAAATATGGATAACTTCGAAATCCAGATAGTTCCGCAATCGTTTCTAACGAATGCTTCGTATAGCGCATTTGCTCTTCGGCGAGCTGCAACCGAATCGATTGTGCATATTCGATGATGGTCATCCCGGTCCCTTCTTTAAAGAGGTGAACGGTCCGTGAAACACTGAGGTCGACCGCTGTGGCGACGTCTGATACTTTGAACTCACTCGTGACGTGCGCTTCGATAAAGCGCATCATACGAGAGACGACTGGAGGTCGCGTATGGGAATGCACATCTTGAATCGAACGATCGAGCATGAGTAGAAGGGCTTGGACGAGCGTTTCAATTAGTACAGCACTTTGTTCAGATGGTGGACGACGCACTTCCTCTGTAATGTGTTGCCATAGCGAAAGTAGGCGGGAATCGATGGTGATCGCATACAGTCGTTTCCGTGGAGTCGCATGCCACCATGTATCCATCGAATGTCCAGTGCAAAAGATATGATAATCTCCGCTCGCGGGTGTATCGACATGCATTTCATAGAAGTCACCCGGACGGACGATTAATAAGTCACCAGGTCGTGTGATCATCGTTTCCCCATTGACCACAATCCGAGCCGTTCCTTCCGTTTGTAAGCGAATCAGATACGTATCGAGTAAGTTTGCGAATGGAAAAGTATAAGTCGTTGTATGGTACGAATAGCCACAAAAGCCGATTTCCATAGTAGTCTCCTCTTTTTATAGCAAAATTGTGCATATCCTAATCATATCATGGATGGTCATGAATCCTTGAAGGCAGTACGATGAAAGCGTTGAAACGGAAAATGAACTTCAAGGAGGATGTAACATGAAACAATGGTGGAAAGAAGCGGTCGTATATCAAATTTATCCACGTAGCTTCAATGATTCGAATGGGGACGGAATTGGTGATATTCAAGGAATCACGGAGAAGATGTCTTACTTGGCAGAACTCGGGATCGATGTCATCTGGCTCTCGCCGGTATATGATTCACCGAACGATGACAATGGATACGATATTCGTGATTACCGTGCCATCATGGACGAGTTTGGTACGATGGATGACTTTGATGCGATGCTTGAGGAAGCGCACCGGCATGGTATTAAAATCATGATGGACCTTGTCGTCAACCACTCTTCTGACGAACACCAATGGTTCATGGAGTCACGTTCTTCAAAAGATAGTCCGTATCGTGACTATTATATTTGGAAAAAAGGAAAGGACGGTCAACCACCGACGAACTGGGGAGCTTTCTTCGGCGGTAGCGCTTGGCAGTATGATGAGGCGAGCGATGAGTACTACCTTCACCTCTTCAGTAAGAAGCAACCGGATTTGAACTGGGAAAGCGAGACGCTTCGCCGTGAAGTGTATGACCTCATGACGTATTGGCTCGATAAAGGGGTCGATGGGTTCCGAATGGACGTCATCAACATGATCTCAAAAGACCAAAGCTACCCAGACGGTCAAACACAAGGAACGGGATACGGTGACGGTACGCCATTCTTCTTTAACGGACCACGCATCCATGAATTCATGCAGGAGATGAATCAAGAAGTCTTATCGAAATACGATACGATCACGGTCGGGGAGATGCCAGGTGTCAGTGTAGAAGAAGCGAAGCTTTATACGGGGGAAGACCGCAACGAATTGAACATGGTCTTTCACTTTGAGCACGTAGACGTCGGGAACGGGAGCTTCGGGAAGTGGAATCCGACGGACTGGAAGTTGACCGAACTGAAGACGATCTTCTCACGTTGGCAAGAAGGACTTGAAGAAGAAGGGTGGAACAGCTTGTACTGGAGTAACCATGACCAGCCTCGAGCTATCTCACGTTTTGGGAATGATTCACCGGAATACCGTGTCCGTTCTGGGAAGATGCTCGCGACACTCCTTCACCTATTAAAAGGAACACCATATATTTATCAAGGGGAAGAGTTCGGCATGACGAACGTCGCCTTTGATTCGATTGATCAATACCGAGATATTGAAACGTTGAATGCTTATCATGATTACACATCAAAAAGATTGTTGACACATGATGAGATTTTCCGTGGGATTCATGAGCGGGGACGTGACAATTCACGCACACCAGTTCAGTGGTCGGACGAAGCGCACGGCGGCTTCACGACTGGGACGCCATGGATCGGGGTCAACCCGAACTATGTCGACATCAATGCGGAAGCGGCACGGAAAGACCCGAATTCGCTCTTCCATTACTACCGTCAATTGATTGCGCTCCGTAAAGCCAATCCAATCGTTGTCTATGGAAAGTATGAGCTGTTGTTGCCGGAAGATGAAGCGGTCTATGCATTCACACGTTCGTTCGAAGGGGAAACTTGGCTCGTGCTCTGTAACTTCTCGGGCGAAACACAACAACGTGATTTACCATATGACGTAAACGAACGCGTCATCGGCAACATGGAACCGATTGAACCGTTCACGCTTCGTCCGTACGAAGCGCAAGTGTACAAACTGTGACCAAAAGCTCGCCATTAGGCGAGCTTTTTTTGAATGGTCACGTATCTTCTTCTCATGATTCGGGAATAGTGTAAGTAACGTCTGACATGAAAAGAGGGAACGACATGGGTACTTTAATCGCTTACTCTTCCAGGTATGGGACGAGTGAAAAAGTAGCGGCTCTACTCGCTGAACGTCTGTCGGGTGACGTTCATGTCCAAAATATCGTAGAAGAGCCGAATGTGATGTGGGAGATGATCGATCACGTCATCGTCGGCAGTTCGATTCGGATGGGCACCATCCAGGACGAAATGAAGGAATGGTTGGCGCTTCACGAAGCACACTTGCTTGAGCATCCCCTCGCTTTATATTTGTGTGCCGGGACACCGACAGAATCAGAGCGGATTCGTGAGTTAGAAGAGGCGTACCGTGAATCACTCCGCGAGCATGCCTATTTTGTCGAGGTCGTTGGCAGTGGTTATGACTTTGAACGAATGGGTTTTTTAGACAAAGCAATCGTCCGAATGATGGCAAAGCAGAAAGAAAGCTCGCTTGAACTCGATGACGACAAATTGGACCGGCTCGTGGAGGCGGCTCAAACGTCCGAACGTACCCGGTCTGAGAATCCGTAAGCGAGTATGTCCTGCACATCAATCGGACTTTTCGTGGAGATGAGAGCATCTCCACTTTTTTTCTGTCCTTCGATTTGATGAAGTGCGATTTTCTCCAGCTGACGTCCTATTTTTAAAGCGATTGGCGCAGATTCATGGCATCGTAAGTTTTCGATAGTCACTTCGTCGGTGCGGTTCTCCCCTCCAAACAGCTCGAGGTCGGCTCGGGCTGTGGTAAACCCGCGAACGGAAATTCGTTTCAACTGTACACGTCTTGACTTATATTGAATCGCAAGTGCTGGATGCTGTTCATAGTCGTAGGTCGGGTCGCCGATGGCAGTCAAACCATGGATGAAGACATCTTGATATGCGGAAACGACCAGACTCCGTGGCGAGGATTTTGCATAAAGCGGGCTTCGGACTGGCTCGATGGATACCAAATTTGTACCGGACAGGAAGCGTGCAGTCGCGGAATCCGGATCGTCTGCCAAATGATGACCGATGTGGCGGAAGTTGAACGAACGATTGTCGTGAACGGAGAGATGTCCGAAGATATGGACGTCGTGTGCGGCTGACGAGGTTCCATGCGCTTTTACTTCGATACCTCCAAAACAGCCTTCCGTTCTGTTGTGAACAAGCGTGACGTGACGCGAACCGTCATCAATTTCAATGCCGTTTGAGTTTGAGAATCCTAAAGCGTGCGTTCGGCCATGGGGGTGATGACAATAACAGTTAGTGATGTAGATGGCATCACTATGATGTGTTGTGATCCCATCGTCCCCATAATTCGTTGCTTCGAGTTGATTGAGATGGATATACCGACTTCCGTTTGCCGCACGAAGTCCGTCACCTAGGTAGTGATAGTGCGGGGACGTAATGTCAAACGCATGGAGCCCGGCATTTTTAGCCGTCACATGATGCACCCATCCATACGTCACGTGCGCGAATGTCAAAGCGCTCGATGTCGTGTCACCGCTTGTCGTTCGTTTCACGTCACCTAAACGATCAACGTTCCAATCAAGTGTAAGATGGGATACCTCGATATGATGATTGCCGGCGAATGGGGTCGTATTTCGTAAAAGACGGCGATGCTTCGGAGCCCGATCGGATAATTTGAGGATTGTGACGTCTTGTCCGGCACCTTCAAGTGTACAACTAGAAGGAAGGCGAATTCCTCGAACGATATATACACCTGGTGGCACATAGACACGGCGATTAGAGCGGAGGGCGAGACGAAAGGCGAGGGTGCAGTCCGTCTTGCCATCTCCAACAGCCCCATAGTTCGTCACATCGACACGTGATTTTGTCATATGCATCAGATTCAAATATTCCGCATCGAGTCGGCGCATCCAAACGGGACGAACCACTCCATCGATCTGTTCAAGCGGAAGAGACGTCCGGACAGGCGAAACTCGCTCCGTTAATGGGATTCGACAAGCGTATGTTTGGCTCATTGCTGGATAAGTTGTTTTACTCGTGGTATGATGCCACTTGAGTGTTTGATGAATTAATTCTTCTTCAGACCAGTCGGAATAAGCAGCAATCATCGATGCGATTGACTGTTGATCATTTGAATTTTTCATAATAGATCCCCCTAGTGTCATCTTCTCTAGGGTGTACCCGTTTCGACTTATTTTTAGCAATCAGAAGTATTTACTAGACAGAAGCATCTAACCATGTTATATTCAATATGTGCTTAATTAAGAATAGCTGGAATCATAATTCACAAGTGCTTGGGATTATTTTTCATTAGATAATTCCAGAGGCTTGTATTTTTTTTGGTCAAGTTTTTTCTAGTAAGGCACTACTATAACGCATAGCGTTTATTTCAGGAGGGTTCATTCATGAACACAGGTAAAGTAAAATGGTTTAACTCAGAAAAAGGTTACGGCTTCATCGAAATGGAAGGCGGAGACGACGTATTCGTACACTTCTCAGCAATCCAAGGCGACGGCTTCAAAACACTTGAAGAAGGCCAAGAAGTAACTTTCGAAATCACAGACGGAGCTCGTGGACCACAAGCTTCTAACGTTGAAAAAATCTAATCTTCCTTTCTAAGGAATATGATACCTGCTCGCATCGGCGAGCAGGTTTTTTTGTGTTTAACCATATGGTTTGAGGGAACAGTATACGAGCGACAAATCGTGAAGGAGGAATTCGGAATGAGTGCAAAAGAAACAGCATTAAAAATATTAGACTCAAGTAATGTAGGTACAATGGCGACTGTATATAAAGTAAAACCGCACAGTCGATATATGACATTTTTCCATGAAGATTTCACGCTCTATACAGCAACTTCAAACGATACAGATAAGGTAGAGGAATTAGAGAGAAATCCATATACTCATATTTTAATTGGTTACGATGGAGATGGAGTCGGCGACACGTACCTAGAAATCTTAGGAAAAGCAACGGTGTCAGATGATGAATCGATGAAAGAAAAAGTATGGAATGACAAACTTGAAGGATGGTTCGATGGACCGGATGATCCAAAACTCATCATTCTCAAAATCGAACCTGAATCAATGCGTGTGATGAACAAAAAAGGTCAACCATCCCAAGAAGTCACCTTATAATACTCTTAGAGACGCCTAAAGAAGGCGTCTTTTTGTATATGTGAATAGACTGTGGCATACATATGTACGAATTATGAACAAGGAAGATTATATATGTGAAAAAGTGAACATAGATGATATATTGTGAATGTAATCACATTATTCATTTATTTAACTTCTTAAAGGGAGGAATTATTATGTTCACGAAATTTTGGCAAAACCACAATGTTGCCACAGCGATTTTAACGGTATTACGTGTATGGCTCGGTTATCATTGGTTGACGGCAGGTTGGGGTAAAATCACAGGTGGTTTTGGAACAGAAGGATTTTTAAACAACGCGGTGTCACTCGCCACTGGAGAACATCCAGCTGTCGCAGGATGGTGGGCCGCATTCTTAGAAAACTTTGCAATCCCGAACGCTGGATTATTCGATGTCCTCATTCCTTATGGTGAATTTTTGGTCGGCCTAGGGTTATTACTCGGTGCACTCACACGTAGTGCAGCATTCTTCGGACTTGTCATGAACATGGCGTTCTTACTTTCAGGAACAGTCAGCACGAACCCGACGATGTTGATCGTATCTGTCTTGATTTTAGTTGCCGGTCATAACGCTGGCAAAATCGGAGTCGACGGCTTGTTCCTTCGTAACTTCGTTGAAACGAAAGTATTGCACCGTTCACCAAATCGTCAAATAGCCTCGTAACTTTTATATGTTCTCCTGTGACAAACCTCTCACGTTTCGGCTACGATAGATGTAGCCTAACAGAGATAAAGGAGAACGCATATGACTATGACTCATTTTAAATGGATTGGCTACACAGAAGGGGTATCCTTCTTGCTGTTACTATTAATCGCGATGCCACTGAAATATATGGCCGGCATTCCACTTGCGGTCAGTATTGTCGGCGCAGCGCACGGTTTCTTGTTTGTTGCTTACGTGCTCGCAGCCGTGTACATGGCGTGGCGCTTCCGTTGGGGCTTCAAAGTTTTGACGCTTGCTGTTATGGCATCCGTCATCCCATTCGGACCATTTTTATTAGAAAAACGGGTACTCCCGTCAACAGAGAAGACATCGAACTGATTCGTTCGATGTCTTTTTCGTTACGACACACGTTCGGCTGACTGAAGTGCAGCTTTTTCTGCCTGGATGTCGTGACGGATGCGATAGGTGAGTGTGAAAGTACATAAGAGTAGACCAATCATACAGGCGGTATATAGATGAGCGACTGGCACAAGATCACTTAATATTCCGAATAAGATGAAACCGATTGGTGTGATCCCCATCGCGAGTGATTCGAGTACCCCAATCACACGACCTAAGTAGTTCGGGTCCGTATTCGTTTGTAAGAGCAATTGAATGGGGATATTGACACGTACGATGAAGAAACCGCTCAGTAAAGCGAACATCGCAAAAAAGAAAATCGACGTGATGACGTTGAAGTTCAAATATAATGGAATGGCAGGGCCGACAAATAGAATGCTGAGTATGGTCAGTGCTGATCGCATGGTCGATAGGCGATGTTTGATGTTGAATAACGGCAAGGCGTGAAGTAAAGAAGCGACTAAAAATCCAATGGCAACCATGCTTTCAAGTAGTCCGAACTGGAACGGGGACACACCGACCTCTTGTAATGCTGCAATCGGGAACAACACTTCTGACGCGACGAAAAAGAAGTTCAAGAATGCGGCGAGGACGGCGACCGTCCATAAAACGCGCTGCTGTTTCAAATAAGACAGACCGGACCGTACATCTTCCCAGGTGGATTGTTCGGTTGGAGCAACCTCTTTCTGATGAAATGTGAGTCGAGAAGCAAGTAACGCAGCAATCATGAAGAATAGGGCTGAGCTGAATAAAAACACTGGAATCGGTATGAGTTTAAACAGTGCTCCGGCAAGAAGCGGAGTACCGATACTTGAGATGGAGATGATACTTTGAATGAGGGAGTTGGCACGTTGAAGCTCTTCCTCTTCAAATAGAAGTGGAATCGAACTCGATAGCGTGACCGATAAGAAAGTGGAGACGATGGATAAGAAAAATGTGATGACATAAAAGGCAGGTGCTTCAAAAGTCCACATTAGACTTCCAATCCCTGCGAGTAAAAATAATCCTCCATTCAAAGACTCCATCTTGATGATGACGCCTTTTCGGTCAAGCTTATCCGCATAAGCACCGGCAAATGGTGACAGGAGAACGCGTGGCAATGTTCCTGCCAGTAAGACAAATGCAAATTGCAGTCCAGATCCGGTCGTCGTCAATACCGTTAAGCCTGCTACGAACGTAAATAAGTTGGATGCGAACAAAGACATGAATTTACCGAGTAATAAAATGGAGAGGTTGGACGAAAAGAATTTCATAGGAAGCACTCCTTTGCAAATTTGTTAAATGTGATTTAACATTAGCATAAAGGTACGGGAGTGAAATGTAAACAAAAAGTTCAATACAATTTAACTTTTCGAGGTGGCATATGATTGGTGAACGAATTAAAGCGTTACGAAAACAGAAAAAAATGACCCAGACGCAGTTGGCGGAAGGGATTGTCACGAAATCGATGCTCAGTATGATTGAGAACGGGAAAGCGGAAGCATCGATGCGTAGTTTGCGAGAACTTTCCAGTCGTTTAGGTGTGTCGATGCAACAGTTATTGACGGACCCGAAAGAAGCTGAGCTACAAACGATGGTCGAACAGTTAGAATATGAAGAAATGACACTCATCTCGCGTTCGGATCAAGAAATACGACAGATGCTTTCCCCATACTTAAAAGAAGAAATGAACTCTGTGTGGCAAGGGAAAGCGTATATGTTGTATGGCGATACGTACTTTCAAGAAGAAGAAAATGAGAAGGTGTTAGCCTACTACGACCGAGCGATTGAGATTTTTGAAAAATTAGGAGAAACAGATGAATTGGCGATGGGGCGCATCAGCCAAGCTTACTATTTATTGATGTGGAACCGATATGAAGAATCGATTGAGCGGATTGACGCGATTGAACTCCTTGATGCGAAGTACATGAAAGCGAAAACGAGAACTGAGTATGCCATGTTGATCGTCTTTAAAAATCTTCTTTGTGATGAGGATTTGGAAGGCTCCATTCGACAGCTTGAAGACGCGCTCGAGTATATGAAGCGGACTAGAATCTACTACCGTGCGGATGACGTATATCGGACCATTTCGATTTGTGCGCTCTATTTGAATGATGAGACGAAAATTCGTGAGTCTTTACAAAAAGCGAAGCAATACATTCAATTCACGGAAGACCGCTTGGCAGAAATCAAAGTGGCACTTTCCGAAGCACTCTATGCGATGGAATACCGACATATTGATCTGTTAGGAGAAAACGTCAAGTTGATGGAATCACTCACGACAGAGATTGAGCCGTTCATTGCGGCGATTTCGATGGCGAAAGGTGTGTACTACGCTTTTCGAGGGGAATCGGAAAAAGGAAGAGAGTGTTTATTGGCATTATGGGAAAATCGAGACGAGTGGAAAACACATAGTTTAGTCGATATCGCGATTTACTACGAAGGGTTATTAAGGGGAACACTGAACGGATGCGGGGACGACTGGGTATCCGTGATCGAAGAAAAAGTGAAGGAATTCCCACAAGGTCTGTTTCGCAAACGTTTAGAATTATTACTACAACAGATCAAGGGCTGACGAATCAGCCCTTGAACGTTTGAACCAATGTCCCTTTACCATGTTCGACCTGCACAGAAGCGTGCGCTCCGTTAACGAGCGTCATCTGCGGGGGAACGTGCCCACAATCGATATCGTAAAAGATTGGAATACCTAGAGTGTGGTGAAGCTCTTCATACACCATCTCGACCGTATAGTCTTGATGCACAGAAGGTGCCTCACTCCGTCCAAATAGAATACCAGACGTATGCTCGAACCAACCGGCCCACTTCATTTGAAGGAGGGTCCTTTTTAGTGCCGGAATGTTCATCTCGGCGTTTTCAAAATACCAAAGAATCGGTTCGCCGTTCAGGTGCTCGTGTTGGAACGTCTTGACGTTTCCATATGGCGTCCCGATTGTATGTAAGAGCACATCAAGACATCCACCGAGCAATCGTCCTGTCGCGTGTTGACCACCGACAGCTTTCCATTCATTCGTTTCCGTCAAGTGAAACAGATGTGGCGTTGGGTTATCAAACTGCCATTCTTTTTGGAACTTCTCGGACGAACGTTGGATGACCGTCTCGTTGGTCCGCGTCGACAACACATCGAGCCAACGTGAACTCGTCTCGTCCCACACTTCGGCACGTAAGTCGACTAAGTTTGGACCGTGTGCCGAGGCGATTCCGGTTTTTAGCGTATACACAAAAAGCAATAAACTTGTATCCGAATAGCCGAGCATCCATTTTGCGGGTAATGTCTGCCACTCGATTTGATTGAGAATCTCCATTAAGAGTTCCCCACCCCAGGGCGGGACAATCAAGTCGACTTTGTCATCTTGAAGTAGAGATGTCAGCTCATGTGCACGGACCCGAGCCGGAGCGGACTTCCCAAATCGTTGTTTCCACGCATTCGGAGTGAATTGCAACGTGAATCCTCGATTGGAAAACTTCTGTTCCGATTGATGTAATAAATGGTGCAGTTCTTCTGGTATACCTGACGAAGGGGCAGTGACACCGATGTGATGACCGGTCAACTGTGGATAACGAATCATGACGACCTCCTGTGGATAAGTGATGAGTGGGATGAGTTAAAATGGTTATCCACATGTGGACAACTAATTAGAGCGCATTCGTTCGGCATGACGTATTCCCCATTCATTCATCGCTTCGAGAATCGGGATGAGCGTTTTCCCATACTCACTTAAGCGATAGTCAACACGGGGAGGGACTTCTGGATAGACGGTTCGGATGACAATCTCCTGTTCTTCTAAGTCACGGAGTTGTGCGGTCAATATCTTTTGACTGATTTTTGGTAACGATCGCTTCAACTCACTGAAGCGTAACGTATCCCCGTTGATTAGTACGAGGAGGATGGAATGCTTCCATTTTCCTGTGATCAGTTCGAGTGCCGTATCGACTTCGCAGCTTGTTATGTTGGTCACATCGCTCTTCCTTTCCAATAGTATCGTTGAAGTAACTATACCACCTTTTTGTGCCTACTTCTGTAACGTAAGCTGAGCGGGTATAGTGGGGGTGAGGTGATTTTATATGAAAATCGAGAAAATTGAACTAGGACCGGTGACGCTTCGGGTCCGTGATATCGAACAGGTGAAACAATTTTATGTAGACGTAATCGGGATGAACGTCATAGAAGAAACCGAAGAACTTGTCACGCTCGGAACGAAAGAACGTTCACTCGTTATCTTGCACAGTGTGCCACAAGCGAAGACGAATCCACGAGCGGCAGGGTTATTTCATTTAGCAATTCTATTGCCGGATCGCGTGGAGTTAGGAAGCATCTTGGCACATCTTATTGAGCGGCGTATCGAAGTCGGGCAAGGTGACCACTTGGTGAGTGAAGCGTTCTACTTGAGTGACCCAGAAGGGAATGGAATCGAGCTGTACGCCGATCGTCCGAAAGACCAATGGACGTATGAAGCAAACGGTCATGTGAAAATGGCGACAGAGCCTGTCGAGTATGAGTCGATGCTTCAAGCTGCGGCGAATCGACCGTTCACAGGTTTACCAATCGGGACAACGATGGGACATGTGCACTTTAAAGTTCGGTCAATCGAAGCAGCAAAACGCTTCTACCATGATCGTCTCGGTTTTTCCATCACGACGGATTCTTATCCGGGGGCACTGTTCCTTTCGGCAGACGGATATCACCATCACATTGGTACGAACGTGTGGGCACGTCCGAGTGATGCTCTAGGAGTTGAGGCAGGACTCGAGACATGGACGCTTCTCGTCAATGAGCAGACGAATCAAGCATTAGGTGGTACGTCATCTGAATGGTCGTTGACCGATGAAGACGGGATTACCGTGCATATAAAAAGAACGGACGCTTGACGTCCGTTCTTTTAATGTGCGGATACTTTCTTCTGACTTGCATTGAATGAGATGCGAAGTCCGCGTTTTTGATACGCTTGCTCGACTCTCTTCGGGTTGATGCTGAGCTCGAGATGAGCTAGCTTCAAATGTTCAAGTGCTGGCACCGTGACATCAAGACGAACGAGCTCCATATTACGCTCTGCTTTTTTGCGTGTTCGTCTCAAGTTACGGGGCACCTCCTCTGACGTCAGTGCCGCGATCGTTTCATTTACTTGTTGTCGTTTGTCACCTTTGATGCTCAAGGCAGAATACAGCTTATCGAGTGAACCGAATCGTTTGATCAGTTGAACCGATTGACTTTCATCGAGTCCAGCCACTGGAGGAATACCGTCAGAACGGTCTCCTGTCAACGCTTTAACGGCTGACAATTGCTTCGGTTTCAACCCTTCGTATAACGCTGCAATCTCTTCTGGTCGAATTTCTAAATGACGTTTGAGAGGTAACGGACGGTTATCACGAATGTCACAGCGAGCCTGCATTTGCTGAAGCTCCTGTGTTTGTAACCAAACGGTGATTCGTGGACTGACAAGCTGTAACAAGTCTTTATCTTTTGTCATGATGACCACAGGGGCACTGCAACTGAATTTACGCGCGATATGGGCAATCAAGTCTTCCCCTTCATACCCTTCTACTTGGAATTGTGGAATCCCACTATCCTCAAGCAATTGGCGCATGAGTTCCATCTGCGCTTTCAATTCAGGCGGTGTTTGGCGTCTGCGGCGTTTATAGCCCGGGTACAGTTCTCGACGCCATAATGTTTCACGTGAGACGTCCCAGACGACGACAAAATGAGTCGGACGATGTCTACGTAGAATCGTCCGAATGAGGCCGGTCATTCCGATGACGGCACTCCGATCGTTTTTTGATACCTCGCGTCCTTTTTTCGTTCGGCTCGCGGCGGCACCATAATAAGCACTGGCCAGCATGGAGTTACCGTCAATCAAAAATAGTTTGCGTTCCATGCGTAACCTTCTTTCTATTTCTTTCTGTTTAAACCGAACATCTCGCCATGTTTCGGTGATGTTGTGTCATTGAGTGGGTGACACTCAAATAAGCAACATATGTGCAGTATATCACGGTAAGAGGCGAAAATATAGCGACAGTTCGATTCGAATGTTAAAAACCCTTCTCTACATTTAGGAGAAGGGCGTGAAAAAAAGCATCATTCTGATATAGGTTCTTCCTTTTCATATGAGGCTAAAATCAAATCAACGAAGACGATGCGGTGATTATCGACTTCACTCACAATCAGTTCGTGATTACCAGGCAAAGTGAAGCGTTCGCCCGTTCGTGCGTTCGCTTTTTGTGATAAAACGAATCCGCCGACCGTATCGACATCATCCTCGATTTCAATGCCAAACCGCTCTTCGAGTTCTTGTGTTAATACGAGTCCCGAGAGACGGTAATGTTTCGGAGCGACTTCTGTAATTTCAGCTTGTTCATCTCGGTCGAACTCGTCTCGGATTTCACCAACGATTTCTTCTAAAATATCTTCAATCGTCAAAAGGCCGGCAGTTCCCCCGTATTCATCGATGACGAGGCACATCATCGTCTGTGCGTTTTGCATTTTCACCATCGCTTCTTGAAGTGGAGTGAACTCAGTAACGAGTGGTAATTGATGAATGAACGATTCGAACGGCGCATCATTTTTCGAAAGTTGAGCAGTGAAAAGTTGTTTTGCGTTCACGAATCCGAGAACATCGTCCCGATCGCCATCCCGTGTGACCGGATAACGCGTGTACTGGTGTTCTTCGACAACCGAAATAATTTCTTCGATTGTATCTTCTTCATCAATCGTCACCATGTTCATTCGTGGAACCATGGCATCTTTGGCAATCCGCTCGTCAAAGGAGAAGATGTTTTGTACGTATGCTAACTCGTTTTCGTTAATCTCACCACTACGGAAACTTTCCGTCATGATGATTTTCAGTTCTTCTTCCGAGTGAGCCGTTTCTTGAGCCGTCGTCTGAACCCCGAACAAGCGGAGAGTCAGTCGAGCCATACTGTTCAAGGCACGAATGAACGGATAGAAGAGTTTCGTGAACACATAGAGCGGACGCGCGACAAGGAGCGTCAACTTTTCAGATTCATGAACCGCAAGCGTCTTTGGAACTAATTCCCCGATGACGACGTGCAGGAACGCGATCAGTAAAAATGCAATCAGAAACGACAAGAACGTCACGAGTGATTGTGATAAGTTCAACTGTTCAACCAACGTGTGGATATATTTTTCGATTTGGTCAGCGCCGATCCATCCGAGACCTAGTGCGGAAAGCGTAATCCCGAACTGAGAAGCAGAGAGCGAGTCGTCAATATTTTCGATGACTTTTTTCGCAGTGACGGCTTTCTTGTTTCCTTCGAGCACGAGCTGGTCGAGTC
The DNA here is from genome assembly GCF_018617735.1 of Exiguobacterium sp. s89. Classification (NCBI taxonomy): domain Bacteria; kingdom Bacillati; phylum Bacillota; class Bacilli; order Caryophanales; genus Exiguobacterium; species Exiguobacterium sp. s89. Next base: position 190,284 of record NZ_JACSKS010000003.1, read on the forward strand.
GAGCGCTACGCACTTTTACAATTGAAAATTCGGCTGCCACGAAAAAGGCAGTCAAAAAGATTAAGAGCGTAACGATGAATAAGCTAAGTAACATGGGACTGTCCAACAATTCCCCCAAAAATCGGGGAGTCACCTCCATTAAGAATAAGATCAAACGTCCTTCAGGCGTTTCCTGAAAACGAATAGTTTGTTTCAGTATAGTTGATTTGTATCAAATATTCAAAATGCAGCCAACTATGTTTGAGGAAAAGGGAAATGCGGGAACTAAAACCGAGAAGATGAAGGAGGAATTGATATGGCAAACTATCCAGAGTTGAAAGGAAAAGTCGCAGTCATCACCGGAAGCTCGAAAGGTCTTGGTCGAGCGATCGGGGAACGCTACGCAAAAGAGGGGATGAATGTCGTCCTCAACTATCGAAGCAGTGAAAAGGAAATGGAAGAGGTCATCCGGGGAATCGAAGCGGGTGGCGGGAAAGCGGTCGCCGTGAAAGGAGATGTCTCTGAAGAAGGGCTTGCGGAGAAGATGATTGAGAAAGCCATCTCTGAATTCGGGAAGATGGATCTTTTCGTCAACAATGCCGGTGTACAAGTCGAAGCGAAGACGCATGAAATGGAATTCGATAACTGGAAACAGATTATCGACGTTAACTTGAACGGGACATTCCTTGGCGTTCGTGCCGCTTTGAAATACTTTGTTGAACATGAAATCGAGGGCAATATCATCAATATGTCTTCTGTTCATGAGGTCATTCCACGACCTGGCTATACACATTATGCAGCAAGTAAGGGTGGCGTGAAAATGTTCACGAAATCAGTCGCTCTCGAATACGCACCGAACCATATTCGCGTCAATGCGATCGCGCCAGGTGCAATCGACACGCCAATCAATGAAGAGACGATGAACGATCCGGAAGAAAAAGAGGGGTTAGAGGCTCTCATCCCATCACATGCGATTGGGAAGCCGGAGCAAATCGCTGCCGTTGCCGCTTGGCTCGCATCAGATGAATCGTCCTATGTGACAGGGACAACAATCTTTGCTGATGGTGGGCTTTCGCTCTATCCATCATTCGGTCCAGAGAACAAAGTACAGTAAACAAGAGGGTGCGATGTCGCACCCTCTTGTTGTTTAACTACTCATTTGATTCGATAGATCCATTTTTGGGAGACTCACGGTGAAAATGGAACCTTTGCCGATGTTTGATGTGGCGTGGATTGCACCACCATGACCCTCTGCAATTTCTTTACAAATCGCGAGCCCGAGACCCGTGCCCCCAATTTTACGACTTGCGGAATTGTCGACGCGATAGAACTTGTCAAACAGCTTCGGCAGCGCCGTCTGAGGAATTCCGATTCCATGATCTTCAATCGAAATATCAATCCAGTCGGGTCGTTCACATGCGACACGAACATTGATATCGCCACCCTTTGGAGAATACTTGACTGCGTTATGCAGCAAATTCGTAAATAGCTGTCCAAGTCGTGTCCGGTCTCCGTATACATAGACATCTTCCTGACAATCAAACGTGATGCGATGGTGTTGGCTCGATCCTTGGTGCACCGTGATGGCCTGTTCGAGAATGACGGATAGACGTTCTGGTTCGTTATGGTACGTCTGTTTGCCAGACTCCATCCGCTGCACATCAAGCAAGTTTGAAATCAAGTCTTCGAGACGCAATGTCTCTTGATGAATCATTCCTAAATATTTTTCGGAACGTTCAGGAGACAGTTTACGGAAACGAAGTAGTTCTGTGAAACCGATGATACTTGTGAGTGGCGTACGGAGTTCGTGAGATACAGTCGACACAAGCTCGGTTTTCAGGCGATCGACTTCAGTCTCATGTGTCACATCACGGAAGACAAGCATCGTACCGTGGCGTGTCCCTCTCAAGTAAACCTTCTCCGCATACATTTGAATGAAGCGCTCTTCTTGATTCATCGAGAACGTGACGCTCTCTTCTTTACACTGTCCATCGAAGGACCGTTCCATGAAGGCGAAAAACGCATCCTTTTGGTCGACCTGGAGGCCGAGTTCTTCTAGACTCACATCTAATCGATATAAATCGACTTCATTTCGTTTCGTAATCGGTTGATTAAACAAGACGAAGAGTGCCTGATTGGCTACTTTTTCTTTTGTTGTGTGCTCCACATAGATGACAGCATCCCGAATCGAGTGGAGGAGACGTGCTGTCTTTTCACGTTCTTCCTCGATTCGATGACGTTGTGTCGTGAGTGACGAAGCCATCTGGCGGAAAGATGTCGTCAATTGCCCGACTTCATTTTTAGATTGAGCAGTTGCCGGGATGACCGGCTGTCGCTCTCCAGCAAGACGCTTACTATTTTCAATCAACTCCTGAAGTTGCCCTGTCAATCGTCTGACGTAAGGACGGGCAACGATGAAGAGAATGAATAAAACACCGAGTAAAGAAAGAAGCCAAAGTGCCTGTGCCCATTTTGTATGGGTCGCAAGTTGGGCACGGAGGGCGTCCTCCTCTGCGTTCAGTGAGTTCCGGTATTTCGTGAAGACGCTCTCCATATCGACAATGCTCGCGCTCATATCTGCAGCACTTTTCGAATTGATTTTGAATTTACGATCCGTCGGCGGTTCTTTTTGTGGATTTACTTTCCCGAGTGTCGGCATTTTCAAGAAAGGCTCGGTGACACTTCCGCTCCGCTTTCCTTCTACATAACGTTCAAGGCTCGGCATGACGCGTTCCTGATAAGCGACAAACAGCGTACGAGCATCTCCCGCGTACGTTTTTTCCTTATCGGTCACGGCGTTCTGTTCGAACCAAGTCGTCTGTTCGTCAATCAAGACTTGCTTTTCTTGGACGCGCTCTAACATCGCGTCGTCCCCGAGGATAACGTATCCACGCATTTCATATTGCATCGACTGCCATGTCTCGAACAATTCGGTCGCATTCGTGCGCCGTTCACTAATGTTCTCGAGCGATGATGTCGTCTGTTCGATTTGGTTTTCCGTATACACATATACGGCAAGAGACGTGAGGAGAATCAGTCCGATGAATAAGTAGAAGACGAATAAAAATTGTCTTCCAATCTGTTGGTCAATCCATGACTTCATAAAGACCATTCCTTCCTGGAATGATGAACATTCCGGCTGTGACAAATATCCTACGAGTGTCATTCTTTCATTGTACAGATTCGTTTCCTCAGATGCTATATATTAAGAAATTAGGGGAATACTCACTATTGTTTATTGAATAGTAGTAAATGATGTGCTATTGTTCTATGTATAGTAGGGGGTGGGATCATGAATCCTCAATTCAAAAAAGGTGTGTTGAATCTTTGTGTACTTGCGCTTGTGGCAGAACAAGACCGCTACGGCTATGAACTCGTTCAAGCGATTTCGGCCAAAGTGGCCATTTCGGAAGGTGCTGTTTATCCATTGTTACGTCGACTGACGACAGATGGCTATTTCACGACGTATTTAACGGAGTCCGGGGAAGGGCCACCGCGAAAGTATTATCAGATTACGGAGCAAGGGAAAACACATTTGACTGAGTTGCGAGCGGAATGGGATGTATTCACAAACGGCGTCAATGACTTAATCCGAGGGGGAGACGACAGATGAATGAAGAACAGTACTTGTCAGAGCTTGAGCAATTATTGATGAAAGTAAAGGTGAAGGATCGCCTCGATATATTACGAGATGTGTCCGAGTATTTCTCGAGCGGCCGATTAGAAGGAAGAAGTGATGAAGAGATGGCACGCGAGTTAGGGGAACCGAGCATACTCGCCTCGGAACTGCTCGCCTCCGTCGATTTTGAAGTATCGGAGTCGACACGACCACCCGCGGTTGTTAAAAGTTCGACGGTAGCCTTTCAAAGTGTCCTCATTCAAGTACAAAATGCGCAAGTGTTCGTCACTCCATCACAAGATGGCTATGCTTACGCAACGCTCGAAACAGAGACGGATCATGGGGTCGCGATGGACATCGTTGGGGACACACTGGAGATTCGAATCGAATCAGAACGTCGTTTTGGTCTATCTGATCTATTTTCGTGGTTCGGGTCGAAAGCACCGGTGCTTCGGGTTGAATTGCCACATCACGCCTATCATCAAATTCAATTGAAAAATCGCCACGGTTCGAGTGATGTACAGGACCTCCAAGCGGAACGATTACATGTCGAAAGTGAGAACGGTCGAGTCGTCGCGCATCAGATTCAAGCGAAACACGGTTTACTGTGCACCTCGAACGGAAAAGTGCTTGCGTCGAGTTGTCACGGTCATGATTGGGAGCTTCACTCCTCAAATGGTCGTGTCGAAGCGAAACACTCTCGACTGGAGCGCATCAACATCCATTCGTCGAACGGTCGAATCGATATCAATCACGTCACGGGGGCGATTGATGCCAAAACGTCAAACGGACGGATTGACTGTTCCGTACAAGCGATTCAAGCACCGATTCGGTTAAAATCGAGCAATGGAAAAATTGACTTACATGTCGATGAACGTCCGGAAGATGTGACGATTCGAGCGAAGTCTCGAAATGGTAAAGTTGATGTGTTCGGCGAACGATCGAAGGAATGCGTGTTTGGGGACGGGGCGATTGAAGTGAAGTTAACAAGTTCAAACGGAAGCGTCACCGTGTCATGATAAAAGTAGCCCCTCCATCAATCGATAGAGGGGCTTTCCTTATAAATCATGCACCAAAATATAGGCGACTCGAACAGGACCATGAACGCCGACAATGAGATTCATCTCGATGTCGGCTGAGTTTGACGGTCCAGAGATGAAATTGACACCGTTCGGGGAATGAAGGCCGTCTCGGTCTAGTGCGGCAAGTTGTTGTGCCGTTTGCGTCATGCGCGGAACAAGGACAGACTTCGGGATGATCGCGATATGGTCTTGTGGTAACAGACTGATGGTCCGTGATTTACCAGGTTTCGCATATTGGACGATCGTCGCACTTTCCGCAAACGCTGCATCCGCAATTGTGATTCCGATGTCAGCACGTATAGCCAAATCTCGACTCATTTCCGGTTGTGTCGAATCCCACCAAGCGAACGTCTCACTCGTTGAGGGTGCCCAAGCAGAAATCCGTTCATCGTTTTCCGCAAGGATGCGCGTTCCTTCATAGCGTTCAATCAAGAGACGGAGCGTATCATCAAGATGTTTCGATTCACATTCTACTAAATCGGTGTGGATTCGGGTCGCGACCATGCGAAACGTCTCGAGCAGTTCCTCTTCACTCACACCTTTTAACACGTGATCTTGTGGATGGTTCTTATATTCGCGTTTCGGTGGTGTGAGGTCAATTTCACGACCAAGTTGTTTCGCGATGCGTTTTAAAAAGTCTTCACGGTTTGTAATTGTTCCAGGATTCATCAGACGTTCCCTCGTTTCTTGAACCAATCTCGAACGGTCTGTTTATTTGGCTGTGGTAAGTCTTTCGAGTCCGTCCAAGCTGGTAGTCCTTTTTCAATCTGACCAGACGTGGCGAATGGTGATGACGCAAACGGTGCAACGTGTTCCGCTGCTTCAAATAAGAACGGACTCGAAGCCGTGACGGCAAATCCTTTCATCGCAATCCGCTCCACGAAAGGTGATTGTTTATTCTCTTCTACGATGACACGGCGGTGTTCGATCAACAGTTCATGTAGCGGAATCTTCACAGGACATGCCTCTGTACAGGCGCCACATAGACTCGACGCGTAGGGGAGTTCTTTGTAGTTCTCATACCCGTCAAGGAGTGGGGCCAAGACGGCACCAATCGGACCAGGATAGATGGAGCCGTACGCATGACCACCGATATGACGGTAGACAGGGCAGACATTGATACAGGCCGCGCAACGAATACATTGCAGGACAGATTGAAACTGTGTGCCGAGAATGCCTGATCGTTTGTTGTCGACGATGACGAGATGGAACTCTTCTGGTCCATCGACTTCCCCGACTGCGCGCGTTCCGGCGAACGTCGTGATATATGAAGTGAGTCGCTGACCGACGGCGCTTCGACAAAGCATATTGACGAGTACCTCGAACTCTTCATAGGAAGGGACGACGCGTTCCATCCCCATAACAGAGATGACCGTGTCAGGAAGTGATGTCACCATGCGTCCGTTTCCTTCATTTGTCACAAGCCCGACGGCTCCACTCTCCGCAATGGCGAAATTACAGCCGGTGATGCCGACTTCTGCCTTCAAAAAGTCTTTCCGTAATTCTTGTCGCGCATAGCGACCGAGTTCAGTCGGGTCGTTCGAGCCGATATATCCGTGAGCAGTGAACGTTTCATGCACAGCGTCTCGGTCTTTATGCAAGGCAGGGGCGACGATGTGAGACGGTGGGTCTTCGTCAAGTTGTAAGATCCATTCCCCAAGGTCGGACTCGACGACGGTACATCCTTCTTCCTGAAGCGCCTCGTTCAATCCGATTTCTTCTGTGACCATCGATTTTGATTTCACGACATGTTTGGCTTGTTTCGAGCGAACGACTTCCCGAATGTAGCGGTTCGCTTCTTCTGGTGTCTCTGCAAAGAAGACGCTCCCGCCGCGTTTTGAGACGTTTTCACTCAATTGATATAAGTAATAGTCCAGATGTTCAAGCACATGCTGACGAATCTCTTCCGAGTGGTCACGGAATGCTTCCCAGTCCCCGAGTTCGCCCGCAGCGTTCAACCGTCCATCGCGCAGTCGGTTTTGAGCCGAACTGACGGCTTGACGCATAAACGCATCCTCAATCCCGTCTTTCCGACGGTCCTGAAACTTCTCATCTAACCGAATCCCCATGCTCATGCTTGCTTCACTCCTTCATTTAAGACTTCGGCAATATGCATCACTTTAATCGGATGTCCTTGTTTATGAAGACGTCCACCGATATTCATTAGGCATGAAGCATCAGCTCCAATCAACACCTCTGCGCCTGACTGTAAGATGGACTCGACTTTCTCATCCACCATCTGGACCGACACATCAGGCATTTTGACAGAGAACGTTCCTCCAAACCCGCAACAGTTATGTACGTTCTCAAGTGGAATCATCGTCAGACCGTCGACGTTCTCGAGCAATTTCCCGGGAGCTGCTTCAATTCCGAGGAGGCGAGTCATATGACAGGATGCATGGTACGTCGCCTTACTAGGGAACTTAGCACCGACATCGGTGACTTCGAGCACATCAACGATGAACTGCGTCAGTTCGAACGTTTTGGCGGCGTGCGCTTCTGCGCGTGGTCCCCACATCGGGTCATCTTGAAATAAATGTGGATAGTCGCGCATCATCATGACACAAGATCCTGATGGTCCGACGATATACTCTGCATCTGCCTTTTCAAACGTTTCAATCATGTGCTTGGCGATTTTCTTCGTTTCCTCATGATAACCACTATTATAGGCGGGTTGTCCACAGCACGTCTGTTCAAACGGGAAAGTCACATCGCATCCTAAATGTTCGAGTAGTTCGACTGTCGCTTTTCCGACAGAGGGGAACAACGTATCAGATAAACATGTGACGAATAAAGCTACATTCGGCATAGTCATTCCTTCTTTCTTCTAAATAATAACGATTTCAACGTCATTATTTCATAAAGCGTAGGAAAGTGACAGAAAAATGGGGAGAAAAACTTATTTATTTGTAAAATACTGTTTAATTGATAACGCATCTCACTGAACCGATATTCATCTCTTTTCTGATATAAAACAGGGAAGGAGCACGTATAACAGAAAAAGATCCTCGTCACATGACAAGGATCTTTTGTCTAACTTATAGGAAGAACATTTCCAAAATGAAGAGTGCGCCGAACAAGTAGATGAGCGGGTGAACCGTCTCTTTGTTCATTGCTTTGAAGATTGGGTATAAGATGAACCCGAATGCGATTCCGCGTTCGATGCTTCCTGACAAAGGCATGATCAAAATCGTCATGAACGCCGGGAAGTATTCGCTAAAGTCACTCCAATCGATGTACCGGACATTCGTCAACATGAGCGCACCGACGATGATGAGGGCAGGAGCCGTGATCGCCGCTACGCCAGAAATGGCACCGATGAGCGGGCTGAAGAAGAGTGTCAATCCGAACAATCCAGCGACGATGGCCGTCGTGAGACCCGTACGTCCACCTTGGGCGACACCGGCAGCAGACTCGATGTATGCCGTAGATGGGCTCGTTCCGACGAGTGATCCACCCATTGTAGCAAGCGAATCGGCAAAGAGTGCACGGTGACCATTCTCGATCGTTCCGTCTTCTTTTAAGAGACCGGCTTGTTTTCCGACACCGACAAGCGTACCTGTCGTATCGAACAATGTGACGAGGAAGAACGAGAGCACGGCACCGAACAAACCGTATTGAATGACATCACTAAATGCCGTCACGGGGTTGACCATGAGTCCCTCCGGAAGGGTTGGCATCGCCGTGACACCGTCGATTTTTAAGATATCCATGAAGTATGCCGCAATCCCGGTAAGTACCATCCCGATGAGTAAAGAACCGGGTACGTTTCGTGAGAAGAGGAGTGCTGAGATGATCAAACCGCCTAGTACGAGTAGAGCTTCTGGAGAAGACACGTCACCGAGACGCACCAAGTTCGCCTCGTCGGCGACGATTAAGCCCGATAACTTCAAACCGAGTGAAGCGATGAAGAGCCCAATCCCGGTCGTGATGGCATGCTTCAACGAAGTCGGGATCGCTTGAATCAACTTCGTTCGAATCGGAGAGAGCGACAAAATCAAGAAGAAGACGGACGAGACGAAGACGACACCGAGCGCGGCAGACGGGGCAATCTGCTCTTGGGCGACGAGCGTGTAAGCGAAGAATGCGTTTAGTCCCATCCCTGGCGCCACAGCGATTGGTAAGTTCGCATAAAACGCCATCAAGCCTGTCCCGATAAGGATAGCAATAATTGTTGCTGTGAAAGCTTGTGCGAACGGGATACCTGCGTCAGATAGAATCGCCGGGTTGACGACAGAGATGTACGCCATTGTGACGAACGTTGTGATCCCAGCGGTCACTTCTTGTTTAACATTCGTCCCATGTTGTTTCAGCTGAAAGATATTCATCGATAAAACTCCTTATTACAGTCTATTTCCGAACATTAATTGAAAAAAATGAGTAAATTAACGTTATCAACTTGATGACTATACAAAAATGTTCGATTCACGTCAATTGTTTTACGTAAAAAACATGGAAAATGAGGAATAGTAATAAAAAATGTTCGGAAATAAACTTTTCTAAAAAGATGCTTGCTCTGAAACGCGTTTCAGAGGATACGGTATAGACAAAGGGAGGGGAACCGATATGAAGCCGACAACGTGGAAGACATGGTGCAGTGGAATCGTATACGAGCTCGTCATCAATCAGTTGTATACACCGTTTGGAAAAATGTTGTGTACCCGTTTCCGTGAAGAGTTTCTTCATTTACCGTTAGAAGAGCGCTTCCGTCTCGTTCAGGCGATCCGTTGCCAAGTCGTCGAAAGAGGTGACAGTCAGCAAGCAGAGTGGGTACACTATATGCAAAGACTGACAAGTTGAGGTGAGACGAATGGCGAATATTCGAGATATCGCAAAGCACGCTGACGTTTCGGTGACGACGGTTTCGCGCGTCTTGAACGAGCATCCGTACGTATCGAAAGAAAAACGGGCCCGTGTCCATAAAGCGATGAAGGAGCTCGGGTATTTGCGGAATCAACAGGCGTTGACGCTGTCGACGGGGAAAACACAACGCGTCGTCGTCATCTTGCCTTACATGGATCATCCGTATTACGGTCTCTTCGTCAACGGGCTTGCGAAAGCGGCCCTCGAGCACGATTACCGACTCGTCATGTGGCAAACGGAGTATAAGCTGAGTGAAGAGCGGCAAGCGCTTGATCTATTGAAGCATCGCGAGGTCGATGGGGCGATCGTCTTGTCTCACGAGATGTCCTTTAAAGAAATGGAGACGTACCGCGCTTACGGACCGATTGCCGTGGCGACCGTCGGTGCACCAGAGACGATCTCATCGATTCATGTCGATCATTACGCATCATTCGTATCCGGTATTCGTGTATTACAGAGTCACGGGTATGAGCAGATTGGTATGATTTTGTCGAGAAGCCATAGTCCGAGTTCCCTTGCGCGTCAGCAAGCCTATTTCGATGAAGTAGACCATGCGCGTGAGCAATGGATTTGGACTGGGTATTTGACGAGCGAGGATGGCGTTCGGTTGGCTGAAACGTTCCTCTCTCAAAAAGAGCGTCCTCGAGCGCTCTTTTTCTCGTCTGATTATGTCGCGCTCGGATTTTTAGGAGAGATGCAACGAAGGCATATTGCCATTCCCGAAGAAGTCGCTATGCTCGGATTTGACGGGCATCCGATTGGTCGGGCGTTCGGACTGTCGACGATGCTCTCTCCGAATGAACAGATTGGCAGGCGTTTATTTGAAACGACGCTTGCCGAGATGAACGGTGCTCAACCTGAAACACATGGGATGACAGTCAGCTATCAAGTCGGGACAACACTTTAGGCAACTTCCTCGCTCGACTGTTTTGAAACGTTTAGAATGAAAGGAGTAGTCGAGAGGAGGAGATGTTATGAAGATTCAAGTAACAGAAGAAGCGCTCCAATGGTTCAAACAAGAGATGGAAGTCGAAGCGGGTCAAACGGTTCGTTTGTTTGCGAAATACGGGGGTTCGACAGACTTGACGCACGGTTTCTCCGTCGGGGTCATCACGGAAGAAGTGAACAATGCGGCCGTTGAGACAGAAGAAGATGGCATCCGTTTCGTCGTGGCGGAACAAGATGAGTGGTTATTCCAAGGCCAAGACGTGAAAGTCGAACTTCGCGAAGAAGAAATCGTCTTCGTACAAGCCTGACGTTTCAGTTTGTTTACGTTTGATGAAATATCGTTTCATGAAATCTAGCTTGGGGAACAGGTTACGACAAGTCAGATTTTCGAAAGGATGACGTGATATGTCAGACAAAGAAAAGCGTGAACAAGAAGAAAAAGAGAAGTTGAAACGAGATCAACCGGACATCTCCCACGAAGAGGATTCAAAAGGAGATCATTCCGACCTCGAAGAGACAGATGAAGACGAACAATCATAAGAGCCGACACGGCTCTTTTTGTTTGGGAATTGAAAGAAATGTCGTGGACGTTATAATGGATAAGGGAAAACTATTTAGTGAGGAGAATGAGATATGAGTACAGTACTAGTCTTCGGACATAAAAATCCAGATACCGATACGATCACGTCAGCGCTCGCCTATGCCGAGTTGAAGAAGAAATTAGGGATGGACGCAGAGGCAGTCCGTCTCGGTGAAGTGAACGGGGAAACACAATATGCACTCGATCACTTCCGCGTAAAAGCACCACGCTTGATCGAAGGCGTGAAAGGTGAGGCGGAAGAAGTCATCTTAGTCGACCACAACGAGTTCCAGCAAAGTGCGGACGGCATTGAAGACGTACGAATCCTTGAAGTCATCGACCACCACCGCATCGCGAACTTCCAAACGGCAGACCCGCTCTACTATCGTGCGGAGCCAGTTGGATGTACAGCGACGATTTTGTTGAAGTTGTATAAAGAGAATGGTGTCGACATTGCAGCGGACATGGCCGGTTTGATGCTTTCAGCCATCATCTCGGATTCGCTTCTCTTCAAATCGCCGACATGTACGGATGAGGACATCAAGGCAGCGAAAGAACTTGCAGACATCGCTGGCGTCGATGTGGAAGCATACGGTCTTGAGATGCTCAAAGCGGGTGCGGACCTCAGCCAAAAAACGATTGAAGAGCTCATCTCACTCGATGCGAAAGAATTCGCGATGGGTGACTATCGTGTCGAAATCGCACAAGTGAACACGGTCGACGCGAACGATGTCTTGAACCGCAAAGAGGAAGTCGAAGCGGCCATCTCCAACACGGTTGCAGCGAAAAACTTAGACTTGTTCGTATTCGCCATCACGAACATTTTGACGAACGATTCGGAAGCCATCGTCGTCGGACCAAAACCAGAACTCTTCGAACAAGCGTTCAACGTGACGCTTCAAAGCGGATTGGCGACACTTCCAGGCGTCGTCTCGCGTAAGAAGCAAATCGTACCCGTTTTAACTGAAGCGGCAACAAAATAAAAACTCGAAGCCTATGCCTCGAGCGGAACTGCAGACGTGAATACGTCTGCAGTTTTTGTTTTAAAAAAAGACCGGACAATAAAGTCCGATCTTAAGATGATTTTGTTTGTCTTCCGTATGTTCCGAGACGCCACAGCTTCTCAAACGGTCCGTAACGGTGATTTTTTAGCCACCACATCGAGAAGAACGATTGGGCAATCAAAATGGCGATGCTGAGGAATAGGCCTTCGGTTAAAGAAAGCGCCCCGTACGCCCCGAGTGCGATCACTGGCAAGACAATAATCAACGTATGTGTCAAATAGTTCGTAAGTGCCATCCGTCCGAGCGCTTGAAGCGGTGCGAACGTGCGACCTTTTCGAACGGCGACCGTGAACAGGCAGACGTATGTTGTAGCGAGTAACTTCCCGGAAATCCATACAGCTGCTGAGTTCGTAGACACATAAGAGGCGCCATCACCGTAATGATGCCAGATGATGATTCCCCAGAATGGTATGGCTGCAATTGCGCAGATGGCAGCAGTCCGGGTCAATCCTTGGATGCTCCAAGTCAGAAGCTTTCGTTCACGTCCGATGAAGAGACCGAGTAAGAACAGACCGAGAATCTCGATTCCGACAAAAAGTGAATTTTGAATCATAGTAAAAATCTCGTTGTCGAATCGATAGTCTAGCCAAGGACCGAAGCCTGAATTAAAGACCGTCGGGAACGACTCTCCTAAATACATGTATCCAAAAGCCCACTCTACATAGATAGGGGCAACGTTGAATAGTAAGAAATTTACAGTCAACAGTCCCCATGCCCACGTCAGAATGGCACGGTTACTCAATCCGTAAAAAAGAGGAAGCAATAAGCCCCACATCGCATACGTATGAAGGATGTCACCCGACCAAATCGCCAAGTGCGCGAGACCGAACAAGAAAAGAATCAAGATTCGGCGTATGTAACGACTGACCGAATCGCCCCGGGCGTAAGAGCGCTCGAGGAAAATCGAAAAGCCAATCCCAAATAAGAGGGAGAAAATCGTATAAAACTTCGTCTGCACGAACAAGTCGAAGAGGGTGCGGACGAATAAATCGCTTCCCGCATAGTCGGGGCGACCGAACATCCAGTCGCTCCCGAGCATGGTAGGAATATTGACGAGGAAAATGCCGCAGAGGGCAAACCCTCGGATAATGTCATACAAGATAATCCGTTCATTCGTTTGAATTGGGCCAGCCATACGACACGTCCTTTACTGAATTAGAATACTTTCGTCGTCCACGATTCACAGTTCCAGACGTCTGTGACGATATCCTCATAGAATTCTGGTTCGTGACTGATGAGGAGGACGCTTCCTTTGTACTCTTTCAACGCACGCTTCAACTCTTCCTTCGCGTCGACGTCCAAGTGGTTCGTCGGCTCATCGAGCAAGAGAAGGTTTGTCTCGTTATTAAGGAGTTTACAAAGACGAACTTTCGCCTTTTCCCCACCACTGAGGACCGAGATCTTACTTTCAATGTGCTTCGTCATGAGACCGCATTTCGCGAGCATCGCGCGCACTTGCTGTTGATTGAGTGACGGGAACTCGCTCCAAATTTCTTCGATACACGTGTTGTTACTCGTCGCCGCTTCTTGTTCGAAGTACCCCATTTCAAGAAACTCGCCGCGTTCGACTGTCCCTTCAAGCGGGTTGATCAAGCCGAGTAAGCTCTTCAAGAGTGTCGTTTTCCCGATTCCGTTCGCTCCGACGAGGGCGATCTTTTGACCGCGCTCCATCTGCAGGTCGAGCGGACGTGAGAGCGGCTCATCATATCCGATGACGAGACCTTTCGCATCAAAGATGAGGCGTCCTGACGTACGGGCCTGCAAGAAGCGGAATTCCGGTTTCGGACGATCTGCGCTCAATTCGATGACATCCATCTTGTCGAGCTTCTTCTGACGTGACATCGCCATGTTTCGCGTCGACACACGCGCTTTGTTTCGTGCGACGAAGTCTTTCAAATCGGCAATCTCGGCTTGTTGACGCTTGTAGGCGGCCTCAAGCTGCGAACGCTTCATCTCGTACACTTCCATGAACTTGTCATAGTCTCCGACATAGCGGTTCAACTCTTGGTTTTCCATATGATAGACCAAGTTGATGACGCTATTTAAGAACGGGATATCGTGCGAGATCAAGATGAAGGCATTGTCATAGTTTTGGAGATAACGCTTCAACCATTCGATATGGACTTCATCCAAATAGTTGGTCGGCTCATCGAGGAGTAAGATATCTGGCTTCTCGAGAAGCAACTTCGCAAGCAATACTTTCGTACGCTGCCCACCTGACAAATCCGTGACGTCCCGGTCGAGACCGACATCTAAAATACCGAGACCGCGTGCGACTTCTTCTACTTTCGCATCGATGATATAAAAGTCGTTCGAGTCGAGCGTCTCTTGAAGTTCACCGACCTCCGCGAGCATGTCTTCCATCTGTTCAGGTGTCGCGTCGCCCATCTCCATGTAGAGTTCGCCGATGCGCGTCTCCATGTCGATCAAGTATTGGAAAGCACCTTTCAAGACGTCACGAATCGTCATCCCGCGCTCGAGTACCGCGTGTTGGTCGAGATAACCGACACGGACGTTTTTCGCCCATTCGATTTTTCCTTCATCCGGTTGCAGTTTGCGTGTGATGATGTTCATGAACGTCGATTTTCCTTCACCGTTCGCTCCGACGAGACCGATGTGTTCCCCTTTTAAGAGACGGAAAGAGACATCGTTCAAAATAGCGCGGTCACCAAAGCCGTGGCTCAAGTTTTGTACCGTTAATATACTCATAATTCGTTTTCGTTCCTTTCAAAGTAAACTACCCGATATTGTAGCATGAATCCAATCAAATTAGTACGCCAGTCCGACTGACTCCCGTACGTGTTCATGTTCTTCAATCGTATGAAGCATGAACTGGGCGACATCTGCCCGGGAGATGTGCTTCCCGTTCTCTGGCACTTCATCGATGGCCGTGCGATAAGTCGAGGTGCGAGGGCCGTCCGTCAATTGCATCGGTCGTACAATCGTATAATCGAATGACGAATTGCGCCATAAGTTCACGGCTGCTCGATGATCGCGGAGCGGCTTCCGAAGCATGAACGTAATGGCCTTTCCGGCAAGTCCAGGAATTTCATTGTCAATCCCCGCTGAAGCGAGATAGACGATACGTGAGATAGTGTTCGATTTCATCGCGGGGACGAGCTTGTCCGTGACACTCGCTAAAAAGTCAGGGTCGCTCAAATCCGTTCCGAGACAACTGACGACTGCGTCGTGACCGTGCATCGCTTCCGTCAATGCGTCGACATCATATAAGTCGCCTTCGATGATTTCAAGTTGTGGGGTCCGAATCAGCTTTTTCTGTTCACGAACGAATGCGGTGACATCATGACCGTGCTCGATAGCTTGATCGATGAATTGATGTCCGGTCCGACCGGTTGCGCCTAATACGAATAACTTCATACGGGCAGGGCTCCTCTCTCATATCCAATAACTACAGTATACAGCAGTTTCAGAAAAATCGAACATTTCACCGTTTGATTCTAACCTATTGCATTTCTCGTCAGCTTGTCTACAATAAGGTCTATCTTATATAAATAGATTCGCACTCGTATATCAGCGGAAATATGGTCCGCAAGTCTCTACCGAACTACCGTAAATGGTTCGACTACGGGTGGCGCTTGTCGTATGCTATCGTTGATTTCCATGCGGTTCGTTGCCTCCCGATGAGGGGTGACGAATCGCATTTTTTATTGGAGGGGAAAACAATGAAGCAGTTAGAAGACAAAATCCGTGAAGAAGGTCGGGCCTTATCCGACCAAGTGTTGAAAGTCGACGCCTTCTTGAATCATCAAGTCGACCCGGTACTCATGCAAGCCATCGGTAAAGAATTCGCAGAACGTTTCAAGGACGCCAACATCGACCGCATCGTCACACTCGAATCGAGTGGGATTGCGCCGGCGATGATGACGGCGCTTGAGATGGGTATCCCGTTCGTATTCGCGCGTAAACGGAAATCGCTGACACTCCAAGATGATCTCGTGGAAGCGGACGTCTATTCGTTCACAAAACAAGAGACGAATCGGATCAGTTTGAGCCGACGCTTCGTCTTACCAGGCGAACGTGTTCTCGTCATCGATGACTTCCTTGCGAACGGGGAGGCGGCACTTGGTCTGACACACCTCGTGGAAGCGGCAGGTGCAGAGGTCGCAGGGGTTGGGATTGTCATCGAGAAGTCATTCCAACCAGGGCGCGATAAATTGATCGAGCGTGGCTATCGCGTCGAATCGCTGGCACGCATCGCGAAATTAGAGAAAGACCACATCTCGTTCGTGGAGGTCGTTCGATGAATACGTTCAAGACGGCAAGTCTCGGATTTCAGCATCTACTCGCGATGTACACGGGAGCGGCAATCGTTCCACTCATCGTCGGTGGTGCCATCGGGCTTGGTCCAACCGAACTCGCCTATCTCGTCGCAATTGATTTATTCATGTGTGGGGTAGCGACGTTACTACAAGTATGGACGACACGCTTCACCGGTGTCGGATTGCCGGTCGTCCTCGGATGTACGTTCACAGCAGTCGGTCCGATGATCGCTATCGGGAGCGCAAACGGGATCACGGCTATTTATGGCGCGTTGATTGCGAGCGGACTCATCGTCATCCTCATTTCTGGCTTTGTTGGCAAACTTGCACGCTTCTTCCCACCGGTTGTGCTCGGTTCGGTCGTGACAATTATCGGTCTCTCGCTAATTCCGGTTGCGATTAATGACATCGGTGGCGGGATGCCGGGTGAACCTGGGTTCGCATCCATGCAGAATCTCGGATTAGGTGGTTTAACGATTTTACTCATTCTAGTCTTGAATCGTGTCGGGACCGTCTTCACACGGGCCGCTGCCGTTCTCTTTGCCGTACTGATTGGAACGGGGGTCGCCGCTTCACTCGGGCTCGTCGACTTCAGTCCTGTCCGTGAGGCGGGTTGGTTCCAAATGGTCCAGCCGTTCTACTTCGGCATGCCGACATTCGACGTGTCCGCCATCCTCGTCATGACGCTCGTCGCCATCATCTCGATGATTGAATCGACCGGTGTATTCTTGGCGCTCAGCGATATCACGAAAAAGCCAATCGGTGTGAACGAATTGACGAAGGGGTATCGTGCGGAAGGCGTCGCGACGATTCTCGGAGGGATTTTCAACAGTTTCCCGTACACGACGTTTAGTCAAAACGTTGGACTCGTCCAATTGTCAGGTGTGAAATCACGGCGTGTCATCTTTTGGACAGGTGGGTTGCTCATCTTGCTCGGCTTCCTTCCGAAAGTCGCTACGTTCACGACATTGATTCCAAAACCAGTGCTTGGGGGGGCGATGCTCGTCATGTTCGGAACAGTCGCCGCTTCTGGAATTCGGATTCTGAGCCAGGTCGACTTTTCGAAAAACGAGAACTTGATCACCATTGCCCTCTCAATCGGTGTCGGACTCGGGATTACGGCAAACCCGGCTATCGTCGCAAACATGCCGGAATGGCTTCAGTTGTTCACAGATAGCGCCATCGTAGCAGGTTCGTTCACAGCGCTCCTCTTGAACGGGTTCTTCCGTACGATGGACCGTTATCGTCCCACGACGATCATTGCCGAAGAACGACAAGTCAGCTAGACTGAAGGAAATAGTAGTCTAGGAGGAGTCATAGATGGGGAAAACTGCACTTGTCGTAGGCGCGACCGGCTTGATTGGCCGCGAATTGGTTGAACAGTTGTTAGAAAGTGACCGTTATGATGCGGTCTGGATTGTCGTCCGACGCTCAAAGCGTTGGAGTCATCGGAAGCTACATGAGGTCGTCGGATTCGAGGAGATGGATGCAGCGCTTCCACAGATCGACGACGTGTACTGTGCACTCGGCACGACGATTGCGGTAGCAGGCTCGCAGGAAGCGTTCAAACAAGTTGATTTAGAATTACCACTTGAAGTTGCTCGTGTCGCCAAGGCACATGGTGCGACGCGCTATGCAGTTGTATCGGCACAAGGTGCATCGTTGCGTTCATCTTTCTTTTACAACCGTGTGAAAGGGGAACTCGAGAACGCGTTACGCGTCTTCAACTTCCGTCATTTGATTATCGCACGTCCTTCTCTATTACTCGGAGAGCGTGATTCTTTCCGACTTGGGGAGAAAGCGGCCGAGGTCATCAGTCGACCGTTCCAGTCACTTTTGCTTGAGAAGACACCGGAAGTCGCACCGATTCAAGCGCTGCACGTTGCACGTGCCTTGATCATGGCGTCTGAAGAAGGTGAAGGAATCGAAGTGTTGACGTCGGGGATGATGCAGAGGATGAGCCGATGAATCCATTGACGAAGAAACGAACGAAAGCGGTCTTGATTGACAGTGTCATCGCAGGGTTCGTCAGTTATGGCGTAGAACAACTTGTTCGAAAGAAAGTGAAGAGCGAGTTCGTACATGCGGTCGTGACACCGACGCTATTAACGTATGTGATGGAAGCTTGCCAAATGAGTCGAGGAGGACAAACAATCGGCTATAAACTGATGGGACTCGAGTTGAAAAATGATGACGGCACGGCTGTCACGGCGAAGCAGGCGTTACAGCGCGCCCTATATCGTGACACCTCGTCAGCAGTTCGTTATTGGAAAGACCGTGCGCATTTCGAACAAGAAGAAGGCGCCGTATTACCGCACGATGCCCGTTACCATATGCATGTACGTGAAAAGAACTGACCATAGGCCAGTTCTTTTTTTAATCCTTGATTTTACTTAAGATGGCCGTCGTTAAGGCAACAATTGTTCCAAGGACGAGTCCGTTAGAGAAGACGGTCGCAAGGAGCGGTGGCAAATCATTCATCGAACCAGGTGGCAGAAGCATTGCTCCGGCACCGATGACGAGCGGGAGACCGACCGTGAGAGAAGCCGTTGATTGTTTTAATTCAAAGGCTGCCTCATTGATTCCGATGATGATCATCGTCGCGATGAGCGGAGTCACAATCGCATAGCCGACAGCGGCCGGGATACTCGCAATCAACGAGACGAATGGACCGATGAGTGCTAACCCCATCATGAGGGCGTGAGCAATCAGATGAGGGGCGCGTTGGACGCTCTCCGTCGAAGAGAGGAATCCGGCCGTCCCTGAAATAGCGACAGGACCCGGTGTACCGAAGAGACCGGCCACGATTTGACTGACACCACTGGCGACACCCGACGCGGGAACGTTCCCTTTGATTTCTCGTTTTTCACGAGAACTGACGATGCGCTCGATCAACTTGATATTCGCGAGTACGTTCGTCATGAGAAGCAAGGTGATGACGAAAGCCGTCGGCAACAAGTTCCAATCCCACACCCAATTTCCGAACGGAAGCAATTCCGGTACGAGGAAGAAGGATTCCGAACGAACGATTGGATTCCCGAGGTTAAGTAAGTGAAACAAACCGAATCCGACGAATAGTGTCATGACGAGTCCATATTGCTTGAAGCGACTTTGCTCGAGCGTGAGTGCGAACAAGACGAGCCCTGCCGTCGCGACGGCTTGGACGATGTTGATCCCGTCTTCCGTCACCCCGAAGCCACCTTTAATGACAGCCCCTGATAATTGGAGGACGAGCAAAATCATATAGACGCCGAGCACTTGCGGTGTAAACAGGGAAAGCATGCGTCTCAAGATGCCGGTGACGGTCAACAATACGCCGATGATCCCGCTCAAGAACAACATAAAACCGAGTGCCTGCAGTGTTTCTTGCTGACTTCCGTATAGGGCGGGACCGATTGATGCGTATAGGGTGAAGACACCCCACCAAATGCCGGCGGGCCCTTCGAGAATCGGGAGGCGATGCCCGAGCATCGTCTGGACGATGCTAAAGAGTGCGAAGATGAAGAGTGAGCGGGATATGAAGGTCATCGTCTCATCTGGTGACAGTTCAAACAAGGCGGCGATGGAGAGTGGTGGTACAATATTTGTAGCTAAAATAAAAATAAACCACTGAATCGTCGTGGTTACATTACTTCTGGTCATGGTGTCCCCCTGATCATACTTTTTCTTATTAGTGTAACGTTATGATGAAGTGGATGCAAATGGAGGCTATATAATGAAGAAATTCTTTAAATGGGCAGGACTGGTAGTCTTAGGACTGCTTGTCATCGCGGTCGCTGGCTTTTTCATTTGGACACAGTTCACGTATGGACCGACCGATGAAGCGACGCAGTATGCGGAAGAAGGGACCTTGGTTGACAATCGTCTCGAGTTCGGAGACACGGCGAGCGAGGTCGGGGTCATTCTCTACCCAGGGGCAAAAGTCGAGAAAGAGGCGTATGCGTATTATGGAACACGATTAGCCGAGGAAGGTGTTTTCGTCGCCATTCCGTCGCTTCGTCTCAACTTAGGCATTTTAGATATCGACGCAGCCGATTCAATCATCGAGGCACATCCGGAGATTGAACGCTGGATCGTGGCCGGTCATTCGCTCGGAGGTTCGGCGGCATCGGGTTACGCGCTCGAGCATCAAGAGTTGGTGGACGGTGTGATTTTCCTCGCCTCGTATCCGATCAGTTCGATGGTCGATAGTGATTTACGCGTGCTATCGATTTCAGGTGAATTGGATGGGCTGGCTGTCCCGGAAGACATCGATGCGAGTCGAAACGATCTTCCTGACGATAGTCAATTCGTGCAAATTGAAGACGGGAATCATGCGAACTTCGGGATGTATGGTCCACAAAAAGGAGATCAGGAAAGTCCGCTTACATCGAAAGAACAATTGGACGAAGTCCTTTCGGCGATTCTCGAATGGTTATAAAAAAACGTGCGCACCTGCATCGAGGTGCGCACGTTTTAGCGTTGGTCGAGCGAATAACTGATTGCAGTCAACCCGGCTGTGACGAGGGCGACCAATCCGCCGACGAGCGCGAGCGTCATGATCGGACTCGTCGCATAGACGACACCACCGAGAGCGGAACCGAGTCCAATTCCGACGTTACTTGCCACTGGCATGAGTGACGAGGCGAGACCTTTGGCGTTCGGATTGAACTTCTCTGCCAAATCAATCAAATAAATCTGAGTCGATGTCGTCAATAAAATTGCCATGAACGACATGAGTGCGATATTGAGAAGACCGAGCGTCACATTCGACGTCGTCACAAATAGCGCGGCCAGGACGAACGCCTGGACGAGAAAGACGAACCGTAGGCGTCCGATTGGATTGTGACTAGCGATTTTTCCGGCAGCGATATTACTGAAAATCGAAATGAATCCGTATGCGAATAAAATCGGACTGACCCAAGCGACCGGTACACCGAGTACATCTTTTAAAATCGGCACGAGATACGTATACACGACATACGTTGCCCCGAAACCGAATGCCGGAATCAAGAAGGCGATCAAGATGCGCGGATTCGTCAGGAGTGCCATTTGTTCACGGAGTGATGCTTTTTCTTGAGACAATTGATTCGGCAAGACACGATAAATGGCGATCCAGGCGACTGCACCGAGCAGAGTCGTCAACCAAAACGTCGATTCCCAGCCTGCCTGTTGTCCGATGAGGGTCCCAATCGGAACACCGAACACGTTCGCCATTGTGAATCCACCGAAAATAAAGGACACGGCCACACCCCGTTTTGTTGGAGGGACGCTCTCGCTGGCGACGAGCATGGCAAGCGAAATCAAGACGCCTGTGACGACGGCCGTCAGCATACGCAAGACGAGTAACCACTCATACATGGGAGCAAGGCTGCTCAACAAGTTCAGGACCGTGAAGAGGATGGTTAGGCCGAGCATCAATTTACGTTTTGGAAGATGGCTCGTCAAGGACATCGTGATGGGTGTGCCGACGGCAAAGCTGATGGCGAATGCCGATACGAGACTTCCTGCCGTCGCGATGGAAATGGATAGACCGCTTGCGATATCAGGCAAAATGCCGACGATGACAAATTCACTCGTTCCGAGAACGAAGGTTAATAAGGAGAGGGATAGGACTAGGGTCCAGTCGCTTCGATTGAGCGAGCTTGTCTTCATGTTCAAACACTTCTTTCTATTTCATTCATTAGTAGTTAGACATCAGTCTTTTATCACGTTACAAGATTTTCCCCAAAAGAAAAACCCTTTTCTTCCAAGTCGGAAGAAAAAGGTGAATCAGCGCCAAAACACGGTCGCTTCGACACCGGCGTGGTCGGAGACGACGGGCCCGTTCTCGCCATCGAAAACGACGGCATGACGGGAGACGTGAATCGGTGCATTCGTCAACATCAAGTCGATGCGGAGCGATTTCTTGTTTTCATCCCATCCAGCGATTTTCCCTTGGACGGTCGCATCGCCTTCGCGTTCCGTTGCGAGATGGAACAAGTCTTGGAGCCCTTTCTCCATCAAATAATCGTATCCTTCGCCTCGAATGAAGGCATCGTTGTTGAAATCACCGAGTAGAAGCGCATGATCGTCATGCTCGACGCGACGCAGCAGTTCATCGAGTTGATGCTTCACCGGTTCTTCTTCGTCATGCCACCATCCGAGGTGACACGAGTAGACGGTCGTCGGAGCATCTGCTCCTTCGATGACAGCTTTGACAATCTTACGGGACTTGTAATTGTCAGGGTCCGTCGTCTTCGATACGAAGAATGAATCGGTCGATTGAAACGGCGTGCGTGACAAGATGGCGACGCCTTCCTCATAAATGTCATATCCGTAATGAGCAAAGTCCCATGTCATGTGATAGGGAAGATCTAACTCTTTCAGGCGCTCGACGAGGACGTGTGCGAAGTTGTTCTCACGGATGTTCCCGTAGAGGATTGGAGCCTCTTTATGTTGATTGACTTCTTGAAGCGCAATGAGATCGTACTCTTCGCTCGCAATGCGTTCGATGATGGCATCAATTTTCTCTTGTTGGCGGTCTTCTAACCAGGCATGACAATTGAGCGTTAAAATGTTCACGATAGTCCTCCTTTAGAAAAAGGCCAACTCTCGAGCGAGTTGGCCGATAGATTATGCACCGATGACGTCTTGAATGTCTGATTTCAATACGTCGGCTTTCGGGCCGTAGATGGCTTGGACCCCACGGTCTTTCACAATCAGACCCATAGCGCCATTTTTCTTCCATTCTTGTTCGTCAGAGACGAGTGTGACGTCTTTAACGGTCACGCGAAGACGAGTCATACATGCGTCGACATCCTCAATGTTTTCTTCCCCACCGAGAAGCGTGATAATCCCCATGACTTGTTCGTTACCTGTCACAGATGACTTCTCTGTCGTCTCTTCCATGTAGTTCCCGTTACGTCCTGGCGTTGGCAAGTTCATCTTCTTGATGAAGAAGTTGAATACACCGAAGTTGAGGAAGAAGAATACGACAGAAACGAGAACGAAGTTGATCAAGTCTTGAAGAAGTCCTGCTTTGACGATCATCGGGATGCGCGTCAAGAGTTCGATCGCACCGAAAGCGTGAACACGTAGGTCGATGATATCTGCCAAGGCGAAGGCAGCACCCGCCATGAGTGCGTAGACGACGTAAAGAACTGGTGCGACGAACATGAACATGAACTCGATTGGTTCTGTGACACCTGTCAAGAAGACAGCGAGTGCGGCTGACAAGAACATCGGCTTGTACTGTTCTTTTTTCTCTACATCGACGTTACGATACATCGCATATGCGGCACCAATCAACGCAGCGAATGACAAGATGACTTGACCGACTTTGAAGCGGGCCGGAACGACATCGGCGAGAAGCGCGTTGTATGCGGCAGTATCACCAGCAGCACGCAAGTTGACGAGGTCCGTCACCCATGCCAACCAGAGCGGGTCTTGCCCGGCAACGACCGATCCAGCTGTCGCACCTGTTAAAATCGTATACGTTCCACCGAGTTCCGTGTAGTTCATTGGTACTGTGAGCATATGGTGTAAGCCAAACGGCAAGAGTAGACGTTCGAGTGCCCCGTAAATGAATGGGGCGAGTACTGGAGCCGTGTTACGAGATGTGGCAATCCACTCACCAAAGCTGTTGAGCGCCCCTTGAATTGTTGGCCATACAATCGATAGAACGATGGCAGCAACGACTGAACCAAGGATGACTACAAATGGTACGAAGCGCTTCCCGTTAAAGAACGAGAGGGCGTTCGGCAACTTGTTGAAGTTGTAGAAACGGTTATAAAGTGCACCACCGAGGAAACCGGCGATGATCCCGACGAACACACCCATGTTGAGGGCAGGTGAACCGAGTACAGATGTGAAGTAGTCCGCGACGACAAGGTTTGCACCGAATAGTGAATCGATTGTCGCTTCAGGGTCTTGAAGCATGGCGCCGTTGACACCGAAGATGGCTCCCGTGACACGGTTAATCAAAATGAAGGCGAGGAGTGCTGCGAACGCACCACCTGCACGATCTTTTGCCCACGAACCACCAATCGCGACTGCGAAGAGGATATGTAAGTTGACGATGATTCCCCAACCTAAATCTTCAATGATGCGAGCCGTCGTTAATAAAATACCGACATCTCCGGCTGACATTCCAATCAGTTTTCCAATCGAAATCATCAAACCGGCAGCCGGCATAACGGCGATGACGACCATTAAGGCCTTGCCAAGTTTCTGCCAGAAATCGAATGAGATCATTTTTTTCATACTATACGCTTCCTTCCTGTGAGGGAGTTTTGTATATTTTTATGTTTGCCAATAGTGCAATCGCTTGCATGAATAATTGTAATCGATTGCATAAATTCGTGCAACCGTTTTCGCTATTTTCATTTTTTTCATTCTTTAAACAGATTTGGGTACATAGGGGCAAACTTGTCAGTCGAATCGAATCTAGCTACAATATGATAGGTTGAAGGGAGCGAGAAAGATGGGATGGAGACAGACTACATCTGCTTTGACGAAAGAGGAGCAGATTGAATTAAAAGAAGAGTTGCTACAGAAAGGTGTCTTATTGAAAGAGGATCTTCCTCTCTATGAGATGCTCATGCCGGACCGAATCAAACGGATGTATGAAGTATTAAATATACGAACGAACCATATCACGATTTTAACGGAAGGTGTGGACGATCCACACAACCAATCTGCCGTCTTACGTTCGGCCGATGCGTTCGGGGTACAGACATTACACGTGGTCGAAGGGCGAGCGAAGTTTAAACCGAACTCGATTATCGCCAAGAGCGCAGATCGCTGGGTGGACGTCGTAGAGCATGGCTCCATTGAAGAAGCGATTGACTCCTTAAAAGAGGGCGGCTATCAAGTGTATGCGACGGCATTAAGTGAGGAAGCAATCCCACTCGATGAAGTCGATGTGTCGAAGCCAACCGTTCTTCTATTCGGGAATGAACATAGTGGTGTGTCGGAAGCGGCACTGAAGCAGGCGGACGGGAACTTTGTCATTCCGATGCAAGGGTACGTACAAAGCTTGAACATCTCCGTGGCGGCTGCAATCTCCTTGTATGATGTCACGACACGGTCACGTCATATCGTGACGGATGGCTATGAACTGCCTGTCGAGGATCAAGCACGCATCTTTAAAGACTGGATGGTCAAGAGTCTACCGAAACGTTCACTCGGACTATATAAACAAAAAGGCGTCACGGCTTTCGAACGGGAGACAGGAAATTCGGAATGAACGGCGAAAGGAAAAGACGTACGGAATCTTTGTCCAGAAACTGAAAGGGGATGGAACGATGAGTACGACGAGTTCATTTATCGTAAAAGATGTGACAAACAATTTTAAAGATTTTGAAGAGGATTTCTTCCGACTGTATCGCACGTTATATGGCGACCTCGATCAGTTACGATTTAAAGAGCGCCTGTATCGACACGCCAATCCGTTAGTGCTCTTAGCATTCTCAGAAGATCAGCTAATCGGCTTTAAGATTGGCTATGAGGCAGAGCCTTATCGATTTTATAGCTGGGCGGGCGGCGTACACCCGGACTTTCAAAAGCATGGTATCGGTCGCAAGCTGATGGACACGCAACTCGAGTGGGTCGAAGCGCAAGGGTTCCATTCGATTCGGACGAAAGCACGCAATACGAACAAAGGAGTCATCATCTTGAACCTCCTTTGTGGATATGACATCATGGGCGCCTACACAGAAGATGGAGAGCCACGCATCATGATGGAGAAACAATTGAATAGTTGAATAAATGCCGCGGTCGTTTGATCGCGGTTTTTTGATGAAACCAATTCGATTGAATGAACGTACATAAAGAAAAAGGGGGAATTTGGAATGAAAGTGTTTGGATTTAGTGGAGATCCGTTTAGTAACTCGATAGGGGATTCATTCTTTAATGGGTTATTTGGCGTGTTTCCAATCATTTTCATGGTTGTGTTCGGTCTGATTATTTTTGCGTTTATCAAATCAGGAATGAACTATTCTAAAACATCAAGTACGTTGAAAGACTTACAGCGCTTCGCCTCTCAGCTCGCCGATGACCCAGACGACGATACGGCCGAACGATTGGCAGACTATTTACGAGGAATCGATTCCTTTTCCATTGAGCGTACACGCATGGAGCCGTTCCGTGTCGCGCTCGGGTGCTATCAACTGATTATGGAGTCTAATTCCATTCGTGAGGAGACGAAAGAGCGGGTCGACCGACAATATAAACGTCTCGGGATTTTGGACGGGGAGAAATTTGCCGATGAAGCCCCCCCGCGTAGCCGTTCCTCGTCGAGTCACCACGATATCCATCACAATCACCATGATCACATGTAAAAAGCGAAGGGGTTCCTTCGCTTTTTACATGTATCGTGATGCATCAAATTCAATGTCTGCTTGATGACGGACAGCTTGGATGGCACTTTCGATTCGGATGGCCCGTTTCTTAATGTCACGTGCCTTCAAACGATATAGTTCTGGGTCGTACAAGGCATGTTTGATTACGGCGACCCCGTGTACATATTCTTTTTTCGGACGAAGTGACAACTTTTCATAAAGCCGTGCCTGAACACGTAACTGAATGGCAAGCTCAATCGCTTCGACGAGTGGGAGTGGACCGTCGTGTGTTTCGACGACGGATCGGACGTTCTCTTCTTGAATCAAGCGGTCGAGTTGGCGTAAGTCAAGACGGATATGTTCCAGTTCCATCTCGATGTCTTGAAGAGAACGGGACTGAATCGTCGGAATGGATTCAGTCGCTTCGATTGAGATGAACGCTACGTTCTCAATCTCTTCGGTCAATGTATCGATTTGCTCATGGAGCAACTGTTTTAATATTAGGGCATCTGCAAGGTTCATATCGATTTCCTCCTTCTGCTTTTTCTAACCGTACCACATCGAGAAGGCTGAAAAAAGGTGGATGACATCCTGGATTAGGGGAATAAAAACAAATAGGAAGGAGGAGGGGCGATGAAAAAATGGAAAACACAGTGGATGATTGCATTCGTCCTACTCTTGTTCGGAACAGCGACGTTCCTGTATCAGTGGATTGACGTAAGTCCAGGCGACATTCGGGACTACATCATCCAATTCGGATGGTTGGCTCCCTTGATCTATATCATTTTATTCACCATTCGACCGCTCATCCTGTTTCCGACATCGGTCCTGTCGGTCGCCGGCGGTTTGGCATTCGGGATCATACCTGGCGTCATCTATACTGTCATCGGAGCGACGCTAAGTGCTCTCGTCGCTTATTATGTGGCTATCTATTTCGGCGATCGTTTCCTGCATCATTTTGAATCGACGAACTATGAAGCGATTCAACAAAAAATCGAAGAAGACGGATTCTTTTATGTCCTCATCTTACGCCTCATTCCACTCGTCAATTTCGATTTGGTCAGCTACGCTTCAGGTTTGGCGAAAGTAAAGGTGCCGGCGTATCTGTTTGCGACCGTCGTCGGCATGATTCCGGGGGCGTTCGCAAACAATTTTCTCGGAAGTAGTATCGCTAGCGGTGATTGGACGCTCATCGCCTTGGCATTCGGAATCATGCTCGTATTGACGCTCATCGCGACGGTGTTTCGTGAACCGATTAAACGACAGATTCATCGCTATCAAAAAAAGTAGGCGACTCCACATGGAGCGCCTACTTTTCAATTAACGATTGTCGATCGTCTCAGGGTAGAGGTCATGGTTGAACAGACGATGTTCTGCCATTTTTTCGTATTTCGTGTCCGGTTTTCCGTAGTTGTAGTATGGGTCGATCGAGATGCCGCCACGCGGTGTGAATTTCCCCCACACTTCGAGATAGCGCGGCTCCATCAACTTGACGAGGTCTTTCCCGATGACGTTGATGCAGTTCTCGTGGAAGTCGCCATGGTTACGGAAGCTGAACAAGTACAGTTTCAACGACTTCGACTCGACGAGCTTCTCATCCGGGATGTACGAGATGTAGATTGTCGCAAAGTCCGGTTGATTCGTAATCGGGCACAAGGAAGTGAATTCCGGTGCGTTGAATTTGACGAAGTAATCATTCTCCGGATGACGGTTCGGGAACGCCTCAAGTACGTCCGGTGTGTATTCAAAAATATAAGGGACGCTCTTCTGTCCGAGGAGCGAGAGGTCTTGTAAGTCTTCTGATCTCATGTTCATTCTCCTTACACGCCACGTTCGTTGGCGTACAGTAATGTGTGTAGTTGCGGTAGGACGCGGACGCTTTGCCAAGACGGGTCGCGTGCGACGTCTTCCCACAGCTGTTTCAAGCGACGAAGCTGGGCATCGGTGATATCACCATCAGCACCCGGATCTGGGTTACCGGCAGATAAATACATGACGTCCGGTGAGTAGCGCTGTTGCACTTCTTTTGCGTAGGCAAGATCCACTTCATCAAACACGGCGACTTTAAATGTCGTTTGCTCCGGACGCAACCGTTCGACGATCGCGTCGAGTTGTTCCCAGTTTGTCTTCATACCAGACGACGGGGGCTTCGGACTGAGGGTCACGTCGTCGATTTGTGTGATCCAGTCTTGATAGCGGCTACCTTGTGTCTCGACAGCTAATGTGATGCCACGTTCTTTCAACTTCACGACGAGGTCTTCCATGGCTGCGATGAGGAGCGGGTTGCCCCCCGAGATGGTGACGTAATCATACATACCGAGTGCGTCAAGGCGTGCGATCACCTCGTCTGCTGTCAGCATATCCGGTTTTTCTGAACCGTCCCACGTGAAGGCGGAATCGCACCACGAACAGCGGTAATCGCAACCGGCGGTCCGGACGAACATCGTCTTTTGTCCGATGGCGCGGCCTTCTCCTTGGAAGGTCGGTCCAAACACTTCAAGAACAGGGATTTTCACGATTCCACCAACCATTCACGGCGGAACTCAGCGTACGACGTCGGCGTTTCATACAAACGGACGAATTCGACGCGGACGTCGCGTTCATTCGGCAAGTGTGTCGCCAACTGTTCAAAAATCCAATAGCACATGTTTTCTGCAGTTGTATTCATATAAGGGAGTGACTCGTTCAAATAGCGATGATCGAGATAAGGCTCAAGCTCTTCTTTAAAGATGGTCTTCAAGTCACCAAAGTCGAGTGTCATCCCACGATTGTCGAGAAAGCCGCTGACACCCATCTGGAGTTTGTACGTATGACCATGAAGGGCACGACATTTGCCGTCATAATCAAATAGATGGTGCGCCGCGTCGAACGTCACTTCTTTGACGATTTGAACGCGATGCGGACAGTAGATGAGCGATCCTTCTTGTTTTGATTCGACACTTGTCGGAGCGAGGAACGGAGCATGCTTCATACGCGCACCTCCTCATAAGCTGTGAGTCCGTTTTGGCGAAGGATACACGCCGGACATTCTCCACAACCTGAACCGATGACACCGTTGTAGCAAGTGAGCGTGCGTTCTTTGACATAGTCGAACGCACCGAGCTTGTCGGCGAGTGCCCACGTTTCTTTTTTATCGAGCCACATGAGCGGTGTGTCGATGACGAATGGATAATCCATCGCTAAATTGAGTGTCACGTTGAGTGATTTGATGAATTGGTCTCGGCAATCCGGGTAACCTGAAAAGTCCGTTTCACATACACCGGTCACGATGTGGTGCATACCGAGTTGTTTGGCCATGACGGCCGCGAATGATAAAAATAGATGGTTGCGTCCATCAACGAACGTGTTTGGGACGTCCGCATTGTCGATGTCGAGATCGTGTCTCGTGAGCGCATTCGATGTGAGTTGTCCGAGTAGGGACAAATCGAGGATGTGGTGTGGGACATCGAGTTCTGTCGCAATTTCTTTTGCGACCTCGATTTCCGCATCATGGCGTTGACCATATGCGAACGTCACCGCCTCCACATGAGAGAATTGTTGTTTTGCCCAAAACAGGCAAGTGGTTGAATCTTGGCCACCACTAAAGACGACCAATGCTTTTTCGTGTTGCATGAAGCACACTTCCTTTTCGCTAGTTTTGATGTCGGAGGAGGTTACGAACTCCGGAGGTCACCCTCAAGCATTTAATTTATCATAAAAAGTCGTTTGACAGGGAGAAAGGAAGCGAGTATAGTAAAAAACATCACTAACGCGCTTTTGTGCATAAAAGCGTTTAAGCGGTTAGGTGGAATAATAAATAATGAGGATATAACGAAAGGAGGGGACGTCGATGCAGATGAAAGGAAAAGAAGCTGTATTCGTCGTGTTAATGAGCGGGATCACCTTGCTCGCACTGATGTTTTTGGCCAAAGCGACGCCACACATGGCGATTTTTGGCACAATGGTAATAGTAGGTGGATACGCGTATTATCGTTCACGCGACTTCAAACAGATTGAAACAGCAATGATCAACGGGATTCGTGAAGCGATTATGCCGGTGTTGATTCTGTTGTTGATTGGGATGCTCATCGGGGTATGGCAAATGTCCGGAACGGTCGCGACGATCCTCTCCATCGGATTAAATACAATCTCTGCTGAATGGTTTTTACCAAGTGTCTTATTAATTACGATGATCGTCTCAACATTCACAGGAAGCGCATTTACGACAGTCGGTACGGTCGGTGTCGCCTTGTTCGGAATCGGGACGGCGCTAGGCATCTCGCCGGCTCTCGCCGCAGGTGCAATCGTGTCGGGTGCGCTCTTCGGAGACAAGATGAGCCCGTTGTCGGATACGACCAACTTTGCCCCGGCAGTGGCAGGTGTCAAACTGTTCGACCACATTCGTTTTATGATGGGGACGACAATCCCAGCGTTTATCATCACATTGATTTTATTCACATTCCTCGGACGCAGTGGTCAAACTGCCGATACGACACAAATCGCGGAAGCACAGGCAGCGCTCGGCGGACGATTTGATCTTTCTTGGCTCACGTTGATTGCCCCTGTTCTTGTCGCAGTGCTTGCATTTCGCCGCATGCCGGTCTTGCCGACGATGCTCGTTGGAATGTTCGCTGGTGTGTTGACGGCTGGATTCGTTCAAGGAAACTGGAGCATCTCGAACTGGCTCGGCGTCATGCAGTCTGGATTCAAGTCAGGTGTCGAGAACGAGACGATTGCGACGGTACTCGATCGTGGTGGTCTTGAATCGATGCTCTGGTCGGTCAGTCTCGTCTTGATTGCCCTTGCATTCGGCGGCTTGTTGCGCGAACTCGGTGTCTTCCAAGCCATCGTTGAATCGTTGCTCGAGCGGTTGAAATCACCAGGAAGTTCGGTCCTCTCGGTCGTCCTCAGTTCAATCGGTGTCAACTTGCTCGCGGGAGAGCAGTACTTATCGATTCTCTTGCCAGGACAGGCGTTCAAACAAGGATTCATCGATCGCGGGATTGACCCACGCTACTTGTCACGTGCGCTTGAGGATGGTGGGACTGTGATTAACCCACTCATTCCGTGGGGTGTCTCCGGAGCGTTCTTCGCAGCGACGCTCGGCGTACCTGTATTGGAATACGCACCATTTGCGTTCTTCCTTTGGCTCAGCCCGATTTTCTCCATCATTTTGGGATACGTTCGGTTGGGGAAGCAGCATGAATCACTAAAAATCGCATCGTAAATGAGTGATGTCCTGCCGTGCAGGGCATCTTTTTTGTATGGAGGATACGACTTTTGAGAAAATGGAACAAACGGAGGTGGAACTATGAAGCGACTCGATGTGGCATTTTATGAACAACCGACACTCGATTTGGCCCGCTCCTTACTCGGTCAATATTTGGTGAGACGACACCCGGAAGGCGACATCATCGCAAAGATTGTCGAGACAGAAGCTTATCTCGGTGCCATCGACCGAGCGGCACACAGTTTCGGGGGACGTCGGACGAAGCGAACGGAAGTCATGTTCGGAAAACCGGGACATGTATACACGTATCAAATGCATACACATACGCTCTTGAATGTGGTCAGTGGACCAGTCGGCACACCGGAAGCCGTGTTGATTCGAGCGGTCGAACCGATTCAAGGTCATGAATGGGTTGCGGCGAATCGTCCCGGGGTGAAGCGATATGACCAAACGAACGGACCGGGGAAGTTGACGAAAGCACTCGGAATCACGATGGATTTATACGGACACTCGTTCCAACAAGACCCGCTCTATATTGCGGAAGGTGAGACTGAAATGGTGATCGAGGCGGGTCCACGTATCGGGATTCCGAATACGGGCGAGGCCCGTGACTACCCGTATCGCTTCTTTGAACGCGACAATCCGTACGTCTCGAAGTTCCGTTGAATGCATGCAGTGATGTTTAAGTGATTCATGCCTGTGGAACAGTCCCTATGTGCATAAAACAAACAGAGGGAGTGTTTAGAACATGGCAAAAGTAGCAACGCTCATTACAGATATGTTTGAAGATGTAGAATTCACGGGTCCCCGTGACGCATTGGTGGATGCGGGACATGACGTCGTGACAATCGAGAAGAAAGCAGGCAATACGGTAGAAGGAAAACAAGGAGAGGCGAAAGTGAACATCGATCAATCGATTGACGATGTATCGCCAGAAGATTTTGACGCCCTTCTCTTACCAGGCGGATTCTCTCCTGACTTGTTACGTGAAGACGAGCGGTTCGTTTCGTTCGCCAAAGCCTTCATGGACGCGAAGAAGCCTGTGTTTGCCATCTGTCACGGACCACAGCTATTGATTACGGCGAAGACGCTTGAAGGTCGTGATGCAACCGGATATAAATCGATTAAAGTCGACATGGAGTATGCTGGAGCGAAATATGCGGACAAAGAAGTCGTTGTCTGCCAAAACCAGCTCGTGACGAGCCGTCAGCCGGATGACATTCCGGCGTTCAACCGTGAGATTCTCAACTTATTAAAATAACACGTCGACCACGAGATTCGTCTCGTGGTTTTTTTGTGTTTTCGGGAATAGACAAGTAAGGAGGAGATTCAAGTGAGAAAACGAGCACGTTCACCGAGTTAAGTTCGTCGAAACGTTGTCCGACTAGGGTGGGTTCGTTGGTTTGAAGGGCTGATTCCTGCATACGTGATTGAACGGCTGTTCTGGGAGTCACGGGGCATCTCCATTCAGGAAGTCGTCTATCTAGAGATGGTGTATGCGCTCATCATCGTCCTGCTAGAAGTACCGACTGGCGTCTGGGCGGACCATACGGCACGGCGTCGACTCGTCCAAATCGGTATCTGGTTGGAGTGGCTGTCGTTTGTCGTCATCTTGCATTCGTTCACGTTCATCGGTTTCTTTGTCGCGATCAGCTGTTCGGCCATTGGGTCGGTCATTCGAAGCGGGGCAGAGAATGCGTTGCTGTATGAATCGTTACAAGAAAGCCATGATGCTTCGTCATTTGAACGAGTTCTTGGAAGGTTGAATGCGATTGGCATCTTGTCCGCTGTTACAGCGGCATTGAGTGGTAGTATGTTGGCTCAGTACCTTTCCTTGGAGTGGAACTATCAGCTTTCCATCGGGAGTCTATTGATGGCGACACTGTGTAGCGTATTTCTCGTTGAACCGACTCATCGAGAGCGGGAGGAGCGTTTGACGTGGCGTCATGTGTTCAAAGGGTTTCAATTCATTTGGTCAAAACAACAACTTCGCTATGTCACAATCGGTTTTTTGGCAACGGTATCCGCTTTTAATTTCATCGATGAATTTTGGCAACTGTACGCTCGCGATGTGTCCGTTCCGATCTATTGGTTCGGTGCCATTTCAAGCGTCCTGCTTTTGATTCAGTTACCTGGTCAACTTTTTGCGGGGACGCTTATACGATTTGCGTCATCTGAGCGTTGGTTAAACGGGTTCGGTTGGGTGATGGGTGGCGGGTTTCTCTTCATCGGCTTATTTCCGAGTCCAATCGGAATTGGTGTGATGGGATTGTTGGGAATTCTATATGGGGCGATGGAGCCGCTCTATTATGGACTTTTGCACCATCAAGTTCCTTCATCTATTCGAGCGACGACGGAATCGTCTGTCTCGATGCTATGGCATCTCGGTATCCTCATATTAGGGATTGTCTTTATTGGGGGAACGACATCGTCGCTATTTCTTGCGTTCATACTAATCGGACTTGTCGTTTGGTTCGTTCATGCGACTCACTCATAATCATGACAGGCATGGGCCATAAGCCATGTCTGTTTTTACGTCTTAAGACGGACGAAATGACAGGATATTGAGTGTATGATGAAAATAATCAAATTTTGTACATAAAAAAACAGCACACCCTAATAAGTGGGTGCCCTGTTTGAAACCAATCAATTGAAACGTTCGTAAAGTCTAGAAGAGGTGAAAACATGGGACAAATCGTTGTAGTATTCGGAACGTTGATTGGTCTTGGGACCGTCGGGGCCTTGCTGTATATGACCCGCCTAGCCTATGAATCATGAGAACGGATAAGGATAGAAGCGCTCACGTTGGAGTAACTCCATAACGTGGGCGTTTTCTGCATTGTCAATGGCGCGTAGAAGACCTTCCGTCTGAGAACGATGGGCAAAGAGGGAGTCTTTCTTCTGTTCACTTTCTTCCGTCACATCGACGATCACGTGAGGTTGTCCGAGCTCTTCTTCTGTGCGGCGATCGAATGCGACACCTAAAAACTCAGGGCGCGCTTCTCCCATCTCCTGAAGTGCTCGTACGACGGCACGAGCTGTCGCTTCATGGTCCGGGTGAACGGCATATTCTGGATAGAATGAGATGACGGTTTCCGGCTTCACTTCGTCAATCAAGGCGCGGAAACGAGCAGCGAGTGCGGCTTCGTCTTCGAACTCGACGGTTTTATCACGAAGACCCCACATGCGCAGGTCTTCGATTTCCATTATCCGACAAGCCTCTTCTAATTCACGTTTTCGAATTTTAGGGAGTTCTTCACGTGTCGTAAAAATTGGGGAGCCCATGTTGCGCCCCATCTCACCGAGTGTTAAACAGACATACGTGACCGGAAGCCCTTTTTGACGATGTTGAATGATCGTTCCGGCTGAGCTGAACGCCTCATCGTCTGGATGTGGGAAGATGACGAGTAATGGTCCATTCATTGATTTTCCACCTCCGAAGCTCCTTGAGGGAGCGGTTTTACATCGATATGCAGCGCACATGCCAGGCGACCGAGACGATCGTGACCAGCGAGTAACAGCTGCTCGCCATGCACTTCAAAATCGGTCAAACCTTCCACATAGAGCCAGCCATGATCAAGTTTTAATCCGACTCGATAAGGTCCGTTTCCTTTAATTTGACCGATGCTATATTCGATTTTAGCGTTACGAATAAACATCCCGGCATTATGAAAGTCGGGGTCGTTATGTGTCGCATAGGCACCGTTTGTTGTCTCAACATGTACGAAAAGCGGTGTTGCGACGTGACTGTCCAAATATTGTTGAATGTGATTAGGTTGAATTGCTTTCACGTCTGTCCCTCCAATGGAAAGGATGACCCGAAACACGCGGTTCCGGGTCATCTTTTTACGATTGTGCAGCTACTTTTTTGCGGTACCCTGTATGGTTCGTCGGTCCAACGTATTGGTTTAGACGGAATGAGTGACGAACTGCTTCTGTGATAAACTCTTTGCCGATTTCGATTGCTTCATCGACCGTATGACCGTTTGCGAGAGAAGCTGCGATGGCAGAAGAGAACGTACACCCGCCACCATGTGTGAATGCAGGCTTAATTTTTTCACTTTCAAGTAGACGGAATTCATTTCCGTCGTATAAGACGTCAAACGCTGTGTCGAATCCGAGTTTGCCGCCGACTTTAACGATGACGATTTCCGCGCCGAGCTCATGGATTAAACGAGCTGCTTCTTTGATTTCGTCCATCGTCGATGGTGTTTTGTCGAGGCCAGCGAGCATACGCGCCTCGAATAAGTTCGGTGTGATGATTTTTGCGACCGGCACGAGGTGTTTCCGCATTGCGACCGCAACGTTCGGATCAAGAATTTCATCGGCACCTTTACATGCCATGACTGGGTCGACGACCGCATTCTTGATGCCATACTCTTTAATTTTA
Organism: Exiguobacterium sp. s89; assembly: GCF_018617735.1. Taxonomy (NCBI): domain Bacteria; kingdom Bacillati; phylum Bacillota; class Bacilli; order Caryophanales; genus Exiguobacterium; species Exiguobacterium sp. s89. Next base: position 226,599 of record NZ_JACSKS010000003.1, read on the forward strand.
CGCGCAGCGAGTTCAATGATTTCAGGTGTCGGGAGCATACCTGTCTTCACCGCGTCGACTCCGATTCCAGCGAGAACCGTATCGATTTGCTTTTCAATCAATGTCGTATCGATTGGAAAGACTTCATGGTTCCATGCGTTATGTGGATCTTGTGCCACAATGACAGTCAAGGCTGTCATGCCATACACACCGAGTTCTTCCATCGTTTTGAGATCGGCTTGGATACCCGCGCCGCCACTCGTATCAGAACCGGCGATCGTCAATGCTTTTTTCATCGTCATAATCGTTCATCCCCTTTGTCTGTTTGGATAGTTTCACTATAACGACTTTTTCGAATTCCGACAAATTCAAGGATTAAAAGAAGTGTTCATAACTTTTCAGAAAAAACATGCAGGATATTCATCATATTTGGGGAATAATAATGAATAGGGTGTAGACCACTTTATTATTGGCTAGGAGGAAAACGCATGTTAGTGCATAGCTTATGTATCCCAAAGAAAGATGTTGTCACCATCAGTGAAAAGGCAACATTGCGGGAAGCGCTTCATACGCTTGAAGAAACAGGGTATCGCTGTGTACCTGTTTTAGACGAGACGGGAACATTTTTCCGCGGTAACATTTATAAAATGCATATTTATCGTCATGGAATGAACGGGGAAAACATGGATGATAATGTGATGACACTTATTAAAAATACGCAAAAATACGTTCATGAATCCGATGGGTTCTTCGAAGTATTCTTCTCCATCAAAGAATTGCCGTACATTGCGGTATTAAAAGATGAAAGCAACGAGTTTTATGGAATTTTGCCACACGGTAAGATGCTCGGCATGCTCGAAGAGGCGTGGAGTCGTGACACAGGAAGCTACGTCTTGACGATTGCCTTGAGTGAACAAGCGGGGGCGCTCGAAAAAATCACGAAAGTCGTGAACAAGTACACATCGATTGCGAGCCTGATGACACTCGATGCGAAAAGTAAGGTAGTGCGTCGGGTGCTCGTGACGCTGCCACCTGATTGCGATGAAGATAAGAAGAACAAAGTAGTCTCTAAGCTCGAACAAAAAGGCTTCCGCATCGTCGAAGTCGAAAATTTGAATAATTAAGTAAAAAATCCTTCCACATCAAGTGGGAGGATTTTTTTAGTCAAAGCGTTTCTCCATACGAATATCGGCCCAAAATTGATCATCCCAATAGGTGAAATGCTCGATCCGTCCAATTTCTTGATAGCCACATTTTGAATAGAGACGATGGGCCGCATGGTTGAAGGCAAATACGCCGAGTTCCATACGAGGCGTTTGTTTGGCTCGCAATATCTCTTCTAACAAACGAAGAGCTTCCGTACCAACGCCTTTCCCTCGACCGATGGATTCACCGATGACGAAACCGAGCCATGCCGTACCGGGTTGTTGACGATACAAGTGAGGCGGGTCATACATAACGTTCATTTCTCCAACGAGATGGTCATCTGCATAGATGAGAAAAATGTCATGCGTTAAGAGCCGTTCTTCTAAATCATCAACTGTCATCTCATAATGGGCGGTCAAATCTTCTTCATAGCGGCTCGGTCGAATGAGATGTACGATTTGTGGGTCGTTATTCCAACGATTGAACGTATTGACGATGTCGTCGGTTGCTGTTGTAAGTGGAACGAGCGAGATATTAATAGGTCATTCTCCTTTCTCGCTTAAAAACATTCGGTTCCATTGATAAAAGTCCTGCTCTTAGACCGGCTTCAATACGTTTAAATGGCTCGGTAAAATCTCAAATGTTAGCGGCAACGCACCGCCTGTGTCTCCATCTGCGTTTACCGGAAGGGCATCAGGCGAGCTTACTTTCACACATTTCGTACAAAATGATGTGACGCTGTCGGTCTCCTTCAGTTTTCCTGTGAATAGGGCGGGTGTTAATTGAAGGGCATCTTTTAGACGAAGTTCTTCAAAAATATAGACATGAAGAAGCCCATCGTTGAGTCGCGCATCCGGTTCGAAATTTTCAAAACCTCCGACTGAGTTCGTCAAAGCGATGACGGCGAGATATGCCTTATTATCAAATTGTCCGTCCTCACTCTCAACCATCAGTTCATATGGGCTATGTTCTCTGAAGGCTTTAATTCCTTCAATCAAGTAGGCGAACGGTCCCCATTTTGTTTTTTCTTCCACACTTACTTCGTCGACCGCTTCGGCAATGAGGCCGATGGCGATGACGTTCATGAAATAACCGTTCTCATATTTTCCGATATCCATCGGCGTCGGTTTGGCATCACGAAGTGCCTCGATCGCTTTTTTAGGATTGCTTGGGACACCGAGTGCACGGGCGAGGTCGTTGACCGTACCGAGTGGGATGATGCCGAAGTCAGGTCGATGAGTGGCTTCGGCCAGGCCGGTTACCGCTTCGTTCAAGGTTCCGTCCCCACCCATCGCAATGACGGCCTGGTAGTGCTTTTCTGCTGCTTCACGTGCGAAGTCCGTCGCATCCTGTTCCTTTTCAGTGAATCGGACATCGACGTGTCCATATCGTTCGCGCAACACCTCTTCGGCATGTGTCGCATGTTGTTCCCCTAACTCTTTTCCTGAGGATGGATTGACGATTAACATGACTGTGTCCATTCCAACATGTCTCCTTTTTCATTCGAATACTGTCCTTTATTCCCGTCAAAGAAAACAGCTACTCCTAAAAAAATCCCCATTTCGGCTAGTTGTTTCGGTCTAACCGTCATGGGGGATTATCATTTTGTTTAGTAATGACGAAATGCGGACATATCTAAATGACTCGCTTCAGACTCATCGACCGCGAGCTCAATCCGTAAATGTTCATTGAACGGAGAGACGAGGGCACCCATACACGCGACCGGTTCATGATCGGGGACCGGTGATTTACGTTTCGTTTTGACGAATAAATAGTCCGATCGTTTCAACGTCAACAAGAAACGTTCCACGGCATGCGGTTCACGGGTCACGTTTGGCCAAGGTAAATGATTGAATAACAAAAAGACCGCACCTTCTTTTTCGAGCGCATAGTCCGGTGCGATGCCTTCCCGATTCAACAAATCGATGACAGCATGCAAAAACTCCCGTTTAATCGTCAATGAAATTTCGTAATACTCACGCATACGGTCCACCCCTTCTTAAAATCACAATACTACCATTCTAAACGTTTCCGACATAGGCGACAATGAAGAAGTTCCTTGACGAAGAATTTTTCCCGGCTTATACTTCATAAGTCCTGCTATACTAGTGATATATGATGAACGAATTGAGGTGAAACCGACATGATTGAATCCCTTGAATTGAAGGCGTGGGTCGTTCTTGCGCGGACGATGGATGCCATCAGTGATCGTGTGAAAGAAGATTTACGACGCCACCAGTTAAATTCAACAGAGTTCGGTGTTTTATCCGTACTGTATAAACGAGGAGACACCCCGCTACAACAAATTGGGGATCAGATTTTGATTACGAGCGGTAGTGTGACATACGTCATCGACAAGTTGGAGAAGCGAGGGCTGATTGAACGAATCGCCTGTCCGTCTGACCGTCGCGTCACGTACGCCTCGTTGACAGACGATGGACATACGCTCATGGACGTCGTCTATCCGCAACATATTGAAATCTTCAAAGATATATATGGACCGTTAAGTGATGAAGAGACGGAACAATTGATTACGTTATTAAAACGAGTCGGTTATAACGCAGCGGGCAAATAAAGCCCGTTGCTTTTTTACATAATATCTTGAAATTAAAATAATTGACGATGAGATATACAGATGATATAGTTCTAACTGTTATTGAAAAAGTATAGATTACACAAATGGAGGATTACACGATGACTAAAGTATTATATGTATCGGCTAACCCGAAACCAGCTGAACTTTCATACAGCAAGCAAGTTGCAGAAACATTCGTATCGACACTTAAGGCTGAAAACGAATCAATCGAAGTAGAAGCAATTGAACTCTACGATGTCGATGTACAAGAAATCGATGGAGATGTGCTTAGCGCATGGGGCAAATTCGCGTCAGGTGAAGCACTTACTGACGTGGAAGCGAAAAAAGTAGGAACGATGAGTAGCATGCTCGAGACATTCATGGAAGCGGATCTCTACGTATTCGCGACACCAATGTGGAACTTCTTCTTCCCAGCGCGTATGAAAATGTTCCTCGATAGCGTCCTTATGGCGGGCAAAACGTTCCGTTACACAGAGCAAGGACCTGTCGGCTTGCTTGAAAACAAACAAGCGATTCACATCCAAGGAACGGGTGGAATCTACACAGGAACGGACCTCAACTTTGCGGACGCGTACCTCCGTCAAGCGCTCGCGTTTGTCGGTGTATCTGAAGTCACAACGGTAGCGGTTGAAGGGATGAACCAATACCCAGACAAAATCGAAGAGATTGTGGCGGACGCGAAAGCGAAAGCAGAAGCACTTGCAAAAGAAGTAGCAGGCGCAGTAACGGTATAACCTTGAAGGACGAGTCGATCGACTCGTCTTTTTGTATGCAATTATTTTGGGTATGATACAAAGGGAAAGGGGAGTATGCAATGGCAGATCAGTTATCGAGTCGACTGCTTGGAGATTGGACGGATATCATCCAAGAGGAAATGAAACAGCCCTATTTTCAACAGTTGAGGCAATTCGTCGACCAAGCTTATGAAGAAACGATCGTTTACCCGACCCGAGAAGACATTTGGAACGCATTTATTTACACGAAATTCAGTGAGGTGAAGTGCGTCATTTTAGGGCAAGATCCGTACCACGGACCGAATCAAGCGCATGGACTCAGTTTTTCGGTGCAGGACGGGGTACGTTTCCCACCGTCTCTACGAAACATCTTTCAAGAACTAAAAGATGACGTTGGATGTGACCTCCCGAAGAGTGGCAATCTTGAGAAATGGGCGAAACAAGGGGTCCTTCTCTTAAATACGGCACTGACGGTTGAAGCGGGGAAGGCGGGCTCTCACCGTGGAAAAGGGTGGGAACAGTTCACTGACTCCATCATTGAGCGGCTCGGGAGTCGTGAGGAACCAATCGTATTCATTTTGTGGGGAAATGATGCGAAGAAGAAAATGAAATGGATTGGAGACCAACATAAAGTGCTCACGTCGGTACATCCAAGTCCGTTGTCATCCCATCGTGGATTCTTCGGCTCTAAGCCATTCTCCCAAGTAAACGATGCATTGAATGAGTGGGGAAAACCCCCGATTGAGTGGTGTCTCTGACAGTCTGCGAAAATTCGTAGGCTGTTTTTTGTTGACGCCTTTGTTTAGCTTTGGTACAGTAACTAACAAGACGTCACTTTAGCACTTAAAAGCATATATGCATAACAGCATAACTGTATAAAAGATAAAGAATTGAATATGTAAGAAAAGCGAAGAAAGAACCGAAGTAGAGACATCTTCCATGGCCCAGAGAGCGTGTGGTGCTGCGAACACGCCCAAAAGATGAATCGAATTACAGTTCCCGAGCTCTCGTGATTGAGCGGTCCCCCGTTATCGGATCAAGTGACTAGATATTCTCTAGTAACTAGGGTGGTACCGCGGCTTTGTCGTCCCTATCGATTCAATCGATAGGGATTTTTTGATTTCAAAGGAGGACTTCACATGTTGACACAATCGATTTCAAAACACCTAGCCCCACATATTTCACCGCAGTTCTACAATGAATACACACCAACGGATCACGCCGTTTGGCGTTTCGTGTTGCGGTTGAACTTGCATACGTTAGAAGGGAAGGCGCATCCGTTTTACATCGAAGGATTGAAACGGACGGGAATGGGACCGGACCGATTGCCGAACGTCGAACTGATGACGGATGAGATGCAGACGGCAGGATGGTCGACGGTCGCAGTGGATGGACTCATCCCCGGTGTTGCCTTTTTTGACTTCCAAGGAAATGGGATGCTGCCGGTCGCGACAGACATTCGGAAAGTCGAGAATATTTTATACAGTCCAGCGCCTGACATCATTCATGAGGCTGCAGGACATGCGCCGATGTTGATGGACCCGACGTTTTCGGAAATCGTTAAACGCTTCGGTCAATTAGGGGCCAAGGCGTTCATGAACCGAGAAGAGCATGCCTCATTCGCAGCATTGAAACGCTTGACGATTGTGAAGGAAAATGCCAATTCGACCGAACAAGACATCGAGGCGGCGGAAAAAGCCGTCCATGAGGCGAAAGCGCAAGTGACTGGCTTCTCAGAGGCACAACAAGTCGCACGAATCTTTTGGTGGACTGTTGAATTTGGATTGATTGGTGACCTCGAGCGTCCGATGATTTACGGGGCAGGTCTCTTGTCCTCTGTCGGAGAGAGCCGTCACTGTCTGACGGATGCGGTCGTCAAACATCCATTCGACTTAGAGCACGCGCTACAGACGAAGCAGGACGTGACAAACATGCAAAAAGAGCTGTTCGTTATTCCAAACTTTGAGACACTCTCTTCTGTCTTAGATGAACTAGAAGGAAGAATGGCGATTCGAAAAGGTGGAATTGAATCCGTGGCGAAAGCGTTGGCGTCGGGAAGTCAGTCGACGATTCGACTCGAAGACGGATCAGAACGTGTCGGCATCGTTCGCCACATGACGGAGTCGAAAGAACATACGCTCATTCAATGGGATGAATGCACCATTGTAAAAAGTGGTCAGTTAACGAAACGAGAGCGTTATGGACTCCTCATTGTCCATGATACGGAATCTGCGCTAGACCGCGATGATCTCCTCGAGGACGGGACGACCGTTCGTCAAGCCTGTGCATCTGATCTGCTCCAAGACGTGAACGTTCAGTTAGAAGGACGGACGATTCCTCTCGACTCACTCGAGGTACGTGTCGACTCGCTTCCATCGATTTTCCCAGGAACGACGGTAGACGAGCTGATGATCATCGAAAAACCCGTGATCATCGAGCGAGATGAACGTGTATGGACGAACGATGACCCGATGTTCAATCGAATTCATCTCATGCGTGAGCGGGGAGAATCGATTGATGGTCTCATCCCAGAGATTTTAACGAACCACCCTGACGCCTGGTTATTACACATTGAGTGTCTGGAACTGGTGAATGACGAAGGACTGAAACAGACATTGATTGAACGTCTTGAAGCATTGCGTCATACCTCTTCATCCCGTAATGAATTGATTGGTCGTGCGTTCGAACTATTGCGCTAACGAAAAGAGGCGACGTTTTCCATAGTAGGAGAACGTTGCCTCTTGTGCATTATACAGATTGATTTGTCGCTTCGCGTAAGAACGTAATCAAACGGCGATACGTAGAGTTAGCCGCTGGGCGGTCCATTTCGAAGTAATAGTTATGACCGAGCTCGTGCTCATTCCGATCATAAAAGACAGTCGTGACATCCGTACGTCCTGAAAGAATCGTTGCAAATTCCTTGGCCTGATCCTCAAAGGAATGGTCATTTCCGTCCGCGATAAACGTTGGGACGAATGTGGCCGGTACATTGACGAGTGGCGACGCTTCAGCAACGACCGGGAGAGTTTCCCAATTGTATGTGCCGAAGTATGCCCATCCGATTCGTTTGAACAAGAAGCGGTTCACAGATTTCGATGATTCGAGCCATGTGCGCTTCAAGTCGAGCGGTGCAGACAAGAGGATGGCACCGAGGATTGAGGATTTTGGTACGACTTGTCCCACTTCAGCAGAAGGCGAATAGTCGTCATTCAACTGGATTCCGACAAACTGTGCGGCGAGCTGTCCACCATTCGAATCACCTGCAAAGAAGACGCGGTCTAAATCGAGACGGAAGCGGTCATTGTTCTCAGCAATGAACGAGTACGCTTCTTCGATTTGTTTGAGCGGGGTCGGGTACATCACGTCAGGTGCGAGTGCGTAATTGATACTGACGACGTTGTAGCCGTTACTCGCAATCGAAGTGGCGTATTTTAACACATCCGATTTATCTCCGCCGACGAATGATCCACCATGCACCCAAAAAATCGTCGGCACAGTTCGTCCGTTTCCTTCATAACGAATCAAATCAAACATTCCATTGTCATAAGAAGACAAGTAGTCGATGTCTTTTCGGACAGACGTTTTTTGAACGACTTCCTCAAATTCTTTCATCTCCACTTCGTTCCCCCCTGCGAACGAAGTTTTGATTAAACGTGTCGCTGGTTTAGGAGAAAGTAACACATAAGCCGCTCCTGCGACTGCTGTTCCAATCAATCCGACTCCAGCACGTTTCAACCCTTTATTCATCTTACTTCCTCCCTTTCTACAATCAGAAGCTTATTGCGTGACGAATACGTCCGTCATATATGTCTCGATGACATGAGCGATGCCGTCTTCATTGTTTGACTTCGTAATGAAGTCCGCTTTCCCTTTGACTGTCGTGTTAGCGTTACCCATCGCAACGCCTAGACCTGCCCATTCAATCATCGTCAAATCATTGTTTCCGTCACCGCAAGCGATCACTTCGTCTTGTGCGATACCGAGTTGATTGGCTAGTAAGGCGAGGCTTGTGCCTTTTGTGACACCGGCTTCTGTGAACTCTAAGAAGAATGGTTTTGAACGAGCGACGGCTAGTTTTCCGGCCAACTCTTCTTGTAGCTTCGTTTCAATCGGAGCGAGCGTGTCACCATCCGCGAGCATCAAACATTTGACGACCGGAGCCGTCACAGCTTCTTTAAAGTTGTCGACATGTACGACAGGCATGCCCGTCAATTCACCTTCGATATCCGTATAAGAGTTCGGACGATCGGTTACGATTTCGTTACCGACGTACGTATGAATCGCGATTCCTTCCCGTTCACTGATATCATGGAGATGGGCGACCGTGTCCGGTTGGAGCGTACTTGAGAAAATCTCTTCATTTGTCGCACAATTAATGACCGAGGCACCGTTGAACGATAAGATGAAGCTTCCGTATTTCGCGAGCTCCAATTCGCGGGCTGCCTCCCACATCGCAAACGTAGGTCGTCCGCTCGCCAGTACGACTTTATAGCCGCGTGCCTGCGCATCGAGAAGTGCTTCTTTTGTCTTCGGGGAAATCGTATGGTCGCTCGTGAAGAGCGTATCATCCATATCTAATACAATCATCTTGTAACTCATAGTAGTAGGGGGTCCTCCTTCAGAATCTAATGATACAATCCTAAACCTTTTTAAGGTCAATTGACAACCTTGTCGCAAAAACGTAACTATAATGTAGAGAAGTGAACTCTAGAAGAGGTGGAAATATGAATCGAATTTTAGTAGCTGAGGATGAACATGCGATTCGCAGCTTCATTATTGTCAACTTAAAACGAGCTGGATTCGATGTGTTCGAGGCAACAAACGGTCGTGAAGCGGTTACCGCGTTTGATCGTGAACCGTTTGACGTTGTTTTGTTAGATGTCATGATGCCAGAAATGGATGGATTCGAAGCATGTGCCGCTATTCGGGATATTGATGAAAACGTCGGAATCATCATGTTGACGGCACGAACGCTCGAAGAAGATAAAATTGAAGGACTCGGAAAAGGAGCAGACGATTACATCGCTAAACCGTTTAGTCCAGGTGAGTTGGTCGCGCGCATTCAAGCATTATTGCGCCGAGTCGAGAAAGTGAAACGAAAAGACTCGAAACGCTTGAAGTCGGGACCGTTCGCAATCGACCTTGCAGCGAAGCAAGTGACAAAGTACGGACAATCTATTGATTTAACACCAACAGAGTACGACTTGATTTGTCATCTCGTTCAAAATGAAGAGATCGTCTTGTCACGCGATGCGTTACTCGACGCGGTATGGGGGGTCAATTACTTCGGCGATCGAAAAACGGTCGATGTCAATATTCGACGCCTGCGTCAAAAAATCGAAGACGATCCGAGTCATCCGATCTATATTGAGACGTTATGGGGTCACGGATATAAATGGCGGAGACATGAGGCATGAAACAACAGTTAGTCATTCGCATGATGATTGTCGTGACGATCGTCTTACTTCTGCTCGTCAGCGTCTTGTCTTACGGGACATATCGATACTATTACGAGTATGAGTCAGAAGCGTTACTGAGTCATGCGACAACAAGTGCATATCTATATCCTCAAGCCCAAGTCGGGTTTGAGACGCCTAGTGCGTTCTCTGTCCTCGTCCGAACATTCGGATATCCAGGAACCGATTTGACGATTGTCGACCGGAGCGGTTCGATTGTCAAAACGACCGGTCAACGGACTAGACAGGCCTCTTTTTCTCAAGAACAATTACAAGAGCTTGCACGAGGTGAATCGGTCGTACAAGACTATGATGTCGGTGAAGAGCACTATCTGTCTGTCACGAGCCCAATTGTGACAAATGATACGTCAGAGTTTGCCATTAGTTTCACGCGCCCACTTGAAGATTTGGATACGCTCATTCGCGAAATTTGGATGACGGTCGCCATAATTGGTGTCTTGATCTGGTTACTTGCTCTGTACACCGTCATTCGGATTGCCGATCGCTTCGTCAGACCGATTCGTCAAATTATTGAAACCGCTGATGAGATGGCTCAGGGCGACTTCGATGTATCGGTTGAATCGAATGAGAAACATGAGCTAGGGGCATTGGCTCGAACCCTCACGTATTTGGGTGCGAAAGTGCAACAACATCAATCGACACGGAACGAATTTCTCTCGAGTGTCTCACATGAGCTTCGAACACCTCTCACATCGATCAAAGGATGGACCGAGACGATTCGGGGAGGCGATGAGAAACTGTCTGAAGAAACAGAGCTTGGTTTGAGCATCATCCATTCCGAAACGGAGCGTATGATTGGTCTTGTGGAACAGTTACTTGATTATACAAAAATCGAAGAGAGTCGATTGGTCTTGTATCGTCAGGAACTGGATTTAGTTTCCTTGTTGCGAAAAGTGACGTTGCAGTTAAAGCAGTCACTCGAAGACAAAGACATCACGCTCGTTGAACGGTATCCTCAAAAGTCGATCGGACTTTTTGATGAGAACCGATTGAAGCAAGTGTTTTTAAACATTCTCGAGAACGCGATTCGCTTCTCACCAGACGGTGGGACATTGACGATTCGTTTCGTTCAATCAGAACGCGTCGCCTTCATCTCGATCATCGATGAAGGTCCTGGTATTTCTCGTGAGCACTTACAGCGCATCACAGAAATGTTTTATCAAGCTCAAGTGACGGAAGGCAGTAGCGGTCTCGGACTTGCGATTTCGAAGGAATTGATCGAGGCACACGAAGGAAAACTGGTCATCGAGAGTGAGATTGGACACGGGACGACCGTGACCGTTTTATTACCGCTCGATCCGAGCGAACTACATTAAAAGGGTTAAACCTCCCGAATTCAGGCTACATATAGATGTATGTAGAATGAGGGAGGTTTTTATGATGGCAAATCAATCCTTGAAGCCGTTAAAAGGAAGTCCGAACGCCGTTTCGACACAAACCTCGATTGAGGAATTGCGTATGTCTCCATTGCCATATGCGGGCAGTCGCGAGCAATCGGTTGAAGCAATCAAGATGGCAATGAATCAATTGTCTCGGGCCGAACTGGTGAAAGAAACAGACGATAGTCTTCATTATGTGGTGACTTCGAAAGTGATGCGATTTAAAGATGATGTCGATTTTCTATTTGATGATGCGACTCAACAAATCGAGTTTAGGTCCGCATCCCGTGTCGGCTATTCAGACCTCGGCGTGAATCGAAAACGGATGGAAAATGTGAGTGAACAATATCGGAGGTTGATTCGATGAAGGATTATCAGTTGATAGTCATCGGTGGTGGTGCCGCTGGAATGACGGTGGCCGCGGGTGCTGCAAATTTAGGTGTGAAAGTAGCGCTTGTTGAAAAGAACAAACACTTAGGTGGAGACTGTCTACATGTTGGATGTGTACCATCTAAGGCGCTGATTGCCGCATCAAAAGAAGCAAATGCGATGATGCGGGCGGCGCGTGTCCTCGGAACAGAGTTCAATGGAAGAGAGCATTACCAAATGTCTAAGGCACGAGTCGACAAGGCACGTGCTATCATTCAAGACCATGACGGGACAGAACGCTTTGAAAAGATTGGCGTGGACGTCTATATTGGAGAAGCCTCGTTCCAAAGTCCGCATGAACTAAAGGTGGGGAACGATTTATTGATCGGGAAAAAATTTGTTATCTCGACGGGGTCGAAACCAACAGTCCCTCCCATCGATGGACTAGATCAAGTCCCATACTTAACAAATGAAACCGTCTTTGAAGAAGAGACGCTTCCAGAGAGTTTGATTGTCATCGGTGCCGGAACGGTCGGACTCGAGCTGGCTCAATCATTCGTTCGACTCGGCTCTCAAGTCACGGTGCTCGAGGCGCAGGAAGACTTCCTTCCGAAAGAAGACAAAGACGTCTCAACGTATTTAAAATCCCAACTTGAGATGGCGATGCGCTTAAAAATCGGCGTGAAGGTGAAACGAGTCGATGAAATCGATGGACGAGTCCGTGTCACGACAGAAGTAGATGGTGAAACGATTGAATATGAGGCGGACAAATTGCTCATGGCGACAGGTCGCGTTCCACGGATTGATGCGCTTCGTCTCGACCGGGCAAACGTTCAAGTGACGAAAGGGTATATCGACGTCTCATCTTCGTATCGAACGTCACAATCACATATCTTTGCGATTGGGGATACAATCAAGACGCTGCCGTTCACACATGCGGCCGGCGAAGAAGGGAAGGCGGTTGTCGCGAACGCACTGTTTGGGTTATGGAACAAGGTCGACTATAGTAAGCTACCGTGGATTACGTTCACAGACCCTGAAGTGTTTCATGTTGGCATGACAGAGCAGGAGGCGCGCGAGCATTACGGCGATGACATCGAGACGTATGAAGCGAAACTGTCCGAAGTTGATCGCTTTATCGCTGAGCGGCAAGAGGCTGGTTTTGTCAAAGTCATTACGAAGAAAAATGGAAAGATTATCGGTGCGCATGCGGTCGGTGAATCGGCAGGCGATTGGATGCAAATCGTCGTCTATGCGATGCAACGTGGCGATAAGATCGGGAAGTTGTCTAGGATGATTTATCCATATCCGTCGCGAAGTGAGGCTGTGAAGAAAGTCACGGATCTTTATTGGCGGAAACGCTTGTTTGAAAGTCCGCTCACAGAACTTGCAAGACGCTACTTTAAATTGATGCAATAACACAAATCACCCACTCAAACGAGTGGGTGATTTTTAGTCAGGTAGGGTGATGGTTTCAATCATCTTTGGTTCGCCTTCGGAAAGGTCGACGAGTGGTTTAATTAGCACTTCGACGCGTCGATTTTTCGAGCGACCTTCTTCTGTGTCGTTCGTCGCGATTGGTTTAAATTCACCGTAACTTGCCAGTGTGAACTGAGCCGGGTTCAAGGCGTCATTTGCTAAAAGGCCACGCATGAACGCTGTCGCACGAGCCGAACTGAGTTCCCAGTTTGACGGGAAACGTGCTGTGTTGATTGGGATGTTATCAGTATGGCCGGAAACGACAATTTCTCGTTTTCCAGCTTTCTCTAAAATCTGACTGATGTTTTGAGCAACGTTCCGAGCATCCGTATCGAGTGTCGCCTCTCCTAAGTTGAAGAGGGCACGATCTTGAATCGTCAAGACCAGACCACTCGAGTTGATGGTCGCTTTGATTTGGCTTTCAAGCCCATTCTTTTTAATGTATTGATTCACATCTTCTTTCAACTCATCAAGCTGAGCTAGCTCGTATGTGCGTGGGTTGGCGGTCGTATCGGTTTTATCCGTCCGACTGATATCACTGTTTGAGGCGGTCGAAGCCTGAAAGACGCTGACGCCTCCTGAGAATACTTGGTTGAAAGACTGTGACATTTTCTCAAGCTTTGTCTGGTCGACATTGCTCGATGCAAATAACACGATGAAAAGCGCAAGCAGGAGGGTCAACAAATCGGCGTAAGGAATCAGCCATCCTTCCGGAATGTGTTCTTCATGATCATGCTTCTTTTTGCGCTTCATAGTCAGCTCGCTCCTTTGGAGACAAATACACAGACAGTTTATCTTCTAACGTTTTTGGAGATTCACCGCTTTGAATCGATAAAATCCCTTCAATCATCATTTCCTTGATGATGACTTCACTCTTTGAATACTGCTTGAGTTTATTCGCAAATGGGAACCAGAGCACGTATCCGGTGAAAATTCCGAATAATGTTGCCACGAATGCTGCTGAAATGGCATGGCCGAGCTTTTCAATATCCGATAAATCTTTTAAAGCTGCAATCAATCCGATAACGGCTCCGAGTACCCCGAGTGTCGGGGCGTATGTCCCGGCTTGGGTAAAAATGTCGGAGTTCGCTTTATGGCGTTGTTCCATGTTTTCGATGTCACGTGACATGACTTCCGCAATATATTCAGAAGGCTGACCGTCGATGACCATCATCATGCCTTGACGTAAAAACGGTTCTTCGACTTGTTCGAGCGCCGTTTCGAGTGATAAGAGGCCCTCTTTCCGAGCTTGCGTCGACAAGTCGACGAATTGCGTGAGCAATCCGGATTTACTTGGGAGTTCTTGTTTTTTGAACAAGATTTTAAACAGTTTGGGGACGTTCTGCAGCTGCTCTTTCGATACGGCAATACTGACCGCTGCGGCTGTACCGACAAAAATGATAACCAGTGCGGCTGGGTTGATCAGCGGCGCAACACCTGCTCCTTTTAATATCATTCCACCGACGAGGGTGAGGAACCCGAGTATGAGTCCGACTAACGTGACGACATCCATGTCTTTGTTTTCCACCTTTCCGAAATAAATCAGGACAAAAAAAGCGAGAGACGCTACTCGTCTCCCGCAACATGCGTTCCCGATGATTAAGCGCCGTTTTCATCTATCAGCATTTGAATGCTGATATTTCGTTCTTCACGCTCTATATCGGTTAATACGTCGTATTTTTTTAACAATGCGTACAATTGATTCACGACTTCTTGCTCGAGTGACCAATTGAGTAACTCTTCTAGCTGAAAATAAAGGTGGGCGGGCATACATTGTGATTGGCGCTCCAACCTTCGTGAGACATCCTCTATCGAATGATCTACCGTACTAGGGTCCACGGTTTCATTCAACCTCCTCAACAATCTTAAAGTCTATCTCTCATAATACCAAAAAATCGTGAGGAGCGTTAGAGATACATTTTCTTGTTGGCATTTATTGAGGCGAGGAGTAACATGGGGCTTAGAATAATAGAAGAGAAGGAGATGTCGTGATGCGGCATAGATTGTCAGCGCGTGAGTTGCGCTTAAAGCGAGTCGAGTCACTCTATCGAATCGTATTTGAAAAACCTGCTCGTTTCATTGCGGGTGGCTTCTTACTTGCGATTTTTATTGGGGCAACTCTTTTATATATGCCATTTGCCCAAGATGAGCCTGTTTCTTGGATTGATTGCCTATTCATCGCGACTTCTGCGGGAACTGTGACGGGGTTATCTACGGTTGATATTGGAACATCTTTCAATACATTCGGGGAATTAGTCATTGTTGCTCTTATTCAAATCGGTGGTCTCGGCTTTATGACAATCGCATTAATGCTCTTGAGCGTATTGGGTAAGAAAATCGGATTGAAACAACGAATAATTTTACAGGAATCATTAAACTTAGCAGGACCGGGTGGAACGGTACGACTTGTAAGAAACATTATTTTTACGACTGTAATTGTGCAATTCATCGGGATGTTATTTTTAACGTTTGAACTTTATAGTACAGAAAATTATTCTTTCATCTCAGCGCTACACTACGGTTTTTTCCATGCTGTTTCTGCCTTTAACAATGCAGGGTTCGCATTATTTCCGGATAGCCTGATGTCGTTTGAACAGAACACGGCGATTGTTGTAACGATTGCACTCATGATCATGGTTGGTGGTCTCGGCTTTACGACCATTGCCGACGCGACAGAAGTAAGAGGGTGGAAACGCCTCGCACTTCATTCGAAAATCATGATTCTATCTCTGCTTGTCATCAATGGGATCGCTTGGTTCATGCTAATGATGTTTGAATGGGTATCGAACGAAGGTGCTTTGTATGGACGATCGTTCGGTGAGGCGCTACATGTGACATTCTTTCAAGCCGTGACGACGCGAACAGCCGGTTTCAATACAATCGATATCGCCACGATGGCGCCTGTATCAATCGGCTTAATTTTGATTCTCATGTATATCGGGGCTGGTGCAGCGTCGACTGGGTCTGGGATTAAAGTGACGACACTTGCAGTCATCTTCGCGGATATGTGGGCGTTCATCGCAGGAAAAAAAGAAACGGTTATTATGGAACGGACGATTGATGCGTTTCAAATAAAAAAAGCATACGTCGTTGCAATTTCGAGTTTCTTTTTTATTCTTATAATCACGACACTTGTTATTTTGACGAACGGTCACATTCCAGCGAGTGCCATTTTATTTGAGACAGTCTCGGCATTCGGGACGGTGGGATTATCGCTAGGAATCACCGCGGAATTGAACGATGCTGGAAAAGGTCTGATTATGTTCATGATGCTTCTCGGACGTGTCGGATCGCTGACGATTCTCTTTACCGTCGCACGTCAAGCCGACCGGAAGATTCGCTATCCGAAAGAGAAGATTTTGATTGGGTGAACGATGGTCCGTATATAAGAGTAGGTTGCAATCCTTGTGAATGGGGTTGCAACTTTTTTTAGATTTAGAATAGTCAGGAGGTGACAACGTTTTTTGACAGCCTTCATCCGATTAAATCATTGGTATATAATGGGCTCGTGAATGCAAAATCGATTTAGATTGACAAAGGAGGGTTATGGCCTGTTATCTTGGCTCGGTATGACAAAAGGAGAGGAGACAGGACGATCATTTTTCGGGGGTGTGTCGAAACGAGCGGTGACGCTTGTGTTGTTCTCCTCATTGATGTTGATGTACGGTGTGAAGTCGCTATTGATCTACCTGATTCCCACAGCGTATTTGGAAGATGCCATCGTTGCGGTTCTCCCTGGCATCGTGGGGCTCCTCGTTTCGTTGGTGTATATCCTCGTCCTCGAACGTCTGCTACATGATCAAGCAGTGTCTCGTAACCACGCGGATGAGAACTAAACAAGTGTACGCTCGTTCACAGTGTACACTTGTTCTTTTGGTTCCAGTCATAGTTGAAGCCCTGACACCTCAGGGCTTTTTGTGTGTCATGAAATAACGGACGATCTCCGGTAGATAATCTTGTAAATCTGGACAGACGATGCCGGTCCCGTCGAGCGCACGGATCGTTTGTGTCGTGTCAAAATGAACGGGATGCTTGAAGTACTCCAATAGTTCATGAGGGACATCGAGTTGTGCGGCATTCTTCCAGGTCGTGAATGCGACGTCCGCAACAGCGTGAGGGACCGTTCCTCGAGGCGGACGTTGGAACATCGTCTCATGCAACATACGATACACTTCTCGCGCCCCGTGTGGGAAGGGGTCTGTCAGATGGAACGTTCGTTTCATTCCTTCTGGCGAGTGTGCCAAGAAGGCGGTCGCTTCCACTACGTAATCATAAGGAACGAGATTCACCTCGACGTTTGCTCGACCGATATAAGGCAATGGTCGCATCTGCTGGAGTTGAGCCATCAACTTCAGTACGAAATAGACACCGTCAAACTTTTTCGTTTCTCCTGTTCGACTATGGCCAATCACGATACCAGGCCGAATGATGGTGATTGGCATGATTCCCATCTCACGTGAGACGAGCGCTTCTGCTTCGTATTTAGTCGCTTCATAATGATTTTTAAACTGTGCCCGATGCCATAACTCGTTTTCATAGACCGTTCCCCGACGATGTCCAGCGATATAGGCTGTACTGAAGTATACGTAACGCTTTAATTGTTTCGAGCGCTTGGCGAACGCCGTTACATGTTTCGTTCCGAGGATATTGACACGATAACCGGTATCATAAGGAATGCTTAGGTCGTAGGCAGCAGCAAGGTGAAAGACGTAATGCACGTCTCGCTCGATGACGGACCGCATAATCGGATCAAGAATCACTTCAGGCAACGTGATATCCGCCTCCACTAAGACGAGCTGACGAGGCTCGAGGGATGTCATGGACAGCAACGTATCCCGTAGTTCTTCCGCTTCACGCTGTTGGTTCGGAAGGTGTAGCGCATAGATCGTTCCGATTTGGTGAGGTAACGAAGCGAGGTGTTCAATTAATTTTCCTGCTAAAAATCCAGGGAATCCGGTAAAGGCATAATTGTTCATGACGTTTCCTCCGCTAAGTCTAATGTGAATGTAAAAGTTGATCCTTTTCCGATACTCGATTCTACTTCAATGCTTCCGCCGTGTGATTCGATAATTTCTTTACAAATGGAAAGACCGAGACCGGTCCCGCCGATTTTACGTGTATCCGAATTGTCGACCCGGTAGAACTTTGTAAATAATTTCTCGAAAGCGTGCTCAGGAATACCGATTCCGAAGTCCCGAATGGATACATGAGCCTGGTTGTGGTCTTGTCGGATTCGTACTTCGATTTCTTGTTCGTTCGGCGAATACTTGATGGCATTTGAAATCAAGTTGACAAGTACCTGTTCAATCCGGTTTCGGTCAGCAATCAACAGCATGTCATTATCGGCATTGTCGAAATGGATAGCGTGGTCATTCGTTTCACGGAAGCGTTCAATCACTTCTAAGACGAGTTTATTCAAAGAAAAATGATCTTGTTTATATTCCTGATGCCCATCCTCCATGCGTTGAATGTCCAAAAAATCGTTTAGTAAAGCAGTCAGCCGTTTGGCCTCCTTCGCCATCGTCTTCAAGAACCGTTCTCGTTTTTCAGGTGTCAAATCACGTGCGAGCATCAATTCGATGTACCCTGACAACGAGGAGAGTGGTGTTCTGAGTTCATGTGAGACCGTACTCACTAATTCATTTTTAATCTGATCCATTCGTTCTTCTTCAGTCCGGTTCCGGAACACGAATAAGAAGCCACTATCCATACCGAATTGCCGCTTCGTATCCATAATTGTCCCGTACATCTCGTAATATTCTTCATCCCGGTCGCTCGGCTGTGGGATGGAGAAGCGCATCGACACCTCTTGAGCCGTTCCGTCGAGAAGTTGGTCCATCTTGCGTAACATTTCGCTTCGATCACGTGGACGGAACGTAGAGAGGAGCGGGATACGTTCTTGAATTTTATTCGGAGCGATTCCAGGTAAATCCATGAGTCGTCGCGCGTGGACGTTCATGAACAAGACACTCCCGTTCGATTCGGTTAAGACGAATGCTTCATTCGACGCTTGCAAAATGGATTGAATGACATCCCGTTGACGGGCGATTGCATTTTTTTCACGTTCGAGCATACGCTCTACTTTTTTACGGTCACTGATGTCACGCATGACGGCTACCCGTAACGTTTGACCTTGATACGTCACTTCTTTCGGATATACTTCCATTTCTAAGAATGTCCCATCTTCTCGCCGTCCAATCACTTCATAAGGGGTTTGAATATGGTTCCGAATGCGTCTCAGTACGTCAGCCCGGTATCCTTCTGCGATGAACTCGATGGTTTGGCGGCCGACCATCTGTTCGGCAGGGATTTTGAATATAGATTCAGCTGCCTTGTTCGCATCGAGAATCATCCCATCCTCATGAAACAGGACGGCTTCGATGACGGATTCGGCAAACATACGATAGCGTTGTTCTTTATAACGCAGCTCTCGTTTTAATTCAATCTCCGGGCTCACATCGAATACAAAGAAAAAAAAGCCGATGAGTTGCTCTTGCTCGTACACCGGATGCATGAATAGTTTTCCGATGAAATGTGTCCGGTCCTTACATTGAAACTTCCACTCCCGGTCTCCTTTGTCGAGAGCAAGGCGCAGCATTTGTTCAAAAGAAAGCAGCTGTTCCATTTCGTCCTGATACGCGGAGCGCTTTTCGCTCAACTCTCTCGATTCAAATAGAGCGAACGGAGTCATTTCATAGAGCACTTCATGGGGTGCATAGCCGAACAGTTCTGTTGCCCCTTGATTAAATCGAGTGATTAACAGATTCGCATCCGTCATAATCATCGCCATATCGAGCTCTGTGTGCATCATTGCCTCAAAGGCGTTATGCTGAATCGTCACGCGTGTATCGTGAGGGAGGGGTTCGATGGAGAGGATGTAATTATCTTCCCAAGGGTTAGCGTGCACACGCATCGTCGGTAGTTCATACATCCAAGGAAGCCCTTGTTCCATGCGACGAGACAATTCCATCGTAATCGGCGACTGGTTGACCATATGGAAAAGGTTAGCACGAGTCTGCAGATTCTCTGGAAATTGCTCTAGAAATGGGCGGTTTGCTTGGACGATTGTTCCATCTTTCTGTATTAAAGCAACCCCATAAGGTAGTGCATGTAGTAACTTACTTTGGAGATTGGCGTGATTCTCCATGAACGATCATCCCTCCTTCGTCGGTGTCAGACGAGCATATCTTTTATATCATTCGACATATCCCCCTTTCATTTCCTGCCCTCGAAACGGTAAAGTGAGAGAGAAGACTCAGAAAGGAAAGATGGGGATGATTGGATTACTCATTAGTATCATCGGTGCCATTGGTTTATGGTGGTTCGAGGCACCACTTTGGAGCAGTATTTTGCTTCTCCTGCTTGGAATCGGGTGGTTTGTTTGGAAGATTCGGTTGTCGACGATTGATCGAATCGATCGCATGGACGGTCGAGAGTTTGAACTATTTTTAGAAGAAGTGTTCACAGCACTCGGTTACACGGTCACCGTGACACCTGCATCCCGAGACTTTGGAGCTGACTTGTTACTGAAGACACCTGATGGATGGACGATCGCGATACAAGCGAAACGATATGAAAAGGTGGTCGGACTTGAAGCGGTTCAACAAATTGCGGCGGCAGTCCCGTACTATCAAGCTCATGAAGGATGGGTCGTGACGAACTCGACTTATACGGACGGTGCGTATGAATTAGCGTCACCAAATCAAGTTCGTTTGATTGCAAGAATGGAACTTGAAGAACTCTTAAAAGAAGCGGGATATAAGCGATAAGAATAGGCCTGTTCACAAGTTCGACAGAATCCGGAATAATGTCGAAAAAAAGGGGTTGTCTTTTTCGTTAAACGATGCAATAATCATCTTCGTCATATGAAATATGTAGTAATTGAAACGAGATAAAAACTACACAGAGAAACGATTGGGGTTTTAAGAAATACCCGACCGTACACATAAAAAAAACACGGTTGGAACGTGCTAGGAGGAAAAAGCGGTGCGCAAATTAATTTATGTAAAAGGTTGTGTCTTTACGCAAGGTGAGGCGACCATTTATGATGAGACAAATGATGCGATCGGATCTGTTCACCGCGACGCGGAAGGCAGCGTCCAAGTACACAATTTGTCTGGACGACAGATCGCTCACGGGAAGTATATTCCGAACTGCCAAAAATGGGTCGTGATGAACCATGACGGGCAGGCGATCGGTCAATTGAAAGATAAGTTCTCGTTATTCGGGAAAAAGTGTGAGTACAATGTCTATGAACGCGGACTCTTCACGATTCAATACGATGTGGAACGTCATAAGTTCAGTGTCCGAGACAAAGCAGGTAAGCTTGTCGCCGAACTACGGAAACAAGAAAATGATACGTTCTGCCTAACGAAAGAAGCAGACCAACTATCCATGTTCGAACTTCTTTCTGTTTTAAAGACGTTAACGGTTAAATCGCGGATGCCGCTTGCAGTATCTGTCTCATAAAAATGACGAGCACCGGTCGAGGGGACCGGTGCTTTTTTGATGCCACGACAAAACCGCTTCATCAAATGAAGCGGTTTAAATAGTGCTTCGCCTCGAGTTCGAGTGTCGTCACCCGATGTGCGTATAGACAGAGCTTCAAAACGTGGACGATATTCGGATGGGTATATTTCGTCTTTTCAAGTGAACGTTTTGCCCGCGTATCGAGAAGATCGATCGGGCTTGTGGACTTCGCATATTCCGCATACAGACGATAGAAATCAATCGGGGTGATGAAGTCGTCTTCGTCCCGGTCAGGGTTGTTGAAGATGAGCGCCAACAAGGAACTCGTCTCTTCCAGTGAAAAAAGGTGTTTCAAGTCATCAAGGAGATAAATGATTGCCGCTTGATGCAAGGAATACTTTTTACCGATTCGTGGGACACCGATGATTTTCCGGACTTCACGCTTCGTCCAGTTTTGAATTGTCGTCGCGGAGAGATGTTCTCCGGTCAATGCGTTCGCAAGTGCGACGATTTGGTTGATTGATAAGCCGTTCTTTTCAATATGAAACAAGTGGATTTTTCGAAGCTCTTTTGGAAAGTGCTCACGTACGTCCTCGGGGAAGAGGGCGATGGCTCGCTCGATTTCTCCGACCTGCATAAAATGAAGGCAATCTGCCAAAGTTTGAATTGAAGTTGCGTCGCGCATACGGCCACCCTTTCTATCGCCAACATCGTACGTTGGCTATACAGTCATTTGACCTCATTCTACCAAATGTTTGAAAAGTAAGCTAGGATGGGCACCGATTAAGGTATAATGACGGTATCATATACACTCTGTACATAAAGGTGGTCAAGCAATGAATGAATGGATTAGTTCAATTCTTTCGATCGTGGTCGTCCTCGTATTTCTCGTAGGACTCGAACAAGTTGGGAAACGTCTTGGATGGACAGATGAAACAATTCGAAAAAGTGTACATATCGCAGTCGGGCACTGGTCTCTTTTAGCGATTTGGTTATTAGAGTCATGGTACGTTGCGGCAGTCCCGCTTATCTTTTTTACCTTTGCGAACGCGATCTTGTTATACAAAAGTCCATCGCCGGTACATCAAACGGAAAGAAAGTCGCTCGGGACAGTTTATTATCCAATCGCGTTACTCGTTATCCTCTATTTTTTCTTTGAGTCAGAGCCGATTGCTTTTTTAGCCGGTTCACTCGTTCTCGCATGGGGAGACGGAATGGCTGCACTCATCGGACGAAAATACGGCACAATCACTTATGACTTATACGGCCAAAAGCGTTCCTTCCAAGGAAGTGTCGCGATGTTCCTTAGTTCATATGCGGTCTTATTTTTATTGTTTTTGTGGAATGATATCGTGATGTGGCAAGTGGTAACTTATGGGTTTATTATTTCCATCATTGCAACGCTGACAGAAGCGATATCGTATCGAGATTGGGATAACTTTACAATCCCCATTGTAGTTGCTATGGCCACATCACTATTGTTATAAACTAATTGCTAATTTGTAAGAAAAACGTTGCTTGTCACGCCCGGTAATCATTTGTATACTGTGTTTCGTACTGAAACCATTCAGGGACGTGCTCGGGATGAATGAAATGGGACCGAACACTGATTAAATAGAACGTAAAGGATTGAGTGAACGCATGAGCTTTTTACAGCAACTTCAAAGTATCATTCCGACCGAGCGCGTCCTTCAAGACGAGCCATTGTCGGCGCACACGTATACAAAACTAGGTGGAAAGGCAGATTACTTCGTAGCACCACATACGTACGAAGAAGTACAGGCCGTTTTAGAACTAGCCCATCAGGAAGCGATGCCATTTATGGTTCTTGGGTTCGGTTCAAACTTGATTGTGCGGGATGGGGGAATCCGCGGAATTGTTTTAAATTTGAATGAATTAAACACGATTCGTCGTGATGGCGATCAAATGATTGCACAAGCTGGAGCAGCGATTATCGATGTTTCTCGTCAAGCGCTTGCAGAGAGCTTGTCTGGTCTTGAGTTTGCTTGTGGTATTCCTGGAACGGTCGGTGGTGCGGTCTATATGAATGCTGGTGCATACGGAGGAGAGACGAAAGACGTCATTACGTCTGCGACGGTATTGACACCGGAAGGCCAAGTACTTCATTTGTCAAAAAACGAACTGGAACTTGATTACCGGACGAGTCGTGTATCTAAAGAGGGATTGATCGTATTAGAAGCGACGTTCGAACTCGAACCGAAGAACTACGAAGTGATCAAAGAAGTGATGGACGATTTGACATATAAACGTGAATCGAAGCAACCGCTGGAGTATCCTTCATGCGGAAGTGTATTTAAACGCCCACCTGGCTATTTTGCCGGCAAGTTGATTCAGGAATCAGGTCTACAGGGTAAGCGAATCGGAGGAGCAGAAGTATCGCTCAAGCACGCCGGATTTATCGTCAATATTGACGAGGCGACAGCGACAGAGTACATCTCGCTCATTCGTCACGTCCAAACGACCGTCAAAGAAAAGTTCGAAGTGGAGTTAGAACCGGAAGTGAAAATTATCGGGGAAGACATCACCGTTGAGAATGCATAATGAAAGAAGGAATCGGACGACTTCGTTCGATTCCTTCTTTCATTTATAACAAAAAAGCAACGAGAACGGGCATCTCGTTGCCTTAGATTTATGCTTGTGTTTGTTTTGCGACCGCTTCATGAGCAGGAACGAACGGATATTCCAGATCACGAGCGACCGCTTCATATGTGACAGTCCCTTTGATGACGTTTAAGCCTTTGAGAAGTGAACCATTTTCAAGAAGTGCTTGGAATACGCCTTTTTGTGCACATTCAATGATATATGGCATCGTCGCGTTCGTCAGACCCATTGTTGATGTGCGTGGTACTGCTCCCGGCATGTTAGCAACGGCATAATGCTGTACACCATAACGTTCATACGTTGGTGCATCATGCGTGGTGATGTGGTCGATTGTCTCACAAATGCCTCCTTGGTCGATCGCGACGTCTACGATGACAGAGCCTGGTGACATTCGTTGTACCATTTCTTCTGTGACAAGCTTAGGTGCTTTCGCTCCTGGAATGAGGACAGCCCCGATGACGAGGTCACTCTCGGCCACTCGTTTGGCGATATTATATTTATTTGAGATTAACGTGTTGATGGTATTTCCAAACAAGTCATCGATTTGACGAAGACGAGCAGGGCTAATGTCCATCAGCGTAACGCTTGCGCCGAGACCGATTGCGATGCGGGCCGCGTTCGTTCCGACGACACCGCCCCCGATGACGGTAACATTCGCACGAGGCACGCCTGGTAATCCTGACATTAAAATTCCTTTCCCACCGTGAGGTTTTTCAAGGATTTGTGCTCCGATTTGGGCAGCCATCCGACCTGCCACTTCACTCATTGGTGTGAGAAGTGGTAACGTCCGATCGACCTCTACTGTCTCATACGCAATTGCTGTTATACCTGAATCGACGAGCGCTTTCGTTAACTCTGGCTCCGCCGCGAGGTGTAAATACGTGAAGAGCGTCAAATCAGAACGGAAATATTGATATTCCGACGGCTGTGGCTCTTTTACTTTAAGTGCGAGTTCGACGCCTTCCCATACTTCTTTCGCTGTTTCGACGATTGTTGCACCTGCATCGATATACTCCATATTCGTGAATCCACTACCGAGTCCGGCGTTCGTTTCGACGACTACGTCATGACCAAGCTCTGTTAGCATAAATGAACCCATCGGTGTTAATGCCACCCGATTTTCGTTGTTTTTAATTTCTTTTAATACCCCGATTTTCATGGAACATTCCCCTTTCATTCCGTTGACACAAATTGTTCACACCCCTAGTATAAATCCAATTGAAAGCGCTGTCTTTATCATGGATTCTAAAAACGAAGACGTTCGCTTTGTGAAAAAACACAAAGCGAACGTCTAGTCTTCTAATCGATATTGACCAGCTTTGATGGCCAAATAAATCATAGCTCGTTCCGGTAATGACACTTGAGTGATATTCGTCAACTCTTCGATGCGTCGAATCCGGTATAGGACGGTATTCGGATGGATGTGTAGGTGGGATGCGACTCGCTTAACATTGCCTTCGAAATAAAAATACCATTCGAGTGTCGTCACGAGTTCGGTCTGATGGGACGAATCGTAATGTTGCAACCGTTCGATGGTCGGATGGGTTTCAAGTCGGAGCCCGATGCGCCGTGCGAGCTCTGGGACAAGTTGATAAATTCCAATCTGTTCGAAAGCACGGGAAGTCGAGAGTTCGAGAGGGAACTTGCGACGCAATGTCGTGACGCGTCTTGCTTCCTCGGCTGCGTCGTATAACATGTCACTCTCAAAAAAGCGTCGACTGATTCCGAGTCGTGGTTCGGATTCGATAAATTTGTCTTGAAGTAACTGTTCGAACCGTTCCGCCCAAGCTAATAATTCCGTCTCTTCATCGGACAGTTCAGACTTCATATAGTGCCAGACGAGTAACTGCTGACCATCGATGGCATGTAAAACGACTTCGATTGCCTCTTGAGTTGCGAGCACATAATGAAGACGCTCAGCGAGTTGAGGGGTGATCGGTTGGGTACATTCGATGATTGTTAGACGACTCGCGACCGCGATAGGTGCGAGTTCATTCAATCTTTCGCGATTAGAATCGGAGAGCGACGAAGAAGCAAGGACATCTAATAAAAAACGTTCAAGCTCGGCACTGATACGACGTTCGTGCATCGCAATTGTCATGAGTAGTTTCTTGGCGATTGTCGCTCCTTCTTGTAGAATTGCCAACTCTTGATTGGTGAACGGATTTGTGCGGGCTAAACTCCAAATATAGCCGAGTACTTCATCATGTTGTTTGATGACGATTGCCGCGCGTTCCCCGAGACCGATGGAGAGCCGCGCTGGGATGACAACGGGTTCATCTTGGACGGTGACTTCTCTTAAAATACCACTCTCCCATAAATCTTCGATCACGGCTTCAGGTACGCGACGACCGATAATGGTCGCGATTCTGGCCGGGTCGGTCGAGTCGGGATGGGTACTATAGGCGAGTAATTGGTGATAGCGATTTTCAATCGTAATAGGTGCTCGAATCGCTTGGCCAATCGCTTCGGCGAGTGTATCGAGTGATTCATATGATTTCTGCAAAAAAGGCATATCGATTCCTCCTCACTCTGAGTATACCGTCTTCTTTGTGAAACTTCACAAAAAGAATCGAGAGTGTGAGAAATGACATACCTTTAACGATTAAATGGGAAAAAACAATCCAACGACAAGGCCGAGTAAAGCCCCAATGATGACTTGGAACGGCGTATGTCCGACAAGCTCATTCAAGAGCGGGGTTTCATGTTTGATCCCCTTAAAGTAGTCATTCAAGAGACGAGCTTGGAACCCGACCGCCTGGCGAACTCCGGTAGCATCATACATGACGATTGTCGCAAAGACGACGGCGAGTGCGAACATACTCGAGTCAATCCCTTCTGCACGACCGATTGCCGTAGCGAGAGCAACGACAGTAGATGAGTGTGAACTCGGCATGCCGCCTGAAGCGAACATGATTTCAATTTCAAAATCCCGTGTTTTAATGAGTTCAGTTACGAGTTTGGCCGCTTGGGCGATAAACCAAGCAAGAATCGCAGCGAGTAAAGGTTCGTTAAACATGCAAGTATTCACTTCCTGTCTGACATAGTACCTTCACTATACCCGAAAGCGTCTCAGATTATACGTTAAGATTTCGTCAAAAAAGGTGCCGCGGATGAGTCATCCGTGACACCTTTTGGTCGATTTTTGTTACCCGACTACTCCTTCAGTTTCCTGAAGTTTCTCTGCAATATTGTCGATGATATAACGGTTGCGTGGGTGTTCTTGACACTCTTTTGAGCATGAACGCATTTGTTTCGGTTCACACTCTTCACAACAGAAATGTTGAACGTTGCACTCCGGGTTGGCACAATTAACGTAACGAACCGTTTCTGTCCCGCAATGCATGCAATGTGAGACGACAGATGGGTTCACCGAGTTGACAGGGACGTTGATGCGCTCATCGAAGACATAAAGCTCACCGTCCCAGTTCTCTCCTTTTGTCGCTTCGTCTTTTCCATACATCGCGACACCACCTTTTAAGTGGAAAATGTTATCGTGACCTTGGTCACGCATATATGCTGTAAATTTCTCGCAACGGACTCCGCCGGTACAGTATGTGAGAAGAGTTTTCCCTTCGTAGAGGTCCTTGTTCTCTTCAAGCCATTCCGGCATGTAACGTGAAGCCTCTACATCAATTTTGATCGCATTTTTAAAGCGACCAAGTTCGTACTC
Organism: Exiguobacterium sp. s89; assembly: GCF_018617735.1. Lineage (NCBI taxonomy): Bacteria > Bacillati > Bacillota > Bacilli > Caryophanales > Exiguobacterium > Exiguobacterium sp. s89. The sequence continues at coordinate 254,522 of NZ_JACSKS010000003.1, forward strand.
GTAGTTGTTACGAACATCGAGGATGACGACATCATCACGGTTCATCATCTCTTTCCATTCTGCTGGTTCTAGGTATGCTCCGTGTTGTTTCGGCACATCAAACTCACCATCAAAGCGCCACGTCACGAGCTCTTTCTTGTGACGAACAAAAATTTTCTTGAAGGCATGCTCTTCGACTTCATCGATTTTAAACTCAATATCGCTGAAGAGTGGGCTTGCTTTCAAATCATTCATGTATTGCTCGGTTTGTTCCCATGTACCGGAGCACGTTCCGTTGATTCCTTCAGAAGAAATCAGGATACGCCCTTTGATACCGAGATCTTTACAATACTTCAAATGTTCTTGCGTGAGTGTTTCTGGGTCTTCGATATTGACGTACTTATAGTACAGCAAGACCCGCATTGGTTTTGTTTCCATGTTATGTTGCTCCCCTGTGTTCAGTTTTTTGCAGGAAAACGAACGTTGGGTTGTGTCGTTCGACGAATAGACTTGCCTGCAACCACAAGTCCATTATTATATGATAAATATCACGACGGATTTTCGCAAATGGTTTTTAATTTTTTTTGATGAATGCAGGGAGATGCGTCTTCTAAATCGAATTCGGGTAATAGAGTAGTAACGAAAGTTGAAGGTGGAACGACTATGCTCACTTCTCTCCAACAGTACATTATCCAATTGATTGAGTGGCTTCAGAGTTTGCCTGGTGGTCCTTGGGCTGGTCTTGGTGCTCCATTTTTAGAAGCAATCTTCCCTTTTCTGCCACTCGTCTTAATCATTTCTGCGAATGCGGCGACATATGGCTTTTTGTTAGGTGTTCTCTTGTCGTGGATCGGGAGTCTTCTCGGAACGATTGTCGTCTTCGCGGCCGTCCGGTACATCTTCCGAAAACCGATGACACGATGGCTTGAGAAGCATAAGACGGCGATATATTGGTTAGAACGAATTAATCACATGAGCCCGATTTCGCTCGGGTTCTTATATTCACTCCCGTTCATCCCGGTCAGTTTGATTACCTATTTACTGGCGCTCATCCAAATGAAGCTCCGTACGTTCATATTAGCAGCGGGATTTGGTAAACTGCTCGTCGTCGTCATTTTCTCTGTCATCGGAGACCAGTGGGAAGAATTTATTCAAAGCCCGTTTCGCTTGTCGATGCTCGGTCTGCTCTTAGTCATACTATGGGCCATCAGTCGAGGGCTTGAGGAAGTGCTCAAGCGACGGGCGTTCAAGAAACGGAACGAGCAATTGAAACAAGAGATGGTGACCAAACGACAAACACCCCTTTGAGAAAGGGGTGTTTTCGCTTATGACTGTTTTTTAAAGCGCGGGAAGTTGAAAGCAATGGCAATCCCTCCGCAAATAAAGAGGAGGAACGGATAGAACATGAACGGGACGAGGTCAGGCGATGCCGTCTCCGTCAACTCTGCGGCAATGAGGAGTTGTGCTCCGTATGGGAGAATCCCTTGTACGCCGCACGAGAAGATGTCGAGCACGCTAGCAGACTTTTTCCGTTCGATGTCATATTCGTCTGCAATGTTCGCTGCAAGCGGTCCGGCTACGAGAATGGAAATCGTGTTGTTCGCCGTCGCCACGTTTGTCGCACTGACAAGACCGGCGATACTCCATTCAGCACCGGCCCGTTTTTGGATGCGTGACGTCAAGGCATCACGTAAATATGCGAGACCGCCGTTATGTGAAATGAGTCCGACAAGTCCGCCCATGAGTAACGTCAAGAACGAGATTTCGGCCATGCCGATCATCCCGTCCGCAATGGCTGTCACAAACGCTGTCACAGATAAGCTTCCGTCAAGTAGACCAATGATACCCGTGAGCGTAATCCCACCTAACAAAACGAGAATGACGTTCAGTCCTGTTAACGCTAGTCCGATCACCGCGAGATACGGAATCAGTTTATACCACTCAAATGCAGCGACATCGACAGTCGATTCACCGTTCGATAAGACGGCGAGTAAAATGGTTGTGATGATTGCGGCCGGTAACACAATCCAGAAGTTCGTTCGGAACTTATCACGCATATTCGTCCGTTGTGTCCGCACAGCAGCGATGGTCGTATCTGAGATAAACGAGAGGTTATCCCCGAACATCGCACCCCCGACGACCGCTGCCGCAGCGATGGCGACGTTGACACCACTCTCTTCATGTATACCGAGTGCGATTGGTGCAAGTGCAGCAATCGTCCCGGTCGACGTTCCCATCGCCATGGAGATGAAGGCGGCAATGACGAAGAGCCCGCTCAAAAGAAGCGATGGTGGTAAGAGAGTCAACGCAGCGTTGACCGTTGCATCGATGGCGCCGATTGATTCAGCGACGGTTGAAAATGCGCCGGCCAGTAAGAAGATAAAAATCATAATGATGATTCCCGGATTGCCGGCTCCTTGAGCGATGCGCTCGACGGTTTGGGTAGCATTTCCTTTTGTCATGAATGCTGCAACCATCAAGGCGATGATGGCCGCAACGAGGACTGGAAACTTATAAAAGTCCCCGTAATAGACACCCGCTCCGATGAAGAAGAGTAAGAAGACGAGCAACGGCAAGAGTGCCCATTTGTTTGCTGTTGGTTGTTCCAAAATAATCACCTCATTAAAAATAAAAAGGACCCTTTTCTGAGAAAAAGGTCCTTCGTGCGAAATACCCTTTTCATCTTTCGAGCAATACGCCCGCTGGATTTGGCACAGGTTCCCCGCTGCCGAGACTTCACAGGGCCAGTCCCTCCGTCTCTCTCGATAAAAAGTTAGTCTATTCCATTATCAAACACGTTCCTTAACGTACCTGTTTCGAATCTAGTTGTCAACTTAAAAACTCCCCAATTCGATGTGAGAAAGGGGAGTTTACGTCGTTAAATTGTTGAAGTGTGCCACGCGGTTACGTCCTGCATATTTCCCACCGACATACAGCGCGCGGTCTGCGTTTCGAATCGTATCATCTAGACGCTTATTTCCAAACGCTTCAATCGTATCGACTCCAATCGACGTGGTCACAGAAATTTCGTGTTGGTCGACACAAAATGGTTTTGCTTCGATTTGGTGACGAATGCGCTCTGCGACTTCAATCGCTTGGGTCATATCACACTGGTTGAGGAGTAAAATGAATTCTTCCCCGCCATATCGTGCGGCAAAATCATCTGTACGAAGTACTTGTCGAATTCGTCGCCCGAATTCTTGTAACACGTGGTCACCGACTTGATGTCCATACGTATCATTGATTTTTTTGAAGAAATCAATATCGAGCATGGCGACCGAAATCGGATACATCGAGATATCGGATATTTGTTGAATCCCATATTCATAAAATGCGCGTGCATTTGCGAGAAGCGTCAAACTATCCGTCCGGCTCTCGGTATAGAGACGGTCTCGTTCATGACACCGACTGATGGTCCGATTGAACGACTTTAAGAGTTTGATGATTTCCTGCTGAATGATTTTTGGATATCCATAAACCGGCTCGCCGGTCATGACAATCCATGTACGAATTCCTTCTATTTCTTCCGAGCGGACAGAGACGAAGCTATGATAGTCATTATGGAAAGCATCGGAAAGTGAGGCATCCCATTCAAATCGCATCTCATAGTCGAGGACGGGGTCATTCGGTTGACTGATGTCGAGTAGTGCGTATACGACTGGTCGATCGATTGGTTGACGTGTCTTCAAATCAAAGTAGAGTATACGATCGAACAATCTGAACTCGACATATCCTTCATCGTAGTGATTCAATTGTTCACACTGACTTAAAAAAACTTCGATGGCTTGCGCCTCACTCTGTGACAAGGAGACGGCTTCTTTTGCTTCATCGTATTGTTCGATCAACGATTTGAATGCATCTTGCCGCTCTTTTTGAATGAGGAGCCGCTTAATAAAAAATGTTAATGCAGCCGCGATGCTACTGACGACAAGTAGATTGGTCTCTCGGAACAACGCCGCCGCTAAAATGAAGATCAAACTGACGACGTACGTATAAAATGCAATCTTCATAAAGTCGCTCAAGGCGATGTCGACACGGAACCACCATTTCACCTGATATTTTTGGAACACGGTGTTTAAGAAAATTGCAAGAAACAGTCCGGCGAGTGGAACAAAAGATTCCTGTGAATAAAAGTCAAGTCCGGTCTCGCCACCAATGGCGAGATAGACAGCTGCCGGAATAACAATTTCTAAATAAGCTGTAATGGCGTTCCAAGGATAAGTGAAACGGAATCGACGGATGGCGACTTTTGGTTTCAGATTGGCAAATTGAAAAATAAACAATCCGATTTGGTTGACGATGAGTGCCGTTTCAAATCCAAAAAATAAAAATAAGATTAAGACGATACTCTCAGAAAAAGTGAAGTACACACCTTTGACTTCGATTGAGTCGAGTTGAAAAATGATGACGAGTAATGAGATTAAAATAAACGACAACGGATCGATGGTCGGGGCGTGCAGGATATCCAATGCAAATAATCCGATGGTGAAGAGGAATAAAACGCTCCATATACTCCAGCCGAGCACGGACATCTTGCGAAAGTGGTTCATATGTTCCCTCCTAGCTTGGGAAATTTCAAGATATAATAGTAAAGATTCGTCAGGATTTCGTGAGAGTCCTGCTTCTCTTCTATCATGATTGAATTCTAGCATTGAGTATACAGGGAATATCCTCTATAATGAAGTTGCTTTTCAACCGCATAGACGAATGTCGATGAAAAAGAGAGTAACGACGATTTGGTCAACAAAGCGATTCGGGGATTGGTGAGAGCCCGGGCTGACAAACGTCGCGAAACGCACTTTTGAGATGCTATCCGAAATGAGAGTAGGCGTAGCCGGAGGGAACCGTTATCACCATAAAGCGGTCTGCATCATGCAGGCAAGAAGAGTGGTACCGCGGGAATTCCCGTCTCTTTGCATCTATTGCAAAGGGCGTTTTTTTTATGAGCTGCAATAAAAGAAGGAGGACATACAAATGAGTTATGAACGCAAGTACGCAGAAGCGTTATCACGTGTCATCGGAGAAGAACTTACGATTGACCAAATTGAAGCACTGATTGAAAAGCCGAAACACGAGGCGCACGGTGACCTCGCCTTCCCATGTTTTCAATTGGCGAAAGCTTACCGGAAAGCACCTGTCATGATTGCGACAGATATCGCGAATGAATTAAACGATGAATTGTTCACGAAAGTCGAGGCGGCGGGACCTTACGTCAACGTCTTCTTAAGCCGTGATGTCGTTTCAAAAGAAATTATTAATACGGTGCTCGATGAGAAGTCGGATTATGCAACACATGCGACGCGCAATGAAACGATTGTGACAGACTTTTCATCACCGAATATTGCGAAACCGTTCTCGATGGGGCATTTACGTTCGACAGTAATCGGGAATGCGATCAACCAAATCGCACGTAAAAACGGATATGACGTCGTCGGTGTCAACCATCTTGGAGACTGGGGTACACAGTTCGGAAAACTGATGGTCGCATACAAGAAATGGGGCGATGAAGAAGCGGTTCGTGCCAACCCGATTGCAGAACTCTTGAAGTTATACGTCCATTTCCATGAAGAGGTGAAGACACAGCCGGAACTCGAAGATGAGGGTCGTGCCTGGTTCAAAAAACTCGAAGATGGCAATGCGGAAGCGACAGAACTTTGGCAATGGTTCCGTGACGAGTCACTCAAAGAATTCCAAAAAGTATACGACCTCCTCGGTGTGAAGTTCGAGAGCTTCAACGGTGAAGCGTTCTATAACGATAAGATGGGACGCGTCGTCGAGATGCTCGAAGCGAAAAATCTATTGGTCGAAAGTGAAGGCGCAATGGTCGTCTCACTCGAAGACGAGAACTTGCCACCATGCTTGATTAAGAAGAAAGATGGCGCAACATTGTACGCGACTCGTGACTTGGCAGCGGCCATTTATCGCTACGAGACGTACAACTTCGTTCAAGCGAATTATGTCGTTGGTGGCGAACAGGCGCTCCATTTCAAACAACTTTTCTCTGTCCTTCGTAAGCTTGGATACGACTTCGTAGACGGAATGCATCACGTACCGTTTGGCTTGATTTTGCAGGAAGGGAAGAAGATGTCGACACGTAAAGGACGCATCGTTCTTCTTGAAGAAGTCTTGAAAGAAGCGATTGAAAAGGCACAAGGGAACATCGAACAGAAGAACCCAGACCTTGCGAACGCACAAGACGTTGCCCGTATGGTCGGTGTTGGTGCAGTCGTCTTCCACGACTTAAAGAATGAACGCATCAACAACATTGAATTCGACCTCGACAGCATGCTTAAATTTGAAGGCGAGACAGGACCTTACGTTCAATATACGAATGCCCGTGCCAACTCACTCCTTCGTAAAGGAAACTATGATGGCTCACCGTTCGCCGGTGCAGACGATGACCACTCATGGAATGTCGTCACGATGCTCAACGCGTTCCCGCACGTCATCACTCGTGCTCATGAACGCCGCGAACCATCCATCATCAGCCGTTACGTACTTGACCTCGCGCAAGCGTTCAACAAGTATTACGGCCATGTCCGCGTCCTAGAAGACGATGCGGGCAAACAGTCACGTCTCGCTCTCGTCAAGGCAGTGACGCTCGTATTGACGGAAGGACTCCGTTTACTCGGTGTCGAAGCTCCAGGAGAAATGTAAGACAGACGAAAGGACCTCAAAAAATTGAGGTCCTTTTCCTATGCTCACACTTTCATCCGTGTCACCGTTCGGGCTTCCGTGTCATATAGACACCATTCCCGGTCAAAGATGACGGCGCCGACGTTGATAATATATCGTTTTTTCTTCAAGTGAAACGGTGTCCCGATTTCCCATGGAAGAGATTTACCTTTTCGATAAATACCCGGAATGTGACTGTGTCCGATGAAGACGAGCGGGTATGTCCCTTTCTCGACGATCGGTTCCCAGTCCTCGTTCCATTTGACTTGATGCCCATGTAAAAAGCGTGCCTCTCCAAGAGTCGTCTGTTCGGGTAACAAGGAAATTCGTGTTTTCACAGGATGGTCGATGACGAGTACCTCGTCGATTCGCTCCTCCTGATTGCCCCGTAGACTTGGGAAGGTCAGTAACGCTTCATAATTTGGGTCGTACGTCACAACGTCTTCGACATGATGAAACCGCTCATGGCGTCGCTTTTTTCCGATATGGCACTCATATAGGTCGCCGAGACAGAGGATGTGCTCCGTTTCGCGATGAACATGCTCGAGAACAGCCTTTAAATCATCAAACGAACCGTGCGGATCACTGATGATAGCGAGTTTCATCGGAAGTTCGTGAATTGGGCATCGACGGACAACTCGAGCTCACGCACGAGTTGCATGACGGCCTGGAGGTCATCACGTGATTTACCCGTGACACGAATTTGGTCGTCTTGAATTTGTGATTTTACTTTTAATTTTGATTCTTTGATGGCGTTGTTGATTTTTTTTGCGTCATCTTTATCGATACCGCTCTTCAATTTCACGCGTTGACGCACCGTGCCGCCAAGTGCGTGCTCTACTTTTTGATAGTCGAGGTTTTTTGTCGGAACACCGCGTTTGATCAATTTCGTGATCAAAACGTCTTTTAATTGCTCGAGTTTATAGTCGTCATCCGAGATGAGGACGAGGTCGCCATTGTCGAGGGACATCTCACTCTTTGACCCTTTGAAGTCATAACGGTTTAAAATTTCCTTTTCCGCAATTTGGATTGCGTTCTTTACTTCTTCAAGATTCATTTCTGACACGATATCGAAAGAATTGTCTTTTGCCATGTTTCATCCATCCTTTGTGTGGTTTTGTTATAATGATAGCAGATTTGAAGCAGTGAAGGAGTGAAGAGATGGAACGTACAATGGATCAACATACACATGTAGACTTAGATCACGTTGCCTATCACGGGAAAGACCTAGGGGTGACGTTCAAAGGAGAACAGATTCGACTACGTGTCTGGTCTCCGGTCGCGGAACAGATGTCGGTCAAGCTATACCGTACAGCACGTGCCCGAAAGTTTGAACGACTTGAACTAGAACCGGCCGAGAAAGGGACGTGGGTCATTGAACTCGATCGTGCCTTATGCGAAGGTCAATTTTATGTATTTGAAGCAATGATTGATGGAAAGAAAGTTGAATCGCTCGATCCTTATGCGAAAGTCGTCGGAGTGAATGGGAAACGTGGATGTCTGCTCGATCCGACATCCTTGAACCCGGATCATTGGATCAAAGAACGTCCGCTATTCAATTCTTCACAAGAAGCGGTCATTTACGAAGCACACGTACGTGATTTGACGAGTCACCCGGAGAGTGGGGCTACGCATCGCGGGAAATTTTTAGGCATGACCGAGACGGGTACGACGACAACGAGCGGTTATCCGACCGGTCTCGATTACATCACATCGCTAGGGATCACGCATCTCCAATTGATGCCATTCTTTGACTATGGGTCAGTGAATGAATCACGTGAAAGCGAAAATAACTACAACTGGGGATATGACCCGGTACATTATTTCGCGGTCGAAGGCTCCTATGCTTCAACGGCAGACGATCCGGCAACGCGAATCGTTGAACTGAAAGCGTTGATTCAATCTCTCCATGACCGGGGTATTCGTGTCATCATGGATGTCGTATTTAACCATACGTACGATGCGTTGACGACGCCGCTCGGTCAATTCGTCCCTGACTACTACTACCGATTAAACGAAGACGGGACACTAGCAGATGGTTCGGCATGCGGGAACGATACGGCATCCGAGCGCGCGATGATGCGTAAGCTCATGGTCGAGTGTGTCACGTACTGGGCCAAAGAATTCATGATTGACGGGTTCCGTTTTGATTTGATGGGACTACATGACGTCAAGACGATGAATCAGATTCGAAAGGCGCTCGACCGCGTCGACCCATCAATCCTTGTCATCGGGGAAGGTTGGGATTTGGATACGCCCCTTCCAGTCCGTAAAAAAGCGAACCAACATAATGCGCACAAAATGCCGCGGATTGCCCAGTTCAATGACGGGATTCGAGACGGTGTCCGAGGAGACGTCTTCATCGAAGACTTGCCGGGCTGGGTGAGTGGAAACACGGACATGACAGCAGACGTGAAACGAGGGATTGCTGGTGGAATCACGAGCCAAAGTTTCGCCGATGAGCCGAACCAGGTCGTCAACTATGTGGAATGTCATGATAATTTGACACTTTGGGACAAGCTGTCTGTGACGAATCCAGAAGATGATGAGACGACACGTCGTCGCCGTCACCGCTTAGCGACATCGATTGTGCTTCTTGGACAAGGGATTCCGTTCCTCCATAGTGGCCAGGAGTTCTTCCGGACAAAAGACGGGGATGAGAACAGCTTTAACTCAGGTGAAGTCGTCAACCGTGTGGACTGGACACGAGCGGAACAAGAAGCACCAAGTGTAGAATATGTCAAAGGCCTCTTGCGTTTGCGGAAGCAATATCCGCTCTTCCGCCTCGAGAACACGGAACAGATTCGAAAACATTTACGTTTCTTCGATGAAGAAGAAGGCGTGATTGCGTTTGAATTGAGTCGCCATGTAGAGGGTTACGTAGAAAGACACATCGTGTATCATAACGGGCTTGAAGAGGCGGTCGAGGTCAAACTCCCGTCTGGTAAGTTTGAGGTGAACGTAGAAGACCATACCGTCAATCTGACGGCACCGCGCCAAGTCGAAGAACGCCACATGACGGTGGCACCCCTTTCGACACTTGTTGTGACCGAGCGTCGCCCGGATTACAGCAAATACGCTGTGGCCGGTGGTGCTGCACTCGCCGTGATCGGCGGTCTCTGGTATGTATCGAAGAAGCGGAAACGTAAAGAGCAGTAATCAAAAAGGAGACGTTAATCCGTCTCCTTTGGTGTGTCTCCCTCTGATTGAGATGCTTCGAGTTGCATCATTTTTTGGACGAGGATGTGCTTCGGCATATGCATCAGTTCTTCGAGCGGGACGTTTAATTTTTTCGCAAGCTCAACAGCGGTCTCTGGCGATAATTGTAATGGACGCATTGGAATTCTCCTTTCTAAACCATAATTCTATACCGTCAGTATACAGGAAAATAAGAAATGTGTTGAACGAACACATTCAAAATCGAATTTCGTTTCGGTCGTTGCTAAGCTGAAATTAGGAAGTGATCAAATGTACAAACAAACAGCAGACTTTCAATTTCATCAAACGATCGAATGGTTAGAACGTGTCGGTGAAGGTTGGATGTTGTACTTGGCGCAAACCGGCTTTTTGTTCTTTGACGAGTCGTCTCAAATTCGCTGGGAGATTGACTGGATATGGACACCGTGCGCCCTATATGTGGAGCCGAACACGACGCGTGCCGTAGCTTGGTTTCAAGAAAGAGGATTTTACGGAGTCATTGATTTACAACGAGGAACGATGGAGACACATGCGATTCCACAAAGATTCAACGGAGATTGGTTTAGCAATCTGCACCATTGGCAAGGTAATGACATCTTCTTATATTCAGCCGAATCGGATGTCGTGGCTTTGAACCTTGACGATCATACGTTTCGGTATAGTCGTTACGAAGAAGTCCCGATGTTCGGGGACATCATCGAGCTGGCCTATCAAGGGACGTATGATTTCGAACGATTCACACCTGAAACATGTGTGACCCTGTTCGATGAAAAAGCACATCATTTTTTAGTAGAGAATGTGATAACGAATGAAAACTGGCGCATTCCCTACCAAGGAGACCGTGACACGGTCATTCTCGATCAAGTCGGAGAAACGACGGCCATCACATCGACGGAGTCGTTTCAGCTATTTCACCGGGATAAAGAGTTATTTTGTTCAAGCATATGTGCAGACAATCAATTATTGAAAGTTATGCTATTAGATGACCGAGGCGATCGTCTCGTCGTCTTATCTGCACCACCAAGATTTTGTCATAGTTGGCTTCAAGTTTTTGAACGACAAAGCTCCTGAACCGAGCACGGGTTCAGGATTTTTTTGTGAAGTGATGATGAATGGAGAGAGAAACGGGAAGTAAATGGTTAGAGAGGGAGGAGTGACAAGGATGGAATGGTTGGGTAGGCAGTTAATTCGCTTTCGATATGGGGTGCTACTCGTTTGGGCAATTTTAATTGCGGGGTCAGTTTATTTTGGATTGCAGCTTCCGAGTGAATTAAAAGGAAACGGTTTTGCGATTCAAGACGGACGGTTCCAACAAGTGGAAGATACATTGAATGAACGATTTGATCGGGCAGGGGCATCCATGATCGTCTTATTCGAAGGTGGAGACCTAGATGCGATTATGGACGAACAACAGGAACGCTTTGAAGCGATTCCAAAGATTGACGGGGTGATCACACCGGCAGAGAACCCAGACGCCCGGTCAGGAGACGTATCCTATTTCGTGCTGGAATTCGAAGATTACGATGCGGCGGAATCCTCGATTGATGCCGTCCGAGACGCGCTCATCGTGGACACGGATACCGAAGTCCGCTTGACGGGAGAACCCGTATTTGCGGACGATTTGAATGAGGCTTCAAAAAATGACTTAATTCGGGCAGAGTTAATCGGGATTCCGGTTGCGCTTGTTGTGTTGTTGCTCGTTTTTGGCACACCACTCGCCGCGCTCATGCCGTTACTCGTCGGGTTGATTACATTCATTGTGGCGGCGGGATCACTATTCTTTTTTGCACAAAACATGGAATTATCCATCTTTGTCCTGAATGCTGTAGCGATGATTGCCATCGCGCTCGGGATTGATTTCTCCCTGTTACTCGTCAATCGGTATCGTGAAGAATTGGCGCGTGAACAATCGAGAGAAGAGGCCATCATACGAACCGTTGCGACGGCCGGGCGGTCGATTCTCTTCTCGGGACTTTGTGTATTTGTCGGATTGGCCGGCCTATTGTTCATCCAGGTCGACGTTTTTCAGGCAATCGCACTCGGTGCACTCATTGCGGTTGCAGGGGCGGTGTTATCGGCACTGACACTCTTGCCGTCATCTCTTTACTTAGTCGGTGAGGCCTTGAATAAAGGACGGATCATCAAGTCTGATGAGACCCGTTCTGAAAAGCGTTGGCAAAAGCTTGCCCGCTTCGTGATGAAGCGTCCCGTGACGATGACACTCGTTGCATTGTTGTTATTACTACCGAGCCTTTGGTTCGTTCGCGATTTAGAGTTGAACATACCAGATGCCGACGCGCTCCCGACCTCATACGAATCACGAGCTGCGCTCGAGCGATGGGATGATGTGTTTGGGGATAATTCGACCGATGCGGTCATTCTGTTCGAAGCGAACGATTTGACCGATCCGATGATTTTAGAGGAATTGACGAGTCTCACGGATGAGTTGAATGAAGTCGACATCGTCGATAACGTCTCGACTTTCCTGACGACATCGGGGTTAACACCGGAGACGTTTACGCAACTCGCCCTGGCGGCACCTGAACAACTCGCTCCGCTTGAACGCCTCGTCACACTTGACGGGAATACGGATTTGGCACTCGTCAACGTGAGCTTTGATGTACCTCCGAGCGACAAAGAAGCGCAAGCATTCGTACGCGATTGGCGAAATCAAGGGTTCGAAGTCGGTGGACCGGCAGCCTTCAATGAAGAGATTTACGACGAAATTTATGACAGTATCCCCTATGCGGTCATCACTGTCATCTTGGCGACATTCTTCATCCTCATGTGGGCGTTCCGTTCTATCTTGATTCCGATCAAAGCGATTCTCATGAACGTGCTCGGTCTAGGGGCGACGTTCGGACTGCTCGTCATCATCTTTGAGTCGGGCTATGTGTATGACGCCGAGACAATCAGTATTTTGACTCCGGTCTTTATCTTCTCGCTCGTCTTTGGGTTGTCGATGGACTACGAGGTGTTTCTCGTTTCACGAATCGAAGAATATTACCGGGAGACGGGTGACAATGACTACGCGACGGAGATGGGACTGGCGAAAACGAGTAAAATCATTACCTCGGCAGCCATCATTATGATTGTTGTCACAGGTGCGTTCGCCTTCACAGGCGTCAGTCCGATCAAACAGCTCGGAGTCGGGATTGCGCTCGCCATCTTCATTGATGCGACCATCATCCGGATCCTGCTCGTTCCGTCCCTCATGAAACTGTTCGGGGATTGGAACTGGTGGTGGTTCGGGAAGAAAGATTTACCGAAACGTAACATGCACTAAAGGTAACATTCAGCAACTAAATCAAAATGTGTGGTAAACTGTGTACAAGATTACGCGCAATTTGAGAAAGGAAGGTCTTTATGGATACCGAGAGGACATGGCCTCTGTTCCAACTTCCGGACTTCTAGCGTTGAAGGATCACAATCACGTGTATCAATCAACAAACGGAAGATCGGAGATGGAACAGATGGAACCGCGGCTACGACTGAGGATCCTCCTCTCCGTCAAGAACGGGGAGGACAATCGGAATGAAACGAGTTGCTACCATAGTGCTCGGAACGCTAATCATGGCGTTCGGTTATTATTATTTGAATGAACAGTTTGGTTTGGCGGAAGGTGGGTTCGTCGGATTATCGCTACTCGGTCGTTATTTATTTGATATCGACCCGGCGATTTCGATGATCGTGCTCGACATTCCATTTTTTATCATCGCGTTATGGTGGAAAGGATGGCGTTTTGTCGGGCAGGCGGTATTAGCCGCTTCGTCCTTATCGCTCAGTTATGCGATGTGGGACCGTCTCGATTTGCTCACGTTTGATATTCAAGTATGGCCGGCGACGTTATTCGCTGCCATCGCGAGTGGGATTTTGACCGGATATGGTCTCGGTCTCGTCTTGAAGTCAGGTGGAGCTACCGGAGGCGACGATTTATTCGCCATTGGCTTATCGAAATGGACAGGTGTGTCGGTCGGCACGATTTTGATTATCTTTGATGTGATCGTCCTTGGGATTTCACTCATCTATTTACCATTATCGAGCGCATTGTATACGCTCGTCGCGGTGTCAATCGCCGGACGGGTCGTCACAAAGATGCTCGTCGTCGATGAGCCGAAAGCGGCACCTGTCGTGCCAAATTGGTCACCAAAAAACGATCTCGCGTGAGGTCGTTTTTTTTAGTTCATCGAAACTGCGATGTCAAACAAGTCTTGTTTCGAAAGTTGATCTCCTTTGTAGTCGATTGCATATTCGACGCCATCTTGTTGCCAACTGAGCACGGTGAGTTCATCGGTCTCATTGAGATATACAGGAGAACCTTGAATGGTTTGAGCATATGCTTCCCACGTTTCAGTATGGTGCCATCCTAGTTCAGTAGTTGCCCATACGGTAATAGACTGCTCATCATTTTGATAAACGAGTTCGACCCGACTTAAGCTGACGAGATGAGCATATTCACTATCGGTGACAAAAGGAAGCTGCGTGGGGCTTTGAATCTCGAATGGGACGAAAGAAGTCGTTGCGTGAATGGGTAGAGGGACTTCGCTTCGTCCGATAAAAAGTAGAAAAAGACTCATGCCGAGAATACACTTGAAGATAAAACGGCCTTTTCGATCTTGTGGCAGTAAAAACATGATCGAATTTCACCTCACTGAACAATTTATACATTTTCATTTAGTATAAATGAGGTATTTGTTTAAAACATACAAAAAATAACTTTTTATTCACTGATGATGATATCATGGAGGATGACTAGAAATGAGAGGTGCATCTTATGAAAAATCGAAATATTGTCAACTTTAGTATCCTCGTATTACTCATGGCAGTGATGGTCGTGAACAACGTTGATGGGCTACACACGCTCAAGACGTTGGTGAACGGTCTTGCAATCTTGACGTTATTCGTCATCGGAGTTGTATACGTGACAAACTATGCGAAAAATAAGACGAGGGAAATATGATGAAATAGGTAGATGAGGCTACCTATTTTTCTTTTTCGCTATTTGTGTCAAATCTCATAGCTTATGCCTTCACCGTCTAATACACTGAAGGATGAAGGAGTGATAGGTGATGAAATGGATGATTCCAAATCAACATGGGGCATGGTCGATGCTCATTTTACCGTTCGTTCTCGGAGGAATGGTCGGAGGATGGACATGGGCACACGTATCTTTTGCAATCGCATGGCTATTTGTTTACATGGGTACATTTTTCTTATTCCAATACATAAAACAGCGCAAGAAGTCGCGTGACCTCTTACGCACGGTAATGATGTATCTCATCATTGCTATCGTAGCTATCGTGCCAGTATTTCTCGTGGAGTGGCGTCTCATCTGGTTCGCCGTTGCGATGATTCCATTTGGTCTCGTGAACGCTTACTTTGCCAAAATCAAAGATGAACGAAACGTATGGAACGACGCTAGTGCTGTCACTTCGTTCTGTATCGGCGGGATGGCGAGCTATTATCTTGGGGCACGCGTCTTGGATGAGACGATGATATGGGTGTTTGTCTTACCATACTTATATTTCTTCGGGAGTATCTTTTTCGTCAAGACGATGATTCGGGAAAAGAAGAGCACTATTTATCGGAACCTTTCGTGGGGGTATCATATGTTACTAATCATCGTGTTCATTGTACTGGGTTATCCTCTGCTCGTATTAGCTTACGCCCCAAGCCTGATTCGTGCTATTTGGTTTTACGGAAAAAAAGTCCCAATCATGAAGATTGGGATTGTAGAGATTGCGAATTCTGTATTTGTACTGACGTGTCTCGCGACGTACCTCGTCTAATTTAGTTCGTGGACGTGGTACTGGCAATGACTGCGGCAGTCGTGGCAGCCGTCATCGCTTGTTGCATCGCGAGCAGGTGAGCGAATGTGCCGTGAAGCAATAAATCGTTCGCTTCTCCAGTAGTGATGTGGTCGGCTGCCACAAGTTGTAGGGCGACGAGCACGCTATGTGTATTGAACCAGCGCTGCTTGTCTTTTTCCACATCCACAATTTCTTTTACGGCGTGTATGGAATCCATGTTCGGCTCTGTCACGATGCTAAGTAGGGCGAGCGCAGGCAAGTGTTCACGACGGATGGATACTTCTACTTCCTCTAAGTGCGACTTCCAAGTGAGCAATCGTGACACCGCTTCTTCTGGAGAAGAGTCGCTGAATGTCAGTAAATGAGAGACGAGTTGAAGTTCGTTTGACTTCGGAAGTCGGTCTTTCAATAATGTATAGTGCTGCTCGATGCGTTCATTTAAATCGATGACGTCGTCAAACGCTTGGACGAGTACGAGTGCTGATAGCAAGTCTTCCTCACTCGTCAACCAGGGATGATGTTGCTTAAACGTTTGGTACAGGTCCGTCGCCTCATCGAGTCTTTGCTCAGGGTGATCTACATTGATCAGTTGATTCGCTAAAAAAGGACGCAATGAACTGAAGCGGAAGTGTTTACGGTCGAGCAATGTATCAAGTCGGAGCGCCTCATCGATCGCAGTTCCGATGTCTTCGTACTTAGCGTCGAGAAACGAAAGCCACACGAGGTTTTGGCTACCTCTGAACTTTGAGAATATCTTTGTTTTTTGTTTCAATGTATCACGTGCGTCTGAAAATCGTGATGCATCGAACGGGGTATCGTGAATCGCGTAATGAATGGCCATTAAGCGCCGGAAGTCATCTGTCAGTTCCCATTTCGTCGCTTCTTTGATGGCATCTAGTGCCTCTACATATCGTTCATAACGTGTCATGTCGAATCGCCTCCTTGGTCAACCATACGAGATGGAGTAGAAAGATGTTTCAAAAAAGCCGCCACGGAAAAAATCCGGGCGGCTTTTCATTATTGTACTTGTGTATACAATTTTTGCATGTACTCGTTCACTTCATCGGCCGCTTGGAACATCATGAATGAATGTTGCAAGATAATCTCTGGTGAGAAACCGAGGTCGAGGTCGAGTGTAGATGCGAGTGTGACATCACGATCGCTGTCGAGTACGCAGCGGAAGTATTTGAACTCCTGGTTGAACTCGTTCAAGGCATTGAGAATCGGTAAATCTTCTACATAGTCTGGGACGTGCGTGACGGTCGCAGCGTACAACTCAGCGTCTGTCGTCTTTTTGTTAAAAGCGATAATCATAACGGGCTGAGCCCCGGATTTTGTTGTTTCACGCGTCAAAAACGTGACGTGCGTTTCAGTGTCGCTCTCTTTGAACGTCATATTGCGTTCAGCGGCGAGCGCTTTAAATGATTCTACTTTTTCTTCGAAGTTCACAAGGAAATCCCCCTTAGTAAGTCGTTACTCTAACTTTCCCCCATTTGAACAGGGAAAGCAAGGGGAACTAGCGTTTCATCAACATTTTAATGGCTTCTTCTACCGTTTCTGACGTATCTTCACCATCTTCCTGAGCTGTGATGATGCACTGCTCTAAATTCTTAGCCACGATGATTGTCGAAGCGCGATCGAGCGCGGATCGGGCGGCACTTAATTGCGTCACGACATCGCGACACTCTTTCCCTTCTTCCATCATACGGATGATGGCGCGAATTTGTCCTTCCACGCGTTTCATGCGATTCAATACTTTTGCATCGTATACATACGGTTCCATATCATTCACCTCTATAGGAAAAATTGTTCAGTTACCCAACTATTTATTGTGTAGGCTCATCTTAATACATGGGGGAGTATGTGTCGAGCATCAACTATCCGAATGAGCAATGAAGAAAAATTCTACATTTCGTCAAACTTATTTCTTGCATTTGAATACCTAAGGGGGTATATTAATGACGTAAAAGCGAAATGTTCAACAAATCACAAACTTGTTGGACGCCAGCTACCAAGCCGAATGGTATAGATTGAATCGAAAAGGAAAGGTAGATCAGTTATGAAAGCATCCGCTTTAAAACGTCAGATGGACTTTGAAGTGCCTGTAAACATCGTCGACGTACGTGAACGTGACGAGTTTGAAGAAGGTCATATCGAAGGTGCAAAAAACTATCCGTTATCAGAAATCACCACTTGGATTGATACACTCGATCCTGCTGAAGAATATGTCGTTCTTTGCCGCTCTGGTGCACGTAGCACGCAAGCAACTTGGCAAATGGAGGCAAAAGGCTATAAAGTGGTCAATATAGAAGATGGCTTGATGAGTTGGCCAGGAGAAGTCGTCAGAGGAGGAAATGGACAATGAGTAAAAAAATCGTAATCGTTGGTGGAGT
Organism: Exiguobacterium sp. s89; assembly: GCF_018617735.1. Taxonomy (NCBI): domain Bacteria; kingdom Bacillati; phylum Bacillota; class Bacilli; order Caryophanales; genus Exiguobacterium; species Exiguobacterium sp. s89. Next base: position 272,577 of record NZ_JACSKS010000003.1, read on the forward strand.
AGCAGGTGGTGCATCTGCAGCAGCACGTCTCCGTCGTTTAAATGAAGAAAACCAAATTGTCATGTTCGACCGTGGGGAGTATATTTCATTCGCGAACTGTGGTCTTCCATACTACATCGGAGACGTCATTCAAGATCGTCAAAAATTGCTCGTTCAAACAGTTGAAGGAATGAACAAACGTTTCCAACTCGATATCCGCAACTTGACGGAAGTGACAAAAATCAACCGTGACGAAAAAACGGTGACAGTGAAACACGTCCAAACCGGTGAAACGTATGATGAGTCATATGATGTACTCATTTTATCACCGGGGGCGAAACCGATTCGTCCGAACATTCCTGGAATCGATGAAGCAGAAGATATTTTCACACTACGTAACATCCCGGACACGGATAAAATTCGTAGCTACGTTGATGACAAAGCACCAAAACACGCGACAGTAATCGGTGGGGGCTTCATCGGGATTGAGATGGCAGAAAACTTACGTGAGCGCGGCGTTGACGTCACACTAGTCGAGATGGCAGACCAAGTCATGACGCCACTTGACCGCGAGATGGTCGCTCCAATTCATGAACACATGCGCCTTCACGGTGTCGAACTTCAATTATCAGACGGTGTTTCTTCATTCTCTGAAAAAGGGAAGAAAGTACATTTGACAAGCGGTCGCGTCATCGATACGGATATGGTCATCATGTCAATCGGTGTCATCCCTGAATCGACGATTGCACGGGAAGCGGGCCTTGAGACAGGTACGCGCGGCGCGATTCGTGTCAACGAAAAAATGCTCACATCAGATCAAAATATTTATGCAATCGGAGATGCCGTCGAAGTACTCGACTATGTCTTCCAAGAACCAACCGTTGTACCACTCGCATGGCCAGCGAACCGTCAAGGACGTCTTGTGGCGGATATCATTAATGGTCGTGACGTTAAATACAACGGAACGATGGGAACAGGAATTGCCAAAGTGTTTGATATGACGGTCGCATCGACAGGATGGAACGAAAAACGTTTGAAAGCGGCTGGTAAGACTTATGAAGCCGTCCACGTGCACCCGGGTTCGCACGCAGGGTACTATCCAGGATCGACACCAGTTTCGCTCAAACTCTTGTTCCACCCGACAACGGGTGAGATTTACGGTGCGCAAGGTGTCGGCATCAATGGAGTCGACAAACGTATCGATGTCCTTGCCACAGCGATGAAAGGTGGTTTGACAGTTCTTGACCTTCCGGATCTCGAACTCAGTTACGCTCCACCATTCAGTTCAGCGAAAGATCCGGTCAATATGATCGGCTATGTCGCTTCGAACGTCGTGCTCGGCGACAACGAAGTCGTACATTGGGATGAAATCGATGAGCTCGTGAAAAATGGAGCGACATTGCTTGACGTGCGTGACGAATCAGAACATGAACTTGGGAAGATTCCAGGATCAATCAACGTTCCGTTGAATTCATTACGTGAAAACTTAGACAACTATGACCGGAATGAAACAATTTATGTAACGTGCCAAGTCGGTCTTCGTGGATATCTCGCATCACGAATCTTGCGTCAAAACGGATTCAAAGTGAAGAACTTGAGCGGTGGCTACAAAACGTGGTCACAAATCAATCGTGATTTCGAGGCGCTTGAAGAGGAGAACACATCAAATGAAACTGCAGCAACCGTTGTAGAGGAGGAGTCAGCACAGATGACGAATGCACCAATTGGTGAAGCGGTTATTTTAGACACGTGTGGTCTACAATGCCCGGGACCAATTCTGGAAGTGAATAAGAAAGTCGCAGACCTCGGAGAAGGCGAAACGCTCCGCGTACTCGCAAGTGATCCAGGATTCTTCGCTGATATCGAAGCGTGGGCGAAGAAGACAGGCAATAAGCTCGTCTCGAAACAATTTGTTAACGGACGAGTCGAAGCCATCCTTCAAAAAGGACAAGGTCCGGCTGCTCCGCAGGCGGGCGCTCCAACAAAAGACGGTGCGTCAATGGTCGTCTTCAGTGGAGACCTTGACCGTGCGCTCGCATCCCTCATCATTGCGCAAGGTGCTGCAGCGATGGGTAAAGACGTGACGATGTTCTTCACATTCTGGGGACTCAATGTCATTCGCAAACCGGACGCACCGGAAGTGAAGAAACAAGGCCTTGAAAAAATGTTCGGTATGATGATGCCAGGACATGCCGGCGAACTTCCGCTCTCGAACATGAACTTCGGTGGTGTCGGTCAAAAAATGATGAAAAAAGTCATGAGTGACAAGAACGTCCCTTCTGTCGAAGAGATGATCAAGTCAGCGCAAGAAGCAGGTGTGAGAATGGTAGCCTGCACGATGTCGATGGATGTCATGGGCATCAAAGAAGAAGAATTGATCGAGGGGGTCGACCTTGGTGGTGTTGCGGCATATCTTGGCGCAGCAGAAGACGGCAACTTGAACCTCTTTATCTAAATATGAAATATTTAACGAATCGGGTTGCGATGAGCAATCTGATTCGTTTTTTTTCGCAAGATTCGATTTGGTCAAATAGTCCATCATGCAAGAAAGTGAATTAATATTGCAATTTTCGTATAATTTACCTATAATTCTACTCATGTTAAAAAAGTTGACATGACTTTTTTGTTAAGAGTTTTAGAATGATGGAGGATTAGTATGGAGAAATTGGTAGAGAAGCTTGTTTCGCAGGCGAACGATTTGTTGTGGTCGCAAGTGCTCATCGTTGTACTTGTCGCATTAGGTCTTTATTTTACGGTTCGTATGGGGTTCGTCCAGTTCCGTATGATTCCTGAAATGTTCCGTCTTTTGTTTAAAGAAGGGACGGCGCGTGAGAAAGGACAAGTATCTTCTTTCCAAGCGTTCGCAATCGGAACGGCGGCACGTGTCGGAACAGGTAACATTGCCGGTGTGGCGACAGCGATTGCGCTCGGTGGTCCAGGGGCGGTCTTTTGGATGTGGCTCATTGCCTTGATTGGAGCAGCATCTGCATTCGTCGAAAGTACATTGGCACAAGTGTATAAGATTCGTGACGGACGAACATGGCGCGGGGGACCGGCTTATTATATGGAACGTGCGCTTGGTCAACGCTGGCTCGGTGTTTTATTCGCAATTTTGATTACGTTCGCATTTGGATTTGCATTCAACTCGGTACAGTCGAATACGATTTCACTCTCTGTGAGTAATCAATTTGGGATCAGTACAACAGTCGTTGGGATTGTCCTTGCGATTGTGACGGCCGTTGTCGTCTTCGGTGGGATTCAATCTATCGCACTCTTGTCGAGTATTATCGTTCCAGTCATGGCAGGTGGCTATATCCTACTCGCGATTTGGATTATGGTGACAAATGTCAATCTCCTACCAGACGTCTTCAGCCTCATCTTCTCAGAGGGAGTCCTCGGAATCGAGCAACTCTTCGGTGGTGCAATCGGTGCGATGGTGCTTCAAGGGATTCGTCGTGGTCTCTTCTCGAACGAAGCAGGTATGGGTTCTGCGCCGAACGCCGCTGCAACAGCGGAAGTGTCACACCCTGTCAAACAAGGATTGATTCAATCGTTTAGTGTCTTCGTGGATACATTACTCGTCTGTACATCGACAGCGATGATCATCTTGATTTCAGGAGTAGCAGGTTCAGAATCGTTTGCAGGTGTCGAACTGACACAAGCTGCATTGACAGCAGAAGTCGGTCCGGTAGCGACATCGTTCTTGACGATTGCAATCTTCTTATTCGCTTTCAGTTCGATTCTTGGAAACTATTATTACGGAGAGACGAACATTCAGTTCATCTCAGATAAAAAAATCTACGTCACGCTCTATCGCATCGGTGTCGTCGGAATGGTCTTGTTTGGTGCGGTCCGTTCTGCAGGTCTCGTCTGGTCGATTGCGGACGTGTTCATGGGTCTCATGGCACTCGTGAACTTGTATGCGATCTTCCGCTTGGCGAAGGTGGCTCGCGCCGTTCTCGATGATTACTTGTTACAACGTCGAGCAGGAGAAGACCCGGTCTTCTATGTCGACTCGGTTGAGAACCTTCCTGGCCGTGAATATATCGAAGCTTGGGAGAGCGAACCAGAAGAACAACAAACAGGAACTAATCGTTTTTGATGTAGGAAACCGTCTACGAATTTAAGTAGGCGGTTTTTTTACATATACAAGACGGGTAATGTCATAAAAAAGGGGGCGTTCATGTATGGAGACGACGCATTATGTACGTGTTTCCCCAGAAGTATGGGTATCGTTCAACCAAGAACCGGAGATGATTTTAGACTGGTTGATTCATATGCATGAGCAATATCGGGATCGGGACGACACGCTGACGCTTCCGAATGTGGAACCGTTTCAACGCGTGCTCAGTCAAATCGAAGTGTATATCGATGGGGCGGACACATACAATATGGAAATGGCACTCGTTGGCGAGGAGTTGATTGTGAATGAAGCGCAGGCGGTCGTTGTCGGTATACTGACTCCACAATTGCTTCACATCGTCAAAGACACGTTGCATGCGTTCGGACGAGATGACGTGAAAGACATGGCGCTCGTAGCAAAAGATGAGTTCGAGACGATTTGGGAAGACTGGACCCGGTTGCAACAGTTTTGTGAGACGGCCGTGTCCCGAGAAGAGCTTGTCTTAATTTATTATGAGTAAGGATGGACCTGATGTGATACCATGTAAAAAAATGGTATAAAGGGGATTCGCTCATGGACGTGTTTGGCACACTCATCTGGATCGGCATTCTGATTAACCCGTTTCTTGCGTATCAAACGGGAGTCAAGTCGCTTTATCGCATCACGCTCATCTCATTCACTGTATTCTTGGTGACATGGGGGTACGCTGTGACGGGCGGGGTGGTGCCTGTCCTATTTGACACGGCTTGGAACGTTCTACTCGCCGCTTATATTGGTCTATTGGTGTTGAATAGTTATCTCGTCAGCAAACGGTTTGTTCCGAAGATGACATGGATTCGTTTTGGTGTGATCGCACTGATTGGATTTGGTGTCAGTCAAGCGTGGTTGGGAATGAGTACAGGGGAGTGGACGCGATCATTCTTCATGGACGGGGATTTCTGGATGATGAGTGTCATCGTATCGCTCCTGATCCTGCTTCTCGTCACGATGAAGACGTTAGACCGTCGAATAGAAGCATGAAAAAATCCCGAAACGAGCCATCTCGTTTCGGGATTTTAATTATTTCAAAGCTGTCTCAAGTGCCTTGACGTTTTCACGCATCAAGTCGAAATAGCTCTTGTCCATCTGTTCTTTTGTGACCGATTCTAAGTTATAAATGGTTACGCTCTCTGCGCCAATCTCTTCTTTTACCACCTCAGCCACTTTCGGTGTGACCGTGTTTTCGAAGGCGATGTAGTTCAAATCATGAAGGCGAGCCTCTTCGATGATTCGTTTAAGAGCTTGTTGTGATGGTTCTTCAGAAGGTGTGAGTCCGGCGATTGGTAATTGTTCGAATCCATAGCGTTCAGCTAAATAGCCATAAGCGGCATGCGTTACAAGAAGTTCTGATTTCGTCCCGTTTTCGACCGCTGCTGCCAATTCACTATCTAGGGAGTCCGTTTCTTCTTTGAATGCACTTAAGCGATCCGCAAACTCGTCTTTATAGTCCGGGGCCTCTTCACTGAGAGCTGCTTCAACGGCTTCCGCCATTGTAAAGGCGTTCATTGGGTCGAGCCAAACGTGAGGGTCGTATTGTCCGTGGTCGTGATGGGCATGCCCGTCTTCCGAGTGTCCATCTTCTTCATGAACATGAACGGTATCAGTTGCATCGAGCAACGCCACGTTCTCCGCTGTTTTAACGAAGGTGACGTTCTGTCCATCTAAACTCTTCTCCATTGATTCGACATATGGCTCTAAATCGTGACCAATCGTCAAAAAGAGATCGGCTTCAGCAATTTGAGTCATCTGCTTAGAAGTGGGTTCAAATGTGTGCGGGTCTGCTCCGGGTGGGATGACCATTTCGACGTTGACTTGATCTCCGCCAATTTCTTCAGCTATTGACTTTAAAGCGAAGGTCGAGGCATACACCGTCAATTTGTCGCCCGTTGATTCCGTTGTGTTATCTCCTTCGGTATTACCGCAAGCTCCAAGTAGAAGCGTCCCGGCAGCGACGGCACCTAGCCATGTCTTTTTCATCTTTCATCGTCCACCTTTCAAAAATTATCTGAATATTAAATCGTAACAATTACGTTTTATGACTGCGATTAATATTATAGTGTGCCTTTCGAAGCACGTCAAGTCCGACTTCTGATGGATAGATTTTTGAAAAAAACGGGAATATGATTAAAAAAAGGGACGAGGAGTGGATTGTATGAGAAAGGAGACTGCCTGGTTTGTAGGTGGTGCGGCGATTGCTGCCGCGACTGCAGCCGGGGCTAGCGTGTGGAGTCAGTATGGGTCACTTGTCAGATGGCAAGAACCCGAATTGCCGATTCGACCGACAACACGCCGGCGTCACACGTACACGTATAAAATTGTCAACGATCGTCCGCTCCAATTTGATTTATATCTCCCTCCAGGTGAAGGTCCATTCCCGGTAGCGGTCTATGCACACGGGGGAGCATTTGTCAGAGGGGACCGGAGCATGGTGACGTTGTTTCATCCGTTACTCGATCACTTTTTAGGGAAAGGAATCGCTGTCGTCAGTATCGATTATCGCTTATTTGAAGATGGGGTGTATTTCCCTGATAATATCTCCGATGCTTCAGATGCACTTTGCTATTTGAAGAAACACGAGTCGTTGTTGATGCTTGATACACAGCAATTACTCGTGTGGGGCGATTCTGCGGGAGCGGCTTTGTTGCTCGCGACAGCACTCGATCGTCACAAACAATTTGTAGGTGAACTCGGGGATGATCTCCCAAAAATCAAAGGGGTTATCGCCTTGTATCCACCAACAAACTTTTTATTATTCAAGTTCATTCAGACGTGGTTGGCTCATTTGAAATTCTATGAAGGAAGCCGTGAAGAGTGGCGTGAACTGATGGTGAAATGTTCACCCGTTTCCCATTTGTACGCTGATGCACCGCCAATCTTATTGTTACATGGGAAGAAAGATCCGATTGTGCCATTTGGCCAGGCGCTTCACTTCGTCGAACATGCGAGTGACGTCGGTGCGAACGTCCAACTCATTTCATTTCCTAATGGAACGCACTCACTTGCAAGTTTCCTGCAATCGGACAATCCAATCAACGAAAAGCAACTTATGGCACGCATCAACCGTTTTATTGATGAATGCATGGTATGACGTTGCGATTTTTAGGGAAGATGGTACGATGAGTGATGATTGAAAGTATAAGGAGTGGAAGTAGTGACAGAGTTATGTTTAGTCAGGCACGGTCAGACCGATTGGAATCGTTTAGAAATTATTCAAGGGCGCGAAGATAATCCTTTGAATGCACTCGGACGTCAACAGGCCGAAGAGAGTGCAGCTTTTTTAAGTCAAGAACAGTGGGACATCATCGTCTCTAGTCCCTTATCGCGTGCGGTTCATACGGCAGAAGCGATTGCGACGTCATGTGGTATCGAGCATGGGGCGATTCGTTTAGATGAACGGTTTATTGAACGTGAATTTGGAGCGGCATCGGGACAGCCGGTAAAAGGTATTTATGAGGCTGTTCAAGCCGATGATCAGGAGCGCCTTCCTGGCCTCGAGTCGGAAGGTGAGATGCGCGCCCGTGTTTTAGAAGGAATGAAGCATTTGGTCGACACACATCCAGGCAAGCGCATCATTGTCGTCTGCCATTCACATGCAATCAAAGCAGCGCTTTCAGCGATTGATGACACATACACGTTCCGTCATGCGATGCGGAACGCCTGCTCGAACTATATCATCCATCAACATGGTCAGTTTGAGGTGAAGGCAGTCAATGTAGCTGACCATATCACCGATCCGGCCATTATGAAATGAGGAGAATGTCATGACGACCTTATTATGGGTATTTATTATCGCATCATTTGTAGTCGCTTTTGCCGGACTCATTTACCCGGTCATTCCGAGTGTCCTATTCTTGTTTATCGGTTACATGATTTATGGGTTTGGTTTCTCATTTGAGCCGCTGACTTGGACGTTCTGGGTATGGCAATCCGTCTTCCTCGTCTTTTTGTTTGGGGTTGACTATGTCGTTACCCGGGCAACGGTGGACAAACGAGGTGGCTCGGAACGAGCGAAATGGGGCGCGACGATCGGCTTGATTGCCGGACCTTTCATATTCCCGCTCGTCGGAGTCCTTATTTTCCCGTTCATCTTCGCATTTTTGGCAGAATTGACGCTCGGGAAGACGACACGCGAGGCATGGAGTATCGGCGTCGGGACGGTTCTCGCCTTTCTCGGCAGCACGTTGTTAAAAGTGATCGGAATGACGATGATGGTCATCTTGTTCTTTATCTACGTGTGAGACGGAAGTTATTTCTCCGTCTTTTTTTGTTTGAAGGGTCCAAGGTTGTGGGGAAATAAAAATAAGGTCATTCGATTATTCGAATGACCCAGTTTTGACTAATTGATTAAAGGCGAAACGGCTGAACGTTTGCTGCAGCTCGACTTTCTTCTCGAAGAAAGCTGGTTTCAAATTCGATGTGGCAACCCCATCTTGAATCAAGGAATCAAGCACTTGTTTCGTAGCATCCTGTTTCGGGATCAACATAAGTCCCTCGGCGACGAACGTATGATGATCGTTCAAAGCGCGTTCGCTCGTGAACGTCAAGGCGAGCGCAGCCGGGGCATTCGTCCGGGACGTGATGATTGCCTCGGCGAGGATAAGAATTCGTTTGTTTAAGTAGTGATGGAGCGTGACCGCGGACTCGGTCGGTACGAGCATCTCGAGTAGCCACTCAGAGTCGTGCTCTTTGGAGATGATCAATCCGTCGAGCAAATCGATTGGTAAGTTCAGTTCATTGCCGTATTCGTCTTGAACGAGACGGACTTGGACGAGGCGAAACGTTTTCATAGGATCGTTCCTTTCCGCGTTTTCTTTAGACCATCTTAACATAGTATGATGAATAGAATATGTTAAGATAACGGGGAAGAAACAGAAAAATAGAGAGTGAGGGAGGCATCAAGATGAGTTGGGTTGTTGGCGTAATCGGTTATGTGACGATTCTGGCGATTGTCTACTATGGTGTCCTTTTCTTCAAAGTGAAAGGGGAGCGGAGTCGGGCCGGCTATCGAATCTTTCTTTTGCTTGCCGGACTGTTTTTAGTCAGTGGGAGTGATTATATCATTGCACTGTTCCAAGGGGACACCGAAGCTACGTTTTGGCAACGGACTGTCTATTTTGTCTTGATATTGCTCTCTTTGTCGATGGCGCTTTACTTTCGGAGAAAAGAAGATCAAAGCCAAGCGGGCGAGATGACGATGGTATAAAAAAGGTTGTGGGAATGCACCCACAACCTTTTTTATTTTGGAACTCGCGTTTTGCGAATCATATCAAGTTTTAGATCCCAAAGTGGTTTACTGAACGTCACCGAGTAAACTTCCGGCAGGCGAAGGCGTTTATACTCTTCCCAAAGACCGTTCATCTGCTCATGGTGGTAAGTACGAATCTCGGTCGTGCTCGGTAGGTCATATACTCGTTTCCCATCGAGGAAAACTGGCTGCAACAAGCGTTTGACGTTGAAGTTACGTGTCTTGATTTTAAAGGCTGGGTCACGGACATCGATTAAGTCGATCTCTGTGTATGAATCAACCGGTTCGTCAGAAAGGGCGATGTAATCGCCTTTGAACATTTTCGTTTCCTTGTCGATGATCCGGTACAATTCTTTTTTATGAGGCGTCGTCGTCTTCACTTTGGAAGAAGATACTTTGATGACCGGTTTCAACTCACCCGTCTCATCTTCTCGTGCCACGAGTTTATATACCATACCAAGTGCCGGCTGTTCATAAGCTGTGATCCCACGCGTCCCAACGAGGAACGTATCGGCTTCGGCGCCTTGCATTCGTAAGTCTTGGATGACGTACTCATCTAAATCACCAGAGACGACGATTTTAACATAGTCGAGACCGGCTTCATTCAATGCTTTCCGGGCACGTTTCGACAGATAAGCGAGGTCTCCGGAGTCGAGTCGTACAGACTTGAGGCGGTGTCCGTTTGCCTCAAGTTCTTTCGCGACCGTGATTGCGTTCGGAAGACCGGATTTAAGAGTATCGTATGTGTCGATGAGAAGGCTCGTGTTGTCTGGGTACATCTCAGCGAATGAACGGAATGCGCTCAATTCATCATCATGGAACTGAATGTCCGCATGTTCCATCGTCCCTCCTGTCGGTACATCGAAATCACGTCCGGCAGAGACGAGGCTTGTCACATCGAAACCTGCGATGTAAGCGGCACGTGTGCCGTAATAGGCAGCATCGACCCCTTGCGCGCGACGTGCGCCGCCTTCAAGGAGTGTTTCGTTCGGTGCAGCTTGGCGAATCCGTGCATATTTCGTAGCGATAAGTGATTCATGGTTGGCGATATTGAGGAGTGCCGTCTGGAACAACTTTGCCTCAAAGATGGTCGACTCAATCCGGACGACTTGTTCGTGGGGGAAGATGATTTCTCCTTCGCGGACACTATATAGTGAACCAGTGAACTTGAAATTCCGTAACACATTCTCAAACTCGTCTTCGAATCCAAGTTGTTTTTTCAAGTAGGCGATATCTTCTTCGGTAAACGATACGTTCTCTAAATAATGGACGATGTTCTCGAGTCCAGCAAAAACAACATATCCTCCACTAAATGGATTCGAGCGGTAGTAAAGGTCGAAGACGACTTTTTCGTTATGACGACCTTGCTTCCAGTAGATATACATCCAACGTGGAAGGTAAAGGTCCGTATGAAGTGCTAAATTGCGATGTAACATATATTTTCCTTTCTGTTTTACGTCACTTTCCGACGACGGTCGCACCGAGTGTCGTGACGAAATGTTCGAGCGCCCATTCGTGACCGACCGGATTAAAACTTTGGACGGCGTCGGCGTGGACGACGATTTGATAACCAAGATTGTAGGCATCTACGGCTGTGTGGAGCACGCAGATGTCCGTACAGACACCGACAAGATGAACTTCTGTGATGCCGCGTTCCCGAAGACGCAAGTCAAGGTCCGTTCCGGCAAACGCGCTATACCGTGTCTTATCAATCCAGTGGTCTGCCGTTTTGGATGCTTCTTTCACAGCTCCGTACAATTCACGACCTTCTGTCCCACGGATATTGTGAGGTGGGAACAACGTCGTTTCCGGATGGAAGGTGTCGCCTGCATCATGGACATCGTTTGCGATGACGACATAATCCTCTGTCGAGAACGTTTCAATCAACGTGACAATCCGTTCTTCAATCTCTTGCCCAGGTTTCCCGCAAGTCAAACGACCACTGTCTGCGATAAAATCAAATGTATAATCAATAACAATCAATGCGCGCATAGGAGATGCTCCTCTCATAATCAAAATGATGGCTATCCATCTCATTCTAAATCATTATACATCATGCGCGGAAGATTATTTTTCTTCGGTTTGGGTAGAATAAGACAAGTAGACCGTATAGGGAAAGGGGATTGTGACGATGGTATTATCACAAAGTGAATTGACAGACGAACTGTCACGCTTAAGAGGTTGGCAAGAAGTGAATGGGGAGATTCAAAAGACTTACCGCCTTGAAACGTTCCCGGAAGCCATCCAATTCGTACATCTAGTAGCGGATTTGGCTGAGTCACTCGATCATCATCCAAACATCTTAATCGAGTATCGGGATGTAACTTTGACCGTATCGACTCATGACGAAGGTGGTATCACGGAGAAAGACATTACACTCGCGAAAGGGTGTGAAGGACTTGTCTAAACTTTATATGACGTTCGCGTCAGGTAGCGTGGCGGAGCGCCTTCGGAAAGAACCGGGTGTCATCGCGGCGAATGGACATGAGACGATTTTACTCGCGGAGGGAGACAAATCCCCGTTCAAAAGTGGCAAAGTGTTTGAAATTGAAGAGGCATCAGGGGAATTCGTGAAAAAAGGAAACATCTTGTATGCGAACATCCCGGCAGATGAGAATGCCCGTTCTCTGTTATTTCATCAACTATTGACTGAAAAGGCGCCCCTCGGTGTCGGGCATGAAGGTTTTTCGGCTTACCGTCTCGGGGTCGACCCGGACGACCACCATGCTGTCGTCTTCATTCAGTTCACGTCTGGTGGAAAACACTTCCGAGATACGGCGGATTACGCAGTCTTCGAAGACCGGTTGAAACGGACCGTGGAACAACGTGGGTCAGGTCCTGTCATAAAACACTATGTCGTCACCGAGTCAGATAATCTATAATAAAAGATAACGTCATGTTAGGGGAGGATTTTTATGAACAAGAATTATTTCTGGTTGGGGATGGCTGCGGGTGCAGTAATCGGCGCAGCAGCATCACTTCTCCATAGCGAAACGCGCGATCAACAAGTAAGACAATTAAAAGGCATTAAGTCGAAGTTGAAGTCATCGAATACATCGACAGAAGCCCATGCAGTCGGTCTTCAAGCCTCATCGAAAGGGAACTTGAAAGATCGTGTCATGGAATGGAAATCGCTCTACGAAGAAAACCAAGATACGATTCAAAACCTTGTCGAAGACGTGAAGGATTTAGTCGACGTGCTTCAAGAGGCTCGTCATAAAAATCAAATTTAAGCAAACGGCCAAGCGATTTCGCTTGGCCGTTTTTTGTATCTTTGTCATAGGAATTGTGCCAATAATCCGAAGATGGCTAGTCCGATAATAATGTAGAAAAACCACTTTCCATCCCCAGAATGAATAACAGGGGGTGCGTACGAGCGTTGCTTATACTTTCCATAGCGAGCGGGCCGTGTATACGGAACGGCAAACCGTGAGAGTGGTAGGGCAAGTAAAAATCCTGAGAGGAAACCATACACATGCCCCCAAAGCGACACATTTGAACCGATTAATGTGAAGACAGCGCTGATAGCAACGAAGATATAAACCAAGCGGGCATCCTGGCTATACATCAACGTGCGACGGAAGCGGCCGATGAACACGTAAAATCCGAGAATGGCCAAGATTGCACCTGACGCACCAGCTTGTAGATAAAATAAATTGCTGACGGTGAAGTAGGTGAGCAAGTTGGCAAGAGCTCCGGCCAATACATAAAACAGGGCAAATTTCACATGACCGACCATTCTTTCCATCGCTGGCCCAAAGATGATCAGCGCGAACGAGTTGAACAATAAATGGCCGAGACTTAAATGAATAAAGTTGGCCGTGACCAAGCGGTACCATTGTCCGTCCGCGAGTGCCAAATGGAACGACCCACCCGTCGCAACGATTCGTAAACCAGGAGCGAAAGAATCGATGACAAACACAAGGAGTTGGATTACAATGAACAGCGTTACGAGTGGATATGCCCGTACAAACGTTTGTACATTTTCAGTACGACTAAACATAACATCACCTCTTTCCTCAATTGTATAAGGAAACGAGGAAAAAAGGAAAGGAGCGAGTGTCCTGTGATTGTAGGAATCGGAATCGATATCGTCGAGCTTGATCGGATGGCTCGCTCGATGAAACAACCGCGTTTTTTAAAGCGCCTGCTCACCGAAGCGGAATATGAGTTTATTCAACAGTACCCGCTACCGCGTCAAATCGAGTTTGTCTCAGGTCGTTTCGCCGCAAAAGAGGCTTATGCCAAGGCGGTTGGCACCGGCATTGCACACGGTTTATCGTGGCGTCATATTGAAATTTTACCAGATGAGACAGGACGGCCTGTCATGACCGCACCGTTTTCAGGTCGGATTCATGTCAGCATCAGTCATAGTCAAGCGTATGCGGTCGCGCAAGTCATCTTAGAAGAGGAGGGGCAACATGTTTCGTCCTAGTCGAATCGAGATTGATCGGGCGGCCATCGCCCACAATATAAAAGAATTATCAACACGTATCCCACAAGACATCATGGCGGTTGTCAAAGCGAACGCCTACGGTCACGGGGCGGTTGAAGTAGCGGAGATTGCACTTGAGAATGGGGCAACGATGCTTGGGGTCGCTTTACTTGAGGAAGCGATTGAGCTTCGCGATGCTGGAATCACGGCACCCATTCTCGTTATGGAGGCGCAATTCCCTGAATATGCCGGAGCTGCGGCAGAACGGGGCATCACGTTGTCCGTCTTTTCAGCCGAATGGTTAAAAGAGGCAATTCCTTATATAGAAGAAAAGCCTTTGAAGGTTCACATCAAAGTCGATACAGGGATGGGACGTCTCGGTCTGCGCACCCGTGAACAGTTGGATGCCTTACTAGAGGAAGCGACTGACTCGATTAGGGTGGAAGGGATTTACACCCATTTCGCGACAGCCGATGAACTAGATAGCGACTTGTACTATACGCAACAAGAGCGATTCGAACGGTTGATGATGGGCCTGCACGAGCGATTCCGTTATATTCATACGTCTAACTCAGCCGGAGCCATCCGAATGGTGGGTCAAGATGTTCCTTACAATTTGGTTCGTGTCGGAATTGCGCTTTATGGATTATATCCGTCAGATGAGATGGAGACGTTCTATTCATTTCTGCGCCCAGCTTTCACTTTGAAAAGTCAGCTCATGCAGGTGAAACAACTTGAGGCAGGTCAAACAATCAGTTACGGCGCGACCTATACGACGTCGGCCGATGAATGGATCGGTACGGTCCCGGTCGGTTATGCGGACGGTTGGTTACGGAAGGCGAGCGGATTTGAGGTCGAGGTGGATGGCGTTCGTTGTCCAATCGTAGGGCGCGTCTGCATGGACCGTTTCATGATTCGTCTCCCAAAAGAGTTCCCAGTCGGTACGGATGTGACACTCATCGGTGGAAATGTCGCCATTGATGAACTCGCGTCATATCTAGAAACCATCAACTATGAGATTGTCTGTCAATTTACGAGCCGATTGCCGCGTCGCTATGTGTGAATCAAAAATCGTGTGAAATTATCTGAATTCTTTCTCGAATTCTCTATATTTTCCCATTCCTGCGTGTTATATTGATAAAGAACGCGGGAGATTTTCCGCCAGTCCATGAAACGATTCTGGAGGTGTAAGATGTTGAAGCAGCGAACTGCGGGTGCGCTAGCATCCGTCCCAGATCGGTTCTCACAACAAGGGGGTCCGATTTCGATGAAAGACCGTGAAACACTGTCCTTGAACGATGTAGTGACATACTTGTCTAAAGAAATTGCTGATCGACAACAAACACTGCGTGAAGAATTGGCGAAAGGCTATCAAGAGATGGCCGCGTTTAACTTGAATATGGCAGAAGAGATGCTAACGATTGAAGCCGAAGCCGAACATGCTCTCTTACGTCAAGTAAGTGGGGTGTGAGCAGAGTGATCGTAAAGCGTGGTGACGTATTTTATGCGAATCTGTCGCCCGTAGTCGGCTCAGAGCAAGGTGGCGTTCGACCCGTTCTCATCGTACAGAACGACATCGGCAATCGCTTTAGCCCGACCGTCATTGTCGCTGCGATTACAGCTCAGATTCAAAAAGCAAAACTGCCGACTCATGTGGAAGTATATCAAGAGAAGCACGGACTCGAACGAGACTCTGTGATTTTACTTGAACAGATTCGAACGATTGATAAGCGTCGTCTGACGGATAAAGTCACTCATCTCGATGATGAGACGATGCATAAAGTTGACCGAGCGCTAGAGATTAGTATGGGATTGATCCCGCTCTAGCCTTACATAGATCAAGACTGGTACATAGGTATCGGTCTTTTTTTAAAATATTTTTTAAGAAAATGGTTTAAAATTTCGTCAGAGGGGAATTAAAATTAATCGTACTCAATTTATCTGTACGGACATTTAGGAGGGAATAGACAATGGATTTAGCGATTCGCGAGCAAGTCATTGGAGAACAATTACACCTTTACGTATCCGGGGAAGTGGATACATATACTGCACCAAAATTGAAAGAAGTATTGCATCCGGCCATCAGTGAACAAGATGTGGTCGTTCATTTAGACGAAGTGGAGTATATGGACTCGACAGGTCTTGGTGTATTCGTTGGGGCATTGAAGATTGCCACGCGTAACGAAAAAGAGTTGTCACTTGTCGGGGTCACGGATCGAGTCAATCGTCTATTCGAATTGACGGGTCTTCACAAACTTCTTTCTATTAATTCGAATGTAAGAGGTGGCACGCAATGAACAATGTTGAACAGACGGTCATGACGTTCCCGGCCAAACCAGAATATGTCGGTGTGGTTCGATTAGTCGTTTCAGGAATCGCTAACCGTATGGGATATACGTACGACGAGATCGAGGATATTAAAATCGCGGTCTCGGAAGCATGTGGCAATGCCGTGCAACATGCTTATGAAGAACATCAGGATGGAGAAGTCAAACTCTCGTGTGGCGTGTATGCAGATCGTCTTGAAATCACGATTGAAGATTCAGGCAAGACGTTCGCGGATGATGTGAAGCGTCAAGCGACTCCGGTCGAAGAGACGACGGAAATTGAATCGCTCCGCGAGGGAGGACTTGGTCTCTTCCTTATCGAAGCGTTAATGGATGATGTCTCGATCAATAAAGACAACGGTGTCAAAGTGACGATGACAAAACTCCTTAACAGGGACGAGGTGGATCAGAGTGCCAGCAAAATCTCAACAACGCCATCACAGTGATGATGAGGTACTAGAGTGGATTGAACGCTACCAACAAGATGACCAAAACGAAGAAGTGCAAATGCTACTCATCAATCGCTATTCAGACCTCGTCGAAGCGCTCGCTCGCAAATTCTCGCGAGGACGGGCGATTCACGACGATCTCGTACAGGTTGGGATGATTGGATTACTAGCGGCACTTCGTCGATTTGACCCAGAGTTTGGTCGTAGCTTCGAATCGTTTGCCGTCCCGACCATCATCGGAGAAATCAAGCGATTCATCCGCGATAAAACATGGAGTGTCCATGTGCCACGTCGGATTAAAGAGCTCGGACCGAAAATTAAGAAGACAGTCGAAGAGTTGACGACTGAATTGCAACGTTCTCCGCGAATCGATGAGATTGCCGATCATCTTGGCGTATCAGATGAAGAAATTCTCGAAACGCTTGAGATGGGCAAGAGCTATCAGGCTTTGTCAGTCGATAGTTCAATTGAAGCGGATAACGAAGGCAGTACGGTCACACTACTCGATTTAGTCGGTAGCCAAGAACGTGGGTATGAATCAGTCGATCAACGTCTCATTTTAGAAAAAGCGTTCAACGTCTTAAATGAGCGGGAACGTGCTATCTTAGAATGTGCCTACTATAAGAACATGAGCCAAAAAGAGACTGGAGAACTTCTCGGCATCTCGCAGATGCACGTCTCCCGTTTGCAGCGGCGAGCACTCGAAAAGCTGCGTGAAGCCATCAAAGTCCCACTCAATGAAGTATTCTCAAGCGATGACTAATCGAGTCGTCGCTTTTTTGTTTGAATGTTTGCTACACTTTGGAAGAGATCAAAAAAGGAAGTGATTCAAGTGATTGCGAAAGTGGCTAAAGCGTTAAACTTGAAAGGGAACCAAGTTGAGACGGTACAACAGCTTGCGTCTGAAGGGGCGACCATTCCGTTCATGGCCCGTTACCGGAAAGAAATGACGGGAAATCTGGATGAAGTCGAAATCAAAGGGATTTTAGACGCCCTTCAATATGAAGAGAGTCTACAAAAACGTAAAGCGGATGTCCTTGCCAAATTAGAAGAGTTGGAAAAGAACACGCCTGAATTAACGAAAGCATTAGAGGTGGCGACGACACTTCAACAAGTTGAAGACATCTACTTACCGTATCGTCCGAAACGACGCACGAAAGCGGAACAAGGTCGCGAGAAAGGGTTGCAACCACTCGCAGACTGGTTCCGTGACAAGTCACTTTATTCATCAGAGGCGTTAAAAGAACGCGCTCAAGACGTCGAAGTAGAAGAAGCGTTGCCACTCGTTCGTGCCATCATCGGGGAGGAATGGGGCGAGGAAGCGAAACTGAGACAGATGCTCCGTGACCGCGTACGCAAAGAAGGGCTCTTGCGCTCGAAGAAGAAAAAACAAGCGGAGGACGAGAAAGAGATTTTTGCACAGTACTATGAATATGAAGAAAAAATCGCTGGCATCGTCCCACACCGTGTACTCGCCTTGAACCGTGGAGAACGTACCGACGTTCTTCAAGTAAAAGTGATATTTGACGAGACGCGCTTCATGGATCAGACCCTCCGTACATATGAACGACTGCCGAAAGAGAAGCGTGAAATTGTCGAAGCGGCTGTGATAGAGGCTTATAAAAAATCTGTCTTCCCGGCAATTGAACGGGAGATTCGTGGTGAGTTGACAGAGAAGGCAGAAGAACAAGCAATCGATGTCTTCTCGAAAAACTTAAAGCAGCTCTATATGCAGCCACCTCTTCGCGAAGTAGTCGTCTTAGGGATTGATCCGGCATATCGGACGGGTTGTAAGTGGGCAGTCGTTAACGAAATCGGAAAAGTCGAAGAAGTCGGTGTCTTTTATCCGACGGCACCGAAACATGATATCGCTGGAGCCGAGAGAGTGTTGACGAGACTCGCGAAGGAATATCCGATCTCGGTCATCGTCGTCGGGAACGGGACTGCGTCACGCGAGACAGAACAATTCGTCGCCGACTGGTTGAAGAAAGCAGAGCGTGACATCGCTTATGCGATTGTGAACGAAGCAGGGGCGAGTGTGTATTCGGCATCGGAAGTCGCACGAAGCGAATTTCCGGACTTAAAAGTCGAGGAACGGTCAGCCGTCTCGATCGCACGCCGAATCCAGGATGCGATGGCGGAACTTGTCAAAGTCGACCCGCAATCAGTCGGTGTCGGACAATATCAGCATGACGTGAGCCAGAATAAACTGAAGGCATCCTTAGAATTTGTCGTCGAAAGCGTGGTCAACATGGTCGGAATTGACGTCAACCGTGCCTCCGAGTCTTTATTGACATACGTATCGGGACTTAACAAGACGACGGCAAAAAATATTGTGTCATACCGTGAAGAGAATGGACGCTTTGAAACGAGAAAGGATATTAAGAAGGTGCCACGTCTCGGAGCAAAGGCGTTCGAACAAGCGGCTGGGTTCTTGCGAATCATGAACGGGAAGGATGTTCTTGACCAAACTGAGATTCATCCGGAAAGTTACCCGCTCGCGTTATCGATTCTAAAAGAAATCGGCTCCTCTAAATCAGAGGTTGGAACAGCCGAGCTTCGAGAACGTCTACAGCAAGTCGACGCACGTGCATTGAGTGAGCGATTAGATGCGGGTCTTCCGACAGTAGAGGACATTTTAAAATCATTAGCCAAACCGGGTCGTGACCCGCGTGAAGATATTCAAAAGCCGTTACTACGAACAGATGTTATGAGCCTTGAAGATCTTAAAGTAGGGATGGAATTCCAAGGAACTGTCCGAAATGTCATTGATTTCGGTGCATTTGTCGATATCGGCGTGAAGCAGGATGGACTAGTCCACATTTCGAAATTGTCGAATCGTTACGTGAAGCATCCGTTAGATGTCGTTTCGGTCGGTGACATCGTGACTGTATGGATTGAACAAGTCGATGTGAATCGTGGACGAATTAGTTTGACGATGCTTACGCCGAACAGTCAATAAGAAGAAACTCGGAGCAGGTAAAATGTTTTTCATTTTGCCTGCTTTTTTTTCAGAAAAAGTGTTGACGGTCTTTTTATGCCGTGATATCTTATAGAAGTCGCCGAGAGACGACATGCGAAATAAACGTTTTTCTAAGAAAGTGATTGACAGGTTTCTGGTTTGCGGTTACAATATAAATCGTTACTTCGATAAGTTCAAGCAACGTTCCGCAATAGCTCAGTGGTAGAGCAACCGGCTGTTAACCGGTAGGTCGTAGGTTCAAATCCTACTTGCGGAGCCATTTTATTTTGGAGACGTACCCAAGAGGCTATAAGGGGCTCCCCTGCTAAGGGAGTAGGCTGGGAAACCGGTGCGAGGGTTCGAATCCCTCCGTCTCCGCCACTTAAAATTACTTAGAAGACACATAATATCGGCCCGTTGGTCAAGCGGTTAAGACACCGCCCTTTCACGGCGGTAACACGGGTTCGAATCCCGTACGGGTCACCATATATGGAGGATTAGCTCAGCTGGGAGAGCACCTGCCTTACAAGCAGGGGGTCGGCGGTTCGATCCCGTCATCCTCCACCATTTCAAATAAAAACGTAATCTGGTCTTGTGGTGTAGGGGTTAACATGCCTGCCTGTCACGCAGGAGATCGCGGGTTCGAATCCCGTCAAGACCGCCATTTACGTTGGGCTGTAGCCAAGTGGTAAGGCATCGGATTTTGATTCCGACATGCGAAGGTTCGATCCCTTCCAGCCCAGCTTTTATTTGAGTCATTAGCTCAGTTGGTAGAGCATCTGACTTTTAATCAGAGGGTCGCAGGTTCGAGCCCTGCATGACTCACCATTTTTCTTTTAACTTTATACGCTGCGGTCGTGGCGGAATCGGTAGACGCGCTAGGTTGAGGGCCTAGTGGTGGTTAACACCGTGGAGGTTCAAGTCCTCTCGACCGCACCATACGCACCCTTAGCTCAGCTGGATAGAGCGTTAGACTACGAATCTAAAGGCCGGGAGTTCGAATCTCTCAGGGTGCACCATTCTTTTTTATGGGCCTATAGCTCAGCCGGTTAGAGCGCACGCCTGATAAGCGTGAGGTCGGTGGTTCGAGTCCACTTAGGCCCACCATTTAAACTGACGAACTTTGAAAACTGAACGATGAGGCAAAAAAAGTTTTACAATTTTTGAATGAAGCGCAAGCTTCGTCAATTTAAGAGCTATATCAAATTCTTTGGAGAGTTTGATCCTGGCTCAGGACG
>NZ_JACSKS010000004.1:0-126678 GCF_018617735.1 Exiguobacterium sp. s89
TTGGACTTTCAATGCCTTTGAATATTTGGTCATAAAAAACACCCCATAAAAGTTGGATTTTTCATGTCCAACTTTTATGGGGCAGTTCATCGGAATTCAGTCTTTTTTTGTATTTGAATTGAAAGCGGAAGGGTCTTTCTGAAGAGCCTCCGCAATGATTTTATCCCAATCTGCAGCATCACATGCCGTTGTACATGTAGGCTCAATCTCACATGTTGCACATTTTCCACCCTTTGCTTTCTGCGTGTAGCGGTAAAGGGAGAAGGCGGCATATCCAAAGACAACAGATCCGATAAGTAAGTCAAAGAATGGCATGGTGTTCCTCCTTACGCAAATCCGAACAGACGACCGACTTGATAAATGACAAGCGATACCACATAGGCAACCCCTAAGCCATATAAACTGGTGAACCATGTGAGTTTGGCACTCCCGACTTCACGACGTATGACAGCGACCGTCGCTAAACAAGGTACGTATAGCAAGACGAAGGCCATGAAACTATACGCGCTGAGTGGCGTGAAGACTGGCAATAACGACTCAGATAAATCAGATTCGCTAACGGCATAGATAATCGCCATAGTGGAAACGACTACTTCCTTTGCTAAGAAGCCGGTAATGAGCGACGCGCCGGCTTGCCAAGTACCGAATCCGAGAGGAATGAGCAAAGTGGCGATTGCCCCACCAATCATAGCTAGAAAACTATCGTTCATGGGCACATCAAAACCGCCCGGGCCTGAATACGCAAGGAGCCAGATAAATACAGAGCCTCCAAAAATAAAAGTACCGGCTTTGCGAACGAATCCTTTGGCTTTTTGCCAAGTGCTGCGCCATAGAGTGAGTCCTTGTGGGACGCGATATGGGGGTTGCTCTACGATGAATAAGCTCGTCTGATCTTCGGCAGCTAATGCTTTCGTAAATAGTTTTGCAGCAATCAAGGCGAGGAAAATGCCTAGCATATAAAGCGATAACACAACGAGAGCTTGATGAGCTGAGAAGAAACTAGCTGCAAACACAGCGTAAATCGGAAGCCGGGCCGAACATGACATGAATGGTGAGATGAAGATTGTGACGAGGCGTTCTCTCTCCTCTTCGACCGTTCGAGCTGCCATGATTCCAGGAACGTTGCAGCCAAATCCGATAATCATCGGGATAAAACTTTTTCCGTTCAGTCCGACGAGTTGCATGAAACGGTCCATCACGATGGCGACCCGCGCCATATATCCCGAGTCCTCTAAAAATGAGATGAAGAAAAAGAGGACAAAGATTTGTGGGACAAAGACTAATACCCCTCCGACACCTGCGATGACACCGTCTACGAGAAGTGCTTGAATGACTGACGAGGCACCTAAAGCATCCAATATCCAAAAGGTTCCTGATGTGATGGGGCCAGACAACAATCCGTCTAATAAATCGGAAAGGGGTGCGCCAATCCAATTAAACGTCACATGGAATAGCGCATAGAGTACCCCGAAAAAGATGGGCAGACCTAAGATAGGATGTGTCACAACCGCATCGATACGATCCGTCATCGTCACTTCTTGCATACGTTGATTTTCAATGACTTGATGTCGGATTTGTTTCGCCCAATCGCGACGACGTTCGGTGATATGGGCATGTGCAAAACGTCCGAGTGTCGCTTCGAGATCTTTACGGATGGCGACAATGTCTGGAGATGATGCTTCCAAATGGTCAACAACAATCCGGTTACCTGCTAAATATTGAATTGCAATCCATCGATCCGTTCTCGATAGACCTACCTCTCGAAGGATGCGTGCAATCGCTTCTTCGGTCTCTGGCCCATAGTTTAGTTCGAACGGTTGACGTTTTTCCATTTGAATCGATGAGAGTAAGACGTCACAACCATCACCTGTTCGTGCCGTAATCGGAAACACATCTACTTGAAGAAGTGTTTTTAATTTATCGAGATGGACATGCATCCCACGGCTTTCTGCGACGTCGACCATGTTTAAACCGATTTGAAGCGGACGTCCCATCTCTAGAAGTTGCAGAGTAAGTTGTAAGTTGCGTTCTAATTGTGAGGCATCGACAATATTGATCATCCCGTCAAACGGTTCATGCAATAAAAAACGGGAAACAATCGCTTCATCTGCCGAGAGCGGATCTAAATCATAAACCCCAGGCAAATCGATTAATTGTCCGACCTTCCCATGTAACTGACCGATTTTTTGTTCGATTGTAACCCCGGCCCAGTTGCCGACATGTGCGAATGAACCTGTTAATCGATTAAACAATGAAGTTTTACCTGTATTTGGATTGCCAATCAATGCGATACGTTGACTCATGGTACAATCACCCCGATTTTTTCGGCATCTGATCTTCGGATGGCGATAATTTGTTGATGATCTACTTGTTCAATGGTTAGCGGTCCTGAAAAAATAGCTCTGCGCTTCACACGTACCGAGCATCCCTCATAAAAACCAAGAGAAATCATTCGCCGGCGCAAGCGATCATCAATTTTAGTCAAATCAGATAGAATGACGGTTTGATTCAACGCGACATGTCGTAATAGACTCATAAGTAACCTTCCCTATCTTTTGATAACGATTCTCATTCGTTATCTTATCATGTTCAAGGTGAAAGTGAAATATTGTTCATGTAAAAAGTTATCTTTTATAAATAATAAGATCGAATGAACATAAAAAAGCGTAAACGAGTATCGTTTACGCTTCTTCAATCGTTTCATGATCTTCTTTGGCGCTCTCACGCAAAGCTGACGACATGACGTCGGCAAGGTCACGTTTGCGAAGTACACCGACACCTCGATCGGTCGGTCCGCCTGGGGCAGCCACGTCGGCAATCAATTCATTTGTCTCACGTGTTTCGTGTGACAGTAACTCTGCAGAACCTTTCATCGCCTGAGCGACAATTTGTCGCGCCGTCTGTTTATCGTATCCGACATCCGTCAAGACAGGGGTCATCGCACCGACGATTTCATAGAAGAAGGCTGGACTACAACCTGCAGCGGCCATAAAGGCGGACATCGTCTTCGCATCGGTGACGGCCGTTCGACCGACACGTTCAAAGAGAGAAGTCGCTTTATCGCGGTCGGTATCATCCGTTTCTGGACCAAACCATAGTCCCGTCATCCCGCTACGATACGCGACAGGTGTGTTTGGCATCGCGCATACGGCAGGAAGCCCTGAAGCTTCTTCTAATTGGCTCGGTTCGATGTGTGCCGCGACCGAGACGAGTAGTGGGGTCTTCCATTCTTTCGATTCTACGTACGGAATGACGCCATCTGGTTGCATCGCTAATACAACGATGTCATAGTCGTTGACGTTTTCGTCCTCGACGATTTGAACACCGAGTTCATCTTGTAGGAAGTGCAAACGTTCCCGGTCACTTCGGTTTGTCATTGTGATGTGTGTCGGTTCGACTCCCGATTCGATCCACCCGCGAACGAGCGCCTCACTCATCGATCCTGCACCGACCATTAATAATTGATTCATGATTCGTCACCTCTTCTTTTCGATTCGGTCAATAGTTATGTTGACTATCATAACAAACTTGCTCTCGAATATCGCCTATCTCGCTCATTTGTAAGGAGATGGAAAACAATCTGACACATGAAGCGATGAGCATGACAAACGATTCAAATCGCGCTATGATGGCACTAATTCAAAAGAGTGAGGCGAAATCACGTGAAACGTGTACTAGTTAAAGGAATTCAAGGATACCAGCGTTTTATCTCACCGTTGAAGCCACCGACATGTCGATTTTATCCGAGCTGTTCGCATTACGGAATTGAAGCGATTGAAAAACATGGGGCTGTCAAAGGGAGCTACTTAACAGCACGCCGACTCATCCGATGTCAACCGTTTCATCCGGGTGGGCTTGATTATGTACCGGATACATTTGATTGGAAAGCACCTTTGCAACGAGAGAAACCAGAATCACAGCGAGACGATTAAGTTCGTCTCGCTGTTATATATACAGGGATGTTGTTTATCCGTTGTTTTATCACAATACTTTTGCATTGTTCTAAGTATTCTGAAAAAATAGAAGCGTACACTATTTTTTCGGGGAAGGGGATACAGTATGATGGAGCAATCATTTAGTGATTGGGTGAGTACAGCATCCAATTTCGTATGGGGACCACCGCTCTTGATCTTGCTTGTGGGGACAGGCATATACTTGACGGTGCGTTTAGGTGGGATTCAAATCACTAAGTTACCGTATGCATTGAAACTGGCGTTTTCGAAAAATCAAGATCAATCTTCTAAAGGGGATATCAGTCACTTCCAAGCACTCATGACCGCTCTTGCGGCGACCGTCGGTACGGGGAATATCGTTGGTGTCTCGACAGCAGTCGTGTTAGGAGGACCGGGCGCCATTGTTTGGATGTGGGTATCTGGATTCTTTGGAATGGCGACAAAGTACGCGGAAGCAGTACTTGCCGTCAAATACAGGGTGACCGATGAACGCGGTCAGATGGCCGGTGGGCCGATGTATTATCTTGAACGAGGATTGAATCAACGTTGGTTAGCGGTGGCGTTTGCAGCATTCGCTTCGATTGCGGCGTTCGGGATTGGAAACGGGGTCCAGACGAACTCGGTTGCGTTGGCACTAAAAACAACATTCGATGTACCACTCTACATATCAGGAATTCTCATTATGATTTTTACAGGTGCGGTCATTCTCGGGGGCGTACGTTCAATCGGGAAAGTTGTGAGTTATTTTGTTCCTGTCATGATTGTATTTTACTTAGGCAGCGGCTTATTGATCATGTTCATGAACTACTCGCTTATTCCGGATGCGCTCGCACTCATTTTTAGCAGTACGTTCAGTGCGGAAGCAATCGGTGGGGGAGCTATCGGGGCGGCCATTCGATATGGTGTCGCGCGTGGTGTCTTCTCGAACGAAGCGGGTCTCGGTTCTGCTCCGATCGCAGCGGCTGCGGCGAAGACGGATATGCCGGGTCGTCAGGCGCTCGTCTCAATGACGCAAGTCTTCTTAGACACGCTTGTCGTCTGTTCGGTGACCGGTTTGACGCTCGTCATGGGTGGGCAAATCGGGACAGGACTTGAAGGGGTCGAATTGACTTCCGCTACATTTGAATTGTTCCTCGGTCCGGCGGGTGGCTACATTGTCACGATCGGACTCGTCTTATTCGCCTATTCGACCGTGCTCGGTTGGTCGTATTACGGAGAACGTTCCATCCACTACTTGTTTGGGCAAAAGTCGATTCTTCCATATCGGATTGCTTTCGTCCTCGTCGCCGGACTCGGTGCGATGACGACCAACTTGAACTTGGTATGGGCGTTATCCGACGTCTTTAACGGCTTGATGGCCATCCCGAACTTAATTGGCCTCTTGTTCTTGTCGGGCGTCGTCATCGCAGAGACGAAGCGATTTAATCAACAGCTTGAGATTGAAAATCGAAAAGTATCCTAAACATATAGACGCCATCCTCACGAATCAGAGGGTGGCGTCTTTTGTTTTGCTTCCAATTCATCGAGTCGTGCTTTTTGTAAATGGTCAAACACTTTTGTGATAAAGCCGACCATAATACCGACCCCGGTTAATACATATCCGATTGTGAATATTTTTCCGATGTCGGTCTGAGGTGCGAAATCACCGTATCCGATGGTTGTCAGGGTGATGACACTGAAGTAAAGTGCATCCAACCAACGCATCGCCTCGAATCGGGTGTAAAAAAGTGTACCAGATAGGACTGTGAGGAAGGCGAGACTGAACAGGACCTGAAACTCAGGGTCGCGAAGCCCGCGCCAAATTCCGCGAACGATTCGTCGTAGTGTCAGTAAGAATGGTAACATGTCACTCGCTCCTTTCGATATTAGGTTTGTTCGCTAACAACACGGGAACATCCTTTATAGTTCAAAAAAAGAGAAAGGGTGAGTTGAATGGGGAAAGTCATACCGAAACAGGAAGGGATTGACCACAGTGTCGATTTTTTACGAGAGGGATATTTGTTCGTCGCCAATCGACGCAAAAGTTTTCAATCAGACATCTTTGAGACTCGTTTACTCGGGGAACGTGTGATTTGTGTTGGGGGTGAAGAGGCTGCAGAGATGTTTTATGATGCCGACAAATTTATGCGTCAAGACGCGGCGCCGAAACGTCTCCTTAATACGTTATTTGGGGAAGATGGTGTTCAAACATTAGATGGAGCGGCGCATACGCATCGAAAACACATTTTCATGTCACTGATGACGAAAGAGAATATTGATCGATTGCTCCGATTGACGCATCGCGAGTGGGAACAAATCGAACAAAATGAAGAGGAAGTCGTCTTATATGATGTGTCTCAACAGGTGTTGATGAAGGCAGTATGTGAGTGGGCTGGGGTTCCGCTTGCGCCAGAAGAAGTAGTAAGACGAACAGACGAGATGAGATTATTATTCGAATCCGGTACGTCCCTTGGGCCAACCTATTTGCAAGGACGCAAAGCGAGGGCTTCGGCTGAATCTTGGATTCGTCAAATGGTAAAAGAAGTACGGACGAACCGATTACTGCCGAACGAACAGACGGCACTTTATGAGTTTTCGTGGCATCGAGACGAGTCAGGCGAATTGTTACCTGAAGAAGTCGTGGCTGTTGAAGTGTTAAATATTCTACGCCCGACTGTCGCAATCTCTGTCTATATTCTCTTTACTGTCCTGGCATTACATCAGTTCCCGAACGAGACGGAACAAGTGAGGCAAGGTATGCTTACAAAAACCGAGTTCGTCCAAGAAGTGAGACGGTTCTATCCATTCTTCCCTGTAGCGGCAGCTCGTGTCAAATCGGACTTTGAATGGAACGGATATACGTTTTCCGAAGGCACGCTCACGCTATTAGACTTGTATGGAACGAACCATGACTCATCCATTTGGACAGAGCCTGATCGGTTTGATCCCTATCGCTTTAAGGACTGGAAAGAGAGTCCGTTCAACTTTATCCCACAAGGTGGGGGAGATGTGGACTTTGGACATCGTTGTGCTGGAGAACATGTAACGATTGCAGTACTAGAACAAGTCATCGAACTGTTTACAGAGGAGTTTTCCTACACGGTTCCTCCTCAAGACTTGAGTTATAGCTTTGTGGATATGCCGAGTCTTCCGAAAAGTAAACTGCGATTGGCCGATGTGAAACGAATCTAATTAAGAACCCGTCTACTCTTGATCATCGAGCAGGCGGGTTTTGTCGTATAGGATTCATTTGGTTTGCAGATTCAAGCGTTTTGAAATCGGACGAATGGATACAGATGAATCAATCATCCGATTGTCTCGTTTTGGTTCATCTGTACTTTCGATTTGCCAATCCGCATCGTGAAGTTCTTTTAACCCTACCGCAATGTCGTACAAGGAATAGTTTGCGTTGCCGTTTAATTGATAGATTCCAGGACTACGTTTTGTCAAAATTTCGAATAAAGCGTCTGCTGTATCCGGTAAAAATGAGCAAGACGGATACCAATGCTCACTCGCTTGAATGACACCTCGTTGTTTCATCTCGTTTGTAAAGTAGTCCATCATATTATTCGATCCGGCCTCTTCTCCGATTTGCCATCCGAGACGGACGATTTGTGCACCTGGATTGACGCGAACAATCGCACGTTCACAATCACGCTTATACCGCCCATAGTCATCTTCCGCATCTGGTGAGGTGTCCGGTGTAATTGGTCCGGTTACATCGTCTGAAAAAATGGAGACGGTACTCGTGAACAGAAACGGAATATTTTTCTCTGCACATAATCGAGCGAGTGTCTCGGCCCATTCCACTGCACCCATACCGATATGTAAAAAATAATCAGGACGGATACTATCGATAAATCGTCGCATCTCCTCTTCATTCGTCGTTGACACACGTTCACGGTCCCACGCAACTCCTTCAATTCCATGGCGCTGTAACGTATCGGCGACGACTGGTGCTACAGTACCGTTCATTCCAGTAATGATTGCTTTCATTTTGATTCGCTCCTTTCACTCTATATGATGCCACAAAACGAGTGTGGACAAACAATCGATGTGTGCGGCTATGCTAGACTAGAGGGTGGAGGGATCAATCATGAATATTCGACAAGCAACGAAACAAGACAGTAAACAGATTGCGCCACTCATGTATCAAGCAATTCATGAGATTGCGTACACGTTAACAGCGTCAAAAAATACAAGTGAAGTCTTGGAAGGTCTTGCGGGTTGGGTGGAGCATCCGAAAAATCGCTTGAGTCACAAAAATATTTGGGTGGCCGATGTGGAAGGTGAAGTGGCCGGGATAATCATTTCGTACCGTGGAGACGAAGCAGAGGAGCTAGATCGTCCGATTCGAGAATGGTTGAAGGCACGTGGAAGTGAGGAAGAGTTGGACGTTGAAACGGAAGGGCACGTTCAGTACATCGACTCACTCGCTGTCGCAGAGGCGTTTGGAGGACAAGGAATTGGGACGAAGTTAATCGAACATATTTGTACAGTCGCGGAAGAGCATCGTGTTCCGGCGGTCACATTAAATGTGGACCAAGAAAATGTTGCGGCGCATCGCTTATATACACGTCTCGGATTCCAAAAAGAAAAAGAAATCAATATTTCCGGGGCGAAATTTGACTATATGAAAAAAGAAATCAACTCGCCTCCTTTCTCAGTCTAAAAGCGGATGCGTAAACCGTTCTTCTCGACTATACTAAGTGCTTGAGGAAAGATATACGCAAAGGAGATACGTTATGGAGTGGAAAAATATTTGGCGAGGGATGGCCATGGGAACAAGTGATTTGATTCCAGGTGTCAGTGGCGGCACCATCGCAGTCATTTTAGGTATCTACGATCAACTCATCGAAGCAATCAGCGGCGTGTTTAGCCGATATTGGAAGAAATATATCGGGTTCTTAATTCCGTTGGCAATTGGAATGGGGACAGCCATTATCGTCCTAAGTCGAATCATCGAATACTTATTACTTGAGTATTATGCACCGACACAGTTTTTCTTTATCGGACTGATTTTAGGGATTATTCCATTGTTATTCATGGAATTCAAATCGCGCGCATCGATTCGTCCGATTCATGTCATTGCAATGACGTTGGCAATGTTACTCGTGGCTAGTATGGCATTTCTTAATCCGGTTGATTCATCAATCATTACCGACATGACGTTCGGGACAGTGCTTCTATTATTCTTATCTGGATGGTTAGGCAGTATGGCTATGCTACTTCCTGGTATTAGTGGGTCATTCGTCTTGTTGCTGATTGGGGTGTATCCAACGGTTATCAGTGCCATTTCAAACTTTAACCTGTTGATTATCGGGATTGTTGGTGCAGGAGTGGCAGTCGGCTTTATTGTGAGTAGTAAAGTCATCCGCTACTTGCTAGCGAATTTCCCTGGAATGACGTTTTCAGTCATTATCGGATTAGTGATTGGTTCGCTCGCCGTCGTGTTTCCAGGAGTTCCGGCTTCCGGTCTTATATGGGTACTTAGTATCGTCGCGTTTATCGCAGGTGTTATTGTCGTCCGATTACTCAGTAGATATTCTGCTTAAATAGTCAAGGAGTCCGGTTCATTTTCCGGACTCCTTTTTTAATAGATAAAGGGGAATAAACGTTTGCGTGACTTCGACCAAGTTCGATAGGCTTGCCCAAAGTGACGAATCAGCATTCCTTCTTCGATGTGAATCCGGTATAGTAACGCAAGTGATGTTATACCCGCACCGATTAATGCGATGACCCAATGGAGAAAATATAGAGAAAATCCGAACGTGATCAGTAACAAGCCTGTATACAACGGATGACGCAAATAGCGATACGGTCCTGAGCTGACGAGCTCATCTTCAGGTCGAACGACGACGTGTCGAGTAAATTGGTGACGGAGGTGTAAAATTCCCCAATATCGTAAGGACACACCGGCTATGTAAAGTGTAAGTCCAATCATTTGTTGAGTGATTGATGGAGGCGTTTCAAAAACAACAGAAGATATGATGGATAACGAAAAGACAGCAATCATCGTTGCTGCTACGAAATAAAAGCTTTTCCGCTCGACCGATCCATCTGTTGCCTCTTTCCGATTACGAAATCGCCATACTTCCACAATCCAAAAACAGGACACGATGATCAATATGATATCCATCCATTCCATAGTACACACCCTTCCCTCTGATTCATCTTCCATTACCCGACCTTCGCATAAGAAAAACCAAATGAGCATCACCGACTTACGAAAATGATTTGTCAAAGGGAGGAAAACGAGTTATCATCTAATGAGAATGATTATCATTTTTACATATAGAGAGAGGAAGGGTGCGACGATGAACGAGGAAGTATTCGACGTGACGATTATCGGTGGGGGACCTGCCGGATTATATGCCGCTTTTTACAGCGGTTTACGAGGCATGAAGACGAAAATCATCGAATTTCAACCTTTTTTAGGCGGAAAAGTGCACGTGTATCCGGAAAAGATGGTCTGGGATGTAGGTGGACTCCTTCCGACAACAGGTGCGAATCTGATTGATCAGCTAGTCGAGCAAGGCCTCACATTTTCTCCAACGGTTCATATTGGCGAGAAAGTAGAGTCGATTTCGAAACACCAAGACGGATTGTTTAGAATCGATACGACGAATGGGCATCACGTATCGAAAACCGTCATCGTCGCAACCGGAAGCGGGATTCTCAAGCCTCATAAAATCGAAGTGAGCGGAGCGGAACGATTCGAATTGTCAAATCTTCATTATACGGTCAAATCGCTTGAACGCTTCAAAGGGAAGCGTGTATTGATTTCCGGTGGAGGCAATAGTGCTGTTGATTGGGCCAATGCCCTTGAGCCGATTGCAGAACAGATCGTACTGACGTATCGAAAAGAAGAACTCGGTGGACATGAGGCACAAGTCGAGAAGATTAAACAGAGTCGGGTTGATTGTTGCCCACAATCTAAAGTGACGGATTTGATTTCTCACGATGGGAGATCGATTCAGCAAGTATGTTTGACACATGTAGAAACAGGTAAGTCGCGTGTGGTCGATGTGGATGAAGTAGTGATTAATCACGGGTACGAGCAAGATACGGAGTTGCTTCGTCACAGTGATTTACAGGTAGAAATGAAGGATGGATTTTATGTGAAAGGCAATTCAGGTAGCGAGTCATCCGTATCGGGATTATACGCCGCCGGTGACATCCTCACACATGAAGGGAAAGTTCACTTGATTGCCGGAGCGTTTCAAGATGCTGCGAATGCGGTAAACCGGGCCAAAACATACATTGACCCGAATGCGACCGCAACGGCAATGGTGTCCTCTCATAACGAACGATTAAAAGAAAAGAACCGTCAACTGATAGAAGAAACCATGATGAAGCGGTAAGAGGGACACTCTTACTGCTTTTCTGTAGGATAATCACAAAGTTCGGTGATCACGCCACCTGAATGACGCGGATCCATATAGATTAATCGTCGACCTTTAGCGGTCGTACGAAGCGTATCATCTAAAAACGTGATTCCGTTTTGCATGTGTTTGGCAATGGCTTGATCTAAATCGTCCACGCGGTAAGCGATGTGATGGACCCCTTTCCCTCGAGCTTTCATAAACCGGGCAATCGGACTCGTATTACTTGTCGGACGTAGTAATTCGATAACATCTTCCCCGATATGGATAACGGCTAACTCGGTTTCGACCCCGGTAGCCGTATTTGTATAGCGATCCATGAGTTCTCCACCTAACACGGTCGTATAAAAGGTGATCGCCTCGTCTAAATCTCGAATGGCGATTCCTGTATGGTCGATTTGCATAAACATTCCTCCTCACTCTTCAGTTTGCCTAAAGTTGAACAAAATGTCACTTCACAACGTTTCAAGCATATCCGATATAATAGGAGAGGGAGGGACAGCGAAATGAACGGAAAAATCACTACGGGTTTGGTGGGCACTTTCGCCTTGGTATCATTTGTGTTTGGACTCTCACTTGCGACATTTGTCGACTATCGCATCAATGAAGAACAGGTTGTCCTTGAACGGTTAACTACCCATAAACAGATTGGTCCGACGGAGTTGCTGTCTACCGAAGTCGACTTTCATTTGAATGGATCGAATTATGCGATTCGTTTCAAAGATGAGCCAAACATCACGTATTGGTTCAATGTTGTCGACCGCAAAATCAAATTCGATCGGATTGAATCGCTCGATTTGAGAGACACGGGACTTCGGACAGAACTGTTTGAAGAGATGCCACCTTTAGCGATGGAGTCGACAACCGCTGCAGAATGAAAGACGTTGAACGAACAACTTTTTCCTGTGAGAAAGAGTTGATTTGCTCGACGTCTTTTAGCGTTTTATGAATAGAGCGGGGTCGGCGGCACCTGTTGCGTGTAAGTTAATCCGCTGACAGAAGATGCTTGAGCACCGTGTTTTTGGAGCGCAAAGGTCAAGTCGGTTTGCAAATTGGTCGTGGAAATGTGAGCCTCTTCGATATATCGAAGCTTATAGAAAAACTTTTGTTGCAGAAACGAAATGGCTTCCCGTACAAACGGTTCGTCACATTCTAAGTGGATTTCTTGTACGAACACATGGTACATTCGTAATCTTACTTTCATAATCCCAATTGGGCGGTGACACCAACGTAACATATAGAACAATGTATGCTGGCGCATTTCATTCGTAAACTGTTGGTCTGTCATAGGGACCGCTTCCGGAAGGACATAATAAGATGTATTTCGAAATTCGATCCATTCGTTTCTTCTGGAATAATCAATCAAATCTAGCGTCCAATATGTATGTGATCCTTTCTCGCATGGGAGTAATGGCAAATGATACGTAGTCGTTTGATGATACTTTTGAAATCCGGATGCCTCATATATTCGAAGTTTATCTTGATTGTGATAGTCGTTTTCGTGTAAATAGTAAGTTATCATGTGCTTTGTTTCCCGACTTCTCTCATATAAAATTCGATCGAGTAATCCACGGAAAACATGACGATCATCGTATGCCGATTTTGAAAGTTGAATGATTTGAAATTCTTCAAGATGTTCGTCGTTTGCGACGACGGAGGCTAGTGGGGTATGTTCGTTTAATGCGACATAGACGTGGTGATGTGAAGGCAGGGAGAGAAGTAAAGGTGCCTGGCTAAATGGATATAATGATTGAATGGAAGTGCGTTCATGCAACGGTAATTGTCTACATTCCACAAAACGTAGCGCTCGTTTCACAAAGAATCCTTCTTTCTATATTGGATGGTACGTACACTTAAATTGTAAGCGCTTCCTTATATTATCGTGTGTGGCATTGTGATGACATCTAACTTAAGAAAAAATCAAACCTTCTAGAAAAAGGTTTGAGTAAAATAGAAGATATACGTTTAATACAGTAAAATATGATTCACCTGAGCGCTGATGTGTGAGTTTCATCAAAAGTCATCCGTAACGAACCGATGAAACATGCTATACTTAATCACAATGAAACCATATATTAGGAGTATAAAATGAAATACGTTTATTACATGATACTGGCTTTTGTACTTTTGATGACAGGCACACCATCTCCAGCGCTAGCTGAAACAGAACCAGTGGTCATTCATGAAAATATCATTATCGAAGAAGACGTAGAAATTCATGAGGGATTTCAATCACCAAATGAAATGATTTATTTGTTCGTACTCATCGTATTATTATCAGTCATCGGACTTGGGATAATGAATACGATTGAATAACGTGAAAACGTTCACAAAAATGCAATAAGTAGTTTGGTAACGTTTACAATCATTCGCTTATACTTGTACGTGTAGGAAGGAAGTTCTGCACCAACTTTCTGTCCTCCTTTCAAATGAACACCCCTCGTTCATATCATGTATTGGAGTCAATCGATCTCATCGATTGACTCCCTTTTTCTATAAACGAATTCGCTTTTCTTTTGCTAACCGCTTTAACCGTTTTGTCTCGTCTGTATGTCCGTGACTTTCTAGAAAGTCGACATATACTTGAAATGGTTCGGAGCGATGAGAAAAGAACGGAATATATTCTGAAAACAGTTTTTGTTCCGCTTCTTTTAATTTCCCTTCAGAGACAAGAAGGCGAAGCTCTAACATTTTGAGTGCCTGGTAGTTTTCCAGTTCGGTATCTTCTATCTGAGACTTCTCTAAAGTACGGTCACAAAGTTTTAGGAGACGGGAGTGGAGGATTTTTCTTGAGTTGGCGTGACTATGCTCGATGGACAACGTTGAAAGTAAATCAATTCTTGTGGAATCGACATCTTTTGGGACATGAAGAGCGGTGTATAAGGCGCGGTCAATCCAGACGGTATCAATCGGAGCATCTAGTTGATAGTAATGAATGAGTTTTTGAAGCATGGTGACTTGTGAAATTTTTAAAAGGCGGAATGGGTCGCTCGTTGAAAAGAGCGGTTCTTCTCCGGCCGACGTAGACAGAAGGTAAAACATTTCTTCATACATCATACGCGCTTCTGTATACTCTTCTGCGTAGTGGGATAAATCACGAATGATTTTTTTGGCGTGGATGTACCAATTTTTTTGGTCACGCTCTGACATCACCTGATTCGGGCGAATATATAAATATTCATATGCGGAGTCAACAAAGCGTTCAGCCAGCGTAATCGTTTGCGAGAGCGAATGCCGTTCTTCCGAATGCTTTTTTTCTTTATAGCGTGTGAACTGGCTAATCATGAAATCAAAATCTTGATCATCAATCACATCTTTAGGAGTATGACGATACATTTCGACGAGTAAATCGCGTAACGTCGTCTCACCGTATTGCTCCAATAACATGCGTAATTTTCCGACACGCATCAGCTCTCCTCCTTTCGGTCATTTCTTATTACACCGTTTCTTGATTTGGGCAAACACCAATTATTATTCCTTTCCCGGTTTTCATCTGAAACAATCATTTGGTCTCATGCTTAAGACGGATTTTCATAAGAAACGTTGTCAGATGAAGGCAGGTTCGGGATAATAGAGAAAAATTGATAAAGTTGAGGATTATAATGATGAAAGATGAACAACATTTATCGCGTGTCGAACGTAGAAAACGCGAATTAGAACAACAAGAAATCGAATCGTCTCATGTGGACCGTGGTCAACCGGACGAACTATCTATACATGAACAACGGCGTGAACAGGCGACACGTCAATCCGAACATCCATTTTTAAATGAACATATGAAAGATTCTTCAAAACCGAAAAATGGAACGGTGAAGCCACGTCGGAAACGATCGCCCCGTATCTCATTATTTTCGAAACGGAAATCATCTCGTTCGAAATCACAGCATGCGACGAGACAATCAGAATCATCTACTCCCACAAAACGAGAAATGTCTCATTCTTCTAAACAGCCAACGAAACGGAAGCGTAAATGGAAGGGGAAAGTTGCCCTTTTCCTACTTGTGATTCTACTAGTCGTTGGATATATGGCGACATCTCCCTTCACATTCCTCATCATGGGAAGCGACGCACGGGTTGGTGAGTCACTCTCGGGATCTCGTACGGACTCCTTGCAGTTGATGGAATTCGTACCACGCTCTGGTACTGTTCAGAATGTATCGATTCCACGGGATACGTATACGGCCATCCCATGTGAACCTGAACGGGAAGGTGACAAAATTACGCATGCGTTCGCATTCGGTGGTGCAGAGTGTACGGTTGGTGCCGTGGAAGGACTGACTGATGCCTCGGTCGATGGACAAGTCGTCATCACGTTCGAATCGTTTATGGAATTGATTGATTTGATCGGTGGGGTGAACGTCACGGCAACGCATTCGTTTAGTGAGAAAGGGTTCAACCAAACGTATGAATA
This sequence comes from Exiguobacterium sp. s89, assembly GCF_018617735.1. Classification (NCBI taxonomy): domain Bacteria; kingdom Bacillati; phylum Bacillota; class Bacilli; order Caryophanales; genus Exiguobacterium; species Exiguobacterium sp. s89. Next base: position 15,729 of record NZ_JACSKS010000004.1, read on the forward strand.
TACGGAAGGCGTTTCCTATGCGATGGATGGAGACATGGCATTGGCGTATGCGAGACACCGTAAATCTGATACAGATGGGGCTCGTTCGAATCGTCAAACGGAGGTCATGACGGCTGTCGCAGAAAAACTGGCAAGTCCTTCAGGATGGACGAAAATTCCGGCGACATACCGCTTTATGAAAGAAGAGATGGGGCTTGAGATGAACGTCTTGCAAATGGCTTCTGTCGGATTGACGATGATTTCGAATCCGGAGGTAAATAAAATGCAAGTCGAAGGTCAGGATGCCTATATCAACAACGTCTATTACTATGAACCGTTAGAAGAGAGTGTCCAGACGATTCGAGATGCTCTTGATTTATCTATTTGGGGTACTGTCAGATAATTTTAAGAAAAGGGTTTGATTCTGACTTGAAAGAGGAATTTTAAACAAATGAACTACTCTTTTGAGGAGGGAAATTTGAATGAAAGTTTTAGTCATTGGAGCAACAGGAAAGATCGGGAAACGTGTATTGAAAAGCCTGGCGAAAACCCATCAAGTGACCGCTTTAATTCGTTATCCTGAACTACAAGCAGAGTATGAAAAAATGGGTGCGCATGTATTGACGGTTGACGTTGAGAAAGAACTCGAGAAAAAAGTGCATGAGGCGACGAGCGGACAAGATGCCGTTATTATTGCGGCAACTGCTGGTGCAGATGGTTCGAGCACTGAAATTGAACTGCTTGACCGAAACGTCGCAATGAACGCAATTGATGCCGCAAAAAAAGAACGAGTACGTCATGTCGTCTTGCTCAGTGCTTATGGCGCCGATCAACCGAATGCTGCACCGAAAGAACTCTTTAACTTTCTGTCAGCTAATAATGCCGCCGACGAGTATATCGAACATAGCGGTTTGAACTATACGATTATTTGCCCAGTGACCATTGTCGATGAACCGAGTAAAGGTTCCATCGAAGCATCTGAAGATCTGAATGACGCGGATGGTGCGACGATTTCTGAAACTGATGTCGCGACTATCATCGCAGCATCCCTCGATAACCGTGGTTTGTACGGTCGCCGGATTGAAATTAAGTCTGGCAGTACACCAATCAACGAAGCACTTGATTTTGAAGGACGTGGAGAAGTGGCGAATGGAGGAAGAACGACGTTGCGTCGACCACAACGCTCATAATGAGTTGAGGAGAAGATAACATGGAACGGAAGTTATACAAAGACCCAAGTAATCAAATGATTGCCGGAGTATGTTCAGGACTAGGAAACTATTTAGGTGTGGATGTCACGATCATGCGCGTTCTTTTCGTGGCGATGGCTCTTCTCGGAGGACCAGGACTTCTTATTTACATCGTCCTGGCAATTATTATGAAGAAGCCGCCATCAGAGTATGAAGTAGAACAAGAAGATCGCTTTTAATAAAAAATCAATCCGACGTCTCGTCGGATTGATTTTTTATTTCTCTACATATAAAGTGTAACTCGCTTCGAATGTCTCATTTGGTGAAAGGAGTTGAATCCCTTCTTTGTTCAGGAAGTCTCTTCGATGCCCTTTATAATCCGCATGTCCAAACCAAGGTTCCAAACAGACGAACGGAGCTTCTTTGTGCGGTGGAGACCAAATACCGAAATGCGTGAAGGACGGACTTTCCATCACGATGACGGTGTCTGTCGGTTGATGCCGGAGTGCTGCGTAGTCAACGTTCTCAAAGATCAGCGCATCGTCATCGAATAGCGATCTAGTGAGCGGGATATACTGTCGTTCACCGAGTGGTTGATACGCACCTGTCAAATAAGGACCGTCTAAGAGATAGCGATCGCGTGTGCGAACTTCACCAAAGTCAATCGTATAGTCCTCAAACGTCCCCCCCATGAATGGAACATTGAATGCGGGGTGGCCTCCGATACTGAATGGTAACACGGTTTCACCGGAGTTATAGACACGATACGACACGATGACTTCTTCGCCAACAAGTTGATATGAAACGTTTAGCGTAAACGGGAAAGGATAGTGTTGGCGCGATTCAGGTGTATCGCTCAGTGTGAAACAGACGGACGTGGCAGACGATGAATCGATATCAAAAATAGCATCACGGGCAAAGCCGTGTTGGCTCATCGTATACGTGTTTCCTTCATACAAATATTGATCATCGAGCAACCGACCGACAATCGGAAAAAGAATCGGTGCCTGTCTCCCCCAATACGTGGGGTCCCCTTGCCAAAGAAATTCTTGTCCTTCTACTTTCCAACTAGTCATCTCCGCCCCTTGCGCTTTTAAGCTAATCTGTATTTTTTCATTTTGAAGTTGCACAATACACACGCTCCTTTACAGTTTATGATAAGTTAAGTGTAGAAATCTTAAGGAAAACAAACAAGAGGTAAATGATGCGCTTACAAAAAATCGTAATCGGAACGCTAATCCTTCTATTGATTGTTGGGCTTGCTTATAAAGGTTATGAAGAATATATGTCGACGTTAGAGGGAGATAAAGCGGTTCCGATTGTACAAGATGAATCGGTTTTGGGAGGGTTAGAAGTCGGACAGCAAGCTCCAGACTTCACTTTGAGCACGCTAGAAGGGGAACGTCTTTCCCTTACTCAATATCAAGGAAAGCCGGTCGTGATTAACTTTTGGGCTTCGTGGTGTCCACCATGCCGGGATGAGTTCCCTGAACTCGTGTCTTTTGAAAAAGCGACGAATATTCCGGTTGTTGGAGTAAATGTCACGAAGAATGAACGACGTGGAAAAGAAGACGTGGAAGCATTCTTAGATGAGTATCCCGTCGATTTTCCGATTCTGTTAGATGAAGAGGCTGCTGTCGAGCAACGATATCGTGTTGTCGCATTACCGACAACGTACGTTCTAGATGCAAAAGGAATCATCGTGGCGAAACAGACGGGTCCAGTTGACGAAGCGTGGCTTCAAGGACAGGTTAGTCAATTATCAGAATGACACGTCATTCAAAAGCTGAACGATCTGCCCGGTTTGATTGGGCAGATCGTTCAGCTTTTGTAGTGTTGCTTAATCAACGCATCAAAGTTAGGGGTCATATCTTCTTCAAGATAATAGTGATGATTGTCTCGAATGATTGTATCACCAACACGTGCTTCGGATGGTAGGAATCGTCTAGGGATGAAACTTGAGCCATTATTCCATCTCAATACGGCATATTTTCCCTCGATCCGTACCAATGTACCGTACTTAATCATACCTCTTCCTCCTCGACGAACAGCTTCTGTCTCTTTTTATCCTTACATCATGTATTCCCAAATTACATAAAAGCTACACCTCTTTACACGTGTCCGTCCATAGAAAGGGTGGGCGTTATGTTCGAGACCCGTGGATGTTATTAACAAGAAATGTGAAAAAAGTTTGAAGAAAACGCTTTCTTTTTTGGAGGCGGTCTTCTATAATAAAACCACGGGGTGATTATGACGAAACTGTGAACAATGGGGGGATGGTCATGTTTTCTTCTGCTATGATTGGATTGCTCGCTCTGACGGGAGTAACAATCTATGGGGTTGACCGTATGTTCACGGTCCGCTCAGAACGCATCACAAAGAAATAGGTCTACATAGGGGGATCGCAACGTCTTGGGGAGACGTTGCGATTTTTTAATAGTCTTGTCGACGAGACCGACGATCGGTCTCTTTTTGTTCCACCATCTTCTGATTTCGTTCATGAATCCGATCGAAAAATGCGTGATCTGGCCAAGATGGAGACCAATGACGTTGTTCAGGAAGAGCTAGAATGTATTCTTCCGCAGCGCTCAACCGCTTAATCATTTGACTTCGATTATCACATAAATCACCATGCCCCGGTACGAACCATTGGATTTCATGTTCATAAATGATTGATTGCAACGTTTGTAACGTATCGAGATAGGCAGTCGGGTCGTGTTCGATAAATGGGGGCTCGATATTTGATCCGTAATCCCCGCAAACGAGTAGATTCATCGATTCGATTAAAAGCGACATGTGTGTCGCGTCATGGCCAGGTGTGGAGATGAATGTGACCGGTACTGAACCGAGCAAAAGCGTTTGATCGGGCTTGATCACGAGATCGATGTCGGGTTTTTGGATAGGACGATTGATGTAATGTTGCTCATAAAACTCACGAATCTCATTTAGCTGCTCAGATGAATCTGTCTCTACAAACGCTTGTGAGGCAATGGTTGTAGCATCGGTAAAGCCATAGGCTCCAATGATATGGTCAAAATGATGATGCGTAAAGATGACGTAAAGTGGACGGTCGTTGCGACGCAGCTCGATATCTCGGCGAATCGTGGCGATTTCTTCAGGGAGCCACGTCGGATCAATCAAAATAATAGCATCGGGTGTATCGATGAGAGTCGATGTCGTTCGCATCAACGCACTTTCATATACAGTAAATGATTGCAGTTTCGCTTGAATCAATGGAGTTCCTCCTCATTCGATTAGACTCATTTACTCTTTCCCCAAATCGCTTGAGAGAACAACAAAAAAGCAGAAAGTCGTGTGACTTTCTGCTTTTGCAAGGTCTCAACCGTGCAGTGTATGTGTGCGAGATGTTCTCGCGTATATGTCGATATTGGAGCGGGTGAAGAGAATCGAACTCTCGTCATCAGCTTGGAAGGCTGAGGTTTTACCATTAAACTACACCCGCATGAGTGAAAAAATATGGAGCGGGTGAAGAGAATCGAACTCTCGTCATCAGCTTGGAAGGCTGAGGTTTTACCATTAAACTACACCCGCGAAACGTTTTAACGTTACTTTGATATAATAGCATATACGATTCTATTTGCAAACCCTTTTTTAAAAAACTTTTTAGGTTGCAGAACCCTATCGACAACGAAGATAATAGAAAAAAGGAGAGAAATCAAATATGAGTGAACGGAAATCATATTTACAACTGATGGGTGAAGGATTTCGAATGTTGAAGCAATCAAAACAAACGGATACCACGGTGTCTCTCCGGAATTGGACGTTTACGATTCATCACGATCACGAATGGTACATTGTACTACGTACGAGTCGGATCAAGTGGATCGGGTTGCCGACCACAACGTTTCTTATACGTCCTGACACGATTCAAATAGGAGATTTAAAAATCACCCGTCACGAGGAATCGAATGAAGTACGTTTGACAATCGATGAAGAATGGGGATTGGAAAATAAGGTTGTTTGTGACAATCTAGAATGGGAAACATTCGTCGATGCGCTCAAACGAGTGAAGGGGGAGTAAGCGTGAGTGGAGAGAGGTTATATCGGATGGAAGCCGAGGCTCGGGGGAATGCTTGGCGTGCCCGGGTGCTAACAGGGATTCAACGATTTCGATTTTACAAAGGAGAATTGCTCGCACCGACAAACCGCCCTTATGTCGTGCTGAGTATCTCGCAAGATGAAGGGGCCCTCCCCGACTTAATTGAAACCGATATGGGTGTCCTCTTGATACATGAACGGGTAGGTCACGTTTTTATGAATGTATGTCCGTATGATGTTCAACTCGTTCGGGTCGAACTTCATACGAGTACGGGAAAAACCGACCGTTATTGCGCACTCAATGTCCTTCGCCGCTTTGAAATCGAATACCTTGAGCATTCGAACGAATATCGTCCATTAAGTGCGGATCGACTCTATTTCCTATCTAATCAAACGGTCCGAATGAATTTATTTGGACATATGATTGCCCAAGACGTAAACAGCCAACGTCTTTACGTGACGGAACGGTTGAAGTATGCACTTCAAGCCAGGATGGTCACGGGGCTAGCATTTAAGCAAGTAAAGGAGAAAACAGCATGAAAGAGTATGAAATTGATGGGTGGTTCCGCCTGACATATCCGGAACATTATGAATACAGCGAAGAAGAAGACTACGTGAGTTTCTATTCGACGGAAGAGGATGCGCAAGGAACGCTTCAAATCTCAATTTATGAATCAGAAGATTCGCAAGAACCAAAGCAATCCGCAATGAGCGAGTTGAAAACGTTCTTAGGAGAGTTTCCGATCGACGTGAAAGTCGCACCGAGTGTGACCGATGAGACGAGTGACATGACGACGGCCTATGCGAGTGGGATTGAAGACGGCATGCATTTAGATGTATGGTCCTTGACCGACGGAACACGGCTCTTATTTTTAACATACGTAGCCGATCAGGTGACCGATGAAAAGATGGAGATTGAGTCCATCATCGATTCAATCGAATGGACATGAAATGAGACACGACGCCAGTTAGGGGCGCGTGTCTCATTTTTTTACTGATATTTTGGTACATCGAAGTTGAGCGTGTAAGCATCAAGAGATTGATAGATGTTATAGATACTAGTCGTCTGTTTCGCAGCCCATCCGATATCGGTTGCATATTGGTGAGTTCCGGGTGAAGACGGGTTGAAGCGCATCTTGTAGAGTGTGTTCTGCATGTATTGCGGATTGTTAATATATTTCGCTCCAATCCAGTAAGCTCCCCCAATGATTGCTTCTTTCGGTGAGAACCATTTTTGTTGGAAAGCGTACTTTGCGCCGTTCCCAAGCGGATTACTATCGGTAGCTTGTATTCCGTACATATTATAGACGGTTGCGGCAACAGGACGTTCCGGATAAATCCGATTCCCACTCGAGTTGATCAATGCATTCCCATCTTTATCGACAGGAACCCCTTTTGCAAGAAGTGACGTACCGTGTCCCGTTTCAAGGAGGGCATGCGAGAGAAGATAGACTTCGTTTACGCCGTACATGCTAGCCGCATCTACGAATGCTTGACCTTGTCCACTAAGTGTCCCTTTAGATGTGAGAACTTTGTTGAGCGTGGTCGCTGTTGTCCCAGCGCTCTTTGATAAATCTAAGAATTGATAGAATGAACGAGAGTTCGAATCAATCTGACTTGGATCGACATACGAGATAAGGTCATCTACTGACGCGCGACGCCATGTGTTGTCGAATACTCGAATGTTGTGTCCAGCCGGGCGTTTATACGAAATTGTATAGTATGTCCCCGTCTGACCAGTTATGGTTACAGTCTCACCTGTGTTGATTTGTCCATAGGCGTGAGATGTCAAAATCGGTCGACTTAAAATGTTTGCTGTCCCAACGACTGAACTCGGTGTCACATATCCAGTCATTGTGCCGTATTTCACTTTGTACCAAACTGTTGAACCGGAAGTGTAGCGGTCAACATATTGTATCGACGCCCCGTATGGAATCGTAACGAGTGAAGAAGAACTTGAGGAAGCAGTCATCTTCAGAGCTGTTCCTAAGCCCGAGATGACTGTCATCTCAGGCTTAACAATCGTTCCAGTCGAACCATTGACGCTAACCCAAGCGCGAGGTAAATATGCTTCATCATATCGATGTGCGTCGGTTTGAGCGAATTGAGCCATTTGGCGTTCTGCCATCTGGCGAACCGTCATTGGATAACTTGTATATGAAACTTTTTTCGTGATGCCTGTCGCAGGTGGAGTCGTTGTGACAGGTACGACGTAATCGGTATGAATATAGTTACCACTATACGTTCCATTCGTGAGAAGAGCCCAGTCTGAGCCGACAATCGGTTTGATGTTGACAATCGTTCCTGTACTTAACGTTCCGACTTTATTTGCTGTCGTTACTTCAGGCGTAGACCGAACGTTGAGCGGTTCGTTCCCATCTACATAGATGCGAACTTGACGTTCTTCTTCGTATTGTTCGTCTGACGGTGCTGTTTTCGAGAAGTAATCCGCCGTCGCATAACCTGTGATTGGGCCGTATTCAATTTTAAAGAATCGTTCCGTGAGGCCAGGTTCAGATACTTGTTGAACTTTCGTACCGAACGGAATGACCGCAATTTTAACCTTTTCAGCATCAGAACGGTTATATAAGACGACATCGCGAGTTGTATAGTAATCTGTTTTCACAATAACCTCTGGATTTTTCAATGAAAAGTGACTAGAGCCTGCATATCCTGTTTTGCCATCATAGCGAATCTTGAACCATGAACTAGATAGACCACTTTGCGAGACTTGTTCCACTTTTGCACCGAATGGAATCGTCGCAATCTTTGTCGCTCCGGCTGCAGAAGAACTATACATCGCCACATTTCGAATCGCAAAGTATGGTGTGATCGTCACTTCTTCAGGTGCCTTCGTTGAAAAATGGCGAGCGGCAGCGAAGCCTGTGACTCCATCATATTCAATTTTGAACCAGGAGTCGGATAGGTTGGCGTCAGAAACCTGTACCACTTTCGTTCCTTCTTTGATCGTGCGAAGACGAGCCGCTCCGGAAGCGGAAGACTCATACAGTACTAGGTCTCGAACCGCATAATATGTGGTTTTGACGACTGATTCAGGTTTTGAGGTCGAGAAGTTACGTGCAGCTGCATAACCGACAGTATCCCCGTATTGAACTTTATACCAAGATGAACTCAATCCGTTCACGTACACACGCTTCACTTCTGCACCGAGTGGAATCGTTGCGATTTTTGATGCACCCGTTCCTGAACCGTTGTAGAGCGCAACATTTTTCACTGCGTAATATGTCGTGACCGCTTCTGGAGCAAGGGGAGTCGCTGTGAAATTACGTGCCGGTGCATAACCGACGAGTGAACCGTATTCGATTTTGTACCAAGATCCCGTCGCACCCAATGAATCGAGGTAAGTGACGTGCGCGCCTTCTGGAATCGTTGCGATTTTTGACGCGCCAGTACCGGTCTTGTCATATAGAACGGCTGTCTTAGAAGCGTAAAACGAAGGATTCGTTTCGCTAAAGTATCGTGCGGCCACATATCCAGTATATGTACCGAATTGTACCTTATACCAAGACCCTGTCGCACCGTGAGTAGAAAGATGCGTCACGAGTGATCCTTTCGGGATGACCGTTTCGATTGAAGCAGATGTTGACATCGACGACCGAAGATTGACGTTCATTTCAGCCATATATAATGAAGTGGACGTTGTAGATGCTTTTGTAATGGATGAACCCATCGTCAAATACGTAGAAGAAACGTAACGTTTCTGTCCCTCGAAGCTGATTTGTGCCCATTCATCATTTAAGGCATACACATCTACCGACGTTCCTTCCGTTAACTTGCCGACGATTGAAGACGATGTCGATGAATCAGACCGTACATTTAAAATGGGTGTGTTGACTGTTCCTTCAGATGTTGCTGCGTATGATTGGAGAGGCGCAACGGTGCTCAGAATCGTTCCTGAGACGATGGCGGCTACTCCTAATCGTGAGAGTGTCGATTTCAATATGTTACCCCTTTCGGATGAAAAAACATGATAAAAATGATTGCGGTCTAAGTATAACGTACTTAAAAATTGGAAAGAAGAAGTAAAATTTTAAAAAAGGTAAATGGTTAAAATATCTTTTCCGAAATCAGGTAAATGAAAAACCCCCTTATAAAAGGAGGTTGAGTAAATTAATGGGTTTTGATTTGCTTCATCCAAGCAAGGATATCCAACCAAACTTGTTCACGGTGAGCTTCGCGAAGGATTTCATGTCGGGCACTGTCGTATGTGACGACAGTGGGTTCGATATCCGCTTTACGATATTTTTGAATGATTCCGTTCAACCCCTCGCCGTCATGAGTGACGGGATCGTCCACTCCAGCAACGAATAAAACTGGAAGTGACTTCGGATGTTCGTGAATACGTGCGGATGTCGTGACATCTAATGAGGCGCGGGTCACCTCATATAAGAAGCCAAGGGATGGTAGTCCACCGCAATTTGGATCTTCAATATAGGAGTCAACCTCATCGGGCACGCTCGAGAGCCAATCACTATCTGTTCGAGCTGGTAAAAATTTTAGGTTGTAGCGTCCGAACAAGAGACGTTCAAAAAATTTAGATTGGTGTGTCGCGCCTTTTCGATTCATCGCAGTAGCAATTAAGCGATGACCGATCTCCCCTGCGACTCCAGGGTGTGGAGGCGGGGCGACGACAATCACACCAGATAAAGCGTGTCCCATGACTTGTCCGAGTCGTCGTGCGAGAAGTGAGCCGAAGCTATGACCTAACAGATACGTCGGACGCTCATCCTCATGCTGGTTAATGAGATACTGGGCATCATCGACGAGTTGCTGAAATCCAGTCTCTGGCGCAAGATGGCCGTAAGTGTTTTGGTCATGGGCGCTAGTGCCCGCACCGCGCAAGTCACATACAAACACATCGTATCCATTATTTGCCATAAAATACGCGAACTCAATATATCTTTCATGATGTTCGAGCATCCCGTGAAACATGAATATTTTCCCAATTGATTGATCTGCCCGCACGTGCATCACTTCCGTTTGATACCCGTCAGGATACGTCAACTCCGATACGATCATCTGTCATCCCCCTATTAGAAAAGTCCGATTGCTTTTCCGGATTCATCAATTCCCATATTGAGAGCTGCCGGATGTTTTGGCAAGCCTGGCATCGTCAGCACGTTTCCTGTCAAGGCGACGAGGAATCCTGCTCCCACTGATGGTTTCAATTCGCGAACGGTGATCGTGAATCCTTGTTGATAACCGAATTTTGAAGGGTCGTCAGAGAGGGAGAACGGTGTCTTCGCCATACATATTGGGAGGTCGGCCCACCCATTTGTTTCGATGGCTTGAATCTGTTTTTGTGCTTTTGGTGTGAACGTGACATCCGCGGCACCATATACTTCCCGGGCAATCGTCTTGATTTTGTGTTCAATCGAGTCAGTTAATTCATAAAGTGGAGATAGCTTGCTTTCCTTTGATTCCACCGCATCAATGACGGCTTCGGCCAACTGGTGACCACCAAGTCCACCATCCGCCCATACCTCACTCAATGAAGCGCGGATATCATGTGCAGTACACCAATCAAGAACGGCAGCGAGCTCATCTTCTGTATCTGAATTGAAACGATTTAAAGCGACAACAGTCGGAAGTCCGAGCTTTTTCATCGTGTCGATATGTTTGGCGAGTAACTTCATTCCTTGACCGACTGCACCGACATTTTCGATATGAAGCTGATCCTTAGATACACCTCCATGCATTTTTAGAGCACGTACGGTCGCAACGAGAACGACCGCATCGGGATTTAATTCTCCAACTCGAGATTTGATGTGACAGAATTTTTCAGCTCCGAGGTCTGCACCGAAACCGGCTTCCGTCACGACATATTCACCAAGCTTCAAAGCTGTCTTTGTTGCGATTAATGAGTTACATCCGTGCGCAATGTTCGCAAACGGTCCACCGTGGACGAGAGCCGGGGTTTGTTCAAGTGTTTGGACAAGGTTTGGTTTAAATGCCTCTTTTAAAAGTAATGTTGCCGCGCCTGCCGCACCAATTTGTTCGGCGGTGATTGGTTCTTGTTGATGGTCATAAGCGACGACGATTCGCTTGATTCGTTCTTCAAGGTCATTCAAAGAATCGGCGAGACAAAGGATGGCCATAATTTCAGAAGCGACAGTAATATCAAATCCGTCCTCACGCGGTACTCCATGAGCGGTACCCCCAAGTCCGACGGTGACATGACGTAGCGCACGGTCGTTCAAGTCGAGAACGCGTTTCCATACGATTCGGCGAACGTCGATCCCGAGATCATTTCCCTGATGAAGATGATTGTCGATCATGGCACTAATTGTGTTGTGTGCCGACGTAATCGCATGCATGTCTCCTGTGAAATGGAGGTTGATGTCCTCCATCGGGAGAACTTGACTGAAGCCACCACCGGCTGCGCCGCCCTTTAAGCCCATTGTTGGTCCGAGTGAAGGTTCGCGAAGACAAACGATTGCTTGTTTGTCCAACTGATTCAAGGCTTGACCGAGACCGACCGTGACCGTTGATTTTCCTTCTCCGGCTGGCGTTGGATTGATTGCAGTAACGAGTACAAGTTTTCCGTCTTTTCGTGTCTTCACACGTTCGAGGACATCATAAGAAAGTTTGGCTTTATATTTTCCATAAAGATCAAGGTCGTCTTCTTGTAGTCCGATTTTTGCTGCAACTTCTTTGATCGGCAATGTTTTAGCTTGTTGGGCGATGGTTAAGTCGGATAATGGTTTCGTTGTTGTCATGTGAAAGTACCTCCGTTTATCGAACGATGTGTTTTAATATATTGAATAATATTCGTGATTAACGTCATAAAAAACAGAACAGATAGTTTGGAGTACAATCCGTTCGTATTGTCATTGATTTTATCATAACTCATCATTCCTTGAATTTCATTCATTCCGTTCAATATTTTCCACCCTTTCTGTCAAATGTATCCGTTTTCATAAAGAGCTCTTCACGATACATTGATAGTGGAGGCGATACACATGACTGAGACTGCAAAACGGACGAAACGAAGACGAAATTGGAAGAAGCCTGCGAGTTTTATAGCATTTGTCGGACCCGCTTTTTTGGCTTTTGTCGCCATTGTACTGATCCCGTTCTTCAATGGAATCTACTATAGTTTCACGGATTGGAACGGTGTGACAGGCGAGTTGAATTTTATCGGATTCGATAACTATCAACGATTATTTTTGGAAGATGAGCAATTCCGAGCTTCTTTTTGGATAACAACAAAATATACGATTGTATCTGTCTTATTGACGAATATCGTCGGATTTTCTTTAGCACTATTGTTGACGATGAATATTAAAACACGAAATTTCTTACGTACAATTTTCTTCATGCCGAACTTGATTGGTGGATTGATTCTCGGATTCATTTGGCAGTTCATTTACGTGAAAGGATTTGCCTCGATTGGGGCGTTGACGGGATGGAGTCTATTTGAACTACCGTGGCTCGGAGATGCGCAAACGGCATTTTGGGGAATCGTGATCGTCGCAATCTGGCAAGGTGGCGGCTACGTCATGGTCATCTATATCGCAGCATTACAGAATGTACCGACCGATTTGATGGAGGCGGCTCGAATTGATGGAGCGAACCGTTTCAAGATGCTTCGTCACATTACCTTGCCGATGATTATGCCATCCATCACGATCTGTTTATTCTTAACGATTTCATGGTCGTTCAAAGTGTTTGATACGAACTTGTCGCTGACAAATGGAGGACCGTTCAAATCGACCGAGATGTTGGCTTTAAACATTTACACAGAATCCTTCGTCAATAACAATTATGGTCTTGGCTCAGCTAAAGCGGTCATCTTCTTCTTGGTCGTGGCTGCGATTACGGTGACGCAAGTGTATGTGACGAAAAAACGGGAGGTGGAAGCATGACGACGGAAAAATTGGAACGAATCGAGAAAAAATTGGATGAAACACCAAAGCTCGTCCCGAAGCGGCCTCTCCGCCCGGGAGCGTATTCTTGGAATCTCGGAGTCATTGAACTCGTCGCTATTCTGCTCGGACTTCTTTATTTGGTTCCATTCTATTACGTTGTCGCCAACTCGTTCAAATCGATGGCCGAAATCTTTACGAATACTTCCGCCTTACCGAACGAATGGTTGACGTCGAACTATACGGAAGCATGGGAAGCGATGAATTATGGACGCGTGTTTCTAAACTCACTTCTCATCACGTTTGGTGCAAATGCAATCATCGTCATCTTTACGTCGATGGCAGCATGGAAACTCGTTCGTACGAAACATTGGGTCTCCACGATGATTTTTTTCTTATTCGTGGCAGCTATGGTCATTCCGTTTCAATCTATTATGATTCCGCTTGTAAAGGTATCGAGCGTCCTTGGGTTGTTGAACAGTCATTGGGGACTGATGGTCATGTATCTTGGGTTCGGTTCTGGAATCTCCGTGTTTCTCTACCATGGGTTCATGAAGTCCATTCCTGAAGAAATTGAAGAAGCGGCCATCATTGACGGATGTTCGACATGGGGTGTATTTTGGCGAATAGTTTTTCCGCTACTAAAGCCAATCACGGTGACAATCGTCATCTTGAACAGTCTCTGGATTTGGAACGACTTCCTATTGCCGTCTCTCGTTCTTCGTGATGTGGAATTACGGACCATCCCGCTCGCGACGTTCTATTTCTTTGGACAATATACAAAACAGTGGGATCTTGCGTTAGCTGGTTTAGTGTTAGGAATCGTTCCCCTTTTGGTCTTCTTCTTCGGTATGCAAAAGCATATCATCAAAGGAATCACGAGTGGTTCGATTAAATAACCCTCCTAAGGGAATCCTCCGTTCGCTACACGGAGGATTATTTTTTTTTTGAAAAACCGTTGACATTATTCAGAATATTTATAATAATGAATTCAATTCAATTGTGAACGACGTCGAAAGGACGAGTACATGAAGGTAGTGAGTCAAGCGATCCGGGGGAGGTGAGAGCCCGGTCTTAACCCTTCGTCGAAAAACTTCCTGGAGTCGCTACCCGAACGCTTTGCCAGTAGACGTAGCCGGACCGCTCCCCGTTATCGGAGCTACGAGATGTTTGTCTCGAAAAAGTGAGTAGATTCGTCTACTAATTTGGGTGGCACCGCGGAACCGAAGTCTTCCGTCCCATGTTCGATGGGATTGGAGGGCTTTTTTTCATGGCTTCACTCCCAAATATTCCACAATTGGAGGAAACGGAAAATGACAACAGCAACAAGCACGATGAAGGAAAGACAGCAGACAATCGGAGCAGTCAAGGCACTCTTCGAGGAGAAAGTCTCGCGTGAACTCGGACTCACACAAGTACAGGCGCCGTTATTCGTCGAATCAGCAAGTGGTGTCAACGATCATCTGAACGGTGTGGAGCGCATCATTCAGTTTGATACGATGTATCCAGGCCATGAACTTGAAATCGTTCAATCGCTTGCGAAATGGAAACGAGAGGCACTCGGACGTTATGGATTTGGTGTCGGAGAAGGATTGTATACTCAAATGCGAGCAATTCGTCGTGATGAAGAGCTCGATGCGACGCATTCTCTCTTTGTCGATCAGTGGGACTGGGAGCGAGTCATTGCTCGAGAAGAACGGACGATGGAGTATTTAAAAGCAACGGTCGAGTCGATTTATGTGGCACTCCGTGAAACAGAGTCGGAAGTGGAAAGAACGTATGGTATTGAAGCGATTCTTCCAGATGCCATTCATTTCATCACGAGCCAAGAGCTAGAGGATGCGTATCCGACGATGACTCCGAAAGAGCGTGAGAGTGCAATTTGTAAAGAGTACGGCGCGGTCTTCATCTCGCAAATTGGAGACAAACTCGCTTCAGGTATGAAACATGATGGACGTGCGGCGGACTATGATGACTGGTCGCTCAACGGTGACATTCTCGTTTGGCACCCTGAACTTGAGTCGGCATTTGAATTATCGTCGATGGGGATTCGTGTAGACGAGGTGACTCTTGAAGCACAACTTCAAAAAGCCGGGGCCGAAGAAAAACGTGCTTATCCATTCCATCAAGGTGTGCTCGAAGGAACACTTCCGCTCACGATTGGTGGAGGCATCGGTCAATCCCGTGTAGCGATGTATCTCTTACGTGCACGTCATATCGGTGAAGTCCAAACATCGGTCTGGCCAAAAGAAGTGATTCAGTCGTGCAAAGATGCTGGTATCAGCTTGTTGTAATATAAAAATAATTAGAAACAGGGAACAGGACTCGTTAAAACGGGTCTTGTTTTTCTGTGCAACATTTTCCACCCTATCCGTCAATTTTGACACCTACATATTGGAAGCGTTTTCATTTAAAGTTGGTTTTGTAAAGAATGGATGAGATTAAGGGAGGAAATGAGATGAAGCGGAAGTGGAAATTATCGACAGCGGTTATGACAGCCGGAATGGTTTTATCACTCGCGGCATGTGGTGGAGGATCACTGACGGACGAAGGGTCTTCTGAAGGAAATGCGGACAGCGGTGATAAAAAAGAAGTCACGTTGAACGTCTTCCAATTCAAAGCAGAGATCGCCAAAGATCTTGAAGCGATGGCAAAAGAGTATGAAGAAGAAACGGGTGTCAAAGTGACCGTTCAAACGGTCGGTGGCGGTGCGGACTATGGTGCGGCCTTAAAATCACAATTTGCTTCAGGAAACGAACCAGACATTTTCAACAACGGTGGATTCACGGAAGCACAAACATGGAAAGACAAACTCGAGGACTTATCGAGTGAGAAATGGGTAGGAGACTTGACCGAAGTCGCCAAAGAACCGATGACGATGGACGGTAAACTGTATGGTATGCCGATGAATCTTGAAGGGTACGGTTTTATTTATAATAAAGAACTGTTTGAAAAAGCAGGCATCGATGAGTTGCCAAAAACGCTTTCTGAATTGACTACTGCAGCTGAAAAATTAGATAAGGCTGGCGTTACACCATTCTCTGTCGGTTATGCAGAGTTTTGGATTTTAGGAATTCACTTATTAAATATCCCGATGGCTCAGCAAGATGATCCAGATGCGTTCATTCAAGCGCTTAACGAAAATAAAGCGAAGTTTGAAGACAACGAACAGTTCCAGGAATTCTTGAAGCTGTTTGATTTGACGATTAAATACGGGAATAAAAATCCACTGACGACAGACTATAACACTCAAGTCACACAGTTCGCTCAAGGAGAGACAGCGATGCTCCAACAAGGAAACTGGGCACAACAGATGATCTTTGATGTCAATCCGGATATAGAGATGGGCTTCGTTCCAATCCCGATCAACGACGATGCTGAGAAGATGGACCGACTCCCGGTCGGTGTCCCGAACAACTGGGTCGTCAACAAAAACTCGAAGTATAAAGAAGAAGCAAAAGATTTCTTAGAGTGGATGGCGACGTCTGATACAGGTAAAGACTACATGGTCAACAAGTTCAAATTTATCCCGGCCTTCAAGTCGGTTGAAGCGAATGATCTCGGACCACTTGCAGATGATATCTTAGCCTATTCAAATGAAGGGAAGACAATCTCTTGGAACTGGTTCAAGTATCCGGATGGTGCCGTGAATGAATATGGTGCACTCATGCAGGCGTATGTTGGTGAACAAAAAACAGGTGAAGAAATGCTTCAAGACTTCACTAAAGTTTGGCAAGACAAAGTGAAATAAAGAATACACAGACGGTGAAACGACCCCTTCACCGTTTGTGTTTTTTTTATGAAGAAACTGTCACAGGAACCCCATACAAACCACACACATACCTATGGGGGTTTCAGTAGAATGGATGTTGTAAGCGCTTATGAGAAGGAGGGGGCATGAAACGGTTACTGATATTCATCCTATTTATGTGTTGGATGCCGCATGCGAATGCGGAAGGAGCATCGATTCCGGTGACTGAACCGATTGTTATCGAATCGAATAACAGTTTTGATGGGGCTGGAAAAACGTATACGAGTTGTGGTCATCCCGCTTTTATTATAAAAGGAACGGGTGCAGTGCTTGAACGTGTGTCGATTCAGCAGTGCGAGGGTGATGAGGCACCGGCGATTCACGTATCTGGTCTTGGACATCAGCTACTCGATGTGTCGATTGAGTCTTCAGGTACCGGTCTGTTGATTGAAGATAGTTACGGTGTTCGTGTCATACGAACTGCTGTATATGGGAACGGCCAGGCGGATGGAGTCGCACTTCTAAATAGCGAAGCGGCAGAATTAAAAGGAGTCGTTGTCAAAGGTGTGCGAGATGGGATTTACATAGAAAACGGGTCCCAGCACACGATTGTTCGACCGGTTATTTCCCATTCTCGATATGGCATTCATTTGATGTTTCCGACCGACCTTGTGATTTCGGTACCGGAACTACATCATAACTTGACAGGTGCGATGATTATGGGAACGAATCGGGTCGTTTTCAAAAATGGGAATGTGCACGACCAATTCGGCGGAACGGCGACGGGATTGATGTTATATGAGGCCGTCGACACAACAATTGAGATGACGAATATTTACGGAAATCATATCGGTTTATATGCGGAGCAGTCAGAAGGAACGATTCTTGAACGGAATGCGATCAATGGAAACGATATTGGATTTCAATTGAAACAAGCAACAGGGATGATGATTCTTCAAAATAATCTACTAGGGAATCGTGAATCGGTGACAATGGTCGAGTCATATGAAAATATTGTGCAAGGTAATGTTTGGGGTGGTACGACACTTGACCTAGACCGTGACGGTTATAGTGAGATTCCATTTCGTACCGATCCGTATTTATTTTTATTAACGGATTCATATGAGGCATTTGAATTATTGTACGGGTCACCGGGTCTTCTTCTACTAGAAAACATACTGAGAAGCCCGGAAGACTTATCTTTGACAGATATTACGCCACAAACCTACTCCGTGACGTGGCAATGGAACGGCTCGATTTGGAGCTTAGGGAGTATCATTTTATTCATCATGATTTGGATAATTGGGAGGAAAAGACATGAAATCGTATAAACAAGTAGCAGGATTATTATCAGTAGCTGGGCTATCTTTAGCACTCGGTGCATGTTCAAGTGCATCGGCAGAACCGTTTGATATCAAATGGGGCGAAACCGAATGTGAAGTATGTAAAATGAAAATTATGGATGAGCAGTTTGCAGCGGAAGCAATCATGGAAAATGAAAAAGGATATGCATTTGATGACATCGGTTGTCTCATGCGAGATTGGTATCCTGAACAAAAAGAAGAAGACATCGCTGCAATGTATGTGAAGGACTTCAATACGAAAGATTGGGTCGAATTAGACGAAGCGATGTTTGTTTACGACAAAGAGTCAAAAACACCGATGGCTTATAATATTCTCTCGTTCGCAAAAGAGGCAGACGCTGAAGCCTATATGGAAGAGAATGGCGGCGAAATGATGGACTTTGATCAATTAAAAGATCATACGTGGGAACGCGGCGAGATGAAGATGATGATGGACGGCGAAGGTTCGATGGACCATAATCATGATGGGGATACGGAAATGGACATGGAAATGGAAGAAGAAGGGCAGTAAACGATGTCGTTATGGAGAATGGAATGGGCACGCACCCTACGGCAACGAGAAAATTACGTTTTCTTATTCACATGGGTTCTCACGCTCGTTCTACTAGGGGGGCTTGGACAAGCATTACCGGTTGCTGCGAACTATACGAATATAAGCGCAACGCTCATCACGGTGCTCGGTTTGTTGCTCCCTCTTTTTATTTTATTGACGACGGCACTCCATTGGGGGCAAGAGCGGGAGTCGAAGCGACTGAACTTGCTGTCAACGTTCACCTATCCGAAGTGGAAGCTGATTTTCGTTCGGGTCAGCACTTTTTTGGTCACGCAAGTACTCATTCTATTATTGGCATTCCTCATTGCTTCGCTCGTGGTCGGGCAGTCGATTCAGACATGGATGATTCTGCTTTCCTATGCGATTGGATTGACGATTTATGCTACAGCGCTCGGTACGTTACTTGGGTTAGTGGGACGTACGCGGATTCGGGCGATATTGCTTGCTTTTTTAACGTGGGTCCTCTTCATATTACTTTGGCCGACAATTCTCGTGACAATCATTTCCTGGCTCCCTTACGGCATGCAAGTGAACGGGATGATCGTTATGTTGTTTATGAATGGATTTGATTTGATGCGAATTTGGGCCAGTACAGCGGCGTCATCATCAGACGTTTTTGGAGATGTCTATCTTGATCTATTGAGTTGGATGAATCGACCGATTGGGTATGCAGTGGTTTGGGCGACCTTACTTACGATGAGTGGCTTCTTACTATGGCTTGCTTCGATATTGGTTTGGAGGAAAACGTCATGATTAACTGTGTAGACGTAGGCAAAAAGTATGGTAATACATGGTCGCTCCATCCTACTCGTGAAGAAATTAATCCGGGGCGAATTGTTGCATTATGCGGGAGCAACGGAGCTGGGAAATCGACGCTTTTGAATCTAATGAACGGTACGATTGAACCGAGCACCGGGGTCATTCAATTGAACGGCTATACAATCAAACAACGGACGAAATATAATCAAAACTTTGGATACATGCCGGACGATTTCTCATTTGACGGCGCATGGACAGTTGAAGAGACGTTTGCCTATTATTCTTTTTTACAAGGGGCACGCCCGATTCCTAAAATTCTTGAGCGGGTCGGATTGTATGAACATAAGCAAAAGCGCGTCGCCGAACTCTCGAAAGGGATGCGCCAACGGCTCCTGCTGTCTCAAGCACTTGTGAGCGAACCGGATATTCTTTTACTAGATGAGCCGACGAATGGCCTAGACCCCATTTGGATGCATACACTCGGAGACATATTACGACAGGAAGCCGAGCGAGGGGCGACCATCGTGTTTTCAACGCATCAGTTGGACGTTGCTGCTATGTTGTCAGACGAAGTCTGGATGATGCGAGCAGGTTCTGTTTGTGGGAAGGTATATGTTCAAGAAGAACAGGCCGCATACGAACGACTGAGAGAATTCTTTTTCGAATCGAAAGATGACACTTGTCAAATAGACGTGGCTCGCACAAAATAATAGACAGTTGAAGTGGTGCTCGGAACCTTCCGACGCCACTATTTTTTTGGGGAGATGGAATGGATGAGAAAAAATGTGACGGTTGCTCTTTTGTTGGCAACCTTTTTAGCGGCAATTGAAGGAACGGTCGTATCAGTTGCGACACCGGTTATCGCTAGCGAATTGAACGGAGCGACGCTCGTCAGTTGGGTGTTTGCCGCCTTTTTACTATTTACAGCGGTATCGACACCGATTTATGGGAAAGTAGCAGATTTGTTCGGGCGTAAACGTGTCTTGTTGTTTGGAATCGGATTATTTACACTATCCTCATTATTGTGTGGACTGGCGACATCGATGGAACAATTGATCGTCTTTCGAGCACTGCAAGGTTTGGGGGCTGGTGCGGTACTCCCGATTTCGATGACGATTATCGGTGATTTATATAAATATGAAGAGCGTGGAAAGATTCAAGGGATTTTAAGCGCGGTTTGGGGGGTATCGGGTGTACTCGGTCCCGTTATCGGCGGATTTTTAGTTGAAACGTTATCGTGGCGTTACGTATTCTTATTGAACGTGCCGTTTGCCTTACTCTCATTCATCATGATTATCATCTTTTATAAAGAGAACGTCACCGAGACGAGTGAACGAATCGATTTGAAAGGGGCCCTTTTGTTTGCTAGTGGAACAACCGCATTTTTATATGCCCTCATCACGTTCAGTGAAACGAATGAATGGACGACGACGATCGTCGGAAGTGGAATGTTAAGTATCGTTTTGTTAGGTAGTTTCTTCTTATCGGAACGAAAAGCAAAATCTCCCTTGTTGCCGCTTGACTTGTTAAAGCAGCCAACGATTGCCGCAATCAACGGTTCGGTCTTCTTTGCAGCCTGGGTACTCGTCTCCATGTCAGCCTATATTCCAATCTGGGCACAAGCTGTTTTGGGCAAGACGGCGACAGAGGCCGGATTTATGCTGATGCCATTATCTGTTGCGTGGACATTCACGTCGATTATCGGTGGACGGACACTCGGTGTGGCTTCTCCGAGACGGCGTGCCATGATTGGAATGGGGTTACTCGTCATCGGGACACTCACGTTAACGCTATTGTCACAGTCTAGTTCGGACGTGTGGGTATATAGTGCAGTGGCGTTGATTGGTGTCGGATTTGGATTGTCCCAGCCGATGTTTATCGTCGTCCTGCAAACCGTCGTCTCGTATCAACAACGCGGAACGGCGACTGCGACCAATTCATTTTTAAGTACAGTCGGTCAAACGCTCGGTGTCGCTGTGTTTGGGGCGGTTTTCAATTTTGTCGTTCTTAACGACTTTAAAGAAAGCAGCTCGTTATCCAAAGTGTCTTTGGAAGATTTCTTTAATCAACGTGTGACGGAGACGCTAAGCGCATCTGTCCGTCTGCAAGGTGAACAAATCATCGCGACCGGATTGAACAGTATATTTATCGGGGCGATGGTCGCCGCAATCATCGCGTTTATCATTGCGTCCCGATTACCAACGCACCGACCTGAACCTTCACAACATTCTTAAAACAAGGGTATGATGAAGGAAAGGGAGGCGAACCGACATGAAACGTCAAATCGGGGTTGTGACACTATTATTTCTTATAGGATGTACGCCAGAATCGACAAATGAGGGCTCGGAACAACCGCCTACAGAAGAATCAGTAGAGACTACGGATGAATCGAGCATCGCTGAAGAGTCGGACCTTAACATTGGAGAAGTGACACCAATCGTTGAAAACTTGGACATCCCTTGGTCAATCGCTCGTACACCGGACGGATGGTTCGTATCGGAACGTGGCGGAACGATCACCGTGATCGATGATTCGGGTCGCGCGACGCAATCTGCAGTGAACTTGAAGGAAGACGTATTTGAGATTGGTGAAGGGGGACTCCTTGGCATCGCGTTAAGTGACGATTTTGAATCGAGCGGAATCCTTTACGCGTATCACACATACGGCTCGTCAGGAAGAGACGTGCAGAATCGTGTAGTGGAATTGACGTGGGACGGGGAACGTTTCGAAGAGACAGACGTCGTGCTTGACGAGATTCCAGGGGCACGCTTCCACAATGGAGGGCGTCTGCTAATCAATGGTGAGTATCTTTGGGTGACGACGGGCGATGCGCTCGTGCCAGAACTTGCTCAAGACGAGTCATCTTTGGCAGGGAAGATTTTACGAATTCCATTATCGGGTGAAGGCGAACCGACCGACTGGATCTATTCGCTTGGTCATCGTAATCCACAAGGGCTGAGTCGGATTGACGACGTTCTCTATGCGAGCGAGCATGGAGCGAGTGGACATGACGAGGTCAACGTGATTGAAGAAGGGAACAATTATGGCTGGCCCATCATTGAAGGAAACGAGCAACAAGAAGGTCTTGTCACGCCATGGTTTGAAGTCGGTGAGACGTCTTGGGCGCCATCTGGTATTGCGACAGATGAACGATATGTATATATGGCGACACTTCGGAACGAGCGTCTCGTCGCCATCGATCGAGAGACGAAACAAGTGACGACGATTGTCGAAGGGGTAGGGCGGATTCGCGATGTGTGGTTAGACGACGATACGTTGTATTTTATTTCGAACAATACGGACGGACGCGGCAATCCACAATCGCAAGACGACAAACTTTATCAAGTGACCATTCGATAGAAACTGACGAATCCGTTAGTTTCTATTTTTTCATTGTCTCTTCTGGAATGAAAGGTATAATTAAACATGTATTTTGGGAAAAGAAGGAGAAATTAGATGAAACATTCAAACTTGGTACATAAACGAGAAAACTTATACTTCTCATTATTAGTCGCAGCAAGCGTACTCGTCTTGATTTTAGGAATCGTACTGACGATTGCATCATTCGGTCTTTTCTTGTGGATCATCGGGACAATCGTAGTACTTTCGCTCTTTACGCACTGGGTTCAGATCGGGTATATTCGGACGAACGGTGTCAAGGTGACGGCACGGCAGTTCACAGAACTTCATGAACTGGTTCAACGCGTCGGGGCTGAGATGGGTATTCGTTTGTTGCCAGATGTGTATATCTTACAGGCCGGTGGCGTGTTAAATGCTTTCGCCACACGATTCTTCCAAAAGAATATGGTCATTTTATATTCTGACGTCGTGGAATTGACACGTACCGGACAGACGAAAGAAGTCGAATTCGTCATCGCGCACGAGTTGGCACACATTCGCCGAAACCATGTCCAAAAACAATGGGTGGTCTTACTCGGTAGTATCATTCCGTTCTTAGGTTCGGCATACTCACGCGCATGTGAATACACGTGTGACCGGATGGCAGCTCATTATCTTCAAGATTTTGGAGCGGCGAAACGAGCGTTGACAGTACTCGCAATCGGGGGACCGCTCGCTAAAGAAGTGAATGAGTTTGACTATCTATACGAAGCAAGTCGAGAAAATGGGTTCATTGCGAAGTATAGTGAATTGTTGTCGACACATCCAACGTTACCGAAACGCATCGCAGCGATTGCGACACATGCCGGTGAAGAAAACGTACCGATGTTCAAGACGGCGGGATATGTGAAGGCGTCTATCATTACAGCGATTCTCTTAACTGTCATCGGAAATGGGGCAATCATTGCGTTCCTCGTCATGAATGATGATTTATCTGACATTGTCGCATCGGCTATGAGTGAGGATATTGAAAATGACTGGGCGACGGAACAGGAAGAACCAATTCAAGAATTGACGTATGCCAATGCCAGTTATGAGGATATTGAAGCTGAACTCGCGAACGGGGCTGACGTGAACATCCAAGACGAATATGGAGACACGCCGCTCCATAACCTGTTCTACAACGATGACGTTGATCCAGAAACGGTCCGACTTTTGCTTGAAAATGGTGCAGATGTCACGATTGAAAACGAAGACGGCATGAAACCGATTGACGTGGCAAGAGACTGGGGACATGGTCCTCGAATCATTGAATTGATGGAATCGCATCAATAAAGAATTGATCCTTGTTTCGAAAGAGACAAGGGTCTTTTTTTATGATTATTGCAAACGTTTGCATAGCGCGTGATATACTGATGAGGTAGGAGGGATATCGGTGAGTAGTATTCGTACAAAGTTAACGGGAATGATTGCGTTGACCATCATCGTACCGGTCATCGTGGCGACCATCATTTCATTTTGGTATGTAGAGGACCGAGAGCGTGAACGTGGTCTCGAGATGACCGAATGGTCGCTTGAGCGGGGGACGCGTCAGATGGAACGATACATCTCTGACTTGAGTCGGCTGCCGACAAGTTTATATGCAGATCGTGATGTATTAGACATATTGGAATATGGACCAGGTCTATCACTCAGGCAAACAGAGATTGAAGTGAGGCGGGCACTTCTTGCGATGTATCTTTCGCGGGAAGATGTGGCCCAAATTCAGTTGTTAATGCTTGAAGACATGGACTCATTTGCAGCCTATAAAATGAAGGTATCGCCACGTTCGAAAAAAGAACCGAGCGCTGTCCAACAACAGCTATTGGACAATTCGAAAAGTCGTGTATTGCTGGAAGCTTCACATCCGCTGATTCCCTATCATGACTTTGGACCAATCATAACACAAGAAGACGTCGTCACCCTCCATTTCAGACTCGATAAAATTGAGACGGATGAGCCACTCGCCATTCTGTCGCTTGATATCCCAGAAGACTCGTTTATCGGACAGTTGGCTTCTCTTCAAAACAGTCCGGACGAAAGTTTATGGTTCGTCGGTGAGGACAGTCGCGTGTTTGCCCATCTTGGAGATGGAGAGATTCCATCTTCGTTTCAACCGACATCGGTGTCGAACGATGGGAAACATCACCAAATCACAAAAACGTTTGAGTTCGACCATCAGCAATTCTACGTAGGCAAATCGATTCCGGATCAGCTGTTGACGGAACCAGCTTCACGAACGTCATTCATTATCTTACTTGTCGGAATCATCTCGCTCATCTTGGCTTTGATTGGAGCGACATATGCCTCGATGAAACTGACGACTCCAATCAAGACGTTGACCTCGAACATTTGGCGAATTGAGCAGGGGGATATGACCGTATCGTTCGATTCCCTCGGAAATGATGAATTCGGTGTCCTCGGTAGACAGTTCAAACGGATGATTGAACGAATCGATGATTTGATTCAACGGGAGTATAAGCTTGCCCTAGAGAATCGAACGAATGAACTACGTGCCTTACAGGCGCAAACCAATCCGCATTTCTTATTCAATGCGTTACAGTCCATCGGAACGTTAGCTTTAAAAGGGGATGGCAAGACCGTCTATCGATTGATCACACAACTCTCTTCGATGATGCGATATACGATGCATCCAGAGGAATCGATGGTTTCTCTAAAGAGAGAAATCGAGCATTTGAACTCATACATTCGACTGCAAGACGTACGCTTTCCGAATCAGTTTCAAGTGACAGTCGACGTCTCAGAAGAACTACATGAACTCATTGTCCCTAAAATGATTTTACAGCCATTGGCGGAGAACTTTTTCAAACATGGGTTCGAGCGGGACGGGTCTGCTTTAGCGAATCGATTTGACGTGATGATTTGGGTGGAAGGCGCGACACTCGTGATTCGCTGTGAGAACAGTGGACGTTCGTTGACGACCGAGGAATGGGAACGGGTCATGTCACGAATCGAACAAGATGATTCGACATTTTATGACACAGAAGGCACAGGATTACGAAACATTCGCGATCGACTCATGTTAAACTATAATCGGGAG
Source organism: Exiguobacterium sp. s89 (assembly GCF_018617735.1). NCBI lineage: Bacteria > Bacillati > Bacillota > Bacilli > Caryophanales > Exiguobacterium > Exiguobacterium sp. s89. The sequence goes on from NZ_JACSKS010000004.1 coordinate 41,712, forward strand.
GCAGAATTTATGTTGGCTACACCTGAAACAGGCGGTTTTCGAATTATGATGCGTTTCCCCGCTTCTTCTGAGGGGGTGGCGTTATGACGAAAGTGTTGATTGTAGATGATGAATCTCCGGTAAGGGAAGCGGTGAAATTACTCGGTGAATGGGAACGATTTGGTGTGACGAAAGTACTCGAGGCAACGGACGGGCGTGAAGCACAGACGCTCATCGAGCAAGAGCGTCCTGCCCTTATTTTATCGGATATTCAAATGCCTCATTGTGACGGCATCGAGCTGATGGAGTGGGTACACGACCACGCTTCATTTTCTAAGCTTGTCGTGTTGACAGGATACGATGAATATTCATACATGCGACGGGCCATCCAATATGGTAGCTTTGACTATTTGTTGAAACCGATTGACCCTGACGTATTGAATGATACGTTGGCACGCGCGTTAGCGGACGTGGTGACTGAATCGAGTGAAGACCCGATTGCCCAAATCGGAACGTTCATTGAACAGCATTTTTCGGAAGAACTGAGTTTACAAGGTATGAGTGAACGATTTTACTTAAGTCGAGAGTATATCTCGAGACGTTTTAAACAGCAATATGGCGTGAACTTGTCTGAATATGTGTTGACGATTCGGATGAACGAAGCGAAGCGCCTGTTAGAATCGAGTAGACAACGTATTTATGAAGTCGCCCAAGCAGTCGGTTTTTCGGATGATAAGTATTTCCGGAAGGTCTTTAAAAAACAAGTCGGTGTTACTCCGAACGAATTTCGGGAACAGGTTCAACGACAAGCTTAAAGGAGGAATTCAAACATGAGTGTACACATTGGAGCTCAAGAAGGACAAATTGCAGAAACGGTACTACTTCCAGGGGATCCGCTTCGCGCCAAGTATATCGCGGAAACGTTTTTAGAAGACGTCGAATTATATAACGAAGTTCGTGGCATGTACGGTTTTACGGGAACATACAAAGGGAAGCGTATCTCGGTTCAAGGTACAGGGATGGGTGTGCCTTCGATGTCGATTTACGTGAACGAACTCATCATGTCGTACGGTGCTAAAAACTTGATTCGTGTCGGAACAGCGGGCGGAATTCAAGAAGACGTTAAAGTGCGTGATGTTGTCATTGCGATGAGCGCATCAAGTGAGATGGGTCAAAACCGTGTCCGCTTCAACGGAATGGACTATGCGCCGACAGCGACGTTCGACCTCCTACATCGCGCGTATATGAATGCAGAGAAGGCGGGCATCCCGGTCAAAGTCGGACAAATCTTCACAGCTGACCAATTCTACCAAGACGATTTCCATCACTTCAAGAAATGGGCAGACTTCGGTTGCCTCGCCATCGAAATGGAGGCAGCAGGTCTTTACACACTTGCAGCGAAATACAAAGTGAACGCGTTGACGATCCTCACGATCTCTGACCACTTGTTGACGGGTGAAGAGACGACATCAGAAGAGCGTCAGTCGACGTTTGATGAAATGATTCGTGTCGCTCTCGACACAGCCGTCGAAGTGACAAACTAAGCGATTTTCCCTATAGCCAATGGCTGTAGGGATTTTTTGTGTCCAAACCCACTCATCCCTATGAAACGTACGGAGCTCCAGCTAGACTAAGGGTAAGATCACGAGAAAGAGGAATTGTCTGATGAAAACTCCATCGCGTTTTATATTATATGCAATTGTATTTTTTGCTTTTTTTGATTTGTTCGCCCAACTTCCGATTATGAGTACATTTGCGGTATCCGTTGGGGCATCTTCGTTTATCGCTGGTTTTTCTATTGCCATTTATTCGTTGACGAACACGTTTGGAAATATATTATCTGGTATATGGACTGACAGGAATGGTCCATATCGCGTTTTAGTTCTCGGTTTATTTTTGACGAGCTTCAGTTTATTGACTTATCAGTTCGTCGACTCAGCATCTATGTTGCTGTTTGTAAGGTTTGTTCACGGCTTTATGGCCGGGCTCATCGTCCCGGCAGCGTTTACGCTGTCTGCGAACGTCACCGCGACGAATCGTCAAGGGAAGAAAGTTGCAATCACCGGTAGTTTTGTTGGTCTAGCGGCCATCGTCGGTCCAGCCTTTAGTGGGATTGTCGCAAGTATGACGTCACCCCCGACCGTTTTTCTATTCGTCTCTTTATTCGGTTGGATAATTCTGTTCTTGACGGTCATCACGATGCGTCGCGGTCAAATGATAGATGTGAAGACAAAAACAGATGACGAACCGGTGAAAGCTGATTCTAGAGTGATTCGGGCCTATTGGGGGGCTTTCTTCCTCATGTTTTCACAAGGGGCGCTCGCTTTTTTATTGCCGCTCCATGTGCAAGCGCTCGGATACGATTCGCGATTGAGTGGGACGTTACTCAGTATGTTCGGTGTGGTCGCCGTCCTATTCTTTTTATTACCAACGAACCGACTGTTCGATCGCTTTTCCCCGACTAAATTGAGCGCACTCGGGGTGGCCATCATCGGGACGAGTCAGCTGCTCATTGGACAAGCAAGTGTACAATCTGGCCTTTACGGGGTACTTGCCTTATATGGAGTCGGATTTGCGATCTTATTTCCGGCAATCAACACATTGTTGATTCAATCAACATCCCCACAAAATCGGGGAAAAGCGTACGGGGCATTTTATGCATTTTTCTCTCTCGGAACGGTGGCGGGATCGTCGTTTTTAAGTGCGCTTTCTCTTTCGGTCATCCAGCAGTTTACGCTGACCGGAGTAATTTTATGGGGAGCGAGTCTTCTCTTTATGATGAGTTCTCTAAAAAGAGGGCGAATGTTTTGACACGATGACTTTAATTCATTAATCTATACATATGATTAAATGTTTAAACCTTTAAACGTTTATAGGAGATTGAAAGATGTTCAATGGATGAAAGCGATTTCTTAGATTCACTCTTCATTGGATGATAAGATGAAATAAATGTGATAAATCGTAAGGAGGAAAGTTTATGCTGGCACCGATTGAACAGTTGACGATTGATGAGCTTGTCCAGAAACAACGCCGCTTCTTTAAAACTCAGGCGACGAAATCAATGGCATTCCGTTTGAGCATGCTGACGTTTTTAAAGGAATCGATCAAGCACTATGAACCGGACTTGTTAGAAGCTCTGCGCGAAGACTTGAACAAATCAGAGATGGATGCGTATACGACAGAAATCGGATTTATTTACGATGAGATTTCACGAACGAAACGAGAATTAAAACGGTGGATGCGTCCGAAACGTGTCCGTGGAACAGCCATCCATCTTGGGATGAAGAGCGAGATACGTTATGAGCCGTACGGTACGGTATTAATTATCGCTCCTTGGAATTATCCCTTCCAATTGGCCGTTGCTCCGCTCATCGGCGCAATCGCCGCAGGGAACACCGCCGTTGTCAAACCTTCAGAGTTGACGCCTAACGTCGCTCGTGTCTTGACACAGGTGTTAGAGCGCGCCTTTACCGATCGCTATGTAGCAAGTGTCGAAGGTGATAAGGACACGGCTCAAGAATTATTGGATCAAAAATGGGATTACATTTTCTTCACAGGTTCTACGCAAGTTGGTCGGATCGTCAATAAATCAGCAGCAGAACATCTGACACCGGTCACACTAGAACTCGGTGGGAAATCACCTGTTATCGTTCATGGAGATGCGAACGTCTCGATTGCAGCGAAACGTGTCGCATGGGGGAAATGGATGAATGCCGGTCAAACATGTGTCGCACCAGACTATGTGCTCGTGCATGAATCACAGCAGGAAGCTTTCTTAGAAGCCGTTAAACAAGAAGCGTTTGCGATGTTCGGGAATGGTGTCGGGACAAAACGATACACGCGCATCGTCAATGAAGCACACTTCGACCGTCTGTCCCACTACTTGACGGAGGGTGACCTTATTTTCGGTGGTGAAACGAGTCAAGATGAACTAAAAATTGCGCCTACTGTCATGACGAATCTTCATGAAGATGCTGATGTGATGAAAGACGAGATCTTTGGTCCAATCTTACCGGTCATTCCGTACCGTCAACTTGATGAAGTAATCGAGTTCATTTCTGACCGACCGCATCCTCTTGCTCTCTATCTCTTTACGGAATCGAAAGACGTGGAAAAAACAGTTATGAAACATCTTTCCTTTGGCGGAGGGTGCGTGAACGATGTCATCATGCACTTGACGAATCCGAACCTTCCGTTTGGCGGAGTCGGCGAGAGCGGGATGGGGGCTTATCACGGTCGAACGAGTTTTGAAACGTTCAGTCACGCCAAATCGATTTTAAAGAATACGACAAAATTCGATTTACCGGTCCGGTATCCGAACTTCAAACCGGCAGAAAAATTGATTCGGTTGATTCAGCGTTGAACAAGCAGAGAGATTCGGGAGAATAGCCGAATCTCTTTTTTAAAGATTGTTTGAAATGTCACATACTTTTACGATTCTTCCTGTCACACTCTTGTATAATAAAGTCATAAATGGAACGGACGAATGAAATGTGGAGGGAGCAACGACTTATGTCAATGCAATGTGGAACGACTCAGCCGAACAGTTTTGTATTTTCAGATGAAACGAAACAACTGTTACTTGAAATGATGACGATTCAGCATCATCCAAAAGCAAGTATCGTGTGTTGGGAAGGCGAGAAGTGTGATAAGTTCTTTTACTTAAAGAGTGGTTCTGTTAAATTTACGAAAATCACGAAAAAAGGAAATCCACTCGTCATGTTCATGTATGGACCAGATGATTTCTTCGGTGAGTTCGATATCGTGGAAACTTTCCCGAGTTCATACAGTATCGAGACGACAGAAGAAAGTACAATTGGAACGATTTCGAAACGTGAGCTAGAATCACTGATGCAAAGCGATATTCGGTTTGCTGGAGAAATTTTACGTTGGACATCGATGATGCGGAAGCACTCGGAAATGAAAGTCCGCGACTTATTATTGTACGGAAAGCCAGGGGCGCTGGGCTCGACATTACTGCGGATGGCGGCCATGCATGGTGTAGAGGAAGAAGATACCATTGTGATTCCTCGTCATCCGTCCGATGGAGAACTGGGGCAATTGATTGGAGCTCCGCGCGAGACGGTGAACCGTTTGATCAGCCAGTGGCGAAAAGACGGAGTCATCAGTACAACAGCAAAATCGATCGTTATTCACGATGTTGATTTTTTGAAAGAGCTTTGTCACTGCGAGGGTTGTCCTGCTGGAATATGTCGTTTGTAAACCACCTCATGTGTAGGTGGTTTTTTTGTGGACTCCTTTTTAAAAATGTGAATTTTGTGTGTTGAAACTACGCAAAATTGATGTGATTGTCACTTTTGAAGTGATAAATGTCACATATTATCACCTGAGCGATTGCGTACAATAAAGGTGGAAAAACAAGCGAAAGGGGTTTTACACGTGGAACATAAAGATGGACAAGAACCAAATCTTAAAGGAACGTTTACATCGGTCATGATTGTCGCAGGTGTCATCATCGCCATGTGGTCTTCGGTCTTTTACTTATTTGTTACTCGATAAACATACAGGGAGAAGGGTCTCGTCATGCATATTCATAAATTAGAAAAATATTGGCTTACGTTTGGTATTATCTTGCTTGCAGTTTTCTTGACTGTTCTAGGGGTATCTGCCTTCGCAGCGGGAAATCAACCTGCATCGGATGCGGATTTGATCGACCCAGCAAAAGTGAATCAGACGGCTCCGTTTGATCAACCGGGACTTCATCAAATTGGCGAGAATGAATACGAGCTCGTCATGATTGCACAAGCATTTACCTTTACACCAGGAAATGTCGAAATTCCAAAAGGTGCAAAAGTGACGTTCCTCGTGACGTCACCGGACGTCGTTCACGGATTTCAGTTGACAGGTACACCGGTCAATATGATGGTCGTCCCTGGACATATCAACTCATTGACGTACACGTTTGAGGAAGCTGGAGAATTTTTGATTCTTTGTAACGAATATTGTGGAACAGGACATCACATGATGTCGACTAAAATCAAGGTGGTGGAGTAAATGAACGATGTATCATCTAAACTGAAGCAATGGGAGATGGAGCGTGGAGTTCCGGTTCCGAGTATTGGAGCGAAAGAAGCGCGTCTTGCTTACGGTCACGTTCTTGTATCGATTCTCGCTGTCTTGATTGGTGCATTGGCTGGTTTGATGCAGACGTTAATTCGGACCGGTGTCATTCCTGAAATTTTTGGATATTATCAGTTACTAACAGCTCACGGAATCATGCTCGGAATCGTCTTCACAACGATGTTCATCATCGGTCTATTATATGCGCTACTTGCGAAGTCATTCGGTCGCTTTGAATCGTTCCCGACCCGTGTCGCTTGGCTCGGTTTTTGGACGATGATTATCGGTGCTGTCATGATCACTGTGATGATTCTTGCTAATAAAGGGACTGTACTTTATACATTTTATGCACCGCTCATGGCAGATCCGCTCTTCTATGTCGGACTCGTCCTGTTCGTAGTCGGAACGTGGTTCTCCTCGTTCGCGATGTTCCGGATGTATGCAGATTACAAACGTGATAACCCAGGGGTTCATCCACCACTCCCGGCTTACATGAGTATTATGACGATGCTACTTTGGGTCATCGCGACACTCGGTGTCGCAGCGACGATTTTATTCCAACTCCTCCCGCTCTCACTCGGGTGGAAAGATACAGTCGGTATTGAATTATCCCGTACATTATTCTGGTACTTCGGGCACCCGCTCGTGTATTTCTGGCTCATGCCGGCATATATTGTGTGGTATACGGTCGTACCGAAAGTAATCGGCGGAAAAATCTTCTCTGATGCGTTGGCGCGAATGGCATTCTTGTTATTCTTACTCTTCTCATTCCCGGTCGGATTCCACCATCAATTGACAGAGCCAGGGATTGAGCCGTTCTGGAAGTTCGTTCAAGTTATCTTGACGTTCTTAGTTGTCATTCCTTCGTTTATGACGGCGTTCTCGCTCTTTGCGACGTTCGAACTTCGTGGACGTGCGCTTGGTGCAAAAGGGTTGTTCGGCTGGGTGAAGAAAATGCCATATGGCGATGTTCGTTTCCTTGCACCATTCGTCGGGATGTTGTTCTTCATTCCTGCCGGCGCAGGTGGGATCATCAACGCTTCGCACCAATTGAACGCGATGGTCCACAATACACTTTGGGTCACAGGACACTTCCACATCACCGTCGGAACGGCTGTTGCCTTGACGTTCTTCGGGACGGCCTATTGGCTCGTACCAGTCCTTCGTGGTCGCACGTTGACGAAGGCGATGAACAAACTTGGTTTGATTCAAGCAGGAACGTGGGCGTTCGGTATGTCTATCATGTCGTATGCGATGCATATTTCAGGATTAAACGGGAACCCACGTCGTACGGGTCCGGCAACTTATTTCTCGGATGCGTTGACACGTGAATGGATCCCATATCACGTCATGATGGCAATCGGGGGAACAATTTTGTTCATCTCTGTTCTCATCTTCGTCTACTCGATGTTCAACTTGTCATTCCTCGCACCGAAAGGCGAAGAAGAATTCCCGCTCGCTGAGACAGAGGAAGCAGCGATGGATACACCACGTTATTTCGAGAATTGGAAACTATGGATCACCGTGACATTCGTCTTGATCGCATTTGCATACACCGTTCCAATCTGGCACTTGATTGAGAGTGCGCCTCCTGGAGCGCGTGGTTGGGTACTCTGGTAAACTAAAGTCAGCTCATACGTGAGCTGACTTTTTTGTGTGGGGAGGAACGGTATGAACACATTAGAGGTCATCCATGCAGCACGTTCGATACACTTAGGGAATCGACCGTTTGTCGTAGCGATTGATGGACTGAGCGGAGCGGGCAAAACGACGCGCGTTTCACATTTGAGCAATGAGCCGAGTGTTTATGTTCTTCACATCGATGACTATATCGTCGAACGTGCAAAGCGCTATGAGACCGGACAGTCTGAACCGACCGAGTATTATGCTCTACAATGGGACGTATCGCGTCTTGAGTGTGAACTGTTTCGTCCATTAAGGAATGGGATTACCGAACTAAAATTACCTCGTTACGTGTATGAACGAGATGTCATCGCAGAAGAGAAGATTGATGTGTCATCTGCTCATACAGTCGTCATAGAGGGGATTTTTTTGCAGCGACCGGAATGGCGTCCTTACTTCGATTATGTGATTTATCTCGACTGCCCACGCGAGGTTCGTTATGAGCGAGTATTGAACCGTGATACATACCTCGGCGATCCGGCGAAAAGACTTGCGAAATATAAGCGCCGGTACTGGCCCGGGGAAGATCTGTATCTTCAACAAATCGATCCGAAAAGAGGGGCGGATATCGTGTTCTGACTGAACATTTCAACATCTGACGCACGTGTCAGATGTTTTTTATTTGGCGAAAATTTGAAAAAAAGATTGACGCAGAAGTGTATTACACTAATAATACAGTTAGAAAGTGTATTAACCATGTCATACACTTAGAAAGGTGATGAACATGCAATTCAATACGAGGGCACCGGTTTATCTACAGGTCGTCGACTACTTCAAGAAGAAGATGGCACTCGGTGAACTAAAGGCCGGGAATGAGATGCCATCCCGGCGAGAACTAGCGAACGATTTAAAAATTAATCCGAACACGGTTCAAAAAGCGTTTAAGGAAATGGAGGACCAACAATTGATTACGACCGAACGAAATCGACCGAGTCGCGTGACGACAGATGACGCCATCTTGAAACACATTCGTTCTGAGATTGTAGATGACGCGGTCGCTGTATTTGTGGAATCGATTCAAGAGCTTGACGTCTCGGTAGACGAACTTGTCGAGAAAATCAAACGACAGTACAAGGAGGGAATATACGATGATCGAAGTGTTGGGAGTTAAGAAGCGCTATCGCAAAAAACAAGTCATTGAAGACGTTTCGTTCACAGCGAATAAAGGGGAAATCACATGTCTCATCGGACTGAACGGAACAGGGAAATCGACGTTATTGAAAGGCATCATGGGATTGACACCTTTTGATAAAGGTTCGGTATTGATTGATGGAAAACCGATCGATTTGAATCGTGTCGCTTTCGTCGCCGACCATGCGATGTTCCCGATTCACTTTACAATCGAGCAATGTGAGGCGTTTATGAAAGACTTTTATCCGACATTTGATTCGGCATTATTTGCTCGTCTCGTCGAAGACTTTAAATTGTTCCCGGAGGATAAGTTAAGCGAGTTATCGAAAGGGACGCTCGCCAAAGCGAACCTTGCGCTCGGCATTGCCCAAGACCCGGATTATTTATTACTCGATGAACCGTTCTCAGGAATCGATGTCTTTTCGAAAGAACAGATTGTTGAACTGTTTTCGAGTGAGGTCATGGAGAACCGGGGTGTGCTCATTACGACACACGAGATTGAAGATATCGAGTACTTGATCGACAAGGCGGTCATGTTGAATAACGGACGCATCGTCCGTGAGTTTGATGTCGAAGATGTCCGTTTCATTCATGGTAAGTCCATCGTCGATGTGATGAGAGAGGAGTACGGGGCATGAATCTATTGAAACTATTGAGTTGGGAAGTCGAGCGTGTCACGAAACCGTTCTTGATGTTAGTCACCGGTCTCCTCGTCGTCCAGTTTGGATATCTCGGCTACTTTTTATGGGGCGAGACACAATTGTACGAGCAGTTACGTCGTGCAGGGAATGCAGACTATCAATTGATGTTTGTCAGTTACTTGAACGGAACTCCATATCTTTTATCCCTCGGGATTGCCGTTGCTGCCGTGTTACTGTACAGCGTATGGATTTGGTATCGCGATTTTCAAGGACGAGGGACGTTCATGATGCGACTCCTCACGATGCCACAAAAACGAATGACCATTTTTTTCGCCAAACTCGCTACCATATTAATGATGACGTTCGGGTTGTTCGCTGTCGAATGGATTGCCCTTAAGTTGCAATACATAGCGTTTACAAGTTGGTTCGAAGATAAGATGATTCCGATGCAAGGGTCATTTGAACAAGCACTATCGTACCAGGCAATACTGTCTATGATGTATCCTTCTTCACTCGTTAATTTTGTCATTCATCAATTGATGATCACGATCGCTGTGCTCTTCATCTTCGCATTTGTGTTGATTGAACGAAGTTTCTGGCAACGGACGTTGTGGTCACCGGTACTTAGCTTATCGATTCTAGTTGTCATCTTAACTATTCCGATTTTAGGCTACGCGTTCTTGGATAATTACCTGATTTATGATGAGACGATTGTATATGTCGGTGTGGTGTTGATAGCATGGGCAGGTGTGACGATTTGGTTAGGCGGACGATTTTTACAGACGAAACTGAATGTTTGAGGTGAGAAAATGAAACGAATGTGGAATGTGGCCGCTCTTGGTGCGGTCATCGTGATTGGACTTGGGACGTTTGCTGTTGATGCGACGGAAACGAAAGCAGAATGGGCGTTAGACATCAATTCGAATCCATCTGTTTGGACAGACGCAGTGGTTGAGATCAGTTATAGCATAGAGGACAGTGTAGAAGAGCGGTTTGAAGTGACGACTGATGAGAGTCGCATCACGTCAAATTTGAATTATATTGCTGAGGCGCTACGGTATCATGAACGTTTAAATGAGGGAGAACGCCCGGTTCATCGACAAATGAACGGAATGACATATGCCCAATCGATTCAAACAGAAGAGGGATATATCGGGGTCGGTCAGGATGGAATGAAAGAGCTCATCGTATTTGAACAAGTAGAAGGAAAAGAGCTATCGACTTATACGTTCGATGCCGAGGAACGTCAAATTTATGAGATCATGACAGGGTGGTGGGCAGGTATCTTTATTAAGGACGGCCAGTTAAATTTGATCTATCGGGACGGATATGGCGAGGTAAAAAAAACGATGCTCGCCACGTTCAACCAGACGATGAATGATGTGACCGTCAAAGAATTGAGTATGGACAAAGGATTTATCACCGGTGTCATGCATACGAATCGATTTTATGCTACTGATGTAGATACTCGGCTGACAGAAACACGATACGTTCCAGTCAGTGTTAGTTCTCACGAAGTCATCCGAGAAGGGGAAGAGGACATCCATGTTGAGGACGCGATGCCAGGACTATTCGCTTACGATACAAAAACGGGGAAAGTTGTTCAATTGGTTGAAGGCCAAGGCTTTTGGGATCATACAGTGTCAGGCCACAACCTGATCGCATTAAATGAAGACGGCGAGGAAGTCGTCATCGACTTGAACACCGGGAAACAAACGACTCGGATAGTTCTCGACTCGGTGGATCATGCCTCTTACGTAAATGGTCGCCTGTACCAAACGCGCCAAGCGAAGGACGGTGTCGTTATCGATGTATACGAGGATGGGAGACAAATCTCAAGCGCGGCAATCACGCCTGAAAATGAAGAAGCGCGTGACATGCTCAAACAGATTGACGTATATGTCAGATAAAAATATGCAAAGATGGGGTCCATCCGAAGCGTGAGTCAGCGTCATTACTAGTGATGACCGCTACGATAACGTTTCTTCACTGCTATAACGGGGAGGATGCCTCATCAACATTCTGAGCGGACAAGTTTGTCCGCTTTTTTTATTTTTTACATTTCTAAATATAGACATATGTCTTACTCCTTAGAACATCTTTTCCGGGCTTACATTCCAAATTTTAGTATGTTAATTTTGCGAGTGAATGGGAGGTCATATATATGAAAAATTCGACTAAAGAGTGGATTTACATCCTACTCCTCGCAGCCATTACCGTTATACACTTTTTTGTGGATGGATTGTCTGAGAATAGTAAAGCGGTTATAACCATTGCGATTTTTCTAATCGCTGCAGTGCTTAAATTTGGAGTGAAAACGAAGGAGGAGAGATAAATTGTCCATAAAATCAAAAATTGTATCAGTTATGATGGCAATGGTACTTGTTTTGTCTGCCTCACTCATACCAGTAGGTTCAGCTAACGCTGCTGATGGTTTGAATGAGCAGGATTTACAGTTAATTGAGATCCTAACTGCAATCGAGAATATGCCGGATGAAGTGATTATGCAAGGCGAGGAAGCCATTAAAACATACCTTGAGAATGAAGTGAGTTTCCCGCTCGGTTTAGAAGAGGGACAAGGTTTATCGGATGTTCGAATGGCTAGTATAGGTTCAATTGCAGGTTGTGTAGGGGCCGTCGGAACTGCAATCGTCGTCAATTTTACTCCAGCTAAAATCCTCAAAATTAAGTCTGCCTTGAAATCTGTCGGTGGCGCCACTAAGTTTGTTAAAGCAATCAAACCATACTATAAGATGTCACGAGAGGATAAATTAAGTAAGACAGCGTCACTTAAACAAGCTGTCCGACTCGCCGCTAAAGATGCAGGACCAGATGCGCGCGAAGCCTTGCTAGATTTCTTCGGTGTTTCATCTGTGATTGGATCATGTTCAGCAGCCTTTAGGAAATAAAACAGACCCCGATTGATTTCGGAGTCTCATAAAATCTGAGCGGGTCTTGGCATACCCGCTCTTTGTATTAGTGTTGGAATACTGAACTTGCACCCATAAGTATAGTGAGGCGATGATTGCATACAAATCTGGCCCCTTTATTTAGTCGGTTTCGGGATGATGACGCCTTCTTCTAAATCAAGTAACAAGTCGATCAGTTCCGCACAGAACTCTGGGAACTGCTCCAAAAAGGCACCGGGACCGACTTCATCCGTAAAGTCGATATATAGATCGACAACATTACCAGACATTTTCGCGGGTAAGGCGAGGAACGCCGAACCGAAGCGCCAGCTGCCTCGGATATCGAGTAACTTCCCGAGGACGAGGTCGCCGGTCTCACGTTCTTCCGGTAACTGAACAGCATATGTCTCTTTTGACTCCCAGTCTTTTAACTGACCGTCTTCGGTCACTTCAAAAATGCTGCAACGCGGGACAGCAAGTCCACGGAGTGCGTGATAGAGGGCAGGTGACATGTCGCCCTTATGGTCAGTCAAATAGCGACCGTGGGGCGTCATACCGTCCTCGTCCGTCTCAAAGAAGACGGCCCAGTCGATGAAGAGGTCACGGAAGAGCTCAGCGTCTTTTAAATGCCAAGTCCCTTCCGACGCGATCTCTTGAATATAGTTCGTCCACTGTGTGCTTCGCGCAAGAGCCGCTTGCTCATATAACTTTTTCAGTTCGGCAAGCAATTCGGACTCTTCGACGAGCAAAGGGAAGGGAATTACTTTCCGGTCTTTTTTCATCGGCGCGGTCCTCGCTTGTTCTCAGGACGTTTGACGACAGGAGGCTTCTCCTCAATCCGTTTCTCAATCACGTCGCCACGATAAATCTCAAGTTCTTTTAACTCGACACCGAGCTGACGTGCGAATGATTTCAAGTGTGGGAGATCGTCTGTCGTCACAAGGGAAAGGACGGTTCCGGCTGCGCTACCGCGAGCGGTACGGCCTGAACGGTGAATGAAGTCGTCGATTGATTCCGGTAAGTCGAAATGGACGACATGTGTCACATCCTCAATATCGAGGCCGCGTGCCGCGAGGCCGGTCGTGATGAGGAGCGGGTATTCCCCTTTACGGAATTCACGGAGCGTCTCGACGCGTTCACGTTTTCCTTTCAAGCTGTCGAGCATCCGATAGTTCACTTTCAACTTCTCTAATTCTCCTCGAAGAGGTGGCAAGAACGAACGGTTGTTGATGAAGGCGAGTGCCTTCACGCCATCGACGTGTGAAAGACGACGAAGGAGTTCCGGTTTGTAGCGACGCGTCGTCAACAGATAGCCGTATGTCACTTGATCGCTGACAGCACGTTCGATTTTGATATGAGCCGGCTCGTTCATGAATGGTGATGACCACTCTTTGAGTGAATCGGTGAGTGTTGCCGAGACGAGTGCAAGCTGACGCTCATGCGCAGTATGCTTGATGATTCGTTCTGCGGCCTCTGTCAAACCGCTGTCGATGATTTGGTCGGCTTCATCTAAAATAACGGTATGTGTCTCGTGAAGCTTCAGTTTTTTCTTGTCAATCAACTCGACGAGACGACCCGGTGTCCCGACAATCAAATGCGGCTTTTTCTTGATCCGGTCGATTTGGCGTTTCAATTCGACACCGCCGATGAATGAACCGATGCGGACGTCGCCTTTTTCAGTGAAGCGCTGTGCGACTTGTTGAATCTGCATGACAAGTTCACGAGTCGGGGCGACGATGACGACTTGGATACGATCGTTCGACGGATCAATCTTTTCAATCGCGGGAAGTAAATAGGCGAGCGTCTTACCCGTTCCCGTCGGTGCTTCGATTGTCACGTCTTTTCCATCTAATAGTAGGGGAAACGCTTCTTTTTGGACCGGCATCGGCTCGTTAAAGCCCATCCGTTCCCACGTTTCGTTAATAAAAGGTTTTGTAAAATTCATAATCGGTCTCCTTATCTTTAGGCAAAAACAAAGGAAGCGAAAGCGCTCCCTCGTCAAATATAGCGAACATGCTCCTGACCATCTTCCATTGTAGAACGTAACGTCTGTGTAAACGTTTGACCGTCCTCAATGAGTTGGATGTGGGCATCCGCACCTTTTTCTGTCAATTTAACTTGTTCAATCGTGAATCCTTGATAGACACGATACTGTAACTCGGTCGTCATTTGCTCGAACGGCTTCAGCTCCGGGTGTGTCGTGATGACATTCATTGGACGCGACTCAAGTGCAGCGAGTAGTTGGTCGCGATAATCGATAAAATCTTCATTTTCGATGTCATCGTCAAAGCGAATCCAGAACCCTCCATCTTCAAATTCTGTGATAAATCCGTCACGCTTTTCACCTGCCTCGTCGACCTTCAATGAGATACGATCGCCGACTTGAAAGGTATTGTTTGTTGTTAATGGTTCGTACGTCATAAGTAGAACCCCTTCCTCTTATACAATGTTCTGCCTTCATTGTGTCTGATACGACACGAAAATTCAAGTTCTAACCGAGTGATGTGAGTTAAATCACTCTAAAAACTGTATAGTTAGTCACAGAACAATCAAAATAGTACAGATGAAATTGAAACCCTATCTAACAGGGATTCATCTGTTTCAAACTTTATGAAGTAAGGAATATAACAGTTTGTAAAACGCTTTCAAAAACGGCTGTTTTATCACGTTCATAAGATTGTTACAAGTTTCACAATAATGTAAAACATATTGTTCACGTTTTCACGTACACTTCAAGTATAGATAGCAGGCAGTTACTTTCGAGAATGAGGAGTGAATCAACATGGCAACCGAAATCAAATCCGCATGGTCAGGTTTTGTACCTGGTCAATGGACGAATGAAGTAAACGTCAGTGAGTTTATCCGTTTGAACCGTCATGAATACACAGGGAACGATACGTTCTTAGCAGGTCCGACAGAAGCGACGAACGTTCTGTGGAATCGTGTGATGGAACTTACAAAAGAAGAACGTGAACGTGGAGGCGTCTGGGACGTCGATCAACACACACCATCGACGATTGTGTCGCATGGACCAGGCTACTTAAACAAAGAGTTAGAAAAAGTCGTCGGCGTTCAAACGGATGAACCGTTCAAACGTTCGATTCACCCGAATGGCGGTATTCGTATGGTTGATGCCGCACTCGAATCATATGGTTTCGAACCAGATGAAGAAATCACAAAAATTTACTCAGAAATCCGTAAAACACATAACCAAGGTGTCTTCGATGCCTATACGCCTGAGATGCGGGCCGCTCGTAAGTCGGGAATCATCACAGGTCTTCCGGATGCTTACGGTCGTGGACGCATCATCGGGGACTATCGTCGCGTCGCTCTCTATGGGATTGACTTCTTGATGGCAGAACGTAAAAAAGATTTGGCAAAACGCGGCGGATTCTTATCTGAATCGGACATCCGCGAGCGGGAAGAGCTGAATGAACAACTTCGTGCCCTCCAAGAGCTCAAGCAACTCGGATCGGCTTATGGGTTTGACCTTGGTCGTCCTGCGGAAAACACGCAAGAAGCGTATCAATGGGTGTACTTGGCCTATCTCGCAGCCATCAAAGAACAAAATGGTGCGGCGATGTCACTCGGTCGCGTCTCCACGTTCCTTGATGTGTACGCAGAGCGTGATATCGAGTCTGGTCGTTTGACGGAATCAGATGTCCAAGAAATCGTCGACCACTTCATCATGAAGCTTCGGATCGTCAAATTCTTACGGACGCCGGACTATAACGAATTATTCTCAGGTGACCCAACATGGGTAACAGAATCAATCGGTGGGATGAGTGAAGATGGTCGCTCGAACGTCACGAAGAGCTCGTTCCGATTCTTGCATTCACTCACAAACCTTGGACCAGCTCCGGAACCGAACTTGACTGTCCTTTGGTCAACGAAACTTCCAGAAGGGTTTAAACAATACTGTGCGAAAATGTCGATTGAAACGTCGGCCATTCAATACGAAAACGATGATTTGATGATGCCACAATTCGGCGACGACTACGGCATCGCATGTTGTGTATCACCGATGAAGATCGGGAAACAAATGCAGTTCTTCGGTGCGCGTGCCAACATGGCAAAAGCCCTTCTTTATAGCATGAACGGCGGACGCGATGAGAAGAACGGCGCTCAAATTGCCCCGGTTTGGGAAATGAACACAGAAGATGTACTCACGTACGAAAAAGTATATGCCGATTTCGACCGTACACTCGACTGGTTGGCAGAACTATACGTCAACACACTCAACGTCATTCACTTCATGCATGACAAATATGCATATGAACGAATCGAAATGGCGCTTCACGATCCAGAAATCTTACGGACGATGGCTTGTGGAATCGCTGGTCTCTCGGTAACGGCCGACAGTCTCTCGGCAATCAAATACGCGAACGTTAAACCGGTCCGTAACGAAGAAGGAATCATCATCGACTTCGAAACAGAAGGAGACTTCCCGAAATTCGGAAACAATGATGACCGTGTCGATGCGATCGCTGTCGAACTCGTCGAGTCATTCATGGAAAAAGTACGGAAACATAAAACGTACCGTGACGCGCTTCACACACAATCGGTACTCACGATCACATCAAACGTCGTCTACGGTAAGAAAACTGGGAACACGCCAGACGGTCGTCGTGCTGGTGAACCGTTTGCTCCTGGAGCAAACCCAATGCATGGACGAGATACTAAAGGTGCGGCTGCATCACTTTCATCAGTCGCGAAACTTCCGTTTGAGCACGCACAGGATGGAATCTCGTACACGTTCTCAATCGTACCGAAAGCACTCGGAAAAGAAGAAATCGCACGTGAACTCAACTTGGCGGCACTTCTCGACGGTTATATGAGTGGAGAGCATAAGGGACATCATTTGAACGTCAACGTCTTCAACCGTGAAACACTCCTTGATGCGATGGAACATCCAGAAGAGTATCCACAGCTCACAATCCGCGTATCTGGATATGCAGTCAACTTCATCAAATTGACGCGTGAGCAACAGATTGATGTAATCAACCGTACGTTCCACGGTTCGTTGTAAATAAAGGCTTAGCGGCCTTCGTTAGGAAGGTCGCTCATTCGTTAGGAGGTCATTTCGATGACAATGGGATATGTACACTCGGTCGAATCATTCGGAACAGTTGACGGCCCTGGTATTCGCTTCATCGTCTTTTTACAAGGTTGTGCGTTACGTTGCCTGTATTGCCATAATGCGGACACGTGGGATTTCAAAAAGAATAATCACCGCTCGGCTGAAGACGTCATTCAAGAGGCGCTCAGCTACCGTCCGTTCATGGAAGCATCGAATGGTGGCATCACCATCTCTGGTGGCGATCCACTCGCGCAACCCGAATTTTTAGAGGCGCTACTACGTGAAGCGAAAAAGCACGGGCTCCATACGACGCTCGATACGTCCGGTGCGCTCCGTCCTCCTAATTTGGATGCGATTTTAGATCATACCGATCTTGTCTTGCTCGATATCAAGCATATCGATGACGATATGTGTAAAAAGCTAACGGGTCGTAGCAATGCCAACACGCTCGCGCTTGCCGAACATCTTTCCGAGCGCGGAACAAAAATGTGGATTCGCCACGTCCTCGTTCCTGGGTGGACGCTTGAAGAAGGTGCGCTTCGTCGCACCGCCGCGTTCATTCAGAAGCTAGACCATGTCGAGAAAGTCGAAATCTTGCCGTATCATGAAATGGGCGTCTACAAATGGGAGGCGCTTGGATTAGATTATCCGCTTAAAGGAACGAAACCTCCGACATCAGATGAAGTCGAGTGGGCGGAAGGGATTTTGCAGGGAACTGTATAAAATAAGCGCAGGCCACATCGGCCTGCGCTTGTTTTATTGATTTAGAGATTAGACAAAAGTTTGGAGAATCAAAAAGAGATTTAATGCGATGACAATCGCTGTAATTCCCCAACCGATCCATGTTGTGAAGCGGTGATTCACCAGTCCGCCCATCAATTGCTTGTTGCTCGTAAAGAGAAGTAAGGGGACGAGGGCAAACGCGATGCCGAACGAAAGAACGACTTGACTCCAAACGAGAGCGTTTGACAAATTGACGCCAGACAAAATGAGTAAGAGCGGTGGGGTCATCGTAATTAGACGACGCACGTAAATCGGGATATGCTTTTGAATATAACCTTGCATAACGACATCTCCAGCCAACGTACCGACAGATGCGCTTGATAGTCCAGCGACCATTAATCCAATCCCGAACAGCATAGCAATCGGTGAACCTAAAAAGGAATCGAACTGCTGGTGGGCAATCTCCAAGTCATTTACGATTATACCGTTCTTATAAAAGACAGCAGCAGCGATAATTAACATGCTCGCATTGATCGCACCAGCAAAAATCATTGCAATCATCACATCGATTCGTTCGAATTTCATAATTCGCTTTCGTGCCACCGTATCTTTTCCGATGATCCGTCGTTGCGTCAACGCAGAGTGTAAGTAAATGGCATGCGGCATCACGGTTGCACCTAATATTCCGGCAGCCAGTAAAATACTCTCAGTGCCATCGAAACGAGGAATTAAGAGACCGGATAAAAGAGGCTTCATTTCAGGTTGAGCACTGAACGTTTGAATGGCGAATGCAAGAGCGACAACGAGTAGCATACCTGTTATAACCGTTTCGAGAGGTCGGTAGCCACGTCGTTGCACTTCTAAAATCGCAAAGGAACCGACCGCTGCGAGGAGTGCGGCTTGAATCAGTGTTACGTCAAACACCAGGTAGATTCCGAGGGCGGCACCGACAAACTCGGCCAAATCAGTTGCCATAATCATCAACTCGGCTTGAATCCATAAAAAGATGGCAGTTTTCCGAGAGAAGCGATCTCGACAAATCTCAGGTAAATTTTTTCCGGTCGCGATTCCGATTTTGGCAGATAACGTTTGAATCAAACCGGCCATGATGTTTGCAATTAAAATCACCCATAGAAGCAAGTAACCAAACTGAGAACCTGCGGCAATATTGGTCGCATAGTTTCCGGGGTCAATATAAGCAATCGAAGCGACAAAAGCCGGACCTAGAAATGGGAGGAGTGTTTTCATTTTTTGAGATATCGAGTGATGTGTTCGAGGCGATTCGACTTCGTTCAACATGACATATCCTTCTTTCTTTTGCCTGATGGTTAATTTGTTTACCTAAGGAAACTTTTTAAGTACAAGGCAATTTTACGCCTGGTGAAATAGCTTGTCAAATCGTATAAAAAAGAACTGTGAGAAGCTCACAGTTCTTAATCTTTATGACCGGCGCTTTTTCTTTTCTAACACTCGTGCATGTTCTGCCTGTTTCTTCTCCATATAGAGAAGTTCTCGTTCGAGTTTGAGGTAACTCGCGTAGCGTTTCGCATCTATCGTACCGTTCGTAAGCGCCTCTTGGACGGCGCAGCCCGGTTCTTTCTGATGTGAACAGTCGCGGAAACGACACGTCTCAGCAAGCGCTTCGATATCACGGAACGTGTCCTCGAGATGCTCGCTTCCTTCCCATAGTCCGAATTCTCGCATCCCCGGTGTATCGATGACGTATAAATCATCGATTCGGAAGAGTTCGCGGTGTGTCGTCGTATGCTTCCCACGCTCGTCTTGTGCCCGAACGGTTTGTGTGACGGCGAGTGCCTCGTGGGCTAGGGCGTTCGTCAGTGTGGACTTTCCGACTCCGGACGAACCGACGAATGCAATCGTGCTCTCGCTCGGTAACGCGTGACGAAGTTCAGCCACACCTTCTCCCGTCACGGCACTGACGGGGAATACTTGAATCCCGGGTGCGCTCACTTGAATGTCTTCAAGCAATGTGTCGACGGAGTCGACTTGGTCGATCTTCGTCAGGACGATGATTGGAATGGCGCCTGTGTCCCAAGCGGCTAACGTATAGCGCTCTAGTCGGCGGATGTTGAAGTCGTGTCCACACGCCATCGTAATCAAGACGTAGTCGACGTTCGCGCAGATCAGTTGTTCACGTGTCTCGTTGCCGGCAGCCGCTCGTGATAGAACGGTCCGACGCTCAAGGAGATGGTGAATCGTACCTTGACCATGTTCTCGAACTTGAATCATGACATAATCGCCGATGACCGGGTAATCCCGTTCGCTCGTCGCTGCATGTCGAAATTTTCCGGAGACTCCGCACATATAACCTTTCTCTCCGATGGAAACCGTATAAAGATGTTGGAACTGTGCCGTGACACGTCCCGTTTCAGTTTGTTGAAACAAAATAGAATCCTCCTTTTAATGATGGAGGACGACAGCCCTCCGATTCGCTGACATTAGGTGGCGTGCATGCATCATGTTGCTCATAAAACATCATCCTTTCATTGTTCGATAGCATAAGTTTACCATAATATTTGAAAACGGTAACATCTCAGTCTAAAGACCGAGGCGAAACAAGCCTTCCGCTCGTCGACCTATACAAAATAACGTATTATGATAAGAGTGTACTTAATAAGGAGGGATGACAGATGAATCACCAAGTGAAGAAGGTGCTGTTCATCGTGGCCGGGATCGCTCTAGTGCTCGTGTTAATCGGTGCTTTACCGAATATGATTTTGTTCGGATTAGGAGCTCTCTTGACGCTTTGGGCTGGGGTCCGTTTTCAGGCTGTGACACACATCGGTGCTAAAGTTGGTTTCGGAATCCTTGCTGTCGTCGGGATTGGGACGATGCTCTCGAACATTTGGGCACTCGTCGGAGTGATTGTGGCATGGTTGTTATTTAAAGGGTATATGATGTATACGGGACAAAAACGAGATCCGGATGTCGAGATTTTAGATGCGGATGGAACTCGTGCTGGCCGTAGCAGCTTCCAACAGTTCGATCAAGTGTGGCAGAAATTTGTTAATCGTCGTTAAGATTTCATAAGGAGGATTCACCATGAAGACACCGTTTGATCAGTTTCGTGAATTAGCGAATGAGTTGACGAAAGAGATTTCAAAAGAAGTGAAGAAGTATCAAGATAAAGAGATGCCACGTTCAAGCGGAGAAGCGGAATTGAACCGTCATATCCGTGGAGCGGAGAAGGAAGCGTTGTCTGTTGAGCGACTTGTTGAACGTCAACGTACACTACTCTCAGAACTTGCTGAAAAACGTGACGATGCCAAGAAAATGGCGGATAAGCGATATGAACAGACAGAGCTGGCGAAACAAGCTGATGAAGAGAAGTTGGCAGAGCGTGCAGCGCTCGAGTCGAAACATTACGGAGAACAGTACCGTTATTTTGAAGGCTTGATTGATGAAGGAGAGCGTGAATTGGATGCACTTGAACGTCGTGCGCTCGAGATGAAACTCAAGCTCGATGAGATGCAGAACAAACGATATGAGTTCGCGATGCGTGAAAATCTAGATCTGTTAAAAGGGACACTCGACCAAATTTTTGGTCAGAACACGTCACAGTCTCATCCTTTCACTGAGGAAGAAAAGAAAGAAGAGCCTGCTGAAGAGAAACAAGACACGCAAGCAGACGAAGATGATTTTGAAGCAAAACTAAAAGAACTGGAGCGTCGCTTTAAACAGGAGTGAGGTGACGGTTCGGCGATGACCTAAATGAGGTCATCGCTTTCTTTGCTTCATACATATAAACAGAAAGGGGGAAGGGACATGGAGCGTTGGAACACACGTCAAATCATCGGATTCATGATTATTTTATTTTCAGTCGGACTGTTTATCGATATCGTGACGGGTGGGAATAGCGTCTTATTCAGCATGATTCTCCCGCTACTTCTCCTCTATATCGGACGACGGTTCAGTCGTCGGGGCAAGCAGTCAGCGAGCTATATCTTTTATGCGATTGGCGGCATCCTCTTGATCGGCTTGATTTTCTCATCTGCCGCATTCGGATTCGTGCTCTCGGGACTGTTATTGTTATTCGGGTACCGACTCTATAAAAATCGACCAGTCGAAGCGAAAATTCGGACACCCCTTCGCCAGGAGCAAGCTTTCTCGTTCGGTATGAAAGAATCAGGACACTATGTGTTACGTGATACGAACGAGTTCTTTTTACTACGGGATGTCGAGATGGACCTATCACAAGCCATTATTCCGGAAGGGGAGACGTTCTTACTCCTGAATGGTCTTGCAGGAGACATCCGAATTCTCATTCCAGCGGGTTATGACTATTCGATTGATGCGTCGATCGGTTTCGGTAAAGTTCAGGTAGATGACTCGAACTATTCGCCAGTGTTCAATCGCCGCTTCTATACAGCGTCCGATGATTATGTTCAAGCCACACGGAAAGTTCGGATTCATATCGTGCTCATGAGCGGAAGTGTCGAGGTGATGACGGTATGAAAAAAGATTCTTATCCACGAACGGTCGTTTGGCATCAGTTATTTAGTAGCCTCTTGACGGCTTTCTTAATCACAGTAGCGTTTCTCATAGGTGACTCGACTTCACTGAGCGATTTATTTTCGCGGGAAGAAGGGTTGCCTTTCGGTGTGTCCATCCTTGTCATTGCCGTGTTGATTGGGAGTATTTTCGGCGTAGGCTCTTACTTTTATTTGCGTCGAGACTTTCGAGAAGTCGCCAATGCCTTGTGGAAACTGGAAAATCAAAAAGACATCACATTCCGTCCGATGTCTCCTTATCGGGATACACTCGAACGAATCGTCCGCGTGTCAAAACAGCGGCAAGAGATGATCGAGATGGCGAAGCGTGTCGGAGAGCGCCCAATCAGTGTAGAAGAGGCGCGAAGTGAGGCCGTCGTCGAAGAAAGACGTCGCGTCGCACGAGAACTTCATGACTCGGTGAGTCAACAGCTCTACGCCATCTCGATGATGACAACGGCGGTCAAACAGACGATGCAGACGAAACCGGAATTAGCGAGTAAGCAAATGGAACAAGTCGAGCTCATGGCTCAAACGGCACAGGCGGAGATGCGCTCGTTACTCCTGCAGCTGCGACCGGTCGAACTAGAAGGCATGACACTCAAGACGGGAATCGAACGTTTGTTAGAAGAATTGTCGCGCAAACAGTCGACCGAGCTCGTCTGGCGATTAGAAGAAGTGAAGCTGTCCCGTCATACCGAAAATGAACTATTCCGCATCGTACAGGAGGCCATCAGTAACACGTTACGGCACGCCAAAGCGAAACGTTTGGAAATCGAGATGCGTAAAGTGCAACAGACGGTCATTTTAAAGATCAACGATGATGGAATCGGATTTAATGTGGACGATACACAAGTCGCCTCATATGGATTACAATCGATAAGAGAGCGCACGGCAGAAGTCGGTGGAACGTTGCGGTTGGTCAGTGTGCCGAATGTCGGGACACAAATCGAAGTACGTGTGAAACAACAAGTGGAGGGGTAATGATGATTCGAGTCGTATTAATTGATGATCACGAAATGGTCCGAGCGGGCGTGTCTGCTTTTTTATCGACACAACCGGACATCGAAGTCGTCGGCGAAGCGTCGGACGGAGCAACGGGAGCGGAGCTTGCCATTGCAGAAAAACCGGACGTCGTCCTCATGGATCTGGTTATGGAGCCTGTTGACGGGGTCGAATCGACGAAACGAATTAAAGCAAGTTGGAAAGAAGCGAAAATTTTAGTCGTGACGAGTTTCTTAGATGATGAGAAAGTATATCCGGTGATCGAGGCCGGTGCGATGAGCTATGTCCTCAAGACGGCGAACGCGAACGAAATCGCGGATGCGATTCGTCAAACCGCTGCCGGAAATCCCGTCATGGCCGCCCAAGTGACGGGAAAGATGCTCGAACGTCTGCGCCATCCGGAAATGACACTCCATGAGAGTCTAACTGCCCGTGAACGAGAAATCTTGCAACTGATGGCGGAAGGTAAATCGAATCAAGTGATCGCAGATGAATTGTTCATTTCACTGAAAACGGTGAAGACACACGTCTCAAATATTTTGACGAAGCTTGACGTCTACGATCGGACACAAGCGGTCGTCTATGCATTCCAACATAATTTGGTCAGTAAAGGATGACCGCCTACATAGCTACATGCGCCAGCGGGGGCAGGCCCATGACGTCTATGTCTATGACTGTGACAAATCACTGACTCATCAGCCGGTTTGAGCACATCGCCTTACAGACGATGTGCTTTTCCTTAAAGTGAAGTGATAAAAAGGAGTTGGAGTCCCAGAGCACATGCCGGGAATCCAACTCCTTTTCTTATTTGATAGACCAGGCTATCTTACGAACAGATCAGCCCTTTTTTTGTGCTTGTATTTGTTCGTCGATTTCAGATAGGTACGCCCAGCGTTCCATCTTCGTATCGAGTGCTTCTTTCAGTTCTGCAATCATTGCATACAATTCATTGACTTGACCGAGGTCGCTACCCGCTGTCGCGAGTGTCGTTTCCTGTACTTCAATCTGTTCCTCAAGCGCAGCGATGTCTTCCTCGATTGTGTCCCATTCCTTCTGTTCTTTGAATGTGAATTTCACGACTTCTGATTTCGGACGATCTTTCTTCTCTTTCGGTTCTTTCTCTTTCTTTACTTGACGAACCTCTTCTTGGCGTGTGGCCAGATAATCGCTATATTCTGCGTGATACACTTGGATGGCTCCATCTTCAAATGCAATTAACTGGGCGGCGACACGGTCTAAGAAATAACGGTCGTGGCTGACGGCGATGACAGTGCCTGGGAACGATTCTAAATAGTCTTCTAACACGGACAACGTTTCCGTATCCAAATCGTTCGTCGGCTCATCAAGGAACAAGACGTTCGGTTCGTCCATCAAAATTCGTAACAGGACGAGACGGCGTTTCTCGCCACCGGATAACTTCGCAATCGGTTTATATTGTGCGTCCGGTGTGAAAAGGAAACGCTCGAGCATTTGACCGGCCGTGATGGTCTCGCCATCCGGGGTATAAATCACTTTCGCAATTCGCTCGATTTCATCGATGACACGTCTTGACTCATCTTCAAACTCAACTTGTTGACCGTAGTAACCTAGATGAACCGTTTCTCCATGCACGATTATACCGCTTGTCGGTTCCAAACGTTTCGCGAGCAGGTTCATGAGCGTTGACTTCCCACTCCCATTCGGTCCGACAATCCCGTACCGTTCACGGCGACCAAAAATCCAATTGAACTGTTGAATCAATAACGATTCGTCGTATCCGAAAGACATGTCTTCGACTTCAATGACTTTTTTACCGAGGCGACGTGAACCAACCGAAACATCGAGCGCTTCTTCTTCCGCTAAGCTCTCTTGATGTTTCAAGTCTTCAACGCGTTGAATGCGGGCTTTTTGTTTCGTCGTTCGTGCTTTTGCACCTCGACGTAACCAAGCGAGCTCACGGCGTAAAATATTTTGTCGTTTTTGTTCCATCGACTGGGCGCGTGCTTTTCGCTCAGCACGCTTCTCAAGAAACAGTTCATAGTTTCCGTTATAGAAGTAACTCGTTCCGTCCGCAATCTCTAAAATATGGTTTGTGACACGATTCAAGAAGTAACGATCGTGGGTGATGAGAAGGATTGCGCCTCGATAGTCGGTAAGCATCGTCTCGAGCCACGCAATCGTATCGGCATCGAGTTCATTCGTCGGTTCGTCTAAAAGTAATAAATCGGCCTCATCCAGTAATGCTGCGGCGAGAGCGACTCGTTTTTGTTGCCCGCCGGAGAGCGCATTTACATCGACCGATAAGTCAGGTAGGCCAAGGCGGTTCAAAATTGATTTTAGTTTTGCTTCCGTTTCCCAAGCATCTGCAGCATCGACGGCTTGTTGAGCTTTCATGAAACGTTCGAGTAACTGCTCGCTCGTTGGATCCACTTCGAGTGCTTGACGGGCACGTTCGAATTGTTTCAGCGCTCTCACAGACGGGGTATCGCTTGTGAACAGGGCGTCGAGAATCGTTTGACCTTCGCCGAATTGGACAGTTTGAGTCAAATAGCGAATTCGATAATCGTTCGGATGTTGCATTGTTCCCCGATCAGCTGTCTCAGTACCGGCGATGATTTTCATAAACGTCGACTTTCCAGAGCCGTTCACACCGATGATACCAATACGATCTCCAGGGTGGATGGTCATCGTCACATCATCAAATAGTACTTTATCGACAAACTCTTTATGGATGCCTTCAATCATTAATAAACTCATGCGTTCTCTCCTTCAATCTGTTGACGAATGGCTGCTTCAATCGTCGCTGCGATTTCTTTGTTTGGCAGATCGGCTGGGTCGATTGCTGGTAGGAACGTAACGTCGACTGTTGCCGGAGTAATTCGGTTCTTTGCTTCTAGCAGTTTGTAGCTGCCTTGAATCGCGACAGGAACAACCTTGGCACCGCTTGATGTTGCGAGCGTCAAACTCCCGGCTTTGAACTCTTTCATCGAACCGCCTTTTGAACGTGTTCCTTCCGGGAAGACAATCATCGATTGACCAGACTGAATCGTCTCGACACCGGAACGTATCGCCTTAATCGATTGACGACGATCACTTCGGTCGATGAAGATGCAGCCCATCAATTCCATCCAACGCGGAATAATCGGGAATTTTTGTACTTCAATTTTTGAAATGAATGCTTTCGGTCGTTTCGTGGCCGTCAACATGATCGGCACGTCGAAGTTTCCTTGGTGATTTGATACATATACGACGGGCTCATCTGGAATCAGTTCCTGTCCATGGACCCGAATATCGGCACCCGCAACTTTTAGCAAGAACTGAGCCCACTTATAGGCGATGTCTTGTACATAACGATAACGTTGTGGAGGTTCGATTTTCTTTGCTCTCTGTAAAAATGGAAGGGTGATTGGTAACACTGCAAAAAATGAGAAAAACCATACTACTGTTCGAATCATTCTATTTTCTCCTCTCATGATGACAACAAGAAAGAGTCTTCTTCTCTTGACGAGAATCCGACCCTTAGGTATGAATCCTTATTCCCAAAAGCGAGAATCGCTCTCTTCTTCCTCTTCCTCGAGTTCGAATGTAATGCGTTTATTCACAGGATCGACGACGAAATAAGCGCCGTCTTGCTCAATGCTTTTGATTTGCATGGCTTGGTCGTTGCCGATTTCAAGAGTGAGACGGATTCGATTGTCATCATCGACAAGTAAGATCCCGTCTTCCTTTAACCAAAGTTCCATGACGGGTGAATAACGAAGTAGCCATTCATTCGATAACGGAATTTCATTCATACGTTTTTGTGCCTCCTGCGATTATAAATCCATTGTACGTTGTCTGTTCCTCCATAGGATACCAAATGTGGCGAGTGAAGACGAGCGTTATGTAGAGCGTTTTCGTGTCGTTGAATGCATTCTGGCCACGACGCGTTTGATTCGCTTTTGATTTCGTCTTTCCGCGAAGAACTCATTTGCCTGCATGAAGAGTTGTTTAAAGGAAGAGAGGGCCATCGCAATTAAGATAGCGAACAGAAATGTTCCGATCGGATCTTTGTACAATTCAGTCTGGAATAAGAAGGCAAGTCCTACAACAGACAAAATCGAAGTGAGAAAATAAAAAATCATAGCGGAATCTCCTTTTCTTAAATGATATGAAAGAAAAAGGCAAGGTCTTCTAATTCGTATTCGACCTTTTGAAAGAAACTCCTGTCTATATCATGTAAAGAAAAAACGCCTTCAGGTGGCTGAATGGCGTTCACTCTTGCGTCATGTAAGTTGTGGATGACGATACATTCGTATCGACACCGTTTGAAAAAATAAAACTGAGTGATGCTAATAATGCGAAAAAAGCGACAAGCAGACCTTTCGTAAATCGTTTTGCAAATGAACGAGACTGTATATCAAACATTTATTATCCCCCGATCGATACTAAATGAAACCATTTTCAAACTGGACACTTCCTATATAATAACGTTTTCAAAATAAGGATACTAGAAGAAAAAGGTTCGTTCACAAAAATGTCACAAAATTTTAATAAATTAGGATCATGCTGCTAATTTCAACGTAATTTTATCTTTCAATTCCTTATTCACATTTTAGACACAAATAGGCTGAATGCTGTAAGAGAACATGATATGATTAGGAACGTGTGTAGATAGGTATACTGACAGTAATAGCTTAGAAAAGGATGTGGGTGTAATGGCATTGCGCGCAGGAGAAGTAGTAGACTTGGTCGCGGAACGTTCTGCTGATTTTGGAGTATTCATTAGTAACGGACGCGAAGAGGTACTCCTTCATCGGAAAGAACAGACGGAAGAAGTGACGGTTGGTCAAACGGTTCGTGTCTTTTTATATCATGACTCGGAAGGGCGTCTCGCATCGACGATGACCATTCCGACGGTCTCATTTGATGAGTACGAATGGTTTGAGGTGACGGGCGTTCGATATAACACGGGTGTCTTCGTCAATATTGGAATTCAAAAAGATGTTCTCGTTTCGATGGATGACTTACCGGAGAACCGTTCCTATTGGCCACAAGCAGGGGATCAATTATGTGTTCGTTTGAAGTATGACCAAAAAGGACGTTTACTTGGGGACCCTGCACCTTACGCGTATTTAAACTTGTTGGCGAGACCTTCTAAAGAAGAATGGAGCAACCAAGACGTTCAAGCGGTCGTCGTCAATAAACGTGAAGTCGGCGTTAACGTATGGGTTGAAGGCGAATCACTCGGTTTCTTGCATGAAGCAGAGATGACACGTTGGCCACGACTCGGTGAACAGTTAACGGTCCGCGTGACACAGGTCAAACAAGACGGAACGGTCCTCGTTTCAATGAAGCCGCGTGCCTATGAGGCAATTGACGGTGATGCAGCGAGTGTCCTTTCTTATATCGAGGAACGTGGTGGACAAATGCCATATGGCGATAAAACCTCACCAGACGTGATCGACCGCGAGTTCGGCATGAGTAAAGCCGCATTTAAACGGGCGCTCGGAAAATTGTTAAAAGAGAAGCGAGTTGAAAAACTCGACAACGGCTATAAATTGAAATAAGATAACTGATGTTCGGGTGACGTAAAAGTTTTAAAATGTATTTCTTTCATTTTAGGAAGAAATACGTTATAGTTAATAAAGTTGACTATGAGGAAACATTGAGAAAACGTCTGTAGATCTGTCGAACTGAACTCAGACGTTTTTTTGTATGAACAAAGGAGAATATAATTTGACAAAATTTCAAGACTTACAATTAAGTGAAGCATTAGTAAAAGGTGTACACAAAATGGGCTTCGAAGAAGCAACACCGATCCAAGCTGAGACAATTCCTGTCGCACTCACAGGAGTGGACGTATTAGGACAAGCACAAACAGGTACAGGGAAAACAGCAGCTTTCGGGATTCCGACTATTGAGCGAATCGATTCAAAGGCACGTCAAGTCCAAGCACTCGTTCTTGCACCGACACGTGAACTTGCGATTCAAGTTGCAGAAGAATTAAACAAAATCGGAGAAGCGAAGCGCGTTTACGCTCTTCCTGTGTATGGTGGTCAGCAAATCGACCGTCAAATCCGTGGTTTGAAAAAGAATCCACAAATCGTCGTTGCAACACCAGGACGTCTCATGGACCACATGAAACGTAAAACAATCAAACTTGATAACATTCAAACAGTTATCTTGGATGAAGCAGACGAAATGCTTAACATGGGCTTCGTTGAAGACATCGAAACGATTTTGGCAGGTCTTCCTGAAGAGCGCCAAACGCTTCTCTTCTCAGCAACGATGCCACCGCAAATCAAGAAGATTGCTGAGCGTTTCATGAAGTCGCCGACAATCATCAAAGTAAAAGCAAAAGAGATGACAGTTGAGAACATCAACCAACAGTTCCTCGAATTGCGCGAAGGTCAAAAATTCGATACGCTTTGCCGTTTGATCGACATCGACTCGCCAGAACTTAGCATCATCTTCGCTCGTACGAAGAAACGTGTTGATGAAGTGACAGAAGCACTCATTAAACGCGGATATACAGCAGACGGTCTTCACGGAGACTTGACGCAATCAAAACGTGACCAAGTCATTCGTCGTTTCAAAAATGGAACAATCGATATCTTGGTAGCGACAGATGTCGCAGCACGTGGACTCGACATCTCAGGCGTAACGCACGTTTACAACTTCGATGTGCCACAAGATCCAGAGAGCTACGTACACCGTATCGGTCGTACTGGTCGTGCTGGTAAAACAGGTACAGCCCTCACGTTCATCACACCACGTGAATTTGGACAAGTGAAGGCGATTGAACGCGTAACGAACAAGAAGATGAACCGTCGTCACGTACCGACGATCGCGGAAGTACTTGAAGGAAATCAAAAGCAAGCAGCTGAAGAGTTGATCGAACGCGTGCAAGCGGGTGATTTCAAAGCTTACACGCAACTTGCAACAGAACTCCTTGAAGAGTACGAAGCAGTTGAGCTTCTCGCTGCTGCCCTTCGTGGACTGACAAAAGAGCCAGATTCAACACCAGTTGAAATCTCGTACGCTGAACCAGTTCGTGTGAAGCGCCAAGGTGGCCGTGGTGGCGATCGTGGTGGATACCGTGGTCGTAACGACCGTCGTGGTGGCGGTGGCGGTGGCCGTGGTGGCGACCGTCGTGGCGGACGTAGCGGAGACCGTAAAGGATCATACCGTGGTGGTGACGATCGTCGTCGCTCGGATGACCGTGGTCCACGCCGTCCACGTGACTAATCATCATGAAATGCCGCATTTCCTTAAGTGGATTTGCGGCTTTTTTTATAGGGTCATGCTACACTAGTTGAGTAGAGATGGAAGGATGAGGTGTCAACGGATGGTGGAATTAAGTTTCGGTCTCCTTGTGCTGCTTGGTTGTATATTTGCACTAAAACCAATCGTGTCAAAGACGGACCGTCCTAATTTTCGTTATATCCCCGTGGCGACATTGTTATTTGGAGCGATGATTTTTCTAGTGTTAGCCATTGGAGTAGGCGGAAAGATGGGCATTGCATATGGCGTGATGAGTATCGTCTATTTTATTGCTTGTTTCGGTGCCTATATGTATGTACACACGCGAACGAGCTGAATGTAGCTCGTTTTCGCATTTAACGAAGAGGTGATGAGTTGTGGATGCGGTAGAAGTGATGGTCCACCCTGAAGAAGTAATGGTAACTTATGAACCAATTCTTGGGGCGGCGACGTTTCAAGTGGAAGGATATATGGTACATGGTCGCTTTCGTGGCGAATCGTTAACACCGTTTTTTTATGATGATGACGTTCCGCTCGAATATCAGTTGGACATCTCTCAACGAATGGAGCAATTAGCAGCGGAACAACTTCGTGACGCCAAGCAGTTTGTCACGTTCAGATGCCGATCTGAATGGATACTCGAAGAAGGGGGAGAAACATTCTTAGCTCCGCTTCGTGCATTGAACTTTCCATTACATCGCATTTATGTGACGCTTCAAGGAACAGATTTAGTTGATGTTCCCCGTCTGTCGCGCGTCATTCAATATTATCGGTCTTATGGATTGAAGATTGCTTTAGATTTTGCAGAATCGACCAGTATTGAGGATATTATGACCCTTGCACCTGAATTGTTACTTGTCGATCTAGGGACGATGGTTGAGAAAAAGACATTATCGGTCACGTATCCGAACATGCTTCAGACGATGGAATATATCGCTTCGAAGCTCGGTGCGCCACTCCTGTATAAGTCGATCAATCATGTCGGACAACTTCGTTACGCTTGGCAACATGGTGGCCGCTATTATATGGGTGGTCTGCTTGGGTTGGAGGATGAGCGACCTCAACTAGAAATTAAAGGAATGGGTGTGTTGGCACAAGAAGTGCCTTCATTCTTTTTACATGACCAGAAACGATTGAACCGATTATACGAACTTGAATTTGAATTGCACCGTCAGATTGGCGAACTGGTTCAATCCGGTAAATGGTCTCGAGATAAGAAAGATGAATGGATTCAATACATCGCGCCAAAGCTCGAAGAAGTGTTTGTTCGTTATTATTTGACGGATAAGACAGGCTTTCAGACGAGTGCGAACGTCTACTATGTAAATGAAGAATGGCGCGTTGACAATACGTTTCGGGGGTATAACTGGAGTTTCCGACCGTATTTTATTCAGACGATGGCTGCGATGGATGTTCGAGGACGTGGTTATTTATCTGATGACTATCGTGATTTTAGTTCGAATGAAGTGACGCGCACATTCAGTTATCCACTACCAGATGGCATGTTCTTATTCGCTGACTTGTCAGAAGACTACTTATACCAGAATCGATTATTAGACTGAAAGGAAGAACAACAGATGTTAGATTATGATTATGATGCATTACGCGAAATCGGTCGAATCGTTGCACTTGCGCGAGACGAGATGGCAAAAGCAGTCGAACCGGGTATGACGACAAAAGAATTAGATGCAATTGGGCAACGGATTTTAGAAGAAGAAGGTGCAGCTTCTGCGCCGATTACGATGTATGAGTTCCCAGGGTACACGTGTATCTCACTCAATGACGTCGCCGCCCATGGGATTCCTGGGGAAGAGGTCATTCAAGAAGGCGATATCGTTAACGTTGACGTTTCGGCTGTGAAGGATGGCTATTATGCCGATACAGGTCGTACGGTCATTGCCGGGACTGCGAAATCACCTCAGCACGAACGTTTGGTAGAGGTATCATTGACATCGCTAGAAGCTGGACTTGGTAAAGTGAAGGCGGGCGTGAAAGTCAATCAAATCGGTAAGGCGATTTATGCGGATGCGAGAAAGAACGGGTTCACCGTTATCCGTAACTTGGCTGGACACGGTCTTGGTCGGACGTTACATGGGGAGCCGGAGACCATTTCGAACTACTACAGTCGTGAGGAGAATCAACTCTTAAAAGCTGGGCAAGTCATTGCGGTAGAGACGTTCATCTCCACGAAAGACGAAGTTGTTTATCAGTCGGAAGAGGACGGCTGGACGCTCTTTACGCCGAACAAGAGTCTTGTTTCGCAGTTCGAGCATACGGTCGTTGTCACAGAAGATGGGTATGAAGTGTTAACGGGATCGTTCCGTTAAGTAAAAGGTGTGGTTCATGCGAACCACACCTTTTTTTATCAAAATTAGGCGAGAATACTCCCACTTCTAAGCGAAGCGTAGGGGGGAGTTCAAGCTTGTAATGAAATTGTTTCTTCTCGCATCTGTTCAATCACAGCCCAGTTCGGTTGTACCGAATCTGGGAGAATCAACTTTCCATTTTCCACTTCAAGTGGTGTATCGAGCAAATCTTGTTCAAAATAGGCACTCGTTCCCGACATATCTGCGGGGAAGCTCGCGCCGCTTAGCGAAGCGAACAAGAGTGTATGATATCTTCCAATACCGGATTCATACATTCCGCCGACCCAGTATGGCGCACCATATTGTCGGATGTGGAGCGCCTCACTTAGACCGCCGACACGTGCGGGTTTAATGTTGACGATTTTTCCCGCACCGAGCTGTGTCATCGTTTCCACGTCATCATAAGACGTGATGGACTCGTCGAGACAAATGGGGGTCGTGAGTTTTGCTTGGAGAGCCGCTGATTTCGCGAACTGTCGGCTCGGGTATGGCTGCTCGATCATCAATAACCGATGGGCATCGAGTTGTTCGAACCATTCCATCGGTTGATCGGACGCGCTTCCGTTCAAGTCAATCATGAGTGGTGCGTCGGGGAAGACCGCACGAATCTCGCGCAGAGCAGGAAGTAGTTCATTAGGAGATGCTTTTAATTTGATTCGTTCGAATCCGTCAGCCAATGCCGTCTCAATGGATTTCATCGTTTGGTTCAGTAAGCCAATCCCGATTGTTCGTCCGCAAGAAACAGAATCTCCTGCGTTCATGTATGACTTGAGTGATTTGTTCGCGCGTGCCGCTTCAATCTCCCAGAGTGCACTTTCCCACATCGCCTTTGCCATTCGCTGACCGATGATGGACGAGACCAAGTTCGGAAACACGTCCGTCGTGACCGTCTCCCTTTTCAGTAAATCGAGAATGAGTTTAGACGTATCCACCATGGATTGGGTTGTTTCTTCCGTGTACCAAGGTGTCTCAAAAGCGACACCTTCACCGTATCCAACGATACCGTCTACGGTCTCTAGGCGGAGGATAAGCGTTCGTCTAACGGATAAGACGGCGTGTGCCGTCACGATTGGGTGTTTAAACGTCAAGGGAACAATGGAAAGGTCAGCACGTTTAATCATGGCAGTAACTCCTTTAAGCGATGGCGCATTAGTTTTCCGTTCGCGTTTCGTGGTAGTTCCTGTGCGTGATAAATCGCAATCGGGTGTTTATATCTAGCTAACTGGGAATCGAGAACTGCCTTCATCTCTGCGGGGTCATAGGAGCCGACGACGAAGGCGAGCGGGACCTCTCCCCAGGTCAGATGCGATTGTTTTGTGACTCCGACATCTTGAACGCCGGCACATCGTAACATCACGGCCTCGATTTCGGCCGGATATACATTTTCACCACCTGAAAGAATGAGGTCGCTTCGGCGATCGTGTACATATAAATAGCCATCCTTCATCGTGCCGAGGTCGCCCGTTTTCCAGTAACCGTCTGATGTCCAGACGTCTGATTCAGGTTGTTCGAAGTATCCGCTCGTCACCGTCGGACCTTTTACCTCAATCTCGCCGTCCACATTGATTCGAATACTAGTTGGGGCGATTGCCTGACCGCTCGAACCGATATGCGAGAGTGCTTCGCTCGGAAGCAACGTGGCGACTTGAGAGCACGTCTCCGTCATCCCATATGTCTGGGCGATTGGTAGTTGCCGTCGTTCTGCTTCTTCTAGTAATGAGCGAGGGACTGGTCCACCTCCGACGAGTAATGTGCGAAGCTGGTGTTTCTCTAAGCCGGTATCGAGCAGTCGCTGCAGCATAATCGAGACGAGCGACAGTTGGGTGATTCCTTCTGTCTCGATGATATGAAGTGTTCGATCGACATCAAAACGTGGCTCGACATAGAGCGTCGAACCGATGATAGCACTCCGATACACTTGAGACAGTCCGCTCATGTGAAAGAGTGGGGTCACCGCGAGCATATGGTCTGTTGCTCGATAGTCCAGATGTGCTTCAGCGGCCCGCGCACTAGCGAGATGATTCCCGTACGTCTGCTTTACCGCTTTAGCCCGCCCCGTCGTACCGGAAGTGAACATAAGAGACATGGTTTCATCTCCTTTCCACTCATGTGTCACGGTGAAACATGAAGTGGCCCGATGTGTGATCAGAAGTTGGGTGACGGACAAATCGATTTCTTCGTCTACGAGAAGGAGGTCCACTTTCGCTGTTTGTAACTGAATACGTACTTCCTCTTCGGTTAGCCGTGTATTCAACGGGACCAATACTTTACCGAGCAGATGCACCGCGTGGATGGCGATGACATAGTCTTTGCTGTTTTTAGCGAATATGCCAATCCGTTCGGCAGTAGATGTCTCTTCATGGATGAATTGGGCAAGTTGAAGGCTCTCGGTACGTAACGATTCCCACGTCAGTCGATCTTCAGACGTCACGAGTGCGAGGTGTGACGCCGGGTGTTTACGAATCCATTCATACATATCAGTCACCTCCAAAAAAAGAGTAGCGACATCGCTACTCTCTCAAAAAATTAAGGGAAACGTGGGAATTGACCGAAGTCAGGATCACGTTTTTCTTTGAACGCGTCGCGTCCTTCTTTTGCTTCATCTGTTGTGTAGTAGAGAAGCGTTGCGTCTCCAGCGAGTTGCTGAAGTCCAGCAAGACCGTCTGTATCTGCGTTCATCGCTGCTTTCAAGAAGCGAAGTGCAGTCGGTGAGTGTTGTAAGATTTCTTGGCACCATTTGACTGTTTCTGCTTCGAGTTGCTCGAGTGGGACGACCGTGTTGACGAGGCCCATCTCGAGTGCTTCTTGTGCATCATATTGACGGCAAAGATACCAGATTTCACGAGCTTTCTTATGACCGATGATGCGAGCTAAGTAACCAGAACCATATCCTGCATCGAACGAACCGACTTTAGGACCTGTTTGTCCGAAGCGAGCGTTGTCCGCTGCAATCGTCAAGTCACAGACGACGTGAAGGACATGTCCTCCGCCAATTGCGAAACCTGCGACCATGGCGATGACCGGTTTTGGAATGACGCGAATCAAGCGTTGAAGGTCGAGGACGTTCAAGCGTGGGATTTCATCTTCTCCGACGTATCCGCCGTGTCCACGAACTTTTTGGTCTCCACCTGAACAGAATGCCTTTTCGCCTTCACCTGTCAAGATGATGACGCCGACTTCTTTATCGTCACGAGCGCGTGCGAATGCATCAATCAATTCATTGACCGTCAACGGACGGAACGCGTTGCGCACCTCTGGACGGTTGATCGTAATTTTGGCAATTCCGTTCCACGTTTCATATTTAATGTCTTCATACGTACGGACCGATGTCCAGTTCGCTACTGATTCCATTTTAAATACCCCCTAAAATCAATTTCTTTATTATTGTACCAAACTCTGATGCATTCTCGATATGAGGAGCATGCCCTGCATTTGAAATTTCGTAGATTTTAAAATCGGGTCGTTCTTCCTGGATGTTTCGTGCAATCGCTTTAAACTTGAGATCTTCTGCTCCGACAATCAAGTCAGTGCGTGGTAGATGGTGTAGCTTTCCCCATAACGAGGGCATATGACCCGTTCCGATGGCCCGCAAACTGTCTGCAAGAGCAACGGGATGTTGTGCGAGTCGGTCCTGTCTGAGCGAACGCTTCATCTCTTCTGTTTGTCTCCAAAGCGGAAGGTTCTCCCATCGCTTGACGAAAGCAACGAGTCCTTCGGTTTCGATAAAGTGAGCCAATTCTGCGTCTTGGCGTCGACGTGAGGTCCGCTCTTTAGAGGATAAAAGACCAGGAGTCGTACTGATCCCGATGACATGTTCGACGCGCTTGTCACATGCGGCGAGCGTCAATGCGATTCTCCCACCGAGTGAATAGCCAACGACTGTCCAAGGGCGGTCGTCCGTATCCAGTAAGTGGGACAAATCCTTAATTTGTTGACTCATCGTCGAACGATTGACGGAAGGGTATTCAGTTGCACCATGTTGAAGGAGCGATGGTGACACGAGGCGAATCGGTAACGCAGGGAGCGAATCGACCCAATGGGCGTTTCCGGTGAATCCATGTAAAAATAATACCGGTCTTCCCTCACCGCGATGAATCACTTCATAACGGACGCCACGCAAGTCGATGTTCATGACTCATTCTCCGTAGTGAGACGATCGCAGACCGATTGAGTCCACCTCCGATGAATCATCACATTCTCCTCGCGATTCGATGGGAATTCAATCAGGTGGATGCCGTCTTCGATTGCCTCTTGAATTTGATCAGGTCGTTCAATCAGACGATAGGACAAGCCATATGTCTCAGCGAAGCCACGGATGTTTAAATCGAGCGGTGTCCCGAACAAATCTTCGAATAATTGCGTGTCGACTGAAGCTTGCGGGAGGAAGGAGAAGATCCCTCCACCGTTATTGTTTGCAATCACAATGGAAAATTTTCCGGGATGATGTTTTAACAGTTGCAAGGCATTGCTATCATGATAGAACGCTAAATCACCAATCAATAGAGCGCCGTGAGACGTATCATAGCTGTTTCCGAGTGCACTGGATAACACACCATCAATCCCGTTTGCGCCTCGGTTGGCGAGAACGTGTTTGTTCGTGCCGGCAGAAAGTGTTGTATCCACATCTCGAATCGGCATGCTGTTACTGACGAATAGACGCTCTATCGATGTATCGAGCAATCGTTTCGTCAATGCCGCTTCACCTTGAAGTGACGATTTTGCAGACTCGGCAATCTCTTCAAAAAAGCGTAAACGCTCAAGATACCGAGGTTCGTTTGCGGATGCGATGAGCGGTAGAAAATCGAGTGCGTCGCCGTAACAGATGGTGGCACGGCTACTTGGGTCGCGATAAGACCCTGGCTCATCGATGACGAGTTGGTCCGCCATGCCCATCCATTGATTGAATCGCTTTGAAACAGGTGCAGCCCCGAAACGGACGAACACCTCAGGCAGCCAATCGGCTCGATGCTCACTTGCGAGCCACGTGTCATAGTTGGTCAAGACGTCGTCGAAACGCCGCATGCCGCTGAGAGGATCGGCGAAGATCGGGATTTGTCGTTCGGAAGCAAATTCAACAATGGGTTTCTGCCAAGATGTTGGTGTGTAAGGTCCGACGACGAAGGCAAGCTGTTTGTGACTCGTCCGTTCTGAGAAAATGTCTTTGTCTGCCTGTGTCGGCCGAATACGCTGTCGTTCTGGCAAGACAGGATCAGCCTTCAATATCTGTTTCAATGACTCGAGATCTGGAAGAAGAGGTTCCCGGAACGGTACATTCAAATGAACGGGTCCCATCGGTGCTTGCATCGCTAGAGTCGTGAAGCGGGTAATCGTTTGTTGCATGAACGATAACGTTGTTTCTTCAGGAACGGGCAAATCAACGCTCGTCTTCACTTGTTCCCCGTAGAGCCGGACTTGATTGATTGCTTGTGGTGCCCCGACATTCCGCAATTCATGTGGTCGGTCGGTCGTCAGTACGACGAGTGGCAACTGTGATATGAACGCTTCCGTCACAGCCGAGTAGTAGTTTGTCGCAGCAGTCCCACTCGTGCAGATCAGTGCGACGGGACGAATGGTTGCTGTGGAACGTGTCAATCCGAGCGCAAAAAATCCGGCAGAACGCTCGTCGACGATAATATGATGACGGATATGTGGATGTAGATAAGCCGCCATCGCGAGTGGAGTCGAACGAGAGCCAGGACTGATGACGACATCCGTCACGCCGGATTCTACAAGTCGATTCACCATGGATGCTACCCAATCGGTCAACATCTTATTCATGTAGGGTGCCTCCTTAATCGTGCGAATCAAACTGCAGAGCTTGTTTGATTGGACTCATTTTCATTTCAGTTTCTTCGAGCTCTTGCTCGAGCACAGAGTCTTTGACGATGCCGCATCCTGCATAGAGTGCGACGAATTGATGCTGAACGAGTGCTGAACGAATCGCGACGACAAATTCGCCATCACCTTCGTTGTCAATCCAACCAAATGGAGAACCATACCATCCGCGGTCGAACCGTTCAATTTCACGAAGCAATCGGACCGATGTCCGCTTCGGTGAGCCACCAAGTGCTGGCGTTGGGTGTAATGATTCCGCTAACGACAGCAATGAGGCGTTAGTTTCAAGTGTCACCTGGATTGGAGTATGCAAGTGGAACACCGAGCGATTCGCCAAAATTTGTGGAGTTTCGTTCGTTTGAATTGGTGCGGTGTACGGTGTCAGTGCTTGTTTTATATCTTTTACGACAATTTGATGTTCTTCGCGATTTTTTGGATCGTTCAGCAACTGTTCCTTCGCGAGGTCGCTTTCAATTTCTGTGTCAGGACGCTTGATTGTGCCAGCGATGGCCGCAGTATGCAGTTGCATACCTTCTTTTTGTATTAGTCGTTCGGGTGTCGCGCCAAAGAAACCGATGTCACGTTTTGGTTGGTATAAGTAGATATAACTTGATTCTTGATGGTCTGCCAAATGCTTCAAGCTTTTACTGAATGGGAACGCATCGTCGGAACGCTGATAGATTTCTTCGCGCGCGATCACGATTTTTTCGACCAGTTCTTCTTCAATCAACTGTTTCGCCTGTTGAAAACTCGACTTGAAGTGATCGATGCCATCCTTCACTTTCGAATAGGACGGTGTCGCTTCCTTTGTCGGATGAAGTGAACTGAACTGGGCCAACTGATCCGCCAACTGAATCAAGTACTGTTCAACCGACTGCTTTGAAGAAACGAGGGTGGCGACTGTCAACGTATATCGGTTTTTATAACGACGGTATAAAAATTTTGGAACGACGAGAGATGCCTCCCCAAAGGCATCCCACATACTTTTTTGTGGACGCATGAATGTGTCAAATGAAAATCCGGCGAATGCATAGATTTTGGCATCAACGTCTCGTCGGTGTAAACTCCAATCGTACTGCAAGCGTTGAAACCGTTCTGGTCCAGAAGCACTTAAGACAAGCGCATCTCCGCAACCGAGCATCTCAAGCGTGCGGTCCGGTGTCATGAAATAGTAGTGGGACGTATCGGTGTTCTGAATGATTTCAAAAGCATCGAACGCTGTAATTTCCCAGGTGTATGAAGCGAGGACTGGACGTTGCCAAGCTCGCGCCCGTTTATGGGCTTGTTCAATTCGTTGTTTTATATGTGTTTGAGTATCTGGCATAAAAGAAAAGCCTCCTCAATCCGATAGAATTCTCACTTTTTAGTGTATCATGAGTTTGCAATCGACCTGCCTATGAAATGCTCGGAAAATTATTCGGAAAATGAGATTGTAGGCTGGCGTTGACAGATTTTTTCCTCGAGACGTAAACTAACGAAGGGAGGGAAGTAAATGAAACAGAAATCAAAAGGGGCATATTGGCGAATGATTCGCCCGCACACCCTGACAGCAAGCTTTATTCCGGTCTTGCTCGGGACGTTCATCGTCCTCAATCAAACCGAGCTGAAGTGGGGACTTTTTCTTGCGATGTTAGTGGCGTCTGTCCTCATTCAAATCGCAACGAACTTATTTAACGAGTATTATGATTATAAACGTGGGCTCGACCATGAAGGATCGATCGGGATTGGTGGCTCAATCGTTCGTGATGGATTTACGCCGAAACAGGTATTGACGATTGCCCTTAGCATGTATGCTGTCTCAGCGTTACTCGGGTTATATATTGCCGCATCCACGAGCTGGCATTTGCTATGGATTGGTGCGTTGTCCATGCTCGTCGGCTACTTGTATACCGGGGGCCCATTGCCGATCGCCTATACACCGTTCGGGGAGCTCGTCGCAGGTCTATTCATGGGCTATGTCATTATTGGAATCGCCGGTTTCATCCAAATCAATACGGTGACGACGGAGTTATTACTCGTATCGTTTCCGATGGCATTATTAATCGGTGCGATCTTACTTGCGAATAATATTCGTGACTTAGATAACGATAAAGAGAATGGTCGAAAAACGATTGCTTGTTTAGTCGGTCATCGACGTGCGGTGTATGTACTTGCGATGTTCTTTATCGCCGCATTAGTCGGCATCATCGTCGCCGTAGTGTATTATGGAGTCACACCGTGGGTCTTACTTTCACTATTTACAGTGCCGGTCATGGTTCAGGCGATTAAACAGTTTTGGCCAAAAGCAGAACCAGCTGCATTGATGCCTGCTATGGCGATGACAGCGAAAGTGAATACGTTATTCGGGGCGTGGATGGTCGTTGGACTGATTGTGTCGAGGTTTGTGATGTGAGAAAAGGGGAGGCGTTAACGTGTCAGTCGTAAAGGAAATGCTTGAATTTAACAAACGTTTCGTAGAGGAGAAGCAGTACGAACCGTTCGTGTCCGATAAGTTTCCGGATAAGAAAATTGTGATTTTAACGTGTATGGATACACGTTTGACGGAGCTGTTACCTCAAGCGTTAGGACTTAAGAACGGAGACGCTAAAATTATTAAAAACGCCGGTGCTGTCCTGTCACATCCATTCGGTTCGGCCATGCGTTCGATTTTGGTGGCCCTCTACGCACTAGGAGCGGAAGAAGTCGTTGTGGTCGGACACTATGATTGTGGAATGGCAGCGATTGAACCGTCTATCGTGATTGAAGAAATGGAACGTCGGGGAATCGACCCTCAAACTTTGAAAATGCTAAAATCGTCAGGAATGGATTTAGAACAATGGTTACATGGCTTTGATTCAGTAGAGGAAAATGTCGTTCATTCCATCAATTTAATCAACAATCATCCCTTGTTACCACCAGGCACGAATGTCCATGGATTTGTGATCGACCCGGCAACGGGACGTCTTGATCCAATAGAAGCATAAGAAAGGAGCGCGTTCATTTTGTGAACGTGCTCCTTTTGTATTAGCCATACGTGTTAGTGGGGATATCATCGTAGTCATCTTCTTGTTGTTTTTGTTTTGCTTTCTTTTTGTTCTTCTTGAAATCACGTTCGTATTCTTGTTCGCTTGGCGTTTTAAAGAAACGCATCCACGTCGCGTTGATCTCAGAACCGATAAGGATGATCATTCCAGTTAATTGCAACCATAGCAAGGTGACGATGATTCCGCCGAGCGATCCGTAAGTTGAATCGTAGCTCCCGAAATTTGAGACGTACAAGCTGAATCCTAATGACACGAGTTGCCAACCGATGACACCAAAGATGGCCCCAGGAATCGTACTTTTCCAAAACACGTGCTGCTGCGGTGATATTTTATAAAAAATTGAAAGCGTCAAAATTAAGACAACCGTTGTCAAGACGTATCGGAATACGTTGATCATCAACTCTTCAGCGCCGGTGATGTTCACTGGCAAATATTCAGTGACAAACGTGATAATTTGTGACCCGAATACGTTCGAAAGAATGAGCAACAACATCCCGATTCCAAGTAAGATTGTTAATCCGAGCGCTAAGCCTTTTTTGACAAAAAAGTTACGTTCATTGTCTTCACCATAAGCGTGTAGTGCTGTCGTCACGAGACGGTCGACACCTTTTGAGGCAGACCAAATCGCTAAAATTGCACCGATAGATAACAGACCGCCTCTCGGTTCGCCAATCGCTTCAAAAATCCCGGTCAAAAAATCAGAAGCGGCTGAACCGGGAGCTAAATCATTCAATTGATTTTGGAACGTGTCTTGTGAGATATCGAAAAATGATAAGAGTGCCAAAATAAAGATAATCCCCGGGAAGATGGATAAAAACCAAAAGAATGCGAGAGTTGCCCCGTAATCTTGTACATCGTGTTCTTTAAAGCGTCGAAATAATTCTTTTCCAAACGAGAACCAATTCTTCTTTTCCTTTACTTCTGTCATCGCCATCATGAAACCCTCCTGAAACAATCATTAGTGAACGTTTCCCGAAATTGCTTAAAGGTACACTTGATTATGCCTCAGACAACGTCAAATCGTAAAAACGTGTCTCTTGTGAGGCTAATTTTTCAGCGAGCGATGGGGGACGAATCGGAAGATGGGGTAATGCGGATCGTTTGATCCACATAGGGGTATATGATCCGTTTGTTTGTTCTTCTTGAAACTCTTCACCTGTTCCGGTACCAAATTCGCCACCTGTCATTTTCGCCCAATAGTAAGGATTTAACTCGTTATTGAATGCGACGTAGGCAGCCACACCTTCTAATTCTACAT
The DNA here is from genome assembly GCF_018617735.1 of Exiguobacterium sp. s89. NCBI lineage: Bacteria > Bacillati > Bacillota > Bacilli > Caryophanales > Exiguobacterium > Exiguobacterium sp. s89. The sequence continues at coordinate 85,161 of NZ_JACSKS010000004.1, forward strand.
GGACGCCGAGCTCTTCAAATGCTTCGCGAACGGCAGTTTCTTCTGTTGTATGACCGTATTCGACTCCACCACCAGGGAAGACGTAATAAAGCACGTCTTCCTTTTCACGTCGAATCAAAGCTACTTCATCTTGATCATTTATTAAAATGATCGCGCTTCTTAATTTCGTTCGAACCACTGAGATCGTTCCTTTCATTCCTATAATTTTGCACAAAACGCATCGACGATTCGCCGATGCGTTCAACTCATTCTTGCGTAGGTTGTTCTAATGATGCGTACATATCTTGTGTCAATCCATTCTCATGTGACGCGATAACTTTTCCGGCGATACGCATCCCTAGTCGAAGTGCATCTTCGATAGAGTGGCGCTTCATGAGTTCAGAGATGACAGCGGAGAAGAATGAATCACCGGCACCGGTAGAGTCGGCGACTTTCACTTTCGTCGTCGGGACGTGACCTTGTTCATTCGTGCGGAGATCGACGTAAACGGCACCAAGTTCGCTCATCGTGACGATGGTGAGGGGAGCGCCTTTCATGGCGAGTACTTCAGCGACACGCAGGGCATCATCCACGGTGACGATTGACATATCAGATAAGATTTCTGCTTCTTCCCGACTACAGATGAACCCCGTAAACCCTTGGAGTAAATGACGGTTTCGTTCAATGACAGAAAGGTGGCCGCACACGCCGTACAGCGGCAAATCCATAACGCGACATAGTTCAATCGTCTCGTTTAGTACGTTGACCGACAAGTCTAAGTCGATTGCGACCGCATCGCTCTCTTCAAAAACGGTATCGATTTGGCGTAAAATAGCTTTTTCCATTCGCGCTTCGTCAGGTTGCTTTGAAATCGACGTTTGGAGGTCGCCGTTGTTATCCATAACAGCGAGCCACATACCCATGCCGTTATCTTCGAGCATATCAACCCCATCGACGTTTACGTTCAAACAACGTAATTCCTCGAGGACACCGACGCCGATTTGATCGTTCGTAACGGTTGAGACGAAACGAACATCATTGCCGAGTACTCCTAAGTTTTGCGCAACGTTGCGACCTGTTCCACCATTAGAGAAAGTGATGTCGCCGACGTTCTTCGCATCTTTATGGAGCGGTGCGAAGGAAGTCCCTTTAATATCGACAAATACCTTGCCGATGACTGCAATCGTATTCATATCTTGTACCACCTTTAGCCAATCTTTCGATCTAATTCAGTCTTTTAGACACATTGTTTCAATTATAACGAAATCGACATATTGTTTCAATCATCGTTTTCATTTGTCGAATTGGTCACTCCCATGTTGACGTGAGGAGTCGAAGCCCATTCAAGATGACAAGGATGGTAGAACCTTCATGTCCGACAACCGCGAACGGCATAATGAGTAGTTCGAAAATGTTCGTTGCGATCAAGACGAGGATGACACCGAGTGCGAAGACGACGTTTTGTAAGACGATCCGATTCAACTTCCGCGATTGACGAATGGCGTCGCTCAATCGGACGAGGTCATTTTTCATTAAAACGACATCTGCCGTTTCTAGTGCGGCATCCGTTCCTTCGCCCATGGCGATTCCGACATCAGCGGTCGCAAGGGCGGGGGCATCGTTGATTCCGTCGCCGATCATCCCGATTGCCCCATATTCTTCACGTAACGTCTTAATCTGCGAAACCTTCTCTTCCGGTAAACATTCGGCGACGTAGCGTGTCAATCCGGCTTCGTTCGCGATGGCACGAGCGGTCGCTTCATTGTCACCGGTAATCATGATGGTGGCGATGCCTAGGTCATTCAGTCGCTGAATCGCTACTTTCGCCTCAGGTCGTAGCGTGTCACGTAAGGCGTAGGCACCGATTGTACGCGAGTCGTCACTGATGAAAACGAGCGTGTGACCAGCTTCTTTCAATCGTTCGACATCCTGTTTAAAGAAATCGCCACTGCGGTCAGCGAACTTTTGTTTCCCGACGCGATATGTCGTCCCGTCAATTGTTGCTTCAATTCCCGATCCTGTGACATCTTTGAAATCCATCATGTCTCCGGTGTATCTCCCGGTATATGAAACGAGCGCTTCGGCGAGAGGGTGCATCGAATGTTCTTCAATCAAACTAACGATTCGGTTCACGTCATCTTCAAGCAACTCCGGAGAGATGAGTGCTTCTTGTACGATAGGTTTCCCAATCGTGAGTGTCCCCGTCTTATCGAAAGCAATTGCCTTTAGGCGTCCCATATTCTCGATATGCGCGCCACCCTTAAAGAGAATACCGTGTTTTGCGGAAGAGGCGATGGCAGCCAACGCAGCAGGTGTGATGGCGGCGACGAGCGCACAAGGAGAGGCGACGACGAGAAGGATCATGCCGCGATAGATGCTCGTTTCAAGAGACCACGACGTAAAGAACGGTCCAAGTAGGATGATCGCCGTGACGGAGATAAGCACGATTTGAACATACCGTCCTTCATATCGATCAATGAACTGTGCAGACGGTGATTTTTCTTCTTGTGCCTGTTGAACCATTTGAATGATTTTTTGGAACAGTGTCTCGGTGGCGAGCTTTGTCACCTCGATTGTCAATACACCGTTCAAGTTGACGCTCGATCCGAATACGTCGTCTCCGATTTGGCGATCGACAGGGACGGACTCTCCTGTGATGGCGGCTTCTTCCACCGAAGCGCTACCTTTTACAATCTTTCCGTCAACCGGGATCCGTTCACCTGGTCGTACATAAATACGATCCCCAACTTTCAAGTCATCGATATGGACGATTTCAAGTTCTTCCGAATTCGTTAGACGAGTCGCTTGTTCCGGTTGGAGTTCCATTAACGATTCGAGAGCGCGCTCGTTTTTGTTCATTGTGTATGTTTCGAGCGCACCGGATAAGGCGAAAATGAAGATGAGAATGGCGCCTTCCATCCAATATCCAATCGATGCGGCCCCGATGGCGGCGATAATCATGAGAAGTTCTACATTCAAGGACTTCGTCTCAACGGTATCTGTAATCCCTTCCTTCGCTTTCGCGTATCCCCCGATGAAAAAGGCGGATAAATAAAGCGAGACGTGAATCCAAGGGGCTCCTTCTTGTGTTTCGGTGATATAAGCGAGTACAATCAATACACCGCTAATGAGCGCCATAATCAATTCGATATGTTCGTACCAGTTAGCCCGTTTGAAAACGTGGCTTTTTTCGTGTGTAACAGATGGAGCGTTCATGTAATCCCTTCTTTCTAATTGAGAATAAATCTCGATTAAATGATAATGGTTGAAGATGATTATCATCATCAACCGGCTTTGAATTAACGATTTAATCCATGTTAACCTTTTTTTAATTTATAATAATTATTATCTAGGTTTATTTTATCATGCTTATCGTCTGCCAACAAATAAAAAGATTAAGGAGTTTTTGTGTCATGCAAAATATATTTCAACGCCCATGGACGGTGGCGTTATTAGCAATCTTCAACACCCTGTTATGGGGGAGTGCATTTCCATTCATCAAACTGAGTTATGAGAAGTTGGACATTCAGTCGAATGAGTATGGTCAACAACTATTGTTCGCAGGCGAACGCTTTTTACTAGCCGGACTTTTGCTGCTCATCATCAGTCAGACTGTCTTAAAACGGTCGGTTCGATTGACGCGTGAAAAGGTTAAAGCGTATGCGCACCTGGGATCATTCTTGACGTTTCTACAATATTTGTTCTTCTATATCGGACTCTCCCTTTCGACTGGCGTGCAAGGATCGATTATTGCCGGGTCGACATCGTTCTTCCAAATGGCACTTGCCCATATCCGTTATGAGGATGATAAGTTGAATCGGTTGAAGGGGCTGGCTTTGACGTTTGGTTTTTCTGGAATTGTCATCGCAAACTGGCCGGCAACCGGTTCGGAGTTTGGTTTTGGATTAGGGGAGATTTTACTCATTTTGGCGATGGTGTCGGGTGCGTTCGGGAACTTGATTGCGAAGGATTACTCGAAAACATATGACGTTGCCCCGATGACGGCTTGGGCGATGGTGATCGGTTCAGTTGGATTGCTCGTCATCGGTTATTTGTTAGACCCAAGTGGAATCTCCATGCCGTACACCGGACAGACGATTGCGTTTCTGTTTTACTTGGCGATGTTATCAGCAATCGGTTTTACATTGTGGAACACGTTAATGAAATACAATCCGGTCAGTCGGATTTCACTCTATATCTTCTTAGTTCCCTTATTTGGTGTTATGTTGTCAGGGATTTTACTCGGTGAGACCATTCCGTGGAATGCGATCGTCGGGCTCGGATTCGTCATCGTAGGTATTTATCTCTCTACTTATTTTCAGGGACGTCGTGCAAAACAACGAACCAATCGTATTTGAAAAGAGACAGAGTTGACGGAATTGAAATCACATGACAAAATATATTAAAAATTCTGAATATTAAAGTTCGAAAATCGGTCTTCGTTTGTAAAGACTTGCGTGCGCAATCATTCAAAGGGAGGAGGAGAAACAATGACTAGGAATCGAATCGTTCGAAACATTCTCATCTCGCGTCAACCGAAAGATGAGTACGTCAAGTACGTGATGAAGTGCGTGAGTCAAAGTTTAAAGGAAAGTCACGGTCCCGTGGCGACCCGCGCGACGAGACAAGGAGACGATATTCAGACGAGATGGCAGTTTGATGACCGTGTCGTAGAGGTGACGCTGAAATCAGATGTCCTCGCTTCGCTAGATACGGAACCGTTCGCGCTAGACGAAGTGTTCATCCGGGCTCTACAGTTGAACGACGATGAAATGGAACGAGTAGTGGAATAAAACAGAGGCAGGTGGTTCATGGGAACCATCTGCCTCTGTTTATATGTCGATTGGTTTGGTGGTCGACGTAAAGAGTCGAAGCGCCAGAATACCGAGAATCACGGCATACATAAAGAAATAGACCTCTTTCGGTAAAGACAACCAGAAGGCACCGATCATCGGACCTGAAATCGAACCGATGCTGAATGAAATACTGTACAGCATGTTTCCCGTCGGCAGTAACGAACGGGGAAGCACCTCTGTCATATGTGCCAAACCGAGTGAATAAGTCGATCCTAGCCCTGCACCGGCCAAAGCGAATAGGAAGAGTAGACCGATATAATGATCGACGACAAGATTCGCCAAGGCGAATACGAGGGTGCCAAATGTCAGCACGATTTGTAAGATGCGTTTCTTACCGTACAAGTCTGCGAGACGACCAAGAGGAAGCTGAACGACAATCGACATGACGATGAACGTCGTGATGAGTGTACTCGTTTCCGTCAAGCTCATCCCATTTCGTGAAGTGAAGATTGGGAAGTTTGCGTTTAAACTCGCTTCGAGGAAACCGTATGTAAAGGCAGGTAGAAGCGTGTATCCCGCACCGACGAGAATCAGTCGAATTCGTCCTTTCGAGTCGGTCTTCACTTTTTCAACCTCCGGAAACTCATTCTCGACTTTAAAGACGAGCATCAACGAAGCGAGGCAGAAGAAGACGATCATCAGAAACGGCAACCAAAACCATACATCAACAAGTGGTGCGAGTAACGGGCCGATGGCAAAACCGAGACTGAATGACATTCCATAATACGCCATCGCTCGACCGAGACTTCGCTTTTCGCTAGCTGAGGTCACCCACACTTGTGACCCGTAGTGGAGGGCGGAATCTCCGAATCCGATGAAAAATCGCATTATTGCCCAAACGAGCAAGGATGGCCAAATCGGCAAAACGAAGGTCGCGAATGCCGTCAATACGATGCCGAGGACGATAGTCGGTCGGAACCCGTATTTTCGGACGAATCGCTCCAAAAGAGGCGCAGAGACGATCACACCGATGTAAAGCATTGTCGCGTTCAGTCCGTTTACCCAGGCTGGGGCCCCATCCCGTTCAATCAGCGTGGATAAAAGAGGGATGAGTGCGCCTTGAATCAAACCAGATATAAAGACGATTAATAATAAAATCATAAAACGAAAGCGGAGCATGGATTCACCTCATGAAATCAAAGTAAAAAGCCGAGAGGGTTCTCAGCTTTTCGTGTCGTCAATCGGTTGTGGAGAGTGATTCAAATGGAGTAATTCATCATCCCAACTACCTTGACTGAACATTTCATCATGCTCTACTTTGTCTGAAACGAATGCGGCTGTCAATAAAATACTGAGTGTGCCACCGAAGATTACGATGGCCATAACTGTAATGATGAACACATAAATAGCTGTCATCTATACACACCTCGATTCGTTTAATATACAGAATATTTCCCGAATTGAAATATTTAAAACGAGGTAGCTTTTCTAGATTGGAAATCAATCGTTGGATAATAGGCTTGTTTGACGAGTGCGTTCGGTCCGAGACATTTGACGGCTGGGCAATGACAAGACAGTGTGGCGTACAATTGGCTGTTTGTCCATGCATTGTACGCTTCCTGGAATGACGTATCATAGACGGTACCAAGAGTACCAAGCTCGTCACCGAAGTCGGTCACGATGATCTGTCCGTCAAAGATATTCGTGTTAAGGCGTGAACGACCATCCGGGTCATTTCGGACGGTCACGTTTTTTGTCTCATGAAGTCGCTTCAACAGAGCACGGTCTTCAGGTAGGTCAGAACATGCATAGAATGGCAACGTCCCAAACAACATCCATACGTTCTCGTCACGGACGTCGAGTAAGTCATGGATGGCTTGTCGCGTATCAGCGAGTGACGCTGATTCAAGTGCGCTAGCCCAGTCTGCGGGGTACATTGGGTGCACCTCATGTCTTTGACAACCGAGTGAGACGATTTCTTCATGAATTTCTTTCAAATGAGGAATCGTCCGTTTGTTGATCATCGTCTCCGCCGACACGATGACTCCTTCAGCCGTTAAGGCGCGGGCGTTGTCTTTCATGGTCTGGAGCATTTTCAAGCGGGCCTCTTCACTCGGTTTCCGGTCCATCATCGCGAATCCGCCTTCGAGGAAATCGGCATCGGTGCCCCAGTTATGCGAAATGTGCAAAACGTCCAAGTAAGGGGTAATAAGATGATAGCGAGATAACGGTAGCGTCAAGTTCGAGTTGATCTGAGTGCGGGCGCCACGTTCTTTCGCATAGCGTAACAGCGGAACGACATAGTTACGGACCGATTTCATCGATAACATCGGTTCACCACCTGTGATGGAGAAGGCGCGTAAATGTTCGATTTCATCCAATCGTTGAATTAACAATTCGAGTGGGACTTCGGGTTCTTCCTTCTGGTCAAGCATATAACCGACCGCACAATGTTCGCAGCGCATATTACACAATTTTGTTGTTGTTACTTCGACGTTGGATAAGACGAGTCGACCATGTTCGACTTGATCGAGATAGGCTTCCCAAGGGTCGAAAGTTGGGGAGATGTTTTGCATGTGGATTCCACCTTTTCATCAAGTTACACGAAATAGTATGCTATAATAGCAACTCTTTGTCACGAACCAAAGGAGCGATTACAAGATGGGTAAATCACGTACAGATACTGCCGGAAAGATGAACGTCCTAAAATCGAGAACGGAACTGCTATGTCTATCGGTCAACACGCTAGACGAGCATACGACACCTGAAGATTTACATCGCCTGTTAGCCGACATTGATTCGTTGCGCGCTAAAGTGGTGCGTTACGCCAAAGACCTAGAACAATCGTCTCGAAAGGATGAATCAGATTGAAATTAATTACTGGAGATTTTAAAGATGTCACAGTCGACCGACTTGGCATTAATGGAGAGGGCATCGCGACCATCAATCGCATGGTCATTTTCATTCCAAACTTATTACCGGGAGAACGAGCAAAAGTCGAAATCACACGTGTAGAAAAAAATTACGCAGAAGCGCGTGTCGTCAAACGCGACAACGACTCGAAAGACCGTGTTAAAGCACCTTGTCCGATTTACGACGAGTGTGGAGGCTGCCAAATCCAACACATGAGTTCTCGTCTGCAGATGGAGTATAAAGAAGAAATCGTTCGAAATGCCTTCCGTCAAAAGACGAAGCTAAACGTGGAAAAATCGGATATTCGTCCGACAATTGGTATGGAAGACCCGTGGTACTATCGAAATAAATCACAATTCCCACTCGGCACACGCCATGGCGAGATTGTCTCAGGACTCTACAAGCCGAACACAAACCATCTCGTGTCGATTGAGCACTGTATGGTCCAACAGCGGGACACAACGAACATCAATAATGCGATTGTCCGTATTTTAAACGAACTCGACATCCCCGTCTATGACGCACGCCGCGACACGGGGTATGCCAGAACCGTCGTCGTTCGTTCCGGATACAACACGAATGACGTACAAGTTGTTCTCGTCGTTGGGCATGAAGATGTCCCGGATTTAGATGAATTGAGTGACCGCATCATGGCATTGCCAAATGTTGTCTCGTTCCATATCAATATCAATTCAAACCGCTCTAGTGTTATTTTTGGTTATCGGACGGTTCACATCGCGGGTCAAGAAAAGATGGATGAGCAACTTGATGACGTCCATTATCACTTGTCACCACGCGCATTCTTCCAGTTGAATCCGGCACAGACGGAAAAAATGTATCGTGAAGTCGTTGAAGCTGCAGCATTGACGGGTGAAGAACGTGTCATTGATGCGTATGCGGGTGTCGGTTCGATCGGTCTCTGGTTAGCGCCACACGCGAAGGAAATTCGAGGAATGGAAGTTGTACCGGAAGCAGTCGAAGATGCGAACGACCATATGCGTGAGAATGGCTACAGCCACGTCACGTACGTCGAAGGGCGTGCCGAGCATTGGATCCCTCGTTGGGTTAAAGATGGATGGCTCCCAGATGTCGTCGTAGTCGATCCGCCACGAACAGGTATGGATCATCAATTAATCAATTCAATCATTTCATCCAAGGCGAAACGAATTGTTTACGTGTCATGCAACCCGCAGACGCTCGCACGTGATACCGATCAGTTGATGAAGGCCGGATACAAGGTAAATTACGTACAACCGTACGACATGTTCCCTCAGACATCACATGTCGAATCCGTTGTTGTATTCGAGAAGAAGAAAAAGAAAAAATATTGACGAGTCGGTGAAAATACTTGTGAAGTAAGCGTTTTCACGTTATAGTTCAGATGTCAGACTTCTTATCAAATATAGAAGTGGAGGAACATCCAATGATTTCACAAGAACGCGTACAAGAACTCGTCAATAAAGCCATTGAAGCGCGCAAACGCGCCTATACACCGTATTCGAAGTTTAACGTCGGGGCTGTCGTCATCGACGCATCCGGTAATGAGATTACAGGATGTAACGTTGAAAATGCTTCATACGGTCTATCGATGTGTGCCGAGCGAACAGCGATTTTCAAAGCTGTCTCAGAAGGTAGCGAATCGATCGAGACGGTGGTTGTCGTCGGCGATACAGAAGGGCCGATTTCCCCGTGTGGGGCATGCCGCCAAGTCATCGCCGAATTCGCAGGAGAAGAGTTCACGTTAATTCTAGCGAACTTAAATGGTGACACAAAAGTGATGACAAAAGAAGAGATGTTGCCTTACGGATTCTCACCGAAGGACTTAAAATAAACAAGCTGCGGACCTTTGTCCGCAGCTTGTTTATTTGTCCGTATATTTCTTTTCGCTCACCGAGTCATCTTTTGAGTGACGTTTGTTCTTCTCGTCTTTTACCCGTTCATTTAACTCCTCAACGGGAATCGGATCGACAGTCTGCATGCCGTCCTCGTCAAAAATGCTCTCTTTGTCCGTGTCGACAGCATCTGGGTTATCGAACGGACGCTTCGAAATTGGTCGTTTCTTTTCCATCCAATCGCCTCCTTCCACCTAAACATTCCACTACATGTAAAGCTGTAAACGTTTTCGTCATGGGTTTTGAGATTGTGAAATGGTGGAATGAAGAGTGCATAGTGAAGGAGGGGTTATGATGGACCGGAAAGTATTGACCGGGATTGTATTAGGTGTCGCTGGAGCTGCGCTCGTAGCACCGAAAGTGGCGGCACTACTTTCTCAACGTGAGGCAGAAGACACATGGCAAAAGATGGATGAACGGGAGAGTGTGGACGCGAGTCAGGATGAGGCAGAAGAAGGCCTCACGCAACTAGATTCTAGTCATCGTGCCGAGTGGCAAGCGAACGGATTCCCACAGACGCACGCCGAACGAGAGCGACTGCAACAAGAATCGATTAATCAATATAAAGGCAAAGACATTTAAAAAGGCAGCCCTATGCTGAACTGCCCATAAAAGTTAGATTTTCATGTCTAACTTTTATGGGGGCGGTTCATGCGGGCTGCCTTTTACATATCGAACGTGTCTTCCGGGAGGAGAGGTAAACCGACCGTGACAGTGGTTCCTTTTCCGACTTCTGAACTGAAGTGGAGCGACCCCTCGTGCCGCTCGATGATATGTTTAGCAATGGCCAGACCGAGACCGGTCCCACCATCTTTTCGTGTTCTTGATTTATTGACGCGGTAGAAGCGTTCCGTCAATTTATCTACATCTTCTTTCGGAATGCCCCGACCTTCGTCGCGGATTTCAGTAATCGCATAGTTTGTTTCAGCGAACGATTTCACATGAATTGTTTTGCCCGATTCCGTGTAGCGGAGTGCGTTGTCAAGTAGATTACCGATGACCTGTTCGAGTCGGTCGTGATCGCCAAGGATAATTAAGTCGAAATCTAAGTCCGATTCAATTGTCACACCTTTCGCCCGGGCAATGGGTTCGAGTCGATAGAGGACGTCTTCGAGTACTTGTGAATAGACGACTGGCTCTTTTGTCATCGGATACGAATCTCGCTCTAACTGTGCGAGGTCGAGTAAATCAGTAACAAGTCGTTGAAGCCGGTTCGTCTCGTTCTCGATGATGTCATAATATTGTGCCCTCGTTTGTTCATCCAATGTGTCGTCTTGAAGCATCTCGGTATAACCGCGAATGTATGATAACGGTGTGCGGAGTTCGTGACTGACGTTCGCTAAAAACTCTTTTCGTTGTTCTTCGACGAGTCCGAGCGATTCCGCCATCGAATTGAGCGTATCCGCCAGTTCACCAATCTCGTCATCATAGACAATCGGGATGCGGTGTGAGAAATCTCCCTGCGCATATACTTGAGAGGCACGTTTCATTTGGATGAGCGGCTGAATGATGGTGTCGATGATTTGTTTACCAAAAATAAGCAAGTTCACAATCATGAGGACGAGCAAAAACGTGATCATGAGCCGAATCGGTTGAAACGGTTCGCTGATTTTACTGAGCTCCATGTAAAGGATTAACGCATTATCGAGTTCACCGTCTCGTACGAGGGGGAATGCAGTCATCAAAATGTCAACGTCCTCGGTCGGATGTTTCCGAGTCACGGAAATTGCATACCCGTCTTGTAGCCGCTCGAGATCTTGTTGCCTTAAAAACGTCTTTCCTGAACCGAGTGTATCTTCTCGAACCGAGGAGAGGAACACTTTCGTTTCCGTTAGCTCATTCGTATACGTCATACTGTCTGCAAACGCGTCAGAAAAACCGTCGGCCTTGTAGATGGTGACGAGTTTCTCTCCACGATTGATGAGCAGCTCTTCTTGCGTTTGAATATAGAATTTATCGTACAAATAAAACGTCATAATCAGAAACACGAATGCTGAGAAGAGGCTGGCTGTCCAGATGGTAATCCAAATCCGCTTCCGAATCGTGTATCGTTTCATTCGTTTGCCTCGAATTTATATCCGATGCCCCATACCGTTTGAATGTAACCGCCCGCTTCACCAAGTTTCAGACGTAGTGTCTTAATGTGTGTATCGACTGTACGAAGGTTCCCGTGGTATTCGGTTCCCCAAATTTGATCGAGTAGCTGTTCACGAGAGAATACTTTCTCGTCGTTTGTGATAAACAGGTAAAGCAAATCAAATTCTTTACGTGTCAGGTTGACGGTTTTTCCTTTCACACTGACGGCACGGCCATCGATATCAATTGAGAGAACCCCGATATCAAACGTTGCCTCTTGTTCTTTAGAGAAACTATGAGTGCGACGGAGAGTTGCCTCAATACGAGCGAGTAATTCGCGTGGACTAAACGGCTTCGTGATATAGTCGTCCGCCCCAATTTTTAGTCCGTGAATCCGGTCGAGTTCTTCCGATCGTGCCGTTAACAGAATGATGGGCACGTTCGAAAACTCACGGATGCGCATGCATGCCGTCAAACCATCGAGTTCCGGCATCATGACGTCGAGTAAGACGAGATGGAACGTCTCTTCTTTTAAGCGCTCAATAGCTTCAAGACCGTTTGAGGCGGTGACCGTCTCATACCCCTCTTTTTCTAAATTTGATACAAGTAAATCTCGCATTTGTTCTTCGTCATCAGTTACGAGGATACGAAACATTGATTCTGACATATGTCATTCTCCTTTACAAAACGGTTAACGGGAGATGTGATGAATCCCCCATAGTTCTATCATACCTATCTCTTCGAATTAGAACAGATTTATTCGGCTCCGACAAGTTACCTCCATCAAATCCACACAAAAAAGCCACAAAAAAGCCAATTCTTTGACAGAATTGGCTCAGGCTTCGAGTTGCGTTTCGTAAGGAACTTCGTATTCTGGGACATGAAGGGTATGCGAGTAAAGTTGGAAACTCGACTTGGATACTTCATAAAGGACGTATTCGGCGTCACCCTGATTGATTTCTGCAAGCAGTTCTGAACGAATCTCATTCGCGCAAAACGCGTAGGGAAGCTTTTCTGCTGCGGCAATCGAGCGTTCATTCGATTTACGGATTTTTAAAAACACACTTTCCATGTCAAGTTCGAAGAAGAGTTCCGAGAAGAACGACTCTTTCGCGACTTGATTATAACCTTTGCCATGATATGGCTTGCCAAGCCATGTACCAAGAAACCCGTAGCCGGATTCGACGTCGAACAAGCTGATTGTCCCAATTGGGGTACCATACTCGTTCGTGATGGTACGTGAGATGATATTTCCTTGCTCTTCTAGCTCGATGATTTGCTTCGTGCTAAATAAAAACTCGTCAAAGTGGACCGTCTTTTGACGGACATACGGAAAGACATCTGGGTGTTGCATCAGTTCGAACAACTCCGCGCAGTCGGTGAGCTCACGAAATTTGAGCACCTTTACATTCCTCCTCCTATTTCAGACCGCTGAAGAATAGTCGTAACGAAAGCATACTTCTGGCTTCGCTGTTCGAACCGCCTTGGCTGCTTTATAAAGTTACAAGATAAATTTTATATAGTATTTTTAAAAAAGCAAGTAAATTATGCGTAAAAACGCTTATGAAAAATAATGAAAATTATTCGACCTCATGATGCGTTTCGGCACGCTCCGTTTTGTAGACGACTTCGCCGTTTACAATCGTCATAATCGGCTTCGCCAAGTAGTCGAGGGGGAAGTGATTCCACAGCACGAGATCGGCGTCTTTCCCGACTTCTAGTGAGCCGATGCGGTCGTCAACACCTAATGATTCAGCAGGATTGATGGTGATTCCTCGTAAAGCGACATCAACCGGTAAGCCTTCACGAGCCGCAAGTCCTGCGCATAAATTTAAGTATTGAACAGGCGTGTACGGATGATCGGTCGTAATCGAAACGATCATGCCATGTTCATGTAGAACACGATACGTCTCCCACGTCTTATTTTGGAGCTCGATTTTCGATTTTCGAGTGAACGTCGGTCCGACGGTGACGTGTTTCACACCGAGTTCCTGTAACTTTTTAGCGACGAGGTGACCTTCCGTACAATGCTCGATTCGAAAGTCGAGGTCAAACTCTTTTGCGAAACGTACGACAGATAGGATATCGTCGGCTCGGTGTGCATGAACACGAATTGGCATTTCACGATTGAGAGCGAGTTGAATCATCTGACTGCCGAAAGTTCCAATCGTCTTGGTCGACCCGACCGTGCGGAACGCTTCACGAAGCAATCCCATAATACCCATTCGTGTTAAGTCCCCCGTTTTTCCCATACTATGAATCCGTTTTGGGTTTTCACCGAGCGCCATCTTCAGTCCGGCATGACGTCGGACAATCATGTCATCAATATAGCGACCATGCGTTTTGATGACGCTTGTCACACCACCGATGACGTTCATGCTACCTGGCATGACCTGTACGGCAGTCACCCCTGCCATCAGCGCTTCCTGAAAACCTTCATCCAGGGGATAAACACCATCAATCGCACGGGCATGAGGAGTCATCGCTTCTACTGTTTCATTAGCGTCGTTTCCGACGGACCCGGTCCCTTCATCATATAAGCCAAGATGGGTATGGGCATCGATGAAACCAGGGAATAAGAAGTTTCCTTCCGCCTCGATGACGTTCTCATCGTCAAGTGGCTCAAGCAATTCAGCCATTTCGATGATTTTGCCGTCTCGAACACGAAGGTCTCCGTAAAAGTGAGGTGCGGTAATCGGATAAACATGGGCATTTCGAATAAGTAAGTGACTCACAATTAATTCTCCTTAGGTATCTTGTAGTAGTTGTGTTAGAGCGGGTTCGAGTGTTTCATATCGAAAATCGAATCCGTGTTGAAGCGCTTTAGTCGGAACGACCTTCGCGCCTTCTAGGACGATGACACTTTTCTCACCGAGAACGAGTTTCATCATTGATATAGGTGCGGGAATCCAATGTGGACGATGCATCACTTTTGCGATCGTCTTCCCGAATTCATTCATCGTCACCGGTGTTGGAGCCGTTCCGTTTACGGGACCTTCGATTGCATCTGTTTCGATGATATGCACGAATAACCGTACAAGATCATCTAAATGAATCCAGGGTACCCACTGCTCTCCCGATCCAATTTTACCACCGACCCCGAACTGATAAGGAAGTTTCATTAATGGGAAAGCACCTCCGTCATTTGATAAAACGACTCCGGTACGCATGGTAACGAGACGTATGCCAAGGTCGCGAATCGGGTCGGCTTCTTGTTCCCAAAGAATACATACATTCCCTAGGAAATTGGTCCGCGTCGGTAAGGGCGTCTCTTCCGAATAAGTGATGGAGCGGTCTTCACCATATATCCCAATCGCTGAGCCGCTTATGACGACTTGTGGCTTCTGTTTCAACTGTTTAATCAGGCGAACGACCTCTTTCGTTCCTTCGATTCGACTTTGAAGGATGGCTTGTTTTTGATTATGTGTCCATCGTCCATCATTGATGGAGGCCCCAGCTAAATGAATGAAAGCATCCGTTCCTTCAAGTTCTTTTTCTGGTTTGCTATTTGGTGTCAACCATTCGATAAATGACACCCCGCGATGGCGAGGACGAGGATGACGAGTCAACACGACGACTTGATGACCGGCATCGGCTAGTGCGCGGACGAGCGGTTGACCGATGAGCCCGGTTCCACCGGTGATTGCGATTTTCATGAAATTCCCTCCGATATCATGTGTTGTTTCTAAAATGGGTATAAGTCAGTATATCCAGATGAATACCCTTTCTTCTAACTTATCAAAAATCCTCTACAATTCCTGAACGTGATATGTTAGAAACATGAAATGGAGGGGAATCGTTGTGAAAATTGCAAAGTTCACTACCCAACAAAAGAATAAAGACCGATTGAACGTCTTCATCGAGCGCGAAGGAAAAGAGGAGTTTGCGTTTGCTATCGATGTTGACGTGTTCATTAAGTACGGACTCGCAAAAGGAATGGAGCTTGAGGATGACTTTGTCCAAGATGTGCTTGAAGCGGAAGAGGCTCAAAAGGCGTATAAATTGGCCGTCAATTATTTATCGTATCGAATGCGTGCCATTTCAGAGGTACAGGACTACCTAGTGAAGAAGGAGTTAAGTGAAACTGCCATCAAACATGCCATCACGCGACTGAAAGAGCAACGCTACTTGAATGATGCTGAATTCGCGAAAGCTTATGTCCAGACTAAGTTCAATACGAGTCCGAGCGGGCCAATTAAAATTAAACGGGAGCTTGGACAGCTTCGTATTCCAGCAGACATCGTCGAGACGGTAGTGGCGTCAATCACTCATGAAGAGCTTGTCGAAAAGGCAGGAAAGTTCGTGAAAAGGAAACAAATGGAAACAAATCGACGTTCTGCCACAGAAGTGCAACAAAGAATTCAACAAACCCTAATGCAAAGGGGGTTTACCTTTGATATTATTTCAGAGGCGATTCAAACTTTTTGGGAGGAAGAAGACGAAGATGTCGAGATTGCGGCATGTCTGAAACAGGCTGAAAAGTTGAGTCGGAAGTTCAACGGATATGATGCGTTCGAACGCAAACAGCGTATGAAGATGCAGCTTCGGCGCAAAGGATTTCCGTATGACGTGATTGAACGTACATTAGATCGACTCGTTCAAGAAGAATCGTGATGGGACATCTGTTTACGGTAGGGGAAAATACGAAAAGGTGGGTCTACATTGACGATTTTAGAATGGATTACAGCACTGACACCGATTGTGGCCGTGCTTATCTTATTGGTAATTATGCGTTTACCTGCATCAGTAGCAATGCCTTTGTCACTTGTGACGACGGCGATTTTAGCATTCTTTGTTTGGCAATTGGATGCGACACGGATTATGTCAGCCACGCTACAAGGTCTTGTCATCGCCGTGACAACAGTATGGATTGTATACGGTGCCATCGGAATGATGAATACGATGAAAGAAGGAGGCGGAATGAATGCAATTCGCTCCGGATTCGTCAACATCACACCCGATCCGCGGATTCAAGTTTTGATTGTCGGTTGGTTATTCGTTTCATTCATTGAAGGGGCTTCAGGGTTCGGTACACCGGCTACCGTGGCGGCACCACTTTTGATTGCACTCGGCTTTCCGCCAATAGCGGCAGTCGTCATCGCACTATCAGCAGACGTTTCAGCCGTTACGTTTGGGGCAGTGGGTACACCGGCACTCATCGGGATTGGTAATGGTCTATCCCTTGATGTGAATCAGCCGGAGGCGATTGAATTTATTACAGAGGTCGTCTTACAAACAGTCTTGATTGACATGGCGGTTGGATTATTCATCCCATTTATTTTAATTTTGATGCTGACTCGTTTCTTCAGTAAAGAAAAGTCAATCAAACCTGCGCTTGAAGTGTTTCCAATCGCAATTGTCGCAGCGCTTCTATATAGTGTGCCGGCATACATTTGGACGTTGATTCTAGGGTTTGAGTTCGGTGGAATGCTTGGTGGATTGACGGGGCTAGTCATTCTCGTCACAATGGCACGAAAAGGGATTCTCATGCCAAAACGCGTATGGACGTTTGATGGATACGCGGATCAAATCGAACAACCTGTTGAAAGTAAGACCGTTAAAACTGGAAAGCGTGAGTTGCCACAATGGAAAGCGTGGGCACCTTATCTCATTTTGACGATTTTCTTAATTTTGACACGAACAGTTCCATTCTTGAACGAGTTATCTCGCAGTGTACGAATCAATCTCCCGGATATTTTAGGGGTCGAAGGGATTTCAACATCTTGGGAACCATTTTATTCACCAGGATTCATGTTTATCTTGACGATCATCGCAACATTCTTCTTGCACAATATGAGTTGGTCACAAGTCACGTCGGTCTTTAAAGCAACGACGCTTGGTGTCGTTGGAACGGCCATTACGTTAGCGGCTTCTGTTCCGATGGTTCGTATTTTCATCCACTCAGAAAGTGGTGGAGCTGGACTTGCGTCGATGCCAGTCGAACTCGCGACAGCGGCTGCTGACACGTTCGGTGGAGTATGGCCACTCGTCGCACCATGGATTGGGGCCCTCGGCGCGTTCGTTTCAGGATCGGCGACCTTCTCGAACATGATGTTCTCGAGCTTGACGACAAATGTCGCTAGTTCAGTTGGGTTGAATGAGTCACTAGCCTTGTCGATGCAGATGGCAGGGGCGAACGCCGGAAACATGATTTGTGTGTTAAACGTCGTAGCGGTGGCATCTGTTGCCGGATTGCTTGGGAAAGAAGGAACGATCATCCGTTATACGCTCATGCCGATGATTTATTATGCAACGGCTACAGGGGTCGTTGGTCTCATTTTGGGCATGTTTTTCTTAAACTGAACACAAGTTACAATTTTTTAACAGAATAATATTGACAATTTTCAGAACAGTCTGCTAAGGTTTGAGTAGATTTTAAAACGATGAAACGAGAGGAGCCAAAATGATGAACAACATTGCACTCACAAACACACTCAAAACATCATATGGCTACTCGTATTTAACTGCGTGACTTTGGCAGCTGGATAGGGGTAGTGTCCTTTCCCTGACCATGCAAAAGACTGAAGACTTCTTCAAGCGCGCTTCATTTGATTGGTTGCACAATCAGGTGGAGTGCGCTTTTTTGCGTGCTCAGATGGATTGGGCGAAAGGGGGAAATCAGTCATGAAACTGATTAAACAATTGGATTGGTTTATTAAAAGACAGAAACGGACGTATGTGATCGCCATCATCTTACTTATCATCACGGGTGTGGTGGATATGCTACCACCATGGATTATCGGACAGGCAATCGATGCGATTCGTGAAGGTAGTTTGACGACAGAGCGGTTAATTCTGATTGTGTCGTCGCTTCTAGGCATCATGGTGCTGTCTTATGTGATGTCGTACTTGTGGATTGCCCGACTATTTGGGACAGCCTTTCTACTGGAAAAGAAATTAAGAGGTCGCTTTTTTGGTCATCTCCTTAAACAAACACCGCGTTTTTATCAACAACATCGTACAGGTGACTTGATGGCGCTTGCGACGAATGACTTGAAAGCGGTAGAGCGGACAGCAGGGTTTGGGGTCATGACATTAGTCGACTCATTCAACATGACGCTTATCGCGTTGACGATCATGGGTGTGTTTATCGATTGGAAGTTGACGCTCGCAGCACTCTTGCCGATGCCGATTCTTGCCTGGTCGATGAATAAACTCGGAAGTCAAATTCATACACGTTTCACGGCAGCTCAAGACTCGTTCGGGGTGATGAACGACCAAGTCGTGGAATCGATTTCAGGTCTTCGGGTCGTCCGTTCCTTCGTCCAAGAAGAAGCGGACACGAAAAAGTTTGATGATATCACGGATGACGTGATGGCAAAAAACCTGCATGTCGCAAAAATCGATGTGTTGTTTGAACCGGTCATCAAGTTGCTTGTCGGATTCAGTTACTTGATTGGGCTATCGTTCGGGACGTATCTCGTCTTTACGAACGACATCACGCTTGGTCAGCTCGTCTCCTTCAATATTTATTTAGGGATGCTCATTTGGCCGATGTATGCGTTCGGGGAACTCATCAACGTCGTGCAGCGAGGAACAGCGAGTCTCGAGCGAATTGAGACGACGATGAACGAAGTACCAGACGTTGCCTCGACGGGAACAGTTCACATCGATGTACCGGAGAAAATCACCTTCAAATCGCTCTCGTTCCGTTATCCAAACGCAAATCGGGAGTCGTTAGAAGACATCGTCCTGCACGTCTCACGTGGTGAGACAATTGGAATCGTCGGACCGACTGGGGCCGGGAAGACGACGTTATTGCGTCAATTGCTTCGGGAGTATCCGATTGACGATTCACTTCTCGTGAACGGTGTACCAATCTCTGACATCAAACTCGAAACCGTCCGTGGCTGGAGTGGATATGTGTCACAAGAACATCTCCTATTCTCGAAAACAGTACGTGATAACATTCGCTTCGGGGTAGATGACGTATCGGATGAAGCACTCGAGACGGCGATTCATCTCGCCGCATTTGATACAGATATCGAACACCTTGACAATGGTCTGGATACGGTTGTCGGGGAACAGGGTGTCATGCTGTCAGGTGGACAGAAGCAACGTTTGTCGATTTCACGAGCGTTGTTGAAAAATCCAAAGATTCTACTTCTTGACGACTCGCTTTCGGCGGTCGATGCGAAAACGGAGTCACGAATCATCGATTCGGTCCGTACGAGCCGTAAGGCGAAGACGACATTTATCGTGGCTCACCGTCTTTCTGCGGTGGCGCACGCTGACCAAATTCTCGTCCTTCAAGACGGGCGTGTCACAGAGCGCGGCACACATGACCAACTGATGGAACGACACGGTTGGTACTATGAACAATTTATTCGACAAGGAGAGTCGGAGTAATCCGGGAAAGGGGGAATCTCTCATGATCGATCAATATGAATTAGATCCGGTCCGCCGGAAGAAGACGATTCGCTCACTCGTTGGCTATGCCAAACAAGTGAAGCGCTCCATCTTCCTCGGACTGGCATTACTCTTTTTAGCGGTCGGCGCAGAACTTGCCGGGCCGTATATCGCCAAAGTCATTATCGATGAGCATATCGTCGCCATCGAGCGTGACTGGGTTCAAGTCGAATCCGGCGGTAGTGTTTCCTTTAATGGTGATTCTTATGAGAAGGAAACGAGACTAAACGGCCAAGATGTGATTCAGCCGGTCTCGATCGTACAAACGACCGAAGGATACTATCTTGTACCTGAGGCGGTTATGAGCGGAGGAGTCCGTGAAGTTGAAGGAGACGTGCTGACGATTACAAGAGGAGACGAGACGGCGACGTATGATAATATCGTCTCACTCTCGTCGACCGACGTGTTCCAATTTTATCAAACGGATTTACGAGCGGTCCTTCTCTTATCGGGACTTTACGTCGTCTTGTTATTATTTGCGGCGGGATTGAACTGGGGACAACAGATGCTCTTGCAACGGTCAGCGCATAAAATCGTAAAAACGATGCGTCTTGACGTGATGAAGCATCTCCAAACGATTCCGGTCCGCTATTTTGACCAGACACCGATTGGGAAAATTGTCAGTCGTGTCACAAATGATACGGAGACGATTCGTGACCTGTATTTAGGGGTGCTCGCTCGCGTCTTCCAAAGTGTCGTCATGATGATTGGGGTACTCATTGCGATGTTCTTCCTAGACGTACGTCTTGGACTCGTCTCACTCATTATCATCCCGGTCGTCATCGTCTGGATTAAATTGTTCCAACGTTTCTCGACGAAAAATAACTTCCGTGTCCGCGCACTCGTCGCGGATATGAACGCGCAGTTAAATGAGAGCATTCAGACGATGCCAATCATTCAATCGTACGTCCGCGAAGATCTCGTCTATGACGAATTTAACGAGAAGAACAGTGACAACTTCCAAACGAGACGAAAACTGTTGAAATTAGATGCGTTGATGAGCCATAACCTCGTCAATTTCTTCCGAAACATGGCGCTCGCCTTGCTCATCTGGTTCGTCGGGACACAAACGCTCGGTGGGGGAAGCATCCTGACACTTGGGGTCTTGTATGCGTATATCGATTACGTTTCACGGATTTTTGAGCCGGTAACCCAGATCATGAACCAGTTATCACCACTTCAACAGGCGCTCGTCTCGGCTGACCGGATGTTCCAGTTGCTCGATGAAAAAGGAGAACCGGTCTCATCTGAACGTATTCCACGTTTTAAAGGGGAAGTCGTCTTTGATGATGTGACATTCAGTTATGAAGCAGGGAAGCCGGTGTTGCAACAGATTGAACTACACGCCGCTCCGGGTGAGACGATCGCTCTGGTCGGACATACGGGTAGTGGGAAGAGCTCGATTATGAACTTGCTCATGCGATTTTATGACCCGTCTGTAGGCGTCCTACGAATCGATGGGATGGATGTGACGAAGCTCCCGACTCAGGCAGTACGGGACCACCTCGGGATCGTCTTACAAGACCCGTTCCTATTCACCGGTACAATTCGGACGAACGTCACGCTAGGAGACGAGACAATCACGGATGAGCAGGTGTGGAACGCATTGACAGCCGTAGGGGCTGACCGTTTCGTGAAGCAGTTGCCACAAGGAATCGATGAACCGGTGATTGAGCGTGGGGCCTCACTCTCGAGTGGGGAACGACAGTTGATCAGCTTCGCTCGTGCCCTCGTCTTTGACCCGGCCATCCTCGTCCTCGATGAGGCGACAGCGAGTGTCGACTCGGAGACCGAGGCACTGATTCAAGAGGCACTCAAAACACTCACGTACGGTCGAACGACGTTTGTCATCGCCCACCGTCTCTCTACGATTCGGGAAGCGGACCAGATTCTCGTCCTCGACCATGGTCGAATTATCGAGCGGGGGAATCACCAGTCACTCATCGAATTCGGTGGTGTCTATGCTCGAATGCATGAGTTACAAAGTAAACAACAAGTCATCAGCTAAGGAGGTCACATGGAAATCACGGGGAAATATAACCGCGCCAAAGTATTCAATGAACGAATCGATGATATGACGCGGAATCAGATTCAAACCCTTCTCGACCAACCATTCACAGAAGGGGCATCGATTCGGATCATGCCGGATATGCACGCCGGTAAAGGGTCGGTCGTTGGGACGACGATGACCATTCAAGACAAAGTCGTGCCTAACCTGGTCGGTGTCGACTTAGGATGTGGGATGCTTTGTACGGAAATTAAAGCCAAGCGAATCGATTTTCAGCGACTCGACGATATCATTCGTGAACTGGTACCGAGCGGGATGAACATTCGTGAGAAGGTTCATCCATATGCTTCTGAACTTCCGCTAGAAGAGGTGCGGGCGCCGTATAAACTCGACCGTGCCTTGCGCTCGGTCGGATCGCTCGGCTCAGGAAATCACTTTATTGAAGTGAACCGAGATGACTCGGGACGTACGTTTCTCGTCATCCATTCCGGTTCACGCCATCTCGGTGTACAGATTGCCGATCACTATCAAGAGCGCGCGATTCAACACATGATGGAAACGAAAGATGTAAAAGAAGCAATCGAACGATTGAAGGATACTGGACGCCAGAAAGAAATCTCGACGTATCTGGAAGTGGAACGAGAAGCGCGGAAATCATTCCAAGACTTGGCTTATGTCGAAGGAGAGGACATGGACGATTATATGCATGACGTTCGCATCGCCCAACAATACGCAGCGGCGAACCGTCGCGCGATGACAGATGTGATCGTGGAAGCGATGAAGTGGAACGTCTTCGATCAATTCGACACCGTTCATAACTATATCGACCATGATGCGATGATTCTACGAAAAGGAGCCATCTCCGCGCAAGAAGGAGAGCGTGTCATCATTCCGATGAACATGCGAGACGGTTCGCTCATCTGTACCGGGAAAGGGAACCCGGACTGGAACTTCTCGGGTCCGCACGGGTCAGGGCGAATCATGTCTCGCTCGGCAGCACGTAAACGCGTCGACTTCAAAGAATTCAAACGTACGATGGAAGGCGTTTGGTCGACATCGGTTCGACCATCTACGGTGGATGAGTCACCATTCGTCTACAAATCGATGAAAGAAATCGTCCGTTATATCGAACCGGCCGTCAGCATCGACGAAGTCATCAAACCGTTGTACAACTTCAAGGCGAACTGAGTGGGTTTTCACTCAGTTTCGCCTTTTTCTTTTTTTCGTAAAATCTGATACGCTTACATCGAGGTGAACGAAATGGAAAAGCGGTTAAGTGACTTATCAAAATATGAGTTAGAGCAGGAAATTCAAGCATTACATGAGAGAAAGCGAAAGGCTGAACAAATGGGCATGGTCAGCGAAATCGAAGTTGTCCTTCGACGGATTGCGATTGCCGAAAGTTATTTGGTCGACCCGTCATCGTTTCGTCCCGGTGAAACATACGTCGTCAACTATAACGACCAACCATTCCGCTTGAAATTCGTCAACGGTGTCATGGGTTGGGGTACGTTTGAAGGGGACATGACGGAACGGGCTATCCCACTCTCTGAACTGTCGGAGGTGAAGCAATGAATCGGAACGAACAGTATGATCGGCTTGCTACAATCTTAAAAGAAAAGAATGATGTGTTAAACGACTCGGAAGCGGTAACGTGGGTCGAGGTGTTATGGGAAGACTTTGAAACAACGCTTGCCAAGGCCGGGGAGCCGTATCCGGGAGAAGCGAAGGCGTTTCAGTACGTCATTCAACAGATTGATGCGTACGGCGCACAGCTCCACTTGTTCCAAACGAAGAACGAGAAGTTTAAGCATTTGATGTCTAAACGGAATTTACATTGAATCACGTCTATCCGACGTGATTTTTTTATTGCAATTATCATTCAGTTCGTTATAATGAAGGTCGCTAATAGTTTGATTGTAAGTATAGTATAGATAAACTTTCTTTAGTTGAACTCATGTTTTACTAAACTAGAAGGGGGCGTTCAGTCGTTGGAAGTAGGTCAAAACATTAAGCGGCTCCGAATTAAAAAAGGATTAACCCAAGAAGAATTGGCGGAGCGTACGGATTTGAGTAAAGGATACATTTCTCAAATCGAACGGGATTTAAGCTCTCCCTCGTTAGAGACGTTATTTGATTTATTGAGCGTCCTCGGCAGTTCTCCAAAAGAGTTCTTCGATGAAGACTTGAATCAAAAAGTCGTCTACACCGTCGATGATCGCACTACTTATGTAGATGAGGAGCGAAAATATCGGACAGAGTGGCTCATTCCCGAATCGAATGAGAAAGAGATGGAGCCGATTCTCGTCACGTTTTGCAAAAATGGAGAATTCAAACAATATGAACCTTCACGTTCAGAGACATTGGTTTATGTCTTGTCCGGTAGAGTGGCGCTGAAGTTAGGTCATCACACTTATTTCGCTAAAGCAGGGGAAACAATGTACTATGTCGCCTCGGATTCACACCAGATCGTCAACGACCATGATGGCGAGAGTGAATGTCTCATCGTAGCGACCCATTCTTATTTATAAGTCAATAGAGGAGGAAACAGCATGAATGCAGAGACAATTATTCGTTTTGACCATGTGTCAAAGCGTTACGACGACACAGTCGTCTTAGAAGATATCAGTTTTGAAATTGAGCGTGGAAGGTTTTATACGCTTCTCGGTCCATCGGGATGTGGGAAGACGACAATCTTACGTCTCATCGCAGGATTTACAGATGCAACCGAAGGAGATATTCACTTCAGTGGGAAGCGAATCAACGATGTTCCGGCCAACAAACGACAAGTAAATACCGTGTTTCAAGATTATGCGCTGTTTCCTCATTTGAACGTATTTGAAAATGTCGCGTTCGGTCTCCGCATTAAAAAGTTGAAAGAAGCAGACATTAAAGCGAAAGTGGAGCAGGCTCTCAAGTTTGTTAACTTAGAAGGATACGGCTCGCGCGAAATCGATGAGATGTCAGGGGGACAACGTCAACGTGTCGCTATCGCCCGCGCGATCGTGAACGAGCCAGAAGTCATCCTCCTCGATGAACCGCTATCTGCCTTAGATTTAAAACTTCGAACGGAAATGCAATACGAACTTCGTGAATTGCAACAACGCCTTGGCATTACGTT
The DNA here is from genome assembly GCF_018617735.1 of Exiguobacterium sp. s89. Taxonomy (NCBI): domain Bacteria; kingdom Bacillati; phylum Bacillota; class Bacilli; order Caryophanales; genus Exiguobacterium; species Exiguobacterium sp. s89. The sequence goes on from NZ_JACSKS010000004.1 coordinate 110,355, forward strand.
TATCTTTGTCACACACGATCAAGAAGAGGCGCTCGCGATGTCCGATGAGATTTTCGTCATGAATAACGGGAAAATTGTTCAGAGTGGGACGCCGACTGATATTTATGACGAACCAATCAACCGTTTCGTCGCGGACTTCATTGGAGAATCCAATATCGTACCTGGTGTCATGCCGGAAGACAACGTCGTCACGTTCGCTGGTAAAACATTTGACTGTGTCGACCAAGGGTTTGACCGGAATGAAAAAGTCGAAGTCATCATTCGTCCGGAAGACTTGGAGATGACATCGGTCGAAGCGGCAAACCTTGTCGTCGACGTCGATTCACAATTGTTCCGAGGCGTCCACTATGAGATTTGCTGTTATGACGAAGAAGGGAACGAATGGCTCGTTCACTCGACGAAGAAGTCGACAGTCGGATCAAAAATCGGGTTGACGTTTGACGAAGAAGCGATTCATGTCATGCGATTAGGGGAGACGGAAGAAGAGTTTGACCGTCGTCTCGAATCCTATGAGGAGGTTCCTCATGAATCAAACTAATCAGACCGCAAAGACGGTATATTTGACGACGTATTGGATTTGGATTGCCTTATTCGTCATCGCACCACTCGTCCTCGTCGTCTATTATTCCTTTTTTGATATCGATGGGAACTTGAGTTTAGAGAACTATCAGACGTTCTTCACCTCAACGTATTTGACGATGACGTTGTCGTCGTTTTGGTATGCGTTCCTCATTACGTTCTTCTCGCTACTCGTTGGATATCCGACGGCATACTTGTTGACGAAGACAAAGCACAAACAGCTTTGGCTCTTGCTCATCTTGCTTCCATCATGGATTAACTTGTTATTAAAAGCGTACGCATTCCTCGGTATTTTTGGAACGTACGGCATCACGAATCAGTTTTTAGAGGCGATCGGGATTGGAACGAAACAGATTCTCTTTACAGACTTCAGTTTCGTCTTCGTCTCCGTATACATTTTCATACCGTTCATGATTTTGCCGATCTACAACGCGATTGAAAAATTACCAGCCTCTCTCGTCTATGCATCACGAGACTTAGGTGCATCGAACTGGACGACGTTCCGACGTGTCATCTTCCCGCTGACGCTTGACGGCGTCAAGTCAGGGATTCAAATTGTCTTTATTCCGGCGTTGTCACTCTTCATGATTACACGCCTCATCGCAGGGAACCGTGTCATCACGCTCGGTACAGCGATTGAACAACAATTCCTTGTCACGCAAAACTGGGGGATGGGATCAACGATTGCCGTCTTCTTGATCTTGGCGATGGTTCTCGTCATGGTCATCACGCGTGACTGGGGTGCGAAAGGAGCGGTCCGTCGATGAAACGTAAACGATTCAAATTATCAAACCTGTATTTGGCGGCCGTATTCTTTATTCTATACGCGCCAATCTTATATCTCGTCTTCTATTCGTTCAATAGCGGCGGGACGATGAGTAACTTTGAAGGCTTTACACTTGAATGGTACAAATCCCTCTTCACCGATACGAGACTTCTCGTCATCGTCTTGAACACGATTGTCATCGCGCTGTTATCGGCGACAATTTCAACTGTGCTCGGTGTGATAGGAGCCCTCGCCATTTATACGGCGAAACAAAAGTATACGAAGACGTCGCTCTTGTCTTTGAACAACGTCTTGATTGTCAGCCCGGACGTCATCATTGGAGCATCATTCTTAATCCTCTTCACGATGCTTGGGATTCAGTTAGGCTTCTATTCCGTCCTCTTGTCGCACATCGCCTTCTCAGTTCCGATTGTCGTCATCTTAGTGTTACCCAAACTCCAAGAGATGAGTCCGACGTTGATTGATGCGTCACGTGACCTAGGAGCCAGTACATGGGACGTGTTGACGAAAGTCATTCTACCGTATATCACGCCGGGGGTATTTGCCGGATTCTTCACGGCACTCACATATTCGTTAGATGACTTCGCGGTCACGTTCTTCGTAACAGGGAACGGATTTACAACACTTGCGGTAGAAGTTTACTCACGGGCACGTCAAGGGATCTCGCTTGAAATCAATGCGCTGTCTGCGATTTTGTTCGTCTTCACCCTTATTCTTGTCATTGGATATTATGTGTTGTCGCAACGAGGATCAAAGGAGGTTAGACGATGAAAAAAATAGTCATCATGCTGGCTGTGCCATTGGTTGTCAGCTTTGGTCTTCTTCTTTGGATCCAGCAATTGAATGCCGCTCAAGGATTTGGTGGCGACAATACGCTTGTCGTCTATAACTGGGGAGACTATATCGATGAAGATTTGATTGGGGAGTTCGAAGAGCAGAGCGGGTTGAAGGTCGTCTATCAAACATTCGACTCGAACGAAGCGATGCTCACGAAAATTGAGCAAGGTGGTACGGCCTTCGACGTCGCTGTCCCTTCAGACTATGCGATTAGTAAGATGATTGAAGAGGATTTGCTCCTTCCAATCGACTACGACAAGCTCGAGAATTTTGATAACATCGACCCACGCTTCCTCGATAAATCGTTCGACCCGGGTAACAAGTACTCGGTCCCTTACTTCTGGGGAACGGTCGGGATTGTCTATAATCCTGAATTAGTTGATGGTGAAATCACATCGTGGAACGACTTATGGGAGATGCCGCTTGAGAACGATATCCTCCTTGCGGACGGAACACGAGAAGTGATGGGCTTCGGTTTGAACTCGCTAGGTTATTCGCTCAATACGACGAACAATGATGAGTTGATTGAAGCGGAGCAAAAGTTAGAAACGCTTTGGCCAAACATTAAAGCCATTGTCGGAGATGAGATTAAAATGTTGATGGCAAACCGTGAAGCGGCAGCGGCCGTCGTCTGGTCCGGTGACGCCTCAGAAATCATGTATGAGAACGAAGAACTGACATATGTCATTCCGGAAGAAGGCACGAATCTTTGGTTCGATAACCTCGTCATTCCAAGTACGGCACAAAACGTGGACGGTGCGCACGAGTTCATCGACTTCATGTTAGATGCTGAGATCGCGGCGCGTAACACGGATTATGTGGGCTATTCGACTCCGAACGATGCCGCTCTCGACTTTTTGGATGAGGAAGTGACGTCAGATGAACGATTCTATCCGTCTCGCGACGTGACGCAAGAACTCGAAGTATATGAAAATCTAGGGAAGCGGATGAACGCTTACTATAACGAATTGTATTTACGATTTAAAATGCAGAGTAAATGACGAAACATCCCCGCGCTCATCGTGAGCGCGGGGTGTTTTGTTTTAGCGCTTTACGCTCTTCTTCTGTAAAGACTCGAGAACGTCCTAAAAATCGTTTCCCTTCGACACCTTCGAGTGAGAACATACCGCCTCGACCATCGACCACATCGATGATCAGTTGTGTATGTTTCCAATAATCGTATTGTTTCTCATGGATATAGAACGGTGTCTCGCCGATTTCGCCGAGAAGAACGTCTTGGTCGCCCACCATGAACTCGTTACGGGGGAAACACATGGGAGAACTTCCGTCACAGCATCCTCCAGACTGATGAAAGAGGAGGGGACCGTGTTTCGATTTCAGGCGTTCGATCAGTTCGAGCGCGGCGGGGGTGGCCTCGACTCGTTTCACCATCTTAGAAGAACCCGAGCTTTTGTTCGCTGTAGCTGACGAGCATGTTTTTCGTCCGTTGATAATGACCGAGCATCATCTTATGGTTCTCGCGTCCAATCCCAGACATTTTATAGCCGCCGAACGCAGCGTGTGCCGGATATGAATGGTAGCAGTTGATCCAGACACGGCCTGCTTGAATTTCGCGGCCGAAGCGGTACGCGCGATTCATGTCACGGGTCCATACGCCTGCCCCGAGTCCGTAAAGCGTATCGTTCGCGATGGCGAGTGCTTCCGCATCATCTTTGAACGTCGTCACCGATAAGACTGGTCCAAAAATCTCTTCTTGGAAGATTCGCATCTTGTTATGACCTTTGAAGATGGTCGGTTGAATGTAATATCCATCCGCGAGATCTCCGTCCATCATGTTGCGCTCACCACCGATTAGACATTCTGCGCCTTCCTCTTTCCCGATTTCAAGATAAGAAAGGATTTTCTCCATCTGTTCGTTCGAAGCTTGTGCACCCATCATGACGTCAGAATCGAGCGGGTTCCCGAGTTTGATCGCTTTGACGCGTTCGAGCACACGCTCCATAAATTTGTCATAGATGGATTCTTGAATCAACGCGCGGGATGGGCACGTACATACTTCCCCTTGGTTCAAGGCGAACATGACGAGACCTTCGATCGCTTTATCAAAGAAATCATCATCCGCTTCCATGATGTCCGCGAAGAAGATGTTCGGAGACTTCCCACCGAGCTCGAGTGTGACGGGGATGATGTTTTGAGAAGCGTATTGCATGATGAGGCGACCCGTCGTCGTTTCTCCCGTGAAGGCGACTTTATCGATACGATTGCTCGATGCGAGTGGTTTCCCTGCTTCGAGCCCGAAACCGTTGATGATGTTGAGGACGCCTGGTGGTAATAAGTCTTCAATGAGTTCCATGAGGACCATGATGGAAGAAGGTGTTTGTTCGGCTGGTTTTAACACGACACAGTTTCCGGCTGCGAGCGCCGGAGCGAGTTTCCAGACAGCCATTAAAATCGGGAAGTTCCACGGAATGATTTGAGCGACAACGCCGAGTGGCTCATGGAAGTGATAAGCGACTGTATCGTTGTCGAGTTCACTGATTCCGCCTTCTTGTGAACGAATCACACCGGCGAAGTAACGGAAGTGGTCGATCGCGAGCGGAAGGTCGGCATTAAGTGTTTCTCGTACTGCTTTACCGTTCTCCCACGTTTCTGCATACGCGAGCATCTCAAGGTTCTCTTCCATGCGATCGGCGATTTTATTTAAGATGACAGAACGTTCCGCGACGGACGTTTTGCCCCAAGCGTCTTTGGCTGCATGAGCGGCATCCAAAGCGAGTTCAATATCCTCTTTCGTTGAGCGGGCGACTTCACATAGTACTTTCCCATTTACAGGAGATGTGTTTTCAAAGTATTCCCCACCAGCCGGTGCGGTCCACTTTCCGTTAATAAAGTTGTCGTAACGGTCCTTAAACTGTACTTTTGTTCCTGCTGAGTTCGGTACTTCATAAATCATGTTCGTTCCTCCCTTTTCATACGAGATAGAGGAGTTATGTATGCGCTTACATTTTTAAGTAAGCGAACGACTCCCTTTTTTATCGTAACGGTCCGGTGTGATAAAAGTCAAAATTTTTCGACAATAATTTGTCAATATTTTGTAAAAACGTTTTGAAGTCAAGATTTGTGGTAATGACTAGATTGTACACATTAATCCATTCATAAGGAGTGAGTCACGATGGCTAAGACATATCAAGTTGACCCGGCGCATAGTTCCATCACGTTCACGGTCAAACATATGATGATTTCAAAAGTGAAGGGCGAGTTCAAAGAATTTGATATTAAGGCAAATGGTGAGCCGAACGATCTAGCGAATGCGAGTGTGAAGGTGACGATTCAGGCAGCATCAATCGACACCAACAACACGGATCGGGACAACCACCTCCGTTCAGGCGATTTTTTCAACGCCGAGGAGTATCCGCATCTCGTCTTTCATTCGACTTCTTTCCGTTCAAAAGGGGGCGGAGAATTCGAATTGACAGGGGATTTGACGATTCGAGGAACGACGCGGGAAGAAACGTTTGAAGTGGAGTATGAAGGAAGCGCAAAAGATCCGTGGGGCAACATGAAGCACGCTTTCTCCGGTGAAGGTTCGCTCAACCGTGAGGACTATGGATTGACGTGGAACCAAGCGCTCGAGGCGGGCGGCGTCCTCGTCGACAAGAAAGTCAAATTTGAGTTCGAGCTTCAGTTCACTGAAGTTGAGGCATAAGAAAAGTCGCTCACCTGAGCGACTTTTTATTGTTCATATACTAATTTTTTCTGGAGACTGTCTTCGCTGAATACCCATCCAGTGAATGAAGACAAGACCTCATTCGACTGTTCATCGACAATGACGACGGCGACGAACGGATACATATTTTTAGAGAAGTAGCGCAAATTTGTGAAACGGTATTCAATCATCCCGTTATGGCGTGTCACAGTGTACGTATGAATTTTAGAAAACTCGAGGAACGCCTGCAAATCTGCATTTTTTCGAGCCTCTACGAAATGAAGATCTTCTTCTCCCGGCATCGGTTTATCGCGGAAGCGACCACACTCGATGACTTTCCCTTTCTTTACTTTCACAGCTCCGAGACCGTTACGGAAACGCACGGCGACATGCCAGTCATCCCAACCGATTCCTGGCGAGATGAATAACTCGTGTGCACCAGCAAAGTGTCTTGCTACTGTAGCGAGCGCACGGTTACGCAATTTAAACTGAATTGCATAGTAACTGATGACAAGCGCAATGAGCAATGCAAAAATAGGGACAGTCGCACCGGTTATCATCCATAATGCATATGCACCATAATAAGCAGAGAACAAGTACGGATCGAACGTTCCGATGACGCCCCAACCAATCCACTTTTTCGAAAATGGCTGCAGCGCTTGCGTTCCGTAAGCGTTGAACAAGTCGACCGTGACATGTAGTAACACGGCAATTTGTGCCATTACCCATAGGGAAGCGGGATTGACACCAAGGACCGTCCCGATGACGGCACTGACAATGATTGGCCAAGCAAGAAGTGCGGTGATTCCGTGTGAACGACCACGATGTTGGCGTAAATACGTACTATTTCCTTTTAACTTAAAGACGGTGTCGAAGTCTGGTGCATGCGAGCCGACGAGAGCCGTCGCTGTCATGGCCAGAAACATTTGTGCATCACCTGACACTTCCGGGCTGAGTGTCGCGATGGCACTTAAACCAAGTCCCATACCAATGTGTGTCGCAGTATCCAATGTGCTTCAGCACCTCCATCAATAAATACAATAATAACGTCATCTATTCTTATTTATCATACAATATTTTTAAAACGAGGGGAAACACAATGCTTAATCTTGGTAAATTGTTCACAAATTATAATATTCATCAATTCAATGAGGAATTGGTCACCTGGTTCAATCGTGAAAAGCGTGATTTACCTTGGCGATATGCGAAAAATCCCTATCGCGTTTGGGTGAGTGAAGTGATGTTGCAACAGACACGGGTCGATACGGTCATTCCGTACTACAACCGGTTTATGGAACGCTTCCCGACACTCGAAGCGCTCGCTTCCGCTGAAACAGACGAAGTCGTGAAGTACTGGGAAGGGCTCGGTTATTACTCACGCATCCGAAACTTACACGAGGCGGTCAAAGAAGTCGCTTCCGTTTACGATGGAATTGTCCCAGAAGAGAAAGAGCGATTTGAAAAATTAAAAGGAGTCGGTCCGTACACGACGGGAGCCGTGCTGTCGATTGCGTATAATCAACCGGAACCGGCTGTCGACGGGAACGTCATGCGTGTCATGTCCCGTCAATTCGGGATCTATGACGATATCGCATTGCCGAAGACACGAAAAATCTTTGAACAAGTCATTCGTCGTTTGATGGATCCGACTCATGCATCCGATTTTAATGAAGGCGTCATGGAGCTAGGTGCTACGGTATGTACCCCGAAGAATCCAATGTGTTCGCTCTGTCCGGTCCAGGAAACATGTTATGCTTTCGCTCATAACGTCCAAGATGAGCTACCCGTCAAAACGAAAAAAGGAGCGGCGCGTGTCGAAATGTATGATGCGCTTTGGATTGAGAAAAAAGGGAAAGTCGCCTATGTACAGCGACCGGACAAAGGACTTCTCGCTGGGATGTGGCAATACCCGCTTACAGAACGGGGAACGGGGGAACAGGTTAACGGAACGTACCTCGGGCAAGTGAAACATGTCTTCTCCCATATCGTCTGGTATATCGATTTATATCGAGTCGATACGCTTCCGACCGATAATGTCGTCTGGTTAGACGCTTCGGAGCGTGAGACGAAGACGGTTTCTGTGGCCCAACAAAAATTAGAGCGATTGGCAGGTGGTGAACGTGAGACGATTTGATGTAGCGTCGACATACGATACAACGGTCGATACTTTATGGGAATTGTTGCAGGATGCTTCGCTTTTGACGAAGTTGACGCGGTTTCCTAAAGTACGTTTGGTTGGGGATGGCGCCTCGGTCGAGGGGAATGAGATAAAATTATTGATTGGAGTTGGACCGGTGGAATTGCCGTGGAACAGTACCATTACCATTGCAGGAAAACAGGCATTCTGCGATCAAGGGAAGACGTTACCGTTTCCGTTCAAACGATTCACACACGTGCATCGGGTTGAAGAACGACAAGGAAAGGCGGTAATGGTAGACGAAGTGACATTTGATAGCTATGTTCCGAACCTACTCGTTGAATATTTTGTGCTTCGTCCGATGTTTCAAGAACGGGCACGGGCCTTCCGAAAAACACTAAATTCATGAAAATAAGAGATTTCCTTTTTCATTGGTTCTGAAAGTCGCTATAATTAAATATGAGAATTGTATAGCATCACAGCGGAAAGGAGGAGCTTATGAGCTTATTTCCCAAAGCAGGTAGCAAAATCGAGATACAGAGCTACAAGCACAACGGAACTTTGCATCGCGTTTGGGAAGAAACGCTCGTCCTTCAGTCGTCAAAAACGGATATGATCGGATTCAATGACCGCATCATGGTCAGTGAGTCAGACGGTCGGCAATGGAGAACGCGAGAGCCGGCAATTTGCTACTTTTCATCTGAGTATTGGTTCAATGTCATCTGTATGATTCGCGAAGACGGGATTTACTACTATTGTAATCTAGGTTCGCCGACTACATTTGATGGGGATGAACGTGCCATCAAATATATCGATTACGATTTGGACATCAAGGTGTTCCCAGATATGTCGTATACGATTTTAGATGAAGATGAATATGAGCGGCATCGTCGTGAGATGAATTATCCGAAAGCGATTGATCGAATCTTGAAGCAGAACGTGCAAGAGCTGATCAACTGGATTCGAGGACGGAAAGGGCCGTTCAACCCAACATTTGTCGATGAATGGTATCGCGAATACGAAGCACGTTACCGGAGATGATTCCTCATCTCCGCTTTTTTTCTTAAGTCAGGAGGCATTATGGGTAGTATTAAACGTTATATGCAATTTGTTAAGCCTTATAAAAAACAAATTGCCCTTACCATTTTCGTCGGGATTTTGAAGTTTTCCATCCCGCTCGGATTACCGTTACTTTATAAATATGTCATCGATAACTATTTGGTGGACGACGCACCGAAACAGGATTATACGACGCTCGTCTGGTTATTCAGCATCGTCTTCTTCGTCTTCCTCGTCGTCAAGCCGCCAATTGAATATTTGCGTCAATATTTGGCGCAGTGGGCCGCGACGCGTGTCTTGTTCGATGTCCGGAACCGGTTATTTGACCACGTCCAAAAGTTGTCGCTCCGCTTTTATTCAAACAATAAGACCGGTCAAATCATTTCACGGATCATCAACGATGTCGAGCAGACAAAGGACTTCGTCATCACCGGGCTGATGAATATTTGGCTCGACATGGTCACCATCCTTATCGCCATCGGCATCATGTACACGATTGACCCGCAACTCACGCTGATTGCGATTTTACCACTTCCGTTTTATGCGATCGCAGTCCGCTATTTCTATGGGCGGTTGCGTCGCTTGACGCGTGAACGGTCGGCGGCACTCGCTGACCTCCAAGGGCATTTGACAGAGCGCGTCAACGGAATGGCCGTCATCCGGAGTTTTGCGTTAGAGCCATATGAGAACAAGGCGTTCGAACAACAGAACGGCGGTTTCTTGAACGCGGCGCTTAAACATACGAGTTGGAACGCCAAGACGTATGTCGTCGTGTCGACCATCACCGACATCGCACCGATCCTCATCTTTACGACGGCATCATGGCTTGTCCTTCAAGGGCCGGTAACGCTCGGGACGCTTGTCGCGTTCATCGCTTATATTGACCGTCTGTATGCGCCGCTCGGTCGTCTCGTCAATTCGGCGACGACACTCACGCAATCGGTCGCGTCGATGGACCGGGTTTTTGAATTTTTAGATGAAACGTATGATATCGAAGAGAAACCGAACGGGTTCGTCCCGTTGTCGACAGCAGGTAAAATTGACCTTGACCACGTCAGCTTTTCGTATGAGCAGGACGGGACACGGGCGTTGAATGATGTGAACCTCCAGATTCGTTCCGGGGAACGCGTGGCGTTTGTCGGGATGTCCGGTGGAGGGAAGTCGACACTCGTCAGCTTGATTCCACGTTTTTATGACGTGACGGATGGAAGCATTAAAATCGACGGGGTCGATGTGCGTGATTTCAAATTGCGTGCGCTCCGTGATCAAATCGGAATGGTCATGCAAGACTCCGTCCTCTTCAGTGAATCGGTCGCGATGAACATCCGCATGGGGAATCCGAATGCGACGGACGAAGAAGTCATCGCAGCGGCGAAGGCGGCTAACGCCCATGAATTCATCTCGAAACTCGAGGGGGGATATGCGACACCGGTCGGGGAGAAAGGTGTCAAACTCTCCGGGGGACAAAAACAGCGGCTTGCGATTGCCCGGGTGTTTTTAAAGAACCCTCCTATTTTGATTCTAGATGAGGCGACAAGTGCACTCGACCTAGAAAGTGAAGCGATGATTCAAGATTCGCTTGCCCGTCTGACGAAGGGGCGTACGACGTTAATCGTTGCCCACCGCTTGTCAACGATTACGGACGCGGATCAAATCGTTGTTGTCGATAACGGTCAAATCATGGAGTCGGGAACGCATGAAGAACTGATGCGTCGTCGAGGGGCGTATTACGACCTGTATATGATTCAAGATTTAGCCGTAGTTGAATAACAAAAAGTCGAGTCCTTATGGGCTCGACTTTTTTAGCGGTCTAAAAATCGTTTACGAATCTCCGGTGAAGGGAGTGTGCACACTTCCTTTTTCCCGAATAGACGTGTCCGATATTTGGCGAAGAATGTATATCCATGATCACGAATCGGTCTAGGTATGAAACGAATAAGTCGAAGCAGGCGCCAACGGCCATCAAGGTGTTCGGCAATTCGAATTGCAGCGTCTGATTTTAAATAGGGAACTCCCTCTTCAATATAGACGATACTGTCGACTGATTCCGGAATCCGGTGTCGTGTTCGAAACGACTGACCGACCTCGCTTTGAAGCGATGCAAAGTGAATTGAGGCGTGTCGGTCGTGACGAATGATGAACTGGACACTGGCATCACAGAAGTTACAATCGCCATCAAATAAAACAAGCGCAGGCAAGTACTTCGCCTCCTTCATCGTACTGTTTTACCGTTTTGTCGTCCTGTTAAACGTCAAGCAGCAAGTTGACGAGCAGGTTGCATCTTATAGAGCGAGACATAATACAAGTATGCACCGAGTGCACCGAAGATCAAGATATACCCACTCATATTTAGGTAATAAAAATGAGATGCTCGCGCATCTCATTCTTAAAGTTGAGCAAACGAGCGGTGGACCGCTTCGATTGTCTCTTCGATATCTTGTTCCGTATGCTCCGTCGTCAAGAACCAGGCTTCATATTTCGATGGAGCCAAGTTCACACCGTTCTCGAGCATCAACTTGAAGAAGCGTCCGAACTTCTCACCGTCTGATTTTTCCGCACCTTCATAATCGGTGACGATTTCATCCGTGAAGTAAACGGTAAGGGCACCTTTTAAACGGTTGATTGTGATGGTGACGTCATGTTTTTCTGCCGCCTCACGGATTCCGGCCTCCAGTTTTGCGCCGAGTGCATCTAACTTCTCATAAACACCAGGTTGTTCGAGTACTTCAAGGCAAGCGATCCCTGTCGCCATCGAGGCTGGGTTCCCGGCCATCGTACCGGCTTGATATGCAGGTCCGAGTGGAGCGACCGTCTCCATGATTTCAGCTTTCCCGCCGTAGGCACCGATTGGTAGACCACCACCGATAATCTTACCGAGCGCCGTCATATCCGGTTCGATGCCATATACTTGTTGGGCACTTCCGTACGTGAAGCGGAACGCCGTGATGACCTCATCATAGATGACGAGGGCACCGTGTTCATGCGTAATGTCATTGACAGCTTGGAGGAAGCCAGGTTTTGGCTCAACGATTCCGAAGTTCCCGACAATCGGTTCGACGAGGACGCAAGCGATCTGGTCTCCCCATTCTTTCATCATTTCTCGATATGCATCGATATCGTTGAACGGTACGGTGATGACTTCTTTAGCAGTGGCTTTCGTCACACCTGCAGAGTCAGGAGAACCGAGTGTCGCTGGACCACTACCTGCCGCAATCAGCATGAGATCCGAGTGTCCGTGGTAACAACCGCTAAATTTCACGACGAGTTCACGACCAGTGTAAGCACGGGCGACTCGGACTGTCGTCATGACGGCTTCCGTTCCGGAGTTCGTGAATCGTATTTTATCCATCGAAGGAATGGCTTTTTTTAGTTTTTTTGCAAACTCGACTTCGAGACGATGAGGTGTTCCGTAAAGTAAGCCTTTCAAAGAAGCATTGACGAGCGCTTCATGAATGTGTGGATGGGCGTGCCCGGTAATGATTGGACCATACGCAGCCAAATAATCGATGTAGCGATTCCCGTCTACATCATAGAAATAGGCGCCTTCGCCGCGTTCCATATAAACAGGAGCGCCGCCACCGACCGCTTTGAACGAGCGGGATGGACTGTTGACACCTCCGACGATGTGAGTGAGTGCATCTTGGTATAATGCATCGGATGACTGACGATTTGATGAAGTAGTCATATGTATTGCCTCCTTATTCAAATTCGCACTTATTGTAACATAGCCGTCAACCGCTTAAGCTCGGTGTTTGACGAGCAGTTGAGAAATCAGTACACTATTTATAAAGATTACTATGTAAGAAATAAGTTAATGTTCAAAACTATTTCGCATGAATTTTATAGAAGAAATGAGGGATTGACGTGGGAAGCGAAATGCTTGACCATGCTGTTCAGTCGCTCCGGGAACATGGAGTCAGAATGACGCCTCAGCGCCAGGCCATTTTGGAGTACCTCGTCACGGAGCACAGTCACCCGACAGCGGATGACATTTATAAGGCACTTGCCGCACGGTTTCCGAATATGAGTGTGGCCACTGTATACAACAACTTGCGCGTATTTAAAGAAGTAGGTCTCGTTCAAGAGATGAACTATGGGGACGCCTCGAGTCGTTTTGACTTTGTGACGTCGAAGCACTATCACATCATCTGTGACACGTGTGGAAAAGTCGTCGACTTTAACTATCCTGTATTAGATGAAATCGAGTCTGTTGCCTCTCAATTGACGGGATTCAAAGTCGATCGTCACCGTCTTGAAGTGTACGGAACGTGCCCGTCTTGTCAGTCTGAACAATCACAAACACATTAAAAAATCACATCCGATTGCTCGGATGTGATTTTTTGTGTCAGTCGGTTTGTTGTGACTGGTGTTTGTTGTATTTCTCATCGAACTCTTTACCTTCGAGCGACTGATCGATGGTGAGTGGTTCGTCACAGTGCATACATAAATCGACACGTCCGAGCATCTTCGTTTCTTTTTCACAGTTCGGACAAGTCACGATGATGGCTTTCGTCGAGGCCAGACCGACGATAAAGTAAAGGGCAGAGCTTGCGAGTACCATGATAAATCCAAGTAGCATAAAAATGATCATGAGCCATGTGATGGATTTCGCGAGAAGTCCAAGATACATGACACCGATTCCGCCAAAGATGAGGAGTAGTGCTATATTACGTGCGCGGTTGATTTTGTTCCCCCGTTTTTTCATGAGCGAATCCCTCCAATAGTCTGTCTCTATCATAGCTCATCTTCAAACGAGTGAGAAGTTCCTGCACTTTTTCGGCAGGAGTTTTTTGAAAAGAGGGCGAATTTGGTTCGTATCGAAAATGACAATCGTCATATATAGTCAACTTGCGATTGAGAGAGAAGGGGTCCGGATGGCGATGGAATATGCGACTCGCACCATTTATACAGAATATGCTGCACTAAAAACGACGCTCGGAATTATTGAAGTGAAGAAAAAGCGGGCACGTGATCCGTTAACAGATCAGTTGGATCGACTGCTCATTGTGATTGAAGCGAAACAGGAGCCGTTTTGGACGGTGAAGCATTATCAAGTCGGACAGGAGAAAATTGTTCTGCACGTAGTCAGTGACTCGATGATGGATCGGTGGATTGTCTTAAATGAAAACCGCCGTGCCATTCATTGGATTGAAGACGGGATCGTCTTGTTTGAGCGGAATGAATACATCTTGGAGTTGCGACAACGCAACCGTAATTTAACGAATCGGGAACAGCGTTTGCAACTCTCGCTTTCTTTCGCGAAATTGTTGCGCCGGTTTGAAGACGGACGATATTTATTTTTAGAAGGAGAGTTCCAAGACGCCTTCACACAGATTCATCATGCACTCACACATCTGGCACGCCTTTCGATTCTTGAGGCGGGAATTCATCCGGAAATCGTGTTGTGGGAACAGGTACGAGCCATTGACCTTGAAATCTACAAACTGCATGAGGAATTGGTCGGAGGACAAGAGTCGCTTGAACAGCGCATCCATCTCGTCGTTATTGGCATGGAACATTTGATTCAATCGAAGGTGCTGCCTGGGACGTTGTTGTTACTTCGGACGATGCAGGAGAAAGACGGGGCGTGGACGTTCTCAGAATTGATGGAACACCCGAATTTGAATGAGCTTCGTGTCGACCTTGGGAGCATCGTTGGCTTTTTAGTGAAAAAAGGATATGTTCGAACGGTCACGAGACCGACAAAAGGAGTCGGGGTAGAAGCAGTTCTCTATGAGATTGCTTGACGATCTCTTCCTAAGAACAACGAGGAGAAAATCAGTCGTATGAAACTATTGAAGTTTAGCATTGGGACCATCTTTATTTTATTTGTCACGATTGTGATTTCCATCTTTGTCGCCCTTTTTACGATGGGAGACCCGATTACACTAGGGCGACCGATTATTTGGACGGTATGGTATATAGCCGTTCTGCTCATCGTATGTATGGGACTCTATGATTTCTCGTCCTTTTCAAAACAGAAGATTCGGAAAGTCCTCGGCTGGGGAGCGTTGGCCGGTGTCGTTCTCTTCGCTTCTGTGAAAGGATACTATATGTATCAAGATAACTTGAAGATTGAAGAACGCGGTGTGGAGTTGACGGACTATCAGCCGTTCACGAATTCAGGACAACTCGCGAAGCTCGATCATGAGGCCACGGTTGAATTTGAAGAAGGTTTGCCGCGATTGGACGGCGCAACTGCGCTCTATCCGATGTATGCCTCGTTCGTGGAAACAGTCTATCCGGAAACGGAAACGTATGATCCTTATAATGACCAAACGAGTAAAGTCGTGTCGACGACAACGCCGGAAGCATACAGTCGACTGATGAACAATCAGACTGACATGATTTTCGTTGCTGGTCCATCTGACCGTCAGTTGCAGGCAGCGGAACAAAAAGACGTCTCTCTACATATGACACCAATCGGTAGGGAAGCATTTGTTTTCTTCGTTCATGAAGATAACCCAGTCGAGTCTTTGACGATGGAACAGGTTCGTGGAATCTATTCGGGAGACATAAGGAATTGGGAAGAGGTCGGCGGCAACTCGGAAGCCGTTCGAGCTTTCCAACGACCGGAGGATAGCGGCAGTCAAACAGCGTTACAAAAGATGATGGGCGAACAGAAGCTCATGGAAGCACCGGTAGAAGATGTGCCTGAAGGGATGGGCGGAATCATCCAACAAACCTCATCTTATCGAAACCATAAAAATGCGATTGGATTCTCATTCCGATACTATGCGACAGAAATGGTGCGTGACCATAAAATCAAGTTACTTCGTATAGAAGGAATCGAACCGACCGTTGAAACGATTCAGGATGGATCGTATCCACTGACTTCTGAATTTTATGCGGTGACTACGGAAGAGAAGGCAGAGCAATATGAAGATTTTTTAGAATGGCTCGAAAGCGAGGATGGACAAACGTTGGTTGAAAAGACGGGCTATGTCCGTCTCGATTAATACAAAGCAGAGGGTTTACTTTTTGTCATGTTGACGGGAAGTAAATCTTTTTTAAATTTTATTGTTTTTTGTATTGACGAAGTGGTAAATAGAGATTATAGTTATAAACGTTGTCACGGCAAAAGATTATTTCAGAAAAACAATTTGTGAAAAAGTTGTTGACGAAAACAATCGAAACGTGATAGATTAATGAAGTCGCCAAGAGCGGCAGACGAACTTTGAAAACTGAACGATGAGGCAAAAAAAGTTTTACAATTTTTGAATGAAGCGCAAGCTTCGTCAATTTAAGAGCTATATCA
>NZ_JACSKS010000005.1:0-115141 GCF_018617735.1 Exiguobacterium sp. s89
CTGAGCCAGGATCAAACTCTCCAAAGAATTTGATATAGCTCTTAAATTGACGAAGCTTGCGCTTCATTCAAAAATTGTAAAACTTTTTTGCCTCATCGTTCAGTTTTCAAAGTTCGTCTATCGCTCTTGGCGACTAAATGATAATAACATTTAATTCATTTCAATGTCAACAACTTTTTCGTTTGTTCAACGTTTGTCGTTGGCAACAGAGATAACTATATCACCTGCATTTTAATCTTGCAAGCATTATTCTAAAAAAACTTTTAAATATTTTTTCGTATCATTCAGAGTTCGAATCTCAACTCCTTAAATGAAGAAGAAATCACTTTAAAGAATACACTTATATCTCATAGCGACTATAAACCTATAAGGAGTCCACACATGATGCAATCCGATTTACAGCGACCTAAGAAACGTTCACCGCTCAGAATCTGGTCCGGTACCCTAGTCTATACATTAAAGAGAAGACTCAAATGGATTACGGACAAACGAAAATATGTTTCAAAACGAAACCTTGATCCGATGCCATATCTGATTCATACACACCGCACTCCTTTATATCGTCAACTCCGTGACATCGACATGGAAATTCAACATAACAAAGTAACCAATCTAAAGATTGCAATCGCCAAACTGAACGGCTCCATCCTGACTCCAAACGAGGTTCTCTCTTATTGGAAGATGATCGGCAAGCCGACGAAACGCAAAGGTTATGTAGAGGGAATGATTCTCCACTATGGAAAAGTGACCTCAGGAATCGGCGGTGGTCTCTGTCAACTGTCCAACCTCATCTATTGGATTACCTTACATAGTCCGTTGACGGTAACCGAACGCTATCGCCATAGTTATGATGTGTTCCCTGACTACCGACGAGATCAGCCTTTCGGTAGTGGCGCCACCTGTTCTTATAACTATCTGGATCTGCAAATCACCAATCAAACCGCACAAACGTATCAACTTCTTCTATATATAGAAGGAGATCATCTCGTCGGGGAATGGCGTTCGAACATCCCGAATAAAGAACAGTATCGTATATATGAAGAAAATCATCATTTCACCCGTGAATGGTGGGGCGGGACGATACGACATAACCAAATATTTAAAGAAGTCACTTCAATGAATGGCACACACCTTCGAAACGAATTCATCACAGAAAATCACGCGATCACCATGTACGACCCATTCCTTCCCGAGAATACTGCATACAAAAAAGCCGACTCTTAATAAAAGAGCCGGCTTTTCAAATGAACTTATGCGTGTGGCAAGAACATGAAGTATGCCAAGAAGATGACTAACATTCCATACATGATAGGATGAATCTCTTTCGTCTTCCCTTTCGCAATCATCATGAGTGGATAAAGGATAAATCCGAGTCCGATCCCTGTTGCGATTGATGACGTAAGTGGCATCATGATAATCGTCAAGAATGCAGGGACTGCAATCTCGATTTTCTTCCAATCAATATCAAGAAGAGCCGAAGCCATGAGCACTCCAACGATGATGAGCGCAGGAGCTGTGACCGGCGCCGTAACAACTGCCAAGAGAGGCGAGAAGAACAACGCCAAACCGAAGAACAATCCTGCAAAGACTGCAGTCAATCCTGTACGTCCACCTGCAGCGACACCTGCTGACGACTCAACGTATGAAGTCGCTGTAGACGTTCCGAAGATCGCACCGGCTACCGTTGCTGTCGAATCAGCCATTAACGCCTTACTCGCACGTGGTACTTTGTTTTCTTTCATGATTCCCGCTTGACGCGCTACCGCGACGAGCGTTCCAGCCGTATCAAAGAAGTCGATAAAGAAGAACGTCAAGATAACAACGAGCATTTGAAGCGTGAACACATCACCGAAGTTGATGAATGCTTGACCGAATGTAGATGACATACTCGGCGGCATCGATACAACGTCTGAAATCGCTGTCGGAGTCGGCACAAGACCGAAGATCATCCCGACGATCGCCGTTAACAACATCCCGATGAAAATACCACCTTTGATGTCGCGCGCCATGAGCAAGGCACTGACCACAAGACCGAATACCGCAAGTAATGTTGTACCTGTCCCAAGTGAACCAAGGCTGACGAGTGTTGCTTCATTCGCAACAACGATGCCTGCGTTTTTCAAACCGATGAACGCGATGAAGAAACCAATCCCTGCAGCAACCGCCATCTTGAGCGGAGCCGGAATCGCATTAACAATCGTTTCGCGAATCCCTGAGAGCGTCAATACGATAAAGAAGAGACCTGATACGAGTACACCTGACAAAGCCGTTTGCCATGGTACACCCATCCCGATGACGACACTATATGCGAAGAACGCGTTGAGGCCCATACCAGGCGCAATCGCAATTGGATAGTTCGCGAGAAGTCCCATTGTCAATGAACCGACTACTGCAACAAGCCCCGTCGCCACGAAGACAGCCCCTGTATCCATACCTGCTGCCCCGAGAACGTTTGGGTTAACGAAAAGAATGTACGCCATTGCGAGGAACGTTGTGAAGCCTGCGACAAGTTCCGTGCGAACACTCGTACCGAGTGCTGTGAGTTGGAAGTAACGATCGATCCGACTCGTTGTTGATGGTTGTTGCTGTTCTTGCTTGAGCTGTGTGCTCATTTGTTTTCCTCCTTGTACTCGCCGTAAAACGAGAAAAGGTCCCCGGCAAATGACCGAGGACCCCACGCGAAACATACGAGGGCATACACCCTCATCTATGTCTCGCCGTAGTGAAATCATTTAAGGTGATTTCGTAGAGACTCTCGGGCCATATCCCCGACATTATACGGCAAAATATTTTATAATTGTTCGGTTATAATAAGAACGTTCTTATCGTATCAGCGTGAAAATAGAATGTCAACTAAATTAACGGATTTTACATCGATAAAAAACGTTAATGTTCGGTTTTAAGACAAAACAGAGGGGGGATTCCCCTCTGCTCCGCTTATTCCCATTCGATTGTTGCAGGTGGCTTAGACGTAATGTCATACAGCACACGGTTAACGTGGCTGACTTCGTTTACAATCCGGACAGAGATCTTCTCAAGCACATCCCAAGGAATACGTGCCCAATCGGACGTCATGCCATCGATTGAAGTGACCGCACGAACACCGACAGCATAGTCGTACGTACGCTCGTCACCCATGACTCCGACCGAGCGGATTGGTGTGAGCACCGTGAAGTATTGCCAGATGTCTCGTTCAAGACCTGCTTTCTTCACTTCGTCACGCAAAATAGCATCCGATTCACGGACGATTTCTAACTTCTCTTCCGTGATCTCACCGAGGACACGGATTCCGAGGCCCGGACCCGGGAACGGTTGACGCCAAACGATATAGTCAGGAAGACCGAGCTCAGTACCGAGCGCACGGACTTCGTCTTTAAAGAGCGTGTTGAGTGGTTCGATCAACGTGAAATTCATGTCTTCCGGCAACCCACCGACGTTATGGTGTGATTTGATCGTTTGCGCTGTATCTGTTCCGCTCTCGATGATGTCTGTATAGAGCGTCCCTTGTGCGAGGAAGTCCATATCGACAAGTTTCGAAGCTTCTTCATCAAACACATAGATGAACTCGTTTCCGATGATCTTCCGTTTTTGCTCAGGGTCTGACACACCAGCCAATTTCGTCAAGAAACGTTCTTGCGCATCGATTTTAATGACTTTCATGTTGAAGCCGTCCGCGAACGTCTTCATGACGCTATCTGCTTCCCCTTTACGAAGAAGACCGTGGTCGACGAACATACATGTCAACTGATCACCGATTGCGCGGTGAACAAGCGCCGCAACGACAGACGAGTCGACCCCACCTGAAAGTGCACAGAGCACTTGTTTGTGCCCGACGATTTCACGGATTTTCTCCACTTCAATATCAATGAAGTTTTCCATCGACCATTCGCCTTTAGCACCGCACACTTCATAGATAAAGTTTTTCAAGATGTCATTCCCATACTCAGAATGACGAACTTCTGGATGGTATTGTACGCCATACATTTTCAACTCATCGTTTTTGATTGAAGCGACCGGGCAAGACGGGTTCGTTCCATCGACGATAAATCCTTCCGGTGCTTCCATGACGAGGTCACCGTGGCTCATCCATACCGTATGTTCGACTGGAAGGCCGCTGTAAATCGCTGATGCTTCTGGCGTTGAGAACAATGTCGCTTTCCCGTATTCACGGTGTGCAGCACGTTCGACACGACCACCAAAATGATGCGTCATGAGTTGCATGCCGTAACAGATTCCGAAAATCGGAATGCCGAGTTCGAAGATTTCCGGGTCGCAACGATATGCGCCTTCCGCGTATACGCTGTTCGGTCCACCTGAGAAGATGATGCCGACTGGGTTCAATTCGCGAATCTCGGTTGCCGTCATCTTATGCGAATGCAACTCACTGTATACGCCAAGGTCACGGACACGACGCGTGATCAACTGGTTATACTGCCCACCAAAGTCGAGCACCAAAATCATTTCTTGTTCTACTTTCACGAAATCTCCACCTTTCTGCCTTCTCCTCAAAAAAAGACGCGCCTCTCCCCCAGATTATCCAAACCGAAGAAGAAGCACGTCCTTTTCTTTGTATACGAAACGTGCTCCTTCATAGTCGGTCCATTTACGGTGGTCCGGTAGAGACTCTCGCGCCAATTCACGAGTATATACGAAGGAATGCCATGTTCAATTATCTAACTAATGCGTCTATCTTACTTGATGCATCCCATCACTTCAACTCATAATTCGACGAATCATGATTTTCCAATATTCTTTATATTTTGAATTCGGTTCTTGTTCGGCATAGACCGCTTGTTCAAACAAGGCCGTCAAACGGCTCATGTCGTTCGTTTCGTAGTAGGCGTCGACTTCTCTCGCGAGCTCTGAAGGCGTACGACCTTCGACTTTAAATCCGTTTGCCCGAAGCCGCTTCATCAAATAACGATGCATCGAAACAAGACTTCCGTCTGTGAGCGGACGACTCATCCACCAGACGTACATAATTTGCCGCTCGATGATCTTCCGGTTCCAAATGAGGACGGCCACGACGAAGAGAATGATCACCCATCCCCATATCGGAATACTGCGCCCCTCTTCTTGAACGTCACCTGTCGTCACATCATCGATTAATAAATCTTCTTGTGGACGATTTTGCGGATTGTTGTCTTGAGACGCTTGTGGATCGTTCGTAGCCGGGGTCGAATCATTCGTATCCGTCTCTTGCTCCATTTGTAGTAAGTTAGCGTCCGAGAAACTGATTGTCGCTTCTAGCGGAACCCAGCCCGCACCTTCAATGAAATACTCAACCCATGAATGAGCATGACGATTACGAACCGTATGTTCTTCTTCCCCTTGAATGACCCCCCGCGTATCTCCCATCGTAAATCCTTTTACCCAACGTGTCGGAATGCCATTTGCTCGCAACAAGACGGCTGCTGATGTCGAGAAGTTATCACAATAGCCGATTTGTGTATCAAATAAGAACTGGTCGACGTAGTCCGTGTCGCCTTGCGGTTGGGCCACGTTTTCCGTATCATATTGAAATTCTCCGTTTCGGAAGTAAGCTTCAACCGCCTCTGCTTTTTCGTTCGGAGTTTCACTCTCCGCCGTGATTTCAGCAGCTAAATCTCTCACCCGATCCGGTAACGAGGTTGGAAGTTGTAAATAAACCTGCGTTTCTTCTTCAGTAAGCGAAGTTACGTCTTCGTTTAAATCGAGCTGTTCTTCAGAGAAAGCGGGGACACTGTAGCGGAGTTGAATCGTTCGTGGCGTCGCTTGTCCCTCGTTCTCAAATACAATTTTCCCGGAAGGTTGAATGTTGATTGTCTCGTTCGGGAAATCCCGCTCTATATCACCGACCAAAAACTCTGTACCAGATTCCGTCTCCGCCGCTTGTGGATATTCACCACCGTATGGAACGAACGATTGTCGACGATCAAAACGCAGAATCGCCTGTTCCGGTGTCGTATCCACTTCCGCGTCCACTAACTGTCCACGATTGTAGTTGGAATCGAGTACCGGTGCCGCAATCCAACCTTTCCCTGTATAAATCGCTTTTGATTCGATACGCCAATAGCGAGCCGGTGCACCACGTGCAATAAAGACGATCCCGTCATCTTGTTCGAACGGGCCGCCTAACGCCTCATCGTTAACACCATATCCGACACGCCCCGGTCCGTTCCCATCGCCTTCTGTTGTCGCATTTCGGAAACTCGTGGTGATTCGATCGGACCAATCCCCCTCGAGCGTCGGCGACGCACTCGCAAGGGCCACAACGACACTGAGCAACAAACCGATACTGACAAACCGAACGAGTGATTGACTCGGTCGTTTCGCCAAATCCGTGACGAATAACAGGAGCAGCGATGTGATGATAGCATAAAGGATGTCACCTTCACCGTCATATAATGTCCACGTGTCGAAGTAAGCCATGACACCAAGTGTGGATACAATCATCCCAAGCACAAATCCGTAACTTGGATACGTTCGTCCGACAAGAACGGCGAACAGAAGCCCGATGAGCGCCATCGCAGAAAAGAAGATGGCCTCGTTTGGTAACTCTCCGCTTATGACACCTGTGAAGTCTTCCATCCAAATCCCGAACCAGTCGAAAATACTTCCGTGATAGACGTATAGGACGACTAGAAAATTGAGAAATGAAATACTAAGAAAAGCAGTCCACGGGAGAAGACTTGCGAACATCGGCACGATGAGAAGGAAATAAAACGGCCAATTCACATCAAACGTTGTACTTCCAACAATCGGTTCAATCCAGAACGACAACAAATAGGCGGCAAGTATCGTATAAACAATGCGGGTCACCCAAGTTCTCATGTCATCACCTCACTTACCGCAGTGTATAGATGATAGCTTCCTTGTGTTTCATGCATGAGCTCCCGGATTGACGTGGTCTCGAACGGGCTGATTAAAATCAGATCCCCCGTTTGTTGGGGCAGATTCTGCTTCACCCTCTCGACGAGACGCCCCTCCGCTTCCGGAGTCGCAGTCAGCAAGTAATGACCGACCTCAGCGCTTTGGTCCGGAAGATGAAACAACCTCACCTGGTCTTCAATCACATATAGTTCAAACGGCAAATTTTTACGTTCTAACTGGCGAATCGCACCAACGAGTAGCGACAAAGAGCGTTCAAACGCCTCCTCGTAACCAGCAGAGACCGAAGGGACAAACACGAGCGAGAGCTTCTTTTCTTGTTCCTGGTCAAACGTTTTAGTCATCAAGTTGCCTCGACGTGCAGATGCCTTCCAATCAATCCGTCCGATTCGGTCTCCTGCCGCATATTCACGCACTCCGCTTGTCGTATTGGCCACTTCTGTATACGTACGCGTTTGGCGATATTGCTCACCACGTCCTCCGACGTGCTCATCTCGTGGCAAATCAAACGGCAGCTCAGCAGGGGATACTTCAACGACTGTCTCGATTCGTATCGTCCGTCTACGGTCGAATAACCCAAACACGTCACGAACATGGAGAATCGTTCGATCAAAGACATGAATTCCTCGTTTGATTGCATCGATTTTATACTCGACAACTTCAGCACGCCGGAAGAAACGGTCTACCGGCACGATAATAGTCTTATCCTCATCAATTAAGCGTTGTGGCATTCGCTCTTCTAACGTCACCATCCCAATCAAGAAAGGATACTTCCGTTCGATTTTCAGTTCGACATCCATCACCTGACCGGAGACGAGACGTTTCGTCGTCACACGTCGCGAGACGTTCGCCGCAGTGACTGGATAGATCATGAAAAGCGTCCAATAGACGGTCAACACCGCGAACGACCACCATAACGTCGAAGCGACAATACTTCCTTCGATGCGGGCAAATGAATACAATCCGAATGCCGCCGCCCATACAACGAACAGCTTCATCCAGTTTTTCATACCTCGTTGACCTCACGATCCATCGGGACAGGTAACGTATCGAGCCAGTCTTGAATCAACTGATTCGACGTTTTTCCTTTATAACGCGCTTCCGCCGTCAACAAGACACGATGTCCGAGAACACTCGTCGCCAGTGCTTTGACATCATCTGGCAACACGAAATCACGATTATGAATATATGCCCACGCTTGTGATGCTTTCATCAAGGCAAGGGTGGACCGCGGACTTCCGCCTAAATACGTATGCGGATCTTTCCGAGACTCATGTACCAATCGCACGATGTATTGTTTGACCGCACTCGATACGTGGACATCTCTCACTTCACGCTGCATACGTTCGACTTCTTGCTTCGTGATTACGCTATGAAGGGTTTCGAGCGGCTCGTCTTTTTCAAAACGTGATAACAGTGCAATTTCTTCATTGAATGTCGGGTAGCCCATTTCAATTTTGAGCAAGAAACGATCCAATTGCGCTTCAGGTAATGGGTACGTCCCCTCATGTTCAATCGGATTTTGTGTCGCCATGACGAAAAATGGTGAAGGTAGTACTTTTAATTCCCCATCCACTGTCACACTTCGCTCCGCCATCGCCTCAAGAAGAGCCGACTGCGTCTTCGGAGAAGTCCGGTTGATTTCATCCGCCAAAATAATATTCCCCATGAGCGGACCAGGACGATATTCGAATTCTCTCGTTTTTTGGTTATACATCGAAATACCGGTCAAATCGGATGGCAACATGTCCGGTGTGAATTGAATGCGTTTAAACTCTAAGTCGATCGCTCGGCTAAACGTACGAACGAGCATCGTCTTTCCGACACCTGGTACATCTTCTAAAAGGACATGTCCCCCTGCTAGCAACGCAGTTAAGCTTTTAGCGATGACTTCTTCTTTTCCGACAATCACGGTTTCAATGGCAGTAATAATCGATTGGACAGTTGGACGGTACATGACGGACTCCCCTTTTTTCTCTAATCTAGGATGACTGAAAGTTAGAATGTTCTGACTTTATTGTGACATAAGCAAGGTTCGGAATGAAAGAAATACCGTACGCAAATACGCTTCCTACTTCTTTACCCAAAAAACGTGTCCGTTCTTTAGAAAAAACGGACACGTTTATCAATTATTCCGGACGTTTCAAATCGAAAATTTCACCGAGTGTCGCATAACCATTCCCCGCCATTCGACTGACCGGAGCCAGTTGTTTTGCATCGATACGTCCGTGTTTATATAAATCACGGTCGATATGAAAACGGACAATTCGTGCAATCAACAAATCCGCAGTCGTCTGTCCGTCATATTCAATCGGGAGGTGGTGATGTAATACGCACTCAAATCGGATTTTTGCTTCCTTGATCCCAGGTGTCGAAACAACTTCGCTTTGTTGAATCGTGAAGTTCGTGCGAGACAGTTCACTCTCATCGGCTGCAAGGTTTGCAGCCGTCTCATTCACATGGGCGACATTCGTTTCATCTACGATATGAATCACCAATTCATTCGTGCGCAGCGCGTTTCGTGCTGTATCCTTCATCACTCCATCCTTTCGTTGGACAGAGACCGACACGAGCGGAGGAACGGAAGAAACCACGTTGAAATAACTAAATGGAGCCGCGTTGATCACATCCTCATGTCGTGTTGTGACAAAGGCAATCGGTCTCGGCACAATGCTGCCAATCAAAAACTTATACGTGTCGATTTCAGTCAAAGCAGACGGTTCAATCGATAACATTCACTCACACTCCTCATTCTTTTTTTATCTTAAATTCAAGATAATAGTTTATGTGAATGATGTCAATGGTGAGAAAGTAGACATGTGTATCTTTTAATCATTTTGGGTAAATGCGTGTATGTGAAAGCAACATAGACAATAGACACATCGCATAAGCAAATTAGTTTCATTTTCCTTTTCCCGTTTCGTAGAATGCAGGGCAAGGAAAGGATGACCCCCGTTTTTATGTTCAAGGAAGGAAGTAAAACGAATGATCAGCAAGTGGATTGAACAACTCAACAGTCGTCAAATACTCAGTATTTTATATAGCGTATGTGGATTTAGTATCATTTTGACCGCGATTGGCGCTTGGTTTGTGCGAGATGGGGATGTCTCTACTCTCGAACTCACAGCCCTTCGATGGATTTGGATGATCGGGTTAGTTATGTTCATTAGTGCCATCTTACTCATCGGGCGTCCGCTCATCAAACGGATGACTGAACAAAACCATAGATTGAAGACCAAGAAAGCAAAGCTCGAGAGTGTACTAAACGAATCCAAGATAAATCAAATGAACCTTCAATATCGTAATGAATTAATCGGAGTATTGGCCTCAAAAGAATCGCTATTTGATTATTCATCTGTCATCGAAAAAATCGTGTTACTCACAAAATCCGAGTTTGGTGCGCTCCTACTCGCCAAAGACGGAGAAATTACGTCTGTCGTACCAAAAGAAATGTCCGAAGAACAACAAGAAAGCCTCAAAAAAGATTCACTTTTACTCAAACGCGTCATGATTTCAAAGTTACCCGCCGCAACGTCGAAACGAGTCGTCGATGCGTTACACACGTATCCGTATTATATTTATGAATCAGTTATCCCGATCATGGACCCGTCCGAGAATAGTCTGATTGGTTGCCTCTATTTGGCACGGTATGATGAACAGTATGATGCTAGTGAAAAGTCCGAACTAAACGCGTTCGCAAGCCAGCTCGCCATCTCACTTCTTCGGATGCAACTCTATCTTCAGATGCAACAGGATCGGAAAGAAACAGCCCAACTGATTAATTCGGTGCGTGAAGCTATTCTATATGTAAACTATGAAGATGACACTGTCGTCGGAAATCGTGCCTTCATCCGCATGTTTGATGATCTTCACTTTGACTATAAAGGGTACGAAGAGTTGTCCGCCATCAACATCGATATCGAGCAATTAGCAAAACGCGTCGACCAACACGAGCAATTCGTTCGGTACTTCGAGCGAGTCTTCTCCCAAGACCCACCTGAAGACGGGCTCACGATTTCGATTGATCAAGGTGATTGCTTTATCCAACTCTATGCCGAAAGTATTTATCGTGATCGTCGACTCCGTGGGACAATGCTCGTCCTACGTGACGTTACCGCCGAGACTGAGGTTGACCGGATGAAATCTGAACTCGTAACGACTGTGTCGCACGAATTAAGAACGCCCCTTTCATCGATTTATGGGTTTACCGAACTCATGTTGTCGCGCGACTTGAATGAAAGCCGTCGAGAACTGTATTTGCATACGATCCATGATGAGGCGAAGCGACTCTCATATCTCGTCAGCGATTTCTTAGACTTGCAGAAGATGGAATCCGGAAAACAGACGTTTGAATGGGAGCCCGTCGACCTATATGAACTCGTGTCAAATAGCGTCGCATTTTATCAAGAAACAACGGACCTTCATGAGCTATTCATCGACGTTGATATCGAACAAAATTTCGTCATCGATGCCGACTTAGAAGGTATGCGACAGCTGTTCGGCAACCTGTTAAGTAACGCCATCAAATATTCACCGGACGGCGGGAATATTCTTGTATCACTCGAGCGCATAGATGAAGAGGTTGTGATCAAAGTAAAAGACCATGGAATGGGCATACCGACTGCCTCTCTTCCTCATCTCTTCGGAAAATTTTATCGCGTTGACAACTCGGATCGACGCAAAATCGGGGGGACCGGGCTCGGGCTCGCTATCTGTAAAGAGATTGCTAAAGCTCATGACGGACAACTCCATGTCGAATCAGTTTATGGGGAAGGAAGTACTTTCATCTGTGAACTTCCCGCATCGAAAGAACATATCATGCAATAACACGGTCTTCTTAACCGTGTTATTTTTGACTCATTTTTGCCTAATTCGGAAGGATTCCTTTTACAAAATATAGAAAGGAAAGAAACCGATTCATTTACGTGGATGTGGAATACCCTATCCATTTATTTTTACACGTTTTAAGCTGAAAACAAGATATACTGATTATAAAGAAATTGCTAGGATCGGAGGTCCTGCCATTGAATCATCGTGACCCACCTTTTTCAGAAATTGGAGATTTGAAACAATGGGGACGTTTTGAAGTCGAAGTGCCTCATACAGGCGAACAAACGAAGTATCAAATCGCTACGGCTTTGGTTCGAAAGCATATTCCTTTGCGGATTGGTGGATTTTATATCATTGCGAGCGAAGAGCAAATTTTGCATAGTGGCTCACATGACGGAAATCTCCAGAAGCACTTGATTCATTTATTACAGCAAGTCCTTAACGGTCATATCGAAGACGAACGCCTCGCTCAGGAGCAGGTCTGGACTGTGCACTATTTTACAACGCCATAGAAAAGAACTCGATTTAAGTATGTTTACTTATCTCGAGTTCTTTTCTTTTACTCCCAACGTGACATCATTGAGATTGTCTTTTCATAATATTCCGTAGCGAGTTTGTATTTCCCTGAACTTCTTAACTCTCTGGATAACCACAATGCATACTTATGTGTATAGTATTCATCATAAGCTTCGAAATAATCCACTGCTTTTTTCAAACTATTAATCAGTTCATTTTGATTAAATTTTTTATACTTGCTTACATAAATATCGAAGTGATAGTCAAACTCAATTAATTCATCTTTGTTTCCTTTTAATTCATAACCAACAGTTAACCACTCCATAATGCCTTCAATATTATTTTGAGCGACACTCACTTCAAGTAAAGACATGACACTATAGAGTTTGCTTTTTGCTCCTTCTTTGACATTGAAGCTATCAAGAAAATATTTTTGCGCTTTCTCTTGATCTCCAATTAAAAAGTAGATGTCTCCCATGTTGTTGTAAAGCATCCCATAGTAATCATTTAAATTCGCCTTATCCGCAACTTTTGCTGCTTTTTCATAATGTTCTAACGCAATCGTGTATCGTTTTCGTCGTTTAAATGATAAACCAATAATCATATGCGATTCGATGATTCGTTCAAGACAAAAATTCTCTTGAAAGTACTCAAGTGCTGGTTTTACATAATCAATCGCTTGTGAATAATCTGTAAATCGATGATATAACGCACCCATGACATAACGAATATCTGCTTTTTCCCAATCGGGAAGACCTGAATTCATCATGTCTTTTCCTACTTTTTCTAACAAATTAACAGTTGTTTCGCGATCAGCGGATTGATATAAGAACATATAAATACACTGTATCAAATCGTATCGCAAACGATCATCACTCGATAGTTGGTCTTTAATCCAGCCCACTTCAATTAAATATTGAACATTGCCGCCTGGTGTGATTCCAAATCGAGCCAACGTAATCAACAAAGTGACATATAACTCTTTCGATTGTAAAACGACAGGATTTGTTTTAAACTTTTCGATTCGTTTAAAGTACTTTTCCTCTTGTCTCGACAATAACGCTTCTTTTAAGGTGTCTCGAATTTCTTTCTTAGTTTGATCTATTTTTTCACTAAAATCATAGTAAAGTGGGACCTCTAACTCTAATCTTTCAAAAATCAATTCTAAGACTTCATCACTTGGTGTTGTTTGATTATTTTCAATTTTACTTAAATATGATATCGAACAAATTCCTCTTGCAAGTACAGACTGCTTCATATTTTTTCGCATACGTTCCACTTTTATTAAGTTTCCAAAATTATATTCCATATCAAGCAGTAGCTCCTTCGAACTAAAATGATCGATTTTTTTAAAAAACTTAGTCTTTTTGTCACAGATTCAGGAAATTCTCCTCAAAAAAGCTGTCTAATTGAGCACTTTTAGCAAGAAGTTTCCCAACCGAATCATCCCCGTTTATGAATGACAACATGATAATATTGAACTAGTTAAAAACACTTTACCTGCAAATTCCCTAGATAATTTTTACCAAATTACACATTTCATTTTAATTTAATCATAAATATGGGGGTGAAAATGACAAATGGGAAAACTAAGTTTCCTACTTACCGAAGACTACATTAAGCCTAAAATTTATTTCAAATCAAAGCAAGTTCCAACCGTAAATACAATCTACACACCCGAAGATCATAATAATTTTTCGGGATTAGAACATCTAACCCAATTGTTATGTTCTCCTAAAGGTTTCATTGTAAACGCTTTTCAAATTGATTACTATCAATCATTACCTAGGCTAATAGCTAGATCATTAAAACATATCCACTCTTTCAAAAAGCTATATATCCTAGGACCTGAACTTTCTCTCTCCATTTTAAAAAGAAGTACAAAGACCATATATGAGAAACAGGTTCTTGATTATGAATATATCAACGTAGAACAAAATCCTGATTTTGTTACAAACCAATGTATTACCTTACTTGAAGAAGGACACATTTTATACATCCTTCCAGAAACATCTGTTTGTTGGAAACCAAACTTACTGACTGAATCAAGTAAAATTTCTCATTCTCTCTGTAGCACGCTATTGAGTCAACAGGTAAAAGTTTCGATTTTAGCGTCCGCTTTAAAAAATGAGTCTGAAAAGGTGATAATTTTTCCTGCAGACATCCCGGGCACTTATACAGGGGATTTAGAATCAAGGATTCATCAACAATCTGAAACGTTATACAGATTATTTGATTCATCAAAAGCTGACGAATGAACTCAAATCGATTTAGGATTTCCTGCTTTAAAAGCATAAAATAACAATCAAATGGAGGTTTTATTAATGAAAAAAGTAACAGGAGTATTATTCATCGCTACAGCAGTTTTACTTTTAGGAAGTTCTGTCAGACCTTTAGTAGACGATATGCCTCGTATCGTTAAAGTGGACGCACCTATTAAATCGTTTGTTGATGATATGCCTCGTATTGTTAAAGTAGATGAACCTGTCAAGCTATTCGTTGATGATATGCCACGTATTGTAAAGGTAGATGAACCTGTCAAGCTATTCGTTGATGATATGCCACGCATCGTATAATCATATTTTTCAAAGACGCCTCGTGCGTCTTTTTTATTTTAAGAAAAAGGTAAATTAATTATATATTTCTCTCCATTTTTTACTTTTTACTTATATAATAAACAAAGACAACTCAGATGTACTCTCATATGCCGTCATTGTCGCTAGTTTATTGAATAGAGGAGTTTGAACATTGAATGGATTAAAATCATCATGGAGCTTAAAGCTATTATTAAGTTCTTCACTTGCACTAACCGGGGCAGTCATCGCCCCATTCCAACTCGATTCTTCTGGAATCAAATCGACTGTCGCCGAAGCCGCCTCGACTTACACCACAACTGCCAACTTAAATCTTCGTTTAAGTGCTGCAACGTGGAGCCCTGTTCTTTTAACAATTCCGTCCGGTTCGAGTGTCACTTACATCAGTACATACGGTTCGTGGTATAAAGTCAGTTATGGAGGCAAAACAGGTTATGTTTCTTCTCAATACGTTACGGTATCCAATACTGCTTCTTATTATAAGACGACAGATCGATTAAACATGCGCCTCACCGCTGCCTCTTGGAGCGATGTCGTCACCGTGATTCCGGCTGACGCAACCGTTAAATATGTCAGTCGCTACGGTTCGTGGTATAAAGTAACGTTTAATGGCAAAATCGGTTACGTCGCCTCTGCTTACTTAACACCTACAAGTGCTCCTATTCCGCCGTCGGACTATTATAAAACGACAGCTAATTTGAACATGCGCCTCACCGCTGCTTCTTGGAGTGAAGTCGTCACCACGATTCCATCTGGCGCAACCGTCAAATACGTCAGCCGCTATGGTTCTTGGTATAAAGTGACGTTCAATGGCAAAACCGGATACGTTGCCTCTGACTATTTAACGACGACAACAACTCCGGTGACACCCTCTTCATATTACGAAACAACAGTGAATTTGAATATGCGACTTAGCGCAGCTTCTTGGAGCGATGTCTTGACCGTAATTCCTGCCGGATCGGTCGTCAAATACGTGAGTCGATACGACTCGTGGTATAAAGTGACGTATAACGGTAAAACGGGCTATGTGGCATCCGAGTATCTAAAACCGACGACTGTCACGACACCAACCGATACAGATGGAACCGGAAAAACCGTTGTCATCGATGCAGGACATGGTGGAAATGACCCCGGAGCCGTTTACGGATCCGTTTATGAAAAAGTGATTGCACTTGATATCGCAAAACGCCTTGCGGGCGTCTTGTCGAGCACATATGACTACAACGTCAAATTCACACGTTCAACTGATACGTATCTCTCACTGGAGCAACGTGTGTCACTAAATAAGTCCTATAAAGGGGACATCTTTGTCAGTCTTCATGCGAATTCTTCTGTTTACAACACGGCCCACGGGCACGAAGTACTCGTACCGACGTCAGACAGTTATACGACCAATCCTTACATCTCAGCGAGTCGTAGCCTAGGGTCCTCTATCAACAAAGAGATTGCATCGCGTATCTCCACAATCCAAAACCGCGGAGTCAAGTATCAGAACGTTTACGTGGTCGGACGAAATGTTTCGCCTTCTACCCTTGTGGAATACGGATTTATCAGTAACTCAAGCGACCGTTCTTATTTGACGAATACGACGTATCGTCAACGGATGGCCGAAGCGACCGCATCCGGCATTCATCAATTTATGCGTTCGTACTACTAAAAAGAGAACTTAGCCCGAGCGCTAAGTTCTCTTTTTGATGTCCACTCGCCAAATCATGTGTGATGCGTCCGGTCCCCAATAATGTTCGAGAATGAGAGAGGGTGCGCCTAATCGTTTTTGCCAATACGCTTGCGCGCTCGGAAAACCCGCATCTAAATAAAAGACGTGTTGCTTTCTAGCGAGGATCTCTCGTTTCATCGTTTCTAGCAAAAATTGCCCGACGCCAAGTCGCTGCATATGCGGTGATATATAGACACTACCTAGTTCAATGGCATCGCGCTCGACCTCGAGATGTCCCGAAATGATATCGTTGGGTGGCAATAATGCTCCTACGCCCACAATCACACCATCTTGATCGACAACATACAGTTGCACGAAATCGTCATCAAAGTGATCTTGAATGGTCGTATTCAGACGCGCCACTTCTTCATCAAGCAAATCGGCATCTTCAAAACGCTCTCGTCGCATCAAATCACTCAAACTATCCATCAATAAGCGTTGCAAGGGCTTTACGTCTGATTGTTCGAGTGCGCGGAGTTTCAAGACGTCCACTTCCTTTTCTATTTTTGTTCTACTCTTTACCCTCGCGAATCCGATGCGTAACACTCGGGTAAGTTGGAATCATTTCTTCGAGCGGTTCATAATTCAATTTTCCGTACGTTTTCCAAATGACTAAAATCACAACGGTCCATAATGTAATTGTCAAATGAATAAATCCAATTGGATAGCCATCTTCCACATCGAACCCGACCATGATGAGCATAACGTTAAACATCGTATGCATAAGAAAGGCAGACCACAGATTGCGTGACGAACCATTGTATACCCACGTGATGAGAATCGTGTAGGCGATCACGGCTAATCCATATGCCCAAAATGACAAGTTCATCTGCCCAGTTCCAGCCATGAAGAAAAGAGGGGTGTGCCAAAGCGTCCAAATGACTCCTAGTGTCAGACTGGCCAAAAGCGGAGACAGCCTTGACTGCAACGCGTCAAGCAAATAGCCGCGCCATCCATACTCTTCCTGCAGTGTCCCACCTAGAAACAACATATATAGAAAATAAGGGACAATCCACCACGGTTCGCGAACGATTAACGCACCGCTTCGGTCCGTCCACCAATAGGCAACGAGAAATAAAAACGGCACTAATAAAAGTGGAATCATATACGTTTTCCAACTCATCTTGAACTGGATACTATTTCGAAGGAGATGCTTCACCCCCGCCCCACCACGAAGTCGATACATCGTGAGAAAGCCTGAAATACTCGGCCCGAATGCTCCTAAGATGACGATGAACGTAATCGGTAAATCCGTCCACCAATACAGTGTCGTCCATATAACCCATGAATAGCCGAATGCGATGAACAAGAAAAAGTTGATATATTTATTTTTATACATAGTCGGCCCCCCTTCAGCAACTTAATACCCGTTATTTAATTTAAATAATTTTATATGTAATCTGTGTTGTTCCGCATATAATGAAGTGAACATACAATAAATAATCCTACGAGGTATCGATATTATGGAACAAATCAGCACTCAGACAATGAGTCATAATGTTTTTTTGATGTTTCTCGCCTTCATTATTGCCAGTGTTTCTGCCTTTATGGCACTCGAATTGGCGAAACGAGTCACAGGAGAATCTACCTCGTCCCATCGCGTTTGGCTTTTATTTGGCGGCACTACCTTAGGTCTCGGTATCTGGTCCATGCATTTTGTGGCCATGCTTGGGCATGCTGCTCTACACGATAGCACGTATTCCACCTGGGTCATTATCGGGTCGATGGTTCCGGCGATTGCCGGGTGCATTCTGTCGTTCGGCTTGGTTTCCCGCAACAAGACATGGATGACACTACTGCAGTCATCCGGTCTGATGGGATTCGGGATTGTCAGCATGCATTACATCGGAATGGCTGCCATACAAGGCGTTCAATTGGATCTCGATCCCTCATGGGTTTTATTATCCATCGGAATTGCATGGAGCGCTTCCTACCTCTCCCTGTGGGTAGGTTTCTTTTCTTCATACTCCACAAAGCGCACGTCCTTTTCTGTGAAGCTAATGTTCTCACTCATGATGGGAACAGCCATTTTCAGTATGCATATCGCCGGGATGAGGGCAACAATCATTACCCCCGATCCTTCACCTGTGAGTCGGATCCCGATTGACCCCACTTTGCTAGCGTGGCTCGTCACAAGCATCGTGTTTCTCTTATTCGGGACATATTTTATTGCTTATACGTTAGACCGACAAATTCAAAAGCGTGACCTTTTTCAAAAAACGATTTTAGAGTCGACGACGGATGCCGTAGTAACGACGACGAGTGACGGTGAAATCCGCTATCAAAATCAAGCGTTCGCTCACTTATTCGAAGGATGCGCCCCTGAACCCTTTTTTCAGGATTACCATCCTCTATTATCGGCTCAACAATATTTTTATCAGCCGGTACAAATTGAGACGAATCACCGCACGTTAGAAGTGACGTCTTACCCACTTCAAGATGGTACGAACAATCAAGTACTTTGGTTTATACGCGATGTGACCAAAACGGTCGCTTCACAGCGCATGATTGAACATATGGCGTTCCATGATTCGTTGACCGATTTACCGAATCGCTACAAACTCGACTCGCTCCTTCAGGAGAGTATCTTACAAGAGCGTTCGGTCTCCTGCTTATACATCGACGTCAACCGCTGGCGTTTTTTGAGTGACATTCTCGGTCATCATGGAGCTGAAGAATTAATCCTTCAAGTCGCCAATCGTCTGAAACATACGATTCACCCGGATGATGTACTGACGCGAATCGGGCCATCCGAATTTATCATATTGCTATTCGCGCAACGAAGCTCACTCGCTCATCAAAAAGCAGAAAAGTGTATAAAGGCGATCTCATCTACTTTTGACGTAGATGGCACGACACTTGAATTGACGATGAGTGCGGGAATCAGTCATTTCCCTAAGGATAGTGCTTCTTCCGAAGAACTCATTCACTTTGCTCGTCTTGCCGCTGATGAATCCAGACAAGATGGAGAGAATAACATCAAATTATTCGAAGAATCATCGCGCCCTCAAATCTTACGCAATATCGAGATGGAAAAAGCGCTTGTCACCGCACTAACTAAAGACGAACTAACACTCGTCTATCAACCGAAAATTGATTTGAAGCGGAATCGATTGGAAGGTGTGGAAGCGTTACTTCGCTGGCAACATCCACAAATCGGAAAGATTGCGCCATCTGACTTCATTCCGATTGCAGAAAACACGGGGTTAATTCATTCAATTGGCCATTGGGTGATTCGAGAAAGCTGTCGCACTTGGGTGCGTTGGCAGCGAACTGGAATACGTCCCTTTACGTTATCCCTTAACGTCTCCCCGCTCCAATTTGCGCGCGAAGACTTTGTTGATACGCTACAATCCATTCTATTAGAAACAGGGATGGACCCGATGTACCTCGAATTGGAAGTGACCGAGTCCTCGATGCTGTCATATGAGGCCTCGACCCGTGAAAAACTGACGCAGTTGCATCAGCTCGGGATCCTCATTTCTCTCGATGATTTCGGGACCGGTTATTCTTCGTTCAGTCAACTTCGGGAACTTCCCGTGCAAGTGCTGAAAATCGATCGGTCGTTCATCGTGAACCTGTTCACCGACCGCAATCAAGAGGCCATCGTCCGCTCGATGATTCAACTCGGTCACAACCTTGGCATGAAAGTTCTCATGGAAGGTGTGGAAACATCCGCTCAACTCGAATGGTTACTCAAGGAATCCTATGACTATGCACAAGGCTACTACTTCAGTCGTCCGTTGTCTGAGACAGACGTTCCGTTTCATGTAAAAGAGACGACCACCTATCTCGAGTTCGGCAAACACTAAAAACCGCTTCTGTCAAATTGACAGAAGCGATTTTTGATTAAGACACGCGTTCTTTTTCTTCTTCCCGAATCAAATGATATTGATCGAGAATCAACTGGGTCAACGTGTCCCCTTCATGAAGATGAAGGTATTTTTCAATCGTTGACGAGATGCCGTGTTCTTCGATCGACAAGTTCAGCTCCGACGATTCCGAATCCTCCGGGTTGTAGTAATGAAGGGCTGCTGCAATCCCGTAAGCGAGTTCGTTCGGCTCGATGCCGTTATCCATTAATTCACGTGCCGGCTTGACAAGACGATCGCTCGGTCCAAGTTTACGAATCGGCGAACGGGCCACCCGTGACACTTCATCCTTCAATTTCGGGTTTTCAAAACGCTTGATAATCTTTTGAATATATTGGCTATGCTCTTTCGCCTCGAACCCGTATTTCTCAAGCAATAACCAGCCTGTCTCATACAAAGCACCTTGAACGACTTGACGGACGCGACGATCTTGTAGCGCCTCGTCAATCGTTGCCTTCCCGAACAACGAGCCGATGTAAGAGGCGATAGCGTGTCCCGTATTGACCGTGAATAATTTCCGTTCGATATACGGTCCGATTTCCTCGACCCATGTCACACCTTGAATCGGTGGTTGTTCGTTGAGCCCTTGTGTCTCGATGACCCATTCATGGAACGTCTCCACTTCCACGTAAAGCGGATCCTCATGCTGTTGAAGGGGAACGATGCGGTCGACAGCCGCGTTCGGGAAGAAGACATTCGCTTCCCCGACACCGCCACATGCCTCTACTTCTTGACGGAGAATGGCACTACCGCCAATCATGTTCTCACATGCGATGACATAGACCGGTGCATCCTCGACTTCACGAGCACGAAGTCCTTCACTGATCAATGGTGCCACTTTTGAGAGGAGTGACGGTCCGACAGCCGTCGTCACGAGATCCGCTTCTGCGATCAAAGCCGCGACACGAGCCGGTTCTTTCAAACTGTTGACACCGCGAACCCGGTCGACGACGATACGCTCGACGCCATCTTCTGCGAATCCGACCTCATATTGACGTTTTGCTTCAAGCGCTTCGATGACCGTATCATTGATGTCGACAAACGTTACGTCATAACCACTTTGATTGAGCAATAATCCGATAAATCCTCGTCCGATGTTCCCTGCCCCAAAATGAACAGCTTTCATTTACGCCACCTCTTCCATAAAGAGCGCCAAGATTTCTTCTTTCGTTTTCGCCTGAACAAGACGCTCCACATTTCTTTCGTCCGAGCAGAGAATCGCGATTTGCGAAAGGAGCTCTAAATGTTCATCATTCACACCTGCAATTCCGATGACGAGTTTGGCCGTTTGACCTCCAAAGTCGACACCGTCCGGTACTTGCAGGAACGAAATTCCCGTCTTCTGAACCGCTGATTTCGCTGCTTCTGTACCGTGTGGAATGGCGACGTGATTTCCGATATAGACGCTCGCGATCGCTTGACGTTCATGCATCGCTTCTACATACTCCGGCGTCACACAGCCGGCGTCTTGTAGGATGGCTCCGGCTGCTGTGACCGCTTCCTCTGTCGTTGCGAATGTTTGGTTAAGTCGAATCATCTCTGTTTGAATGAATGGCATTTTGATTTCCTCCTAATGGCTAAACCGTATCTCTATCTGTTCTGAGTTCAAGAAATTTTGCTGCGTTCCGCTTTAATTTCTTCTACCAATTGGTCGTAGTAATCGGCGTTCAAGAAGTTCGTGACCGAACGATGAATCGCATTCGGTGCTTGCGCTTCCGCACGCTCCGTCAAATCTTCGTGTGTGATGACGAACTGGGCATCTTTCGGCAAGTTGCTGATCGATGTGTTCGTCACTTTGATCGGCAAGTTCGCTTTGTTCACCTTGTTCCGGAGAACCGAGGCCCCCATCGCACTTGATCCCATCCCAGCGTCACAAGCGAAGATGATATGGTCGACTTTATCAAGACGATCTGTCACGAGAGCAGATGCGTAAGATTGCTTGCCTTTCATCGCACTCACGTTTTGTGTCGCTTCTTCGAGTGATACTTCCTCTGCTGCGCTCGATTTCAAGATGACGCTCGCCACAGCGAATGTGACCGCTGCCGATAAGAGAATCCCTGCCACGAGTCCGACGTACGAACCGCGTGACGCCATCGCAAGAATCGCGAAGATACTACCTGGTGAAGCCGGTGCGACGAGACCGACATCAAAGAGTACGAACGTGAAGATTCCTGTTGCGCCCCCTGCGATCATCGCAAGGATCAAAACCGGCTTCATCAATACGTATGGGAAGTAAATCTCGTGAATCCCACCAAGGAAGTGAATGATGGCTGCCCCCGGTGCCGTACGTTTCGCTGCACCTTTGGCGAAGAACATATAGGCGAGAAGTAATCCAAGACCCGGTCCTGGGTTAGCTTCAAGTAAGAAGAGAACTGATTTTCCAGCGTCTGCGACTTGATCGACACCGAGCGGGCTCAAGATTCCGTGGTTGATGGCGTTGTTCAAGAAGAGCACTTTTGCTGGTTCGATGAACAGACTCGCAACCGGAAGCAATTTCGCGCCGACGATCCAGTCAACACCTGCCGCCATCACTTTATCAAGGGCGCTCATAATCGGACCGAAGATTTCAAATCCTCCAAGCATGAGGAGTCCACCGATGATTCCAACTGAGAAGTTGTTGACGAGCATTTCAAATCCTGCTTTAACTTTGCCTTCAAGGGCACGGTCGACTTGGCGGATGACATAACCACCGAGTGGACCCATGATCATCGCACCGAGGAACATCGGAATGTCGGTACCGACGATGACCCCCATCGTGGCGAGTGCCCCGACGACACCACCTCGGACATCGTGAAGTAATTTACCACCTGTGAAACCGATGAGTAATGGTAAGAGATACGTGATCGTTGGACCAACGAGTTCTGCTAAGTTTTCGTTTGGCCACCATCCTGTTGGAATGAAGAGTGCTGTGATAATCCCCCAGGCAATGAAGGCGCCAATGTTCGGCATGACCATCCCACTGAGGAAACTACCGAACCGTTGTACTTTGACTCGGACCCCGCCCGAGCTTGCTTGCGTATTCGCCATGTATAAAACCTCCAGTCGTTTAAATGTGAAAGGTTGAATGTGTAGTGTAGCTAACCGGTTTGTGCTCTACACCTGTATTGTATGCCTGGAGTAAGCGCTTTCTCAATTCAATCCAGTTCACACTTTGGCAACATTTTGTGCCAAACAAAAAAATGACCATGGTTCGGTCATTTTTCGTACAATGTCTCATGAATCATTTTCTTCATGCATTCGTGCAGGAGCAAACGGAGGTCCTCTTTTGTCCCCGTGCTGTATAGCCGCATATGCTCCTCACTCTCAATGAGCGACCCGCTGATCGCACTTAGGAAGTGAAGCTCGACGTCACGTGCTTCTTCCGGTGCAAGCAAGACAAGAAGACGTGTCACCGGTTCGGTCGACTGATCCATCATAAGGAGCGGAATCGAGGTCGTTAAATCAAACGCAAACACACTCGCCTTCTCAATCGAGGCATGTCGTCCGTGGAATAACGCCAGTTTCGTACCCGGCACCCCAAGGCCCGCGACCTCATGACGACGAAGCAGTTGGGCAGAGAGCTGAATTCCGCTTTGGACAAGATCCCGTTCCTCAAGATGTGTTCCGATATCGACCAAGATGTCCTCTAAACGGTCCGTATTGTTGAGTGTGACCAAATCAAACTGATCATCCATCCGCTCGAACGTCTCTAAAAGTTCGCCAAGTTCGGCAAAATCGAGCATCGTCGATCTCGGCTTTGAAGTAACCGTTTGGAATGATTGCGGTAACGACAACAAGAGATGACGGACGCGCTGTACTTCTTCACTCGTCAACAACGGATTGACGATTAATGTAGGTACCGAGAGTGGTGGTAATGGCACCGTCGACAAGATGACATCATATTCCTCAAGTCGGTGCTGCTCTAATCCGAAAAGAGACGAGTTGACGACGTCTTGCATCTCTGGAAACTCTTGACGCACGCGGTTGACGAGCATCTTCGACGAACCGAGTCCGGCCGAGCAGACGACGAGTGCCCGATACTCACGACGCCGCACCGGTTTGACGAGTGCTGCCGCGAAGTGCATCGCCCAAAATACCGTCTCTTCCTCGGAGAACGTATTTGTCCCAAAGACGATGTCGGCACCCTGTTGAATGGCCGAACGGAGTCCCGGATAGTCGCGGTCGATATGAGGCTTGACCGTCCCCGTCTCCGGTAGCGCTTGCGTATTCATACTCGACAAGATATGCGCGAGCAGTCCTCGTTCGAGAGCCACGTCATCCGTAAACGTGAACCCGTAAATGAGTGAGACGTGGTGAATCAGTTTATGCACCCGAATCTGCATGATCCACCGCTCTTCTTCGTCTTCTTTCATTTGATCTTTAATTGAGCGCAGACGGTTCGCCTCTTCCGCGAACCAGACGCGTTCCGCCATCGAGTAGGTGATCCCGAGTGCCTCTTCCATATCGGTGGCGACTTTCAGATAGTCCTCGGACCGTCCTTTCGTATACATCTCTAAAAAGAATCCAGAAGCTAACCGTTCCTGTTGCACGCCGTAAGCGAACGTGACCCGCATGATGGTACGGTCATCCATTCGCTCAAACGCGCGAGACTTTAAATAATCATAGCCGTCCCGAAGACCTTCAAGAATCTCCTCACATGGAACGGTCTTCAAAAAAGCAGGAATGTAGTCGTCTTCTCCGCGGACGAAGCGGTAAAATGCGAGCGTGTCCCAATGGGCAAGCAGAGCGTTGATGAGTAGCTTACGCTTCTCTGACTCATAGCCGAGCACTCTAGCCCCGACTCCTTTTTTCCGTTCAACTTCTAAATGGTACTCTTCGAACCATCGATCCAATTTCTCCAAGTCTTGCGTCAACGTACTCGGCGAGACGTGCATCTGCTTGGCGACTGCCTGTAATTTGAGTGTATCGTTCTCAAACAAGAGACGCCAAGCCAGTTCAAATAAGCGGTCCTCGCTCGTCGGAATCGCTTCTGCAGATAAGATCAGGTCTTCTCGTAACTGTTGTTTCGCAGCTGGCTTGCCGACCAGGCTCAGTCCATGACCACGTTGCCAAGCGAGTTCGAGTTCGAACTCTTTTAAGATGCCTTCAAGTAATTGTCGTTCTCGTTGAACCGTGCGCTCAGACAAATTCACCGCCTGCGCGATTTCGGCGAGCGGTGTCGATGTCTCAGTTGCCAATAAGTGTAACAAGATCGAGCGTTCTCGTGCGCTCCACTCATGTTTCATGCTCATCCATCCATTCTTCGACAAGTAGTCGGTATTCCTCGAGCGACAGGAGTTGTCGGACTGACCGGACACGTGCTGTCGGATGGGAGACCGAGGTCGCCCCTTCCTGATAGAGAATCAAATCCACCTCGTTCGGGATGTTTTGAATCGTTCCGTGCGTAATCGTACAAGGCAAGCGTCCCTCGCTCGCCTGTGCGAATAACTTCGCTGCCATCGCACTCGTTACAAACCCACTATGGCAAGCAATGTATACGTTCATGTCAGCCCTTCTTTCGTCGCATATCTTTATCTAATCATAAGTTGGAACCGCTTACTTCTCCTACTATTTTGCTTGTTGGCAAAGATATCGGCAAGGAGTAAAAAGCACCTCTCACAAGGAAAGGTGCCTTACGCTATAACCAGTTTATTCCACCGTCACCGACTTCGCCAAGTTACGTGGCTTATCGACGTCACAACCACGGGCGAGCGCCGCATAATATGCCATCAACTGAACCGGTAAGACGTTGATGAGCGGTGCCAAGAGTGGCTCGACGTGCGGCAAGATGAAGTCATCATTCTCATGTTCGACGCCTTGCATCGAAATGATACAGGTATTCGCGCCACGGGCGACGACTTCTTTGACATTCCCGCGAATGTTCAAGTTCGTCTTCGGTTGTGAGATGAGCGCGATGACCGGTGTCCCGTCTTCAATCAAGGCGATCGATCCGTGCTTCAGTTCCCCGCCTGGGTACCCTTCCGCTTGGATATACGAAATCTCTTTTACTTTGAGCGCCCCTTCGAGACAGACGGACGCGTCAAGCCCACGACCGATGAAGAACGTGTTCGGTGTCGTTTTCAAGTAACGCTCCGCAAGGTCCTCGAACAACTCTTTTTGCGCCATGATCGAGTCCATAATGGTCGCGACACGG
The DNA here is from genome assembly GCF_018617735.1 of Exiguobacterium sp. s89. Classification (NCBI taxonomy): domain Bacteria; kingdom Bacillati; phylum Bacillota; class Bacilli; order Caryophanales; genus Exiguobacterium; species Exiguobacterium sp. s89. The sequence continues at coordinate 26,533 of NZ_JACSKS010000005.1, forward strand.
GCGAGTTCCGGCATGAGGTCGAACGGTAGTTCTTTCCCTGTCGCACGGGCGATGTCGTATGCAAGAATCGCGAGGACGGCGATCTGCGCCGTGTATGCTTTCGTCGATGCGACCGCAATCTCTGGTCCTGCATGGAGGAGCATCGTCTCGTTCGCTTCGCGTGAGAGCGTCGATCCCGGTACATTCGTCATAGTGAGCGCTTTGTATCCGCGTTTCTTCACTTCGACGAGGACGGCACGGCTGTCCGCCGTCTCACCGGATTGTGATAAGAAGACGAACAACGGACGTTCACTTAAGAGCGGCATGTTGTAGCCGAATTCAGAAGAAACGTGCACTTCTGTCGGAATGCCGGCGATGCGTTCTAAAATGTCTTTTCCGACGAGTCCCGCGTTATAGCTCGTCCCACATGCGACGATATAGATCCGGTCCGCTTCTGACACGAGTTCACGCACGCCTTCCGTGAGTTCGATCTCGCCGTTCTCGTTCTGGTAATGCTGGATGATGTTGCGGATGACGGCCGGTTGCTCGTCCATCTCCTTCAACATGTAGTGCGCGTACGTGCCCTTCTCGATGTCTGACGCATCGATCTCGGCCGTGTATGGCGCACGTTCGAGCACTTCGCCGTCGAGTGTCTTGATCGTCGCCGACTCACGTGTGAGGATGACGATCTCACCGTCGTGGAGCTCGAGGTACTGGTCTGTCACCTGGAGCATCGCCATCGCGTCCGATGCGACGACGTTGAACGTACCGTCACCGAGTCCGACGAGGAGCGGTGACTTGTTCTTCCCGATATAGAGGCGATTCTGGTCCTCTGAGTCGATCATCGAGATCGCATACGAGCCGTGGAGGTCCGAAAGCGTCTTGCGGAACGCCGACTCGACGTCGCCGAGCTCGACGAAGTGTTTCTCCATGAGTAAGACGATGACTTCCGTGTCCGTCTCTGAAAGGAACGGGACGTCGAGTGTGGCTTTCAATTGCTCGTCGTTCTCGATCACGCCGTTATGCACAAGCGTGAAGCGTCCTGTCGTACTTTGGTGCGGGTGGGCGTTTGGCACGCTCGGTACCCCGTGTGTCGCCCAACGCGTATGACCAATTCCAATCGTCCCTTCAGCGTCAGCCGGTACGATGTCACGGAGTGCTTGGATTCGCCCCACTTCTTTGAACGTACGAACGTCCTCGCCGACTAAGGCAATCCCTGCCGAGTCGTAGCCGCGATACTCGAGCTTTTCGAGCCCTTTCAATAAAATCTCTTTCGTTCCAACTTGTCCGATCATCCCTACGATTCCACACATAAACAAATCTCCTCTATTCTTCGATTTCTCGAAAAAGGAAACGGGCTTTTTTGAGTGATGTCATCAAGTCTCGTTTTGTCCGCCCAGTCACCCGAACGTTTTATCAAGACTCTCTCAGTCGTGACACGCGACTGGAAGGCATCCGCCGAAATCTCGATCACCTTCGTCCTCGTCAACTCCGCAGAGTTCTGGCGCTTTCACTTCATATCTAGCCGTTTCTCCAGATACGCTTTCATGCTATCGAGTACACGGCGTCTTGGATAGAGAAATTGTTAAAGTAGTCGCTAAATACTTTTTTACCGTTCATGTAAAAGTCACCACTTTCACTAAAAAGCCATCAATGTATCAGGTTTTCGAGTAGGGAGAGAACGGGCATGATACAAGTAACGAGAACAGAAATGAGGGGAAACACATGGGTGGAATCTTCCTATTGATCGGCATACTGTTATCCGTCTTATCCAGGTGGCTCGAATTTGAAGGGAATAGCACGTTAGGGGATGTCATGTTGTTTCCTGCGATTTTCTTTATGGCTATGGCTTTTCTCTGCAGTTTCCCTTATTTCAAGGAATGGTGGGATGACCGCTCCACCCGCAAGAAAGCACTTTTATTCGTGATGTTTGCCGCAGTCGGCATCCTATGTCTGCAAGCTGCTTTTTGGTTTGTCGTTTGGCGAGATCAATGGCTCGGGCTCCTTCTCGTCCTTCCCTTTGTTGCATGTGCAACGTTCATTGCTCGTCTATTCAAATAAAATGGGAGAGACGCTCACGCGCTCCCCCATTTCTGTTCTTCCTTTAACTCTCGTTCCGTGACATAGTTCTCATCAAGCCGAACCATATGACATTCATACAATCGATGCAACATCATAGAACTCGGGATGAGCACTGCAATCGTTACAAAGAAAGCAAGCGTCGAAATCTGCCCTGAAACTGTGAAATATAAAAAGACAATGACAAACGGATACCCAATCAAACCGGTGACTGAGTTCCAATGCGCGAGTCGTTTCGCCTCTCTCGACTTCAAATAACGCTTCTTAATCGATTCTCGGTCCCACGCGCTTTTCCATGCAGGTAACGCTGCGATTTCCGAAATCAACAATACACCCGCTAACGAAATCCAGCCCTTCTCCACAGCGAAGAAAAGCATGAGTGCGAGAGCACCGCTCATCATACTCACAGTCCATTTCCCCGATTCATCAAATGCCGTCAACTCTCTCATCTGATCACGTTTGTTCACGACGTTGCTCCTTCTCGTATTCGCGGACGTCACGAATCTCTCTTAAGTCTTGATCCGTCAAATAGTTCTCATCATAAGACTGAATGACGCGGTCAAAGCGCTTCGCCAAATATTCAATCCCGAAAAACGTAAGCTGAGAAAGGAGAAACACACGGAACGATTGTGAGCCTGTCGTTTCGCTCGTGAAGTAAAAGAGTCCGTAAATCCCAACACCCGTCAAAGCGAGCGTGTGTGCCATCATTTTGAATGATAAGAGGTTACGCGCTGTTTGATTCGTCACGAAACGTAGCCACATCCGATATTGAATAAAAATACCCGATAAGATTGCAGCGAGCACCGCATATAATGTCCCTGTAACGATGCCATCTGAGAGTGTCCAATACGAGGCATAAATCAAAAAACTGACGACGAGTCCGATCCCGATGATGCCGACACTCCATTTAGTCAAACGGTCTACTTTTAGAATCGTGTCGATTTGCGCTTTTACTTTTGGTGATGGTTCCATATGGCTCCCTCGCTTTCTAGTATCGCTTCATACGTTGGTAATCCTGACTGATGCGCATGGATTCGCTCTTCCCACTTCTTCTCTCGATACGATTTCGTCAACCCCCAAAGGGCGACGATCCCACCGGTCAGGATGAAGGCATCTTCGTTTACATACATCGGGATGAACAGCACAAATAAAGAGACGGCACTAATCCAACAATCAACGAGTCGATATCGTAACACCCGTACGACGTTTTGATGTTCGGCAAAATGGCGAATGACTCGATATTCCATGAATCCTTTATAAGCAAGCCCCATGGATACGATCAACATGACGGGGATGACCCATGTCGCCTGTGTCCGTAACATCACGATGAACGAGATTAGGAATATGACGAGTACCGGCCAGCCAAAGAACCGATCAAATTGTTTGGCATGCGCTACTGTAAGTTCAACTTGACGATTCATGCGAGACCCTCCCTTCAATCACTTCCTCATACGTCGGTAATTCCGGATCGATTTGTTTAAGTTGCTTTGTGAACCACTTCTGCCGAATCGGACTTAATACTCCCCATATCCCAAAAAAGAGGCCAATCATGAGACCAAAATCTTCCGCTGTCAGCAGCGTCACCATGAGTGCCGTCAACAAAACGGCATCCACCCATTCGAACACGTATTGAAAAATGAGGATTCGATGCGCCTTCGGATGTTTTGTCATTCGCCACATGATTCGCATTTCTTTATAGCCCATCACGACGATAATCACGGAGACCGACGCCATGATGGGGATGAGCAACATTTTCTCTAATAAGAGAGCGACAATGACGGCCGTGACATACAGAATTAAGACAGGTACGGCATAATGTCGCATCCGTTGCATCCACTTTACGTCTTGCGCCACCTATATCGCCTCCTTGTCCACATGCATATACTCCGTATCTTCTCGTTCCGTTTGTATCTTCACGTTCCATGTCCATAGCATCGCGCCGCCGATGAAAACCGTGACGCCCACATATGCCATGTTTGAGGTGAACAATAATTGATGATTCAATGCGAGAAAACAGGCAACACTGTTGATCCCGTCCCGAACGAGTTGACGACGATACAATCCTTTCAATTCTAGTTGAAACCTCAGGCGCATTCGATAACGCTTCACATATAAGATGTTCAGCGGAATGAGTGTACAGGCGATATACAGCGCGCCCCATGTGAGCTCATCGGTCAATAAACTGATTGGTAACATCAGTACTACAAATGTGCCAAACAAGCCGAATATCCATTGGTCGAATAAACGTTTCCATGCTTTTTCTTTCGTTATGCGTTCATTCATCTCTTTAACCGTTGTTTCGCGGATTGATCCACCGAAGGCATGCGCTCTCCAAATTGTCTTTGGAAAGTTTGACCGAACACCATCCACAAGGTGAGAACAACAAAAATTGTCAAAGTGTCAAGTTTCATAAAAAGGAGCGTCACGGTTATTACAATAAGAATTGCAGAATCCACTAAATCATATATGAGCTCCCATTTAAGAGATTTCACTTTGATTTTTTCGCTTACATGCGTACGTTGTTTCTGATACTTGCTAACGTCTAGCCCAATCATTGCGATTCCACCAACAATGAGTGGAACTGTCAGCCCTACATTACCTTCGAAGTACGACACAGCAAGCGCCATGAGTATGAACGCAAACGAGGTATATTTTATTCGAAGTGGTGACTTCCACCATGTATCCTCTTGTACGAAGCGATTTTGATTGTTCACTTAACAAACACCCTTTCTATAAAGCATCTATCTCCCTTATACGTATAATTTCTTACTATTGTTTCACATTTTCCGAATATTCTAGCATTGAATCGTTCGACTTTTTTCAACAATTGACGAACGAAACGTATCCGCTTACAAAGGTTATCTGCTATACTGTTACCAAATTCATTCCCACAAATTTTTTTGAAAGGTGTAGAACTGTATGTCTCCGAAGTACAAGCAAGTTGCAAGTCAGATTGAAGCGGACATCGTCAATCACGTCTACCAACATACGAATAAATTATTGACCGAGGATGAGTATGCCAATAAATATGGCGTCAGCCGCAACACGGTCCGAAAAGCAATCGAGATCCTCGTCAACAAAGGATACGTCTATCAAGTTCAAGGGAGCGGCGTCTTCGTCCGTGACCATTACAATAGCGATTACATCAATTTAGAAAAGCTCCAAGGTCTCACAAGTGACTTCAGCGGTCGAAAAGTCGAGACACGCGTCTTACACTTCGAACAGACAGTGGCGAACGATGAAGTCGCCGAACGTATGAAGTGCCCAATCGGCACACCTGTCTACTTCGTGAAGCGCCTACGTCTCGTTGATGACCACCCGTTCTCGGTAGAGGATTCATACTTCCGAAAAGAGCTCGTCATCTACTTGGATGAGAATATCGTCCAAAAGTCGATTTATACGTATTTACGAAGCGATCAAAAACTCGCCATCGGATTTGCCGACCGTGTCATTTATGCAGATTTTTTAGATTCAGAATCTGCCGACCTGCTTGACCTGAACGAGAACGACCCGGCCTTGATCGTCGATAATACCGTCTATTTGACGAACGGACAAATCTTCGACGTTTCTCGTTCCATCCACCATTTTAAACATGTCAAAATGCTAAAAGTCTCGAACATCAAGTCCTAAACGCGCCCGAGAGATGCTTTTTCTCGCGCGTGTTTTTTTATGCATTTTTCTGAAAAGAAAGGGTTTACACGAAAACGCTTTCGTGCTACTATCATCTTGTAGAAAATATTTGTACCTATGAATTTAAGTTATCCATACAAAAGGAGAGATATTATGGTTTCGGAAACAATTGACATCTCACCGGAAGATATTTTCGGTCTCATCGCCCTCTCGGGTGACGCCAAAGCGAGCTATCATCAAGCGATGCTCCTCATGCAAGAAGGAAAAAAAGAAGAAGCAGAGGCAGCAGTCGTTGCTGGTGACGCGACATTAAAAGAAGCACATGCGATTCAAACGAAATTCGTCACGCTCGAAGCACAAGGTAAATCGGCATCGGTCGGTGTCCTCATGGTGCACGCGCAAGATCACTTGATGAACACGATTCTCGTCAAAGAAATGCTTGGATATATGATGAATATGCAAAACGAAATCAACGAATTGAAAGGAATGGATCAAAAATGATTAAAATCGGACTCTTCTGTGCGGCAGGTATGTCAACAAGTATGTTAGTAGAAAAAATGAAAGCGGTTGCCTCTGAACGTGGCATCGAAGCTGAAATCGCTGCTTACCCAGAATCAGAGATGGAAACTTACGTCGACAACATCGACGTCGCGCTTCTTGGACCACAAGTGAAGTATCTTCTTTCAAAAGGGAAGCAAATCTGCGAACCAAAAGGTGTTCCAATCGACGTCATCAACACAGTCGACTACGGCATGATGAACGGCGCAAAAGTATTAGACCACTCATTAAAACTTGTAAATAAATAAACCGAGGTGATGACTTTGAAAATGCCTATAGATTTCTTGTTCGGCGCTGCTTCGGCCTCTTATCAGGTCGAAGGCGCATGGAACGAGGACGGGAAAGGCCTCTCGAACTGGGACGTCTTCTCGAAAATTCCTGGTAAGACATTTGAAAACACAAACGGCGACGTCGCAGTCGACCATTACCATCGTTATAAAGAAGACATCGCACTCATGGCGGAGATGGGACTCGAATCGTATCGCTTCTCGATCTCATGGCCACGTGTCTTCCCGAACGGTACGGGTGAAGTGAACGAAAAAGGACTCGAGTTCTACAACAACTTGATTGACGAGTGTTTGAAACATGACATCGTCCCATTCGTCACGCTCTACCATTGGGACCTTCCACAAGCACTTGAAGAAAAAGGCGGCTGGAAGAACAAAGAGACAGTTGACGCATTCGTCCGGTTCGCGGATACTTGCTTCCAATCGTTCGGTGACCGTGTCAATCACTGGATCACGTTCAACGAAGCGGTCATCTTCTGCTCACTTGGATACTTAACAGGCGCACACCCACCAGGTATCGAAGGCGATGTCAAAGGATATTTCCAAACGACGCATAACGTCTTCGTCGCCCACGCCCGTGCCGTCGAGCTCTTCAAACAAAGCGGTCACACTGGCGAAATCGGGATCACACACGTGTTCAACCCGGCGTTCAGTATCGATGACGCAGAAGAGAACAAATTTGCCGAAATGCATGCGAATGCTTACGCGACACATTGGTTCTATGACCCAATCTTAAAAGGTGAATACCCAGAGTACGTCGTGAACGGTTTAAGCGAACAAGGTCTTCTCCCTGACATGACGGAGGAAGAACTCGACGTCTTGAAACGGACCGCTCCGATGAACGACTTTATCGGTCTCAACTACTACAGCCCGCAGCGCGTCATGAAAAATGACTCGGCGCTCGTCATGGCTGGTGGACGTGAGAACTCGACAGGTCGCCCGGGTAATCCGTCATTCGATGGCGTCTACAAGACGGTCAAGATGGACGACAAAGTGTACACGAAATGGGATTGGGAAATCTCACCGGAAGCGTTCCTCGCTGGAATGCACATGTTGAAAGATCGTTACGGCGACGTCAAGATCTACATCACAGAGAACGGTCTCGGTGATGTCGACCCGATCGTCGATGGTGAGATCATGGACACGCCACGAATCGAATTTATCGAAGGACACCTTCGTGCAGTCAAACACGCTGTTCAACAAGGCATTAACGTTGCCGGTTACTATGCTTGGTCTGCAATCGACCTGCTCAGTTGGTTGAACGGTTATAAGAAACAATACGGCTTCATCTACGTCGACCACAACAACGGTCTCGCACGGAAGAAGAAACAGTCGTTCCACTGGTATAAAGAGATCATCGCCACGCGCGCTGAAGACCTATAAGGAGGTTCCCCTATGAGCCGCTTAGAAAGAGTATTTGAAAAGTTCACCCCTGCTTTTGTTCGCTTCGCGAATGCCAAGCCCGTCCTTGCGATTAAGGACGGGTTCATCCTCACGATGCCGATGACCATCATCGGATCGCTGTTCCTTCTCATCCTGGCGTTACCGATTCCCGGTTGGGCCGACTTCATGTCAGGTCTATTCGGAGCAGACTGGTCACTCCCGCTCACGCAAGTCGTCGGCGCGACGTTTGACATTCTTGCTTTGATTGGTGTTTTTGGAATCGCTTACTCATACGTCAAGAACGAAAAGATTGAAGGAGTGCCTGCCGGTATTCTCGGGATTATCTCATTCCTCATCATCACGCAAGCTTCTGTCTTGTCTGAGTCTGGTGAATTCGTCGGTGGCGTCATTCCAAAAGTATGGACAGGTGGACAAGGTGTCCTCGCTGCTATCATCGTCGGACTAGCAGTCGGATTTATTTACTCGCAGTTCATCAAACGCGGAATCAGCATTAAAATGCCAGACGGTGTCCCACCAGGCGTATCGAACTCATTCTCTGCCCTTGTTCCTGGTTTGGCGATCATCTCGCTCGCCGTTGCGACGTTCGCGATTTTCCAAGCGGTTGCAGAGCGTACGTTCACAGAAGTCATCTATGATGTGCTTCAAGCACCACTTCAAAACTTGACAGACACACTCGCTGGAGCCGTCATCATCATGGTGCTCATGTCGGTCATGTGGTGGTGTGGGATTCACGGCGCCGCAATCCTCATGGGAATCATGGGACCACTTCTCACAGCGAACGCACTTCAAAACCAAGCTATTATCGATGCAGGCGGTACGCTCGTCGCTGGCGAGAACGCAAAAATCGTTACAATCCAGTTCCTCGATGTGTTCACGAAACTCGGTGGTTCAGGAATCACAATCGGCTTCATCATTGCCGTCTTAATCGTTGCACGCTCGGCACACTTGAAGCAGCTCGGGAAGTTGTCACTTGCACCAAGTATCTTCAACATCAATGAGCCGGTCATCTTCGGGATGCCAATCGTATTCAACCCGATCATGTTCGTCCCATTCGTCGTCGTGCCAGCCATCGCTTCATTCATGGTCTACTTTGCCATCCTTTGGGGTTGGGTCGAGCCGTTCAACGCGCTTCAAGTACCTTGGACGACACCTCCAGTCATCTCTGGATTCTTGATCGGCGGATGGCGTGCCGCGCTCTTACAGATTGCAACAATCGCTATGGCCGTTGCCGTTTACCTCCCGTTCGTTCGCATTCAAGACCGCGTCTCTTACGGTGAAGAATTGAAAGCACAAGAAGAAGCACACAAAGCATCAGCCTGAAACAAAAACGACAGCCCTTCTCAGCAATGAGGAGGGCTGTTATATTTAGGGAAAAGAGTTAAGGAGTTGGAAATTTGAAATCATACTACCCTTCTATCTTCGCCGTTATCGCTGGTCTATCCGGATTAATCGGACTATTGCTTCAATCGGTCTACCCAATCATGCTGTTTCCTGTCTTTTTACTCATCGCGGGATACTTTGTGATACATGAGAAGAAGCAGAAAACAACCGTCCGAAATTATACGCCGAGCTTTCTGGTCCTATCAAGTGCCGCCCTCGCATTCGGTCTTGGTTTCCAATCCATCATCCCATACGCCATGCTCATCGGGGTCGTGATCCATACGGTCTGTCTCTTCTGTGCAATCATCGCAATCGGACGATATCGTACACACGTCTCATGAAGGCTGTGACTGGACTCGGTTGGGGCGCATTGATTCTAGCGCTCGCCCTCATCCCACTATTTGCCGTCGATTTGATTCTCATCTATCTGCTTGAAGACACACCGTTCCGAATCATATCGACGCTCTCGATGCTCGGTTGTTTCTATCTGTTGTCGACGATGCTAAGTTTGTTTGTTGATGGGTTAACAGGAGCGTTACGCTCGTTTCTTAATATGAATGTACCTCGTCTCCTCGATACCATCCTTCACGGAATCGTGAGTTGGTTTAGTTTATACGTCGTACTTACCTTCTTTCCGTCTATCAATTTATCGACGCTCACCGTCATGGCGATTGTATTCGTACACTTATTCGGTGCATCGTTGTGGCTAAATCGGGAGCATTCGAAAGAAGACGCACCTCTCGAACTCGATTCGATCGATCAGCAGATCATCCACTTGTTACGCACGGAAACGATTGTGTCCTGCGTCGACCGCATCCAGCATGATTACCCGAATTTACCGAAACAGGACGTATTGAAACGTGTTAAAAAAATCAGTCAATCTACTAAAGTCACCGAACCGTTTCATGGTCGGTGACTTTTGTGCATGATTACGAGAGAATCGTGAGCCGTGTGCTATGTATTCCAAAGTCTAACTAGGGGAACATGATACAAATTACATAAACAAACGCCAGCCCGTTTTTCGGTGCTGGCGTTTTATGTGTCTTCTTTTCGAAGCGAGTACCCATCTACTTCGAGCAAACGCATGCGTCTCTGGTCAATCGCCGCATGGACAATCACGGTCACACCCGGGTTAAGCTCCATTATCTTCTTGATTTTTCGTAAGTCATCTCCTTTAATCTCAACCGGCAACACGAATTCTCCTTCTCTCAAATGAACGAACTTGATCTTTCCTTGGTCGTCATAGCCTGTAACTTCATACATCGAAAATTCACGTTTCATGAATATCCCTCCCCCTCTTACAGTTCCCGCAACAGATAAATTGCACACAAAAAAATCCATCCCCGTAGCGGCAGGGATGGATGCATGTTACGCCTCGACGCTATCCGCGTGTTTGGCCTTATGGTCGGCGATGACACCGGCATACCACTTCGCGCTGTCTTTCCAGATGCGCTCTTGCGTCTCAAAGTCGATATAGAGGATGCCGAAGCGCTTCTCGTATCCGAAGCTCCATTCGAAATTATCCATGAGCGACCAGAGGTAGTAGCCTTGAATGTTCATGCCTTCATCGTTCAAGTCAGAGACGGCTTCGAGGTGCTGGCGGACGTAGTCGATCCGGTTATCGTCATGGACTTCGCCATTTTCTAGCACGTCGTCAAATGCGGCGCCGTTCTCTGTAATGTAGATGGGAAGGTCAGTATACTCGGCGCGTAAACGACGGATCAGGTCTTTGAATTCGTTCGGGGCGATATCCCAGCCCATGCCCGTCTTCTCGTAGTCCGAGTAAGCGTCTGCCTTCAAAAAATCATTTGCTGCGTTGAACTCGACAATGCCACGGCTATAGAAGTTGATGCCGAAGAAATCACAAGCTGTCGAGATGGTCTCCATATCACCCGATTGGATGAAATCGAAGTTATGCACATATTTGGAGAACAAGTTCATCATGTCGACCGGATACTCACCTTTGAAGACCGGATCGAGGAACCAGCGATTCGAATACCCGTCGGCATTGTTCATCGCAAGGCGGTCATTCGCCGAATCCGTCTTCGCGTACATCGGTGACAAGTTGAGCGTGATACCGATCGGGGTCGTGGACTTCATCTCTCGCTTCAACAATTCGACCGCTTTTCCGTGCGACAACAACATGTGGTGCACGGCGCGTACCGCTTCGTTCATGTCACGATGACCCGGTGCGTGAACACCGACGTGGTAGCCAAGGAAGCCGGCACACCAAGGCTCATTATGAGTGATCCAAGAGTCGACGATGTCATCGAGCTCTTCAAAACAGACTTTCGCATAATCGAGGAACCAGTCGACCGATTCACGGTTGACCCAACCACCTTCTTCGTGAGCCCACATCGGAAGGTCCCAATGATAAATGGTGACGGCTGGTTTGATTCCTTCTTCACGGAGACGCAGCGCCAAGTTTTTGTAGAACGCCATACCTTCTGGGTTATACTCTCCCTTGGCAGGGAAGATGCGTGGCCACGCGATGGAGAATCGATACGTATCGACACCTAGTTTTTTGATGTGCTGAATGTCTTCTTCGTAACGATGGTAGTGGTCACATGCGACATCGCCGTTATGCTTTTCAAACACGCGCCCGTCGATGTCACAAAACATATCCCAGATGGAAGGAGTACGGCCTCCTTCATTGTGTGCGCCTTCAATTTGGTACGAGGACGTGGCTGTTCCGAATACGAAGTCTTTCTTAAAATGCATAGTGTTTTCCTCTTTTCTCTATATTTATTCTTTGACAGCACCTGCCGAAATACTGCTGACGATGTACTTCGAGAGGAACAAGAAGGCAATCATGATCGGGACGACCGAGATCGCGATGCCTAGGTAAAGCGAGCCAAGGTTCTCTGCGACTTGTGATCCTTTCAAGAAGCCCATCAAGACAGGCAACGTGTATTTCTCAGGAGAGAACAAGAGGACAAGTGGCATCAAGTAGTTGTTCCACGAGCCGATGAACGTAAAGATCGACATCGTCGCAATCGCCGGCATCATCATCGGAAGTGCGATGGTGTGGAAAATACGCAGCTCGCTCGCACCGTCAATCCGTGCCGCTTCAATCAAGCTGATGTGAAGCGTCGCTTGCGTGTACTGACGGATGAAGAAGACGGTGAATGGTGTCGCAATCGCCGGGACGATCAATGGGATGAACGTATCGAGAATGCCGAGCGTCTTCGAGATCTCGTAAAATCCGATGAGTCCAAGTTGTGCCGGCACCATCATCATGACGAGCATGAAGATGAACATCGCATTCTTCCCTTTGAAATTGTAGAACGTGAAGCCGTACGCCGTGAGGGCTGAGAAGTAACCAGACAGCACCGTCACCGATACCGAGATGATCAAACTGTTCTTGAAGCCGTTCCAGATGTTAATGTATTCGCTGAGCGTCGCATAGTTCTCTGCGAGCGCCGTCCCCGGGAGAAGTGAGAAACCAGCCATGATTTCTCCGTTCGTCCGTGTCGCGTTGACGATCATCATGAGGAACGGGATGAAGCAGACGATGGCGAGGAGGATCAGTGCTGTATAGATCAACCCTCGCGCAAAGCGTTTGTTTGTTTTTTTCTTCGAAGGTGGCGCCATTTTGAGTGGACGGTCTTCTTTACGTTTCGGCTGCGCTTCGCTATCAGGAAGCATACGCCGTGTTTCTGCATTTTGTTCCATCGCTTACGCCCCCTTCTTCTGTGCTGTGCGTTCATTGCGGAACATACCTTTGAAGACGATCGCCGAGAAGATGAGCGTAATCAAGAATAGACCGTAAGCGACCGCAGATGCGTAGCCGTAGTTGTTGTACTTGAAGGCTTGGTTGTACAAATAAAGTACCATCGTGTTCAATGAACCGTCTGGTGAACCAATTCCATCGGTAATCAACATCGGAAGGTCGAACAACTGAAGTCCACCGATGAGTGACGTAATCATGATGTAGAGAAGAATCGGCTTTAAGAGTGGCAACGTCACTTTCGTGAACATCTGCCAGCGGTTCGCACCGTCGATGTGAGCGGCTTCAAAGTAATCTGTCGAAATGCCCGATACTCCAGCCATGACGATGATGAAGGAGTGACCGAACCACATCCATGTCAAGATGAGTGAAACGGATAACTGTGCCGTCACCGGTTCTGCCAACCAGTTGATTGGATCTGAAATCAAGCCGATTTTCATCAACACCATGTTGAGTGAACCGTGCTGCCAGTCGAGCAAAATACCGAACAAGAGCGCGACCGAGCTGATCGTGATCAAGTTAGGAAGATAGAAGAACGAACGGAAGAACGAGAGTCCTTTTAACTTCAAACGGAGATCTGAGAAGATGAGTGCTAATAGAAGTGCTACCCCGATCTGCAAGACGAAGTTGATTCCCCAAATCTTGATGGTGTTGAAAAACGCCTCGATAAAGTACGTATCCGTCAACAACCGTGCATAGTTCGCAAACCCGACGACCTCTTCACCCGGGCTTCCCGTATAGTTCGTAAAGCTATAGTAAAGCGTTAAGAGGACCGGATAGATGCTGAACGTCAAGAAGACGACCCAGAACGGGGCGATGAACAGATAGCCGTAACGATCTAGTTTTTTCACGTGTATTTCTCCTTCCATAAGAACCGAGGGGGGATCCCCCCCTCGTGTTGGTCATCGTCAGTCTACAACGATGTCTGGGTAAGCGTTTTTCGCTTGTTTCTTGAACTCCTCAATCGCTTCTTCTTTCGACTTCTTACCTTCTACATATTGAAGGACCGATGCGCCATATAGCGTGTCGAGCTGTTGGTCGTATTTCGTGACGATTCCTGGAGTAATCTCATCTGCTTCGTCGAGGAAGAACTCATAGTTGTTCTGTCCGCCGAGGAACTCTTCACTGAAATCGTCTTTGATTTTGTCTGTAACCGGGTTGAAGGCAAGTACGTCGCCTGTTTCTTGTGCCCACTCTGTCAAGAACTCTTCATCTTGCGTCATGAGTTTGACGAAGTCGTAAGCTGCTTCTTTGTTTTTAGAATCTTTGTAAACGCCAAGCCACGTGCCGCCCCAGAAGTATGGGCTTGGTCCGCTAGTTACAGCCCAGTCACCTGCAGTATCCTTCGCGTTCTCTTTTAATACAGAGTGGAGACCCCAAGTTGGTAGGACATACGAGAAGACTTGTGTTTCTGTCTCTTTTCCGTTCTCTTTCACTTTGATCGGCTTATCCATTCCTTCGAACCAAGATGGTGACCATTCCGGTGCGAGAGCCGTGTATTGCTTCTCACGAAGTTCTTTCGCATAGTCCATGTAGTTGATCTTATCTTCCGTCAAGACGAGTTCGTTCTTGTCGTTAACCCACGCTTCTGGGTTTGCCCCTTGTGAGAACCAACGAATTGAACCTTCATCCGGGAACATCTTGTATCCTTTTTGTTTCATTTTCTCAGCAACTTCGAAGACGCCGTCCATCGAGCTCATCATGTCACCGATTTCAGTCGGGTCATCTGTACCGAGCACTTCTTTTGCTAGGCTACGTTTGTAGTAAACGCCACCTGGTGTCGTTTGCCATGAGAGAGCGCGAACGTTTCCGTCTTTGTCTTTCCCGAGGTCAAAGACGTAAGGGACATAGTTGTCTGCGATCTCATCGACACTGTACGGCTCGTCTGAAAGGTTTTCCCAATATCCAGCGTCGACCCATTGTTTGAGAAAGGCGATTTCCCCTGTGAAGACGTCTGGTGCGCCGACGCCGCTTTCAAGAGCTGGCTTCAACTTCGTTGGATAGTCTGCGATTGGAACGATTGTCAATTCAACTTTGACACCGTTTTTCTCTTCATATGTTTTAATTGGTTCTTTTAACTCGTCCGTAAATGACCAAACTTTTAAAACGTCATCTTTTGATTCTGAAGCTCCGCCTTCACTGTCTGAGCAGCCGCTCAAGACGCCAACTGAAAGTGCTCCGAGTGTAAGTAAGCTGACTAATTTACGCATGTGTTGTTCCCATCCTTTTTTATAAGTAATGTTAGAAAGCGCTTGCAAGAAGAGTTTTAAAATTATCGAAAGCGCTTTCGGTTTTAGCCAAAAATAAAATATCGAAAGCGGTTTCGATTTCTTTCAAAATGACTTTCGAAATCGCGCTCCTCTCTCCATCCGCTGAAGAAAAGAGAGCGACTTCGAAATATCATTCACTATAGGTTACTGTTTAACTGGCGCACAAGACGCCCGTTCGACTAAGCGTACCGGAATGATGCGACGTTCTGTAAGTCGCTCTTTCACGGTCATCTGTTCAAGTAAGAGTTCTGCTGCCGCTTCCCCGATCTCGTCCGTATCTTGGCGAATCGTGGTCAGTTTCGGCGTGATATATTGGATCATTTCAATATCGTCGTATCCGATGACCGAGATGTCATTCGGAACGTGAAGACCATGTTCGTGAATCGCATCGATGACACCGATCGCCATTTGATCCCCGGCCACAAAGACTGCAGTCGGTCGATCGTCTAGTTCAAGCAATCGTTCCATCGCTTGCTTCCCTTCCTCGACTGAGAAGAAACCAGCGTTGACGAGGTAGCCTGGTCGAATCGGGAGGTTCAGTTCTTGCATCGCAAGTTCATATCCTTTGATTCGCGCCGCTCCGGCGTCAATTGTTTCATCCCCAGCGATGTGGGCAATTTTTTGGTGACCGAGTTCATGGAGGTAATTCACGGCGAGGCGTGCCCCTTCGATGTTATCGGAATAGACGACGCTACAATTGGCGCTGTCCATATCGACGACGACGATTGGGATGTCGCTTCGCATGAGCTCCTGAACTTGCTCATCCATTCGGTCCGAGCAGATGACGACGATGCCGTCGACCGCACGGTGTTTGAAGTGTTCGAGATAACTCATGTCACGATTGCGCAGATTCCGCGAGGCGAAAATCAAATCGTAGCCTTGCTCCTCTGTCGCGTGACGAAAACTTTCGATGATTCCGTTGAAGAACGGGTGTTTCATCCCGACTTCGTTCGCCTCTGAGAACATGACCCCGATCGCCCATGATTTTTTCGTCGATAACGACTGGGCATGTGCGTTCGGCAAGTAGTCCATCTCAGCAGCGGCTTGAAGAATCTTCGCTCTCGTCTTGTCACTCACGTCTTTGTAATTGTTCAACGCTTTGGACACTGTCGTGATTGAGAATCCTGTTTTTTTGGCTAAATCATAAATCGTACCCATGTCATTCTCCTCTTCCCGAAAGCGCTTTCGGTAATTTGATTGTAGCGTATGGATTTGTAGGAATCAATTCTTTTTCGAGGAAACTTTTTAATTCTTTTTTCCATTCCTTGTTTCTTCTATATTACTGTATCGAGAAATTTTTGTCCTTAATGTGTCCGCGTATACAACCACACGAGATTCGTAAACTTTTGTACTTCTGTCTCGCCTGTCACGCCTTTAAATAGACGCTGGAACGGCTTCAACAACTGCTCTAAGATAATTTTCCGAAGGCGTTCCTGTTTCAGTTCATGTGAGATTGCATCAAACAAATCTCGTTGTTCTTCCGTCATCTCGACATGCTCTTCGATGCGAGCAGCCATCTCGTTCAATTCTTCGATTGTAATGAGATGTTTATCTGTCGTCCCACGCATTTGCTCGACCGTGACCGGGTTCAAGACGTGCTCCCCTGTCTCTATCATTCGTGCAGCAATCAGTTCGACATACGTATATAAACTGCTCACGACTTTTTGAGGAGAGTAAGCGGCATTCGTGATTCGGTTCGTGAACAAGATATGTTGCAACATTCCGTTGAAGAGAACCGTCAATTCCATCGAATACGGTCTGACAGCCTCTCCGATAATTTCCGTCAAACGCATCGCAATCCACTCAATTTCATAAATGCGATGTTGGAGTACGAGTTTCTTCAATTCATTCTCGTTTGACGACATGATCGATTCAAATAACGCATGCAAGTTCCGTTCTTCGTTCAATTGAATCAATATCGAGATTTGCTCGATAAAGACGTCACGATCTCGTTTATCCCGCCCCATCTGCATCTCAATCCGGCGCTGCCCTGCATCATATCGTAAGTTCTCGAGGATACTGGCGACACAATCCGTCTTCGATGAGAAGTAGTTATAAAACGTCCCTTTGGAGATGTTGGCACGGTCAATGATCTCTTGTACCGATGTATGCTGTACTCCGTTTTCGATGAAGAGAGACATGGCAATATCTGCGACTTTTCGCTTTTTCTCTTTCATGCTTTCATAACTCCGATCTGTCTGATTTGTACCTTTACTATAGCACCGAAAACCATTTTAGACTAATAGTACAAAATGGTTGCTTTATTTATACAACGGGTATAAAATCATTTCATCGACATTTACCAAGACATAACTATTTAGAAAATAAAGGAGCCATCCATATGAAACCAGAATTCCAAAAGAAACCGCCTTTCGTCATGTTGGCGGTCCTCTTTGCGGGTGCGTTCATCGCATTTTTAAACAACTCATTACTGAACGTCGCGCTCCCATCAATCATGGTCGATCTCGAAATTGCAGACTACTCGACCGTTCAATGGCTCGCGACAGGCTTTATGCTCGTGACGGGTGTGCTCGTCCCGGCATCCGCCTATTTGATCACTCGCTTTTCAAACCGCAGCTTGTTCATCACCTCGATGAGCATCTTCGCCATCGGTACGGCTATCGCGGCCTTCTCGCCAAACTTTGGCTGGTTGTTGAGCGGTCGGATGATTCAAGCCGTCGGAGCCTCGACAATGGGACCGCTCCTCATGAACGTCATGCTCGTCAGCTTCCCACGTGAAAAACGTGGGATGGCGATGGGAATCTTCGGACTCGTCATGATCTCAGCACCTGCGATTGGACCGACACTCTCGGGCTATATCGTCGAGTACTATGATTGGCGCGTCTTATTCGAAATGATTTTACCGCTCGCCATCCTCGGTCTTGCGCTCGCTTTTTGGAAAGCGGAAAACGTCATGGTCCAAAACAAAGACCAGTCACTCGACTACTTGTCGCTCGTCTTATCAACACTCGGATTTGGTGGGATTTTGTACGGTGTCAGTTCGGCAAGCTCGGACGGTTGGGATAACCCAATCGTCTTAACGACGATGATTGTCGGTGCCATCTCATTGATCGCCTTCATCTACCGTCAGCTCCATATGGAAAAACCATTGCTCGACTTGCGTGCTTACAAACATCCGATGTTTGCTCTCGCGTCAGTCATTGCGATGGTCAACGCGGTCGCCATGTTCTCCGGTATGATTTTGACGCCGGCTTACGTCCAAAGCGTACGTGGTATCTCACCACTCGATTCAGGGCTCATGCTTCTTCCTGGTGCGATCATCATGGGAATCATGTCGCCGATCACAGGTAAACTGTTTGACCGATTCGGGCCAAAATTTTTGGCACTTACCGGATTGACAATCACCGCCGTATCGACGTACATGCTTGCAAACGTCCAACTTGACTCGACCTACACATACATCGTCTTAACATATACGTTGCGTATGTTTGGGATGTCGATGGTCATGATGCCAATCATGACTAATGGATTGAACCAATTGCCGACTCGCCTCAATCCGCACGGAACGGCCATCAACAACACAGCACAACAAGTATCCGGTGCGATCGGTACGGCAGTACTCGTCACTATCATGAACTCGGTGACACGCACAGAAGCCGAATCATTGATGACAGGAGTCGATCCTGCGACACTCACTGAGAGCTCGATGGGTGCCATCACTCAGCAAGCCCTCTTATCTGGGATTCAATATTCATTTTACGTTGCACTCGGTATGAACCTCTTGGCACTTCTACTGGCATTTTTCGTGAAGCGCGTGGACGTTCGTAAGTTTGATGACCAAGTGGAGACTGTTGAAGAATTAAAACAAGCAAATTAATACTGGGAAAAGCCGTTCTGAATGATGGATTCAGAGCGGCTTTTTTTAATTTCTCGTTCCCTTTATAAATAAATCAAAAATTAAAATTTAATACTAATATGGTATTATTTCTCAATAGATACATCTCGTTTAGGAGGGTACATATTATGAAAAAAGTGTTTGGTTTCATCGTCGCTTTCCTTCTAATCACTTCATCTTTCTTCTCGACTGGATCAATCGTTGAGGCGGCCCCGAAGAAGCAGAATCGTGCTATTATGGGAATATCGGCTTTGACTCCGCAACAAATGGCGGATTACGTAAAAAAGAAGAATCCTCGTAATGTCCGGCTCTCGAAAACGTCTGTCGAAGACTTGGCGAAACTCTTCGTCATCATCGGCGCAAAAGAAGGCGTCCGTGGCGATGTTGCGTTCGCGCAGGCACTAAAAGAGACCGGTTATTTCCGTTATGGCGGTGATGTCCTTCCAAAGCAGCATAACTACTCAGGGATTGGGACGACTGGGAACGGCGTGAAAGGACACTTTTTCCGTTCACCACACCAAGGCGTATCCGCTCAAATTCAGCATCTAAAAGCATACGCTTCAAACGATGCATTGAACACGAAACAAGTCGATCCTCGCTTCCATCTCGTCAAACGGGGCTCTGCGACGACTTGGCCGTCACTGCATCGAAAGTGGGCCATGCAGCCGAAAGGAAATTACGGGACCGAGATTCTTTCGATTTATCAAGAAATGTCGAAAACACCAAAACGTATCGCTAAAGCAAAACGATGAAGAAATGTAGGGGTGAAAGAACGTGACGTGCAAACAAGTCAGACTCGCTAGCGGAATCGCACTATTCGTGACCGGCGTGATGTTGTTACTCAAGCGCTAATGAGCATTACGGACAATCGTCCGAGTGCTTTTTTTGTGGATAAACAAAAAGCCATGGCACTCTATAAGTACCACAGCTTTCGCTAACGTTTATTTAACTCAATGCCCCCGATACTTCCCGAGCGCTCGCATGTTTAAGAGATACAAGACACCTGCATATAAAATCAGCCCGAGTAAATACATCCAAATCCCTGAGAAACCACTCCCGTAAATCATGACTTCCTTGATCGCTGTCGCCCCGTAGAAGATTGGCATCACGTAACTCAAGTTCCCGAGACCGTACGGAATCAAATCGAGTGGGATGAGGCCCGAGAAAAATACTTGCGGGATGATCGTGAACGGGATCATCTGTACGACTTGCAGTTCCGATCGGGCAAATACCGAGATGGTCGCCCCGAAGAGTACCGCCGTACCCGCCATGAGTAGCATCGTCAACATGACCCACGCCATATTTCCAAGCGAAGACAGTCCAAGCACATAAATCGAATAGAGTACGATGAAAATCGACTGGACGACTGCAAACACGCCGTAGCCGAGCGTATATCCTAAAATGACCTGTCCTCGTTTGATTGGGGTCATCAAGAGTCGTTCGAGTGTACCTCCACTCCGTTCTTTGACGAGTGCCATCGCAGATAGGATGAATACGAAGAAGAATGAGAAGAGTGATAGAAAGACGAATCCGAACGAATCGAACGTAGATTGGTCCTCTTCCCCAAAGACGAATGACGTGTCCATCTCGGCTGCGGGGTTGAGCGTCGTCAACGCATCTTGAATCTCACGGACGGCCTTCGACGACTTCGTCGACGGCTCGCGTAACGTGATGGTCGTTCCATCTTGATTCATTTCAAAGACGGCATCCACTTCTTCATTGTCTTCAATATATATTTTCGGGTCCTCGAACGTCGCCAGTTCCACCACGAGCGTCTCCTCTTCAAACGCATTGACGAGCTGTTCGGGTGCGTTGTCATCAAGGACGACCGTCGGCACGTAATCGGAGTCACCGAGTAAGAAGTAGACGAGTGTCAAAATGAGAAGTGGGGCAATCAAAATCAAGGCGACACTTCGTTTATCATTTAACGTCTGAAAGATGACACGCTTCGCTAAGTTACGCATGGTCACCCACCTCCTCTTTCCCGGCAATCAAGAACAGTTCTTCGACGCGACCGTTCTCGGTCTGGTCAAGCAAACCTTGCACATGGTCATATGCGATCAATCGTCCATTGTAGACGAGCGCAGCCCGGTCACACTCGAGCACTTCATCCATGACATGTGTCGAAACGATAAGCGTCGTGCCTTCCTTCCGAATCACTTGGAACTGATCCCAGATTTGACGACGTAAAATCGGGTCGATTCCGACCGTCGGTTCATCGAGAAACAACACGTCCGGCTTATGCAGGATAGCGATGGCGAGTGACAAACGCTTTTTCATCCCACCTGAAAAATTGCGGACGAGCTTCTGTCGATCGTTCGACAGGTCGACAAGGTCGAGCACTTCTGTGATGCGTGTCTGGAGTTCTTTTTTTCCGAGCTTATAAATTGATCCGAAGAAAGCGAGGTTCGCCTCGGCCGACAAATCTTCGTACAATCCGTCGTTTTGTGGCATAAATCCGATTTGTCGAAGCATGTCCATATTCGGCATTTTCGTTTCACCGATATGGACACTTCCTTTGTCCGGTGCGAGGGCACCGATCATGAGTCGGATGAGGGTCGTCTTCCCCGATCCAGAGGGTCCGAGCAAGCAGCAAATTTCTCCAGATGGGATGGTGAAGTCGATATTGTCGATGGCGAGTTGGTCGCCGAACGACTTGTCGACGTGTTGCAGTTGAATGTTCATTTCTGTCACTCCTTTTCGGCGCCTCATCGTGTATACTCAAGATAATCGACACCGTGTTGGTTTGTATGTTCAGTATAGTCCCCGTTCACGGTGGCAACAATCGTCAATATCGGTCATCGTGTTGGTTTTCCGACAGATGCAATGAATGTGTTGAGGAAAAGGAGAAAAAGCATGGAACAAACTGACTTACGCGTCATTCGGACGAAAAAACTGATTAAAGATGCCTTCTTTCGTCTCATTGAAGAACAGGGATTTGAAGCCGTGACCGTCAAGCAATTGACCGAGCGGGCCGGCATCAATCGGGGTACCTTTTATAGCCATTATGTGGATAAGTTCGAGTTGATGGAGAAATGCATCAACGAAATTTTTGAAGAGGCCGAACAGAAGTTGATTCATCATCTCCCCCACATCTTTGGAGACGAGCGGACCGACAACTCGTACCATTACCTTGTCCCGTTCATCCGCTTCATCGAAGACAATCAAGTCATCATGAAGCCGCTGCTTGGACCAAATGGAGACCCGACGTTTCAGACAAAACTTCGAAAATTTATGCAGGCGGCCTTGTTTCAGCGCTCCCCGATAACCTTGTTTGATCCCGACAAGATGATGGTCCCGCCCCCATATCTCGTCGCCTACCTCTCTTCGGCACACATGGGCGTCATCTACGAGTGGTTGAACAATCCGTCCGCAGAAGAGACAGCGGAAGATATCGCCCGCATCATCTATACGATCACGTTTGAAGGACCGCTCGTCGCCGGCGGTGTGAAGTCACACGAATGAAGCCTCTCGCTATTTTTGCGAGAGGCTTTGTTTATGAGATGCGAACATGCACGTGCACGTTCCCATGTTCTTCAGTTGTCGTCTGGTATGCGTTCTGTACTGCCTCTAGATCATGCCAGGCGATGCGGTATGACTTGCCTCGCATCCCTTCAAACTCGAAGGCGAGATGTTGTAAATCCGACATACCTAAGATACGGTCAAACGGTCTATCCTCACCTTCCCACTCGATTTGATTCGCTGAGTCTTTTAACACGAGGTCGAGCCCGTGCATCACTTTTTCTTTGATCACTTGTCCATCCGCCGCAACACGCATCCCGTCTTGAATATCATGCATCCGACACGATTCGATATCATCAAACGGGATGGTGATTTCATCCCCGTTCGCAAAGTGAAGTGTGATTGTTTTTACGATCATCTTAGATTCCTACTTTCGTTCAGTCTCTGTTCCCTAACTATACAAAACTTTCCCCGGTTCAGGGATGACATCTTTGTGGATGTGGCAAATCCGTAAAAGCATGTTCGTTTCATTTAGAAACGGGAATAGAAGAGGTAGCACTCATTCTATTTTTTGAAAATAACACTTCGGAAAGGCGGCGAATATATGCCATCAGTGGATAAGTCGGTCATCGTCATAGGCGGAGGGCTCGGCGGCTTGTCAGCGGCCATCTCACTCGCTCAAAAAGGTTACGACGTCTCACTTTACGAAAAGAACGACCATATCGGCGGGAAAGTGAATCGGCTCGAACAGGACGGATTCGGTTTCGACCTCGGACCCTCAATTTTAACGATGCCTCACATCTTCGACAAATTGTTCCGCGGAAGCGGGAAACGGATGGAAGACTATGTGTCCATCAAACGACTTGAGCTCGAATGGCGCTCTTTCTTCCCGGACGATACCGTCCTCGACCTTTACCATGACCTCGAACAGATGCAGCGGGCAAACCCTTCCCTCTCTCAAAAAGACATGCAAGAATATCGTGAACTGTTGAATTATGCCGCGCGCATCTATAAGACGACGGAGAAGGGATACTTGGCGGAAGGGTTTGAGTCACCTTTAGAAGCGGTCATGAAGACAGGTATTTTCCCGACGCTCTTCGGATTCGATTTGACGTCGACGATGTATAGCGCCATCAAGAAACGGATCAGTAATCCACATCTTCGGGATATGCTGTCGTATTACGTCAAATATGTCGGATCGTCTCCGTATAATGCACCAGCCGTCCTCAACATGATGATTTACATGCAGTATGCCCAAGGTTGTTGGTACGTCGAAGGCGGGACCCATAAGCTTGCGGAAGGCTTGACGAAGCTCGCCGAAGAGATCGGTGTGAAGCTACATACCGGCGAAGGCGTGGTTCGTGCCCATACGGTGAATGAAAAAATTTCAGCGATCGAGCTTGAGGATGGACGTCTCCGTTCAGCCGACTATTTCGTCTCGAACATGGAAGTCATTCCGTTCTATCAGAAGATGGTCGATGCGGACGAACAGTACGTCGACAAACTCGTTGATAAATACGAACCGGCGAGCTCCGGATTCGTCCTTCATCTCGGCGTGAAGAAAGCCTATCCACAACTGGCCCATCATAACTTTTTCTTCTCTGAGAACTTACATGAACAGATGAATAAAATTTTTGAGAAACATGAACTTCCAGACGATCCGACGATTTACCTCGTGAACGTCAACAAGACCGACCCGACCCAGGCACCGCCAGGACATGAGAATATCAAAATCTTGCCACACATCCCGTATATCCAAGATGTGCCGTTCACCGAAGAAGAGTACGCCGCTTTTGAAGAGCGTGTGCTCGATAAGTTGGAACGAATGGGTCTCGATGGTCTGCGTGAACATACCGTGACACGCGACGTGTGGACGCCTCACGATATCGAGCGGACGTATGGATCGGACCGCGGAGCCATTTACGGAACGGTCGCCGACAAGAATCGAAACGGTGGCTTCAAGCATAAAAAACAGAGCGAACTCTATCACAACCTCTATTTCGTCGGCGGGACCGTCAACCCGGGCGGTGGCATGCCGATGGTCACGTTGAGCGGTCAGCAGGTGAGCGACAAGATCGCGAAACGCGACAAAGTGAAATAATTTTCTTCTATCCCTCATTCGCTATGAGGGATTATTTTTTGAAACTTTTTCCAATCAACTTCCGTATATTGTGCTACGATACAAACAATCAAACATACAAGCGGAGGAACAGGATGCAACAAATCACAAGCTATTTCTTTATGTATGCCAAAGTTGTCGTCACCGATAAGATTCCATTCATCTGGACGCTCGGGATCCCACTCATAATCGCTTTGACGCAGTCGTTTTCAGATATTCGCCAAGCAACGACAGCGGAATACTACCCAGGACTCTCTTATTTCTGGGTATATATTATTCTTGCTACATATGTGAACGGTGTCGGCATCGAACTCGCTCGTATGCGTGAATACGGACTGATGAAAACGTACGTGATGATCTCAGGCAACAAACTGACGTATGTCATCGCCGTCATCTTGGCGCAACTCTTATTCGCCTCAATCAGCTTACTCTTATTCACAACGGTCGTCACGCTTGTACACGGGTTCTTCTCGTTCAAGTTGATTGCAACTTCTCTACTCGTATTGATCGGGAGTATCCCGTTCGCGGTTGCCAGTGTCGCCATCACGGCACTGCCGGTGAAAGTGTCGAGTCTCGGGACGTTCGCGAACATTCTGATGTTTCCGCTCTTTTTATTGGCAATCAACTCACCTGATCAATGGTTCAGCTTTCTCAACCCGTTCTATGCGCTCCATGAATTCGCGCTCGGGTTGCTGCACCTGACGACTCAAGTCGACCTCTCGTTCGGAGTGTGGGCGACATTCCTTTCTGTACTCGGTTACTTCATCATCGGTGCGATTGCGTTGAAACGCTTCAGTCTCGTCTCACTCATCACACGCTAGGAGGTTCTTATGCACGTACATCAGCTCACTTATCGCTACCCGAAAGCGACACGTCCTGTTCTCGACGGCGTCTCGTTCACACTACAGCCGAATAAGCTGAACGTTTTGATTGGACAAAATGGTGCCGGGAAAACGACACTGTTTGATTGTATGACCGGGGCACTTCCGGTCGACAAAGCATCACTCGAACTCGTTCCGACGACGGATATGCTCTATTTAACGCAACTCATGTATAACCATCACGAATTGACAGGAAAAGACTTCGCCTATTTCATCGGACGTCTGTCGCAGCGCCCCGACTTCAAGAAACTCGAGTCTTATGTGAACAACCTTTCAACGTCCCGAGAACAAGAACTGTTCGAACATCTATGGAAGATGAAACTCGGGAAGATGTCGGTCGGGGAGAAGAAATGGCTCTTCGTGACGTTATTGTCTTCCATCAAACGTTCTCTCTATTTATTTGACGAACCGACGAGTGGGGTCGACCCGGCGTCACGCATTCAAATCATGCGTCGCCTACAACGCCTCGTCGACGAGGGCAAGACGTGCCTCATCTCAACACATCAGTTACACGACTTGGCTCAACTCGATGCTCACGTCATCTTCCTGCATGGTGAACGCGTTTTGTATGAAGGGGACTTCCAGGACTGGCTTAAAGAATCTGGAACGACCGACCCGGACGAAGCGTTCGTTCGGATGGTCGACACGCCGCTCGATGATGTGGCGGCGACACGATGAATGACTCGTTTTGGGAACGACACCGGTTTATATTCTATACAATCGGTATGGTCGTCTGCGGCATTCTCATTTCCATGAACTCAAAAAAAAAATCAGCTCTGACGTGTGTCAGGGCTGATTTTTATTGTTCACGATGTGCGCGTCGTAACTCTCGATTCGTCACATGCTCCGGATCCGCTTCACGCAGTTTACGGTCCATCGACACGTACAAGATGAGAAGCGGAATGATGGCAATCAATACGACACCGAGTAGTTGCTGCATCGAATCCAACACGAACCACGTGAGGAAGGTGAATACACCAAGTGATCCAAACATGGCGACGATGATTCGAAATTCTCGACGAACGAGGCGTTGGTATTCCTCGTCTTCGTTAAACGTGCGTAACAGCTTCATTCGTCGCCACGCTTGATAGAGCATCGGCAGTTGGGTCACGAGGAAAGAGAAGGCAATCGTCGTCACCGTGACACCTTTTATGACTGAAACGACTAGAAATAAAAACAGGCCGCTTATGCCAAACATCGCGCTGACCCCTCGCGCGTCGAGATCATGTTCGACCATTTTTGGGAGACGCTCTTGTTTATCCATTCACCTTCCTCCTTTTTTGTTTCTTCCGCTCAAATTGGACATGGCCGAGCTCGACACCCGTCACGTGTAACGGATCGATTTCTTTTAGCTTGCGGTCGATTGGAAAACTGAGAATCAACAGAACCATGATCCCGATTAATGCAACGATGACGAACGTGAACAATGAAATCCACTCAAGCTCCACACTGGCAATCAGTATGAGAACAAGTAGGGGCGAAGTAAGATTCATTAAAAATTCGGATCGCACGAGTTGTTGATACCGTTTGTCATCGTTAAATGAAAGTAATAACTTCTTGCGATGCCATGATTTATATAAGGCAGGAAATTGACCAAAGAAAACCATGGCATACAACAAGAAGACGTTCGTCGTCCATATATAGAAAAAGGTCAAGATGATAGCCCCAATCAACGGAAGGGTCAATTGCTTCTTTCGTTTCTCATCATCCTTCAACATCTGTTCTAGTCTGACTTCATGGTCTACCATCGAATCCCCCTATGTGTTGTAGTTATTTTGATTTACGAAACCTATTCTCGATCAGTTTCATCCCTTACGCTTCTCCCGATTCATCAGCCCCAATAAACTCTCTACCACGTGCTCGTCATCAATCTTTAGAATCTTCCAATCGACCCACGACTCGAGAATAAGGCAACTCGCAATCAGCGTCGCACAGCCGAGGCTGAACGTATCTAGCAATATGTACTTCAGTGCATAGAGCGCCAACATCGATATGACACCAATCAAGAGGATAAACTGAATCACACCTTTTAGATAAATGAAGCGCTGGTACGTGGATGAGTCATTGAATTGTAAAAACAACTGGATTTTATGCCACGTCGCTACCAGAAGCGGCATGAGCATCGCCGCACAAAAGATGAACAGGGATAGGCTCATTCTTGAATCATTGAACAATAACCAAAGCGCTGTCACTACCCCGATGATAATCACTAGTAGCGGACCCTTTTTAGTCCATGATTTGTCGTACAAGTATTCCATTCGTTCTTCACGTAACATCCAGCACCCCTCCAAAAGTAAAAAAAATCCAATTTACCGATATTTATATCTTATCAATCTATAAGCAAACTTTCGAGGTTTTTCCATTAAAAAGGAAAAAGCACCTGACGATTGTCAGATGCTAATCAATTTGAATCTCGGCGAATGAATCGGAATAAAAAGACTCCAATCATCGTCAACAATCCTAGATTCAAGATTGCCCATGCCATGTCCATCACTTGTAGCATATGATTACCCCTTCCATCCTGTTCTTCTAAATTATACGTGTCTTTATTAAAAAAGATTCGTTCAAAATGTGGTACTTCTTTTTAAGATTTAACTCGCACGGTTAATCGACTTGCGAGTTTGTTGTACCTTCCCACTCAACTGAAACACGAGCACCCCACCGACGATCAAGACAATCCCGACGACTGTCTTCCATGTGAACGGGACGGCATTCAAGCCGAACCACCCTAACGTATCCCAGAGGAGCGCGAACAAGATTTGAGACACCATAACGATCGAGATGGCATAACTCGGTCCGAGGTGCTCGACGCCTTGCGTCACACTCATGACGACCCCGACGCCGAGTATTCCACTGAACCAGAACCACGTCTCCATCTCTTCTACTCGGAACAAGCCACCACCTTCTTGAAACAGCCCAATGAGTAGCGATGCTAAAAATCCAAGACAGAGAACGAGCGTCGTCGTCGCCCATGCCCCGACACGCTTCTTGACGTTGGCGTTAAACGTGTTTTGCACACAGACGAGCATTCCACCGATGACAGCAAGCATCATCCCAATCGCCATGATTCTCCCCTCCTATTCATAAATACTCTCCCCGACAATCTCCAACAAGCCCTCCCGATCAACGAGCGTGATCACCCGACGATTTCGTTCGATCAAGCCTACTTCGACGAAACGCCGGAGCGTCCGATTCACATGACGATAACTCGTCCCAATCAAATCAGCGATATCCGTCAATTGGTAGACAGTCGAGCCGAGTGTTTGGTCATTCGGCGTCATCGATAACAGATAACTCGCTAAGCGTACTTCAACGGGATAGAACAAATTGAAGCTGAGTGATTGTGATTTCCGTTCAAATTTTCTTGTGATCTCTTCTAATAAATAGTGTAACCACGCAACATCGTGGTGGGCATGTCGAACCAAATCCTCGAAGCGAATGACAAGCATTTCGACTTCTGTGACGGCCTCGACCGTATTCAAAAACGGGGTCCGCTGAATATATTCGATGTCCCCGATCAAATCGAGCGGATATTTGAAGGAGAGGACGAGGCGCTTCCCGGTAGCGGAAGTATGGGAAACGCGAATCTTCCCCTTCACTAAGAAACGGAGATGTTCTGCTTCATCACCTTGCGTACAGATGACGTCCCCCGGCTCGTATCGGACGAGCTGCAATTCGTTCTGCGCAGCGACAGGTAAGACAGTCAATTCAAATTGCTTCACATACGCGTCAACCATGCACGTTTCCCCCTACCATTTTAATAAGATGACCCCCGCAATCATCATGAACACACCAATCAACTGAGCCCCGTTCAAGTTCCGTCGCACCATTCCGAACCAGCCTCGCCAATCGATAACGAGCGCGAGCGCCAGTTGCGCAATGAGAAACAACGAGATTGTCATCGTGACCCCGAGTTCATGGACGGCCGTCATATTACTAAATAAGATAATCGCCGCAAATGCTCCGCCCGATAAATAGAGCGGCTTCACGTGACGCATCTCGATATACGTGCGGTCGCGTAACGCCAACATGACGAGAAGTGCGACGATGAATCCTGTGAACTGTGTCAACGTCGCCGCTTGCCACGTTCCAATCTGTGAACTGATTCGCGCATTCGCCACACTTTGTAATGTCAGAAAAAAGCCTCCGCTGATTGCAAACAACACCCCTCGCATCGTTCTCCCCCCTTAAGATAGACGAATCAATACAATCCCAATGACCATGACAACCAAACTCACAAGTTGAACACCAGTGACCGGATTCTTCTTCGCTCCGAACCAACCGAAACGGTCAATCAGTAAACTTCCGCATAACAGTCCGACAATGACGATGATGACAGCGATCCCTGTCCCGACAATCGGTACGATGAGGACGTTTCCTCCGATGAAGAGCGCCCCAATGATCCCACCGAGCCAAATCCACCACGGTTGACCTTTCAATTGACCGAGCGGAACGGGTTGGCGTGAGACGAGTAAAATAAGCAAGAGCGCCAACGTTCCAACAATGAAAGAGACCAATGCCCCTTTCAGAGCCGATTCGAGCACTGTTCCCAAATAGCCGTTAATGGCCGTTTGCGTAGCACTCATCATCCCAGTGAAAATCCCGAATAGTCGCCAAAGGTTCAGATCCCCGGTGTCTGTTTCCATCGAGACGACCAGCTTGCCTCTTCGGCGGTTGAGCCAGTCGGATAAAGCGACCGTTCCGATGACTCCTAACAAGACGAGCACGACCCCGAACAAACGAAGCGCCGTAATTGGATGTTCGACAGAATTGAACCAACCAAAATGGTCAATCAATAATCCCATCAAAATCTGTCCAAAAATCGGCATGATGACCGTCTGGACACTTCCGAGTCTTGGGAACAGCAGGATATTTCCCGTTAAGAACAAGACCCCTAACAGTCCGCCAATCCACATCCAATCCGGACCTTCCTGAATCACCGAGCCGTCAAATCCGAATGACTGTCCGGTCAAGAAGAGCAATAGGGACAAAAAGATCGTCCCGACCGTAAACGATAAAAAAGATGCAACGAACGGCGAGCCGACCACCTGACGCAAACGTGAGTTGACACTCGTCTGCATCGGCAGCAAAATCCCAATCGTCAATCCAATCAAAATAGCTAACATGAATGTCTTCCTCGATTCTTCTAGTTCTGTATACATTGTCAGCTTACGCCTCCGTGCCGAAGAAGAAAAGGACCGATGTCCTCAAACAAAAAACGAACCCTTCTCAGGTGTTCGTTTTGGATTCATGGAAGCGTCGATCGCGCGCTTCGCGCAATTCTTTCCCACGTACATGATGCGCATCGAGCGTATGCAAGTGTCGATTGATGACATACGGTGCCAGAATCGACATCACACCGATCCCAAACAACCCAGCAATCGCGACGACGGGCGACAACGAGTCGGCATAATAGGCAGCCAACAAGCAGATGGTTAACACGAAGCAGAGCCACTGGATCCCAAAGTCTGTATACACTAGACGTTGATAACGCGCATCCTCGTTAAAGGTGAGGAGAAGCTTTGTCTTCCGCCACTCGAAACAGAGATATGGGAAAAAGCTGATGAAGATGAGGAGCGGAGGATAGAGTTTAGACTGCGTGGCAATCACGAGCGTCATCACGACGGTTGCGATGGCGACGCCCCACCCCCAACGCCAATGACTGTCATCCTGCTCCAGCAACTGCTCAATTCGCTTTTCTTTCGTCAGCATATGAACTCCTTTCATACGAGCGGTAGTGCTTCGTCACCTCATCTCGTGTCGGTTGCTCCGGGTCGGCTTGTCGCAATTGTTGGACGGTCTGATAGTGCGTCCATGCTAACATGACGATGCTTAGACCGAAAATGATCCATGCGACGGGTGCAATTTGCAGACGACTGAAGAGAACTGCTGCTGTGACCGCTCCAATCCAGTAAGAATAGAGGCGATATAAGCGTTTTGTCAGTAGGATGCCTCGACCCGCCGCGAAAATCTGTAAGACACGTCCTTCCTTGATTGTCAGTCCTATGAGTAGGAGTGCCGTGAGGACCGAACCGATTCCCCATATCCACCACGTGTCAAAACCGAGCACAAAACTGTTACAAAAAATAAAGGCTCCCGTGAGCCAAAGGTGGAGGGTTTGTCGTGACTGCCGATATCCTCCGATTACTTGAATCCGTTCTTTCTTTGTCATGACTGCTTACGACCTTTCCTTGAAATATCATCTAACGTATGTTTCAAACGTTCCCGGTTTGCCCGGGTCCATTCGCCCGATGTGACATGGTGTTCATCAAGCGCGGACTGTTTTCGGTCAATCCAAAGCGGAATCAATATGAGACACGGACCGCCAATAAGGAGCGTCCAACTTAGCCACGGTAAGATATTGACTCCACTGAAATACAACCCAATCAAAATCACAAACCAGATCAAACTGCTCAACATGACAGCAAAATCGATTCGTAATAGACG
Organism: Exiguobacterium sp. s89; assembly: GCF_018617735.1. Taxonomy (NCBI): domain Bacteria; kingdom Bacillati; phylum Bacillota; class Bacilli; order Caryophanales; genus Exiguobacterium; species Exiguobacterium sp. s89. The sequence continues at coordinate 58,615 of NZ_JACSKS010000005.1, forward strand.
ATGATAGCTTGTGGATTCGTTGAAGGATTGCTGCAGTTTCATCTTGTGCCATTCAAGCCATGTCGTATAGAGAAGTGCGACACCAGGTAAAAGAATACTATACGGACTCCATGTCGAAAGAAAATAGATGGATACTCCTAGCATGACTACGCTCACGATGATGTTGAGACGAGTATATCGTTTCTCAAACTGTTCAATTCTTTCAAATCGCTCTGCTTTGTCCACGGCATCACCTCAGTCTTTTACAAAGTCGAGTTTGATTTCACGACGCATCGGCTGTTCTTCGTCATACTGCGGCATCTGTCGGTCGAGCATTTTCTGTGCGACTTGCAATAAGATGACCCCGCCTAAGAAGACAACGAAAAGCGACCATGCCGGCCAATTGATTAGGACGATTAATGGGAAGAGAATCGCCAACAAGACGAGGAGTCCCATTTCCGATACATATTGCCAATCGATGATGCGCTTGGCTTGTTCCACATTCGTCAACTTTCTGACGAAGCGACGCTCTCGTCCGATTGCGAACAGCATGCCCACTAATGTGACCCCTAATGGAATAATATACTTTGACGCACCGTCAGACTGAAGTGCAAGAAAGACAAACATCCCAGTCAGAGCTGCCACTCCCATTCTCCAAAAGAGCCAACGCTGTTGATAACGATAAATCGTATTGATTCGTTCTTGTTTGTTCATCTCATTCATCCTTTCAGAATCGTCGAATCTCGCGACGTGTCGGTTGTTCCGGGTCGAGCCAGCGGATTTGTTGATCGAGCTTCTCTTGAGCCCATAAGATATAAAGCAATGCCCCACCGATGAGAACCGCAGGAATCCAAGACCATTCCATGATTCGAATGGCTAGCGGATTGACGAGTCCGAGCAACGCGATGAAGAGGAAGTCCAGGTGATACTGCAGTGTCACAACACGTTTCACCTGTTCCTGGTCCGACAATTGACTGATCGCGTCTGCTTCATTCGAAAAGAAGTAACGTGTCGCAAGCAACACCCCGCCGATGATAGCGAATCCGATCCAGATGTTCCCGTCCGTCCGCATTAAGAAGTAGACCGCGAGACCTGCCGGAAGCGCTAAGAGTAGGCGTTGCAAGAGTCGCTTTCGATTTGATTGTTTGATTGTATGTAGTCGTTCTTGCTTGTTCATTTTGTTTCACCTCTTATTCCACTATACGGGATGAACATGAGAAAAGTTCCGTTATTTTACATTTTCGTACCAAAGTCATGTTTCTTGACGATACGAACTTCTTGCCTTATAGTTTAGTTAACTTAACTATATGTTGAAGAATGAAAGTAAGAGGTTATAAAAATGAGTTTATTGAAGAATTCTCGGTTTGTGTTCACTTGGTTATCCGGGATGACGCTCACGCTCGGGTTTTCGATTTTCTTCTTGAGCGTCTCATGGTTGACGATCGATGTGTTGAAGCAACCGGCACTTCTCGGGATTATCTTGACGGCGGTCTCGTTGCCGCGTGTCGTCATGATGGTATTTGGCGGTGTGTTCGCCGACCGATTCCAAAAGAGTCGCTTGTTATGCTTAACGAATATCGGACAAGGCGTGTTGATGTTAATTGTCGTTTCGCTCCATTTCGCTGACGCGTATTCGGTGACAGCCCTCTTGATTATCTCCGTATTGTTTGGTCTTTTAGACGGTATGTCATACCCGGCACTGTCATCACTTATGCCTTCAATCGTATCAGGTCAACAGTTGCAACGGGCGAACTCCCTTTTCCAAGGGTCACTCGAGCTGATGTTCGTCATCGGTCCGTTCCTTGCAGGGATCCTACTGACGTGGGGAAGTTTTGGTCTCAGTTTCGGGATGTCGGCTGTGTTGATTTTTCTCTCCGCGATTTTGATTATGCCGCGGTTGATTCAAGACAACATTCCCGAGGTCGCTCCGCTCTCACCGAAAGATGTACTCGTTGATTTGAAAGAGGGCATTCGTTACGTATCTCAAACACCTGTTTTACGAAGTGGGACGTTCGCCATCGCTATCGTTAACTTGTTCGTCATGGGACCGCTCATCATGAGTATCCCGATTCTCGTCGGTGCGGTCGGAGGGACGGCATTTGATTTGAGTATGATTGAAGGCGGTCTCGCCGTCGGGACGTTCGTCGCAAGCTTCCTGATTCTATTCCTGCGGTCCGTTCATCGTGGACGCTTCGTCTTCCGCGCACTGTTTCTGACACTCGGTGCATTCTTTCTCTATACGCAAGTTCAATCGATTCCGCTTCTCGCGGTCGCGGCCTCTATGAGCGGATTTATGATCATGCTCGTCTACTTGCCGACCGTCACCATCATGCAGGAACAAAGCGACTCTGACAAAATTGGACGCGTCATGAGTATCATGTCACTCGCCGCCTCGGGCCTGGAACCGATCGCGTTCGCCATCTTATCGGTTCTCGTTGCCTTGGCTGTCCCGATTCAAACGCTCTTGCTAGCGTTTGGTATAATCGGATTAGTGTGTGGTGTCCTCTTATATCTCCGGAGCGAAACGTTCCGACGGACACCGTAAAGAAAGGATGAATGACACGTTGAATGAAACACGAAAACAACAAGTCCTCACGATGTATCGTCAAATCGATGAGCTCGACTTGCTGTTCACGAAATATTTCACGGAATTGAACGAGTTCGAGTTGAGTTATCAACAAGAACAAATGCTACTTCTCTTTAAACGCCAAGAGACGTGGACGACGACAGAGATTGCGACGAAGATGTCCATCTCAAAAAGTGCCGTCAGTCAGGTGATCAAAGTGCTCGAGCAACGTGACTTCGTCGCGCGGGAAAAAAATCCTGAGAACCTTCGAGAAAGCTTCATCCGGCTTGGTCCGAACGGCCTGGCGTACTCGAAACAAATCGATGCGATTGAAAAACGTCTCGCTGAAGAGATGTTCTCCGTCCTCGAAGATGACGAGATGAAGATGATCAACCGATCGCTCGCGTTGATGATTCAGAAATTCAAATAAAGAAAGGGATTTCCAAATCGGAAATCCCTTTCTTTTAGTTCACCATTATTTTATTTCATTCCAGATATATTGTATCCTTCGATGATATGTTTTTGGAAAATCATAAAGATAATGATAATCGGCACAACCATGAATGTGGCCCCAGCCATCTGTAAGGCGTAGTTTCCACCATGCTGCCCCTGTAGAAGCGCTAATCCAACCGACAATGTGTAAAGAGCTTCATCATTAGCGATAATAAGTGGCCACAAGAAACTGTTCCAAGCACCGATGAAAGTTAAAATTCCTTGTACCGCCAAAATCGGTTTTGACATCGGCAATATGATTGAGAAGAAAATTCGAAACTCACTCGCTCCATCCAATCGGGCCGCTTCTAACATTTCCTCAGGAATCGTCGTCATGAACTGACGGAACAAGAATACCCCGAACGCACCAACGAGACCGGGGAGGACAATCCCCATCATGGTGTTCGTCAGACCCATTTGATTGAGCATCAAATAAACGGGAATCATCGTAACCTGACCTGGAATCATCATTGTCGCCAAGACACCGATGAACAAGATGTTACTCCCCTTAAACTTATGCTTCGCAAACGCATAACCAGCCATCGCCGTGAGCAATAGACCGAAAAATGATGCGAGCACGATTAACAACGTATTCTTCAAATACGTTAAAAAGTTTAAATTCACGAATAAATCGATGTAATGCTCGAACGTCACGTTCTCAGGTAAGACTGTCAGCGGTAGCGACAAGATTTCCGCATCCGTTTTAAAGGACGATATTACCATCCAGAAGAACGGCAACATGAAAGCGATACCGAGGACGGTCAAAACAAGCGCGACGAGCAACTGCGAGAGTTTGGCTTTTCGTTTATGGTTTAAGTCGGGAAGTGGCGAGAATTTCTCCCGCTTCACATTCACGGCTACCGGTTTTTCATTTGGAATCATGAATGCCCCTCCTTAATAGTTGTTTTCGTTCTTTTGAAGACGGAACTGAATGAGTGTCACTGTAATGATCAGAATGAACAGCACGACCGACCCGGCAGCCGCATAACCGAAGTTACTGAGCTGGAAGCCGTTGTTGTAGATAAACAACGCGAGCGACGTCGTCGAATTGAGCGGACCGCCCTCGGTCATGATGAGCGGTTCTTCGAAGAACTGAATCCATCCGATTAAAGTTGTCACCGTTACGAAGAAAATCGCGTATCGGAGCAACGGAATTGTAATCTTAAACATTTGCTGGAACGTACTTGCCCCATCTAACGCTGCCGCTTCATAGTACGTGCGTGGAATCCCTTGCAGTGCTGCCAAGAAAATAATCATATTGATTCCGACCGCACGCCATACGGCAAGCATGATCAACGATAACTTAGCGATAAACGGATCTTGTAGCCATGGGACGTCTGGAAGACCGACTGTATTTAATAGAAAATTGAAGAGACCATACTGTGGATTAAACAAGAAGCCCCAGACAACTGCGACTGCTACGACGTTCGTGATTGACGGCATATAAAAGACGACACGGAACCATTCGAAAACTTTACCAGTCCCGAAATTGATTGCCATCGCAATCGCGAGCGAAAGACCTATCACAATCGGTACTCCAATAACGACATAAACAATCGTGTTCAATAACGCTTGGATGAACACTTCATCTTTGAAAATTTCAATGTAATTGGTGAGTCCGATCCATTCAATGTTTGCCCAGTTCGCAATTCCCGCCAAATCCATGTCTGTAAAACTCATGAAAAAAGCAATAAATAAAGGCATGATTGAGAACATGAGTAACAAAAGAACCGTCGGCGCGACGAGCACATACGGCGCTCGATCATTAAGAAATTGTTTCATAAGGTTCTCCTTTAATTAAACGAGAGGGGGGGTACCCCTCTGTTTATTTTAAAATCGACTTCGCTTTTTCTTGGAACACCTTAACTTCATCCTCTACAGTAGCCGCACCGCGATACATTTTCTCAAAGCTCTGCAAATATGTTTGTGCTACTTTTTCCCACGTTATCATCATCGGCATCGGCTCTGCCGCTTCCATCTGCTCACCGAATGTTCTGAGTTTCTCATCGTTTTTGAGCGTCTCGTTCTCTGCCCATGTCGCTTTTGTTGATGGAAGTGACTTCGTCATCTCCATCCACTCAGTCTGTGTTTCTGGTTTACTCATATATGCGATAAACTTTGCGGCTTCGTCTTTCTTTTCACTGCTTTCAAAAATACTTAAGTTCGATCCACCAAGGAACGAGATATTATTTTCTTTCGCTGGAAGAACGGCTGTACCCCACTTCTCTTCAATTTCAGGCATTTGATCATTGATAATGTTAATCATCCATGGCCCACTGATGAACATCGGCACGTTCGGTTCTTCTGCCCCGAACGCCTGCACAACATCAAGCCCTAAATCGATTGGTGCATATCCTTCTGTGAAGTAGTTTGTTAAATATTCTGCGCTTTCGATGAATTCTGGTTGATCAAAGAGCGGCTCTTGATTTTCTGTTAACAGCTCTGAACCGTTTTGACGAGCGAACATAAACGATAGCATTTGGTCGTTCGTGTCCAACGTAATCCCGTACATGTCTTCCCCGTCACGAGCTGCAAGTTTTTTCGAAGCGTCTTCTAATTCATCCCACGTTTTTGGCGCTTCCGGGTAACCTACTTTTTCAAGTGCGTCTTTCCGATAATAAAGAACACGTGTATCGACATACCAAGGTGCCCCGTAAAGACCGTCCTCGAATTGAACCGTTTCAACCGATCCTTCATAAAAGTTTGATGGATCAAGTTCCGGGTAATCTTTTACGAAATCTTTCATATTCGCGAGTGCTCCCGCCTCTACGAATTCAGGCATCCAAGATGTTCCCATTTGGACGACATCTGGACCATTTTTCGAAGCGACCGCAGTCAACAGTTTATCGTGCGCTGTATCCCAAGGGATTGCTTGTACTTTGACGTTGACGCCTTCGTTTTCTTTTTCATACTGTTCTGCTAGTTTCGGTAAAGCTTTTCCTTCTTCACCCATTGCCCAGACCGTGATAGTATTTGCGTCATCGCCGCTCGATCCAGAAGAACATCCCGCCAATAGACCTGAAATGATTACCGTGCCCGCTACCGCTGCTAACCCTAATTTCTTCATCTGAATTCCTCCGTTTCTCGATAATCGAAACGTTTCGATTATCGTGTAAAAAAATAATGTTTATACAAAGGTTTTACTGCAAATCAACAGGTTAAACGTTTCTATAAACATTATAGTTCACAATGTATCCGCTTACAATACGTATTTTATCTTTTATTATTTTTTTTTCGAATCGAGGCGTCTTTCATGAACTTTGAAGGGATTGTCTCTTTCGAATTTTCTTTCTCTTCAATCAGATGGAGTAATGCGCGAGCCGCCTTTTTGCCCCAGTCAGGCTTCGAATAACTGACGCTCGCGATTCGGGGCTGCGTATAGTTGGTAATCTCGAGTTTATCAAAGCCAACGAGCGAAATGTCTTCCCCGATTCTGAAAGAAGAGTTTTGCAAGACGTCATAAACCCCGAGCGCCATGTCATCATTTAAACAGATAATAGCATCCCCTTCTTCGAGAACTTCAAGTAAGTCACTCGCTGCACGAATGCCTGACCGTTTCGTGAATTCACCGGTCCATTCCCGGACGGTTACCCTAGCCGCGTTCGCGCGATCAACGACAACTTTCCGTCGTTCGACAGCGTCATGATTGCCGACCGGTCCGTTCACAAGTTGGATTTGTCCAGGATTGGTCTCTAGGATGGCGTCCATCTCTTGATTCATCCCAATCTGATTATCGAGCAGCACACAACTGATGTTCGGATGCTCAATCTCACGGTCGAGCATCGTCAGCGGGTGGCCTCGGTCTGCGAACTCTAAAATCTGTTCTTGGGTGAAGCGATGCCCTAAGATGAGCGCCCCATCCACCATGCGTTCGGTCATCAGACGATGTGATTCGGGACCGTTGCAAACAATCAACTCATAGCCAGTATCAGACAGCTCTTGGTTGATGCCTTTTAATAACTCTCCATAGAACGATCCGGAATAATCGCCTAAAAAGGCTCCAATAATATGCGTCTTTCTCGTTTTTAGCGTCCTCGCCGCAGCGTTCGGCACGTAGTTCAACTCTTCAGCGATTTTAATGATGCGTTGCCTCGTCTTTTCTGTCACTTTCGGACTGCCGTTCAGCGCATATGAGACGGTCGATATCGAAACGCCAGCCTCTTTTGCGATGTCTTTAATTCCTGCCATTTCCTCACTTCCTTCTGTCAAAAATTATAACATATGAACGCTTCATATGGCCGTAGCATTGGCGCCTCAACCTTCTCTGTCGAAACTAAACGTTCCCCGCAACCACTGGGTAGCGGTAGCGTATCTTGAGACAAATTTGCGACGACAAGGAGTGGGGGCTCTCCATCGATTATGCGGCGATACACATATAGCCGCTCCTCCGTCGGGACGAGTTCATAAGCTCCGTCTCGAAGCAGTCTATTTGTCCGGCGTAACGCAATCAATTCTCGGTACAGATGAAGCAGACTCGTTTCATCTGAACGCATCGTCGCGACGTCCCTGCCTGCTTCGTCGTGAGCTGATCGAAGCCACGGTATTCCCGTGCTGAACGAGTTCGTTCCTTCGTTCCATGCCATCGGAATTCGGGCATGGTCACGTCCTTTCATGCGAACAGCATCAAGCGTTCCACCCGTCCGCAAATAATTTAGCGTCTCGATATCTTGGTACTCCTCTGTCGCAATCGTACCGTTCGTCATCCCGATCTCTTCTCCTTGATACAAAAACGGGATTCCTTTCAACCCGTACAGGAGGACTGCGAGCATCTTCGCAGCCCGCTCGTCACCATCATACCACCGTGAAATGACACGCGGTTGATCATGATTGTTCCAGAACAGGCTATTGCGTCCTTCCACCGCAAACGCTCGTTGCCACGTATCGAGAGTGGTTTTCAGTCTCGACGGCTCGAACGGAGCAAGCTCCCATTTGCCTTGCCCTGCCTGCTCATCGAGAGCACACACTTCAAAATTGAAGACGACGTCGAGCGAACCGTCCCGTTGCAAAGTTAGAATTTCGTTCGGAGTCAACCCGCCCGCTTCCCCAACAAGCAACAAGGAAGAGGTGTCAACTTGCGCGACTAAATCTTTCAAGTAACGGCGCATCAACGGAAAGACAAGCCATTGCTTTCGATTGACGTCTTTACCAATTAAATCAATGACATCAAACCGAAAACCAGTCACCCCGCGCTCGACCCAAAATGCTAAGACTGCTGACATTTCCTTGCGTACTTGCTCATTCCCCCAATTCAAATCTGGTTGTTCCGGAGCGAATGCGTGGAAATAGTACTGACCCCGAATCGGTGAGTACGTCCACGTCCCACCCCCGAAGAACGATCTCCATTCATTCGGCGTATCACGCCAAATGTAGAAATCACTAAATTCTCCTTCCGGGTCACGTTCGGATTGAAGGAACCACTCATGCTGATGCGACGTGTGATTGGCGACGATGTCCATCATGATGCCGATTCCTCTGCCACGTGCTTCACGAATCAACTCGTTCATATCATCCATCGACCCGAACAGAGAATCGATTCGTGTATAGTCTGCGACGTCATAGCCGTTATCGTAACCGGGTGAGACGTAAACCGGATTCAACCAAATCATCTCTACCCCGAGCCAGCTTAAATAGTCGAGGCGACTGATCACTCCTTGTAAATCACCGACCCCGTCACCGTCGCTGTCTTGAAAACTCTTTGGATATACTTGATAGACTGTGCTCACTTTTTTTGCGTTCATATGGTCCTCCTATTAAGAAAAGGGTGACGAATTCGTCACCCCTTCACCGTAATCACTAACTCATTCTTTTCCTTGGCGTAGCGCAAAAATTCATCTTTTTCGACACGCTGTCCTGCTTCGCGGTATGGATTCGTTAGAGTGTGACCGTTCAACTTCTGACCATTCAGCGTTATACTCGGCTCACCCGTACGGAACTGGACCATCGTCTCCGCACCGAACAGGCGGATTTTCACATATGTGTCCGCATCGACAATCGGATCGAATTCGACATGATTTGTCCCGAGACGAATCCCCAGGTAATTCGAGACGAGCTGGTTGAACCAGATTCCCGGTCCACTCGAATAAATGCGCCATCCTGCTTTCACGGGTACCGCTCCATCTTTCAAACGGTTGAACTGCGCCTCCGCCGTATAGCGGTCAGCGAAATCTCCATCCGAACTACTGAAGTAGGCATTTCGTTGTCTCGGTGCGGCATTTTTCACTTCATCCATCCGGACCGGGTTAATCATATTGAAGGCCGGGCGAATTTTCTCTCGAAGCCCCGCCTTCGCGAGCGCCTCGATGTAGCGAATATGAGCATGAACGTACTGCAGCCCAATCTCACGACCAAAGTTCGCGGCCTGTTCGGCCCGCATAAAGTGACGACTGACTCCGCCTTGGTACTCGGCAGGTCGGTTCATGAGACGGACTCCGTCCGGGAACGTCAAATGCGTGGCGATCAAATCAAAGTTACGTGTCATCTGGTCTTGGTCGACAAGTTCAGCGATGACACTGCGCGTCATTGGCAACAAGCGGTAGCGCATTGGCAGCGTTTCGTCGGACGGATGAAGCATCGCCTCAAAGCGTCCATCAACTTCTTTTAAGAATCCTGCGATAACCCCGTCTCGAATCATCTCGTCTGTGAACTGCTTCCGAATTGCTTGGCTCAACTCACCTAAACGATCTGCCAAATGTGACGCCGGCAACTGTTCGTGCAACTGACGGAACGTTTGGTACGTCAATGTGACCGTCCATGAACTGATGAGGTGACGTTTCAAATCCTCATCGGCTGGTTGGAGCGTGTCGTCCCAGTCTCCTCCACCGTAAGCCGAAAAGACAGAACCTTCGACAAAGTGATCTTCAATGAATCCAAGTGCTCGTTCCACGTGCGAATACAGTGAAGCTTCCGCTTCTGTCTTTCCATCACGATAGCGGAATGGAATTATTTCGTCTAGACACGTCACGTCCTCAGTTCGGGCTAAGTAATCCGACAATGCCTTGAGCGGCCAAACGATGACATCGCCATGACTATCCTCTTGTTGGATACCCTCATATTCATCGAACATGAACCATTGTGGCCAATCTCCGTCCTTAAATTGATGACTGAAAATCACGAGCAAGAGTTTTCGCGCCTCTTCAAAATGACCGGTCGCAAGCAAGAACTCCATCGGCCCTTGTGAAACGTCCCGCGTCCCCCAAGCGGCTCCACCATACTGCTCTAGACCGTGCGGTGATTGATAGTGCACCCGCATGTTTTGAACGTACCAAAACGCTTGAATATTCAACGCTTCGATGTCAGGTGTCTCACCTTCAATCGTGAGTCCGTTCATATAGCTATCCATCCACCTCCGGTAAGCGTGTCGCTCCTGATTTTCATCAAGTCCGAACGGGACGTGAGTGGCCAGTCCAAGGTGCATCGTCACACGCTCACTCGGCTCAAAAGACATCCAGACGAGATCGTCCTCAAACAGTCGGTCGAACCAATCTGACGTTTTGAGGAGCTCAAACGGCTGATTGCTTTCGATCGCGTACGCCAAATCAGGTCGTGTTCCGGCGCTGTCTGCCGTATTGTCCGCTTTGAATAGGAGCCGGTTGTCCATCTGCTCCATACGGAACGGAACGACGTACTCTTGCGTGTTCATCGCGACCTGGTGGCTCATGACGATCCGTCGCGATTGCGACGATTCGACGGTCGTCTTGATAACAGGAGCATCTGAGGCGATAACTGTACGGACGATAATCGTCTCCCCGTCTAACTCGTAGCGCCATACGGCCTCGTTCAGACGCATCTCGAACAGACTCGGCATCGTCAGCAAACGGTATGCCCCGTTCATCTCGACATAGATGCGTTGCCCTGACGTTTTCGGGACATTGAGTGGATTACGGACGTTGGTCGTCCATTTGTTGAAGTTTGTGTTGCCGTAAACGATATGCGAGTTAAAGACACCGTTCATGAATACGGTCGTCGCGAGCTTCGACTCGTCCGGCATCAGACTCCCAGCGTTCAATAAGATGTTCCCGTGACTTCGCTCAACGAGATGCTCTTTCGCCGCTAAGACGACGTGCGAACCCTCTTCGGTGAAGAAGGACATGAGCTGTCCACCCTCTATCTCTTCGAGTCGTCGCACCGGGTAGAGGCGCTCGATTTCGCTCATCGCGAGCCCGCCACCGCTGATTGGTTGGAACGATTGGTGAAGCCGCGGGCGCGGACGTACTGTTTGATCGACAGGCGTGCCCGCTTCGATTGTTGTGAAATGCTTGATTGAATTCTCTGTCAGCTCTTCAGGATGATCTTGAACGAATGATAATTCGAATGTGATTTCTCGTTCCGTCCCCATGTCTAACGTCTCTGTACGAAGTGTCGGTAAAGCGAACTCATATTGATAGACACGGGAAGGCAACGCATTGTCTAGTCCTGCGGCCCGCCCGGTCAATTTATACGATGTACCATATACATCAAAACCATCCGTCGCATATTCTGCGATAGTTCGGGACGACGTCATTCGAATCGCCGGGAACCCGGTCGACTGCTTTTGATTTTGGCGCGCCATCAGCGCCGTATCCGTCTTCATATAGTCGATATACTGGGCCATGTAAGCCTCATTCGTGCGAACACCACCTTCATCAGCAAGCCCGAGATCTTGGACGTACGTGACGTCGAATTGACCTGTCCCTTCGAATGTAGCGTCAAAGCGAACGCCGTGGTCACTGATTGTCCCTCGTACTTCATATGCGAACTCCGGATAGTGTCCTGACCAAACGATTTCCTGACCAGAGGCCGCGAAATCACTAGGTGAATGCAATCCCAGCAACGGTCGGGCAACTCCGCCCTCATGTCGGACATAAAGGTTTGCCATCGAGCCGTCAAATGGATGATGGATTAACTGATTGACCATGATCGGTCCGGTTTTAAATTGGCGGATGTCTCCCATCGGAGTGAGCGAAAGGCTCACGTCTCCGCATGTTAGTGTTGTCTGTTCGGTTAATACATTCACGTCGTACACCTCGTTTTTGTTTTTAGTTCAAAAGATTTTGCCAATACGTCACGGCTGTTCGGGCCCACAAAAAGCGTAAACGTTCCCTGATCAGCGTCAAACGAACCGTTCGGCTGAAGATAGCGGAGCATATCTCCTTCAACGGTGAACGTTACCGTCACGGATTCGCCGGCTTTGAGGGTCACTTTCTCGTACCCTTTCAATTGTTTGACCGGCCGTGAGACTTTGGCTATGTTGTCTTGGATATACCATTGGATAATTTCTTCTGCCGTCGTCGCCCCATCATTTCGAATGACGACAGTCGCCTCGACGATGCCGCCTGTTTTGTCTTTGACGATGAAATCGTTGTAGCTAAACGTTGTGTATGTCATACCATATCCGAAAGGGAAAAGCGGCTCGTTCGGTGCGTCGAGATATTTGCTCGTGTAGCGTGGGTCAGCGTGTTCGATGTCTGACGGACGCCCTGTCCGCAACGCGTCGTAGCGGATCGGTACTTGTCCGATGTTATAAGGAAACGACATCGTCAGTTTCCCCGACGGACTGACTTGCCCGTACAATAAGTTCACAAGCGCCGAACCAGCTTCAGTTCCCGGATACCAGGCCTCAAGCACCGCATCCGAATGTTCAACGACGTCGCGCAAATCGAGCGGACGGCCATTGAACAAAATCGTCACGACTGGTTTCCCGAGTGACTTTAGACGCTTAAGCCCTTCGCGCTGTGTCTTCGGAAGACGAATGTCCGTACGGCTGCCGGCTTCACCGCTCATCCACGAGGCTTCGCCAAGCGCCAGGATGACGACATCCGACTGTTCTGCGATGCGGCAAGCCTCCGTCCAATCAATTTCTTTTTCGACGGTCGATCCTTCCGCAAACACATAAGGAATTTCAGCCCGGTCAAATGCCTGCCGCAACGTCACGGCTTCTTCTCTTTTCCCATATCCGTCCCACGGACCAAGCACGTCGTTTGAGTCGGCGAACGGTCCGATGAGCGCGATGCGTTGCTTTTGTAACGGAAGGACACCATCATTTTTCAAAAGGACCGCACTCTTTTCTGCCAGACGACGCGCCTGGTCTCGATGCCCATCTGAAAGGTGGAGCGTTGTCTCTTTCGCTTGATCAATCCCTCGGTAAGGGTTGTCGAATAAACCTAATTCTTCTTTTAGCTTCAAGATCCGCAAGACCGCCTCATCCAGTAAAGCCTCATCGACCCCATCTGCAAGCACCGCTTCCAGATGATTCGTGTATGCGCCCGACATCATATCAATATCAACGCCAGCTCGGAGTGCGAGTTCACCCGCATCCTTCAGCGTCTCGGCGACGCCATGATGGATGAGTTCTTTGATTGCAGTCCAGTCCGAGATCAATACACCTTCAAAGCCCCAGTCACTGCGGAGGATATCCCGCATTAGATATTCACTAGCCGTGGCCGGAACACCATGGACGACATTGAAACTCGTCATTACCATCTTCGCCCCCTCTTCAAGGGCTCGTTTATAGGCCGGCAAATGGAACTCACGCAGCTCGCGGTCAGATACATCGACCGTATTGTAGTCGCGTCCTCCTTCCGGCGCGCCATACGCCGCGAAGTGCTTGACGCAGGCAGCCAGCGTATCGTCTCTCGTCAAATCGTCCGACTGATAACCACGGACGAATGCCGCCGCCATCTCACCGTTCAACCACACGTCTTCTCCGCTCGATTCCATGACACGCCCCCATCGTGGGTCGCGTGACAAGTCAGCCATAGGAGAGAACGTGACGTGTAGACCGGAAACGGTCGCTTCAACGGAAGAAGTGCGTGCCATTTGTTCAATTTCGTTGAGATCCCACGAACAGGCCATCGCGAGCGGGACCGGGAAAATCGTACGGTGTCCGTGAATGATGTCCGCCATGAACAAGAGCGGGATGCCGAGTCGATTATGTCGCAAGTAACTTTCCTGCAACTTTTGCGCTTGTTTAGCGTTGCTGATCCCGATGACCGATCCGATGTTCCACCTATTCTCGTCGGTGATGCCGTCTTCTTTCAACAACTCCGCAATCGGTCCGGTGATCACATCTTGCTCATCATCCGAAAAAATGGATGGCAGTGTCTGAACAAGCTGTCCCACCTTTTCAGCTACTGTCATCTCCTGCACTAATTGTGTCGCTCTCATTCCATCCCGCCTTTAACTTTTATTTGTTAATCGAAACGTTTCACCTGTGTATACCAAAATTATAAGCGCTTACAAAAAGAGATGCAATGGTTTATCGAAACGTTTCTATAAAAATGTACTTATATTTTCCATCCAATAAGAAAAAACGACTTAAAATCAAATTGTTCTTGATTTTAAGTCGTTTTTTCTTCATTTAATTTTGACACTGTCGATAACGTTCCATGCCTCTAACCGCATACTTATGATCAGTCTCCAGTGCTAAGCCTGCGACTGACACCGTACCAATCATCCCGACACCGTTCACGCGGATCGGAAGCGTTCCTCGCTGGTAACAGTGAATCTGTATCGTGTGAGAGACCCGACTCTTCAAAACGCTTTGCGATGAAGTGCGAGCTAAGTTGATAGTGGTCCGTCACCCGTTTCTTCCGAAACAACCACATGTAGTTCTCTTCTGGCGTTCCTTCCATCAAATACGTGAAGACCGGGATACGGTTCTTTTCGATATGAACAGCGACGTTCACCCCGTCCTCTTTCTCCAAGTCGATGATCGTTTGACCGAGTTGAAGTGCCTCTTCGTGACCGAGCGTCAAAAGTGTTAATTGTTCCTCTTGTGCTTGAAGTTGTGTTGTATTCATCATAATCTTTCCTTATACGAAACAAACCCGTCACACAGGGTGACAGGCTCGATTAATCTTCTATGTTGAATTGCTTTACAACCCGCTCCGCTGACCGTAACGCCCCTTCAATATGTCCCCCAAACTGCGCATCCGTCTCCGAACCGATCAAATGGAGACGGTCCCCGAGCTCGATTGGACGGTAAGCCGGGAATGCCGTGAGCGGCATGAGGTCATCAGATGTCGCTGTCTCTGATTCTGTCGACCAATCCATATAATGAAAAGCCAGAAAATCATTCGCTTTCGGACCATATAACTTCTCCAGTTGCTCGATGACACGCGTCTTCACTTGTCCTCCCCCCAGCGCTTCTCGTTCTCCCGGTGACAGACGGAAGAATCCGAACAGCGCACCTTGACCGTCAACCGGTGAAGCGTCATGAATCTCTTGAAGCGGACCGACCCAACTCATCCCAAAGCCAGACAAGCCCTCTTCTCGCCAGAACGGTGTCTCGTATACAATGAGTGCCTTCGCCTGGGATGCCATCCAAGTCGGTGTCGTTTTGATCGCTTTTCGCGTTTGCGCTGACAGTGCCGGTTCAATCGCTACATCTGCAACGAGACGAGGTGGAACCGCGAGGATCACGTCGTCCGTGTGATGCACCGAACCATTTCGGAACGTCAATTGAACTCGGTCGGACTGTCGATCAATGGACGTGAGGCGATGCCCTAGCCGAACGATGTCATCGGGCAACTTCGCATAAAGTGCTTCCACTAAACTCATCATCCCGCCAACTAAACGTTTCGATTGAACGATGCTTTCCTCTGGCAACACATGTCGTTCCGGTGCGGTCGTCGTTTGACGTTCGAGTACCATTTGTCCTGTCGTGTGTTGAACGAATGACTTGAGTCCGAGTGTATCCACGAGTTCAGAGATCGTCTTCTCCGTATCCGGCCAATACCACGTTGGACCGAGGTCGTAGCCGTCCTTCGTGAAGATACGTCCACCAACTCGGTCACGTGCCTCAAAGATTGCGACGTCATATCCGTTTTGATGAAGCTGGCTCGCGGCATAAAGCCCACTGACACCAGCTCCGATGATGGCAATTGATTTCATTGTAACTTCTCCTTTGTCGTACGTCTCTCCTCGATTATACTGAGTTAGATGGCTTTACATATGCAAGAAAGGACGACATCAATTGAAAAATATGTTCTATTATCTATTCTTCCCTTATATCGTATTGATGCGCATTTTGTACCGTTTTATTCAAACTAAGGGTCGGATGACTGTGGCGATGTGTCTCGTTTCATATCCCGTATGGTCTCTATTTTTATTCGACCTCATTCAATGGCCGACCGCAGTCGAATTTGTCATCATTATGTACGTATCAAGCGCTCTATATGTCCCTCATTTTTTCTTTGACACAGATGTGAAGCGAAGACGACCGAACGGGTACATCCCAATTGCAGAACGGCATCGTTAAGTCCAATCTATTTCATTCAGATAATCTAGAAGCTGTTGATTCGTGATGTCATCTTGTCTCAACAGTGTTTCCCCTTCCTCTACTCGCTGATCTTCCGGGAAATAGAGTTTTAGAATCGCCAAGCACGCTTCTACAGTCGTCGCAAAACTCTCGTCTTTTACGTTGATTATCAAATACCAACCTCGGATGACGCGCTTCACGATGGAGCGCTTCTCTAGATGAGACATCTGTCCACGAAGCAATTTCGACTTGGCTGCTTCAATCGAGGAAACCAAGTCCTGGTTCAACGCCTCACTCACACGAGCATCCGGCTTCATGCGCGGGAATTGAGTCGAGACATCTTCCGCGTAAACACACGTACAGAGATGTCTTAGCCAAAAGCCCCATTCAAAACGGTTCGCTGAATCCAGTGCCACATTCAGACGACCGATATCGTAGTCGATTTTGATGACTTCCGGATGTTCCGTTAGTAATTGCTCCGTCTGCTCCACCAATTCTGTGGCATCGATGTCCTCATGCACGAGCACAGTCAAATCGAGATCGGATTGCCCAGCAACGGCCGTCCCGCGCCCGATACTTCCGTAAAGGTATATGCTATGTAGCTGTTCACCGAATGCTTCTTTCACCAATTCGATTGCTTTATAGAGGACGGTTTCAAACTCAGGCTGTATATGACGGATGGACGTCTGGTTGATGACGTAACCAGCATCGTCCGTTCCAAGTCGAGTCGGCTTGTTCATGACACACCTTGTTCGACGAACGATTGGACACCGAGCACCTGGTGAAGATGAATCTGGTCGACAATATAGTAATATTTCGTATTCGTTTCGGGATATTCCTCAACGATTGCTTCGCACCATTCACGGTCGAACATCTTCTCCCACGATGTACGCAGTTCTTCCTCGTTCTCTGCCTCACGGTCTTCAAAAGAAAGGAACCATCGATTTAAGGCGAACACCCAATATCCTGCTTCCAGTTCTAACACGTCCTCATCGGGTAGCTCGACGGTCAAGACGACACCCGGTTCCCCAACCTCTAGAAAACCACCACGCGCGACGTTTGGTGGGGTATCACTAAGCCAAACGGGATCATTCCCATTCAGTAATCGTTTCGTGCGTTGCTCGTATTGGTCAGCCAGCCAATCATAGGCAGGTCGATGATTGGCATCATCCTGATCTTTAAGCATGCCGTAGTTCGGGTTACCAAATAAAAAGCCATTTCGCTTAGCGGCTTCCCATGCATCTGCGTGCTGATATGTATAATAGATTGCCATTCCATCGACTCCTTTCAACTCTCTCTATTCAGTGTACCGAGAATAAAGGGTACAATGCCAGTGCCACTCTTTCGCTTTGGATGGATTTGGAAGTATAATGAAGGCGTAGAAAGGGAGGCATGTCTATATGAACGTCATCATGGTTTCATTATTCGGACTCATCTTCACGATTTTGCCAATCGCCGTACTAATCATCGGTATGTTGTGGATTCGTAATGTCGTCATACGCTCTGAGAAACGGGCTGACGAGCAACTCTTTATGGAACGTGAACGCTCGAAGCAGATGCAAGTATTGATCGAACGTCTCGACCACATCGAACAACAATTAGATTCGAACGCAAAACGCAGCTGACTTAAGTTAGCTGCGTTTCGTCTAATCACACTTTCCATTCAAACGACTTTGAACGAATGAGGCCTAGCTTATATCCGATACGCCACCCCATCCCTCTTACTCGGTCCAATAAACTGTCTCCCCGACCGACGAATGGCATGACAGCACGAACTTGGGTCAAATCAATTCGGTGAACGACGTGTTGATACACCAATTCAACATTTGGTTGGTCCGCGACGGACGCTTCGCACCATACTTTGTCAAATATACGTTCCCACGATTGTCGCACGAACAGTTCATCCGGTTCGTCTTCTCGATCATACTCTTCTAACGTCTCATATAATGGAAAGTTACTTAGCACATGGTGCCAATACGTAAACTCGGAAGCCAACACCTCTTCGTCTGGTAGTTCAACGGTCAACACCACACCTTGATTCCCTTTGCCAATATGTCCATCTCGTCCCAAGTCGGGGAACTCGTCCCAACACCAAATCGGATAGTTTCCGTTCAATGAGATTCCAATTCGTTTCTCATACTGTTCGACCATCCAATCATAGGGTGCTTTAAAATCTTCAACCCCTTCTTCCATGAATAGTGCGTGTTCGCCGTTTGCTTCAAGATACCCTTTCTTCAAAGCTTGTTGCCAAGCCCCTTCTCGTTGATGTGTATAGTAGATACCCATAACTTTTCAACCCTTTCACCATTCTTCTTCTGCTAGTTTATAAAATTTACGCAGAAACACTACGGCAAAAAAATAACCAGGTCATATTATACGATAGGTCGGAATGACACAGGCGAAGAAAGGTTGATGAGCGATGAGGGACGGCCGTATTCCATCGATTCGTCGATGAACGTCTCTAGCGTGCGTACATTCTCCGTTACCACTTTGACGAGGTAACTATACTGGCCGGCTAAGCGATGACACTCGATGACAGTCGGCTGTTGACGACAAAATTCACGGAACGCCTCACACCGATGTGTGTCATAAAGAATAAAGGCAGTCATATGCTTGTCCATCTTTTCGGGATTTACGATGGCCCGGTATCCTGTAATGACTTTACGGTCTTCAAGTCGCTTTACCCGTTCGGTCGTAGCGGGCGTAGATAATCCAATCTGTCGTCCTAATTCGGTCATCGAAATCCGGGCTTGTTATTGCATCAATTCAAGAATATGGCGGTCTATTTCATCCATTTGGCATTCACCTTTCAAAAATAAAGTGAAACGGTACATTATCCGTTCTTTCTTAAGTCATTCGCTGAAACTTCCGTCAAACCTCTATGTATCTGTATTCCTCCGTTGCATACACTTGAAGTAACTAATTCAAGGGGGAATCAACATGCAAACAACAGTCGTTCCATTACTCATCATCGATGTCCAAAAAGCCTTTCATGATCCAAGCTGGGGAAACCGCAATAATCCACAATGTGAAGAGAATATCGCGCGGTTGATTGAAGCGTGGGAAACTCAAAATCAACCAATCATCTACGTCCAACATGTCACGAACGTTCCAACCTCACTCTTCTATTTCAAAAAAGACGGTCATTTGTTCCAAGACTTCATCCAACCTCGTGAACAAGATGTCATCCTGACGAAACAGGTGAATAGCGCCTTCATCGGAACGGACCTACAGGAACGACTTGAAGCACTTGGTGCGACACAGATGGTCATCACCGGATTGATTACGAACCATTGTGTCGAGACGACCGCACGGATGGCGGGAAACTTAGGATTCAATCCAATCGTCGTCTCCGATGCGACGGCAACATTCGACCGTCAATCGATCAGCGGGACATGGATCCCCGCAGCGGTCATCCATGATGTGTCGCTCGCTAGTTTGAATGAAGAATTTGCATCGATTCAAACGACGGAAGCTACGCTCCAGCTCATTCACCAAAAAGAAGTACAGCCCTTCTCATGAAGGATGTACTTCTTTGATGTCATCTGAAGCGCATAAAGCGAACGCCTTAGGTATTCTTATCGATGTCGTGTAAAACAAATCAGAGGGCGGTCTACGTATAGAAGGTTATATGTCGTTCAAGTAATGACGCATGACCTTCTTCTATTCCAATATGTTTCGAGTGCTTTCAATCAAAATGACCGACTTTCCCCCGACTGTATAATCGGTGGGTCACATGAGACGCATCGACTTGCTTCAATTTGCGGTCAAGATTCGAGGATGCAACGATTCCAAATAAAACGAGACTACAAGCCAACAGCAATCCCGAAGCATACCCTTCTCTAGACAAAATCATCATACTCAATAATGTAAATAGTACAATCATTCCAAGACCTATAGCACACTCATACCAGACGAGCCGTCGATATCGTACACTTTTGTTAAATGTCAAAAGAACATTCATCCGAAACACAAGCTTGATACACGCCGTGACCGGAAATAAGATGATGAACCAAGTGATTTCGGCTAACCATTGATGATCATTCCAGTAAAACAAGGCACCGCTCAAAGTAATCAAGAGTCCTACGTGAATCGCAAGACGGGTCGAACGTTTTCCAGATGCGTACATGTGATTGAAGCGTTCATTTAATTTCACCGATGCATTCACCTCACGACATGACTTTTCGTTTCATCTGTCTCCAGTGCACAAACGCATTCGCAAACCAAATGATCGCCAACAGCGGGAACATGACGTTCATCCAGTTCGCACGTTCTATGTGGAACAAGGGGATCGCAAGAAAGAGAGCCAAACTCAATATACCTGCTCCAAGATACATGAAAAATAGTAATCGGTGATTCGATTTCATCGTGAATCCTCTATATTCAAAACCGGATACTTCACTGCGTTTTTCACGAGCTTGTCTTCAATTGCTTTCGAGACATCGATTCCAGCAGCGTGAGCGAACGTTAACGCGTAAATCAACACATCAGCAAGTTCCTCTTCCATCTCCGTCTTTTTCGTCTCAAGCGCTTCTTCACTCGAGATCCACTGGAATACTTCAAGTAACTCACTCGCCTCGAGGGACAGGGAAAGTGCCAAGTCCTTCGGGTTATGATGAAACGCCCAATCACGCTCATTTCTGAATCTAATGACCTCATCCATTAATCGTTGTACTTCATTCATACATGCACGTCCTCACTATTTATATTTAATCATGTTACCCACAGTAAAAACTCCACGTCTTACATACTCTTGAATCAATCGAACGGAAACCTCTTCTGATAACTCCTCTAATTCAAGCACTTGTTTCAATTCTTCATGAAATGAAGCGAACGTCGGTATTTTGTTTTCAAACTTATACGCCTTCTCGAGTCGAATCAGAAAAAATGAAACATCATGTCTCTTTCCGACTGGTAGGTCATGTTTTAATAAGACGTACTCTAATTCAGTTTTTAACTGATTATGTAGTGTTGAATCTTGCTCAATCACTCGAAGTAGAAGGGATTGAAGCATTTCAACTTGAGATTCTAACTCGAACATGCGTGTCTGCATCTCTTCGAATTGCTTATCCATTGATTAGAGTCCCTCCCCTTCACTAATTCGTTACGCATCCTATTTTACCAAAAGATGTAACTTCCATGTGTAATCATCTTCCTCTTAAGCCCTTCTCTGTAAAATGTTATACTCCATCTAAAAAGGGAGGGATTCGGTGCTTACTTTCCATAACGTCTCGGTGCGCCAACAAGACACACTCATTCTCGAAAACATTTCATTTACAATCCAACCAGGTGAGTTGGCGGCTATCCACTGTGGCGTCATTTCCCGAGAAATCATCTTCGGTCTCATCAGTCAGGAAATCATGACATTTACCGGGAACATCAACCACGCTTCAACGCTGTCTCTCTTCTCCATCCGGGACGGTTTATACGATCGACTCACCATCGAGGAGTATTTACGCTTCACCAAGCGTCTTTATGATTCAACTGACTCGGTCGACTCGGTGATTCAACAGCTCCAACTCACAACTTACCGCAAGCAACGCCTCCACCGTCTCAATCGTTCCCTTGTCAGACGCACACAGTACGCCGCGCTGCTTCTCCAGGACCGTGACCTGTATGTGTTTGAAGAACCGGATCAAGACGTGGACCAAGAAACACGCCACCTTTTACGCGATACGTTACAGACATTGACGTCGAGACAAAAAGCCGTCCTTGTGTTGACGAGCAACATGGAGAGTGCGCTCTTCATGACATCGACCGTTTATCGGATCGACCATCGTCACTTGCGTCTGTTAGATGTGGAACCAGAAGAAGCGGATGAGACAGACATCTCATCTGAGGTCATCCACGTCCGTTTCGAGAAGATTCCAACGAAAGTGAACGAAAAAATCATCTTACTCGATCCTCCTGAAATCGACTTCATCGAAAGTCAGGACGGACAGTCGATTTTACATAGTCAATCGGATCAGTTCCCGAGTGTCTTCACGATGAACGAGCTCGAGACGCGTTTGACCCCGTACGGTTTCTTCCGTTGCCATCGGTCATATCTCGTGAACTTACAACGTGTCCGCGAAGTCATCACTTATACGAAAAATAGCTTCAGTCTCGTCTTGGATGATTCAGAGAAGACAATGATTCCGTTATCTAAGACAAAAATGGCGGAATTGAAGACGATGATGGGGCTCAAATAGTCTCCATTCATAGTTCCTATCGCTTCGTTCACATCATGATAAGCGCCATTTATCGCCATTTGAATGCAGTCCTCCTTTATTCCTTATACGATAGAGGCAAGCAAGATGACATCGACAAGGAGGAACGGGAATGGAACCAATCATTCAAGTGAACGGGTTGAAGAAATTGTTTGGAAACGAAGAAGCGTTACATGATGTGACGTTTACGGTAGGAAAAGGAGAAGTGTTCGGCTTCTTGGGACCGAGTGGTTCTGGAAAGACGACGACGATTAAAATTCTGACGTCACAGCTCGCACAGACGGCTGGGGATGCTACCGTCTTCGGCGTGCCGGTCGCTGACTTGAAACAAGAACAGTACCGTAAACGCATCGGTGTGTTGACGGACAATAGTGGTCTGTATACACGACTTTCTATAGAAGAGAACCTGAGCTTATATTGCGACCTCTATGATGAACCGAAGACCCGGATTGATGAAGTATTGAACATGGTCAATCTTAGCGGGGAACGGAAAAAGCGCATCGACAAACTCTCTAGAGGGATGTTGCAACGGGTGACGCTCGCACGCGCCCTTCTTCATGAGCCAGAGCTCCTGTTTTTAGATGAACCGACATCGGCTCTCGATCCGGTCAACTCTCGACATATCTATAAAGGGATTGAACGGTTGAAGGCTAATGGGACGACCATCTTTTTAACGACACACGACATGCAAGAAGCCGAAGAGCTGTGTGACCGTGTCGCTTTCTTACATCAAGGATCGATTCAACTGCTCGATGCACCGAACGTATTGCGCAGGAAATATGCGACGGGATCGATGCTTGTCGAATTAAACAACGGTCAGACGCATGAAGTGACGCAAACCGACGAAGGCGCGGACTGGCTCCATAAACAGATGCGTGCTAAAAATATCGCGTCAATCCACTCCAATGAGCCGACACTCGGCGACATCTTTATCGAAGTGACAGGGAGGAAATTATCATGACTTTTTCAATGAAACGCGCACTCGCCATTTTCCAAAAAGACTATAAAGATTTGTCTCGAAACTTGTTCGTCTCGTCGACCTTGATCATGCCGCTCTTCTTCGCTGTCTTCTATTCGCGAATCGGTGACGGTGGCGTCGACATCACGTACTTCGTCATCAACATCACGTTCAGCCTTGTTGCCATCTTCGTGCAGTGTGCATTGATTGCAGAAGAAAAGGAGAAAAACACGCTTCGCGGGCTCATGTTGTCCCCGGCGAGCACGCTCGACATCTTGCTCGGAAAGAGTGCTCTCACATTCGTGACGACGATGATCCTCATCGTAGCCTCGTCATTTTTGATGGATTATGCCCCGCAAAATCTGGCTGTGATCGCCCTCGCGCTCATCGTCTCGACGTTCTTTTATATCGGAATCGGAACGATGTTCGGCTTGATGACGAAGACGGTCATGGAAGCTTCATTGATTGTCATGTTGCCGTTCTTTTTCTTCTCGTTCTCACCGATGTTGTTGCCACTACAAGACCGTTTCGCTATCATCGGAGTACTCGAGTATTTACCGAACGTGCTCTTGATTGATGTGGCCCATCAAGTGGAAGACGGTGCGAACTTCGGTGCCGTCGGGCTAGAGCTCGGTTTGCTCACTGCATGGGCGCTTGCCGCATTCGTCGGTAGCGTCGTGATGTATAACCGGAAGCAGACGGACTAAAAAAAAGACGGAGCGACGAATAGAATCCTCGCTCCGTCCTTTCAAATATACTTCGTACACCAATCAAACTTACGACGCTCAGTCTTTTTTCGTCAGCAAATTAGTAAGTGTTTTTCTCACTTCTGCATTCTTTGCTAATGCTAATGCGGCACCACTGACTCCTGCTACAATCGATGCTCCCATCCATTTCTTGAACTCCGAATCTTTTTGAAATGACTTTTCTACCATGCGTTCAATACGATCATTGAGTTTGTCTCTATTTTCATCCGATAGGTTGTCTTCTTTAAGTTGCTCAGCAAAGACATCAATCGCTTTATCAATTGTACCGTACACTTTATCTTGCGATTTTGAACCGACTCCCCCCATGTTGCTAACGGCATTTATGACGTCTGGGGTATGCTTTAAAATCATTTCGTATTGTTTAAAAGGGATGTCATTC
Organism: Exiguobacterium sp. s89; assembly: GCF_018617735.1. Taxonomy (NCBI): domain Bacteria; kingdom Bacillati; phylum Bacillota; class Bacilli; order Caryophanales; genus Exiguobacterium; species Exiguobacterium sp. s89. The sequence goes on from NZ_JACSKS010000005.1 coordinate 83,202, forward strand.
ATATCCTGTTCATCTCCCATAAGCTGTTTTGCAGATTGAACAATTTCTCCTTTTTCACTCATCACTCTACCTCCTAGTATGATCTCAATTCAAAGTTACGGTACGCATCGGTCCCAATATTCGACAAGTCGCGATACTGAAAAAAACGGTATGGTACCTTTCAATTTTACATGTTATACAAACGGCAATGCCTCTTCATGTTCTGTAATCGCATTGAGCAAGCCACGGTTATGGAACGTTGAACTTAAATCTGCATAATGCGTCGTGATTGGCAGTCTTGTTTTCAATAGCGAATGGACGTGCATGAACGATAATCGATAGACATCCGTCAAAATGGCTTCAAACGGCAAGGTCGTTGTCTGTTGGACGACTTTGAGTGGTTTCGCCATCCCGACACGCACGTGAGGGTTGGTCGAAAGTAGATAACCCATACGTCCTTTTGTATAGCTGAGCCCCTGTGATGTCTTCCATTCTTTCTCGTAAATCGCCATCCGTCGATTGACGTTTTTTAAAATCTCCACGTAATCGAATTGAATCCCGCGTGGGGAGAGAAGCGAATCGATGAGCGCCAAATCTTCACGACCGAATCCATCCCGGTGGAACGTGATATGTTTCGGTACATGGCCGTATTGTTTTTCGAACGCATGAAGTGTGTCATAGACGATTTCCCGCATCGTCTCACCACTGATTTTTTCCCCTGCTTCACTTGTCGAAAGCGACTTCTGCTTAATCATCGCCCCATCTTTCCCAATGATTTGAATGATGCCTGCTGCGTGTTTACCATTCTCATGGCTTACGTCTAACCCGACAAAACAATCTGAGTGGAGCGGTTCACCAAGAATCCAAGGCTGGAGACCTGCCTTCACGTAAATACCGAGTAGGATGTTGTAAAGTGTATCCTCAGAGCTCAGCACGCGGTCATGCAACTCGACACATTGCGTCACGACATCGTGTTTCCCACCGAATTGTCGTTTGATTGCTTGATACGAATGCTGGAGTGACGCTTCCTCGGCGATAACGATGACGACACCTTCAAAGTGTTGCGGGACATCGTTCAATTGGTACGAAATCATCCTCTGCCTGCAACAAATCGATAGAGAGCTTTTGGCTCAGTCCTCTAGGTTTGTTCGAGACGTTAAGTGTCACGCCGAAGCGTTCAGAGGTAGTCTGAAGTTTTTTGATAAATTCGAGCACTTGTTGCCGCTTTTGATTGTCTCGCAGTTTCGGGTCGACAAAGAAACTGACGGTCGCCTCTCCCGTTTCAAATACACCGCCTTGATTTAGACCAGTTTTTGCATAACTGGTGGTCTTCCCTTTTCCAAATCGAAGTCGTGGCGAAGGTAACGTTTGAATCGAATAGCCGAGACGAGCAGCCCGCACATCTTTCCGTTCAAACTGAAGCATAGGCAGTCGACCAATCAAATCGAGTGCTTCCAGCATCAGTTTCGACATTCGCGCGTCAGGTGACAATTTGATGATGCGATTGACTGCGCCGAGCTGTTTAGCTGGAATCGTCTCAAAAGAACAACTCTGTTTCAGTTGCTCGGGTAAGTATGGAAGAATTTGATTGTTTCGATCTTTGACGTGTACGACGAGTGCGTCGGGTGCGATGACTCGTTTTGCATCTTTCTTTGCGAAATAATCAATGATTGAACACTTTAGAATCGGACTCACTTCACTCGCTCGATAAGGCGCGACCTCTATAAATTCGTACTCATATAACTTGGGGTGAGTCGAATCGATGACGCGCATTCCAGAAGACACGGATTTCGGCTCACGCTTGAGTTGCTGCAATAGGTTTTCGCGATATTCAAATTGATGGGTCAAATCGAATCCAAAGACAATTTCATCCGTCTCCGACACGTTCACGTTGAGGTCAAGTGCGGGATAGACGAGGAGCCCACTTGTCGATTGTGGGTGCGCCTGTTTCGAGCGGAACTTCCCTCGGTTCATCATGTACTGGGGATATCCCAATCGCTCCAACTGCTTTTTCAACAGTCGTTCGAGTAACGTTCGCTCGACGTTACGTGAAAGATTGATCGGACGCGCTTCATATTGAAGAAACGTCTCGTTTCCCCACTGTTTAATTTCCTCAAATGAAGCGATGTACTGATCAAAGAACACAATCGGTTGAAAGTTGTTCAATTTATTCAATTGAAAAATCAACTTTCCACCTTGCGTATGGCGTGACGATGGATCTTGGAGCGGTACGGTATAGAGATGGAGTGTCACGTCCGTTGCTTTCGTTAATGCTCGCCATTCTGTTAAATAATACTGGTTCATCTTTCCCTCATCCTTCCCCGTTGTTCAATCATTGCATCCACTATAACGGAATTCCTAATATTAGGCAGATAAAATAACGGATAGGGTTCAAATGGGAAGTTTACTTATGAGATGGGGAGTTTCGAGGAAGATTTATGTAGAGTGTTATAAGGGGAACGGTTGAATTAAAACGAAGAAAAGATGTGGCCAACACTTTAAAATATCTTTTTTGAAGTGACATGGAGAAAAATACCATGATGTTTTCAATGAAACGGGCACTCGCCATTTAAAAAAAAAACTATAAAGACTTGTCGCGGAACTTATTCGTCTCCTCGACGTTGATCATGCCGCTGTTCTTCGCCGTCTTCTATTCACAGCTCGGCGGAGGAGGCATCGACGTGACTTACTTCGTCATCAACATCACGTTCAGTCTCGTCGCAACGTTCGTCCAGTGTGCTTTGATTGCCGAAGAGAAAGAAAAGAACACAGCTCCGTAGGCTGATGTTGTCGCCGGCAAGCACGCTCGACATCTTGCTCGGGAAGAGTGCGCTCACGTTCGTGACCACGCTCATCCTTATCGCGGCATGTACTTTTATCATGGGATACACCTCTGCGAACCTACTCGCATTGATCGTCTCAACGTTCTTTCATATCGGGATTGGGACGATTCTCGGCTTGATGACGAAGACGGTCATGGAAGCCTCGCTCATCGTCATGCCGGCGTTTTTTTTCGTTTCGTTCTCACCGATGCTGTTAGTGTACGAAGACCGGTTCGCCATCGTCGGTTTGCTCGAGTACTTGCCGAACATCGTCTTGATCAATCTCGCGCATCAAATCGAGGCGGGAGCTGGACTCGGCTCTACATGGGTGGAGCTTGTGATTTTGTCTTCCTGGGCGCTTGTTGTGTTCGTCGGAAGTATTGTGATGTATAACCGGAAACAGACGGATTAAATAAACTAGGTGTCGCTTTGACTTAAAGCGACACCTTTTTCCGTTACTCGATCAAGCGTCCATCATCATTCCATTGCCCGTACATCTCATTGGCTTTCGTTTTTATCGAGTCGTTTCAAATATGTCTCTCGGTCTTCGCGGACGCTTTGAATTGTATCGACACGACTCAGCAAAGTCTATGAATCGCTGGTATAATTTCTCGATTTCCCTCAGCCGTTTCATGATTTCTTCATTAATCACAACCGACTCACCACTGATGCGGCGCAGGAAATATAGTCTATAGACTCCTTCATCATACCAAATCGCTGTGATTGACGGACACGTTCTTTGTTCAATTCAGTCCGGCTATTGTTTTTACGTCTTGGTGAAAAAAGCTGTGCCAATTCCTAGCTGTCGTCCTTTTCGCAGTTCAGTCGATTCATCCGAAACATATGTTTCTCCATACGTCATTAAAGTAGAGTATTCTATCCGTACTATTTTTTCGACTTAAAATCACTCAACAAAGTGTTAAATCTGACGCGTCGTTTACAATTTTCATATAGTATTGTTTTCACGCCACCAGACCTATTTTCATAAAAAAACCACTTCTTCCGTACAGTAAAGAAGTGGTGTAGGTCAAAAGGAATTAAATTGGTATAAACAATCAGTCGTATCTTATTACGTTTTACCTCCGCTAGTATTTACTAGATTAGGTGAATAAGAATCAAGATGAACGTCTCTCTCAGCAAAAACAGGCATACAACGAGTATTATAACAAGCGTATTCATTTTCTTGAGTTTTATCATGACGATTTGTAGTTTACACCTTAATGCGCCAGAAGTCATATAATCTTGGGCTTTTATTATTTGCTTAACTTTCTGAGATAACATTATTTAAATTTGGTGATAAATCAAAGTACTTAGCTGCAAAGTATTTTGCATCTATTTTTCTTTGACACAAATTAAAGAAGTTTTGATCATGCGTTGAAATTATAACTTGCTTATCGAGGGTATAACAAACTATTCGGATTAAATCTATAAACGAAAGAAGGTTCAAACCATCTAAATGTTGAATCGGATCATCCATTAAAATAGTATTAAATACATCGGTATTTTCAATAGCACTCGCCAGAAAAATACTTAAAGAGAGGATGTTGACCTGTGCAGAACTAAGATACAGAGTTGGTGCTTCACCCTCAGATTCATCTAAATTATTTTTACACATTATATTTAGTCCAAGTGCTCCGTCCTTTAATGTTTCATCTAATTTAAAATAAATTTCTTTTATGTCAGGATGGGGATTAAGCATCTCAAATATGTTATTAACACTGTTAAGATTGAACACATTTTCTATTTGGTTTTTTATATATTCATGAGACTTTTCTTTTAAAAAATATATGTTTTTTAATTGCTTATTTAAATTACGTATTTCAGATTTAATCACCGTCAGATCATTTTCTTTGTCAGTTTTCATTGTATTATTTACGTATCCACTTAACGTATTAATAACTGTCGACAATATACTATCTTGTTTTTCTAACATAATCGATTCTTCAGATATTGCTTTTATTTTTTCAAGAAAGTATTCATCTTTAACGTCTTTAATATTTTCGTTTCCTAGTACTCTTATAAATTCTTTTTGAGAAAAGTCTATGAATAATTCAAGTTTTCTAGCCTCTTCTGTCAGCTCTTCATATTTAGATATGATATCGTTTTTATTGTCATCACCCAATTGAGTTTGAATATCCGAGACTTCTCTACTTAATCGTGATACCTTGTGACCTAAATTCTTTTTTTCTTCATTTAGTTTTGAAATTTTTTCTATAATAGAATTATTATTTGAATCTTCTACTTCCATTTTAATGTTGGCATAGGCTTTATAGATTTGATCATTGTTTAACTGATTAATCAAAATATCATTTTGTTTTATTTCCTCCTCTATTTTTTTCTTTCTGTATGTTGAATCATTAATGTCAATTTCTATCTTTTTAATCTCTTCACTTTCTTTTTTTATAGCATCTTTTACTGTTTCACTTTCATTTTCAAATGTATTTTTTTTCTTATTTATTTCATTTAATAAAATTTCTTCATTTCGATTCTCTAAATTAAGTTCTTTTAATTCAGTTTCAATTTTTTTTAGTTCGTAAATTATTTTTTCTTTATCGTTTATAATCTTTTTACAATCTTCATTTAAAATACCCTTATTAATTTTTAACTTATTATTCTCTTCTAAAACCTTTTGAATCGTATTTTTGAGTTCCTCATTCAAATTTTTTTGACTAATTTCTATCGTTTTTTTTATACTTCTAAAAGATTCTTTTAATTTCAAAAGTTCCTCATTGTAACTGTTGAGCTGTTGGAATTCAATATTCCAACTTTCAATATTCTGAATGAGGATGTTAAAATCATCATATTCATGATTACACAAAGGACAATTTTTAGAATCGGATTTATTTAGAATATCCCTCCCTATTTTTTTCAGCTTACTAATATCACTACCGATTTTTTTATGTGCTTCAATTTCCTCTTCTTTAATTTTTATATTTTTCTCCATATCAAATTGAAGATTGTGGTAATAAAGTAGTTCGCTGAAGTAAGATTTTATTTTTTGTGAAAACTCCTTTGTTAGATCGTAACTAGAGACTAATTCCTGAACATTCATTGTTGTCAATCTTAATTCTTTTTCTTTTTGCAGTTCATTCTTTGTGATTAAAGAATTAATCTCTCCCAATTTTTTCAGCATTTTTTTTTCTTGCTCTTCTACAATGCTCAATTCTTTTCTTAACTCTTTAATATTTAGCACGTTATTTAGCTTATGTATTTTCTCGTTATAAGAAAAGAGCTTCTCATTATTTTGTTTTAGTGCATTTTTACTTTTAGTAATTCTATGATGAAGTTCAATCAGGTTTTCACTTTCTCTTTTTCTATTAAGGGATAGTCTGTATTGATTACTCATTAATTTTTCATTTTCTTTCACTTTATCTAAATAATCACCTTCATTTTGAATTAAAAATTCTAATTTATTTAGCTTCAAAGTTAACGTACTTAGCTTACTCACTGTTTTCTCTTTTTCAATTTCATTTTTTGAAATCTTTTCAAAATTATTTATTTTTTTAAGGATAAACGGGATATTAACTTTTATTAAATTATTAAATTCTCTAACTTTTTGAGGGAAAACTTCTTTATACAATTGAAAATTAGTGTTTACTTCTTCCATTTTTTTAGCTTCTGCAAATAATCTTTTTTCCAAATCTGTTTTTTTACTAACAGACTCTTGCAAAATAGTTTCTAAATTAAAATTTGTGAGTTCATTAATTTGAGATTCATCACTATAAGAATTATACATATTTATGTAGCTATTCATTTTGGTCATCGTTTCATTATTTAGCTTGAATCTATTTAAATCTAAAGTGATTTGGTCTTGTGTTTTCTTGAAATCTGTTTTTTGGTTGGAGATTTCTTTTATGATTGATAAAAGTCCTTTATATATTTCAGTTTCCTCGTTTACATCCCAAAAAACTCTTAGGGTTTCATATCTTTCTTTAGATCCTTGGAATCGCAAAAATCGATCTATTTGATCATGCGTAAGAATATTTTTACTTACAAATTCTTTTGTTTTGTCCTTATTAATTCCAGATGTAGCTGATATCAGTTTTCCTTCATCGTAATCTGTTTTTCTAGGTTTCACTATTTTTTTCGTATTTAATACTATATGCTCTTGATCTGTAAATGCTATTTCAACTGTTCCATTTAATAAATCACTCTCTTTATTTTTTAAAATATGGCCTTTCTCTTGCTCAGCAATTTCTTTAACACGCTGATTATTAGAAATTCTTTGTATTTTACCTGACATAACCCACTCAACTGCATCAAAAAAAGAAGTTTTCCCTGACCCATTAGGCGCATAAATAACTATCAAATTAGCAACTTCTTCATTACTTATAGAAAAATCAAAGTTTTGTATTTTTTCGTAAGCACGGAAAGCCTCTAATGTAACTTTAGATATTTTTCTACTCATTTTTTTTCAGCTCCAAATATGATTTTACTATTTTAGATTTTTTTTTCTTGGCTGATGAATCCGTCCCTTTCACTTTTCTTAAATCCTCAATTACTTTTAGCAATGAAGAATCATTTTGCTCAATAAATTGATATATACTTTCATATTCATCATTATTTTTAGGAAGCATTTCTTTAGTGTTTAAATTAAATAATTTATTCACAATTATCTTTTCTTTAGCTTCTATAGAAATATAATTCTTATTATTATCAAAAACCATTTTTCGTGTAGCGTATTTATTTTGCTCTACTACAGCTTTTGCGTCTTCTGAGACTTTCTCATTTACAAAGCAAAATAAATATAAATTCCATTTTTCCATATCCTTCATTAATGTTCTTTGGAAATCATAAGCAATTACATCATTAATTACGCTATACATTTCTATCATTTCAGACTCGGAATTAAAGTCGCATGTAAATATGTATAGTGTATAATTCTTCTTATTAGGGATATATTGGAAACAATGTATGTTTTGTTTAACAATTTCCTCGTCAAAATTAATTAATTTATTTATATTTTTTTCAATTTTTAATTCCAATGTAAAACTCCTTTCTATGGGTTTACTACTTCAAATTCTTTAAATATTTTTTCTAGACATTGTATGCAAGATTTTTCAATTTCTATAAGGCTCTTATTGAGTTCCAAACAAGATAATAGTTCATCTTCTATTTGATCTACTAAATAATCCAAATGAATCACTTTTACTTTTTTTAATTCATTCGGATTCGATATATCTATGCCACTTTCAAATAAATAGGGGTCATCGATATTTTGAATTATTTGATGGATGTCATTAAAAGTAGGAGTTTTACTCCCATAGAATTTTTCACTATTCACAAAAATTAAATCATTATTTCTAATGTCTTTATAAGTTGACCCATATAAATGTTTGACAAAGTTAGCCATCCTTTTCTCTTCAGTAAAGTAAAATCTATTCCTCGAAGAGGTGGGCTCTTCAACAAAAACGTATTCATTGATGTTGTCTAAATTTACAATTTTTTGGTTTCTCAACGAAATGTAAAGCAAAAACCTTAACCAACCCTGCCATATTTTACTATTTATAACATTTCCATTTTCATTATATGGTAAAAAAATTTTCTCTTTTAACTTTTCATGAAAATAGTTTGGACTAAGATCAATAATGTATTGACTAAATCTTTTCCTAAAGATTGCTTGAAGCTTTGAATCTTCATCTTTCAATAAAAGTTGCAGATGTAGCCCAAAGTCTTGTAACTCGTAGGGATATAATTTTTCTAATTTCTTTTCAAGCAAAAATTGATTTATTTCATTAATATTAATACCAACTAGTTTTCCGTGTGCCCCTTTACCTCTTAACTCAATTAATATACCAATTAAACAATATGTGTCATCTTCTTCACAATAAATTCCTGATCCAGAAAACCCTTTTGTATTGTCTATTGCATCATTATCAGCATCAGATAAAGCCCCACTATGGTGTTGTAGAGTTATAGTACTTTTTTTTACTTCACTAATATATCCTTCTAAAAGTTCTCCCGAATCTAAATCATTTTGTAAATATTTTGGGAATCCAAAAAAAGTGTATTCCAAGCCTCTTTTGGGATGTTTAATAGAAATTTTTTTGTAAGTTTTAGAAGATCTCGCCTCAATTATCGCGAAATCCAATTCCGGATTTTCAGGAATGTGAATTTTAAAAATGTTAATTCTTTCTTCATCAAAATCATATATTTCTATATTTTCTAAATCTTCATGATTAAAAACTCTTTTTTGTTTGTCTGAACTTAAGCAATGTTGAGCGGTTAAAATATACTTTTTTCCACTTTCATTTGATAATTCATAAATGCATCCTGAGCCTTTTGCGCTTTCTAATCCATTCACTTTAACTGCTAATTCTCTGAAGATTTCCATAAGTCCACCTCTAGCACTTCATTTTGGATATTATCAGCATCAATACACTTAATATTTAAAAATTCAGTTTCTTTCAAATTAAAAATTTTGTCCTGAATATTTGGATAATTAAAGTAAAAATATGTTTTATCTGAATCATTTTTAGATGACAAAGAAATTTTTACCAACGTTTCTTTATGAGGAAATCCATGAGTCTGACCATTTGTGCTAATCAAATAACGATTACAACTAACTAGATCAAGCAATTGTTGACTAGTATTATGTTTACTACCATGGTGAGATACTTTAATTAAACTAAATGGAATTTTATTAGCATCATTATATATTTTTTTTAAATTCCCTTCTACTACAGACGGAAATGAATCCCCTAACATGAGAAGTTTTTCTCCTTTTATTTCTATGGAAAAAGCAATGCTGCTTCCGTTCGCTGGGGCTTTGTCTTCTATAAATTCCATCTTCGATAATTCATCTATAGTTTTATGATGGTCTTCTTTATCTCTCGATGAAATTGGGATGCCATTTGAAATTTTAGCAGGGAATACTTTATCCCATTTTTTAAACAACTTTTCTAATTCTTCGAGATTAGGCGAAAGAACTTTTAAAGTCGCCTCCCCAATATTTAGTTCTTGGCCACTATGAATTAAATTAGGAGCTGATAAATTTAGATTCTTTATAAGCTTTCCAAATGATATTCCATTGGTAAAGCTAATTTTATTGTCTTCTTTATAATTTATTTGAAGTTGTTCATCTTCTTGTTCTTCTTTCATAAAGTGCATAGATAAGAGCTCTTTAGAATTAAACCAAACTTTTTTGAAAATCGATTTATCTATTTCACTATCTTCGAAAAGTTTTATGAGTCCTTGAATATGATCTTCATCTATGTGAGTTACAACAAGCAAATCTACATATTGATTTGCTTGTTGAATTATACTCAGTTCTTCTTTCAACTTCTTTACAACTTTAGCTCTTCTACCGCCATCTACTATTATATTCTTGGCATTGGTTCCTTTTCCAAATTTTATAATAAAACTATCCCCATCATGAGCTGGAAGAGATTTTATTACATACACATTAGGCCCTCCCTTTAATTTATATTAAATGTTTATTTTTTGTTTTTATTCAATTAGTTTAAATTTATTTACTAACAAACATAAAATACCGTCAGAGTAACATACTCTAGCTAATAGAAAAATAGCTTATGCCATCTAGTCCTTTTTAACAATTTTTTTACCTGAGTCTGAAGTCATCAAACTTTAATATTTAAATACTGCCTTTCTTTTTAAGAACAGAAAAGCGTTAGACCCTATATTATTAAGGTCTAACGCTTTTCAAAAAATGATATTACATCATACCGCCCATTCCACCCATACCGCCCATGTCAGGCATGCCGCCGCCAGCGCCTGCTGGTTCTGGCTTGTCTGCGATGACCGCTTCTGTCGTGAGGAACATCGCTGAGACAGATGCTGCGTTTTGGAGCGCTGAACGCGTCACTTTCGCCGGGTCGACGATCCCGTGTGCGATCATGTCGACGTATTCGCCAGTTGCCGCATTGTATCCGACACCGACTGATTCGTTCTTGAGTTTCTCGACGATGACCGAACCTTCTTCACCCGCGTTTTCCGCGATTTGACGGACCGGTGACTCAAGCGCACGAAGGACAAGTTTCACACCAGTCGCTTCATCCGCTGTCACTTCTGCAAGTAACGCACGAACGGCCGGGATAACGTTGATGAACGCCGTACCACCACCTGCGACGATTCCTTCTTCAACGGCCGCACGTGTCGCGTTGAGTGCGTCTTCGATGCGGAGTTTACGCTCTTTGAGCTCAGTCTCCGTAGCTGCACCGACTTTGACGACGGCTACGCCGCCTGCGAGTTTCGCAAGACGCTCTTGGAGTTTTTCACGGTCGAAGTCAGACGTTGTCTCTTCGATTTGGTTACGGATCGTTTGAACGCGTGCTTTGATTGTTTCTTCGTTCCCTGCACCTTCAACGATAGTCGTTGTGTCTTTTGTGACGACGACTTTCGATGCGCGACCAAGCATGTCGAGTGATGCCGATTTGAGGTCGAGACCGAGGTCTTCTGTGATGACTTGACCACCTGTGAGTGTCGCGAGGTCTTCGAGCATCGCTTTACGACGATCACCGAATCCTGGTGCTTTGACGGCTACCGCATTGAACGTACCACGGAGTTTGTTCAAGACGAGTGTCGCGAGTGCATCTCCTTCGATATCTTCTGCGACGATCAAGATCGGCTTCCCTTGTTGCACGACTTGCTCGAGCACTGGGATGATTTCTTGAATGTTTGAGATTTTCTTGTCTGTGATCAAGATGTACGGGTTGTCGAGTGACGCTTCCATCTTGTCAGAGTCTGAGATCATGTATGGTGACAGGTAGCCACGGTCGAACTGCATCCCTTCGACGACGTCGAGCTCTGTCGTGAAGCCGCGTGATTCTTCGATTGTGATGACACCGTCGTTCCCGACGCGCTCCATCGCTTCTGCGATCAATTCACCGACTTCTTCGTCCGCTGCCGAGATGGCCGCAACTTGTGCGATTGCTTCTTTTGACTCGATTGGTTTTGAAATCAATTTCAATTCTTCGAGTGCACGACGAACCGCTTTGTCGATCCCTTTACGAAGGATCATCGGGTTCGCGCCCGCTGTGACGTTCTTGAGCCCTTCACGAATCATCGCTTGTGCGAGGACTGTCGCTGTTGTCGTACCGTCCCCTGCGACTTCGTTCGTCTTCGACGCGACTTCAGCAACGAGTTTTGCGCCCATGTTTTCGAAGCGGTCTTCGAGTTCGATTTCTTTCGCGATTGTCACACCATCGTTTGTGATGAGTGGTGAACCGAATTTCTTCTCGAGGACGACGTTACGTCCTTTTGGTCCAATCGTTACTTTGACTGCGTCAGCGAGTGCGTCGACGCCGCGAAGCATCGCGTGACGTGCATCTTCTGAGAATTTAATATCTTTTGCCATCGTTCATTTCCCCCTAAAAAAGTTTTTGAATAATGGTGCTTAGCCTACGATTGCGAGAATGTCGCTCTCGCGAACGATTAAGTACTCTTTTCCATCATGCTTCACTTCGGTACCTGCGTACTTCGAGTAGATGACCAAATCATTTTCTTTCACGTCGAGATCGATGCGCTTGCCTTCGTCCGTCACGCGGCCTGTACCGACTGCGACGACTTTCCCTTGTTGCGGCTTTTCTTTCGCCGTATCAGGAAGCACGATGCCCCCGATCGTCTTTTCTTCTTTCTCCACGACTTCGATGATGACACGATCGCCTAGTGGTTTTAACATGGAAAAACCCTCCTCCGAATATGAATGATGTAATGTGTATCGTAAGGTTTTAGCACTCAGTTAAAAGGAGTGCTAACATTGTTAAGTGTAGTATGCGACGATTAAAAAATCAAGTGGGATACATTAAAAAATGCTCTTACTCGCGGTCAAGAGAACTTATTTGTTACAATGAGAAAAAGGTAGGTTTATTCTTATGATTAAGGACGTGTTGAATTGGCTACACTAAACTCAAACCAATCGATAAATACCCGTTTTTCGATGGCGCCTAACATTCGTCTCCGGCACCTCACCCCGATTTTACTCTATGCGTTCGTTCAACTATTCCCGCTCGTCCTCACTGAAGTACGACCGGAATGGTTAACGGAAACGTTCGTCGGGCTCTGGCTCGCCATCGGATTCGGTGTGACGATTGTTCTGTCAATCCTGCTCATCTGGCCGGATTTGAAGCAATACAAAGCGCAAGGCATCCAATCGAACTTGAACGACACGGTCAAATGGATCGGGCTCGGGATTTTGATGCAATACGGGCTCGTCATCGTGGCGAACTTGATTGAGACGGCCATCTCTGGTGACCTCGTCGAATCGATGAACACGCAAAACATTGCCGAGATGGTGGAAGTCATTCCACTCCTGATTTTGCCGGTTATTTTGCTCGGACCAATCATCGAAGAGATTCTCTTCCGTCACATCTTGTTCGGGAACTTGAATGCACGCTTCGGGTTCTGGATCGCCTTTGGGGTCAGTTCGATCCTATTCGCGCTCATCCACCAAGACAATCGGTTCCTCGTCTATATCGCGATGAGTTTCGCGTTCTCCTACGCGTATGCGAAGACAAGACGATTGATCGTTCCAATCGCCATCCACGCGTTCAACAACGCGCTCGTGATGCTCGTACTATTTTTAATGTAGAAATGAGGTGGCAGTTATGCCGCGACAACTAAAAGTGATGATGCTCTTCAGTCTCTCGTTCGGTGTGTTGTTCACCGTCCTCGCGTACTTCTCGGTACAAGAGTACGGCTTCAGCTTCTGGACGTACTTTATCATCGCCGTCGCCGCTTACGACTTTTTCAAAGTGTATCAAATCTTGGCACTCGCTCGAAAAGTCAAAAAAGAAGGCACGGACAAATCCGCATAACGAAACCCCGAGTCTTACGAGCTCGGGGTCTTTCTTATGGCTGTAACTTTCGATTGATCCTGTATTTCTTCTTGATAGACACTCCGAATGAGCAGTCCACGCAGACCGAACACCACGCCTAATAATACATAAATGGCATCAATCAGTAGGATTTGCGGTTCATCCAAGAAGAAATTGATGACCACGCCAATGACCAGCAAACCGTAAATCGTGATGTTCATGAGTGTCGCATCGACTTGTCTCATGATTCTCTTGCTCACCTTTTCCTCAAGCTTTTCAATTTCTTCGTGTCGATAACCATAGATAGTGAATCCTAGACCCACGATTGTCATGCTAAGAAACACACCATCCCATAGCGCGAACAAAAACAGTCCTACAAAAAAGATCATAAATCCAATGAGTAACTTCTTACGCACCATACCCCTCCTTATGATGGAATCCATAGTTTTGCAAAATCAAAATAGCCGAACAAGTCGACACAGACGTCCTTCAGCTCGACCGGGAACGGAATCGTCCGCTCCTCGTTATAGAGCGGAATGAAGTACGACTTCTCTTTCAACTCACGTTCGATCTCTCGGTGCAGCGGCAACCAATCCTCAAACGGCAGGTCATCATATTGCCCGAGCCGTTCCGTCATCCCTTTTATATGAGGAAACACTTTATATGGCGGCGAGTATTCGTTCGTCATGAACTGTTCAAACCCGAGCGTAATGTTCCGCTCGAACACTTCCCCGTGAACGACCAAATCAACATATTCATAATACGCTTTATCGTGGATCGAATCTTTGAAGCTGATGGGTACGAACTCATAAGCAATGCCGTGACGCGTCAACATCTCGGCAATCCAATCGGTCGTATCGTTCGTGAAGTCCGTCTGTTTGATTCGAATCGGACGGTCGAACGTGACCGGTGTTCCTTTTGGAATGCGATACGTCTCGCTCATCGCTCCGAGAAAACCTCGATTGTTCGGCGTTCTTCGCTCATGCAACGTCCCAATCTCCGGTCGAATCTCCGCAATCAACCGATGGATATAATGTCGCGCCTCTTCATTCGCGAACACACTATTCGGATGACTGTTCAAGATGACAAGCCCGAACCCGGACGGTGTCGAGATGTGTCCGGTTTCTTTGGAATCCCTTGATGAGATGCGATACGTCGGATCGTATCCGTCCGGCACTTTGATGAACTCGACCCGGTCGAGGAGCGCCCGCACCCCAAAATAATTCTCGAAGGCGAGGAGGACCGTCTTCTCCCGATCATGCTGGTCCAATTGAAATGGTCCTGTCCCGACACTTCCTTTGGCGATGCTCGTATGAATCATCGACAGTTTCGGGATGTACGAATTCCGGCGTCGGTCGAGCGTGACATCGACGCGATACGTACCGTTCGATGCGATATGCCGGACGTGCCGGTACATATATCGATACGCATCCGACTGGACGAGCATGCGCAGACTCTTCGTCACATCTTTACTCGTCATGAGCGACCCGTCATGGAATCGGACCCCTTTCCGAAGAAACAAGACGAGCGTACTTCCCTGCCATTCATAGTGATGCGCAAGCTCCCCTGTGACCTCACCAGACGCGTCAATCATGAACAGACGATTGAAGACGTTCTGGACGAGGTGGGCACTGTGGATGTCAGCCGCCTCGAGCGGATGTGTCGTCAAAAAGTGACGGCGTCGCGGGATGATGAGCGCATCACTCGATGTCTGGACGTAACCGAACTTCTTCTCGAGTTGACGCATGAACCGACCCGCCTGTGCCGGTGACCAGTCCCACTCCAGCTGATTTGTCACTGCCTCGACCGACTCTTTCTCCATGCGTTCGAGCAGCTGTTTCGCCAAATCACGCTCGACGTGTCGTAGCCATTCGAGACGCGTCAAATTCCCCCGTCCACGTCCGCTCGTATACGTGAGCCACCCTTCTTCTTGCCACCGTGCCAAATGACGCTTCGTCTGTTTCGGGCTTAAATGAATGGCTTCCGCCATATCGGAAATCGTGTACGCTCCGTCCCGACACTCTTTCCACAATCGAAATAAATATGCATCCACGTCACATCCCCCCTTAAAAGTGGACATCATTTCCCCATGTCGTCCATTTTTCAAATCCGTTGTCTTGTTTATCATACAGGTACAGAATGGAAGGTGACAAGATGAAATGGAAAGATATACCTAAACCAATAAAAGTTCGACTCGTAACATCATTTTTTAACCGTTCGGTCTCATTCGCCATCATGCCGTTCATGGCACTTCTCTTTGTCAAAGCGTTCAATGAATGGATCGCGGGCGTCTTCTTGATCTCGCTCGTCTGTCTCGGGTACGTGATCGGGTTGATTGGAGGCTACCTCGCCGATAAATTTTCACGGAAGCGACTTCTTGTGTTAACGGCTAGCCTCACGGCATCGATGTTTCTCGTCATGACGCTCAGTCTTCAGTTCGACCAGATGATTGTCTTTATGATCGCCTATACGATTTTCACGGTCACGAATAACCTCGGGCGGCCTGCGATGAGCGCCATCATCATCGACGCGACAACACCTGAGAACCGAAAAGCCGTGTACGCGCTCGATTACTGGTTGATCAACCTCTCAATCACGATTGGGACGGCACTCGGGGGCTGGCTCTATGTCAGCAACCAACTGTTACTGTTTTGGATTTTGACGTTCACGTCGAGCATGCTGCCGATTGCGTACGCCATCTTCCTCGAAGACACGAAACGGACGTGGACCTCACAAAAGCTCAAGCTCGTCTTCGTCGACGTATTCCAAAGCTATCAAATCGCCTGGCGTGACCGCCCGTTCGTCAAAGTCGTCTTCGGCTCGATGTGTATCCTCGCTGCCGAGTTCTCGATGGGCAGTTACGTCGCGGTAAGGCTCGCCGATTCATTGGAACCGCTTTCGTTCGAAGACTGGACGATTAATGGAGTACGGATGATGAGCTTGATCCAAATCGAGAACACGCTCATCGTCGTCGCGTTGACGTTCTTCATTCAACGTCTCGCTTCCCGCTTCTCGAACAAGCACACGCTACTCGGCGGGCTCGCGCTGTACACGATCGGGTACGCGGTCATCACGAGTGCGAATTCGATGATGCTCCTGCTCGGGTTCATGCTCATCGCCACGTTTGGTGAATTGTTGTACTCACCGGTATTGAATACGGAGAAGGCGAACATGATGCCAGAAGACCGACGTGGTGCGTACTCGGCGTTTGCCGGAACGTCGTTCGCCGGTGCCGACTTCTTATCACGTTCGACGATTTTAATCGGGTCGCTTCTCACACCGTTCATGATGAGCGTCTACATCGGACTGTTGGTCAGCTTCGGCTGCTTCCTCGTCTATAGCGGCATTTATGTAAAAGAAAAGCTCGTCCTACGACGAGCGGCTTCCTAAATCAAAACCATCCTTTCTCACGCGAAGGGATGGTTTTTAGTCGATCTGTTCTTGGTGCATCGCATAGATCAAGGTCAACGCTCGGATACAAAAGATTGTCGAGAAGCCATAAATGCTCAGTTCGAGCAACGAAACAGAAGGATATTGTAGGCCAAGCGAGACGGCATAGCCCACTAAACAAAGCAAGACGACAAGTGTGATCGTCCACTCATCCGACTTCCGCTTCATCTTCTCGGCTAACCCCTTCTCTTCTTTCTCAACACGTTCACGCTGCCAAAAGTAAAAGAGCAACGCATACATCGCAAACGAGATTCTCGGGACATCACCTAAGAGTAAATCAAAGATGATGAGACCTAAAAATAAGTATGTCCCCAGTTGATAACCACTCTGCATTTGTAGACGCGAACGAAGTGGTCTGTTCGCCCCCCACTTCATAATCCGATCACTGCCACGGTCAACCCGCCGTAAACGAACCCGAGTACGATGGCACTGATGGCCATTCGTTTGTATTGCGGATATTGATAAAGGGCAATCGCCCCACCAACGACGTGTACGAACGCGACGATGAACGTCAAAATCGGAAAAAGCATAAAGAACCTCTTTTCTTTTTAGGAAATCATGGAAACAAATCCATTTTCCGATATACTTGAGTGCGAACTCATTATAACAATTATGGATAAGGAGTTGGAGTCCTATGTATGATTCGCGTATGGATTTGACGACAGAAGAAATGTTACTCGTGAACAGCGAAGTCGAAAAACGAAAACGTAGCTTGCTCGTCGCCTACTTGCTTTGGTTTTTCCTCGGTGCATTTGGTGCGCATCGTTTCTATTTCAAAAAAATCGGTTCAGGAATCGCCATGGTCCTACTCGTCGTCTTGACGCTCGGTCTCGGTGCATTCATCACAGGCATTTGGGCACTCGTTGATGCATTTCTCATGCCGGGTTGGCAACAACGTGAAGTTGAGCAGATTGAGCACGAGACGATTAAGCTGCTTCAAACACGTTCTGATCGCTATACAGGATTCTAATCAAAAAAGACGATCGAGGCCTCTCGCCCCGATCGTCTTTCAACGTTCTGTTAAGTAGAAGGCGAAGTCCCGTGATTTTCGCTCTTTCACCGCATTATGAATCCAGAGCCACGCCAACCCTTCCAACTCACGAGCCAGCTTCAGACCATGGAGCGGATGCGTATCGAAGCCGATCTTGTTCGATAGCTCGACGACAAGCCGCACTGCTTCCTCATCTTCACCTGCGACGAACATGACGGACCCATTCGGATCGCCTAAATTCTCGACCCCCGTCTGATTGAACGCCTTCACCACTTTCGTATCAGGAATGAGTCGCTGCAAATACTCCGCACCTGACACTCCGTCTGGGCGCTCGACTTCGTTAAACTCGATGGCAATTGGATTCGTCACATCAATCAATACTTTCCCATCCAGTCCGTCGAGTGTCGGTAACAGGTCGACCGCTGCCGCGAACGGTGTACATAGCAGAAGCACATCGCTCGCTGAGGCGACTTCTTGTAAGGTCAATGTGCCCTCCCGTTCCGTCCGTGTCCCGTACAGCACCTCATAGCCAGCTTGTTCGAACTGCTCCCCGAGCGTGCGTCCGACTTTCCCGGCACCTAAGATTCCGAGTTTCATGTCTCACAGCTCCTCGTCTGTCCGCGTGACCGTCCCTCCGAACTCTTCTGCAAGCCCGTCTAAAATTGATGGATCGAATTCATCCCCGATGGCCATGACGCCTGTCTGACCCGGCTCGATGTTACCGACTGTCCGCTTGAACGTGTCTTGAATGCCTTGCATATGCTTCACGTCTTTCGTGCCGCCGATGAGACCACCTGTGAGTGTCCCGAACAGGATGCCGAACGGACCGCCGAGGATTCCAACGGCCATCCCGATGAGCGCACCTTTCGTCGACTTGTTGACGGGTGCGAGCTGTGCCGCATCCTCAAACGAAAACGCCCCGTTCTCTTCACGCTTGATGACGACAAGCTGTTCAAAACCGACAAGCCCATCCGCATGGTACTTTTTCAGCTTACTGAACGCCTGATACGAAATCGCCTCTTCCGGGAACGTGAACGTGACGATATGATACGGTTGTTTTTCCTTTTTAGCCATGAAAAATTCCTCCTTCAAGGTAGACAACATGACGCGCACTTACCTATCCTATTTCCCCGAGTAACTTGTAAATAATCTACATTAACAAATCAATCGATGAGGATGTTTATGCACTTATTATGGTAAAATTTACATATCAACCCATAAGGAGCTTTGCTATGCAACGTACACTTCGTAAGTCGGCGACCGACCGCTCTCTGTCTGGAGTATGCGGTGGGATTGCTGAATACTTTGGTATTTCATCAATCGGAGTTCGACTCATCTTTTTGATCCTACCTGGGAGTTTCCTGCTTTATATGATTTTGACGAATTCCATGAAAGATGCCCCACGCTATCTATAAAAAACGCAGAAGCTGTTAGCTTCCGCGTTTTTTGTTAGGCATTCACTTTGTCTTTCATCGCTTCAAGCGCTCCGCTGTTCAGGAAGTGCCATGGCTTGTTGTAGTGTGGTTGGAAGAAGAAGTCTACATAGGCGAGCTCTTCGATCGTCATCTCGTTTTGGATGGCTAGCGAGAGCGTGTTGACCGCTTGCGTCAAATCCGCTTTCGATAACACTTGTCCACCGACAATGCGATGTGTCCCTTTTTCATAGACGAGTTTGAATTCGACTTTCTCTGCGGTCGGCATGAACTCCGGACGATACGCGTCCTCAATGACGACACTTTCCACTTCGAGTCCAAAGAGCGCTGCCGCTTCTTCCGTCAAACCAGAAGACGCGATATTCCAGTCATAGAGTCGAAGTCCTGACGTTCCTTGTGTCCCTTGGTAGCGGACGCGTGGTTGCATCATGTTCTCCGCAATGAGCGTTCCCATGCGGACAGCGTTCGTCGCAAGTGGGATATAGGCGTGTGTGCGTGCCGGGTTGTAGTAGACGGCACAGCTGTCCCCCGCCGCAAAGATATCCGGGTTGCTCGTGCGCATGTATTCATCGACGATGATGGCGCCGTTCCCGAGCATGTCGACCTGTCCTTCTAGGAGTCCTGTATTCGGACGGAATCCGACGCACAAGATGACGAGATCCGCTTCGAATTCACCTTTGTCTGTCACGACATGTGTGACGTTCCCATCTGTTCCACGGAACGCTTCAACCGTCTGACCGAGTTCAAGATCGATCCCGCGACTGGTCATGTCCGCTTCTAATGGATCTGTGAACGACTTATCGAGATATTTGTTCAAGATGCGGTCGGCACTATCGATAAATGTGACATGTTTTCCGTATGCTTCGAACGCTTCGACGAGTTCGACCCCGATATAGCCCGCCCCGATGACGGCAATCTTCGTCGCATCCGTCGCACGCTCGATAATGCGTTGGGCATGCGCGTAGTTTTTACAGAGCTCGATTCCATTCATTTCGATTCCTGGGAGCGTTGGGACGATCGGCCATGAACCCGTCGTGACAATCAAACGGTCATACGTGTCATGCACGTCTTCCCCGGTTTCAAGATTTTTGGCGTGGACCGTCTTCGCTTCGGTGTCAATCGACAAGACGTCATGTTTCATGCGCATCGTCGCACCGAGTTCTTCAAGTTCACGTGGAGAGGAGTAGAACAACTCTTCCGCACGTTGGACGACCCCACCGACGTGGAGCGCAATCCCACACGAGAGGAAGCTGACGTTGTCGTTCCGCTCGTAAACGGTGATTTCGAGATTGTCGTGCTTGGCAAGTAATCCTTTAACAGCTGCTGTTCCTGCGTGTGTACATCCGATGACTGCGATTTTCATATGATTGTCTCTCCTTTAGGTGTTAGGCAAGTTAGCGTTTGTGATAAAAATCACATTCACTTTCTGAACTTAGTGTACTATTTCACAAGAAGGTTTGACAATCCTTTTGCTCACTATTTCACGTAAAAGTGTCTAAAATTTGAACTCCATGCGTGACAACAAAACCGTCCCGCAACCGGAACGGTTCACTTACGAATTCGTCGTGCGTCGTGCTTTGATCCAGTGATAGATGACGACGCCGATATAGGTGACAAGACCGATCACGTATAAACTGAAGCCGATCATGCTCCAGCCCAGACCATCCCATCCGCGAACAAAGACGAGACCAATCAAGATCAGCGTGTATCCTACCACGAGCAGCATCAACGAAAAGACGAGTCTTCGCTTAAATTTCGACTTCAAAAAGTTCAGCATGGCAATCAATAAAATCGTCGTCAACACACCGATGATGATGATTGCATCCCCGTAGTACTCCCAAATCATCGCTTCTCCCCCTGGCATCCAACTGAGTAGCTTTATTTTATCATGTCAGTCATGTGTTTTCGTGTTGTTGAAAAACGTTCGTTACCAAAAATCAAAAAAGCACCGTCTCCCTGGAAGGAACGATGCTCATTTCTCATTCATCTGTTTCATTAAATCCATCTGTTCTTGCACCATCGCTTCTTTCTCCCGGCGCAGCACCCCTTTATAGGTGATACGTGAAATCGATAAGCTGATCTCATATAGGAAGAAGAGCGGTAGTGACACCATGAGGTGCGACGTCAAGTCCGGTGGTGTGATGAACGCCGCGACCACGAATAGCGCAAAGTACGCGTACTTTCGAATCTTCGATAAGAAGTACGGGGTCACGACACCGATCCGGGTGAGGAACATCGTCACGACCGGTAATTGGAATAATAGACCGAACGGAATTGTCAGCTGCAACAAGAACGCGAAGTAATTATTGGCCCCGATGAGTTGTTCGAGTCCGAGGTCTTGCCCGAGGTCCGTCGAGATATCGAGGACGAGCGGGAACAACCAATAGTAGGCGAACGCAAGACCAATCAAGAACAATCCGAAGATGATCGGGATATAGGCAAGCGTGCCTTTCCGCTCATTCGGATGCAGACCGGGTGCGACAAACGCCCACACTTGATACAGTAGGAATGGGCTCGCCGCAATCAGGCCGATGACGAGCGCCAAGTTCAAGTAAATCATGAGTGGGTCCGCGACCCCAAAGGCGTTCAGTTCGAGCCCACGTTCGATGAGATCTTCTTGCAAGTACGCGAGTACATATTTGACACTCGGCAAAGCCATCAAAAAGAAGGCAAAGACGACAAATGCAGATAGCATCAGTCGTCTCCGCAGCTCTGTCAAGTGATCGGTGAGTTCCCGCTCTTGATCAGGTTGATGATTCATGGCTTACTGCTCTTTCTTTTCGATAGCTTTCTTGTCGTTCTTGTCGTTCTCGTCGTGCTCGTTCATCATGCCGTTCGTTGCATTTTTGAACTCACGAAGCGTCTGCCCGGCCGCGCGACCAAACTCCGGTAATTTCTTCGGTCCGAAGAGAATGAGTGCGATGATGGCGATGACAAATAGACTCACCCCACCTGGCATCCCGACGACGAGTGATGATGCTAGTAATTCCATTATTGATGGACCCCCTCAGCGGTTGGATAGTGTTGCATAAAGTAAATGAGTGACTGCAGCTCAATCGACAAATCGATGTGATGGACGCGAACGGTGTCCGGTACAGTGAGTCGTGCCGGTGTGAAGTTCAAGATACCCTTGATGCCGAATCGCACCAAGTCGTCTGCGACGGGCTGCGCATAGGCAGAAGGTACCGTCAAAATGGCGACGTCGATCTTGTTTTGCTTCATAATCTGTTCCATCTCATCGACGTGATGAATTGGGACGCCTGACATCGTCGTGCCGACTTTTGTCTCGTCTGCGTCGAACCCGACGACGATATGTGTGTTATTGTTTTTAAGGAAGTTATAGTTGACGAATGCCGTCCCAAGGTGACCGACCCCGACCAAGGCGACATTCGTAATCTCGTCTTGATTCAGTGTCTTTCGGAAAAAGTCTAACAGATACTGCACGTTATAGCCATATCCCTTTTTACCGAGCGCACCGAAGTACGAGAAATCACGGCGAATCGTAGCCGAATCGACCTTGACCGCCTCACTCAGTTCTGCTGAAGAGACACGTTGTTTCCCTGACGCATGCAGGCTTTGAATAAATCGATAGTATAGTGGCAACCGTTTGGCTGTCGCTTGTGGAATCTTTGGTTCGTTTTGACTCAACGGAAAGAGCCTCCTTTTTACGACACGTTACAAACGAATCTGAATTTCATACACCTTGATTGTAAACGAATTCACATGACCACTCAACGAATATACCTAAAATCGCTGAAAAATACAGTATACTAAATAGAGAGAAAGGGGTTTTTTCACTTGATCCTACTGCAAGTCAACAACTTATCCAAATCCTTCGGCGTCGAGCCGATTTTAGAAAACGTAAAACTCGAAATCCAGGAAGGTGAACGTGTCGCCCTCGTCGGTCGGAACGGTGCCGGTAAGTCCACACTTTTGAAAGTCATCGCTGGTGAATACAACTATGATTCCGGGGACATCATGAAGCCAAAAGACGTCACCATCGGCTATCTCGCCCAAGACTCAGGGCTCGAATCCGACGAGACAATCTGGAACGAGATGCTCACCGTCTTCACGGACTTGATCGAGCAGGAGAAGACGCTCCGTCGCATGGAAGCCGACATGGGATCCGAACGAATCCTAAATGACGCCGCTGCGTACGAACGTCTCCTCTCTTCTTACGATGAAGAGCAGCATACGTTCAAAGAGCGTGGCGGTTACCAGTATGAAGCGACCATCCGCTCGGTCCTCCATGGGATGCGCTTCTATCCGGATGACTTCGAACGTCGCATCGACACGCTATCCGGGGGACAACGGACGCGTCTCGCCTTGGCGAAGATGCTCCTTCAAAGTCCTGACCTGCTCATCTTGGATGAGCCGACGAACCATTTGGACATCGAGACGCTCGCCTGGCTCGAGAAGTACTTGGGCGGCTATAAAGGAGCTGTCCTCATCGTCTCCCACGACCGGTACTTCCTCGACCGTGTCGTTTCGGTCGTCTATGAGCTGTCACGTCATCGGAGCCGTCGCTTCGTCGGGAACTACACGAAGTATCTCGAACAGAAGGCCGCCATTTACGAGCAAGAGAAGAAGCAGTTCGAGTCGCAGCAAGAAGAGATTGCCAAGATGCAGGATTTCATTCAGCGAAACATCGCCCGAGCGACGACGACGAAGCGTGCACAAAGCGTGCGGAAGCGTCTCGAGAAAGTCGACCGACTCGATGCCCCGGACGGTGACGAACGCAGCGCCGTCCTCTCGTTCTCCATCAAACGCCAGAGCGGGAACGATGTGTTGAGCGCGAGCGACCTCGCCATCGGGTACGAAGAACCAATCGCCCAGCATCTCCGCTTCCAACTGCAACGCGGTGAATCCGTCGCCCTCGTCGGTCCGAACGGGGTCGGGAAGTCGACATTACTCAAAGTATTGACGAAACAACAAACCGCCCTCACCGGTGAGATCCGTTACGGGACGGGCGTCGAAATCGGTTACTACGACCAGGAGCAACAGAACTTGTCTGACACAAACCGCGTCATCGATGAGATTTGGAACGACTGGCCGCTCATGCGCGAACAGGAAGTGCGGAGTCTTCTCGGTCAGTTTCTCTTCAGCGGCGATGACGTCACGAAACGTGTCCTCGAACTATCGGGTGGTGAACGGGCACGTCTTACGTTGGCCAAGCTGAAGCTCGAGCAACCGAACCTCCTCATCTTAGACGAGCCGACGAACCACTTGGATCTCGACTCGAAGATGATTTTAGAGAATGCCCTCCTCGACTATCCGGGCACGATCCTTTTCGTCTCGCATGACCGCTACTTCATCGACCGTCTCGCGACACGTGTATTAGAGATCACGCCGAACGGCATCGATGAGTATCTCGGGGACTATTCGTACTACGTCGAGAAGAAAGAAGAGCTCGAAGAACTCGCACGACTCGCTCGTGAGGAGACGAAGCAGGTCGTCGTGAAAAAACAACGCGCCGACAAGGAACAGCAACGGGAAGAGCGCCGGATCAAACAGCGCATCGAAGAGATCGAGCTGGCGATCGAGCAACATGAGAAGCGTCTCGACGAGATCGAACAGTTGCTGTGTGAGCCGGACGTCTTCAACGACTTCGCCCGTGCCCAAGAACTATCGACCGAATCGGACGCAGCGAAAGAATCGATCACCGCACTTTATGCGGAATGGGAGGAACTCCATACATGATGCGTACCCGTGCCATGCGAATCGAGTTCATTCAAGCGTTCCTCACGGGACTCGCCTACATCGTGCCGACCGGGACCGAGTTCGTATCTGAACTCATCCGCGGTGAGCCGACGATCGTCCCGTCTATTCTCTTTTACTTTTTGCCTGTCGTCATCGGCTTCATCATTCAGACGTGGCCAGGGATCTTGCTCAGTCTTTTCAGTGGATTGCTCATGAGCACGCTCTTCATTCGCATCGTCGTCTGGCCGGTCGACGTGACCGTTCATACGTTCTATGCGCCAGGCTCGGTATGGGCCCACTTCTACGAAGAGACACTCTTCATGTGGATTCTCGCCCTTCTCGTGTTCATCGTGAGTCGTATCAACACATGGCATCGAGAGAATTATCGACAACCAAAAGCGTAAACAGTAAAAAGAGAGGTCAGCGTTGTCATACGCCGGCCTCTCTTTATATTAGAAATATCGTAACGGCTGGAATCCTACCGTATGGAAGTCGAGCTTCGTCCCGTCCTCAGCGATGAAGAAGACGGCCTCGTTCGTATCGACGTCACGTGTGAACACCTTATAGAACGTCATCGGCTTTTCGCCATTCGTCACATAGCGTGCCTCATGCGTCGAGATGACTTGCGCGAACAGTTGCTGTTCATCGAGTTCCTCGATCAAATCCTCAAACTTCGCCGCCTCTTCTTCCGTCGCCTCGCGACCCCGCTCGATTTCATAATAAGCATCGCTCGCTTTTGGCTGTACCCCGAGATTGCGATCGACGACGATCACACGCTCCGGCTCTTGGTCGACGACACTCGTGTAGCCATATAGTGACTCGATGAGCGTATTCTCTCCGGTCACGCGACCGATGCCTTCTAATGACTCTTCTCCAGTGAGTGACTTCACTCGTGTCTCTTCTGGAACAATCTCCTCTTGGTAGGCGATATTGTAAGCGCGGATGATCTCACGTACTTGTAAGAACGTCGCAACGACGAGTAGTACGATGAGTCCTCCGATGATGATGCGTTTCGTCATGTCTCTATTTCCCCCTAGACTGTCATGCTCTCTTCTAAGGATAACCCAGGAACCGCGTTCATCGCTAGTGTATCGCGCTTACCGCGCACATACGCGTGATGTGCCGCCACCCCGATCATGCCCGCGTTGTCCCCACAGAGGTCAAGCGGTGGAATGACGAGTTGAATCCCTTCAGCTGTAGCAGCCTCTTGAAGCGCTGCGCGGAGGCCACGGTTCGCCGCGACACCACCGGCGACGAGCAATTGCTTCGCCCCTTTTTCCTTCACGGCACGAATCGCTTTCTCGACGAGTACTTCGACGACACTCGCTTGGAAGCTCGCCGCCAAATTTTCTGGGATGACCGTCTCTCCACGTTGCTCCGCATTGTGTACGGCGTTGATGACCGATGACTTCAAGCCACTGAAACTGAAGTCAAAGCTACCTGGTTCGAGACGAACGCGTGGGAAGTTATACGTGTCTTCCCCGAGCGCAGCCAAGCGGTCAATCGCAGGTCCACCCGGATAGGGGAGACTGAGCGTGCGCGCGACCTTATCGTATGCCTCACCCGCCGCGTCATCACGTGTCTCACCGATGACTTCGAAGACACCATGTTCTGGCATATAGACGAGTTCCGTGTGGCCTCCTGAGACGACGAGACAGACGAGCGGGAATTGCATCTCTTCGACGAGTTCATTCGCGTAAATATGTCCCGCGATATGATGGACGCCGATGAGCGGTTTTTGATGGGCGAACGCCAATGCTTTGGCTGCACTGATGCCGACGAGAAGGGCACCGACGAGACCCGGTCCTTGTGTGACTGCGACCGCGTCCACATCTTCCATCTTCACGCCTGCTTCGCTTAACGCGTCGTCAATGACATACGTGATACGCTCGACATGATGACGGGACGCCACTTCAGGGACGACGCCACCAAATCGTTTATGACTCTCGATTTGAGAAGAGACGACGTTTGACAATAACGTCTTTCCGTCTTTGACGAGCGCAACGGACGTCTCGTCACAGCTCGACTCGATTGAGAGGATCAGTGATGTGTTCATTCTGATTCACTTCCTAACTTCGCCCAATAAATATAGGCGTCTTCATTATTATCCTGATAGTAGCGCCTTCTCCGTCCAGCTTGCATAAAACCGAACTGTTCATACAGTTTTTGCGCGCCGACGTTTGACACACGGACTTCTAACGTCAATCCGACAAGTCCTTTCGACTTGGCGAATGTGACGAGTCCCGCTAACAGTTGATTGCCAATCCCTTGCCCCCGAAATTCAGGTAAGACGGCAATGTTCGTGATATGTCCTTCATCGACGATTTGCCATACCCCGACAAAACCGACGACCCGTTTGTCATGGACCGCGACAAAATAAATCGCTTGTTCATTTCGGAGCATTTCATTCATGAACGCTTCTTTTGTCCATGGAATAGAGAACGACGCTTTCTCGACTTTTGTCACTTCTTCGACATCGAGCCACGTCATCCGACGAATTTTCACGTCAGCCATTGTTTTGACCCTCTAACCATTTCGCTTCTGCTTCGGCGAGACGCAAATACTCTGGTTCAAACGCATGGACGTCGCTCGTCTCATCGCTGAATACGACCAAATCACTCGCGCGCCCGTATCGATGGGCAGCCGGTGCTTCGATATAGTCGTATTCGCTTAACACGTCACGGAACGGCTCCACGTCTCCGACGATGAGGAAACGCCCTTGGCTATTCAATCGTAACCAGTCCGCGACCGAGGCGTGCTGATCGTCTGTCAGTGCCTTGTTGTGCTGATAGTATCCGATATACGCGTTGCCACGGCGTGCGTCAATCAACGAGACGACCGGCAAGTCCGTATTTGGGGCCGCTGCCATAAGCTTTAGGGCAGATACCCCGATGAGCGGAAGATTGAGCGTATAAGCGAGTGTTTTCGCCGTCGTCACTCCAATCCGAATTCCCGTGTACGACCCAGGTCCTGTCGTGACAACGATGCGCTCAAGCATGTTCGGTGTCCATTTGACTGCTGCCATAAGCTGTTCGATCATCGGCATGAGGGTGACCGCATGATTTTTTGAGACCATGACCGTCGCTTCGGCTTGAATCTCTCCAGCCTCACTTAACGCGACAGATAAACGTGTCGTCGCGGTATCAATCATCAATTGCTTCATGCGAGCACCTCCTTGGCGATTTGAACGTAACGCTCACCCATCGGAGCGAGTGTCAGTTTCCGTTCTTCGTCGCTGACCCGTTCAATCGTGATGGCCAAGTGTTCTTCCGGAAGCGAGGACTCGATCAAGTTCGACCACTCCACGATGGCGACACCGTCACCGTTGATATATTCCTCAAGCCCGATGTCATCCCCCGTATTCTCGAGACGATAGACATCCATATGATAGAGCGGCAATCGCCCTTTGTATTGTTTCATAATCGTGAAGGTGGGACTGTTGACGTTCCGCGTGACTCCGAGTCCTTTTGCGAACCCTTGTGTGAACGTCGTTTTGCCGGCACCGAGGTCACCGTTTAACGTGATGACCGTTCCTGCATCGACGAGCGTAGCCAAACGTTCTGCCACCGCCTGCGTCTCTGCCGCAGAATGCGTAATCAATGTATACATGAATGGTTCTCCTTTTATCACTTCTCATTACGTACTCATTGTACACTTCATTTTAAGCAAAAAAAAACACGAAACGCTATCGTTTCGCTATCTCATTTAAAAATTGGTTGCGGGGGCTGGATTTGAACCAACGACCTTCGGGTTATGAGCCCGACGAGCTACCAGACTGCTCCACCCCGCGACGACATATGAAATTAAATAAAAATTGGTTGCGGGGGCCGGATTTGAACCGACGACCTTCGGGTTATGAGCCCGACGAGCTACCAGACTGCTCCACCCCGCGATGGTTTGAATTGTTTCGACATCCTCTATAATAAGTGAGACAGTTATAAAAAGCAACCTTTTTCTCCATGTTTTTTGAAAAAAGGAATCGGGAACAGATATAACAGCATATAATTTAGAGAAAAGGGGCGCGACCGCCATGTCCAAATGGGGAAACCGATTCAAAAAATGGTTCTTTTCGGAGATTGAAGCTGATATCACGTTTGACCCTGCGGCACTCATTCCGAAGCAGGTAGTGACCGGAACCTTGCACGTATCTAACCCGACGACCAATGTCGTCCGACTGCAAGAATTGACCCTAAACTTTTTGACGACGTTCAAAGACATCACTATAGAAGGAAACGAGTTCAATCGAGAATCTGACATTCAAGAGATACCAATCCCACTGTCTGTCGTGTTGGGACCCGGAGATAAAGAGGATATTCCTTTTTCGTTCGAGTTGACGATGTATGCTCCCTCGTCTGCCGGGGCTCCCTATAGTGTGGAAGCAACGTTATGGGATAAAGATATGAAACGTGTCTGGTTTGACGTGATGGAACACATCGAAATCGAACCGATGCCTGAGTTAACACGCTTACTCGAAGCGACCGCTCATGCTGGTCTTGAGCCGATGTTCGTCCGAAATGTGATCGACCCGCTCGGGGAAGAACGCCCTTATCCGTTCGTTGAAAAGTATGGATTCAAGCCGGTCGGAGAATGGGCCGATGAGTTCGAGGTCGTCAAATCGTTTTGGCGCCTACATGAAGACGGGATTGACCTTTACTACTGGCTCGACAATATCGAGACCCAACGGACGCTCGAATCGATGGCGACCGACGTCGAATTGCGTCATCGCTCCCTCACTTGGGAGCAACTCGAGCGCGAACAAGAACAGCTCGGTCTCGGAATTCAAGAAACGTTACGCAGTCACCGCTCCTCGTGAGCGGTTTTTTCAATTTGAATTTCATCCTTACTCGTATTGACGATGGTTTGGAAGTGATGGCGATACGGATGCATGAACAATTCATATTGCAGACGTCGCTCTACATGTGAAGCGTGTAAATAGTCCAGCTCCATCCCTCGTTCCTGAATATCACGATGCGAACGTCGCTTGAACTCCGTCTCCCCATCCGTATAAAGATATATCGATTGGTCAAAAGACGAAAGATCCAGGAATGCGACACTCATTCCTTCAATAATCGTGATTGGCTTCTCCGGATCAATCCATGTCCGCTCTAGATAGGGGACATCAATCGTATAAAACCCAATCCCTTCCCGAATCATACGGACATCTTGCTCGAGTGACAGCAGATGATGCGCGGCCGGATGACACGCCGTCATCTTATACTGATGGGTCATTCCATCGTGTTGATACGTGAGAATCGTTTGTTTCCGCAACTGTGAATCTGTAATATACGGGTCTGTGTGAAGCAGGTTGATATCACCGAGTCGTTTCCGTAATTTTTCTGCCAACGTCGATTTTCCGGCCGCCCCATGTCCGGAGATGGCAATCAGTGTCCGTTGATTCGATTTCACACTTTGTACAATATCCTCAATCAGTTGTTCCATGATTCTCCAACTTCGGTACACTTGATGTACAAAGGAAATGTAACCATCTCATGTCCACTTATCCATCTTCTCATCTCACAGGCTCATCTGCACGCCATTCTTCGTCACGAGTAAAGTTCTCATTTAGGTCAAACGGCTGAAACTATTGTAATGAACAAACAGCTCATCGTGTCAAGATGAGCTGTCTTCTTTTTTCTTCAGTCTCGTCAAGCTTCTGTTCTAACCGTTCCACTTGTCTCGTCATACGAGCAATCAGTTGACTGATTTCCTGATCCAATCCGTTCACTTGATCTAAGGAATCATTGATTCGACCATGCATCGTCCATTCCGAAAAAATATCATCCAAAAAGTAATCAGCGAACTGAATGAGTGAACCTCGATCGACATGCAACTCCTGAACAATCCCTTGCACGTCCGCTAATTCACGGGAGAAGCGCTCCAACGCAGATTGTAATTCATGCATCGTCTGTTCGGAAGCATCTAGCGCCTCATGTTTCATTGCTGTGGCAATCAAGCCACCCCCGAAGAACGTGTCATACGTCGACCACCCCTTCGCACTATCTAGATGTTTGAGTGTTTTTGTAATCGTCGACCGTGCCGCTTTACCGGCAACGATGGCTTCCCGATACTCGATGAGAAGTTCATTCGTTTCGGCTTGTTGATTCGTGAGATGGTGTAAGTCCCGGCGAACAGCTGGGTCTTTCACCAGATGAGATTCTTTTGTTTCTAAGAAGGTCTCCCACTCAGCGTCGATTCCTTCGTATCTCTCGAGCTGTTCTTGTAAATCTCGATGTTCGAGCGTCAATTCGTCAATCATCGCCTCGTGTTCCCGTAATTTCAGTTCAGCGCGAGCAGCCTCTTCCATTTCAATCGTCCGTTGTTCATCAAACGTTCCTCGTAACTTTCGCCATGTGTTGACGAGCGAGAAGCTTTCAAGGTCATACACATCCCGTTGTTCTTTCGTGAATGTATTGAGTAGTGTTTTCCGCACCGTCTCATGCTCTTTCAGCTGTTTGTTTAGTATCTCTTGCTTACGAACAAGTCGATCTCGCTCGGCGATACGCTGTTGTAAATCTAATTGGGTCTCCTGAAGATTCTGCATGATGTTTCCCCTCTCATTTTGTTTATCGAATGAGTCAATCTGAGGAGATTCATGATTTATAAACATCCCCTCTTTCTCTTACTTAGTACGAAAAAGAAGGGACAAAGTTTCAAAGAAACAAAAAAACGACCGAGCGTATGCTCGGTCGTCCTCTGCGTTGTTGCCTGGCAACGTCCTATCCTCACAGGGGGAGATCCCCCAACTACTTTCGGCGCTGAGACGCTTAACTTCCGTGTTCGGCATGGGAAC
>NZ_JACSKS010000006.1:0-93928 GCF_018617735.1 Exiguobacterium sp. s89
ATTAATTTGTCTCATGCTACTATAGTGAATAAAAATGTAAACGACTTGAGTTCAATTATATTTAGGACTTAGGTCGTTTTACGTTTTATAAATTGTATTCAATAGGCACAATAACTCTTTTTCATATTTTTTTAGGAAAATAGAAGTGTTTTTATCAATATAGAGTTTTCCTGTTTAAAAGTTACTTTACTTAAAAAGGTGCTCTAGAGTAATCTTAAGATAGAAAATAATTCCTTTAAGGATAGTAAATATTTGTGAAAAAATTACTCGAATCTTTGATTTGAAAATAATTAATTCCTTAACAAAAGGATGAAAATGAAGTGAGGTTAATCAATGTTTAAGCAAATTAAAAAAGAATTGGTAAATGCGCTGACAACTAAAAATTTAATATTATTTGCATTTATTATTTTCATCGTCCCTTTAATCCAATTTTTAACAGTGTATAATACTTATGAATTTTTTAAGCCAATTGAAGTTTTTGAGGAGAGTATCTCTACTATTCCGGCAATGATCTTTCCAATTCTTGCGGTTTTAGTATACGTTCCTTCATTTATTTCAGAGTATAAAAATAATTTTTTGACTTATACGAGAACTAGAGTAAACCTTAACGATTATCTCGTTAGTAAAGGAATTGTTAACGCGATTTTAAGCGGAATTGTATTATTTTTAATGGTTTTCGTTACATACTTGTTTGTACAGTTTATCGAGCCTTGGTTAGGGTTAGTAAATTATACACCGATAAGTGAATCGACTGGTGATGTGAAGAATGTATTTTCGTCTTTAATTGAAAACAGCCCGTTTTTATATGCCACGATTTATGCTATATGGATTGGATTAAATGCTGCTCTATACGCTACGCTTGCTTATATTCTTGTATTATCACTTAATAGTATTTTTGTAGCGATCTCGATTCCGTTTATGGGATATCACCTTTTAAATTTTGTTTCAGGAATTTTCCAGTTTCCGCAATTTTCGCCATTGAGTACCTTGTTTCCGTTCAATATTACAGCACAACCAATTTGGACAGTTTTTGTTCCATTCACAGTAATACTTTTGATCAACTTAATCATATACAAAGTATATATTTCAAAAAAAGAAGAATGGACTTTCAATTAAGTAAAGCAGGTGACAAATTTAATGCTTGAAACAATCTTTAAAGAATTTACAAAAATAAAGTGGCTGTTAGTTGGTACAGTAATATTTTTTTATAGCTTATATCTAAAAAAACAAATATTTAGTTTTGCAGGAGAATACTCATTAAATATCAATATATGGGATCCGATCTACTCACTTCAAAATGATTCATATCTTATGGTGTATTTTTTAATTCCGATTATAATCTTTACTTCAGTCAAAACAATCACTACTAAATTTGATTACATATTGCTTATACGACTAAAGTCGTTCAATTCATGGATGCTTTATACGACTAAAGAATTTTTAGTTCAAATCTTCCCTATGTTTGTCCTGTTGTTTATACTTAGCCTGTTAATGTCTATCGGCTTACCATTCCAGATGCACTGGAGTGAATATAGCAAATTAATTAATGGTGTGAACGAATTAAACGAGTTATATTCAGAATTTCAAAATCCTCTAGCACCACTATTCTTTCAATTCTTATTATGGATAGTTACTTCAATAAGTCTTCATGGAATGCTGGTTTTATTATTTTTAATGCATCAGAAGTACCAGTACTTGTATATCGAGGCAGCTCTTTTATTTTTACTTTGTGTTTTTGGATTTAAAATTTTTCCATCAGAATTTAAATTTTTATCTCCTTCAGTTTATTTTACAATTGCTGCTGCAATAAATGCTTTATCAAGTATATGGATCATTTTTATAATTCCTATAACGCTTTTTATTTTTGAATTTTTTATTATTAAGTATTTAATTGAATTAAAAAAAATATTTAGGATAATAAAAAAAGAGACGCTCCCTTATACTATTTACAGTACATTGATATTTATTTATATTTTGATGACTTATCAAAATAACAAAGTAGATATTTTAACACTGGGTGACTGGATTACGGTAATTTTCTTGGGAGTGAGTGCTTTTAATTCTTCTTTTACATCTTTATTTGCATATCTGATTATTTTTTTTGGCTTATCATATTTAAGCCAAATTCGACTCTCTCATGAAATCGGTGAAATAAGTCATTACAAAATTATTAGATACGGAAGTATTGATAAATGGTTCTTCAAAGTATTTATGAAAGAATCATTGTTCCTTTTCAGTGTTTTATTATCCATTATAGGATTTGTAGTTTTATTTGGGATCTTTAATGGGTTAGACCCTTCTTTGAAAACAGACATAACATCACTACAGAATAGTAACTTGATTCTTTTTATCATTTGTTTCTCATTCCTTCAGCTTGTATGTTATTTGCTTTTTAGCTTTATTACTTTATGGAAGTCCTCTGAGGGTTATTTTTTACTAATCTTGTTTGGAGTATTATCTTTTATGTTATTACCAGGGATAAATGTATGGGGTGTTTTTCCGGTTGGATTAAATGCTGTAATCGTTACTGAGTCATTCAGTCTTCAGCATTTGCTAATTGTTTTGTTCGCTTATATTGTAGGTTCTTTAATGTTTTTAAAAGTAATGTTCTCTAAAAGTCTTAAAGTATGAAAGGGGTAGTAAAATGGGAATAATAAGTTTAGAAAACGTATCGAAGACATATATGGGCAATATCTTATTTGATAGTGTTGATTTAACAATCAATCAAGGTGAAATTGTTGGTATTGTTGGACCAAACGGATCAGGTAAATCTGTCTTATTTAAAATGATGTGTGGATTCGTTTTTCCTGATGAAGGGACAGTAACAGTAAGAAATAACAAGCTACATAAAAAAAACCGCTTTCCAAAAGATTTTGGGATACTTATTGATCGTCCAGGTTACATAGCAAATAAAACAGGTTTTGAAAATTTAAAACAACTCGCTTTGATTCAAGATAAAATTAACGATAAAGAAATTGAAGAAACAATGATTAAAGTCGGTTTACAACCAAAGAATCAACAAAAGGTAAAAAATTATTCATTAGGTATGAAACAGAAATTAGCGATTGCACAAGCCATTATGGAGAACCAAGACGTTCTTATTTTAGATGAAGCGTTTAATGCGCTTGATCATGACAGTGTAAAATCATTACGAAACATGCTTTTAGATTTCAAGAAGGAAGGAAAAACGATTCTTATAACTAGTCATAATTCTGAAGATATTGATGCGCTGTGTGATAAAGTTTATAGAATCAATCAAAGCAAGGTTGACTTGGTACAAAAATAAAAAAACATATGAAGCGTAAACGATATGGCTCCCTCAAAAATGTACAGTTGAAATAATAAAACTGTATATTTTTGAGGGAGTTTTGTCTATGTCCAGAATAAGTACTCTGCCAATGAAAAGTTAACAGTCGTTAAAAATTTTGAAGAAGATTTCAGAACGATGTGAACCTAGATAAAATTTACAGTTTTTGCTCGATACGATTTTACACTATTGCCGAAGAATCAGAACACAACTCCTATAGATTAATGAGGTCACTGAAAAACTCAAAATGATATTGAACAGTGGAGCGTTGTCCCGACAAGAGTTGACGCTCTCCTGTTTTCCTTTTGACGAATCCGATTTTTGGGTCCAGGCGAGAGCAACGCGAGTCGCCGCCCCACAAAAGAAAAACGCACGTCTTTCGTCCTTGCTCTTCTCGGATGGACCGAGATCGGTCAACCGGCCCCACTCCTTCACGTTTAACCTCGCTGTTTCATGCTGACGTATGACTCGTCCGCACCGAGGATGAGATGTTCGAGCGGTGGGATGCCGATGACCCGATTTGTCGGGCACTGTCCGGAGAATGGATGATGGCGTGCTCGAGGGCGACCATTTCCTCGTGAACCTCTTGGTTGATGCGGATGACCTCGATGATGGCAGATAGTTCCATGATGGTTTGTCCCCTTTCGGATAGATAAGCTGACCACAGAACAAACACCGTTGTACATCCTGTGGACGGGTCGGTATCGATGACTGGGCTTGAAGAAAACGAAAAAAGTACGGGACAATCACCTGCGACCTTGAGACCAGACGGCCGATTGCCTTGCTTTCCTCTCGGGATGTTAACACCGTCTCTGCCTAGTTTCGCTCACATCCTACCATTCATGTCGTGGCATGGGACGTATCCGTCGAGTTCCGGGAGACCATCCGTTTGGTCGATAAGACGATTCAAGAAGTCAAAGATTCCGGATTCAGTATGCCAATCAGAAGTGGCCATTGGCTGTATCCTTATATGCAAGACAATGACGGAGATGGCATGGTCGGAGAGTAATCATACTTATTCGACGGTCAAATAGAATCACATTGATTAAACGCATCCTCGTAAAATCGAAGGATGCGTTTTTTTTGTCCTGCTTCATTCTGCAATTTTTATACGGTGGTAACACCTGACTTTGAAACGTATTTCACTGTTGAGACTCACGGCTCTCCGATTCGCCTTGGCTGACCACATGTTTGGACATATCGTATAAGCTTACAAACACCATTGCATTCTTCGTCATCTTTTCATCCATCGGTGTTCTTAATTAAAAAAGCATCCGGCAAGCATGCTTCATCTCGATTCTCCTGATTATGCTTACTTGCTCTGCGTCTTCTTGTCTTTACAATCATTTCAATGAAAAATGTACAGGTTGGTCCACCGTGATGGTTGACGGCGTGACATTTGTGTAGACGCGGGGACGTCTTCCTTGAAGGGTGATACGGGTGATGGCGTGATCTTCGATATACAAGTTCAAAGAACTCACCTCAGCCACGATGGATTTAAAGACGAGCACCGCGATCAGGTGAAGCCTGATGCATTCCAGCGGTACATGCTGATCGAGGAGGTCCGGAATCAATCGATCGGACACCTCATAGTCGGATGACATCCCATAAATGACTGAAGATGAATGACCGATTTTGACATGGCTTGGCACTTCTTTGTTGAACAGATAGTGGTCGATTCTCAGTTTGGCAATTTCATCAGGTGTGATACCATTGAACGAAGCGTTATCAAACATAGGATTCCCATGCTTATTATCACTGGAGACCAGCTTGAGATTGATTGTTTTTTCGCCCCCAACCACTTCGACATCCACTTCGTCTACACGCACAAATTCAGCCGAGTCCTCAATCGCTAGCGGTTGCTCCGTTCTCCACATCTGCTTGAGCACCTCCTCGATTCCTTTTGAGTTGGGTTTGGCCTCCAAGATCAAAATGTATGACTTGTCAGAACGATTGTAGCGATAGGAGAAGTAGCGTGCGTGTACACGTCCTAGTAGAAACCAATCTCCAGAGTTGTCGACCACTCGCTGCCCACCATCGAAGAGTGGTGCCGGTGACAGATTCGATCCGGCCTCTCTTGTCTTCACATTCTTGATGACGACGGGTGGACCGGAGAGCTTACCCTTCATGACAGGATGTTGATTTGGGAACTCGTTAGATAGTGCCTGACTGACATACGAATAGAGGTTGTAGATATCGACTTCCCCGCTCGAATTCGTCGCCCCACCTTCCAGACCACGGATCAAATGATCGGTGAAGGCGCCGTGTCCATCACGATCCCAGGCCGACTGATTTTCCGTGCACGCTGCGATGACAAACTTCCCAGATCCTTTGATTTCAAGCCCTCTGTCCATCAGACTGTCGATTGATCGCATGACCGCACCGCTATGGCATGTGTCAAAAAAGCTCAAGACCGTGCGCGCCGGCGTTCGGTCGATATGATCCCGGACGTCGGACATATTGATGCTCGTGTCTCCGATAGCATGACGATCTGCATCGTACGGAAGGAAATACGCACTGGTCTCGCTGAATCCCCCATGCCCCGCCCAATAGAGGAACAAGACGTCCTCTGGGGACGCCTCCTCAAAAAAGCTTCTCAGTGTATGTGTTAATATCGACTTGGTCGTCAAGTTCCCACTCAGAATCTGCACATCGGATTGTCGGAAGATGGCCGGCGCCTCCGTCAACAATCGATTGATTTCGCTGACATCGTTAAAAGTGTTCGGAAGAGCCGTTATCTCATGATTCCGTTGCTCGTTGACTGCGATTAATAGCGCTTTGTACAAACTTACCCCCTGCCTCTCTACTATTTACATATATTGTATTATACAATATACCACGCTCCCACAACGAGGCAAAGGCAACTTCTTATTGCGCTATTTGTTATACGAACAAACCTGTTCACTATTGCTTATTCAGTTAATCCGTCATGCATCCAAGGCCATCTTATGATCAAGTAACTGTCCGCTGGAACATGTTATTGGTAAGTCAGCGTTACCTGAAGAAAATCTATTTTTTCTTCCCCGTCAGGGAGCCTTACCTACAGAGTTTGACTACATAATGATGTGACGATCGAACACAAACATAATTTTCTCACTTGCCGAATAGATACTACATATAGTCTTATCTCTACCATAATCCACCCTTATCATCTATATTTAGTTAAAAAGTTCTTTACTTGTTCGCTGAATCTGTGCTATTATGTTTAGCGTTGTCATTGACATATTGGTACCGGTCGAATATAGTATAAGTAATCAATGAGCAGGCTGGACTGACCAGCCAACAACGGCCCCTTACCTTTCGGTAAGGGGCCGTTTATTTTATACTAATCATATACTGCCTATGAAGGAGCACAAACATGTCAAAACCGGAAAAGGTCTTCAAGTCAACGACCGATCAACTGAAATTGCTACAAGAGCGCGGTCTGGTAATCGATGATCCGATGTTCGCAGAAGAGGCCTTGATTCGAACGAGCTACTACGAAATCATCAATGGCTACAAAGACCTGTTCATCAACATAGACAGTGAAGAAGAGCAATTCGAATCCGGGACAACCTTCTCGGAAATCTATTACCTGTATGAACTTGATAACACCATCCGTTTCGCGATGCTGTCGGCGACCCTTTCCGCGGAGAACCTGTTACGTTCAGTCATAGCCTACGTGCTTGCCGAGAATCACGGTCATTCCGTCAAGGACTATCAACATAACAGAAACTTCCGACAAGGGAAAAAAATGATTCGTGGGCGCGCCAAAGGGAAATTTGAGCGGGAATTATTGTTGCAGATCTTCTCCGAGGTTTATTATTCGACGCATCAACCGATGGCCTATTATCGGGAGACCTATCAGGACATGCCCCCTTGGATCCTGGTGAAGGGACTGAGCTTTGGGAACCTTCAATACCTGTTCAAACTGATGTTGCCGGAATCAAAGACAAAAGTCATCGCACGGGCGACAGGCATGAATTCAGAATTGATCACTGATCAGACCAAACAAGCTTTCGCCGAGACATTCGATATCCTCGTCGCCTTCCGAAATTGGGCTGCCCATGGAGGACGTGTTTACAATCACCGTGTGCGAAAGCGCCTGAGCTACTCTCCGGTCCATACCCGCTTTGGTGTGACACACTCCGCCTATCAAAAACATGACCGTGGCCAAAGTGATGTCTTGAGTTTCATTATCGCGTTGTCTTATTTGAGAGACCGGGGCATCCAGGATGGGTTCCTTCACGCCGTCACGTCAGAGATCGACGATTACCTGATGCGATTCCCCCGACACAAGACGTTGCTGTTAAGGCAGATGAACATCCCGGACCAGCTCTATCAAGAGTGGAGCCATATTCGACAGCATTGACCTGAACCCGCGACCTCTCGCGGGTTTTCGTCGCGCGTCGCCAGACGCGCTCCCGCTCTTGATTTTGACTTTACCTTACGCTCCGTGCCTCCCGTCAGAAAGGGCCAGGAACATAGAGATGCGGCGGTGAGCCAGCAGCTCTTGTTATCGGACCGTCAGGGGGGCAGCGGTGCGATGAGCGACTTCGCCTCGAGGCGTTAGACGCTCACGCATGAGCCCGGATCATCATTCTTTCTCCCATGCACCGTATAGATACACTTTCTTGATTGGATGCTCTTCCGCATCCAGATAGATCACTACGCGAAAATAAGGCGAGTTCCGTCCCTCATCGAACCGGACGAGCGGATCCAACCCTTCGAACGCATAGTCATCAAGTATCCGCTCGTTCATCACGTCTCACCCCTTTCAGTTTTTATAGACCAATTCCCAATACTTATGCGATTCACGCTTCGTTCAAAGACTCACTAAATAAAAATGTATACATGTATACAAATCTACAAGTATCCATGTATACATTTCGAAACAATCAGTTATGTACTTGAAGCGTGTTCGTATTAAAGAAGACCGTCATCTGTTTCAATCGTTCCCCTTCTTTCACTTCACAAAGGATATCCATGCTCACCAACTCGAATGCCTCAGGGTCGATGTCCATCCGTTCGGGAAGTCTTCTAAGCAATACCTCTTTCATCTCTTCAATCGTTTGTTGGTCCAATGTGTGATTCATTTGAATCATCCTCTCCTGTTGATAGCTCAACGATACCTTGAATATGACCTCTCAACATCTCGCCTTGTTTCATGTAAGCCCTGGGCTTGTTTGAAACAAGCCCAGGGCTTACATAGGAAAAACGAACATTTTCACCAAACAAGCACTCATTTTTCATTAATCCAAACATCGCAAATACACATTCATGAAAAAACAGAGCAACGTGATTTCTTTATGCCTTTAACTTCTCACCAAAACCATTTGTTTTCGCCACGCGAAAACATTCCTTTTCCCGGATCCGAATTCTGGATCCAGGCGAGAGCAACGCGAGTCGCCCCTCTCGTCAAAGAAAAACGCATGTTTTTCCTCCTTGCCCTTTCCGGACGGACCAGGACCGGTCCCCCGGCCCCGCTCCTTTCCATTCAACCCATGTAACCTCGCTGTTTCATGCTGACATACGACTCGTCCGCTCCAAGGATGAGATGGTCGAGCACCGGGATGCCGATGAGGTCACCCGCTTCATGCAGTCGTTCTGAGACGAGGATATCCTCCCGGCTCGGGCTCGGGTCCCCGCTCGGATGTTGGTGACAGGCGATGATGCACGAGGCATTGTTCAAGATGGCGCATTTGAAGATTTCCCGCGGGTGGACGACACTCGAATTGACGCTCCCGACGTGCGCCCGATGGACGCCGATGACCCGATTCTTCGTGTTGAGCATGATGACGAGGAACACTTCACGGTCATCATCCCCGATAAAGGATGCCCCGATTTGTCGGGCATTGTCGGGTGATTGGATGACGGCGTGCTCGAGGGCGATCATTTCCTCTCGAATCTCTTGCTTGATACGGATGACCTCGACAATTGATGATAGTTCCATGTTGGTTTGTCCCCTTTCGGATAAGCTGACCTCAGAACGAACACCGTTGTGCGTCCTGTTGACGGGAACGAAGCGAGCGTCGGGAGACGGTGCAAGGGCGACCGGAGGGAGAGCCTCAAAAAAATGCGTAGAGCGCACGGAGGGACAGGCTTCCGTAGCCAACGAGCGAAAAGCCTTGCTTTGAGCCAAAAGTGAAGGAAGACGGGACGGAGGGCGCGTCATTTTTTTGACGTTCCTTGCACCGACGACCAGCGAGCTAGAGTACGGAAACAGGACGAACGAATCCCCGATCACGAAAAAGGCTGTTCAAACGAGAGAAATCGGGTATAAAATAAGAACAAACGTTCGCTTTATTAGGAGGGTGATTTATTATGACGATGTATCGAGACCGAGGTGAGCTGAAATGGATCCCATTCCTCATGCCAGAGCACAAGGCGCTACTGACGAAATACTATAAGGAAATCCAAAAGATTGAGATGCCCGATGTCGATGAACAGGTCCTATCGGTCTATGAGAATGTGTTGAATGACGCGATCTTCA
This sequence comes from Exiguobacterium sp. s89, assembly GCF_018617735.1. Taxonomy (NCBI): domain Bacteria; kingdom Bacillati; phylum Bacillota; class Bacilli; order Caryophanales; genus Exiguobacterium; species Exiguobacterium sp. s89. The sequence goes on from NZ_JACSKS010000006.1 coordinate 9,780, forward strand.
GCGGAGACATGGTGGAGGTGAAATATGTGGAGGAGCGGGAGATGAAACGATTCAAGGGGTTCGTGCACCGGACGAACTATTTGGAGCGGACCGTCGAACTGGCCAATCAGCGGGACGGGATCATCCATGTGCCGTTCGAGGTAATCATTCACGTGGAACAATCGATGGACTAACGCCCTGGCAGTTGTTCGAAGTCTGTGTCACGAAAATTATTTCGTGACACAGACTTCCCTAAAAATGAAATAAAATCCTGATTAGCTCTCATTAACTTTATCATCAAAGAATAGCTCCCTAAAACATCAAGACATTATATATTTTTGTACTTCTTTAATTTTTTTCATCTTTTGTGAGAAAGTACATACTGACTCCTAAATAAATAAAGGGTATTCGGATTTCATGGTGGAAAAGGGCTTATAAATCACCCTTCTCAAAATTCTTAATAAGTGTGGAAAAATCGACACCAAAGTTGTCTGTAATGTCGTGATCATTCACTTCATACCAATTGAAAGTATCGTATAACATAGCTTTATTGAAAGCACTTGAATTAAATCGTGGCTTACGCTTTTTATGGAGCTTCTCATTGAAAAGGATTTTGGCTCGTAAGGCATCAAACGAGTAACCTCTACCCATTCGCTCTACCTGCCTAATAATGCTGTTAATTGACTCCGTATAAGCATTAGTGAGCCTTTTATCAAAGTAGTTGAATATTTCGACATGCCAGTTGTCTACGGCTCTCACGAGGTCTTTATATGCGTCTTTAGAGTTGCTGGACATACAACGGTGTCTCCATTGACTATAACGAAGATGACCTTCATCTGGATCAGGAGTATCCCATATCCAGTAAAACTCTTCTTTGAGTTCATAGGCTTCTTTTAAAGCAGGAAGATTACCTAACCAAGTATCTAAGAGGAATGATTCACGTTCATTTAGATCGTGTTTACGCTTTAGAAGGATAAACCTTTCACGCATAAGGGTACGTCTTTCTTTTTGGCTCATATGGGCTTTCAAAGACTTTCTGACGTTATCTAAGGCTTGATTAGCCATTCTAACTACATGAAACTTATCTACGACAACTTTAGCGTGTGGAAGGATAGTGTTCACTGCGTCTTTGTAGGGCTTCCACATATCCATTGTGACGTACTCAATGTAAGTCCTGTCACTGATTTCTGAAAGACGTTGGATGACTGTTTCCTTGTTACGGTTAGGCTTGATGTCATAAATAGTCCTGCGTTCAATATTAGTCAATACAAGCCGAGGTCTACGGATAATATGTATCTCGTCTATCCCAAGCCACTTAGGAGTTTCAAACTGGTATTCACGTTCTTTGAGTGCCACATAGTCCTTAAAAACGTTCCTAATGGTTTTCTCGTCAACACCAACGCTTTCTGCGACTTCTACAAAGGTCTTAGACATGGATTGCTCTTGAATGGACTTTAAAAGCCTTTTGGTCATACTACGCTTTTCATCTACAGATATTAGGCGTTCCCAGAAGGTAGATCCGCATTCACGACACTTGTATCGTCTACGGTTCAATTGTAAGCCCACTCGCTTTAAACGAATGGGCAAATCCATAATTAGTTGATTTCTTGAACTGTGTTTGTACAACTTGTCAAAACCACATTCAGGACAACGTTCAGGTGGTCCGACTGCTTCAACTTTAAACATCATATCGGTTTCATTTTCTTGTGGCGGTTCTATTGTTTTAATGTCTGGTAGGGATAATAAGTCTGACATATTATTCATCCTTTATTACTCTGCGGTGTTAAGGTATCAATTATAGATTTGATGTCGAAATCATCAGTGTTAAATTATTTTTGTGACCACAAATGCACTTAGAAAATCCCTTAAAGCATTAGCTGGTTCACTTGAATAGGGAGTTGTAAAAAAGTTCCCTTAGCCTGCACAACAAGATAATTTCGAAATATCTTTATCGAACGTAAGTGCAGCTAATTTTAGCCCTTCAGCCATTGTTAAATATGGTGCTAGGGTTTCTGTTAAATCTTCTATCGTTAAGCCAAATTTAACAGCTAATGATGCTGCATAGATGACATCTCCTGCATTCTCAGATACAATATGAACCCCTAATACTTTTAGTGTTTCTGCATCTGCTACTAGTTTAAATACACCGGTTGTTTCACGGTTTACAATTGCTCTTGGAACAGCATCTAAAGGTAATACAGATGTCTTCACATCATACCCTTTCTCTTTTGCTTGTTCTTCTGTTAAACCAACCGTTGCAACCGTCGGATTCGTAAACGTAACAGCAGGAACTACCGATAAATCTATTTTTTTGTTTAATCCACCAATAGCATTATCAGTAATAATTCCACCTTCATAGGCTGCTACATATACAAATTGTGGTCCTAAAGTCACATCTCCTGCTGCATAAATCTTTTCATTACTTGTTTGACCAAAATCATTGATCAGGATTTCATTATTTTTTCCAGTTTCAACACCTGCTGCACTTAAATTTAAAGAATCCGTATTTGGTTTTCTTCCAGTGGCAACAAGTAACTGATCTGATTCAATGACTTCTCTACTGCCATTTACTGTTACGTAAACCCTTTTTATCTCTCCACTTTGTTCAACACGCTCAAAAGTTGCCCCTTTGACAAGGTTTATACCCTGTTCAATTAACGCTTTTTCAACTGACTCTGAAATCTCAGGATCATACTCCTTTAAAAGTCGCTCACTTCTTTGCATAAGCGTTATTTCTGAACCTAAATGATGAAATAGTTGTCCAAGCTCCATTCCAATGTATCCTGAACCAATTACAGTTAATCGTTTTGGTATTTTCTTTAACTCAAGAAGTGTTGTACTAGTTAAATAGTCCATTTTTTCAAGTCCTGAAATTTGGGGCAACGAAGGCGATGCACCTGTTGCAATTAAAAAGCGTTTTGCAGATAACTTTGCCCCATTGACCTCAACCGTACTAGCATCAACGAATTTTGCTTCACCTTTAATTAAATCAAAATTATATTCATCAATTAAATCCATATATTTTTGATTCCGAAGTTCGCTCACTAATTTATCCTTTTGCGTGATTAAACTAGCTAAATCCACTTCTCCAGCGGATGTTTGTAAACCTATAAACGGATTGTCTTTTGATAAATGATTGATTTCCCCTGCCCTAAGAAGAGTTTTTGACGGAACACAGCCAATATTCACACAGGTTCCCCCAACCGTTCCACGCTCAATCATTCCAACTTTTGCACCGTATTCTATAGCTTTAATTGCCGAAGAAAAGGCAGCAGCACCAGAACCAATAATAAGAAGGTCATAATTGTCTTCATTAATTAACGCCACGTTTTCTAGTGATGATACTTCTTCAATTTCTCCGGCTTGGTAATTTGCTTCATCAATCGCCTTTATTGCACTTTCAACCTCAATATCATCGGGCAGTTCAAATACTGCTTCACCACGACGATAACTAGACTCAATATTTTTAGCACCTATCTTTTCAAGTGCTGATTCTACGTGTTTTTCACAACCCGTACAAGTCATTCCTGAAATGTTTACCTTAAATTTATTCATAAAAAAGCTCCTTTCGTTAATTAATCTCTCATGTTAATGTTTCTATTATTGGACACGAATGTAATTGCTTTTCATCTGGACATCGTTGTTTTAAGTCGTCTAACATAGTTTCAATTCGTTTTAAATCCTCTATTTGTTTTTGCACTTCCTTTTGTTTTTTAGAAACAAATTCGAACATATCTTGACAACGAACTTCATCTTTATCTACAACACCAAGTAATTTATAAATCTCGCTTAAAGAAAAACCAAGTTCCTGTATTCGTTTAATAAACCCAACACGCTTAACGTCATCATATGAATATATCCGATAACCAGCTTCCGTTCGGTGAGGTTCTTGTAATAAATTTTTTCGCTCGTAATATCTGATCGTTTCTTTATTAACTCCACATTTATCTGCAAACTCACTAATGCGATAAATCATCTTATTTCACCCCATGAATATTATAAACCGTGTACCATAGTACACGGTCAAGTAAATTGGACTATTTTATTTTTTTCCCAAAGTATCACTCGTATGTGATTGATACTTTTATATAATATTATTGATTATCCTAACATCCCACCAGAAAATCCGATTTAAACACCAGTTGTTTTTAAACTATTAAGAAAGTAATTCCACTATATATTCCGAAGACCCTAAATAAACAAAAAGAATAACTGACTCAAGAATGATATGCTCCCCAATAGGTAGACAGATGAAATAACAAATCTGTTTATTCTATTGGGGAGTGTTTTTTTTATGGCGAGAAGTCGGCATTCAATCGAACAAAAACTGGCTGCACTGCGCATGATGGAAGAAGAAACGCATACATGGAAGGAAATCATGGAGACTCATCACGTTTCTGAGAATACCCTCCGGGTGTGGAAAGTGAAATTCGATACCGGCGGGAGTGACGCATTGAAGGAATCGAAGACATGGAAACTGTACACCAAGGAACAGAAAATCGCGGCCGTCCGTGACTACCTCGACGGGGCCACCACGATGGAAGTCCTCTCCAACTATCAAATCAGTGATGGATCTGTTCTTCGAAAATGGATTAAGAAGTATACTAGTCATAGCGAGTTAACAGATTCGAGAAAAGGGATGGATCGAGCTATGACAAAAGGGAGAAAGACCACATTCGAGGAACGCATGGAGATAGTCAGGTATTGCCTGGACAACGGACGGAACTATCAACGGACGGCCGAGGTATTCGCCGTGTCGTACCAACAGGTCTATGGGTGGACGAAAAAATATGACGCCGACGGCGTGCACGGGCTCGAGGACCGGCGCGGACGGACGAAGCAAGAAGAGGAACTGACCAACGAGGAGAAGCTCGAACGTCGCATTCAACAGATCGAGCGGGAGAAAGAGCGCCTTCGTGCCGAGAACCTGTTCCTAAAAAAGTTGGAGGAAATCGAGAGGAGAGGTTGATCAGCCAGATCAGGCTACAATTGCGATACATGGTCATCGAGGAAATGTCGACGACCGACACGTTCCCGGTCGTGCTCCTGTGCGAGATCGCGCAGGTCTCACGGGCCGCCTACTATAAATGGTTGAAGCGTACCGTCTCGGTACGCGAAGAAGAGAACTTGAGCCTATTGGAAGACATCCGCCTCCTCTACGACCAGGTGAACGGGACCTACGGTTATCGACGGATCACCATGACGGTCAATCGCAGACGACGCCAGCATGACCTGCCGGCATACAATGAGAAGCGCATCTATCGTCTCATGCGTATCCATGAGATCCGTTCGGTCATCCGCCAGAAGCGAAAACGGCACAAAAAGTCGTCACCACAACATGTGGCAGAGAACGTATTAAACCGTGAATTCACAGTTAAAAAGCCGAATGAGAAATGGGTAACGGATGTGACAGAATTTAAATATGGCCTATCTAAGAAGGCCTATCTAAGTGTGATTCGTGATCTTTATGACGGATCCATTATTAGCTATGTGCTGGGACACTCTAATAATAATCAACTGGTATTTAAAACGCTTGACCAGGCAATCGTACGATTGCATCAAGAACACCCACTGATTCATAGTGATCGTGGATTCCAATACACCTCTAAGGCGTTCAAGCGTAAATTAGAGGCGGCAGGAATGACTCAAAGTATGTCACGGGTTGGTCGCTGTATTGATAATGGACCAATGGAATCTTTTTTCGGCACGTTAAAATGTGAAAAGTATTATTTACATAAGTATCAGACCTTTGAAGAACTTAACATTGCCATAAATGAGTACATCTATTTTTATAATCACGAAAGATACCAAAAACGATTAAACGGCCTCAGCCCTAAAGAATATAGAGCGAAAGCCGCTTAAATCACTTTTATTATTTCCACTGTCTACTTGACGGGGGGCAGTTCAGATTATTTTTTAATAATTTATTAAACTCAAAAGGGCACTAAACGTTTCGTTCTCTGCCATGATGTATACCCCTAATCCAACAAAGACTATAGGGATAATCCATCTTCCGTATTTCTCCAAAACTTCAGAAACATGTCTGAAGGAAGCTAAACGATATCCTACAAAACACCAGACAGCAACCATTATAAAGAAGATAATAACCGTAATTACCAGTTCATTCACACTTAAAGTTGTAAAATAAGGCACATAGATGCCGATATTGTCCCCGCCATTAGCGAATGTGATGAAGGCTACACTCATAAATAGTTTGTTAAATCTCCCTGAGTTTAAACTGGAGAGGATCGCACCTTCATCTTCATCTTCACCCTTAATAAACAGTTTAATCCCTAAATAGATCGGAATTAAACCAAGCAATCCAACCCATTTTTCTGGAATCAACATGACGCCAAAAGTTCCCAAAAGACTGATCAAAACCAGCAAGGCAAAACCTAAGTATTGCCCAATGACTATATCTTTAGGGTAGATCCGGTTACTCTTTGTCTGCGCGTTCATCTTTAAACCGCCAGTCGCTCTAGCCTGTGCATTTGCCTGAGAGAACAGCAGCATCAAAACAAAAATATCATCAATATTGGTTACTAAGAAAGCCCCAATTGCGGAAATAATAGTCAAAGCCACTTTTATCAACTCCATGGTAAGTTATTAAAACATTCACACGTATGTTTGAATGTTATGAATAGGTTCTCCCCTGCTTAGTGTAAATATACGGGAAGTAGCTCCCCTATCCAGTGAAGAGCAAAATATAGCAATATCCCTACAAAAAAGAAAAGAATAACGACTCTGTCTTCAGTGGCACTAACAACAGGCAGCAAGTCAACGGTAGATATGTATAGAAATATTCCTGCTGTAATGGAAAGAGCTATCGCGAGGATGCTGCTATCTACCATAAAAAATTGTGTTAGAGACACGGCTGCGATCGCGCCTGTTATCGTTGATAGACCCAATAAGAAAGATGCTCCTATCGCCTTCTTCTTGCTTTCAAAGCTTGCAAATACGATGGAAGAAATCGTTAAACCATCCGGAATTTTATGTATTAATACAGCAATCAATACAACAAATCCTATTCTCTCGTCTATTTTGAAACTGGCTACAATAGAGACACCATCAAAAAACGTGTGAACCAGCATGCCCAATAAAGCACTAAAGGTTGTGCTTTGAGAATGAGAATGTTTATGAGTCTCTTCTCCGAAATGAAAATGGGGTGCAAGAAACTGCTGGAACAAAAAGATCAAACCAAATCCAATAACAATATATAGGGCACTGGATTCCTGAATTTCTAATGCTTCTGGTATTAAATCCATAATCGCAATAGCGAAAAGTATCCCGGCGCTCAGCGCCATTAAGCCATTTAAGCCCCTTCTAGACCAATTTTTTTAAGAAAGATCACAAAGCCACCCAGGACATTTGCGAAAGCCGCAGTTAGGACGTAAAACAAAATGTCCATTAATTCCCCCACTCCATTAAATGAAAAGTTTAACCTGCACTTATGAAAAGTGCCGGTCTGCTGCATTCACATTATTTCTTTTTATTCAGCATGTGAATGGCGTGCCCCATCACACCTTCCGCCGCTTCCATCAATGGCTCAGGCAACGTTGGATGGGCATGGATTGTAAGGCTTAGATCTTCGGCAGTTGCTCCAGATTCAATGGCAAAAACTGCTTCAGCAATAAGCGACGATACTTCTGGTCCTACCATCTGTGCGCCTAACACCCTTTTGCTGTTCTTCTCGGCTACAATCTGCACAAAGCCATCTGCATCTGAAACAGATAATGCCCTTCCGTTCGCTTGGAATGGAAAACGGCTGGAAACCGTTTCGTATCCCTGTTCTTTTGCTTCTTTCTCTGTTAATCCTGTGTAGGCAACTTCAGGATCACTGAAGATAACAAAAGGCATGGCTTGAAAATCAATGATGCTGTTTTGTCCGCTAATCACTTCTGCAGCTACTTTTCCTTCGTAGCTAGCTTTATGGGCAAGGAGGTATCCGCCAGCACAGTCACCTATTGCATAAACATGCTCCACGTTTGTCTGGCATTTCTCATTTATCTTAATAAAACCACGCTCGTCTAATTCTACTCCGATATTTTCCAACCCAATTTTCCCTGTGTTCGGCTTTCTTCCTATAGAAACTAAGCAATAATCTCCGTTAACCACTTCTTCCTTGCCATCAACCTGTACACGAACTTTTACTTCATCCCCTGTGTTTTCTCCGCCTTGGACCAGAGCATTGGTTACAACTGTGATACCTAGTTCTTTTAGATGCCGTTTTACCACATTTGTAAGCATAGGATCGGTACCTGGAAGAATCGTGTTGGACCCTTCGAGAATGGTCACTTTTGATCCGAATTTGGCATAAGCAGTGCCCAGCTCCAAACCAATATAACCACCGCCTACCACAACTAAATGTTTTGGTACTTCCTGCAGCACTAATGCCTCAGTGGAAGAAATGATTCTTTTTTTATCAAATGGCATACTTTTTAGTTCGAAAGGCAAAGATCCTATCGCAAGGATTAAATCTTTGTAGGAATATACTTGTTCTTCGTTATTCATTTTGATTTTAGCCGTATAGGGTTTAGTAAGATAGGCTTCTCCACTGATTACCTCTACTCCATTGCCTTTCAGTAAGGTCTTAACCCCGCTGGTTAACTTATTCACGATGCCGTCTTTCCACTTTACTACTTCCGGCATATCTACTTGAACTTCACCAGAAACCTTGATGCCCATTGCACTGGCGTGTTGAATATGTTTTACCCGCTCAGACGCACTAATAAGAGCTTTTGATGGGATACACCCCCGGTTAAGGCAAACGCCCCCTAGTTCTGCTTTATCTACCAGAACCACTTTTTTCCCCAACTGGGCCGCCCGTATGGCCGCCACATAACCTCCAGATCCTGCTCCTATTACTAACAAATCGACATCTTTTGTCATTTTAGCTTCCTCCTCCGGTGATTTCAGAATGAAATAAACGAACGGTCTTTCACGAAAAAACAGAACCGTTTTCGTGCAATATGTAATCCTAAAACTGCTGTGAACCAGCCTGTAACGTGTACCCGTTTTTAATCATTTTTAATGTAACTAACCCCAAATTTCTATACATGGTAAGAAAAAGGGCTTTCCAGACAACCAGAAAGCCCTTTTCCCTTTTATTCCTTGACCCGCATAAGCCGCATACTATTTAACGCTACCAGAAGAGTTGCCCCCATGTCTGAAAGGATGGCAATCCAAAGTGTTAACCAGCCCGGTATGACCAATAGCAAGGCAATAAATTTAATGGCAATTGCAAAGGTGATGTTAGCTTTGATGATATTTAGGGATTTACGGCTTAGTTTCACAGTGAATGGAAGTTTTCTTAAATCATCTCCCATTAAAGCAACGTCTGCCGTTTCCAGTGCTGTATCTGTACCAGCTCCACCCATTGCAATCCCAACGGTAGAAGCTGCTAACGCAGGGGCATCATTGACACCATCTCCAATCATGGCTACTTTTCCGTACTCGGATCTCAATTGTTTAATATAGTTTAATTTATCCTCTGGCATCAGTTCTGCCTGAATATCCGATACGCCAACATGGCCGCCGATCGCATTCGCGGTACCTTGGTTATCGCCTGTAAGCATAATGGTCTTTTTGATGCCAAGTTGATGCAATTTCTGAATAACGTCTTTACTTGATTCACGTACTTCATCCGCTACCGCAATCACAGCAAGTATTTCTTTTTCAGTTCCGACCACCATAGCTGTCTTGCCTTGGTTTTGAAGAGTAGTAACATTTTGCTCTAAGTCTTTATCGAAATCATTAGTCAATAATTCCTTAAAGAGTTTCGGGCTACCGATGTAATAAGTCGTCCCGTTTACGATACCCTTTATACCCTTTCCTGTGATAGAAGAGAAATCCTCTACCTGTACGTCAGAATAATTAATGTTCTCCGCTTCTGCTTTTTTCATAATGGCTGAAGCAAGAGGATGCTGGGAACGATATTCTAATGCAGTAATGATGGACAGCAATTCTTTTTCATTTGCCTGCTTGTTCAACACATTAAAATCAGTTACCACTGGGACACCTTTTGTTAGTGTGCCCGTTTTATCAAATGCAATGGCCTTTAAGGCACCCATTTCTTCTAGATAAATACCGCCTTTTATAAGAACGCCCTTTTTCGCTGCATTCCCGATTGCTGAAACAATGGAAATCGGAGTGGAAATAACCAATGCACAAGGACAGCCGACAACAAGAACAGCTAATCCTTGATAAATCCATGTTTCCCAACTGCCATCAAAGAATAATGGAGGGACTATAGCGACTAAAGCTGCAATGACCATAATGACTGGCGTATAATATTTCGCGAATTTTTCGACAAATGCTTGAGATGGGGCACGTTCTCCCTGTGCTTCCTCTACAAGATGAATAATTTTTGCAATCGTTGTGTCTTCTACCAGCTTAGTTATTTTTACCTCAAGCAAGCCTTCTTCATTTAAAGTACCTGCAAACACTTCATCATCAACCGTTTTCGCAACAGGAACAGACTCGCCCGTAATGGCCGCCTGGTTAACAGCCGAATAGCCGCTTACTACAGTCCCGTCCATGGCAATCTTCTGGCCGGGTTTCACGATCATAATATCACCAATGGCAATGTCATCCACATGGATCATCATTTCTTGCCCATTTCGTCTAACGAGTGCCTCTTTTGGTGCAATATCCATTAATGAACGAATGGATTGTCTTGCTTTATCCATAGAGAATCGTTCAAGAGCTTCACTAATCGCAAAGAGAATGACAACAATGGCCACTTCTCCCCATTCCCCAATGATAGCGCCACCTATAACAGCCACTGTCATAAGGGTTTTCATGTCAAACTCAAAGCGAAACAAGTTTTGCAAACCGACTTTGAAAAGCGATAATCCTCCGATCAACATGGATGCTAAAAATAATAATGTAGTAACGAGGTTCTCTTCCCCATTCACACTCTGGGACAGGTAACCGAACGCAATCAATAAGGACGCAAAGAGCAGCGTACTGTGCTTTTTATAAAATGGCACTTTATCTTCTTTCGTATCTTCTTTTACCTCTTGTGATGCTTGGCGAGCAGATTTTTCAGGTGTCACTTTGAGATTCTCAAATGCACCTGCTTTTTCTAGTTCTTCTATCGTTGCATTACCATAAACAACAATTTTAGATGCACCAAAATTTACTTTTGCATCCTCAACTCCAGATAGCTGTTTTACATTTTTTTCGAATTTACCCGCGCAGTTTGCGCAAGTAAAACCTTGTACACGATAGGCCTTCATTTCTTGTTCAGATGTTATTGCCTTTTGATCAGACATTGACATTCACTTCTTTCTTATGTTCTAGTACAATCATCATTATTTGTCTAATATGTTCATCGTCTAACGAATAAAACGCTAGTTTTCCTTCTTTTCTATATCTTACAATCCCCTGCTTATGAAGGGTCCTTAAATGATGAGAAGCATTTGCCACCGTAATACCAATAATATTTGCTATATCACACACACATAACTCTTCATCTTGACACAAAGCATAGGTAATCTTTGCCCTATTTTCATCCGCAATTGCTTTTAACATTTGGGCAACACTAACAATATCGATTGTTTTTAAATCACCTTGTATTCGATTGACCTTTTCCTCGTCATAACAAAAAATTTCACAAGTATCTTTCTTATTCACATTATCACCCCATTGATATTCAAGTGTTCACTTGAATATAGTATATACCTTTCCTTGGTCAATATTCAAGTGAATATTTGAATGAAAAACATAAAATGATTTTTCTAATAGTAATTCCCGTTAACGAACGTTAGAAAGACATATTTGTTTATCTTTTCACAAAAAATGAAAAGGGCTTTAAATAGTCCTTTTCATTTTGTCTTAATTGTCCATTAACTCATCTTTTTATCAATGTTCGTTTTTTATATTTGATGAGTAAGCAAACGAACAGAGGTCCTTAATGATGAAATTGGATATACACGAGTCTCAAACAACTTGGATTCACAGTCAGATAAATAAAAGAATTGGTAATACTGAAACTATTCATTCAAAGAGAAAGGAAATGAATTTCACTTACTCAGCCGCACCTCAAGCTATACCTTTATTTTCCTGATGTTCCCAATAGAGCATTTCCTCTACAGTAGAGAACACAGAAAAAATACTTACGACAGAGGAAAAACATCAAGACGTCCGAGCCGGGCACCACGGAATCAAGTGCGGCGACTATTACAGAAGGACCTATCGATATCAAATATGGGGATTGCGAGTATTGTGCGTCCACGAATGAGCATTGTAAATTGATCCGTGTCACGTCAGACGGTCGTTAAGGTTTCAGGCGTCGAATACAGTAAGCTCGACAGGTGACATGTTATCCGTAAGGACGGCGGCGCGATTGACTTTAAAATGATCATCACATATCTAGATACGAAAACTTATATTACATCACATTACCAATACACATATACGGTCAAAAGAAATGTGGTTACCGACTCGTTCGACAAGGTCAATCCGGACGAGTTGAACGAGGCACTCACAGAAAGTGAGTTGGAATCCCCAGCCACGAACGAGCCTGCTGGTGATGAGATACGAATGGAGACGGTCAGGTGACGATTCAATAGGCGAAAGACGCCGGTTTCACGATGCCGATAATGAGCGACCATTGGCTTTATCCTTATATGCGTGATAACGACAATGACGGGATGGTCGGGGAATGATTTCAACCCAAAAATTAAAACAATGATGATTGTAAAAAAGACATTCTCCATTTCTAAGAGAATGTCTTTTTATATTCATTTACGTTTTCGATTCACTTTATCGAGCCGAATTTTCTCAATTAACGCGTGGATGATTTGCTCATCTCTTCCACCGAAATCTTTATTGAAGGGAATCCGCTCTCCTTCGAACATGAAGTAATCGAGCAGGTACGGGACTCGAGGTGTTGCGTGGCCCCACGTGTGCTCCGAGCAACGTTCCCACACCTCGGCTTCGAACTCTTTTGAATAGCGCATATGCTCGACGGCAGCCTTGACCTCCGATTTCTTCAGGACAAAATAGTCTTCAAAGACGAATTTACCGAGAAGCTCATACCACATCTCCTCGCGGACCCGTTCTTTAATCGCTTCTACATCGACTTCAACATGATACGGGGCCTCTTCTTCATTCTTGATGACATCCCTTGCTTCCCCTGTCACCGACTCCGGATGCAGCTCCCACCCTTCAGGCATCCGTTCTTTGATGAACTGTTCGAGCGCCTCCTCACTGATCCGATATCCTTTTTTACGTGACTCGAGCGGTTCTGCCTGGATCACGCCTTTTCGTACCCAGTGGACCGTCTCCTTATGACTTGTGAGCTTGTTCTTCGATAAGATTTCAAATGCCTCATCAATCGTATACATGATAAGCCTCCTTTTAACACAACGATGATTTTATTAAATAATACCATGACCATTGTATTAAAGTAAGCTGTTACTTTAATCGGTTTCAAATTGATAAGAAATTACTAAATGGATACCAAACAAAAACACCATTCCGGAGAATGGTGTACCTCTAGAAAATTGTTTTCATTTCTTAAAAAATATTTTTAATACTTATTATACTGCTTAACGAGACTTATCTCCTACTTGCGAATACGTTTGAGTAACTTTAAGTCCAGTTGACGTAGAAGCATCCCATCTCACTTTACTTGTTATTGACATATCAAATGACATTAATCCAATTCCGTTATAGCCACCGACAGTAACGTTGTATAATCCCATAGCGTTAATATCGTATCCGATTTTTTCAGCACGTGAATCAATTGCTTGCGAAGAAGCTTTGATTGCTGTCGGAAAAATACTCGACGTCCCACTAGTACTGTGCCCAGTTAATCTTAAGCCATCAGATCTTGTGGTATAGGTAGTCACAAGACCACAAGTAGAATCAGGGTACAATAACGCACGGATACTATATGCAATTTTATAAGAATATGTACCAAAACTTCGTATTAATTGAAGACTTTGAACAGTAGCTTTATTTTGAGGAGTTTTTGCCAATTCAACTAATTCGTTTGATGTCACCACTGTAATTTCTGCTCCAGTTTTAGGAAGTGTATACGTCACTTTAGAATTCCCTCCTAAATTTTCATCATCAGCGATAGAAAAAACAGAGATTTCCTCTTCTAACAATTCGTTATATTGATTAAGAACTTCTGGGCTAGTATTTTTAATTAATGTTAATTCTTCTGGAAGTAAACCTTCATTTGATGAGAGTACAGAATAACTGAAAGATTTAGAGTTGTTTATTTTAGTCAACTTTTGATTAGTTTTGCTAGCTTTTTTCTTATCCATTATTTCTTTACTTTCTTGTGAAAATTCACTCAAGCTATCAATAAAGTAGTTTACATTTTCTTCAGCGCCAACTGATGGGATAAATAGATTAGCAGAAAGTAAAGTTGCTAAAGTTAAAGTGGAAATTTTTTTCATTTTATTCCTCTGCTTTTGAGTTATAATAAGTATTAAAGAAGCAAATAGCCTCTATTTCTTTCTTACAGAATAATATTAGAACATTATTTTCTTTTAATAAACAAATTTTAGGATTTTTTTGGATTTGATTAATAATAAATACCTTTTTTATTCATATTTATTGCTTATATGCGTAGGATTAACAAGTAATATCCTTCTTGAAAAATTAGGTATGTTTTCAAACAGTACATTTAGCATCTTAAGTATTCCTATTGGTTCAGTTGATAATTATTTTTATCCCGGATTATTTTTATTGTTTTTGACCACGATAGGTCTGTATTTATTGCCCTTCTCATTCCTTCTTATTAAATGAGAAAAAAGCCACTATTAGTTTCACATTCTTAGTAGCAGTTATAATCTTCCCTCACATTCCATTTTAATTTTTCAGTAAGTAAATGCTGGTTAGCATTAATCTTGGCGAGTGCGTCTGCTAGTTCGTCATCACTGACCTATGAGAAGTTTAAACCCTTCGGGAAGAACTAGCGGAGAAGACTGTTGAGGTTCACATCGCTCCCCTGCTACCGTGATGAATAAGGGTCGGCAAAATAAAGTGGCATGCCAAGTGAGGACCGGATGCGCTCGTAACAGCTGAACGCCTTGCCTCAGTCCGTCGTCGCCGTCATGAATGTACCCCTCTGGGAAGACGCCATGGAACGTGTTGATCACCTCCAAAATCGAGGCCGCACTGCGGTTCGCGATTGGTAGGACGAGGTAGAACCGGTCCTTGCGCTCGATGAACGTCGCGACGCAAGCCTCCGACCTCCCGCGGCCGGTCCGAGACGGTCAGCCCGACGTTGATGCGCCCGACGATCTGTTCCGGGGACCAGGTCGCCCGCAGTTTCTCGATGATCGTCAGACGCATCATGTCGTCGAGCTTCGTCTTAGCGCCACAGTTCTCTTTCGCCCTCACATAGCGTTCCTGTGCACGTTCCGATTTTTACCCGGGGTTCCGTCTGATCTCCCGCGAGACGGTCGAGGACTGCCGCCCAAGCCCCAGATAGGTCTCTATTTCCACGCGCTCGGTTGTGGTAAGATGGGTATAGCTCATGGCGACTCCTCCGTCTGAATGTTTGCGTCGTAACTTCATTCTACACTAGGCCGCCGCTATGGGCTTTTTTTGCGTTCACGTTGGGGTATTGCACTTAATTTTATAATTCATCTAATATAAATAATGGTACGATTTACAACTTCCACTTTGAAACTATTGAATTATATTTAATCACAGAATGTCATAATTTTAAAAAAAGTATATCCATCCAAATAAATATACGCACAATAGTCAGTTGTTGAAGATACACTAAAATTTACGGATGCCGCTTGATTTAGTCCGATGCTCGCGTCCCCGTTTGTGGTAATTGTATTGTTATTATAAAAATCTCCGTTCACAATCAAAAAATTCGACCATCGTTTTGTAAATGCGTGTCTCGATTTTCCGTAACAGTTGGTTCGCTGGCACGAGTTCGTCGAACGTTACTATCTCCAATTGAGTTCGGTTGGTTTTCCGATTTTGTTGATTTCCTGATCATTCGATTCTCCTACATAACTGTTTCTATGTCCCTCATTATAAAAAAGCGATGACGTTACGAAAAAAAGGATTGATGCGTGGACCGACCAAGGGCACGGCGAGACTTCCAGGGGATCAGCAAGCAAAGGGAGGTCCAGCAGCGACAATGTCTCGATGCGGCTCCCTGTTTGTCCTCAGAAAAGCGAACTGTGCCCGGTCGGGCAAATAAAAAAGACTGCAGACAATGTGATGTCTACAATCTGAGACAGCACGGGCCGTCTTAAGAGTTCTGTAAAATCTTGATGTCGTTGACGATGTCCTCGATCGGCACGTCTTGGAATCCTTGATACGCCTTGATGATTTTCCCGTCCTGATCGACGAGATAGAACCACGTCGCGTGATCCACTTGGGTGCCTTCTGACGGTTTGCGGACGAGCGCTTTGAAGTTTTGTTGCGCAAACGCCTCAATCTCTTCTTGCGAATAGCCCGTCAAGAATTGCCAATCGGCTTTCGCCAAGTCGTAATCAGCCATGAACGCTTGAATCTTGTCCGGCGTATCGACGGTCGGGTCGACGCTGAACGACACGAATTGGACGTCTTCGACGCCTTCCTCGACGAGCGCTTCATTGAGTTTCGTCATGTTGTACGTCATCGGTGGACAGACCGTCTCACAGTTTGTGAACACGAAGTCGGCCATCCATACCTTCCCTTTCAAATCATCGAGACTGACCATCTCTTCATTTTGATTCATATAATTGAACGACTCGATCTCCCAATTGAGCGGGTCTTCAATTTCATTGCTGCACGCGGCGAGCACCGCCATCAGGCTAATCAAGCCAATGAGCATCCATTTCTTCACACGTTCCATCTCCTTCATTGTCAGTTGCGTCTCACGCGCCAGACGAGGAGCGTGATCAAAGTAAATGCCGTCAAGGCAAGGAACGGGATCGTGACGAACCCGAACCAGTTGATGTATTGCACGTTGCACGGTACGCCTTGCACGCACGGCTTGATATCGGCGAAACCGGGTACTTTTTGAACCAAATAATGGTACAGTGAAACCAGACCTCCGAGGATGGAGAGCGGCAATACATACTTCTTCACCGCCCGGTCGTCCGTGAACACGGCGACCCCGAGCAAGATGACGAGCGGATACATAAAGATGCGTTGAATCCAGCAGAGCTCACATGGCACGAACTCGCGAATCTCGCTGAAATAAAGGCTGCCGAGCGTCGCCGTGAGGGCGACGAGCCAAGCGAGATACAGACCATAACGGGTCAAGAATGAATGCTTCATGGCGTGCCTTGCTCAATCAATCGCTCAATCGTCTCGTAGTCGAACGGGTCTTCGAGCATGACGCCGTTAATCATGATCGATGGCGTGAACTGGACACCGTGCTCTTTGACAAGCCCGTCATCGAGACTCACCTGTTCGAGCACCGTCGAGTTTTCACTCAAATCGTCCTCGAGCTTCGCCACGTCGACCGATGTCGTCTCGCTCGCAATCTCTGTCAACCGCTCGACCGTGACCCATGCCTCGTCGTGCTGCTGACTCGCCGGTTGCGCGTCGTAGAGCGCCTTATGGAAATCCCAGAACGCGTCCGGGTCTTGTTCATACACCGACTCTGAAGCGAGCGATGCCAAAATCGACTCTTGTCCGTGGAACAGGACGTTGATGTAGCTGAAACTGATTTTTCCGGTGTCGATATAGTCTTCCTTCAACTTCGGATAGACCGTTTCGCCCCACTGTTTACAAGACGGGCATTTATAATCCCCGAACTCCACGACCGAGACGGGTGCGTCCGCATCGCCGAGCGTCGGCTGGCCTTCCGTCGACACGTGTTCTGTCGTCGCCGGTGCCGCCGTTTCGGCTTGTTCGGTCGGTTGATTCATCAGGACGACCACGACGGCCACCAAGGCGACCGCGAAGAGCGTCGCGATGACCAATAGTTTATTCTGTTTCATTATGTCTCACCTCTATTTATATCGATTCGTCTTTCATTATAACGAAAGCGCTATCTGTTTCCACGAAATCGACCTTGTTTTTTCTCAATTTTACTTCATGTCATGGAAAAGATGACGATGACGTCGCATCAACTCGTGAACAAGCTCAGACAATCTTCATTCAAAAAAGAGTGTCTTTCCTAGTGAAATTATGTCTCGAGTTCACTATACCTAGACGATTCTTCATCCCTCTGTGAACGCTAGAATAAAATTGACAGTTTTTGCTCGATACGATTTTACACTATTGCCGAAAAATCAGAACAGAACTCCGATAGAGTAGTTGAGGCTATTTTATCTGGAGGGAATGGATTTGGAGGAAAAGTTAGTGTTACATATCAAGATTCATCAAATGTATCAGCAAAACATGAAAGTGGCTCAAATCGCACAGCACTAAAAATATCGAGACCGACGGTATATAAGTACCTGAAGATGACATATGAAGATGCCCTACATGAATTTGACGAGAAAGCCTGTTCACGAAAGAAGAAGCTCGATGCCTACCGAGACTGGATCATTGCATGGTTGGAGGAGTATCTGCATTTGAGCAGCGCACAAGTACATGACTGGTTACTTGAAAGATATCCCGACCTGTCGGTCGGATCGAGCACGGTCAGGACATACGTGAATGAAATCCGAGAAATCTATCAGATCGAAAAGAAAAGGGTCGTCCGCCATTACGAGGCCATCCCAGAACAACCGATGGGCAAGCAAATACAGGTGGACTGGGGTGAGACCAGACAACGGACTAAAGATGGAAAAATGATAAAGCTTTATTTCATCGCGTTCTTACTTACGCACTCTCGGATGAAATATGCCGAATGGAGAGAACGACCGTTCACCACCAAGGACACCATTCACTGCCACGAAAATGCGTTCCAATTTTATGGTGGGCGCCCTTCTGAAATCGTCTACGACCAGGATCACCTCATCGCAATCAACGAGAACGCAGGTGACGTCCTATTGACCAATGAGTTTCAAGCCTACGTGAACGAACGGAAGTTCAAGATTCATTTATGTCGCAGGGCCGACCCGGAGTCGAAGGGTATGATCGAGAACGTCGTGAAGTACATCAAACGGAACTTTGCGGACAGCCGAGTGTACCGGCATATCGAGGATTGGAACCACCGTTCCATGAGATGGTTGGAGAGGACTGGAAATCATAACGTCCATCAGACAACGAAAAAAAGACCAGCTGAAGTGTTCTCCGTCGAAAAACAACACTTACAACCGGTCTTATCGCTACTCTCTTTCGAAAGTATCCGTACCGAAAGTATAGCAAGGAACGTCAGCAAGGACAACACAATCCGTTATCGCTCAAACCGTTACACCGTCCCAATCGGGACCTACTCATCGGTCAAGAAGAAGGTGGTGTTCCTCGAGGTGACCGAACAGGAACGGTTATTGATTCGCGAATCTCCCGAGGGAGAAGTGATCGCAGACCACCGGGTCAGCAAAGAGAGCGGAAAACTGATTCAAAGCCGTGACCACCTTCGGGATCGTTCCAAAGGAATCGAAGAACTGAAGCAACAGGTCCTCACCTATTTCGAGGACAGAGGGGCGGCGTCCGATTATCTGGGTAGCTCTCAAAGCGTTACCCGAGATACCGACGTGACCAGTTCAACATCATTAGGGACGTCGCGACCATGTATCCTAATCACTTAACGATAGCACTGGAAAAGTGTTCGCAAGAGAGTCTGTTCAGCGCCAACGATTTCCGGGACGTGGTCCACTATCTCGCGATCCTCGCGGACGATGGGTGTGATACAAAACCCGATACCGAACGTCCGAAGAAATCCGGGATACAGGTCGCAACGAGGCCGATCCAAGCCTACACCGACATCCTGAAAGGGGTGACGGCAAAATGAGTCAAAGCGTTTCCGAGTTACAACAGGACTTTCGGCAGCTTCGTCTCGCCGAGACGGCTGACGCCCTCCCACAGATTTTGAGAGAGGCCGAAATGGCCTCCTGGACGTATATCGAATTTCTAAGTGCCATCACGAACCATGAACGCGCAAAACGAGACGCTAAAAGTTTGGAAAGACGAATGAAGTGGGCCCGATTCCCGTTCATCAAATCCCTCTCGGAGTTCAATTTAGTGGAACAGACCGCACTAACCGCCCGACAGCTGAAGCAGTTGAAACAACTCAACTGGCTCGAACAACAGTACAACCTGATCCTCTTGGGCCCTCCGGGCGTCGGAAAGACGTTTTTGGCTGTGGGGCTGGGAATCGAGGCGGTCAACCACGGGTTCAAGGTATACTTCGTCACGATGGGCGAACTCGTCCAACTATTAAAAAGTGAAGAGTTCTCAAGCAAGTCGAAGATCCAGTTAAAAAGGTTGCGAGATTCGGACCTGGTCATCATCGATGACCTGATGTACATGGCGATGGGCCAACGAGAAGCCAATCTCTTCTTCCATCTCGTCAACCACCTTTATGAGCGCAGCTCGATCATCCTGACCTCGAACAAAAGCCCCGATCAATGGGGCGAATTGATCGGGGACCAGGGCATCACGACTGCGATACTGGACCGCTTACTCCATCGCGTCGAAATCATACATAGTGATGACGACAGTCATCGGATGAGGAACCGAAAATCATTGTTTTCGGCAGAAGTGTAAAAGGCAAACGAGCAAAAAGTGTCAAAATCAACTTGACGTCTACACCCTCGCATATGACCACCCAGAAACATATCTCCACTAAAATCCTTTCTGAACAAACCCTATCCGCTTATAATGACAAAGGTCTACCTATTGTCGTTCTAAGGTTTGGTGCCATCTGTGCAGAAACGAATTCTTATGGGGTGGCGATCATATTAAACGCATGCTGAACTTCGACAATGTGACATGGGTTCACCTTGATGACTCCGTTCCTTAGGTCCATACCGATAATTTATTAGAAATGATTTACATAGTTTTATTACAAGGCATAGACGGAGAAGTCTACCACGCCATAAAACAGAATGTAGACAATCGCAATTCCCGTGTAAGATTAGCCATTGCCGCAAAAAAAGAAAATCATTGCTCCCAATTATCAAGTAAAAAGTGACCTATACATTCGATAAGATTCAAGCAATTGGATATAGACCGCGTAAAACATGCAAGCAGACGGTGGGAAAACTTCAAAAAAATCGGGAGAAGAATAAGGGTATGGTCTCATTTTTGAACACAAAAACACCATTCGCCCGATTAGTCAGGCTATTGACAAACCAAATCGCCCTTTGCGATTTGAACCGCTCCCCGTCAAGTAGACAGGGCAAATAATGAAAACCAATCTAAACGGCTTGAGACCTGTATTCGACAGGGCTCAAGCCGTTTAGTCGTTTCTAGAGTAGACCATGGTTGTAGAACGATATGTAGGTCTCGATGGCCGACGTGAGTTCGCTATAGACCTGGAACTCACGCAAGTAGTACATCTCGACTTTCAAAGTGCCCCAAAAACTCTCGATCGGGGCGTTGTCGAGACAACGACCAACTCAGGACATGTTGCCGATTAGTCCTGCGTCTTTCACCATACGTTTGAACCCTCTCGAGGTATATTGGAGCCCTCGGTCACTATGGATCATCGGACGCGCTCCTGGACGGAGCCCCGCGATGGCTGGCATCATCGTCTGGAAGACGATCCCGTTGTTGTTGGACCTTCCGATACGATAGGCGACGATCGATCCGTCGTACAGGTCGATGATCGCGCTCAGATACGCCTTCTTCCCGGTACCATATTTGAACTCGGTGACGTCGGTGCACCATTTCTCGTCCGGCCGAGACGCACCGAATTCTCGGTTCATCAGGTTCTCGGCCACATGCTGTGGCATCGACTTCTTATGTCTCTTCCGCTTCCCGCGGATGATCGATTGGATCCCATGGATATGCATCAGGCGATAGACTTGCTTTTCATTGAACGTGGACAGACCTTGTTGCCTGCGTAGCCGATTGATTGTCATCGTGACCCGACGGTAGCCGTATGTACGGTTCGCCTGGTCATAGAGTAGACGAATGTCCTCCAGGAGCTTCTCGTTCTCTTCTTGACGCACCGATACGGTGCGGTTCAACCATTTGTAATAGGCCGCACGTGAGATGCCAGCTGGGAAACCTGGGTCTATCAAGGATTGGCGGTTCTAATAGTGGGTTGCCCGTGTGCCTTAGTCATTTCGACGCCGATTTCGATTGTTTCCGCCATCGGTAATGCTGCCAAAAAAGGGGTCTTGATTAAAGGCGGCGTATACCTGGAAGAAATGGGCGCGCTGAAAGCTATTGCATTTGACAAAACCGGTACCCTGACCAAAGGTGTACCTGTCGTCACAGACTTTAAAATCACGAACAAGCAGGTAAACGAGAGAGAACTGCTTTCTATCGTGACGGCATTGGAATATCGTTCTCAGCATCCGTTGGCCTCTGCCATCATGAAAAAAGCGGACGAGGAAAACATACCTTACACCTCTATCAGAGTTGAGGACTTCTCTTCCATCACAGGAAAAGGCATTAAAGGAACGATAGACGGCACCACCTACTTTATCGGAAGCCCGCTTCTCTTTAACGAGCTAGGTGTTGAAAGTATTGATAATAATCTGGACCAAACCGTAACGGCTCTGCAACAGCAAGGTAAGACTTCGATGATTATCGGAACGAAACAAAGCATATTGGCGGTTATCGCCGTAGCCGACGAAGTCCGGGAATCCAGCAAAGAAATCATCCGGAAACTACATGATATGGGTATTAAAAAGACAATTATGCTGACGGGTGACAACAAAGAGACAGGCAAAGCTATCGGCCAGCAAGTTGGCGTCAACGAAATCCAGGCAGAATTGATGCCAGAGGATAAATTAAATGTCATTAAACGCTTGCGAGCTGAGTACGACAATGTCGCGATGGTCGGGGACGGCGTAAATGACGCTCCGGCACTCGCTGCCTCTACTGTTGGAATTGCCATGGGTGGTGCTGGAACGGATACCGCTTTGGAAACAGCAGATGTCGCCCTGATGGGCGACGATTTGAGCAAACTACCGTTTACGATAAAATTGAGCCGAAAATCCCTAAATATTATCAAAGTGAACATCGCGTTCGCTATCAGTATCAAAGCGATTGCATTACTCTTGGTCATCCCGGGCTGGCTCACCCTATGGATAGCTATTATGTCCGATATGGGGGCAACTCTTCTGGTAGCACTGAACAGTTTAAGACTGATGAATGTCAAAGAATAAAAAAACAAAAATATTCATTTTTATATCCTCGAATTTGTACTGGGTATGATAAAAATAAATGATCTCTGTTTTTTAAGACGGCTTTAAGATGACTTCGGTATTGTTCCCGAGTCATCTTTTTAGGTTTCATTGTCAGCTTTTTTATCATCAGACAGTTTTAATCGAGGCCGAACCTTATTCATTGACCGGAATATTCTCCGAAGTATGGAAAGAAAATCCGGTCGACAGGTCTACTAAACTATGACAATTAAATCTAAATATTTGAACGTTCGTTTTGGAATCATTCATTCATTCGAATACATCCTATTTTAAGAGACGAAATTTCGATAGTGTTCAAAAAAAAAACGAATGAGGGGGTTTCTAAATATACCCTCATTCGATATTCAGTTTCCTTGCACGTAGAAAAGTATTTATTGGTATCAGACGGTATGAAGTATAGAATTTTTACTCATATGTCGAACCTCAGTGTGGATTTGGTGCAAGGATGACTTATTTCTTTAGTTGTGTTTTTTTGATTCTAACTCTATTGTAGAATGTTTAATATCTAGTTTTGAAGTCACTTCTTTGACTTTTTGTTTAACAATAGTTGAATCCTTTAGATTCATCTCTTCTACTATTAAGTGTAAATTCATGGCGTTATCTTCGCCATCAATTGACCAGACATATAGGTTTTGAACAGAAATCACTTCTTCAATACCTTCAATCTTTTGCTTCACCTCATCGATGTCAATACCATCAGGGACAGCACCTAAAAGTATTTTCATTGTTTTAACTAAATTACGAAACACATTCACTAATATAAACAACGCAATAGCAATTGATAGGATGGGGTCAAGTATATGTATATCCTTGAAGAGTAAAACTATCCCTACTACAAGAACGGCAATCCAACCTAAAACATCTTCTAAAAGGTGCCAAGATAGTACTCCCTCATTTACTGATTTTCCTTTGTGTAGACGGAATGCCGCAAAACCATTTAAAAGCACACCAAAAATTGCAAACCAAATCATTCCTTGTGCATTAGAATGCTCCGGTTCAAACAGTAGAGGAATTGCTTGAGTAAAAATATATACAGATCCAATTATTAATATTGTCGCATTTATTAATGCTCCTAAAAGGGAAAAACGATTATATCCAAAAGTGAAGTTATGATCGGGTTTTTTGTTCGAAAATTTTTGTAAGAACCAGGACAGGCCCAATGCAAGAGCATCACCTAAATCGTGAATGGCGTCCGACATGATTGCAACACTATTAATCAAAAATCCCCCGATAAATTCACCAATCGAGAAAACAAGATTAATTATAAATGCTAGTTTGATATTTTTTGATGCCTTATCAGTACTCGCCATTGTTCGATCTCTCCTCACTTGGTAGTCCATCCTTAAAAAGGTTAGTTGTTAGAATAATACTGGTCTCTAGCGTTCTGCAATATAATAAATTTCTTTGCCTATTGATTGTAAACAACGCATACTTGAGAACTTAAGCGCAGTTCTTAATATTTTAATAAACAATCGAAGGACGTAATTTTTGAAAGCGAAATTAAATACATGTATCTAATTTGTTAGAACCATTTAGGCACTAATTTTATATATAAGACTTCTCCGAACAATTCGGTAACGGTCTGTAAAATGATCACTACAGCTACTTGTGTTGATAGGGGCTCTGGTAATATAGATGCTAATGGAAGAACTACAAGTGAATTCCTTGTTCCCATACTAAATGTAATTGCTCTTCTTGAAGCAATATCTAGTTTGAACAACTTACCAAGGGACTTTGACACCCATGGTATGATAAGTAGAAATAAAATATAAACTGGTATTACATCTATTAATGTCCCGAGGTCACTATACACTTCCCTAATTTGAGAGGCAACTACCACAAAAAGTACAAAAGACATAAATGGAACGGGAATCCATGGCGGCATTTTCATGATACGATTACCTAAAGAACTCTTTTTAGAACACAATTGTGTCATTATCGCTAATAGAAGCGGTATAAAAATCAAAAATAGAAATGCATCTAGAAATGGACCCATCCTAACGATACTAATAGCCTTTTCTCCTAATAATACGAATAAATATATGGGTAAGAGTATCGTCTGTAAAATTAAAAGAATCGGTGTTACTTTTAACAATATTGATTCGTTTCCCTTTCCCATCTTTGTAAAAACAATCACATAGTCGATGCACGGTGTTAACAACACCAAATACACCCCCAGCATTAGTGATGAATCTTGAAGAAATATGATAACCAAAACCTAAACTATTAAAGGAACGGCAACAAAATTTCCTAATAAAAGAGCTACCACAAACCTCATGTTTGTAGCAGATCCATTCGATTTCAGAAACGGAATTTGAACGAACATCCCATACATCAAAACTCCTAAAAGGGGAGAAATAAAAATATCGAGATATACAGCTTCTGTATTCAATAGACCAAAGATTACTGCCAACATCAAAAAAATGATGTATATACTGACTTGGTGGGCTTCCACCTTCTCTAGCACTTGAATTCCGAATTTGCTTTCCTTCTCTATCAAAATCACCCCCAAAATTTTCAGGAAATTTCAGAATGAAATAGATAACTCCACGATTTTAATTGCCAGGGCAAGAGGTTTTATATTTTTTCTTCTAGTATTTTTATTTATCCAACAGTAAAAATACCGACTGAAAGTAAATATAATTAAGGCTCATTATTTACACTTCCGAATATAGTTAGTATCTTGAATATATATCAGTCAAAAAATAAAGTGATAACCATTAAAAAAATAATTATTTTAGCCTAAAGCCACATCTAAAATCATCATGATTGTAAAGCCAAACATTAAACAAACAGAAGCCAAGTCCTTGTTTCCATTTTCTTGAGATCCTGGGACTACCTCCTCCACTACAACAAAAATCATTGCTCCTGCAGCAAAGCTTAGCGCAAACGGAAGTAAAGGCTCCATTATGAGTACTGCTACTACTCCTACCAACGCCGCGAACGGTTCAACCATACCAGATAACTGGCCATAGAAAAAACTTTTACGACGAGATAATCCATCTCGTCTCAATGGCATTGACACAGCAGCACCCTCAGGGAAATTTTGTATGCCGATTCCGATTGCCAGCGCGATAGCTCCCGTGATTGATGATGAAGGGAATCCTGCTGCAACTGCTCCAAATGCAACGCCTATGGCAAGTCCCTCTGGAATATTATGCAATGTTATTGCTAACACCAGTAACGTGCTCCGCTTTCTCTTCTTAGGGTTTATACCCTCAGCCTCATCCATCGGTGAAGTGGGATGCAGATGTGGAATCACTTTATCAACACCTGATAAAAAGAATCCTCCAAGTAAGAAACCGATTGCAGCTGGTAACCACGCCGGAAGAGAATCTTGTTCCGCCATCTCAATTGCAGGTGAGAGTAATGACCAAAAACTAGCGGCAATCATTACTCCTCCAGCAAAACCGAGCATCCCATCCATTAGCTTTTGATTCATTGATTTTGTCATAAACACTAACGCGGCACCAAGCGCCGTCATCCCCCAAGTGAATAAAGTACCCAGCAATGCTTGAGTAAGGGGTTCTAACGAAGAAATATATTCAATCATCTATCAAAACTCCGTTGCCAAAAATCGAGTTTCTATACATGCTCAAAATTAAGTAACTATTATCCAAAATCAGCATTGCTGTCTCCTCCTCTTGATTGTCAATCCTACTCAACAGGTGATTTTTTTAATGTTGATGTACTACTTCCCCTACCTTCAGTTTGCAAAGCAATTCATCGCTGTGAGGATGAGAAAGAGTTTCGAATTGAATCGTAGAGTGTTGAACGTTCAGATGTGCTAAATCGTGTTCAATTTCTTGAAGTAGATTCTCACTGTCATAGATTTGTAAATTACCATCAACGACAACATGACATGAGAGTGCATTCATTCCACTTGTGATACTCCAAAGATGAAAGTCGTGTATACTCCGTACCCCCTCCTTGTTGTGAATGACTTGAAGAACCTTTTCGACATCAACGTTTTGTGGTGCACCTTCCATTAATACGTTCAATCCGGATTTCGTCACGAAATAACCACTTCGTAAAACAAGTCCCGCTACAATGATTCCTGCGAGCGGATCTGCCCAGTTCCATCCAAATGCCATGATAAGAAGCGCTGCCAGTATTGCACCGACTGAACCCAACGTATCGCTTACAACATGTAGATAAGCACCTCGCATATTCAAATTATGTTCTACGTCTGCACCTCTTAACATAATCCATCCAACAAGAAGGTTTATAGCAAGGCCAATACTGCTAACAATTAACATTCCTACGGATGCGACCTCAGGTGGTTGAATAAATCGATTGATGGCCTCATAAAAGATATATATGGAAATCAGTATGAGTGTGACCCCGTTTAAAACAGCTGCTAGAATCTCGAAGCGTCTATATCCGAACGTTTTACGATTGTTCGCTATTTGTTCACCTAATTTAAAGGCAAGTAATGCAATAGCGAGCGAAGCCGCATCACTAAGCATGTGACCTGCGTCCGCTAAAAGTGCTAAGCTATTTGTAAGGTACCCTCCAATCGCCTCTACAACCATGTATGCCGAAATAATAAAGAATGAAATGATCAAAATCTTTTTGTTAGAGGTATGAGAATGATCATGTGCATGATTATGTGCCATAAGATTAACTCTCCTTACTATATTTAGTGGTGTTTCGCATGCTCAATCGCCTGTCTTAGTAAGTTCATGACATGGTGATCATCTTCTGAATAAAATAGAGTAGTTCCTTCTCTTCTAAACTTGACAAGTCGAAGATTTTTTAAAAAACGTAGCTGATGAGACACGTTTGATTGACTTAAGTTAAGAAGATCAGCTATTCCGTTGACCGAATGTTCCTTTGTGCATAGCAGGGTTAATATTTTAATTCTTGTCGGGTCACTAAGTGCCTTGAACGTCTGAGATACAATAAATAGAGTCTCATCGTCAATCTGCGCCCCTATTTCTATTTCATTTTCTGTAGTATCTTCAATCGGTTCATCCATAAGTCAGTACCTCCGCTCATGATAACTATACATGTTCATATGTTCATATATAACTTATTAGACTTTTGCTGTGCCGTCAACACTTAATTTAAAAAACATTTATTCTATCAGCTCTACATACTTGAAGATTTGAGATACTTTCTCTGGTTTTGCGATTATTTCTTATTTTTAGCCATACAAAAACTACCTATTAGAGAGCTAGTTAGATCTCATACTCGATAGGTAGTCACGCTTTTTCAAAAAATCAATATAGTACACTAACGTTTTAAGAAAACGTCAATTGAATTATTTACTGGGTATTGTCTAATCTATTTTCCAACTTCAAAAAGCTTTTCATGTTTTTCTAAATCAAAGCTGTTTTTTAGTAAGCATACCAATTTGATACAATTAGTTCTTCATTTTTCAAATCCAAATCAAAAACTACTGTTTGGTACTGATTCGTCCAAGAATGACTGTAATCAGAAAAAAGGCGGTCAACGCTAAAAACGGAATTGTGATAAAACCCATCCAGTCAATGTACTGTGCATTACAGGAAACTCCTTGTTCACATGGTCTGACTTCCGAAAAGCCGGGCACCTTTTGTACAAGATAGTGGTAAAAAGAGATACAGAATCCGATTATTGATAAAGGGAGAACATAAAATTTGATTGAGCTATCTTCTCTGAAAACTGCAATTGCAAGAATCAAAGCTATTGGGTACATAAAGATACGTTGAAGCCAACAGAGTTCACAAGGTATAAAACCACGAATTTCGCTAAAATATAGACTTCCAAGTACTGCAGTAATTGAAACAACCCAGGCGAGGTACAGTCCATATCGGTTTATTACTGAAGCGCTCATTGGGTTAGCTCCTTTTCAATTTGTTTTTTTATAGAGGTATAGTCGAATGGATTTTCAAGGATGACCCCATTAACTGCAATCGTCGGGGTCAGTGTAACATTGTATTTTTCTACGAGCGCCGCATCCATTTTAACTGATTCTAATCTAGAAGAACGACTTGATAGGTCTTCTCTAAATTTATTTAAATCTAGAGAAGGGACAGTCTTCGTCGCAATCTCTTCCATTTTCTCCACCGTAACCCATGGATTATCGTGTATTTGCACGTCAGGTTGAGCTTCATAAATAGCTTTGTGAAATTGCCAAAATGATTCTGGGTGATTTTTGTAAACAGATTCTGATGCAAGGGCAGCTAAAGTGGACTCATCTCCGTGAAACAAAACATTAATGTAACTAAAGGAAGCTTTCCCACTTTCAATGTAATCTTTTACAAGTTGAGGATAGATTGTTTCACCCCACTCTTTACACGAAGGGCATTTATAGTCTCCGAATTCTACAATTGATATCGGCGCTTCCTTTTTACCTATTGTAGGTTGATTATTAACTGATATCTTTTCATCTTGAACAATTTTAGTCTTTGATTTTTCGGAACTTTGATCATTTAAAAATAAAAAAGCTAAGACTGCAATTACTAATACGGATGTAAAAATAGTCAATAGTTGATTAGTTTTCAAAACAATTCACCTCTTTTATAAATTCGTTATTTCTTTTATCAGAATTATAGCTAAAAATACTAGAGTATCCTTAGTTTTTCAACATTGAATCCATGGACTTCTAAAAACGAAATCTATGAGTCAAACAAGTTACATTCTAACACATTCATGCAACTAAACTTTTATGCAGATGAAAGGAGGGCCAATTTATTTCTTAAAATACGTCTATTCCCCTTAATAATAGTGCATTTTAAAACAGGGCAAGAAAACTTTTAACTGTAGATAGACGAAAGCCAATAATCGTTGCATAGAATGACTAATATTTAAAGGATAAGTACCATACAGATAGTAAAAAACCATTCATGGGTCTTTACAACCAAAAAAACTACATATGAGGAGTCTATTATGAAGTCTAAACATAAATTTCGAATAAGCTTAGTAATTTCCTTGGCTTTATTAACTTCTTTTTTCTATCCCTTTAAGCTTTTAACTAGTGTTAACGTCCTAAACGTCGTACATGCAGAGGAATCTCTATTCATAACAACTGAAAATTTGAATTTGCGTTCCTCGTTCTCTTCAAAAAGCAAAGTCCTTTTGACGATTCCAAAAGGAAAAACCATTAAGAAGATAGGTGTATATGGAGAAGATAAATCCTGGTTTAAAGTTTCATTTAATTCAAAAATCGGTTATGTCTCAACGAAGTACGTGACGCCAAAACCTATACCTAAAAATTCAGTCAGTTCAATAAACACAATATATAAAACTAAAACTTCACTAAATCTGCGTAAGGGCCCATCTGTCAAATCACCCGTTTTAATGACTATCCCAAAGTCCAGCCCACTAATGTACCATGCTGCCTCAGGCCCTTGGTATAAAGTATCATACAATGGGACTCAAGGCTATGTGGCAAGTCAGTATGTAACCATATCGCCCTCGGCTATGAAGTCACGAAGTAAGCAAACGACCGAGATTCGCTCAAGCATGTCTTTAGTGAACTCAAAGGTCCTTATTACGATTCCAGCATCTACTGAAGTGACTGTACTAGGAAAATCGGGCACAACGGGTTCTTGGTTAAAAGTTATGTATAACGGTATTACAGGATTCACACCTGCTCGACATTATATAGTGCAAGTGGCACCGGGGGATTCTTTATCCACTTATCCAACATATATTACTATCGAAAATCTTAATTTACGTAACCAAGCGAGTCGTTACGGATCTATTTTGACAACAATTCCCTCAGGCACTTCGATTTCTGTCATATCGAAAAGCGCCAGTTGGTACAAGGTGCGATATAACAATCAAGTCGGTTACGTATCATCTGGTTTTGTGCAACCATTTACCGGAAAAACTCCTATAAAATCACCGGTGATTCCAGCTAACAAACACGTGATTTTAATTGACGCTGGACACGGTGGGGGAGATGCTGGTGCAGTGACTTCAAACGGTACAGTTCAAGAAAAAGTACTCACCCTAAACATTGCTAATCGTGTGGCCGACGAACTAAAGAAAAACTATGAGCTTTATGAAGTGAAACTAACGCGCTCAAATGATAGATACTTGTCACTTGTTGAGCGGACCAATCTATCAGAAAGGCTTGATGCTGACGCTTTCATAAGCGTCCACATTAATTCTTCACCTTCTTTCGCTACAGGTCATGAAGCACTCGTCCCTACTTCTAGCGCGTACACCACAAATCCATATGCGAACGCTAGCCGCAGATTAGGTGAAGTAATTAATCAAGAAATCGCCATGAACGTTCCAGATTTTAAAAATCGAGGCGTTAAGCGACAAGATGTCTATGTGGTAGGAAGAAACACGGTACCTTCTACTCTCATCGAATATGGCTTTATTGCTAACTCAGTAGATCGCTCCTATATGTCGGGAAGTAACATGATCAAAGCAACCGCCAAAGGAATTGATAAATTTATGAAGAGTTACTACTAAATAAACACCAAACAAATACTAACAAACGATTTGACCACTGAATTTGAGACAAAATGTCCTAAATTCAGTGGTCATCATTCATTTCCTCATCAAAATGGCATTATAAGTATTTCTCTTGATATATTCGAATGACAATAAACTCAAAAGAACAACTGACATAGAAATGAAAAGAAATAGAAATATAGATGGTGAAGTAATATTGATACAATGATTCCGGTTCGAGTTTTAATCATGATACGAATACTTTTATCCAGCAACGCATTTTTTATAATAGAGATAAGTTACGGAGGCAACAACATTGTTTACCATGAAAAAAATTATAGCTTCAACTTTACTTGGTGTTATGTTAGTTCAAAGCGCATCCCCTTCTTACGCTTTAAACTTGACTGAAAAACAAAAAAATATCCAGCAGAAGCAAGCGCAAAATTCTACAGAGCAACGTAAAGCTAATACGTCAATTCAGCAGCGTGAACAAGATATCACACTCGAAGAACAGAAACTGAATGACTTGGAATCCGAGTTACAGGATATTATCAATGAGGTCACCCAGAAGAAGGCTGAAATTCGGACAACCCAAAAGAAAATTGCTCAGATTCAAACTCAAATTAAAGAATTCCAGAAAAAAATGAGCTCTCAAAAGACATTGATGGAAGAACGCATGGTCACGATGCAAAAAAACGGTGGTTCTTCTATAAACTGGGCTGAATTTATTTTTGGTTCAAAAGACTTTGGTGATCTGGTTTCACGCATGATCACCGCAGGGACGATTCAAGAAAATGATCAAGAACTTTTCAAAGAATATCAATCAACAAAAAATAAGCTTCAAATTGCTAAAGCTGAATTGGACACTGAAAAAGATAAGCTTATTAGTCAAAAAGAAGAGCTAGAGAATAGTCAGAAAAAATTGAACGGCAAAATTAAAGTGCGGGCTGCTCAAATAAAAAAATTAGAGGCCGAAAAAATCCAGTTCACATCTAAATTGGTAAGCTTGCAACAAATGGAATCGACGCTTCAAGAACAAGAAAAATCAATTCAAGCAGAGATTGAAGCCCAAAGGCTTGAAGAACAAGCTAAAATTCGTACCAAAGAGGCTGCGCGTAAAGCTGCAGAAGCAAAAAGTGCCGAAAAAAATGAAATCAGCGAGAATAAAGCCTCTCTCGAAAAATCACCAAACTCTGAGAAAGTGGTAAACACTTCAAAGACTACGGATTCACTCGCTTCTCCAACAAGTGGCGGAGTTTTTCAACGTCCAACCTCAGGTATCGTAACCCAAGGATGGGGTCCAGCAGGCGGGGCCAATGGCTACAGCTTCCATAATGCACTAGATACAGCTGGACCAGTAGGAACTCCTATTATGGCTGCTCAAACAGGAACTGTAACTCGAGCAGGCTGGGGTGGACCTTATGGAAATCATGTCATCATTACGCATGTCATAGGCGGTCAAGTTTGGACTACCCTTTATGCTCACATGAGCTCATTGTCCGTTTCCGCCGGACAACGTGTGACCCGAGGACAGAACATCGGTGCGATGGGGAGTACCGGAAATTCGACCGGTTCTCATTTACACTTTGAAGTCCATCGAGGAAACTATTCGTACTCAGCTACAAGTGCAGGGAATACAGTCAACCCATCCCAATTTTTCTGAATTTCAGAGGCGAAATTGTTTAACACTATATAATTACTTCAGTAAATCACTTAATATTTAGACCACAGAATATTAGATGCCCCGTAAAAGTTGGACCTGATAATCTAATTTTTATGGGGCGATTTTTATGTCCGAAAGCTTTTAAAGTCTCGGTGACCAAACGCTAACTGACTCGCAAGAAAAACTTCAGAAAGTTAGGATGAGCTTTCGTTCGTGCCCCCACCCCCCTACGAGTGCCTGGGGAATACAATCTCAGGTGCGACATACACATTCACTATGTAGATATTAAAAACGATATGGATGGGTAGACAATCTTTAATCGATTCAATCTTGAAGTACAGACTCTTCTCTCCTTTGATGACCTTCAACTGGCAATATACGTCGAGACGAACCTTAGGTTACTAAGGCCGTGTCTAACGGTCGATGATAAATTTACGGATATGAAGGTCCAAATTCAAACCTAGGTTGTCGAAGTCACCAGATGATCTATTTCATGATCCAACTTTTTGGATTAAGTTCAATTAATATCTTTTGAACTTAATATATAAAATTGAACTTAATATATAAAATGTACATTTCTTTATTTTTTATATAGAAAAGTAAACCAATCGAGCATACGACGCTCTATAAAGTCTTGAACCTTAAAAGTGACATGGGGTCTATGCTCGATAGCTAATAAGATTGCATGATCAGGTCACTTTTAATGTAATAATCAATACATCACATTTTCGTGTATGTTAATATTAAATCGTTTAAAGGAGAGAAAAAAGATGGCAAGGTTTTTTTCACTGTTGATTGTTTTGTTAGTATTATCTGGTTGTGGAAGTACAGTAAGCAATAATGGACCTGAAGTGATTCCAGAATTAATTGATGTACAATTTAAAACAGATCCTGAAATAGTAAAAGCAAACGAAGTTATTGAACTTATAGCAACTGTTTCTCAAGGAAACGAGAAAGTCGACGATGCGGATAAAGTTGAATTCGAGATATGGAAAGAAGGCCAAGAGGAAAGCCAACACGAAAAAATTGAAGCCAATTATCAACAAGACGGACTGTATGTAATTTCTTATATTTTTGAAGAGCCCGGTAAATACTTTATATATTCACATACGACAGCAAGAAGCTATCATTCTATGCCCAAAAACGAAATATTAGTAAAATAATAAATTTTAATTATTACAATTAATAATATAGACGAGCTAATCCATGATGAAAAAACTCGTTTTTATTGAATCGCGCGACAACATCAACCTTGTGATATATGCTCGAAAAATACCAATTTTATGATATATCCTTTCCGCTCCAATGTCTGATACGTCCATTCCGTCGCTCCACCTTGGAAACTACCATCAGTTGTATGCTTATATGTAGGAATATAAACGCGAGTCAAATAGAGTCACATTGCTCAAACGCATCCTCAAAAACTCGAAGGATGCGTTTTTTGTCCTGCTGAGTATTGCGGATACAGAGAGCCACTAGTGCGGACGACTGAGCGAGTCAATATGAAGAAAAAGGCCATCGACTCATCGATGGCCAAGATCTTAGCTTATCCCTAGCCCGTGGTGTTCCCTCATTGAGGTTTCGCCATCGACCAGGATTTTATAGGAGTCGTGTACGATCCTGTCGAGAATTGCGTCCGCGATTTGGGCCTGTCCTAGATTCGAATGCCACTCCGCGTGGCGTTAGACGCGCCCACGCTCTTGCTTTTGACGTTGCCCTTACGCTCCGTGCCTCCCGTTAGAAAGGGCCAGGAACATAGAGATGCGGCGGTGAGCCAGCAGCTCTTGTTATCGGGCCGTCA
The DNA here is from genome assembly GCF_018617735.1 of Exiguobacterium sp. s89. Taxonomy (NCBI): domain Bacteria; kingdom Bacillati; phylum Bacillota; class Bacilli; order Caryophanales; genus Exiguobacterium; species Exiguobacterium sp. s89. The sequence goes on from NZ_JACSKS010000006.1 coordinate 44,821, forward strand.
GGGGGGCAGCGGTGCGATGAGCGACTTCGCCTCCTGGCGTTAGACGCTCACGCATGAGCCCGGATCACCATTCCTTCTCCCATGCCCCGTCTTCAGACACGCCCCAATCTTTGAACCGATACTTGATGAGCCAATGGACATGCATCACTTCATATTCGAATACACCCTTGGATAGCTCTGAGACGACGAAGCTGACTTCTCCATCCGCCACCACCCATGTCCCGTATAGATACACTTTCTTGATCGGACGCTCTTCTGCATCCAGATAGATCAGCACCCGGAAGTAAGGCGAGTTCCGTCCGTCATCGAACCGGACGACCTTCTCGACGCAATGTTCCCTGTCGACGACACGCATCCATTCGGGATGTTCCATCAGTTCCGAGAACACCGTCCGGACGAACGGATCCAATCCAGCGAACGCATAGTCATCAAGCAGCCCCTCATCCATCACGTCTCCCCCCTTCCGCTTCGCTATAGAACGATTCCCCGTCCAGAGCCAGTTCAGTCCTTGTTCATGAAACTACAGAAATGACGACTTTAAAAAATGTATACATGTATACGCGTATACAAATCTACATGTATACATGTATACAAATATTTTTGTTCTTATGTACGACGATTCCGTCGAATCATATTGGTATTGAAAAAGACGGTGAGGTGGGTCAAGCGTTCTCCTTCCTTCACATCACAAAGAAGATCCATGCTTACTAACTCAAATACCCCAGGATCGATGTCCATCCGTTCAGGAAGTCTTCTAAGCAATACCTCTTTCGTCTCTTCAATCGTTTGCTGGTCCAATGTGTGACTCATTTGAATCATCCTCTCCTGTTGATAGCTCAACAATACCTTGAATCTGACCTCTCAACATCTCGGCTTGTTTCATATAAGCCCTGGGCTTGTTTAAAACAAGCCCAGGGCTTACGTAGGAAAAACGGTCATTTTCACCAAACACGCACTCATTTTTCATTAATCCAAACATCGCAAATACACATTCATGAATAGACGGAACAACGTGATTTCTTTATGCCTTTGACTTCTCACCAAAACCATTTGTTTTCGCCACGCGACAACATTCCTTTTCCTGGATCCGAATTCTGGATTCAGGCGAGAGCATTTCCCTGGAGATGGACTTTTAAATCTAAAAGCACAATAACAAATTTATAGTAATCCCTTTATCTATTTAGTCCGAAATATGTGTACGAACCCATAAAAAAGAAAAAAAGACTTGGAGCGAACGAATCGCTACAGGTCTCCTTTTTTCTCTTAATCTAACGGGTTACACGCCAATCCCGAACCTTTTTACCAACTTTGCTTTTTCCACACCGCTTTTGGGCTATTTTGTTTATACGTAGTCACAACGACTTTCCCTGCTTTATCTAATACCAGTGTTGTTTTGGTCGGCGAGTGGTACAAAATCTTCGCGCCTGTGTTTTTATCTACGTACTTCGTTCCATATGCCATTGCACTGGCAAATTGTCGTTCAGTAATCCCCCGTTGTCCTGCTCGTTCTGCAGCATGTTTAGAAATCTTTTTAACCGCTTGCTTTCCTACCCACTGTCCAACTAAGCGAACTACAACTGCAATGATGATAGGCGCGAGCGGAAGCGCCATTACTTGGAAACCCGGATCTTTACTATGTTCAGATTCAATCAAACCTAATTCTGCATTATCATAGTAGATTCGAGCATCAAATTCTTCAAGTCCCTCGTGGTAATCAACAACATATTGTTCGAAATCGAGCTCGCTTTCGTCTTGCATGGCATAGCTAACGTTAGGACCGATTACACCGAACAAAAATACAGTTAAAATAACTCCAGTAATCCACTTGTACATACGCTTACTCCCCCCTTATTCATATGTCTCATACATTTTTGAAGCAATAAATTCAATTTCATATGTTTCACCAAGCTCTTGTTTCAAGCGTTTAGTAAGGAATTCACCTTCACTATTATGTTGTTTCTCCTTGACCTTTCCGTCTGTAGTGAGTGTATCGGTTTCCCAGTCCACCCATTCCCCAAATCGACTAACCCAGTCATGAATATCTTGCTTCAACGAGTCAGAAATCGGAAAGACGTCCAATTCCACATTGTAGTGGCAAACTGCACACCAGATCGGGTCCGCCCCAATATCCGCTTCTACCTTAATACGTTTTAAATCTTCACAATTACAAATGTTTTTCACCGATCGATTACCTCCTTAACTCTAAGTACAACCTTTCATTTTACGATTAATAAAATGTACATTATTTCCTGAAAATCCTTTTCTTGTTGGCGTCGATTTTACTTTCTCATACTCTACTCACCTCTACAACACCGATTTTTAATTTCAATAAAAATGAATAATTGGTCGTATCATAAATTCAAAAATACTCATAATAATCATATTTTTGGACGTTTATCGGGATATCTTCAAATCTAACTTTTTACTTCGTCAATTAGTGTATACCTATATGTAATCTAACGATCACACTTTTTCAGTCATGTATTTAAAATAAAACGGTAAGCGCCAAGTCTGTCTATCATCAAAAAGACGAACCTGACATGTACTACGTCAGACTTATAAAACGACATGAATCGCTACAAACTACGACCATGCTGATGCAACTGATTCCCCAGGATCATATCCACCGAAAATGCGATCACAACTACAATAAACACTACTGCGAAGAAAGAGACCATTAGTCTGCATCACATAAATTCCTCTAACGGTTGCACCCGTAAACTGGCCACTTGTTGATCAGATAGGCAGATCTACGTAACATTTTTCAGTTTTATGCCAGACAGAGCGCCGCTTCAGATCAAACGAAATGCATATCGTGTCAATTTAACTAGAGGGCATGATGGTCTCATTATCTACATTCCTAAAAAAGCAGAACTTAAGGAAACCTGGCATACATTTAAGGATATCTTACGCATTCCAGAACTATAAAAAAGAATGTCGCTACATCACATGCAAGGTTCTTTTTTATATACACCATACTAGAATTTAAGTGTAAACATTTCGACGTCGAAATGTTTACACTTAAGGTAACATGGTTAATATAGACGATGTTAAACTTTTTTCTAAATCTTCACACTGAACAAACACAATTATTCCTCCGATCCATCAATACCAATAAATACAATGGAGTTATCTACTTATATCAGTGTCGTACATTATGAATTTAAGCGCTTTTGGAATTGAACATTATAATTTATAAGCCATTTTGATGACCTCCTACAAGTTGTAAACGTCCTATTTGTACATCTTAAATTTCTATATACAGGTTCCATGTCAATTCAAATACGAAATTGAACCAAAACCATATGATATACTAAAAAAAAATACCGTGGAGTGAATAGGATATGACCTCAAACGAAACAAAAGTAAAGTCATTTCGTGTCTCTGAAGAAGTGACAGAACATATTCAACGTTTAATGCAAGAACGACACCTAACGACGAATCAATTGTTTGAAGAATTCATTCAATTAGCTGATAAACAATCACCAGACCCATTAATCGACGAAGAAAATGGTGTACTTGAAACTACACTTAATCAGATTACTTCACTCTTTCAAGAACGAGCGCTTCGCTTAGAGAAGCAACAAAAAGAAACTCAACGTATGACAATTCAATATACCGAAACGATACGAGAACTCGAAGACAGTGTTGTGAAGGAAAGTGAAGAGCTAAATCTAGAGTATGAAGCTAAAGTCATGCATCACCAGGAAGAGCTAGAGCAACTTCAACAGCAATTGGACCAACTACACACAGATAAACAAGACTTACTAAATGCACTAGAGACGGAGAAACAATTAGCGAAAGAGGAGCTAAAGGTTCATAAAAAGATGATTTTTGATTTGGAAGGAACCATTCGAAAATTAGAAGAGAGCCAAAAACAATTAAATCGCCAAAACCAAAGTTTAATGGATGCTGTAGATGAATTGAAAAGCAAAACGCGTCGGAATGATCAACTCGAAGAAGAGAATCAAAAACTTCACTTAGAAGTGCAACTTCTTCGACGCGAGAAAGAAGCTTTTGAACATCGACTACAAGAACAGGTAGAGCTTGCTGTTCTTCGGGAGCGAAATCTTCAACAGAATAATTCTTAATTAAAAGGGCCGAAGAGAAGTCACATATTGACTATTTCTTCGGCCCTTTTAATATATAGACTGCGCTCTTTTAAAATAGATAGTTGCTTTTCTTAGGTTTTTGGGACTTCTAACTGGTTAGGCTTCATAGAAGCCGCGTCTTCCCCCCATTTATATAAAAAATGACCCACCGTGGTCCGCATTTTAAAGAGGCGTGGTGGGTTCTATTACATCAAACATAGCAAAACACGTCAAAATTGTATAGCTAGTAGAGGGAACTTACTACAATTGTTTTTAGAAAAATCACTCATGCTTTGATCTCTCAATATCAATTTTCACACGAGAAATATACATATTTCTCGATACCCATCAAAAATGAACGAAAAGACTCTTTACTTTTCCGGATCCGATTTCTAAACCTAGGAAAGAGTAACGTGTATCATTGATCCTGTAAAACAAAAACATGTGTTTTCTTCTTTTAGTAACACATAAAAAAGCACCCAATCTACGTCACAAGTTGACGCAGATTGGGTGCTTTTTGTCCTGATGATACAACATCGTATTCAGATCTTATCAATGTGTTGATCAAATACAGTTAAATCATGAGGACGAATCGTCTTGAAAAACTTTCGAATCTGGCCCCTCTTCACGACTTCATATCGCTTCAAATGTATACAAAAGTCTAGGAGGGTATGCTGACGTATGAGTGTTTCCTCTTCCTCTTGGTTTACGATGTACAATTCAGCATCTGTGATGACCTCTCGAATATCCGCGTCATCGCTACATATCAACCCAGCGCTCATCAATCTCGCGGCAGCAAGACTATGCATTTCGCCCAAGTCACTCGTATGTTTGAGTGGCCGACCTTCTCTTTTTTTCTTTTCATCCAGTTGTTGGAATGCCAGGCGAACTTCCGTCAGATAAACGAGATAAAGGTCATATAGTTCATCCGTCGCGATCGATGCTTCCGATTCAGGATCGAATAGCACCCACTTCCCATCATGGATGAACGTGTCGACCCTTTCTCTTACCGAAGATGTCTTCAGTTCATTCAATACCTCTACATGGATAAGGACTTGTTTATAGAGACTATTGATCCAATCGAAAACATCGGCTTGTCGAAAACTTGCCGCATGAATGATGATGTTCGCATCGATGAACACCGGCTCCTTAATCATGGGCAGTGTCCTTTTGAAGACGACTGATTTCATCTTCCTGTAACGCTTGAGCCAACTCAGGTCGATAGACAGAGAGTTTATTGGCGGCGCTCAACCGTGTCATTCGATCTTCTTCTACTGCTTTGACGACTACTTGTTCATAGGCTGGAAATGATTCGAAGCGTTGAGCTTGATCCAGTGGACTCGGGGCAATCCCTAGTCTGCTTCGTTCCTCGCGCCAATCGGATTCCTGTTCACTTAAGTCAGTGAATCGATAATTGAGCTCTCGGAGTCGTCTTACAACCGATACGTATGGCACTTGGGCCATATCTGCCAAATAGATGATGGCAGACTTCGTATCATATCCATCCCTCAGCTTTTCCCAGACTTCTTTTGTCGTACTCTTCGGCAACATGATCGCAGCGGCGAATCGATCGGCTGCCCTTTCGTGATCGAATCCATCGACTTGCCACTCGCTTGCTTCAGACAAGTGCCATAGTTCATGAGCCGCGGTAAAGTAACGCATGCGCAGCGGTTGGTAGGAGTTCAATGCGATGAATTCTTCTCCTGACATATGCTTGATCGCGACGCCGTAATATGAGTCGTCCTCGACATATTGAAAGATGAGGTTCGCACGTTTGGCCAATACCTGCTCAATGTAAGCGCCAATAAAGACGTGACTGTCAATGACTTGCTCTAAAAAGTCGGCCGCGAACGCTTCTGCCGTATCTTCCGCAAATTTTGTAGTTGGCTTCATCATAAATCACCCTTGAGAACGACGTAATCCTCTATCGCAAATTTCAGACGCTCAAGCTCCATTTTGGACCGTCGATTTGAGAGTGTCCCGCGCAACTCGACCGTCATCCGCTCTTCTCTCATTGAAGCATCAGTTGTCAATTCGTTGACCGATACACCTAATGCCTTCGCGATCGCAACGATACGTTGTGGTTGGATGACACGGCTCTCATTCAACATATGACCGACCAATGCCTTGCTGACTCCGATTTCTTGGGCCAACCATTGTTGCGGCTTTTGATGATCCTGTAACCATGTTTTTATATTGTTCACGATGATTGTATTTGAGTTCATGATGACACCTTCCTTCTAATTTGATTATACCTCTCTTTGCATCAGTCTACAAATTAATAAAATAAAATTGTAGACAAATCCGATTCTATGCATCAGCAGGAGTCTAATATTTATTCGATATATAAAGACACCATTCTTTTTGATAAGTAATGGTGTCATGTATAAGAAACTTATTCGATTATTTTACCTGTAACTTATAATTCAACCGATTTTCCTATCAGGAAAAGTCTCTTGATCGATATATATGATAAAAATCAAACAAGCAAGATGAAGCGATATAATTACCAACGAATCTAATAATTCATCAATTTTATTTGTAGAGGCTACATACAAAGATATGATCCCACCTCCACCTATGAAAATGATTAATAACACTTTCCTCCAGTTTTTAATACGAGGCTTTTTAAATAGGGAGCGCAAGATGATTCCTATTAAACTAAACAAGAGAAGAGCAATCAACAGTATTGAAACGACCGCAAAGAAGTCGAGCATTTGTATATTACCTAACCAAACCATCATGCATAGACTCATGAAGCTCATAAGTAACATCCATAGTAAAAAGGCAAAAAATGCAGGACGAACAAAGCTGAGAGTCAGCCGATATAGGTCTTCTAGATCTCTTAGAAAACCTCCTGGAACAGTACTACCTTTTAGATTATGTAGGCGTCTGATTTCTATGTTTATAACAGACATTACGTCTTGATAGTTAATACTTTTCTCATTAATCCAATAGAATGACTTTGTGGCAATCTGACTGTCCCCGACTTGACTCATTTTATATAACGCGTCATTTAATTCTTCTCTATCCATAGTGTCCTTGTTAAGACTTCGATGTACAGAAAATAGAGCATCCAATTGATCATTGTATGCAGTCAAGTTTCGTTCTTCTTTCATATCGAAGTATTTTTTCAATGTTGAAAAAAGATAGAAAAATATAATCATCATTACAACGAAAGTAAATAACTCCAAATAAGGGAGTTTGTAATTTTTTCCTAACTCTTTAAGAAATATAGAAATTAAATTGTTTAACATTTAATCTTGGTAACCCTTTAGATACTGGTCCAAGGCCCGTTTAATGATTTCATCTTCAGAGACATGCTCTTTTTTAGCGGCTTGAGTCAACCCGACATATAAAGGATCCGTTAAATCAGCAAAGCGAATCTGGACACGCATTGGTTTCACAGAGTTAGTTTCGACTTCGAGCACGCGCTGTTCTTGACGCTCGATCAACATACGCTTCACTTCACGCAATTCTTCACGTGTCATTTCATAAACTGTTTTGTCCCCATTTGCTGTGTAATATTTCTTACTCTCAAGTAATGCGAGCTTTGGGTCTTCTGGCCATGATAAGAGTTCCGCTAACTTGGTCGCACTGAAATCTTGTTCGATCGTTTTTTCTAAAATATTCGGACCAAACGTATTCCAAAAAGAAACAAAGCGATTCACTTGGGAATGAGACATCCCAATCTTCGCTAAGAAGTCTTTCCAATTTCCCTCTTCTTGTTTAAATTCCTTTTTTGTTTCCGGATCACGGAACAACCTATTTGCATGCGCAAGAATACGGCATTTTTCGACAAAACTTGTCGCCTGAATCGCATCAATGTGATTATAGTATTGAACAATGCCTTCCATGTCTTCGGGCAGTTTTTTTGTGATAATACGAGAAAGTCCGGTTGCTGGTAAGGACTGATACGGGTTCGTAATAGTCGTCGTTGCAGAAAATTCTTTGACAGCTTCCACTTGATCCGTACGATCTTCACTAGATTGTGTTCCTTGTTTCACCGGTAAATTAGCACTGAATGTCGAAATTTTAGGCGTATGTTTTTTACGAGGGCGACTCATAGAGAAAGTACCTCCTGGGCAAGTTGTAAATAAGCATCCGTTGCAGGACTTTTATGATCAATCACAGGTCTAGATTCACGTTGTAGGGTTTGTACCTTAACGGCATACGGGATCGTTGTAAGGACAGGAATCCCGACCTCTTTCCCGAGCTCTTCAAGTTCTTCTACCGTCGTCGTATCCCCTTTAGAACGTGCACTGACCATTGTCGGGATAAACGCTGCGATATGAATATCTTCTCGGAATCGTTTCATTTCTTCTAACTCCTCAGGAGCCGAGTATACCGCATCCATCGAAAACTTTTGCATCTGTACAGGCATGATAATTCGATCTTGTGCGACAAGAGCGCAGCGCGCATAAGGATTCAACGCTGACGTCGAACCAGGACAATCAATTAAACAAATATCAAATAGTTCATCTAGTTTGGCCAACTCTTCACTGAGTCGGTACTCATAACCAATTTGACTCGTTAAATCACTCGGTGAAGCAGACCGTCTTGTCGGAACTAAGTAAATCGTTCCAGTCTCATATTCACAAGTGACGATGACTTGTTCAATCGGTGTATAAAATGGATCGTTCTCTTCGAGTAGACAATCCAATAGCACTTTCCCTTCATAGTCGTTCGTCAGACCTAATCCATTCGTTGAAGACGCCTGATCATCGGCATCAATCACGAGTACACGTAAGCCATCCCGTGCGTAGGCATGAGCTAAATTGATGGTTGTCGTTGATTTTCCAACTCCACCTTTACGATTGTACAATGCGATTTTCTTCATGACTGTTCTCCTTGTTCATCTGTGGCTTCAATTATATTGTCTGATACAGTTCGTTCAATCATTTCAGCTAGTAACTCACTGACACTACGATTATGTGCATGGGCATACTGTTGAAACTGTTCCGAAAGATCACTTGGAATACGCGCGGACAAGATCGAAGATGACTTTTTCTCTTGCTGAAAAGGTTTCACTTTAAGGGGGGTATGAGTGTTCCCTTTTCGAAGATCACGGATCTGTTTGACCGTGAGCTCTTCGACCTGTCTTCTTTCACCATTAATATATAGGCCTTGCTCGACGACCTCATCGACATTATCGAGATACATGAGTTCAAAAATTTTGGATGCTGGTAGACTTGTTAGCGATGACTCGAGTGGATGCAGCGTCTCATAGGCTTTTATATATCGTGAGGCAAGTGAGGCGGACATGGAGACCGCTTCTAAAAACGTCCCCCACTCTTTTTTATCATGCATCTCAGAACGGGCGATCACTAGACGTTTGCCAATCTCAAATACGGAAATGGTTTGTACTTTGGCGAGTTCATTGATTTCGTGAACGAGGTCTTCAACTTCCTTTGAAATTGGCAGCTTTTGAACCAGTGAACTGATATTGGTTAAACCGCTCTGATAAGGGTGTTGCTCACTCGGTTTGATTTTATGAATGTTACGATTTCTGGCCTTCATACAGAATCACCTCTGGCTGTTCGGATCATGTGTGCCAACTCTCGAAACGGTTCAGATAACTGTTTTGATTCTTTGGAGCGGTATTGAATGACACTTTTTCCGCTATCCGCTGCTTTTTCAATAAATGTCGATCGTTTGATGACAGGTAAAATAGGCAACGATTCAGTCAACGCAATTTGTTCCATTGCTTCGAAGTATTCTTTATCGGCTTTTAACGTATGGTCCATCGCCACAGGCAAGACGCCGGCAATCTCTAAATTAGGATTATAGAACTTTTTCACCTTTTGTACGGTGCGAATGGTACTTCCTAGCTGATCAAAGACAAGCTTTTTCGGCATAAATGGAATAATGGTCGTATTGGCAGTCGACAAGACAACTTTTGAGAGTTCGTTGATCGAAGGAACTGAATCTAAGATGACCCAATCAAATTCATCTTCGAGCGGTGCAATCATATCTTTTAATAGGAAGAGCTTATCTTGCTCAGAAAGTAAATTAATTAACCTTGCATTTCGTTCATTTGAAGGAAGAAGACTGACATGATACGTTTCGTCATCAAATAGAATATCTTTGATATCTAAATTACGTGTATGTACATCAAACATGGTCATGTATTTGATCGTATCGGATTCTTTTAACATTAGTTTGCTAAGAGAACCCTGAGGATCTAAATCAATGAGAAGAACACGTTCCCCTAACTCTCCTAATGCATAAGCCATGTTCAAGGAACAGGTAGTTTTACCAGATCCACCTTTCGAAATGTAAAACGTTAATATGTTCATGTCCTCTCCCCTTTCTAGTTCTTATGATGCCACACTCTGTTTTATAGAACAACTAAAAATAATGAACAACTGACATATTTAAATAAATAATTTGTATACAAATTAAAAATAGATTGTATACGTATTTTATTTACTTGAATATATCATCTGATTTGTATACATTTCGACGTCGAAACGTATACTTTCGACTCACACCTCAAGAGCGTTTTACTATTTGAAATAGAAAAAAGACTACAACTTTGTGTTATAGTCTTCGAATTTGAAATTAGTGAATGAATAATACATAGCAACTTGAGCTAAGCCCTTATCAGGATATGTAGACACTAGAGGAGCATACAGCTTCTAACCCATACATATTTAAAGTTAAAAACACCGAACATGGAAACATCGATAGATAAGATGACATCAAATAAGAGCGAAGACAATCGTGCAGCTCTAATGAAGAATACATTTACATGTCAAATTGATAGGTTGGTTCCATCAGCGAAACAGAGATTGATCCTAGTGTATAGACACCGTCATCTTCGTTATGTAAATGTTCAAAGATCGCATTGGTTGTGACACAAGGGGCACCAAGTAGTTGTGTCACGTACTCATAGAAAATTTCAGTTGCAAAAATTTCATCTAACATTTGACCCGTAAATACGAGATTCTCAATATTTTCTCCAGCGTTTTTAAGTTCTAAATCTGTAATTTCATCACGATATGTCCAATGTCCATACTTTTCAATATTGTCAAAACCAGCGAATACATAATCAACATCATAGCGAATACTTCGTTTCATAGGAAAGACCTCCTAGAAGATGATATATACTTTATTGTATGAGGGGTATATAGGATTAAGTCATCATGGATGTGACACCTTCATGATATTGTATGAACGGTTTTTTGAACGATTACTATGATTTAAGTCGTTAGAGAATGTACATGTAATCAAACGCTCAGATCTAATCGATTAAGAGAAGAATACAAAACCATATTCTTATGAATAAAAAAGATTAAATAGAATGAATAAGAATTAAAGATAGATTAAAAGAATTAGGAAAAAGGAAAGTCCGAAAATCCTTTTGACACCAACGTTTTCGAGAGATTTAGAAGATTGTAAATATGTCAGCTATAGTTTCTTTTATTCAAAGGGGCTATTTTTTTTTCATTTCCTTTTTGATAAATCATATCCAACAGCCAATTTTATTCGCTATATATTTGAAATAAAAACGATTGTATTTGATTTTTTTCCAGAGATGTAAAATATAAAAATGACCTTATGAAACACAGGTCATATACGATGCCTTTTGATGGAATGCATCAACAATGGATATAGATTCGGGATGTTTTCATACAATTTTTCAAAATGAGGCATGCCAAAAAGACCATCATGCGATCGTCAATTTTTCCACTTTATGTTTTAGTTGTTGATGAAGGTAAAGAATCGGCTCATTGAAGAAGAGTTGATGCTCACTTGAATGAATTAAGTCTTCACGATGGTGAAGAAACGCTTGTTTCAAGTCAGCCAAGACTTCACGGAACGCTAATGCACCGAACGTATCACTCATTGAATAGAGAGATTCACGGCTTACTTTTAGTGCATCGAAATCGAAGAACTCACCAACGCGCTTACGCAACTCGAACCAAGCAATTTGAGCATCTGAACGCTCTTCTTCTCGGATGACTTTACTGTCTTGAGATTTATCTAACGTCAATTCAACGAGGACGGGACGCGAAATATCTTGAACGCGTTTTTTAAGCGTGAGATTTTGCTTCACCACATTTAAGAAATGACGGCTGTCCTCTACAAGTGACACTTGAAGGAACTTCAAACGACCCATCATCTTTTGAATGGCAAGTTTGTGGCCACAGTATTTAGGCAAGAAGCCTTTAATCTCGTCATAAGTAAGGATGGCTTGGTCATGTGATTGAACATGGATATCTTTTTCAACTTGTACGAGTGTACGTAACGCAAGGCGCAAAGCGTTCACGTTATCAAGCGTGAGCAGTTCGGAAAGAAGATCATGCCAAATAGACGTGTACCCGGTCTTCGAAACGACAGAGGATCCGTCAACATAAAGGTCACGATAATTCTCAAGATAATCGGTCAGTTCAATCGAGAGCACTCCAGGGAAATGCCGGACAAGTCGTAACAAGCCATGGCTCTCAAATGTTTTTAAGTTATTATGTAAAGAACGGACAGATGTATGAGCGGAAGAAGCAAGCTCTGTATCTTCCATAAACTCAATCTTACCTTGGTCATCTGCATAAGAAAGAAGTGTGAGGACATGGCGAATCCGTGACTTTGTCCACTTAAAAGAAGTGAAGCATGTAGGGATGTTATAGTGATGCTGTTCATAGCGATAGTGATCAGCGCGTTTCGTCCAACGAGTTAAGCCACTCATCGCGACGAGTAGTTTGTTTGCAACTAAAATGTGACGATTTCTGTAAACCACGTACCCTACACCTCCTCTATCCTAAAATATCCTAGTTTCAGTATCTTGTTCTTTCGAGATAGTGTCAAAGTGCATTTTCAGTACGGTCATTTGTTACCAAAATGAAAAATACGTTGATATGAAGCCATTTTGAATAGAAAAAAATATGCATTTTCAGTACGGTCATTTGTTACCAAAATCGATTTAGCGGCTCTATAACGCCGTTTCAACTGAAAATATAGTAGAATTTTTGAGTTGAAAATGAAAAATATGCACTTTCAGTACGGTATTTTGTTACCAAAAACATTAAAGTGTAAGTTTGGTACGGTTATTTGTTACCAAAAATGAAGAAAGTGTAATTTAGGTACGGTCATTTGTTACCAAAAACGTATAAAGAGTCACTGAATTTTATTTTCTGCGAGTCTATAAATATGTAAAAGTGTGGTTTCAGTACGGTGTTTCATGACTAAAACGAGAAAATGCAAGTTTGGTACGGTCATTTGTTACCAAAAACAAAAAAGTGCAAGTTTGGTACGGCCGTTTGTTACCAAAATCATTGAAATCTAATATAAAAGCAAATTATATTCACCAAAAAAGGTGAACTGCTAGATTGTCTATTATATTTTGAGAGAAAAATCGAAAGGAGAAAGAATCTCGAAATATATTACATGAGAACTTTTATAGAGCATGAAAGAGAATAAATTTTAAAAAGTTGATTTATAAATATTGATAGAGGAGTTTAATATAGTTATAGGATAATTAAATGTTTAATAAAACCTATAGTTAATGTTAAATAGAAATCAAATTAGCTATCACAAAACAGGGACTTACGTTTGTGTTATAATTTTATTGAAAATTTTCAAATTTATAGAAAAAACAATACATCTTATCGTGTTGTATTAGTAGATTGAATGAGGGGTGGGGAATTAATGAATATAATAGAAGTACAAAATTTCATAAATGTGTCTTCAGTAAATTTCTTTTTAATTGAAAAAAGAACTCGAGCAAGAATCACTAATTACTCAATTCATGAGGCAGAAATTCAAAGCATTGCTGAAGAAATTAAAGGAGAGTTATACAGTGTTTTAGGTACTGAAAAATTCAACTTTCAGCAAACCGATTTTGATACACTTTTATCCGAGGAAGATCAATTAGAAGTATGTAGAAATGGACAGGCAGCATTTAATGCGATTACACACTTTATTGAATGTGAGATTGAAGATGAAGAAAACCACGTTCCTTTTGATTCAAGAGCGAGTGAGCCATCACAATTTTCATTCTATTGTATAAAGTTTTTTAATGCTAATGACCCAGAAAGTGAACCAGTATATCTTTTCAAGCGTATGTTTAAGTCGTCAAGATTATTCCGATCAATTAAAGGATATTTTAACAATAACGAATTTAATAAGCTCGATAGTAATATTTACTCATTTGACTGTTTTCCGGATGTTTTAGTAAGGGGAGAGGAAGCTCTCGTTTTGAATCGTAATGCTCTATCAAATATTTTTGATATTAATGACTTTTATGTAGCGACAGTTGAAACGTTATTAGATACCCTTTCTAATAATTTCGTGGATATAGATCAATTTCGAAATGATTGTTTGCAAAGTAGGTTTATGCTTAGAAAGTTAACTCGATTAGCACAAAATCCAGAAATAATTGAAGAAGTATTGGACCGAGATGTTGAAGATCTTAGGGGTATAATTGATGCTAATAACTTATTGATTGAAGTAAGTGATCAGGGTCAAATTCTTTATGGAGGAGACCCCGATGAAATGGTCGAAATTGCAAACTTTTTATCAGATGCATTTTACAGAACTCTTATTTTGAATCAACGAGGAGTTAGAAGATAAACTAATGTGAGGTGAGATATAGATGAATTATATGATGCGATGGGGAATGTATATCTTATCTTATCTCCCTCTCTATTTTTTATTAATTATTAAGCATTTAAAAGACTTTGAAACTTTAAAAAATCAATTGACTAAGGGAGGTCCAGAAAGTTACTTTTGGGGTGCTTTAATTATTTTATTTTTATTATCTATTTTCTTTGCATCAATACTTATTTTTCAGTTCACTAAATCTGGAATTCCAAAAATATTAAGAATGGATTATAAAAAAATTCAACCTCTTAAAGATCAAGAAATGAGTTATTTAATCACTTACGTTGTTCCCTTAGCATCTATACAAGACATCTCAGATAATAAATCACTAATAACAAATTTATTATTATTTATTTTGATCGGCTTAATGTATACAAAAAATAGTATGATTCATGTAAACCCATTCTATTCTTTAATTGGATTAAATGTTTACCAGTATGAAGACAGCTCATATATTACTTTTATGTCGATTGAAAAATTTAAAGATGTAATTAAAAATCAATATCCTGTACAAAAAAAGAACTGGACTTCAAATGTATATTTCATATCAAAGAAAAATAACGTTTGATTATTCGAACGCATATGTATTTTATACAAGAAATACTTTTGATGTGATTAAAGGTATTTTTTGATTGTCTTTAAGCTCAACATTTGATTTATCTGATCTTTTGTAAGTTTAAAGTTGACCCAAGATGATTCATGTGAAACATTGACGTAAATAAACTAATAAAAGAACCCAGATAGACTGGGTTCTCCACGATATCAATTATAGCAGTAGTGTGTCCACATGCCCTGGCAATTCCCAAGACTCCAACGGGTAGAAGGTGAAGAAATAATAATCACCAGAACGATGCCATTCCTTCAGGATGAAATCATGCTCTTTAATCCGGTTTAAATTCAACTCAAGCTCCTTTAGATTGTCGGCCTTTCGGACCTTGTTGAATCGAATCGAATAGGTGAACTGACGCCAATGTCTTCTAACGGGTTGTTGTTCTCCTGTCTGGATGGAGTTCATCCGCTCTTTTTGAAGAACGAAGGCCAGATGATAGGCGAAGCTGCCTTTCAATTGTTCAATCTGTTCTCCATAAATACTGACGATCTGTTGTTTCAACAGGTCGTCATAAATCTCTTCACTGACCGTCACGATGACTTGGCTCTCGGCTAATGTCGTCGCATTTTTAATCGTCACTGAGGAGAATAAGCCGCGAATGAAGAAGTCTCCCTCCTCGTTATGTCCTGCTACCCGGTAGTAACCAAGTTTCATGAGACGTTGCGTCGTTAGGTCATAACTTTTCCCGCTATCGTTCGCATACAGCTTCTTAACGAGCTGTGAGAGCGGGAAAATGATTTTCCGGCTCGTCTGGAAAGTCATGTCCCGATACGCCAGAATCTCTGTAAAGGCTTCAAAGTCTTTCGAATCGAGATCCGGCACCTTTCCGTTCAATTCTTGGATGAACTCTTTGCTGACAAGAACCGAGAGGTGGTCGGGAATCCCCTTCTTATATTTTGGGACCACCGTGTCGTAGTTTTGCAGCTCGAGATTTAGCTGCGAGGCTTCATTTAGTTTTTCATCTAAAAGGTCCGTCTGGTTCTTGATGCGGTCGGACATGCCAAAAAAGGGTATATCAACGGCGAGTGTCGGAGAATGATGCGCCGTCGGTTGGTTGAGTTCGACCTCTTTAGCAACCTCCCACAGGATCATCAAAACGTCTGTTTTGAGCGAAGTCTTCTTCTGATTCACCGTCTTTTGTGACCAATATGGATAGGTATGGATTAACAGGTTCGGATTTTCAGACCATTCCTTTAACTCTAAAATACATTGTTGCATGTAATCCTCGATGGTTTTCACGTGAAACTCTTTTTGGAAGGCTTCTGGTCCGACCAAATGATGGTATGCTGTAATCATTTCGAACCGGGCACGTAATTCCTTTTTGGGGCCACGACCCTCTTCATAATTTCGGATGGCGGCTTGGACCCAACGTTTCTTTAACTTATTAAATGAATGATAACGTACCTTTTTATAAGAAGCCTCTAGATTCTCGAATTGATAGTTTTCTTGATAAAGTTCTGTAACGAACTCCTGGATATCGAAGATAGACACACTATGGAGAATTTCTTCCATGCGATGTCTTTGAATAGCCGTGACCGCTTGAGAAATGATGAGTTGTTGAGAGCGGCCATTAGAGTTTAATTGAGTCTCCATATTGATCACCTCTTCTGCAATAAATATAGCATATTTCGCATAACAAAAAAATATCCTGATTTATTTCAAATACCGTTAAGTGTGCGCCGGCGCACACTTTTTTAATTGATAAATAAGTTATCAATTCTTGAAGAAAACAGATTGTCAGTAAATATAATTTAACTGTTTTCTGTCAAAAGTCTTATAGTATTCCATGCGTCATTAAATGTAAAATGATTTTATAATGTGTAACAAAGACGATTCATCAGCATATAAAGTAAGGACTTATAATTTATCTAAAGTTGAAGAAGCAGTTGACAAGTTATTTGATAGATAAGAAGAATACATAGATGAGTGCTTAGTAAATGAGGTTTTTTAATCGAAGGACAATATCATTTTTCTGGAAATACGCTTGAAAAGGGAATAAATAAAATAAAAGATTTTTAACAATTCGAAAATAATTGATTACGTACAAGAAAACTATAAAGATAAAACAGAATTTGAACGATGTATTATTGTGGATTTTAGCATGGGAAATTCAGAAATAGATGAAGATTATTTTCATTAATTTTAAATGACATCATTCGTTTTTATATGATGAATTATAAAGTTAAGTGCAACAAATAAAACAAGAACGTAAAAAAACTATAAAGATGCTCTCATGTAGTATGGAGTTAACACACAAACATTTAGATTGAGGAGTCGCTATGAGCTGCTTGAGAACCGAATGTGTGAAGATAAAGATATTTCTTAAGATCGGAATATCCAGCTGAAATAGCCTCCGACCGAATCGCAGAAAATCAGACGGAACGCGAAAAGAGATGTTGTGTGAAAGGAAGAGACAACTGAGGCAGGAAGATGAAGCTAGAAGAGACAACGCGCTTGACAATAATCGAAAAACTGTGGCGACGCGCTATTGGTCGGAAAAAATGGCAGATTGGCAGAATCGTCTTCTCGACCATTGTCCGCTGGATCGACTCGAGGAAAATTAATCTGTCGACGACTATACTTCGACATAAAGGTAAGTGCCAAAAGATGAAGACTAGCAGGCGATTTAACATCTGCGGATGTTCATCTCTAATTGGCAGAGCGACGTGCGCATGAAGTGTGTGTTCCTCCACTGGTAGCGCACGCGTCGCGAAGTTCATCTATCTTAAGAGTCGGTTCTACGCCGTACTGCCAATTGCAGACAGCAACACGGCTTCGATGGAGGCGGCAACCCGCGCAGTCCACAACTCGTTTTCGGGTGGTATCCTCAATACGGCGATTACAGACCAGTGCAAGTAATTCAGTTGTCACGAAAATGTCCGAACGAAATCGGGGTGCTGCTCTATTTCCACGGCACTAGTTATTCCTAAATGGGGAGAAGTAACGAGAAAGTTATGCGCTTAAGGTGACAACCTTCCTTTTGAAAGTGTTTCTGGCGCTAAAGAATATTTGAATTTATTTTGTATAATCAAATACTAATGATGGGGGAGAATGTGTAATGTATGATTTCGGATTACTAAGCGATTTTGAGTTCGAAAAATTAAGTGCAGATATATTGAGTAGAAAACTAGGTGTGAAATTAAGATTCTACAAAACAGGACGAGATGGAGGAATTGATTTAAAAGATGATAACATTCAAAATAATATTGTTGTTCAAGTCAAACACTACTTCAAAAGTACATTTTCAAATCTAATGATTTCCTTGAAAAAGGAGGTTGAGAAAGTTAAAGAACTAAATCCAAATTCATACTACGTATGTGTCTCACAAGATCTATCACCTCAAAATATTAAGGACATATACGATTTATTTAGTGATTATATGGAGGATACTTCACATATAATCACTAAGAACCAATTGGAGGAATTTTTGAATCAGGAAGAAAATCAGGACATTCTTCGAAAAAATTTCAAACTATGGTTACTATCAGATAAAATATTAAGAAATATTTTTAGTAATGATGTGTTTCTCGATGGGGATATATTGTTAAACGATATTGAAGAAGAGCTACATTTTTTTGTTCAAACAAAAATTTTTAATGAAGCATTATTGTCATTCAATGAGAGTAATGTACTTATGTTAATAGGTGCACCAGGCGTTGGGAAAACAATGAATTCAAAAATGCTTGTACTCTCTTTTGTAAAACAAGGCTATCAAATTCGTTATACCAGTGATTCAAGCATAACTAAAATTAAAAAAGCTATTACTCAAAACCCTAACGTGAAAGAAGTAATATATTTGGATGATTTCTTAGGACAATATTATTTTGATCTAAAAGCAGGTCAAGATAAAGAAATTATCTCCTTAGTCAAATTTGTTAGTCGCCACAAAAATAAGGTGTTAATAATGAATTCTCGAATTACAATTCTACAAGAAGCTAAAAGGTCACTTTTTAAATTTAGAAATTTCTTAGATGAAAATAAAATCAATGTGAAAATTATTAGTATGGATAACATTACTTTAGAAGAAAAAGCGATGATATTTATGAATCATCTTTTAAAAGAGAAAATCCCTTCGACATATATGAAAAATTTAAAACAAAATTCTTCGTACAGAAGAATTGTTAAGCATCCAAATTATAACCCCCGAATAATTGAATTTGTTACACTAAAAAGTAGATATAAGAATGTTAAACCCGAAAATTATGTGGAATTTATAAATGAGCATTTAACAGATCCAAAGGAAATCTGGAATGATGAATTTAGCAATAAGTTGCAACAGACGGATCGTATTTTTATGTACACATTATTTTCGCTTACAGAAAAATACATAGATGAAGATATATTGAAAGAATGTTTTAATTATCAGTTAAAGAATGAAATGAGATTAGATAGTACGATTGATTACTTCAATGATACTAAGTCTAGATTAGGAAATTCTTTAATCAAATTGTATGAGGATAATTTAAAAGTTAAAATTGGGGTAATTAATCCTTCGTTAAATGATTACTTATCAAATCAACTTAAAAATAATGATATTTTGCTAGAACAAATGAAAGAATCATCTGTTTATATCGATCAAATAGAAAGATTGTATGGAGAACAAGCTTCGCAATATTTAATTGATAAGCTGATTAATGGTGATTACATTAAATTGAAAGGAACTGAGGGAAAATTCTACTCATACTTCTACTATGGGATCGCTGTATTAGAAATTAAAAATGAAACTTATAAAAAAATTGTTGAGCAAAATTTCAATGAATTTGAAAAAGTCTATGTTCCAGATAAAGTGATTAACAAAAAGCAAATTATAATTAAAATGCTTGACAATGATTCATTATTTAAATTTTATGATATGAAGAAACACTTATCAAACGAGAAAATTCTTACTAATATAATTTATGAGTTTGATTATTTCGAATTGATTGAATTGTATGAAATATTAGGAGAAAAAAATGAATTAAATGAGCTTATAGTTAATAAAATATATTTTAGTTTAGATGAACTTGTAGAAGAAGAAATCATGACTATCGATGTTTTTGAACAACTTGAACAAATCAGTAAAACACAAGATGAACATCCGCTTAGTAAGCTAGAACATTTACTTGTTACAGGGCGAGATGAAGAGGCTAGAGAAGAATGGGAATTTGTACATAATATTATTTGCGGAAGAATACTATCCCTTTTAGAGCACAAAGTTAGTAACATTAGTAGCAAAATTAATCTTGATAGACTATTAATAAAAACAGAAAATTTTTTAGGTTCAGAATATTTTTTCAATGAAGTTGAATCAGTACTAACTGCAGTCATGTTCCCAGAGCCTGATTATGATAAGTACGATGACTTACATTGGGATGATTATCAATATGATGAAAGCGATTTGGATGCAATAGATCGAGTGTTTGAAAGATAGAAGTTTAAATAGAGTATATAAAAACTATGAAAAATCGACTTTCATTTTAAACAGAAGTAAGATAATGGTCAATCATGTTTCACTTCCTATGGAGATAAATTGAAAAACTAATTAAATTTATTTAAAACGACCTTAACTCTGATTCTTAGAATTCATTAAAAGGATTGAGAGAATCAATCATGTTAGACGGATTTCTTCCAGAATTAGAAGTGGCAGATGTAAATCATTGCGATAAAGCAAATCAGTTCATTTGTTATAGCAAAAAAGTTGTGTGTCTCTTGTCTTTTTTACACAGTGCTTATACCGTGTCACAATAGGTGTATCAGAACATCATGTAAAGACATCTGTCCCTCATGTTATCGGCAATATTTTTTTAAAACAAACAAGAGCATAAGATCTCAGTCAATTTTAAAGGGGAAAGAAGATATGGAGGAAAAGAACGCACTACCATTAGTGGATTGTGCCAATTTGTTAGCAAATATGCTTATGGAAAATTATTGGAAGAAAATATGGGATGTACTAGAAATGGATGCTGAATTAAAAAAAAACTTTACGAATTTCCTGCTGAATCCAGAAAAAATAATATTTTATTTAGGCAAAACTCATTGGGGAATCGAGTATATAGGAAATATTAATTCCAAGCAAATCAGTTCGAATAAAAAAGTGGAAGTAAAAATAATTGACTATTCAAAGGCAGATAATCTATTAACAGAAATATTAGGTATTGATTATGGTAATCAAACAGGACCAACCTTCCCATTACTTGAATATAGTGAAGACCTGGTTCATCCTACTAATGAAGCGATAGATATTCTGTTAGACAATGGTTGGAACTTAGCAGGTCAAACAATGATAATAAATTTTAATGCAGGTGAATTTGTTTTACAAGAAGGTATGTGTCATAGAATAGTGAACGGTTTTTTTTATGGAACTAACAGATCAGGTCTAGTCACCCGAAATATAAAGTGGCTAGATTTGTTCCCATTACAATTAAATGATGAAGATGTAGAAGTAGATGAATTTAAATTTTATATATGGCCAAACATTAAAGATGTTATATTACATGATGCCCATTTTAATTATCCTCTTCCTTCTGGGTTTAGAGAAGAGAAATGGTATAGTTTAAATCGTTTTGTCGAGTTGATTAGTTCTAAGGATACTAAGGAACCTCAAATAACTGCTTTTCTAGCTAAACCTGAAAATCAGTTTATATTAAAAATGGCTTTTATGGGTAAAAATATATCGTCTGAATGTGAATTAGAATGGCAATCAGAAAAGCGTAGAGCTATTAGACCAGATTTTTTTATAGAGGGATCAAATGGATATTCAGATATTGTTGAATTTAAATTACCTAATTTAAAAAATATAAATAGTACAGTAGGTAGGGAAAATAGACAAACCTTTAGTGCAGAAATTCATTCATATATTAGTCAAACAAGAGATTATGAATATTATTTTGAAGATCCTAAAAATAGAAAGTTTGCAGAAGAGAAACATGGAATAAATATTTATTATCCTAAAAGGATTTTAGTTATAGGAAGAAGGAGTATGTTAGATACGCCTGATTGGAAGAGATTAGAAAACGACTATAGGAATATTATGATTAAAACTTATGATGAAGTTATAGATTTAGTATTAAGTCATTTATACCTATAAATATATTTTCTACGTTTTAAACGCGAGAGAAGATAATAAGACAAATAGATTGGCGAAGAATCCGACTGATTTCTCTGATTTCGAGGGGCCGAAAGGTAACATCTCAAGTATTGATACGAACGGAACCTCCGATCTCTCACTACGTTCGAAATACCGATAACGATAGGATCATAGGAAAAAAATCTTAGAGGTGTATCTTTCTCTATGAAGAGCAGACAAACAACAAAAAATTCAATCAAACTATCAGGAAGCTGATTGTATACTAAATTTCGTTCTGCAATATCCGACAACTTTTAAATTGTGATTTGATATGAATTTGACACTGGTGATAAATTTAGATTAAAGAAACCTCGGAACAGAGTGACTCTCCAACATGCTCTGCTCTGAGGTTCAGATTAAGTTTTCTTATTCAAAAGGTAAGTCGGTGTTGGACACGGTTGAGAGTTGATTTAAAGATTGCAGGTAAGTGTTCGTTGTGTTAATCGATTCATGGCCGACTAACTGCATTACTCCAATCAACGAATTGCCGTTCGCTAGGAGTTTTGTTATATAGGCCCGGCGGAACCAGTGGGGTGGGGTCTTCTCTTCAGTCACTACATGGTCGACTGCCTGATGAGTCATTAGGCGCAAGGCCTCATATGTGATGGCCTTGTTGGTTTTTTTCGTGCTAAAGGCGATGAAAGGAGACGAGACTTCCTCAATCATCATCAATGTCTGCAACCGATTAACGAGATGGGTCGCCTTCTCGGTGATCGGGATACGACGCCACTTGTCACGTTTCCCCTTCACTTCGACATAGGATGTCTGCTGATTTCGCTTCACGTTGGTGAACTTGATTGATAACAGTTCCGCCGCCCGCATACCTGTCGTCAACAACAAATAGCCAATGGTTTCATTTCGGAGCTCTATGAGTTCCTTTTTTTGTGCTCGTTGAACCGTATAACGAAATGATTCAGCAATGCGTTCAATCTCTTCAAAATCAACTTCTCGACGAAGGGGTTCTGGTCGCTTCTGATTTTTCACATGGAAAGCTAAGTTGTGTTGATGATATTGATTGATATGAAGGTAAGTTAAGAGACGCTTTAACATATTGTTCTTGCGTTGTGCCGTGCGAGGTGAATATTGCTCGTTTACGTCAAACAAATAACGATGAATATCTAGAACGGTTAAGCGCTTTAGACCTTCGGTATTGGTCATCACAAAACTGAGAACGAACTCGAGATCTTGCTTATAGGCACGACGCGTGTGCGGACTCTTATCAGCGTAGATTGGGAATAATTCCGTTGCCCAGAACAATTCAATCACTTCGATGTCAGTTAACGTATCGAGATCGATATGGTCCTTTTTCAGCGCCTCGGCTAATTTAGGATTCGCCCCGGTCAATTCTCGCAATGCCACTTCGAACGCCTGCTGCTTTTTCTTGATCTCCATGCTTCTTCCTCTTTTCTAATCAATTTTCATAAAAAATGAAACGTATGAATAGTATCAAGGTCTTTTTAATGTAATACGTATGTATTTCATTAAAAATACAATGATTATTATATCTATTTTTAGTGACTATAAAGTAATACGTCATTAACATATCCATCAAATAATAATCCTTAACTTGTGATAACCTTATATTATCACAAGTTAGATATTTTAAGTTCGTACTGAGACAAGAGTAATATATTATAGATTTTTTTAGGGTTGATTTTTATATATAAGAAGATTGGATTTTGGTTTTAAGAAATAAAAAAAGTAGCTAGGCGACTCAAGGAAAATTGAATCGTTTAGCTACCTGAGGATACTTAGTGCGGTATATTCCACTCTGTCTTTGGGTGTATTATTGTTCAAGCATTAAGGAGTTACTTTCGAATTATCTCGATTATTCACCCAATTACTATCGAACACTAGATTCGGGTCGTATTCAATACAATAATTTAACGCTTCTACGGCCTTTATGCTTGTATCATTTACATCCCATCCCTGGACTAATCTATAAGCCGAAAGCGGTTTACCTAATGATGAAGTATGACTGTAGTGGTGGGCATCCTCAAAATTTCGTTCCATAACATATCGTCTAGCTATATTAGGATCATTTACTTGAATGATTCCAGCTTCAATAGTGAAGTTTAAAGTCCATGCACTATTATTTTGATTATTGACGTTCAAGGTGTCGTCTAAATCATGAATTACTGTATAACAAATTTTAAAATGGTTTAAAACTTTTTGGAAAGACGGAATATTATTTTTTGTACCACAATTTACTACTAAAGGAACATCGTTATATGAAATTTTTCCGTTCTCGACAAACTTGTTTAACAGTTCTCTAAAAACTACAGCCTCAGTATCACCTTCAACTAAAATAACCTTATCGTTAAAGAACGCTTCACAAATGTACGGGTTAAATGAATTTAACATTTTCATGTGCTCTTTTTCTTCTTCGTCAAAAATAGAGTATTTTACTTGGTTTAAGCAAACATCCCCTAAGTCATTGATATTAGTTTTAATTAAAGTAGTATGATCTCTACTTAAATCAATCATAATCGGAGAATGTGTGGCAGCTATAATTTGAAACTCCGGGTTCCCGTTTTCTCGATTTACTAAGTCATAGAGTATTTTCGAAAAAAGTCTAATAGATTGAGGGTGAAGAAAAAGCTCTGGTTCTTCAATTAAAAGCATTTTCTTTCTTGATGAAGTATCTTTTTGGTCAATGTTATCGATTATTTCGACATTTCTTCTGTTTCTAGCAGTTTCCATTTCCTTAAAGACATGATTTAGTCCTCTTAATGAATTGAATAAGAATTGTCTCCGAATGCCATGACCATGATTACTCATGTGCAAAGCTTGCCCTTGTCGATTAGAAAAGTTGATATCGGTATGTATAAATGAAGAGAGTTTTTTACTTATATCATCTTTCTTATCTCCAAATAAAGATACTTTTAAGTCAGGGAAAGTCTCTTGCATCATATCATTTAATCGTGATTCTAATTTTATTGAGTATTCATCTTGTAAAATTTCCTTACGAAGTTCTTCTAGCTCTGATTGAATGGTTCCGATCCGAGAAGAGCTGACTGCGTTGTCTATTACTTTTTCTTTAATCAGTTTCTGAACGTTCGCTAGAATTATTTCTACATCGTCTAATCCGCGTAACCAAATCGGTTCTGGGCAAGCGTTTTGTAATAAGGTGTCGAATCCTCCTGCACCTCCTATATCCCAGCATTGATCCGTTGTGTTAAAAGTATATTTATTAGCGCTTCCTCCTATTTCAACCCACTCTTTTTTAAACCTCCCAACACCTTCATGGTCCATTGAATTCACCATTGCACTATGTTGTCGATCCTCATCGCTTTCGGCTTGGATCCATCCTTCGATAATTATAGGTTCTGAATTATTATTGTGAAAATCATTTAATTTTGCATTTATGGATGAATTAACAAAATACTCGTAGGAATGGAGGATTGAAGATTTTCCTGTATTGTTTTGTCCAATCAAATAGACCAAGTCTATGTTTTCGAAATCAATCTCAATTCCAGCAGTAACTGAATTTCCCGCTATTCCTCTAAAATTAGATACACGTAACTTAATTAATTTCATATATTTCTCCTCCAGATCTTTTAGTAAGAATATTTTTATACATATATTAACTATAAATAATAAAAAAGGGTGCAACAATATTTATTTGTATTTATTTGGATTTTATATCAACTACTTCTGATTAATAAAATTTCGGGAATATGTAACTTGATTGAATAAATTAAAAGAGTGGTATATAGTTAGTATTAAGTAAAGAGTAAGAATTCTTACTGGATATAAAGTGAAAATGCGAAAAGTCAACTAACAAAAAGCATACGAACAAAAAAACCGAGGGAAAATAAATTACACAACAATGAAAATGGTAAAGTGAAAAAAGGAGAGAGAAACCATGTTAGCAACGAAAACGAAAAAGGTTGCCGTCTCCAGCAAAAGACAAATCGCCATTCCAAAAGAATTTTTTGATGCGATCGGTATTGAAAAAGAGATTATTATGGAACTGAATGACGGAGTTATTCAAATCAAACCAGTAAGAACACATACGGATGATTTCTCAGAAGAAATATTAGCAGATGTTCTTGAAGAGGGCTTCACCGGGAACGACATCTTAAAAGAGTTTCAACGCCGTAAAAATATGATTCGTCCGGCTATTTCACAAATGGTTAAGGAAGCATTAGAATCCGAACCGACTTCACTAGATGATTTATTCGGAGATGACGACGAGGACTGATTTGAATTGAGTGATAACTTGTGTATTAAATATTCTCCCGCAGCAAAAAGATATTTTAAAAGTCTCAAAAAGAATGACAAACAACTTCAAGATTTGTACAAATTAACTTTAGAAAAAATCTCAAGTAACCCTGAAATCGGAGAATTTAAGACGGGTGATTTATCCGGGATTCGTGGCTATGATTTTAGATATAAGGGCACCGTTTACGAGATTGCATATATCCTTGAAGAGGGCAAAGACGGGGAATGGATTGTCGTTATTTTAGCCGGCACCAGAGAAAATTTTTATAATGAATTGAAGAGATATCTAAAATCTAATTAAATCGTTAATCAAAAACGCTTAAGTCGACGTAAACGTTAAACTTAAGCGTTTTTACTTTTTACCTCGCCTACCCGGTCAAGCTATCATCTTTACGGTCGCTGACGCGAATAATCTGTACAGGCTTCGTTTCATTCTATGTCTAAGAACTCTCATTAACTTAATGCAGCTCACCGCATAGAATATAGTGAGAGAGCATAATCTGTTTTTAAAAGTCTATTGTATAATTGTACAGAGGTGATTATTTTGGAATATGAACGAATTCCTTTAGTCTTGAAAAGATTTTCCTTTGAAGCAAAAATGGAGGAAGCTCAGCGTTACTCAAATAAAATTATGTCTCCAAGCGGTCTAATTGAAGCCAACCTTTTAAGAGGCAAGTGGTTACCGTGGGAATTAAATACGTATGCACTTTTCTCAATTTTCACTATTAACGAGTATAACAATCAGAACTTTTTAAACACGTATGGCAAAAAGCGATTTTCAGAAATCATGACAAGCATTAGAGTATCTCAACATGGGGAAAAACCCAAAAGCTACTCTTCCTCAAATTTTTTAAGGGACTTTCTAATAGTTGTAGGCTTAACTCAATTTATTCTTCAAGAAAATAAATATATGAAATATTATAGATACTCCTATTTTTTTAATTTCTCAAATGATTTTGTGGATATGAAGACTGAATTCTTTGGGAAATTCAATCAGAATTATGAAGATTTTCTTCAGTTAAGTAATATAGTCAATCTATTTTATCCCGAAGGTAATTCGTTGCAATCAATATTGAATGAAGACTTTCACAATTTAATTTATAAAGAATTCTCACAAGTAATTAAATTTTTAGAGCTCAACAGACAAGAGTTTATAGATTTACAGAGAAAACTTATAAATAAACCTGAACATTACGTTACTAGTTATAACTATCTTTATACCTATCCATTTATTCTCCATCAAGAAAAAAGATACTTCCCTTTACCTCATACGTTGACAGAAGCAGTTACAACCTCCCTTTTGACAAGGCTTACAGCAGGGAATAATGATCTGAGATCAAAGTTTGGTAAGTACGTTCTCGAGTCATATTTAACACACATAGTAAGTCTAGGTAGTTTCTTTGAAGAGTGTATCGAAGAATACCCATATAACTTTAAAAGAAATCAAAGAAGAACCGTCGATTTGATGTTAAGGAAACAGGACTTAGCACTACTAATTGAATGTAAATCAATAGTGCCTCAAAGAGGATTACGTAATCTCAATGAAGGTGACATTGAAAGAACCATTTTACGATTAAGTGAAAACATGATTCAGTTATACGGGAATGCTACCATGAAGTTTGGCAAAGAATATCATCCCTTTGACGAACGAAAAACCTTTGAGTTAAGTGATACATTTGGAATAGTGATTATGTTAGAAGATAGTTTTATTCGTAGAGAAGAAATATATAAAAAAGTCGCACAAGAACTGGATTTGGATATAGATCAATACAACCATCTGTGCTCGAATTTCAAATTTATAAGTTTATATGAGCTTGAACGAATTATATTTGAGGATTGGGATTTGTTTGAGCTATTAGGGAAGAATAAAGTGAATCCTCAAGCATGGTTTGATTTCACCCTCATTCCTATAGAAATACGTAAAGAAGGATTAAACACACATTTGAAATCGTTCATTGATGAATTGAATAGAGAGTTAACAAATTTTGTAGATGTACTTCACAAAGAAGGAATTATTAAGTCCTAACGCATCTTAAAAAACATCTTAGTCTTATTGTCTATACAACAAAATATAGAAAGGAGGTGGGTAAATGACAAAACATTCCGGTGGAAAGGTAGGAAAGGCGGGGAAGACATTAGGTAGTAAAACGTCTTCGAAGAAACAAAAAAGTAAAGCGGGAAAAACTTTAAAAAAACATCAGGACGATAAACATTAAAAATGTCCCCTAATTAGGATATATAACCGAATGTTTTACGATTAACATTCGGTTATATAAAAGGATGTTCATGTGTTTAGAAACTAGTGTTTAATACATTAACTATCAAACTTTTTATCGTTAAAAAAGTCATTTAATGAAATATTCAATCCAACGCAAAACTTTTGAATCGTACTTACCTTCGGATGTTTTGTTCGTCCGCTCATTAGCTCTGAAATCGTAGCTTGATTCAATCCACCTTTTTGAATCACTTGATGGATGGTCATGTTATGTTCGGCTGCGAGTTCCTTCATCCGCTCGATGATTACCTCGTTCAACTCCACTTGCTCACCCCACGATCCAAGTTCTCTCCTCATCCTTATTCTTTACCAACGCCTCTATTCCTGTACCTTACCATAATCTCTTGAAATCAAAACACTTGTCATTATTTTCTATCTAAAATGGGTTATTTTTTACAGTTGTGCGACAAAACAAAAAATATTGAGTTACTGTTGCTCTTCATCCCTTGTACAGAGCGGATTCGACAAGAACCGTCAATTGTAAAATTTCTGACATATCAGAAAACTGATGTTCTTTTTAGCTTAATCCTGCTATATTGGAACCAACAAAAGGAAACATCTGTTTGGTCGCCGCTCTGGTTTATAGAAAGGGGAAGGCTTATGTATCGATTCGGGGAGTGGTTGAAGGAGAACCGCCGGCTCTCGGGCTGGTCACAGGTCGAACTATCAGAGAAGACATTAGGGGAGATATCGCAGCCCGCCATCAGTCAATATGAACAGAACCGGTCGGTGCCGTCGATTGCCGATATTGATCACCTGGCCCGCGCGTTCGGACACACGCTCGCAACGGTCCCGTGGGACGCCATCGACTTCGGATACGGGGCGAAGCGTTCCGTCACCAAGCTCGAGCGACGCCGGTTCGACCTGAAGGAGTTGCCACAGGCCGACTCGGTCCGCACGTTCGACGGAAAAACCTATGAACTGCACGGTTTCATCGGCATCGAGAAAGGAAGCGGCGAGGCGGTCCAGTTGACGCAGCTCTACTATCGGATCCGTACGGTCGTCTGTGACGCCCATGTGCTCGCTAAACGAAAGAATCCGGATGACGAGCTCATCCATGTCAAGAAGCGGAAAAGAGTCCGACAGTAACCGACATCGACGCAGCAGCACATCCTTAAGGATGGTCTCCTCCAATCACATACCCGCGTGTCCCTCACCAGTGACCGGGTGGGCGGGATCTACGCACAGATGGTTCGGCGAGAGTCGCCTAAAACTCGCCACAAGGTCACCGCATCGTTTCGGGTCATCGAAAAACCCTGTACAGCTCCTTATCAAAACGAGGAGCGGAGTTCGTGGGGGAACGGCTAGAAACCCATCGCACCGAATCCGACTGTCCTTAATGATGTGCTGCTGCACATCAAGAGATCAAGGGAAGGAAGTGTGTACTGTGGCATCAAAAGAACAGAAACAGAACCGTAGCTTCGCCGAGAAACTCTTACGCATCCGTGGGAAGGACTATGAGGAGTGGCTCGACGAACAACATCAACAGGTTATCCAGGACAACCAGGAACTCATCATGGAGGCGCTCGAGGCGAAGCTTAGCTTCAAGTCGCCGGCGCACCAGGACTAAGGAGGGAACGACATGGGACTCAATGAGACAGGGCTCAGCTTGCTTCAGTTCTTCCAGGGGCTCGCCGTCATCGCCGCGGCCATCGCCTTCGCGATCGGGGGCTTCTACTTCATCTTCGGCGGGGATCGAGGTCGCTCGAAGGCCGTCGGTTGGCTCGTCGGTGGCGCAGTCGGCCTGATCATCGTCATGGGCGCGTTCACGCTCGCCGAGATGGTCGACCAGAACATCAAATTCTAATGCACACGCACGCAGCGTTCCAATCGGAAGGCTTTTTTTGTTGCTTGAAACGAGAGGAGGAACGAGATGCTGTTTGTACGATTCACCGACGTACCGGATACACGGATCCAGAACTATGAAAGGCTCACTTTCGCCGAGGCGGTCGTCGCGACCCATGATCTGCACCAGGCACGTAGCGAGGAAGGGACGACCTGTTCCGGTGACTTCCGGCTCTTCGACCAGAAAGACGAGTTGCTCTATCGAGGCACGTTCACGTTCGGGACTGGAGGCACCTATCCGAACCTGTATCATCAAGTGAATGACCGGGTACAACGGATCCGGACGAAGAAAGAGGATAATGCGAAGAAGATGTGGCTCCTCGACGAGATCGAGTCCGAGACACCGGAAGACTATAAGCACCCGTCCACCAAATCGAACCCGATTGTGTCGTCGACCTATCAGTCACGGCTGACCCGCTTGCAGCGCCGCCTCATCTACGGGGTTGCCACGGCCGGGGTTCTATTCACATCGTTGTTCACTGCCACGCAATGGTTCATTGATAAAGAGGCGCACGCCGAACAGGTGACCGGTGGAGAAGAGGCATGGTTAGACGCCTACGAACAGGCGCTCCAAGGTGAGGAATCCTCGCTCATCCAACTGCTAGAGCGGAAAGAGAGGTCGGAAGAAGAAAGTGCTCTATTGGTTGACCTCTATTTGGCAGAAGGCGCAGACCACAAAGCGCTCGAGCTCACGGATGACCCCATCCTGATCGAGACGAAGCTGGCTGGGCTCGACCTATCCGATCAGGAGAAATTGGAACGGCTCCAGGACTTCCAAGCGTCACATCCCACCGATGAGGGCGTGTTCGATATCGCCGCACTGGAACGGGACCATGAGACCGTGGCCAAGACGGATGACGTGGAATGGACCGCTCCTCGCATCTCGGCAAAAGTGACCGCCTATCTCTATCTCGGCGACATCGAGTCCGCAAAGGGATGGGCGTCTAAGACGAACGACACTACCGTACAAGAAAAAGTGGACAACTATCAAGACAGCATGGCCGCAATCGACAAACTGAACGAGAAACTGAAGAAAACCTCTAGCAAGGACACTTCGGCCCGTGAGAAGATTCAAACCGCTATCGCTGCTGAAGAAGGCAACCTAGAAACGATTCTTTATTCAAATTAAGGTAGGTGAAATAATTGAGAACTCCGTCTCGATTACCACGATTCCCGATACGTCTGATCTTCCCCGCCCTGTTCTGCCTGTTGGTGTTGCCTGTCGGGATTTTTTATCTGCTGAACGGGGTCTACAACATCATTCGACAAATCATGACCCCAATTCTAAAAGAAGGGCTTTTGGCCGGGGCGACGATTCCGACACTCTCACCCTCCTTGTTCGTGGAGGTGAGTCTTCCCTCTTCGACCGTCTTGATCGGACTGATGGCGTTCAGTCTGTTCATCGGGCTGGTCGTGTTCGGCAAGGTATGGCTGAACTTCCGGGATTTGCGGAAGAATCAGAAAGGGAGCGCCCGTTTCACCTCGTTCGATGAACTGAAGCAACAGTACCGCCGCGTCCCCGACCGGAAGAAACGGTATGACGGATTAGGCGGTGTCCCCGTCGGACGGGTCAAGAACGAGCTGTTCATCGATGATTCGCCCGTCAACAACCTTGTCATCGGGACGACCCGATCCGGGAAGGGTGAGACGTTCGTCTTCTCGACAATCGACCTGTACAGCCGGGCGAGTGAGCAGGCGAGCCTGATCATCAATGACCCGAAAGGTGAGCTCTTTGCCGCCTCGAAGGAGACGCTCGAGCAACGCGGCTATCAGGTCGAGGTGTTGAACCTGATGAACCCGCTCCAATCAATGTCGTACAACCTGTTGCAACTGACGATTGACGCATTCCTCGAGGAGAACTATTCACTCGCCCAACAGTATGCACGCTCGGTCGCGTTCATGTTGTACCATGACCCGAAGGCGCGAGACCCGTTCTGGGCCAACTCGTCGATCGACCTGTGCACGGCGCTCATCCTCGGGCTCTGTGAGGAGGCGAAAGATATGCCGGAGAAGATCAACATGTACAACGTCGCCCTCATGCTCTCAGACTTAGGGTCACGGACGGTGGTCACCCGACAAGGGCAGGAGATTTCGGCACTCGACGAGTTCTTTCAGCGGTTCCCGGAGAACCATCCGGCCCGGCTCCAGTTCGCGACGCTCCACTTCTCGGGTGGTCAGACACGGGCGAGTATTTTAGCCAATACAAACGCAAAACTCGGGATCTTTACGTTGAACGGGACCGGGAAGCTGACATCGATGAACTCCCTCGACATGCGACGCATCGGATTCAACCGTTGGATCAGCGGACGGAGCAAGCCTTTGACACGTCTTACGTTCAAGTTCCCCGATGGGACGACCCATGCGCTCACGACGGACGACGACGGCAGCTTCATCGTGTACCATACGTCACCACTCGAAATTGGAGACGCTGTTCAAATCTCGACCGACTCAAGCACTCCGACGATCCAACTGGAAGCGCATGACGAGGAGAGTGGGAGGTTCCACTACGCCATCGACGGTGCCATCCAGATCCGTGAGGTGATGCACCAGATGCGTCCCGTGGCGGTGTTCCTGATTGTCCCGGACTATGACCCGACATTCAATGTCATCGCGTCGCTCTACATCAAGCAGGTATACACGGCGCTCGCTCGGGTTGCCTCGCAGACGAAACAAGGCAAATGCGAGCGCCAAGTCGTCTTCTTACTCGATGAGTTCGGCAACATGCCGCCGATCGAAGGCATGGCCAACATCATCACGGTCTGTCTCGGCCGGAACATGCGCTTCAACCTTGTCATCCAGGCCTACTCTCAGCTTGAGAACCTATACGGTGAGGATTGGAAGACCATCGACGGTAACTGCGGGAACACACACTATCTGTTGACTGCAGACGAGTCGACCGCCGAACTCATCTCGAAGAAGCTCGGTGAAGCGACCATCGTCACGAAATCGCGGTCCGGTCAGACGTTCTCGCTCAAAAAATCGAAGACGGAGAACGTCGACGGTCGTCGGCTCATGACAGCGACCGAGGTCATGGGATTAAAGGAGGGCGAGATGCTCATCATCCGTGTCATCAAGCGTCAGGACACGAAGAAGCGACGCATCCAATCATATCCAATCTTCCTGAGCGGCAAGACGGCGATGAAGTACCGCTACGAATACCTGGCGGACGATTTCGACACGGACCGTTCCCTGCATGACATCGACATCCCCTGCCGTCACGCCAGTCTCGACTTCGAACAGATCCGTGTCCGTTTCGCTCAGAAAGAAGACGAGACAGAGACAAATACGCCATCAAATCAGGAGGAAACAATACTGACGGTGCGGGACGTGCTTCAGGACAGCATCCTCCGCTCGATGTTCGAAGGGCATGACATTGGCGGGATGTCCCTCCCCGAGTTCGAGACGAACCTGAACCTAGGAGTTTATGACGTCACCGACAGCCAGAAGAGCTTTTTGAGCACAATGATTGTGAAACGACTCGAAAAACTGAAGCAAGGCACACCGTAGAGAGGAGGCCGAACCCATGGCCGAGAGTGCGAGAGAGAAGCGAATTCAGAACGAATTGCGTGTCGTCGCGAGGATCATCGAGACGCAACGCGTCCGCCTCGAACGGGGCGACGTGCTCAATATCCAGACGACGGACGGCTTTCTGACCGTCTATCAGGACGACACCTCAGACACCCCAAAAACTGTTACACTAATAGATAAGTTCGACTTCCGCGTCAACCTGAAAATCGCGGATCTACTGAAGGGGAAAATCGTCTGACGGAGGGGTAAACGTTATGAGGAAAATCTTGATTGGTGTCCTACTCGGAAGTTCGTTACTTTTAGCATCATGTGGTGCCGAAAGTTCGAATTATCTTTCTACGACTTCTGTTGAAGAAATTGCAGATATTAAAACTGAGCAAGAAAGTGCATACGTTCTTGTAGACAGCGATAGTCAAGGTAATGAAGGGGCTTACGTTGATACTGTGCGAGAAGTCGCCACGGAAAAAAAGAAAGACGTTCTCTTATTCAATCCGTTTCAGCCTAATGGGGAAGATCTTGAAGAACGTTCTACCGAAGAACATCCTGAACTTAAAGGTGGCAGATTGTACGAGATGACTGACGGTGAAATCAGTCGTGAATTAAATGTATCTGCCCTTACAGAAGATGAATTAAAGGAGCAAGTCACTACTTTCATTAAATAGCCTCTGAATGGAGGGATTCTATGGGTGATAACGAAGTCGTAAACAAGCTACAAGAGTTCACTGATATCCTTAGTCTCAGTACATTGGTACTGGATGCCCTCCGCTCAATGGGTTGGATTTTAATACGTGGCTTAGCAGTATTAATTGATGGACTTGAAAAAGTGACTGACAGCATATTACTAACGAAAGCATTTTTTAATAACTCTCAAGTGGTTGAATTCGTTTCTACGATTCAACCTTTTTTGTACGTTCTTTTAGCTGCTAGCTTCCTATTCACGGGTTACCTCATCATCTTTCAAAAGAAATTTGATCGAGAAGGATTTTTAATCAATCTGTTTATCACGTTGCTCATTCTCGGACTATTATCTCCAACGATGACGCAAGTAAGTGAATTCAGTGATACCGCGATTGATTTCACAACTCAAAACTCTGGCGAAAACTCTTCAAGTGAATCGATATCAAATCAGATTTTACGAGAAAACATTCATGATTTGATTGAATATGACCGAAACGATTTTTCCGGTTTGGAAGGTGAGGCTTTGAACTCTCTGCCTCAAAGTCATTTACGAAATATCGATATCAACGAGGTATTCAATAGTAATGAATTTCGCTTGGGAAGTACTGGCGAACAAATCTCTCAGTCCAAACTAACCTGGAATGGTGAAACGATGGGAACCTCGAAACTCGACCAAGGTGGCGTCGAATGGAACAACCAATATTACTACCGCTATCAGCCGAACTGGTTGACCATCTTCGTGACACTCGGAATCATGGGCTTCACGCTGTTCTCGATCGCTTATAAACTGGCGCGCCTCTCGTTCGAGCTCGCCTTTAACTATGTTTTGGCGATTCTCGTCGCACCCGCCGACCTGCACAGTGGTCAAAAGACGAAGAAGGTCATCCAGAGCATTTTGAACACGTTTCTCGTGATCATCCTGATCTTCGTCTCCATCAAGTTGTACACGATCGGGACTGCCTATCTCGCGGAGACGTTGGACGGGTTCGCCTACCTGATTGCTCTTATCGCCTTCTCGGTCGCGTTGATTGACGGACCGAACATGGTCGAGCGACTGTTCGGGATTGATGCCGGGCTCAAACGAGGATGGGGTGTCGCGCTCGGCGCCTATGCCGCCGGGAAAGGTGTGACCTCGGCCGGTGCCCACGCGGTCTCAAAGGTCGCGCGTGCCGCACAAGGCGCACCAAAGATGCCCTCACTCCATGAGGCCGCGACGACGCGGATGGATTCAAACACCGTACCTCAGAATGGTTCACCGCTTAATGTGGCAACACAAGCTTCACAACGGATGGACGCCGAAAGATACATTGATCCAGATAATGTCGCACAGGAGAACCAAACTGCGAGTCGCACGCAGACCGACAAAGAGAAACCGACAAATCCGAAGGACGTTGCGCAACCAATCAGTGCTAAAAAATCAGAACCGGAAGCGCCAGGCTCTCCAAATTTGAAGGAAGCGTCGGGAAGCACGTCTCCCGAATCGATTCATGCGACAAACCCTGAATCAAATACCGAACGTGGGCCCGACCATCCAACCACGTCATCGGAGACACCAAGACCGGAATCGATTCACGATCATTCAAGCTCTGGTCATTCTCCAAGCCCTAGTTCGTCACCTATCGAACCGGTCACTCGTTCTATCGATACCGCATCCGGACCTGACAATCGTCAAAGCGAATCGGTAGCCGGAGAAGCCCCGACGTCACCGACACACCATGACGTACCACGTTTAAACGGCTCATCTTCGTCTTCGTCATCTGCACCGGATTCAAATGACACGGTATCAGAGAAACGTCAAGGACGCGCCAGACGAACTATCCATCAGGACACCTTGATTGATGTTGAGACTGAGGTCATTGAACAGGTGCGCGAGAATCAGACGCACCGTCACACGCAGAACCATGAAGAGACGCGACGAATCTACCCGACCTCGCCACCGCGTCCTGACCATATTGAGAAGAAGGAGTGATAATCCATGCGCAACTATCGAATACCAAATGAGGTCACGACCGAACTGAAGATCAACAAGATGCTCTATCTGCACGATTTCCTGTTCCTCGTCGGGCTCATCGTGCTGCGGCTCGTGACGCTCCCGTTCATCCCGTCGGTGCTGCACATCCCGTTCACGGTCTTCCTCGTCGTATTCGGCCTGTTCATGGTACTGCGGCCGACGACTAACCCGCAGAAGCGGATGGTCCACGCACTCTACTACGCGCTCATCAAACGAAAAGACACCTATCTCGCACTCGACGCGCAGACGAAAGGACGTGATTGAGATGGCTTTTATCGAGGAGTCGCTACAAGAACCGAGACGTACGGGGACCTGGCTCGACGAACAGGACGTGGTCGAGAAACGGAAGGTCAAAGACAAGGTCGTCGTCAAACCGACGGTCGCCGAACTGATGCCGGTCGTCGACGTCACCGGGACCGAGGTGTTCGAGATGCGCGACGGGACCTATCTCGACATGGTCCAGCTCACCTCGAAAGATATCTATTCGTTGAACGAGGAGGAAAAAGACCATGACGTGTTCTCGCTCGCCTATCTCATGCAGGCGTACACGTACCCGCTCAAGGTCGTGCCACTGAACACGCCGCTCAGTCTCGAGCGGCAGAAGCTCAGCATCGAACGACAGATTCGACAAAATCAGACGCCGGCCTACCTGCCCTTTTTACTCAAAAAGAAACAGGAGCTCGAATACCTCGAGGAGCATCGCACCAATCGCGATTATCTCCTCTTTTTTTATGCCGACGATGAGCGGACGCTACGTGAGCGGAAGACGCACCTCTATAAACTGCTCCGCCGCTCGAACCCGATGCGCGAGCTGACGCTCGACCAGAAGGTCCATGTGCTCTATCAGCTGAACAACCCGAACACGAAACCGCAACTCGACGCCTGAAGAAAGGAGTGACGCGCATGTGGCAGCGCCTGCGTGACAAGTTATCCAAACAATCGGACCCGGAGACCGTCAAGATCGAGAAAGGTTACAATCCCGACGTCATCGCCAAGATCCAGCCACAGGGCGGCATTAAGTTCGACGCCAACTTCGTCCGGCTCGGGGACGGCTATCTGTCTTGCCTCCATGTCTACAAATATCAGTCGCTCGTCTATGACTACTGGCTCGAACCGATCCTGAACATGCCGGGCGTTCTGACGACGCTCGACATCGGGACGGCCGACAAGCGCGAGATCATCCAGACCATCAACAAGTCGATGGCCGAACAGAACACACGCTTCGAGAATGCGAAGGACAACATCGACCGCATCGACGCTCGAGAGACATATAAGGAGCTGAACGAGCTCTATGAACAAATCACCCAGGGCGAGACGATGAAATATCTGCATCTGCGCCTCTATGTGAAGGCGAAGACGCTCGACGCGCTCGAGGTGAAGGTGCAGGAAGTGATGGAAGAGCTCGAGGCCCGGAACTTCCGCTCGACGATTTTTCTGAACGAACAGGAATGGGAATGGCAGAGCCTGTTCACGAGCTATGATCAACAACAAAAGCTCCCGAACCGGCGCCGTGGGAAAGAGATCCCGTCCCTCTCCATCGCCGGCGGCTATCCGTTCCACTTCACGTCGCTCCAGGACGCGACCGGCACGTATTACGGGACGACTGACACGAACGGTAGCGTCATCTTTGACCTGTTCCACAAGGACAAGCAACGCAAGTTCTACAACGCGCTCATGATCGGCAAGATGGGATCCGGGAAATCGACACTCCTCAAGAAGACCGTGCTCGATCAGGCGATCAAGGGCAACAAGATCCGCATCCTCGACGTCACGGGCGAATTCTCCGACCTCGTGCGTCAGCTCGGTGGGAAAGCGATCGCGCTCGACGGGTCGGCCGGGCTCATCAACCCGCTCCATGTCTATAAGACGGTGACGAATAATGACGGCAGCGCCAACGAGGCACTCTCGTTCATGCAGCATCTGTCGAAGATGGCCGTGTTCTATCACTACATCAACCCGGCGGCGACACAGGAAGAGACGAACGAGTTCGAGATCCTGCTCCGGGACTTGTACGTTCGGCACGGGCTCTGGAACGAACAGGGCGAACTGCCAATCACGACGCATCCGGCGAAGCGGTACCCGACGTTCTCCGACTTCTTGCATCTCGTGCGTCGTGAGCTCTACACGGACGACACGCGCACCTCAATCAAGGAAGCGATCAGCCCGAACCGGGTCCGACGTCTCGAGAACATCGAGCTCGCCGTCACGAACCTCGTCCATAACTACGGCAACATCTTCGACGGGCACTCCTCGATTGACCGGTTCGACGAGGAGTTCATCGTCTCGTTCCCGCTCCGGAACCTGACGAGCCTACGGGACGAAGTGTTCCAGGCGCAGGTGTTCTCCTTGATGAACATGCTGTGGGACGGGATGATTGCCAACGGCTCGAGTCAACTGAAGGCCTACAACCAGGGCGTTCTCCGGACCGAAGAAGCATGCAAGTACCTCATCGTCATCGATGAGGCGCACCACTTGATCAACACGCGTGACATCGCACAGCCGGCCATCCTGTATCTACAACGTTGCATGCGCGAGGCGCGCAAGTATTTCGGCGGCATCTTCTTCGTGTCGCATCTGATCACCGACTTCGTGCCGGCCGGATCGAAGTCCGAGAACGCGGAGAACGTCAAGTCGCTCTTCCAGCTTACGCAATACAAGATCATCGGCGAACAGGACGCGGAGAGCATCCCGATCATCCAGACGGTGTTTGATGGCCAACTCTCGAATTCCGAGATGCGCATCATTCCCTCGCTCGAGACGGGCCGCGTCGTCCTCAGCATCTCCGGCGTGCAGAACCTCATCTTTGACGTCGATGTCGCGCCCGAGGAGCTCGCTCTGTTCGGTGGAGGTGCCTGATGTGGACGGCCGCGAAACGGACGGCCCGCTTCGCCGTCACAGCGAAATGGCAGCTCGCGACGCTCAAGTGGCGGCTCATCCTGCTCGGCATCGCGGCACTCGTGTTGTTCCTGGTCATCCTCGTTGTCGGAATCCTCGACACGCTCACAGGTGTCCAGAACGAACAACCGACCGACGTCACGTTCAATACCGCAGGAGGTCTACAGGTAAGCGACCAGGTGCTCCAATATCGGGGCTTGGTCGAATCGGAACTGTCGAAGCACGGACTGGCCGAACAGACGAATCTCGTACTCGCGCTCATGATGCAGGAGAGCGGCGGACGCGGGAACGACCCGATGCAGGCGAGCGAATCGAAGTGTGGACGGATCGGGTGCATCACCTCCCCCGAGGAGAGCATCGTGTACGGCGTCGAACATTTCGCCTCCGTCTTCGAACGGGCGAACCGTGACGTGCAGCTCACATTACAGAGCTACAACTTCGGCGGCGGCTTTATCGATTATGTCCAGGAGAACGGAGGACGGTACTCGAAAGAGCTCGCCATCTCGTTCTCCCGGATGATGTACCAGCGCGTGAAACACACCGGCATCTACCGCTGTCATCGCCCGAGCGCGGTCCAGCACGGTGCCTGTTACGGAGACATCGAATACGTCGACGCGGTGTTGAAATACCTTGCGCCAATCGCCGTCGCCGACGGGGTCATCACGAAAGAACTGTTGTCGGGGTTACGTTCCCCGCTCGCCATCCCGCTCAACGTGACATCGCGTTTCGGATGGCGCGTCGTCTTCGGACAACGGGACAACCACACCGGCATCGACTTCAGTTGTACTCCGTCCGACACGATCCACGCGGTCAAGAGCGGCACCGTCATCTATAGCGGGAACCGCGGACCGTACGGCAATCTCGTCCAGGTCCGGCACGACAATTACATCACAGCGTATGCGCACCTGAGTCGTCTCGGCGTCCAGACCGGACAACAGATCGAGGCCGGGCAGACCCTCGGGTACTGCGGCACGACCGGCCGATCGAGCGGGAACCATCTGCATTTCGAGATCAAGACGAGTGAATGGTCCGGTCATATCGACCCCGTCCCGGTCCTCGGATTGTAATAATAAAAGAAGGAACATCACTTCAAAGAATAGAATGTCATTCGAGAATATATATATGCCAACTTTATTGGAGGTTATAAAATGGACATCGTATTAAGGCAGTTACCGGAAACTGAGATTGCGTTTATTAGACGTAATGGTAGCTATTTTGAACCCCAAGAACATTGGGGAAAATTAATGCAGTGGGCAATGCAATATGATCTCTACCCTCCTACAAGTCAATTTATTGGTGTTTCATTAGACAATCCGGATTTCGTCAAAGCTCATGAATGTAGGCATGATGCTTGTGTAACAATTCCTGAGAACTTTGATAAGTCGGGACACGATGAAATACAATTTAGAACGTTAGTAGGCGGCCAATACATTGTTCACCATTTCTATGACAGACCGGAAAAAATGAAAGAAACTTATGAATTTATTTTTGAAAAGTGGTTACCAGAAAGCAAATATTTAATGGACGAAGATAGACATAACTTAGAGTTTAATTTGAACAATCCTGCTGAAGATCCAGAGGGAAAATCTAGAGTTGATTTACATGTACCAATTAAGAACAAGGATTATCCAAATTGAAAATTTCAACAAACGTAAGGGATTCTCAAAAAATGAGGACCCCTTTTTGTTTGGTTTAACGTAAGTCAAAATTCATTTTTGCTATGTCATAAATAAATGAGTGAAAGGAGCATATCAAATGGTGTTTACCACTAAACATTTCGCTTCTCTGTTCGGGGTACTGCTTCTCATTTCGCTCGCGGCGAACGTCTTTTTCTATCAACAAGTGACGGCTGTCACGAGTACTTCAGACACGCATCAGACGGAAAATGAGAGCGTCACTCACTCTGAATCGGAAACCTCCGAAGATACACCGTCGGACACTGAGCCAGTCGTCGCTTCGATGGAGACGGAACGAATGGAGGAGCTGACGACACGCGCGACGCGCTTCGTCGAGTACGCCTTCACCATCACGAAGGACAGTTACACGACCCAGAAACGACAGGCGAAGGACGTCATGTCGGAGGAACTCGCGGCCATACTCTTCGCCGCTGACGGAAGCGATGTCGGCACGTTCGAGACGACCGTCCGCGACATCGAGGTGTTCCTTTCCGCTTCCGAAGGACATTGTCTCGTGCGGTTCAAACAAGACCTGTTGATCACCGAGACGGGTTATGAAGAGACGACGCAAGAACTGTTGGCCCTGACGTTCGAGTCCATCGACGGACGTTTCGTCGTCACCGAGATGGAAGACTTGACACCGAAAGGAGGAATTTAAATGCGGCGGCAAACTAGACGACGCCTCACCCAGAACGTCTCCCGGTTCTATCTCGGACTCGGCGTATTCTTTGTCATCGGCTTCCTCTTCTTCGGCACCTCGTCGTTTTTCTTTGCTGAAGAATCACCGGTCAATGAGACACCGATCAACGAGGCAATCCGACTCTCGAACGGGGAGACAGTGACGCTCCACGCGTCTAGTTACGATACTGAAAGGAAGACCATGCGCATCCGACTCTCGCTCGATGAATCACCAGGTAACACGAACGATCATCTCTTCCGCTACGTCTATAAGGCGCGTCCTAACGAGGAGAAGGAAGTCACGTTGCTGTACGAACGGAACGACCAATACGTGCTCGAATTGAAGGACGTGCCGAGCGACTTCGACCAACTCGCCGTCCGAATCTATGGGGTGGACGAGTCACAGTCAATCGACACACTCACACCTGAGGAACGGGAAAGCAGTCTTTTGACGTCACTCTATGCCGACCGTCAGACCATTGACCAGGCGAGCCACGATTCATCTGACGAGACAACTTTCACGAGACTATTCGTCGAGGATGAGCTCGCGGAGACCGAACGACATTTGGAAACAGCACAGCAGTCGGCCAAGGCGCAGCGACAACAAATTAAGCGACTCGACCGTGACAAAAAAGAGCTGGAAGACGAACTTACCTATCTCTCGCTCGACGAACAGGTCGAACAGGAAAACGAGATTTTCGACCTCGGCCGGAAGCGTGATGAGCTTAACTTGGAGCTCGAAAAGCTCGAACAGTCGGTGGAAGCGCTCGAAGAAAAGCACGACAAATTGCGCGTCCGGCTCCGAGAACTGTCGATTTAAGTGGCACATTTCGTGCCAAATCGCTGGTTTTACTGGCACATTTCGTGCCATTTTCAGACTTTTGGTGATATCACGGAAACCCCAGGCTCTGCCTGGGCTATCACGACAAGTGATAGCAGTTTCCCCTTATGCTCTTTGGATGAACTTTTCGAACGTTGGCAATATGTATCCTCTAGAAAGGTGGTCAGGCAAATGGATCTGTTACTCCGCGACATCGATCCCGTCATCGTGAAGCAAATCGATGAATGGGCGAAAGAACTCAACCGCTCCCGGCAACAATATTTGAAAGAACTGCTCGCCTCCTGGTGTGCGAACGGTATCCAATCGACGCAGGTCGAGCGGCTCGAGCGCCAACTCGAGGCGAACACGCTCCATCTGAAACGGAGCGCGGACGAGCTCGCCGAAGTGACCCGGTTGTTGAACGAGGTGATGCAGGATGCGTGAGACGCCGGGCGTCGTCATTAAGTCGAAATTTAAGGTTCCGGGCACAAAAAAGAAGTCGCGTCGGTACACAACATACCTCGACTACATCAACCGGCCGGACGCGAAAGACAGCCGGGAACA
Source organism: Exiguobacterium sp. s89 (assembly GCF_018617735.1). Taxonomy (NCBI): domain Bacteria; kingdom Bacillati; phylum Bacillota; class Bacilli; order Caryophanales; genus Exiguobacterium; species Exiguobacterium sp. s89. Next base: position 88,426 of record NZ_JACSKS010000006.1, read on the forward strand.
GTTCGAGACGTATCACGACTATATGGAAGACGAGATAAAATCGAGTGGTCTGTTCACACGCGAGGAGGACCGATTGAACGACGAAAAGCGTCGCGTTGTCCGCAACATCTTCAAGCACGCGCAAGCGAACGGGAGCATTCTCTGGCAGGACGTGATCTCGTTCGATAACACTTGGCTACGCGAGACCGGTATGCTCCACAATGACCTCGTCGACGAGAAACGATTGATGCAGGCGACACGGAACGCGGTCGAGGCGATGCTCCAAAAAGAGAAGATGGTCCATGCCTACTGGACCGGTGCCGTGCATTACAACACCGACAATATCCATATTCATGTCGCCATCGTTGAGACGAGCCACATGCGTGAGCGCGGCAAACGTAAACCGAAATCGATCGAGCTGATGAAGTCGAAGGTCATCCATTCCCTCGCCGACCGGACGAAAGAACAGGAGAAACTGAACGCGTTCATAAGAGACGAACTGATCGCCCATAAACGGAACCGGAAGATCCAAACGCTCCCGAACCGTGTCTTGCATCCCGTGCTCGTCCGTCAATTCAAGGACATCTATGAGCGGTTGCCGGAAGACAAACGACAGTGGCGCTATAACATGAACGGCATGCGGCCGCTCCGGGAATCACTCGACCGTCTGACCGATCACTATATCGACATCCACTTCAAATCAGAGTTTCTAGCGTTCAACGAGAAGCTCGAGCAGGAAGTGTCGTTCCATCGTCGCAGCTACGGCGACACGGAGAAGGCCGAGCGATACCGGACGACGAAGCGTCAGGACCTCTACACTCGGATGGGGAATGCCATCCTCTCCGAGATGCGCGACTTGTCAAAAGAACAGGCGATATTGGAGAAGAAAGAAGCCCCCAAACATCCAATCCGACGCGCGTTCAACCAACAAAAGATATTCAACGAATCACTCTACCGGATCGAGCGGCATATGAATGACGAGTTCGAACATTTGAAGAATCAACGGGCTTTCGAACAACTGGAACGGGACATTGAATACGGAAAGTGAGGGAGGACGATGGAAGATTTGAGACAGATCCGCCTCCGGTTGAAGCCGGAGACGGTCGCGTATTTGGAAGAGTTCGCCGACGACAAACGCTTCGGCCACCTCGGTCAGGTCATCGACCATATCGCAGAAGAACATAGACAACTGGCCGACGAGAAGTGGGACATGCAGTTCCTCACCCGCTCGATCAGCACGCAGGTCTCTCATCGTATAGAGGAGTTAATGAATAAACAAGTGTCGATAGAACTCGAGCGGATCCGTCTCGCCGCGAACCGCTCTGACCGCCAAGGGCAGATCCTGACAGAGCTCCTGCAGGCGCTGATGCAGACCGAGGGCATCGAGGACATCATGACGACGGACCAATTCAAGCCGACGTTCCTCGCGACGGCGGAACGTGTCGTCCAGGAGCGCATCGAGCATCAAAAACAGAAGAAGGACACACTAACTTTTGAGAGAGGATGAACCTTATGCGACCACTTGACCGTCCCTTTACGATGGGACAACTGTTGACGCTTCAACCGAAAACCGTCACGGTCCTCATCTATGGAAAACGGTACGACATCCCGATATCAATATCTGAGCATCAGCTTTTAACCGCCATTGCAAAAGACGAGATCGTCTTGCTTCCCGTCAATTTCGAACGGACGCAACTGTTACTCGACATTTCGGAAACGTCGCCACAACTTGAACATGAACTGAACGAATTTGCGGATAGTGATGAATCTGTCACCGACTTGTTGAAGGAAGGAGTCTGACACGATGGCCAAGATGAAGACGAACGAAGAACGGAAGGCCGATCTCGAGGCCTTGACAGAACAGATGGGAAAACAGATCGACAGCTACTTCGAGAGTCAGGAGAAAATTCGGGAACATCTCCAGTTTCTCGGCAAGTTTCATCAGTACTCGATGCGAAACACAATCTTGATCGAGTCCCAGTTCCCCGGCGCGGTCGCGGTCGGCTCTTATGCATTCTGGGAAAAGCAAGGCGCACAAGTCCAAAAAGGCGAGCGTGGCATCAAAGTATTCGTCCCGAACCCGGTGACTTATGCCCTGCACAAAGATGAATGGGTACCGCTCAGCAAGGCACCGAAGTCGATCAAAGACGGCGTGAAACAAGGACGCATCCCGTCACGCAAGATGATGTACTTCAAGATTGGTCACGTGTTCGAGTACACGCAGACCGACGCGCGCGAAAAAGGAATAGAGGTCTCCGACATCTTCAAACGGTATCACCGGGACGGCGGGATCGAGAACGAACAAGACATCCGCAACGCCTTGACGACGCTCGCGGATGCCCGGAATGTGACGCTATTGGAAGAACCGCTCGACGAGATCGGGACGGCGAAGGGTTGTTACTATCCGGAGCTGCATGCAATCGCCTTAAATCCACGGAACACATCGATTGAGGACGTCAACGTCCTAATCCACGAACTCGCCCACGCAGAGCTCCACAACCAGGAGCGGAACTTTGAACGGAACAAACCGCTCACGGCACCCGAGAAGGAGTTCCAGGCCGAGATGGTCGCCTACGTCGTCTCACATCAACTCGGGTTCCCGACGGACGACTTTTCGCTCTCTTATCTGGCTGGTTGGACGAAAGACAAGGAACTTCTCGACAAGGAACAACTGTTGCAGGAGGTCCATCAGACATCCGCGACCTTCCTTGATCATATCGAGTCACACTTAGAAAAGGTACGCGCGTTGGAGCAAGAAAAGGAACAGACTCCACTTGAATATATCGAGCAGCTAAATCAGCGTATGGGATGGAAAGACACCGACCTCACACTCTATGAGCGAGTACATGCCGTACAGAGTGTGTTTCCTGAGGAAGTGGAATCCTATCTGAACGCAAAAGCGACCCTCGAGACAAATCTGAAGATGGATTGTGTGAATGAGCCGCTCATGTATATTCATGACAAAGGTCTTGGGTTTCAACAGTTCGGTGTCGCCAACAATCACGATTTTAGTGAGAACGCATTGATTGCCTATACAGTCGTCCTACCCAATCAGTCATTGATTAGCGGTCACTTTGATCCTGAAAAAACAGTTCATCCATTACACGATTTAGAAAAGAACAGTAAGATTGAAAAACCAATCCTCAAAAATCTTGAATCTAGTTGGCATAATGTATTACTTGAAGAAGAAAAGAAGTCACTATCAAGAACAGCTGTTATAAATGTTGAACGATTAATTTAAATTTCTGACGTATGAAATTCTCACTAATTTCATACGTCTATTCACTTTATTACAATGATGTGATTTGACAGATAAATCACATTAGTTTTAATATTATAAATAATTAGCAATTAAATGCCGTTAAAACCATTAAATCACTAATTCCGAAATATAAAATAGAAAGTAGGATACCAAAATGAGAAAAAAAATTCAGTGGATAGCATTCTTTTTAGCGATTCTGGCTACAATTGGACTAACTATATTTATGATCAATGGCGTACATATGTCTAGAGAAGAAATGTATTCAATACTAATCCCTTTTTATGGATTATCATTATTAATGATTATAATTTCCAATCTTTTTCCTAAAAAGGGTTGAACAATATTTTTTGTAAGTATATTATTAATTTAAGTATATTTTCTGAATATTCTTAAATTAATAATAGGGGTGTTTTTATGAAAAAGATTACTGCATCTTTAGTGGCCTCAATGTTGCTAACCACTATGGTGACGACAAACGTAACTGAAGCGGCTACAAACACTAAGTCAAATAAGAATAATACTCAATACGCTGTTGCTGAAGAATCACTTAACAGTAAAATTTACTACTTTCCTAACAACAGTACTTTAGAGGAAATTCAGAAAAATGGGGAAAGATATTTCATTTCAAAATCAAAAGGTGAAAAACAAAAAATATATAAAGAAAATAACATCGTGTATGTTGTCGACATGAAAACTGACAAAGTAGTATCTTCATACAACATTGATGATATTTCCTATGAAAGCGTAGAAGTTTTTGAAGATGCACCTGAGAGCTTAAATCCCATTCAAACCGCATCAAATTTTAATGTAACTTCTTCTTCAAATGTAGGTACATATGCTGTCGCAATTGATCCGGGATCTGGAAGTAAGTACAAGTACATTAAAACTGTTAATTTAAGCTTCGATATTATCGGGCTTTCCTCTACATCAGTTGCTGGAATCATGGCTTCTCTATTAGGAGGACCTATCACAGGTGTGATTACTACTATTGCTAGCGCAGCTGTATCTTATGCCCTACCAAAATTATATTGGAAGAAACGAATGTACGCGTATACTGAAGGAATTTATAAATATAGTCAAAATGTAGCTCTATACTATAAATATTATGACTATACTGGTTACCTTGGTACTGAAACGATGTACAGTAAAACTCGAATTATGTACTAATGACTTGATGGTATAAAAAGACATCCTTAAAAATAAAGGATGTCTTTTTATGTTCATAAACGTTTTCGATTCACTTTATCGAGTCGAATTTTCTCAATCAACGCGTGGATGATTTGTTCATCTCTTCCAACGAAATCTTTGTTGAAGGGAATACGCTCCCCTTCGAACATGAAGTAGTCAAGCAGGTATGGGACTCGCGGTGTCGCGTATCCCCATGTGTGCTTCGAGCAACGTTCCCACACCTCGGCTTCGAACTCTTTTGAATACCGCATATGCTGAACAGCCGCCTTGACCTCTGATTTCTTCAGGACAAAGTAGTCCTCGAACACGAATTTACCGAGCAGTTCGTACCACATCTCCTCGCGGGCCCGCTCTTTAATCGCTTCTACATCGACTTTGACGTGATACGGGGCCTCTTCTTCATTTTTGACGACATCCCGTGCATCCCCTGTCACCGACTGCCGATACAGCTCCCATCCTTCCGGCATCCGTTCTTTGATGAACTGTTCGAGCGCCTCCTCACTGATCCGATAGCCTTTTTTACGCGACTCGAGCGGTTCTGCCTGGATTACTCCTTTTCGTACCCAGTTGCGGACCGTCTCCTTGTGGCTTGTGAGCTTGTTCTTCGATAAGATTTTAAATGCTTCGTCAATCGTATACATACATATCCCCCTTTAATACAATGAACATTTTATTAAATAATACCATAATTATTGTATTAAAGTAAGCTGTTACGTTAATCGATTTCGAATTGATTAGAAATTACTAAATGGATATCAAACAAAAACACCATTCGATCGAATGGTGTTCCTCGCGTGGCGTAAGACGCGCCCGCGTTCTTGTTGCCCTAACGCTCCGTGCCTCCCGTCAGGCGGTCTTCCAAATTCAATTAATAAAGGGACTGCTGCACGTGTTCAATTTAGTAACGATCTTACAACTCCAGTAGATGTAAAAGTTACAGGATCTTGGATAAGTAACTAATAAATATTTTTGTTTAAAAGTTAAGATTAATTTGTCTCATGCTACTATAGTGAATAAAAATGTAAACGACTTGAGTTCAATTATATTTAGGACTTAGGTCGTTTTACGTTTTAT
>NZ_JACSKS010000007.1:0-80680 GCF_018617735.1 Exiguobacterium sp. s89
AAAAACCTGAGCCCGGTGGAATACCGGACGCAGGTTCTAAAGGTCGCCTAACGAAACTATTTAGTGTCTAACTTTTTCGGTTCAGTTCACCGATTCAGTCTTTTTTTGATTACAGTATATGTATGACGGAGACAATCATCGCGACCACCAAAATTCCTGGCAATAAGTTGGCCACGCGAATTTTAGTGATACCTACCAAGTTCAAGCCGATTGCCACAATCATCACGCCACCGGTCGCTGTCATTTCTAAAATAAAGCTATCCATGAGCGACTCTGGAATAAACTTCATGATTTGAATAGCGAGAAGGGCAATTCCGCCTTGGTACAACAAGACAGGAACAGCTGAGAACATGACGCCAATCCCGAGCGTCGAACTTAACACGAGGGCCGTAAATCCATCAATCAATCCTTTTGTATATAAGACGTCATGATCACCGCGTAACCCACTATCGAGCGCGCCAATGATGGCCATTGCTCCGATAACAAAGATGAGCGTTGCAGTTACGAATCCTTCTGCCACACTAGATTGACTCCCAAGGCGCCGCTCAAGGCGATAACCGACTTCGTTCAATAATTCATCTAATTTCCACCATTCCCCGAGCGCAGACCCGACGACAAGACTCCCGATGACAATCAAGAAGTTTTCACTTTTCATCCCCATTTGAATGCCAAGTAAGATAACTGCAAGTCCGATCGCGGTCGTCACTGTTTCTTTCATACGCTCTGGAATGCGGTGAAATAAGAGACCTAACAATGCACCGATGATGATTAATCCGGCATTGACGAGGGTTCCCGTTAGCACCATTTTACATTCCCCCTCTCTTATGTATTGAAAGGAATATACCAATTGCTTTAGTTCATTGTCAATTCACAAAAAAAAGCCACTTCTCGCAAGAAGTGGCATCGCGGAAACCCACGTTCCTATGGGTTTCGCATCGGGTTTGGCACCCAAGTGATTCTGACTGGGCTCGAACCAGCGACCTCTACCCTGTCAAGGTAGCGCTCTCCCAGCTGAGCTACAGAATCAGGTCGTGTCCTCTCTTAAGGACACTATTAATATATCAAGAAACTATTGAGTTGGCAACTACTTTTTTATCTTTTTTATATTTTTTTATCGCGACATGTGTTGTCGGTTTATGTGTCGGCAAAGACGTTCCAAGTCACCAGCATAGACAGATACGAGCATGTCCTTGTACAACGTGTCTCGATCCCAGTGAAGACCATTCGCTTTGGCGACACGCTGAGATGGAACGTTTTCTGGATGAATGAGCGAAATGATTTCCTTTTCTCCTTCGGTGAAAGCATACTGCATCAAACGCGCAGCCGCTTCTCGTCCGTACCCCATATGCCAATGCTTAGGTGACAGCCAATAGCCGACTTCTAATTCGATTTTGCCATCTAATTCATGTAATAACGTACCGGCATGACCAATCGGTTCATCGTTTTCAAACGTCATGAGCTTCAATAGACCTGTTTGTCGACCAGTTTCATAACGGGCCAGTTGACGTTCGAACCATTCAATCGTCTGTTCATCTGTATACGGTCTTCCGTCCGGACTGATGAAGCGCATCACCCGAGGATCTTGGAGAAGCGATTTGACAAAATAAAAATCGGAGATCGTATACGGTTCAAACCGCAAACGTTCGGATTGCAACTCAACAAGATGCATCGTTTTCCGCCCCTTTCTTTCATCTCATAATCTGAACTATTCAATTCCCGTTTTCAGCTTGTTTTAATCCATTACGCTACAACTTTTAAGCCGACCACACTGCCGATAATCATCGTCAAATAAAAGATTCGCCAACGACTTGTCGATTCATCTAAATAGAGCATTCCTAAAATGACACCACCCGCTGCCCCGATACCGACCCAGATGGAATAAGCCAAACTAAGGGGAATGACTTCAAGTGACTTCGACAACAAATAAAAACTGAGCGCAAACGATAAAATCGACAAGATTGACCATTTTAAAATTTGATAGCCTTTTGATTTCCCCATAAAGAAGACGGCCGTCATCTCAGCAATCCCTGCACTAATCAAAAATATCCAACTCATACTTCTTCTCCTCCTGTCACTTGTTTCAAGCCGATGATTCCGATGATCAACGTCGTCACAAGTAAGAGTTTCCATCCACTAAGCGCCTCGTCAAATAAAAGGGCGCCGACAATAACCGTTCCGACTGCTCCAATTCCAGTAAAGACGGCATAGCCCGTACCTGCAGGAAGAACTCGAAATGCTTTCGCCAATAAGCCGAAACTGACAATCAAGAGGGCAATCGTCCATAGCGTCGGAGTGAGAACTGTGAATCCTTCTGATAACTTCATCGTCGTAGCCCAAATGATTTCAAGCAATCCGGCAAACAAGAGTGACATCCAAGCAACGCTTTCCTTATTCATTCCAACCCACTCCTTTCTTGAAAATCCGGAACGCGGCTTGTTGCCTCATCTCCCGATCATCTTCAAACATAAATAAAGACAGCAAGGCGCCATCTAAAAAACAATAGTAGGCAGCATATAGCTCTTCAAGCGGTTGGACCGGTAAATCCCCACGCTCCATCGCTAGACGGAATTGTTCTTTTTCAAAACGTTTTAATTCCGTTTCAACCTTTCCAATGACTTTCTCGATATAATCCCGAAATTCCGGAGGTGGTACGAGCAACATCCGTTTCGTCAACATCCATGTCTCGTGATCGCTGAAAAATGACGTGAGTGTACTAACAATCGAGTCAATCCGTTCTAAAGGTGGTCGTTCAACGGTGTTATCGCATGTTTTTTGCCACGCCTCTTCGTACCGATTCGCCATATCCGTCACGACTTGCTTAAACAGTTGCTCTTTCCCATCGATGTGGGCATACAACGAGGCCTTTCGGATTCCTACATCTTCTGCAACCGCTGCGAGCGATAGTCCTTCATATCCCTCACGGGCAAACCGTTTCCGAGCGGATTGCATAATCTTGTCTTTTGTATTCATGACTTTCACTCTCCTTCCACAACACTTTACCTAACGAACGGTAGGTAGTCAAACGAGATGATTGTTTTTTGACTCGTTTTTCCCCAAAATACGAAATAGAAAGAGGTGACGAATAATGATTGAACACTTGACTGTATCGATTCCGACGGAGAGAGCGACCGTACAAAAACGGATTGTCCGTGTGTTTCGACCGGACTGGGTCGAAGCTAGCACCCCGCTTCCTGTCCTGTATATGCATGACGGACAAAATGTATTTTCCGGAAACGCGGCTACATACGGGGAAGGTTGGGAAATCGACCGATGTATCGACACGCTACGTCTCCCCCTCATGGTCGTTGCCATCGCGAGTGCCCCGAATTGGTTAGATCGCTATGATGAGTATTCATACGCTGAGGATGAGATGTTATATCGTCGTATCGGTCCAGAACTCGCGAAAACACGTCCAACACTTGGTGGTCGAGGACGTCTTTATACAGACTGGCTCATGCACGAGTTAAAACCACGAATCGATAAAGAGTACGCGACAAACCCGGAAGATATCGGTGTCATGGGGAGTTCAATGGGGGGTGTCATCTCTCTTTATATGATGGCGACCTATCCTTCCATTCGCAGAGTCGGCTCGCTCTCCACTGCGGCATGGGCAAATCTTGATCCTTTGATTCACGAAATGAAACAAGCTAAGTTCGCTTGTAAACTGTATATGGATATCGGTACGAACGAAGAGAGCGGGCCATTCACTCCAAGCGACTACCTGTTCACGAATGCGAAACTGATTGAAGCCATCGCGCAAAAAGGCATCGCCTTCCGATACGAGGTCGAGCCGGACGCAATTCACCACGAATCCGCTTGGCGCCGTCGCTTGCCTAACGTTCTTCGTTATTTATATGACATCACATGAAAAAGAGCGAATTCCGAAATTGGAATTCGCTCGTTCATTTAAATGACCCAGTTCCCGTCACGCATGATTGCTTCTCGCGTGCCGTCTTCTTGCTCACCATCAATATTCATTTCCGCCGACCCAATCATAAAGTCAACGTGTGTCATCGAATCATTCGCGCCGTTCTCTGCGAGTTCATCTTGAGACATCGAAGGACCGCCTTCTAGGCATGTCGAGTATGCACGACCTAATGCCAAGTGACACGATGCATTTTCATCGAACAACGTGTTGTAGAATAGGAGACCCGAGTTCGAGATTGGAGAATCATCAGGAACAAGTGCCACTTCACCGATGCGACGTGCTCCCTCATCCATATTTAACAATTCATCAAGGGCCGCTTGCCCTTTTTTCGCTTCCGCCTTGATGACTTTACCACCCTCAAACCAAAGAGTAAATTCGTCAATCAAGTTTCCGCTGTAGCTGAGTGGCTTCGTACTCGACACATGCCCTTCCACAGAATCTTTATCTGCGAGTGTGAACACTTCTTCTGTCGGCATGTTCGCGATAAAGTCGATGCCATCGGCGTTTGGACCGCCACCACCAAGGAAGACGTGCTTTTTCGGAAGGCCGATTGTGAGTTCCGTCCCCGGTGCGGTGTAATGTAGTTTCGCATATTTTTTCTCTGTCAACAACTTCGCGCGACTTCGAAGAGATTGGTCGTGTGTGTCCCATGCTGCGACGACATCTTCTTGATCCATTCGAGTTGCTGCGAAGATGGCCTGCCATAGCGCAGCGACTGCATCCTCACGTCCTGAAAATACTTTTTGTGCCCACGCTTCTGACGCACCTGCGACGATTGACCAACTAACATTGTCACTCATCGTATATTGACGCCATTTCGCAAGTGCTTGACCTGCTGCACGGTTCGCGTCGGAGATTCGTGACGACTCGACACCGTTCAAGGCATCCGGGTCATCACTTACAATTGACAAGAAGGCTGTTTTTTCTTCAGCCAATTGCTCAAAACGAGCCTTTAACCAATCCGGAAACTCTTTAAATGAATCAGCCGGTGCATCAAAATAACGAATCTTTGAAGTCTCCTCATCGCTCCAGTTGACGAATACTTGTTTCGCTCCTGCCGCATAAGCAGCTTTCACCACATGGCGTACAAGTGGTGCTTGGCTAATATCAGCACGTACTTCTAATTGTTGCCCCGGTTGAATGTTCACACCTTTTTTTACCGCTAGCTCTGCATAGCGAGAAAAATCTGCCTCTGTCGGCATTGAAATCATAGACATATGTATCGTTCCTCCTTTTCGATTATCTTTATTTTCTTAAATTTCAGGAAAAGTTGCAACCAATGCGCAAAAACGGGCATATTAATAGATGAAGAATGAAGGAGGAATACACTATGGCAGATTGGAAAACAACATACACACACTTTTTAAAACAAGCAAAGGAAGACAACCACGATCGTGAATCACTCGGTGACTTGCTCGTTCAAGGTGAACGCGCACTCGCGAAAGTGACGATTGACGTTGCCTCAAATGAAATCAGCAATATCGAGCGTGAAGAAGAGCTCACCCTCTACTTCCAAATGAAACAAATGCTCAATATGTTGCGCGCGCTGTACAACAATCAATTCGAGATGCAATCAGACAAACAGGAAGAACTGATTGCGGCCATTCTTTACTTTGTCTCTCCGTTCGATGCGATTCCAGACGATGTTCCGCTCGGACTTTTTGATGATGCCCAGGTGATTGATTACGTGCATGAACAATTAGCAAGTGATATTGACCGATTCCATAACGAATTGTGACTTGAAATGATGTGGGAGTAGCAGTACGCTAGCATGAGACTTAGCTAAAGGAGGCGTAAGGCCTAGCCATTATTTATGTATGCAAAATCTCGAAAACGGGTTGCTCTCGAAACGGTACTGTTCATCATCGCCGGGACAATTCTTCAGTCTATCTTTGTCAGTTTACTTCTCAAACCGAACGAGATTGGTTCGGGAGGAATCGTCGGGATCACATTGATTTTCAACGAACTGCTCGGAACACCAATTGGAATGACCCAACTCGTGCTCAATATCCCCCTCTTCCTGTTGGGACTAAAATATTTAGGACGTCGCTTCATTTTAATGACAGGAATTGTGGTCGTGCTCTCTTCGATTCTGATTGATAGCTTGCCAATCCTTATTCCGCCAACCCCACTTGACGACCCACTCGTCGCTTCGGTGTTCAGCGGAATCGTCTCAGGTCTCGGACTCGCACTTCTCCTCTTTGCAGGAGCTTCCACGGGTGGACTTGATATTTTAGGGAAAGTCATCTATCTGAATAATCGAAATTTATCTTTACCTAAAATCTTTTTGACACAAGACCTGATTGTTTACATTCTCGTGTTTATTGTCTTTGATATAAAAGCCGTTATGTATGCTCTTGTACTAAGTTTTGTAAGGTCACGAACGTTGCTCACGATTCACAAATTCTTCTCCGCACAGAAACAATGTTTTATCATTTGCCAAAAAGCAGAAGAAATCAATTTGGTCATCAAGCAGAACTTAAAACGCGGGGTCACAATTATGGATGCAACAGGCGGATATTCAAACGACTCTAAAAAAATGTTGTATGTCGTCGTCCAAAACAATGAAATTCCACGACTACGTCAAATCGTTTCTGAAATTGATTCTGAGGCGTTTGTAACCGTATCTGAAATCGATTCGATCGTTGGAAACTTCAAGGAACATTCATATACGCTCTAATTTCATAAAAGTCGACAACAATCTATTTTTGTTGTCGATTTTTTGTGTAATTTTCAATCATCTATTCCGATAATAGATAAGAGCCCTATTTCAAAACAGAAGGAGGTGCATGAGTTGTCATTTTATTCATTGCGCCAATACGTTCCGGCGGTTCTCATCGGAACTTTTTCTACCGGACTTTTATTATTATTTTTAACCCCGCATGACCTGCTACACATCACGTTACTTATCTATTATCTCGTCATCCTAGGAGCAGCGATTCTATTTAGTGGAGTGGCTATTCTTAAGCATAGAGGGATGCGCCGCTTTATTCATGTTCTGATTAGTGCCGGAAATGTATGTTTTGTGCTTTACTTACTGATGCACCACTATTCACCTAGCGCAAATACACAATCGTTATTGTTTTTACAGAATTTCTTTTATTTGATTATGTCTTTGATCGTCATCACTCAATCGATTGAGGTTCGGACATTGAAACTACGAACGTTCGATTTATTTGCCTTGTTTAGCTTTCTCGTGATTAGTGGACTACATATTTGGTTCTATTCCACACGAGAAGTCTCGCTCGTTTCTCATCTGAGTGGTTTTGAAGAACAGATGTTACTCATCAGCCTTTACATGATGCTCGGATTCCTTTACTTGAATCGAGTCGTTTCAACCGGTCAACAATTCCGAATTCTTTTACTCGTCGGAATTCTAGGTTTCACAACCGCCTCAATTACAAACGCACTATTTTTGTTTTCAGGGATTACACACGAGCTAGTTCACCTAGTTCAAATAAGCAGCATACTCATGATCTCCATCAGTTACTGGGTCGATGATCTGTCGGAAGATGCACTCGCGTATGATTCAATTTTAGATTATGTATTATACAGCGTAGTCGTGATGATGTTTTTACTCTCATCCGATCGCCTTCTTGGAACGTCTGTACTAGACTCGATGATTGCAAATGCCGTGCTTTTACTACTGATTCGCCAATTTGTCGTCTCAAAACAAAACGCACTGATCAGTTATCGTCTACATACGGTCAATACAGATTTAGAAGTCGCCGTGTCTACAAAAGCGCATGAACTCGAGATTCGCGAGCAACAATACCGTTCGCTCTTTGCCTACCACTCTGAACCAATTTTTTTATTCGATTTACACGGAGAAGTATTGTCTGTCAATGAGGCCGGTAGCTCGATTTTAGGATTGTCGACAGATAAATTACTCGGGTCGAACATCCTCGATATCATCGAATCGACAGATCGGCCCCCATATGTAGCCATTCTTCAAGAGTTGACGAATGGTCGACCACGAACGATTGATGTGCGGGTGATGACCGACGAAGGCGAGACACGTGTCTGGCAACTCGTCAACGTCCCGATGATTATCGATGGAGAAGTAGAAGGGATTTACGCCATCGCCAAAGATATTACGCAAATGATCGAGCAGCAAGAGCAAATTCTGTATCAAGCCAAGTTCGATAGTTTGACGGGTCTTCATAATCGTTACGCGCTACAAGAACAAATCGAGCGTTTGATCGAGGAAGGTCGCACGTTCACGCTCATGTTCTCTGACTTAGATGGCTTTAAAGAAATCAACGACCAATTCGGTCATCACATGGGAGACGAACTTCTGCAACACATCGGGAAGCGGTTACGAACCGCACTTCTTCCAAATGAGTACGCCGGACGCCTCGGAGGTGATGAGTTCATCGTCGTCGCAGAACACGGTGACCACGAAATGTTGACGGAACGTTTACGGCGACTCGTCTACCGCCCCCCTTATTACATGGCCGGAACACTCGTTGAAGTACATGCTTCGATTGGAATCGTACGTTTCCCTGAACATGGGGAAAAATTGAAGCACTTACTCTCAAACGCGGATCTCGCGATGTATCGTGCGAAGGATAAAGGACGTGACGAAACCGTCATGTTTGAACCTGAGTTACGAGAAGACAAAGAAGAACGGAAAGTGTTAATGGAAGGTCTCGATACCGCACTTGAAAAAGGAGAAATTTCTCTCTTCCTTCAACCTCAAGTCGATGCCTCGACGAAAGCGGTCATCGGAGCGGAAGCACTCATGCGCTGGCAACATAACGGAACATTCATTCCGCCAAGTCAATTCATTCCGATTGCCGAAGAAACAGGACATATTCACGATTTAGGTCGGTGGATGATTCATGAGACGTTCCAGTTAATTCATGTGTTTGAACAAGGTGATATCCATTTACCGAAGCTCTCGGTCAACTTGTCAGTTCGACAGTTATTCGATGAACATTTGATTGATTACTTGAATACGCTATTCGAACGTTTCCCGATTGAACCGTCACGCCTCAATTTTGAATTGACAGAAACTGTCGCCGCCCACCACTCGGATCGTGTGTTAAATCGGATTTTAGAGTTAAAAGCGCTCGGTATCAAACTATCCATTGATGATTTCGGAACAGGTTACAGTTCACTCGCTTATCTCGTACGATATCCAATCGATGAACTGAAAATCCCTCGTGAGTTCACGATGCAACTCGAAGAGAACCGCGAATATCAAATGGTCACGACGACAATCGTCGCAATGGCACGACAACTCGGTATGGCGCTTGTTGCCGAAGGCGTCGAAACCGAGTATCAGGAAACCTTCCTTCGTAAAATCGGATGTGATTCCATGCAAGGTTACCGCTATGCAAAACCGATGCCACTTGATGAGTTTGTCATTTACTATATGAAACACACAACGCCTTGAACCCTATGAACTGAGCCCTGAATGATAGACACTTGATAAAAAGTGCTCATTCAGGGCTCAGTTCACTATTCGGTTCAAGGCGCTTTTTTATTTCATTTCATACACTTTGACCTCACCTGGCTTCAGGTCAATCCAAAGGTTCCATTGTTCATCAAACGCATACTCAGCATACGGCCATGAGTATGGTGAATAAATCATCTCCGCAAAACGACTCGCGTTCCAATTTCGGCGCCGTACTCCATCAAGAGCGACAGTTCCTTGCAATGAGTTATTCATGTTAGTATTCGCTATAACCAACAATGTATCATTCGTCTCCGGACGTAGCCAGGCAAACCCGACAAACGGTGCGAACGGCTCATCCAAATTGAGTGGCTCAAAATGGTTTGGATCCACGAGTACGTCTAACCACCGTCGACGAATTTCAGCAACTTGGTGCATGACTTCAATCATCTCATCCCGTTCTGGGTGATCCCAATGGAACTGATATGCATCAAAAAAGGAGAGTTTGCCGAAATAAGGGTCCGTCGGGAACAGTTGGTACGCTTCTTCAGGACGACAATCTAGTCCGGTGTTCATCGGCTGTGTTTCATATAATTCTAACCCTGAGTTTGTCATCGGTACCCCATTCGGCATAAACCCATTTAATACCGACAATAATCTACTCGCTTGTCGTCTGCCTTCCCGCGTAGCAAGACGACGAGTATCCGCCGTTTCACCTGCCGCAAATACTGGAAGCGGTAAAAAGCGTGAATCGTATAGAAATTGATGTGTTTCGTGCGTTTGGAACCTAGGTTCTTTATAAAATCCATATCCGATAATCATGTTATAACCGGCATCCTTGGCAGTCCAAGCACCCGACTCAATCAACTCTTCGGCGATAAAACTAAAGTTTGAATCGATAGAACGCGGTGTTGACAAAATCGCCTGCGCTAAGTCGACAGGAAGAGCGTGCCCCATATCAATACGCGCCCCATCAATGCCAAATTCACGCTGATAATGCGGGATAATATCAGCGAGCATCTCCCAGAGGGGCTCGTTAATCTCATTTCCTCGGAATTGATTCGACTTGATTGAATCAAACAAAATATAAGGAGCAACATTCGCCTCATTGACATAAGGTGCTGCTGCAAGTGGATGATCTAAGAAGAGACGGAAATATGTCACATCCGACCATGGTGGTTGTGGATCATTAATACAGTCAGAGAAAGCAGGCGCTGTTGTCAAACCGAACTCTCGCTCAATCGTTGCTAACACATTTTCTTCCGGGTGCTCAAGCAAAAAGCCACGGACACGTCCCCATTTCTCAGCATCAATCAAATTCGGTGCCATCGAGAATCGTCTTAAGTGTTGCCATACATCCTCCGAGTTATACACCATCGGCAAAAAGGCAAATTCCGGTTTTACGTTCTCCCCAATCCCGGGCACATAAGGAGGATGATAATAATCGACTTCCGTCAATGGAATCCAATAAAACCATTCTGGGTTTTCAAGAATGAGACGGTTATCTCGGGCACATGTACGAGGGATGACATCGATGACAACGCGAATCCCTACCATGTGACAAGCCTCCACAAATGCCGCAAATTCTTCTTCGACCGTCATCGCATCTCCAGTCAGCGTTTCTTTCAACTCTTCATCGATGGCAAAGAAATTTTGAACGGCATAAGGAGAACCAAATTCTCCTTTTTTATTCTTATGACTATGTTGAGAAATCGGTAAGAGAAACAATGTATCGATTCCCATATAAAGGAGGTGCGGAATCAACGCAAGCGTTTTGACGAAAGTGCCAGTGTCCTTCATTCCGAACGAGTTCTCCATCTCCACATAGCCCGATCCATCATGATCCCAGGAGGTCGATGTACGAACTTGCATCGAATAGACAGAGGCTCGCTTGATCCAATCACCTCCTGTTTGCAAATGTCCGTCTGCAAGCGCAATGGACGTTTGGTAATCCCGGCTTTCAATCGCATACGGAAAAATCGTTTTTTCAATCGTTTCAACCAAAAAATCATATGGATTGACACGCTCGACACCGTCGCGAACTGGTTCAGAAGGGAAACGCATGCGATTCCATAAACTTGGAACCTCATAAGTAAGATCCTGACGCTTGTCTTGTAACACCTGGTACAGCTTTTGTAACGATGAGTTCTCTGGCATATTGACTCTCCTTATACATCTGATTGTCCTCTTTCATTTTTCATTAAAAGACACTACACTAAATTGATTATACATTCCCCCGTTTTTTCCTTTTTTCAAAGAATAATTTCTGTCGACATTTATAAAATCATGTACGATTGAGTAGAAAGGAGTGTCACGATGTCACAACGAAAGTGGATTTTATTATGGGTTAGCTTATGCATTTTATCCATCTCGATTATTGGTATTTTTATTTTTCAATTAAAAGGAACAAATGACCGTTTAGAAATCATACAAGGTGAACAACTCGACTCGTATGAAGTGATTGAAGACATCATGTATTATAACATCGAGCGGGCAAATGCCATCCGTGGTTTACTTGCATATGACGACCGACACTTTTTAGAGATGTACTATAGCATGTCCCGTCAAGCCAAAACGCTAAAACAGTCCGTCGTCGCTGACCCCAATACACCGAGTTCCGTCCTCGATCTACTTGAAAGGGATGCCATTTGGGAAACAGAAGCTGATCGTGTACTCGACATCTATGAAAATGGCGACCTAACAAAAGCTACAGCAGTCGCAGAAACAATGACCGAGCAACGACAGACTATCTTGGAAGATTTGCGTTTGTTAAAGCAAATGCAATACAAAGATATTCATCAAGAACTTCTTTCTGCAGAGAATCAGATATCTTTCTTGACCCAAATACTTTTCACCATCACTTTTTTGCTTATCGCTATAATTGCCATCCTCAGCTTCTTATTGTTCCGTATCAAACCTCAGCACGAGACAATAGAATGAAAAAAGAAGTGTCCCAGGTGATCATACCTGAGACACTTCTTTGATTTATTTCGTCATACGAAGTAACCTTGTCGCATTTGCGATGGCAAGAAGAGCTACCCCAACGTCAGCGAACACTGCTTCCCACATCGTCGCGATGCCGAACAATCCTAAAAGCAATACAAGTGCTTTTGTTCCGAAGGCAAAGAAGATGTTCTGCCAGACAACGCGTTTTGTCCGTTTGCCTAACTGAATAGCCTGAACGACATCGGTTGGAGCGTCATGCATCAAGACGACATCTGCCGCCGTTACCGCCGTATCACTTCCGACACCACCCATGACAAGACCGACATCTGCACGAGCTAAGGCAGCCGCGTCATTCATTCCGTCTCCAACAAATGCAACTTTACGGGTAGCTGTCATCCGCTCTACCGCTTCAACTTTCTCATGTGGAAGCAATTCACCTTGCACTTCATCAAGTCCAAGTTGATCCCCGATTTTTTTTGCGACCTCACGGCGATCTCCTGACAACATAACCGTTCGATATCCTGCTTCTTTTAGTGCTTGGATTGCCTCGAACGCATCTTCTTTCACCGTATCCATCAATTCAACTCGTCCAAGCCACCGATCATTCTTCATAACATGCACACTCGTACTGACGGACGAATCATCAATGGCTCGTCCTAATCTCTTCATGTACCGTGCACTTCCGACATAAATGTGATCCTCTCCATCACAGGCATGGAGACCATATCCAGGTTCTTCTTGAATCGATTCGAAAGCTTGAACCTCTCCGACACGCTGAACGATGGCTTGCGCGAGCGGATGATTGGACGCTACTTCGACACGGGCAGCAAGATATAACAGTTCTTCCGCACTGACACCGCCTGCCGTCACCACGTCTGTTACTTCAAATCGTCCAGTCGTCAACGTCCCTGTTTTATCGAAGACTACCGTATCCACTTCTGTTAACGTATCTAAATACTCGCCACCTTTCACGAGAATACCTCGTTTGGAACCGGCTCCGATTCCACCAAAATAGCCGAGTGGAATTGAAATCACGAGTGCGCATGGACAACTAATCACGAGGAAGATGAGTGCACGATAAACCCATTCTTCCAAGTTCCCCACAAAAAACGGAGGAACAAAGGCCACGAGCGCGGCCATAACAACCACGAACGGTGTGTATACTTTCGCCAGTCGCGTGATCATCTGTTCTGTTTTCGCTTTCTTCCCATTGGCCTCTTCCACAAGCGCAATCATCTTTTGAAGACTTGATTCTGCTGCTAATTTGGTCGTTTGAACAATGAGACGCCCCTCTATATTGACCATCCCGGCCAATACTTCTTCTCCTGCATCCACTTGGCGTGGTACAGATTCTCCAGTTAGAGAGGCTGTATCCATCGAGCTCGCACCTGTTACAACAATGCCATCCATCGGTACCAATTCACCCGCACGGATGACAAGATACGATCCAACTGAAACGTCCTCTGGCAATCGTTCAACCTCTTCCTCGTTTTCTAACACACGGGCAAGGGTCGGTCTCATGTTCAATAAAGACTGAATCGATTTTCGAGATGCCCGCACCGCCCGTCCTTGCACATATTCTCCAAGTTGATAAAACAACATGACGGCAACAGCTTCTGGATATTCAGCAATCGCAAATGCCCCAATCGTCGCAATCGTCATGAGGAATTTTTCGTCAAACCACTCTCGATGCCATATATTTCGAAATGCACCGTATACCACATCATATCCGGCCAATCCATAGGCCACAATATACCCCGGAATCGAATCGGTCCAAAGAGCAAGTGAAAAGATAAAAGTAGCTGCGAGGAAGCGCCAGAGCGTAACATCACGTTTTTCAGTTTGATCGTCCTCTGCTCTTACAAATTTAGCCCCCGGTTCAATCCGCTCCATCGTCTGCTCGATCGACTGGAGCATCACGTCACGCTCTGAAGGATCTATCCATTCAATCACCATTCGGCTTGTCGCGAAGTCAATTTGGCAAGATGCCACTTCTTCATGCTTCGTGACATCTCGCTCGATTTTGGCTGCACAATTTGTGCAGGTGATTCCAGACACGGGTAACACGTCTCGTTTCCCCATCATTCTCCCCCTAACATTCAAACGTTCATTTGAATATATCGTATCGTGAATCGAATTCAATGACAATAGGCAAAATGACCGACCCTATACATATGGGATCGGTCATCGAATTTAAACGTTTTTTTGTTCTTCACTGTGTGCCAATGCAATTTCAACAAGCTGTCGCACGTGCTCATCATCTAATGAATAATAAACGACTTTCCCTTCTTTACGATACTTCACCAATCCTTGTTCCAGTAACGTCCGTAAATGGTGAGATGCGGTCGCGTTTGAATGACCGATAACGGCCGCCACATCGCATACACAAAGTTCGTGTTCGAGCGTCAACACATATAGCACTTTTAGACGGGTCGGATCGGCGAATGCTTTAAACAATCGACTGACTCGTGGCGCGTCTAATTGCGCCAAGGCGGATTGTAGCGTAGGAACGTCCTCTGATTGAATTCCAATCGTTTCACACTGTGGCACTTTCATTTTTTTCACCTCGTCTATTGATGTGTATAGTGTAGCAAAAATTCGGCAACATATCTGTTATATATTATAGTTGACTTATATACTTCTGTTATAATACAATCGTAACAACAACCAAAACTGTCAGACAATTTACCGAAGGAGGCATTTTCATATGAATGAATGGGCGAGCCGACTCGAATCATCTGTCGAGTTTTATCAAAAATTACCGGATAAGACATGCCAGGAATGCGGGAACCATATGGACGAACAGTGCGAGTCATACGAAACGACTTGTGCTTCATGTACAGAGAAGCTTCAACTCGCAGAATAAAACAACGCCCCTTCGAAATGGAAGGGGCGTTGTTTTATATTGACCATCCGATATATGCCGCTACTAATCCAAACAAATAAGTCGTGAGTAAATAGAGTCCGAATCGTATCCAATCTCTCGTTACAAACCGCATCAATTCCAGTTTTAAAGTCGAGAAAGTCGTAAACGAACCAAAAAATCCGATACCTAAAAAAAGGATGAGCGATTGTTGAGCGGTATGCGCGTACAAGTATCCGAGACCAAACGAACCTGTTACATTGACGAACAACGTCGCCCACGGAAAAGTTGAATCAGTCCACTTTTTCATGACCTGACCGATTATGAAGCGGAGAATCGCACCGATGAAAGCGCCACTTGCAATCCAGAGAATAGTCATAAGACGTCACCTCTTGTCGACGTTTTTGTTCCGATGCGATAGCCAAACCAAGAACTCCATAAACCGAGTGTGATGCTGAGGAACACGTATGCAACAGCGAGAAGTGCATGATCATTTTCAACTAATTGAATCGTCTCTACACTAAACGTGGAAAACGTTGTAAATGACCCGATCATTCCGGTTCCGACAATCGTGACGATTTGAGGAGAAGGTTTTCCCGCTTGAAGAAATCGATGCGTCAGCCATCCCAATAGAAAGCTTCCAATTAAATTGATGAACAGTGTCGCGACGGGAAACGGGCTCGTTTCGAATGAATCGACTAATAATCCAAGTCCGTACCGTGCCAAAGCTCCAACTGCACCTGCTAACCCAACGTATATGTACAGCATCTGATTCCTCCTCCACGAAAAAGACACCCGCAACGCAGGTGTCGATTCATCTCAAACTATTATACCAAGCTGTCGCTTTTTACGAAATAGCTGCCGGAGCAAGTACGGCTTCGATTGCTTCAAATGCTTGATCCAATTCTTCTTTTGTGATGACGAGAGGTGGTGCCAACCGAATCACTGTTTCATGCGTTTCTTTACAGAGAAGACCACGTTCTTTCAGTGCCTCGCAGTAAGGACGAGCTGACTCTGTCAATTCAATACCGATGAATAGTCCGCGTCCGCGAACGTCGCGAATCATCGGATTGTCGATCGACTTTAAACGATCCATGAAATACGTTCCCAACTCCAACGAACGCTCTGGGAGTTTTTCTTCTTCCAATACTTCAAGAGCTGCGACAGAGACAGCTGACGCGAGGGGGTTTCCACCAAATGTGGAGCCGTGTGAGCCTGGATTGAATACTGAAAGGACTTCTTTGTCAGCCGCCACACACGAGATTGGAAAGACGCCTCCTCCAAGAGCTTTTCCGAGAATATACATATCCGGTGTTACACCTTCCCACTCGATGGCAAACCATTTCCCGGAACGTCCGAGCCCCGACTGAATCTCATCTGCGACGAAGAGAACGTTATGTTGTTTACACAGCTCTGATGCACGCTTCAAATACCCTTTCGGCGGAATGATGATTCCGGCTTCACCTTGAATCGGTTCTACGATAAACGCCGCCGTATTCTCTGTGATTGCTGCCTCGAACGCCTCGATATCACCGTATGGTACGACTTTGAATCCCGGTAGTAACGGTCCGAACCCACGCTGATACTCTGCTTCTGTCGACATCGACACAGCAGCCATCGTCCGTCCGTGGAAGTTTCCTGTACAGACGATGATTTCAGCTTGTCCCGGGATTCCCTTCACATCGTACGCCCAGCGCCGAGCCGTCTTCACGGCTGTTTCGACCGCTTCTGCTCCCGTATTCATCGGTAACACCATTTGCTTATTTGTAAACGCTACCACTTTGTCATAAAAACGTCCGAGTTGATCGTTATAAAAGGCACGTGACGTCAACGTGATCTTATCTGCTTGATCCTTGAGCGCTTGAATGATCTTCGGATGGCAGTGACCTTGGTTAACGGCAGAGTATGCACTTAACATATCCATGTAGCGATTCCCCTCAGGATCGGTTACCCAAATCCCTTTCGCCTCCGAAATAACAATCGGTAGTGGATGATAGTTGTGTGCCCCGAACTTTTCTGTCATCTCAATCACATCATGTGTCTTTGTCATATTGCTTCCCCCTTATTCAAAACTATCTTACTCCTTCAGTATATGATGCCCCTCTTTCTTTTGACAATGACGAACTTAAGCATTCCTTGAATTGGCAAAATCAGGTACACTGACATTAGAATATGCATTTAGCATGACAGATTGGGGGAAATGATGTGGCTTCATTGCGTGATTTATCGGTTGATCAATTCATCGATGCTTTTTCTGTTCCTTTTTGTTATATTTCTCAAGATGGTACGGTTCTATTATGGAACGAGCATGCCGAAGTGTTATTCGGGTGGGAACGTGAAGAAGTCCTCCATCAGCCACTGCCGGTCGTCCAGCAACTTGACCATGCGCTGGAAACATGGACACCGCTCCTCCTTCAATATCCGTTCTCGACGACGGCGATGACACCATTTCAACATAAAGATGGATCGGTCATCTATGCGACCGCATACTTACAGTCCTTTTCACTCGAAGAGATTTACGGCTATTTCTTGGCCTTTCTTCCGAAAGGATTCGGACCACTCATCAGCACCGAACAATTCAATTTACTTCATCACTTTCAAGAAATGATTAAGCAGTCCACCCATTACTTGGCGACGAACGCGAAAGGTGAAATCGTCGACGCGAACCCTTTGTTATGTCGTCTGCTCGATGTGACGGAACAACAACTCATCGGCCATAGCTGGTTCGAGCTCATTCATGATTCAAGTGACCGAAATGGGATTTCACGTGATGTCTTAACATCTTTGGCCACAAATCAAATATGGAACGGAGAACTTGCTATTTCCTGTAAGGAACATGAACAAGAACCGTGTTGGCTCAATTTGACCGTCGTACCGATCATCAGTGAGAAGAAAGATGTGATTCAGTACACAGCTTTTGGTTTTGATGTCTCTGAGAAAAAACGTCTTGAAAAAGAAGTCGAGTTTCTCGCCTATCAAAATGAATTGACCGGACTCTATAATAAAAAAGGCTTCTTACGTCGATATGACTCGATTCTTCAACAAACCGATGAGCGTGAAGGCCTGCTTCACATCGCTTTATTCGATATCGACCGTTTCAAAATCATTAACGAGTCATTCGGGTCTCGTGTCGGAAATGAACTCCTCATCCAAATCAAAGAGCGCGCACTGCACCTCATTCCAGAGTCTGCTTTATTGTTCCATCCAACAGGTGGACTGTTCGGTGTCATGTTCTTCGAGGAGTCGAAAGAAGAAGTGTTCCAAGTATTACGGCATCTGCAACACGAACTGCAACGACCGTTTCGTATTTACCATCACTCCATCATGGTATCGATTTCAGTCGGATGTGTATTTTATCCATCTTCGACAAGTTCGCTCGAGGAACTGTATACACGTGCTGAGAGTGCCCTTTTCAAAGGAAAACAAATCGGGGTCGGTACGATTCAATTTGTGACAAAGGATATGGATGCCGCATTCTCGCGACAAATCCATATTGAAAAGGCGATGTATCGGGCACTTGACGAAAAGCATTTTTATCTCGAATATCAGCCAAAATACGAATTAGCCACAGATCGACTCATTGGGTTCGAAGCACTCCTTCGTTGGCATCATGATGAACTAGGACAAATCCCACCTTCTGAGTTCATCCCACTTGCTGAAGAGATGGCACTCATCGTCCCAATCAACAACTGGGTCATCTTAGAGGCGACGAAACAATTGAAGGAGTGGAAAGATGAGTTCAATCAATCACTCTCGATGGCGATTAATATTTCGCCAAACCAGTTCCGAAGCGAAAGTTTCTTGAATACGCTTCGAAATATCAAGCAACAATTCCAACTCGACCCGGCAGATGTCATCTTAGAAATTACAGAAAGTCTAGTCATGCAACAAACTGATGAAATCATCGAACGTATGGAGCAAATCAAGCGTTTGAACTATCGACTGTCGATTGATGATTTCGGCACCGGTTTCTCTTCTTTACAATACTTGAAATCTTTCCCGGTAGATGAACTCAAAATCGATAAAGTCTTTCTTGATGATTGGATGACGTCCAAATCTCATCTCCTCGACGTCATTGTTCATCTCGGGAAAAGCTTAAATCTCCATGTCGTCGCGGAAGGGGTCGAAGATAAAGAGATGTTGGCGCACTTAAAGTCGACGGATTGTGATTCTTTCCAGGGCTACCTATACGCCAGACCTGCTTCTCCAAGTGCAATCGAACAATTACTCCGGTCATCAAAAAACTCACCGAACGCTTGAGGCGTCGGTGAGTTTTCTTATAGAGCGATTGTGGCTGTCCAAAGCCCATAAATGCCATAGGTCGCACATAATAGAATAATCAAGGCAATCATCGACTGGGTACGGGTCAAGAACGGTCGTCCTTGTTCCCGCTCTGCTAAAAGAAAAACGAAGATGCCAGGCGCATAAAGAATCATCGCAATCAAGACATATTCCAAACCTGATGCATAGAGTAACCAAGCCGCATACAACGAAGCGATACCGGAAATCATCATCATCCGCAATGATGTCGTCCGCTTCGCCTCGATCCACCCAAAAAGTGCTGAAAATAAATATGGGACAAGCGCCGCGATACCGGCGATACTCGACAAGACGAGGTACGTCTGTTCCGAGAACAACGCGATGACTGTGACCACTTGGGTGAATACTTGGGTGATGAACAATGCGTTCACCGGTGTAACATTTTTATTCAATCGATTAAACACTTTCGGAAAAACACGATCTCTGCTCGCGACATAAGAAATTTCAGTCGCCAAAATCGTCCACCCGAGCAACGCACCTGTCAACGAAACGAGTAGTCCGATGTTGATTAGCGTAGCGCCAAACGGTCCGACAACGGCCTCTAACACGTATGCCATTGAAGGCTCTGGTAATGCCGCAAGTTGCTCTTGTGTCATGACGCCAAAGGAGAAGATTGAAATCATCATATAAATCAACAACGTTCCAATCAAACCGATCACCGTCGCACGACCGACATCTTTTTTGTGACGTGCGCGAGATGATAAGACGACTGCACCTTCAATGCCGACAAATGCCCAAAGCGTCACGAGCATCGTCGATTTTACTTGAGGGAAGACATCCGTCCATACAAAACCCGACTCTCCCCAAAAATCGACTTGGAACGTAGTAACCTGAAACGCGAACAGAATAAATACGATAAACAAGAAAATCGGCACGAGTTTCGCAATCGTTGTGACGATATTGAGAAGAGCTGCCTCACGCATCCCACGTGAGATGAGCCAAAACAAACCCCAAATCAGGACGACACTCATGAACCATCGGAACAGTCGGTGTTCCGCTGAAAAAACCGGAAAAAAATAAGCCAATGTGCTGAAAATCAACGTGATGTTTGCCACTGTCCCGATCCAGGCCGACATCCAGTAACCCCATCCACTATTGAATCCGACAAACTTTCCGAATCCTTCCCGGGCATAGGCGTATATACCGCCTTCCAACTCAGGTCGTGTGTTCGCTAAAAACTGAAAGACAAATGCAAGCATAATCATGCCTACACCCGTAATTCCCCATCCAATTAAAACAGGACCTACCCCGGCCCCTTGTGCCATAGCACCAGGGAGATTGAAGGCACCCCCTCCAATCATTGTCCCGACGACCATTGCCGCGAGACCGAAAAAGCCGATTCCGGCTGAATTTTGTTTCAAGTTAACGCCTCCACTATCACTCTAAGCCTTCGAATAACTATACATATATACTGTATAATCATTCGGAGTTTTGTTTATTGTACTTCCTGAAAGGATTGAAGGATAGACATTCTAAATAAGTTTATATTTTCGAATAATTTGCAAAATTCCATTGCATATTTATCTCATATGTAGTTTAATTACAACATATTCTAAATTATCAGAATTTTCGGGAGGTTGTATAATGCGTAACAAAAAATGGTTAGCGTTATCGGGGGTCGCATTACTTGCGACGGCAGCTTGTAGCACAGGAGATGACTCATCAAGTTCAGAAGGGTCATCTTCGAGCGATTCGAAAAAAGAAATCACAATGGTATCGGCGACGGACTTGCCGCAGCTCGATCCGACACTCACAACAGACTCGACATCGATCATCGTGACAAACAACGTGTTCGAAGGATTGTATCGTCTAGATGAGAACAACCAACCGACACCAGGGATTGCTGAAGATGTGGAAGTATCAGAGGATGGTCTTACATACACGTTCAAACTACGTGACGCTAACTGGTCAGACGGTTCTCCCATTACAGCTGAGGATTTTGTCTACTCTTGGAAGCGTGCACTCAACCCTGAAACAGGTGCCGAGTATGCATATATTCTTCAAGACTTAAAAAATGCGAACAAAATTCTTGCAGGCGAAGCATCACTTGACGACCTCGGTGCGAAAGCAGTCGACGAGAAGACGCTTGAGGTGCAATTGGAAGCGCCAGCTCCGTATTTCTTAGGATTGACCGGCTTCCCTACGTATATGCCGCAAAAACAAGAGTTCGTCGAAGAGCAGGGCGAAAAATTCGCGATGACAGTCGACCAAACGCTTTATAACGGTCCTTACGTCTTGAGTGAGTGGCAAGACAATGCCGGTTGGGTCTATAAGAAAAACCCAGAGTATTGGGATGCAGAAAATGTGAAGATGGATACCATCAACGTCAAGGTCGTAAAAGACGTGTCAACAGGTGTCAACTTGTTCGAGTCAGGCGAAGCGGACTACACGCTCCTTTCATCTGAGTTCGTTCCACAATTTGAGGATAGCGACGAATTCAAGACACGTGCTGATGCTCGAATCAACTTCCTTCGCTTCAATCAAAAAAATGAGTATCTTCAAAACGTCAACATTCGTGAAGCACTTGCGAAAGGGTTCGACAAGCAGAGTGTGACGGATGTTATCTTAACGGACGGTTCAGAACCAGCGAACTTTATCGTGGCGAAAGACTTCACGTTCACAGAAGACGGTGCTGACTTCCGGGAGAAACATCCAGATCTCCTCAGCTATAACGTGGATGAAGCAAAAGCGGCTTGGGAGAAAGGATTACAGGAACTTGGAGTCGAAACGATTGAACTCGAATTCCTCTCACGTGATGAGGAAGCGTTCAAGAAAGTCAACGAATTCATCAAAGGTGAGCTCGAGAAAAACTTGCCTGGTTTGACACTCAATATTAAACAACAACCGTTTAAAAACTTCCTTGATCTCGAAGGAAAAGGCGAATATGATGTCTCTGCCGCTGGTTGGGGCCCTGATTATCAGGATCCGATGACATACCTCGACATGTGGGTCACAGATGGTCCATTTAACCGTATGGAGTACTCAAACGACGAGTATGATCAGTTGGTTCAATCAGCGAAAAAAGAAGCTGATCAGATGAAGCGTTGGGAATCAATGCAAGAAGCTGAACGCATCCTTCTCGAAGAAGACTATGCCATCGCTCCGATTTATCAAAAAGGTGAGGCATACTTAGAACGCTCAAACATCGAAAACATGTACCGCCACCCGTTCGGTGCCGATGCAAGTTTCAAATGGCTTGACGTCAAATAATGAGTGTAACCTCTCTGATTCCTACGTGGATTAGGGAGGTTTTTCTGTATTAAATATTTTTTGGAGTCGATGATAAGAACATCGTATTTTTTTGACATCCCCATTCCGGTTACTCGAAATACCATGGTTCTCTTTCTATCTGACCTCACTTCGACACCCATCTCTTTACCTCATCACAGTTGTTTTTTGGTTCGTACACTGCTCGACAGTCTTATTCGCATGTTGAAGGTAATACAAAAAATGACTTCCATCGGTGAGATGGAAGTCATTTTCAAGCTATTATGCTTCACGCTTTGCGCGAAGTTCAGCAGGTACTTTCCCGCGTTTTGAAATCACTTGTGCGATTCCAACCAATACGATGAACGAAATCAATGCAGCGAAGAAACCAATCCAGATTGACCCTGAAATCCCGAGCACTAAGTATCCGATTGCGGACACAGTCGCTGCGAGAATTGCATATGGCAATTGCGTCAACACGTGATCAATATGGTGTGATCCAGCGCCTGTTGAGCTGAGAATCGTTGTATCGGAGATTGGTGAGCAGTGGTCGCCGAACACCGCACCGGCCAACACAGCAGCAAGGGACGCAAGGAGAAGTTCTGGCTCAACCGCCATGATCAAGTCAGCTCCAATCGGAAGCATCAAACCAAACGTTCCCCAGCTCGTCCCTGTCGAGAACGCCATGAGACCGGCAATCAAGAAGAGAAGGAGCGGCAAGTAAGAAGCGGCAATCGTATCCGTCACGAAACTTGCCAAATATTCACCTGTCTGCATATCACTGATGACCGCAATGATTGTCCAAGCGAATAACAGAATAAGGACAGCTGGCCACATCGCGCGAACACCTTCTCGTACCGCCTTCCCATAGTCACGTCCAGGAATTTTACGTCCGACGAGAAGAAGAAGTGCGACAATTAAACTAATGACGACACCGGCTACGAGCGAACGTGTCACGTCTGTCGATTCGAATGCGCCAATCAACGAAAAGTCTTGCCCGTCTGCCGCGAGTGCTTGGCCTCCTGTGTACAGCATGGCTGATACCGTCGCAATGATGAGCGTGATAATCGGAACGATCAAATCACGTACTTTTCCACCTTCGTGCTCATGTAAGTCTTCACTCATTCCCATTGGTTTCCCTTTTGCGGAATCGTACAATTCGCCTTGGAGGGCACGAAGTTCATGCGTGCGCATCGGTCCGATTGCAAGTCCAGTAAATGCTACATAAGCTGTCAACAAAAGTGCAAAGATTGCATAGAAGTTCATTGGAATGATTTGAATGAACGCTGAAAAAGATGAGTAGCTGTCAATCGAGTATTTCGTTAAAATCCCCGCGATGATGGCGATGATATATGCGCCCCAACTCGAAAGTGGACTGATGACACAGACAGGTGCTGCCGTTGAGTCAATCGTATAGGCCAGTTTTGCACGTGAGATGTTTTTTCGATCCGTAAGTGGACGACTGATGTTACCAACCGCTAAGCTGTTGAAGTAGTCATCGATAAAGATCAAAATACCAAGTCCGAACGACACGAGACGTGCACCGCGCGCTGTCTTGACGTTCGCCGCAGCCCATTCACCGAATGCACGTGCCCCACCTGATGTCTGAATAATCGACGATAAAATACCGAGAAGGAGCAAGAACGCAATCAACAAGACGTTCCATTCATTGATTGCTCCGTCCGACCAAAATAGAGCAATGATGTTCGACCACAAGTATTGAATCGAGTCGAGCAGATTAAAATTGTGCAGTAGTAATATCCCTGCGATAATCCCGGCACCGAGCGACGGGATGACCTTTCTTGTTGTAATCGCCATAATAATTGCAAGTAATGCCGGTACGAGCGAGAGTACCGAAGTTGAATAATCTACCATTCTAAATTCCTCCTTTTTGATTAGGATGAGGCCCCCCTATGCTTAAAAAAACGCAAAGCGAGGGCATCGGCAACAAAGCCGACACCCTCGCTGGATGTTCCGTCTTTCTTAGCCGACTTGGAGCGCTCCATACGTATAATATGTATGGCAGTCCGACGGGTATTTCCCGTCAGCCCAGCACAACCACACAGACATGGTGTTGCACTTCGGCGATCCTGCCTTTTTGTAGTCCTCATCGTTGTCATCCTCCGACTACTTACTCATCAGCATCGCACCTCTACCTCATCGATAGCACGAATATTCATTTAAAGTTACGTCTAAATTATCACAGGTTGATGTCACATATCAATAGTTTTTTTCATCACGAATGATTCGTTTTAAGACCGCAAGCGCTTCTTGGTCATTTGACTCTACTGCTTTAAAGAAGTCGTTGAAGAAGTGATACAACACGAACCGGTCAGGATGAGACTTCGTCTGTTCCTTGATCGTAGAAAAAATCAGTCGTCGCAAACGACGTTTCGTTTGCGTTTCTTCCGGTAATTCTTCACATCGGTCCTTGAAAGCACGATATACAGAATTGATCAATTCCTCATGTTCATCATACGACCGATTATAGGCAACTTGTTCCATCTGTAATATCCCCCCTTTCAATGTTGACCCGATGAAACTTGACGTAACTATACCAACTTCCTGTCAGGCATTCAATCGTTATCGACCGTTCTTAACAAAAATCATACGTTAGACCGAGTCAAGACTTGATAAATGAGAAAGTGGTCACGTCGAACAACCCCATATCGGTCAATTTCAAATCAGGTATGACCGGTAAAGCGAGGAATGACATTGTCAAATACGGATTGAAATGGCGGTGTGCCCCAACAATATCGAGTGCATCATTCAACTGTTCCAAAATGTCCGCCACTTCTCGGTATGGACGTTTCGTCATGAGGCCTCCGATTTCAAGTGGAAGCACGGCGAGCACTTTCCCTTCCGATACAGCCACGACTCCACCACCTACTTTTTCAAGCGTTTGAGCTGCGAGCAACATATCTTCCGGGCTGACTCCAGCAATGACCAAGTTATGACTGTCATGGGCTACAGTAGCCGCAAGCGCTCCTCGTTTTAACCCGAATCCCGTGACCGGAGCAAGCGCCATGTGCCCTGTTCCGTGATGGCGTTCGATCACAGCGAGCGTTGCGATATCTTGCGATAAATCCGCTCCTGAAGAATCCGGTTGGAACGAAAGGCGTTGTCGTTTCGTCAACAAGCTGTTCGGCAGAACTTGAATGACATCGACCGCTTCCTCACTTGGCTCGAGTCGGAATGAATCGACTGTCAGCTCAGGTAACGCAAGTTCACCTTTCATGGGTTTCGGCACTTCTATCCCTTCAGCATCAAATGTTGCATTCCCTTGTTCGGCGACGAGCGTACCGTTGACATAGACTTGTTCAATTTTTACCGATTCGACGTCTGACAAGATAACGAAGTTTGCTTTCTTACCAGGTGCGATCGCCCCGACCTCTTTCAATCCATAGGCCTCTGCAGCATGCAGACTTGCGATAGCATAAGCCGTTTCCGGCTTGAGGCCTTGCTTGATGGCGGTACGGATGTTGTAGTCGATCCCACCTT
The DNA here is from genome assembly GCF_018617735.1 of Exiguobacterium sp. s89. NCBI lineage: Bacteria > Bacillati > Bacillota > Bacilli > Caryophanales > Exiguobacterium > Exiguobacterium sp. s89. The sequence continues at coordinate 26,167 of NZ_JACSKS010000007.1, forward strand.
CCGCGACTAAGTCATCTAAGTGCTTATCGTCCGTACAGAAAAGGAAGCGATGGGCGTTGCTTTCTGTCACGGCTAGACTGACCTTTTCCACGTTTCGAGCAACTGAGCCCTCACGAATCTGAACGTAAAAGCCGCGCCGTACCCGTTCCATCGCCTCTTCAGCAGTTGTACATTCATGGTCTGTCATGATTCCAGCAGAGCGATAGACGTTCAATTGGTCAGGATTTAGACCTGAAGCATGTCCGTCGACCACTTTACCCGCTTGCTCCGTCTGCGCAATCTTTTGAAGCATGTCTTCACTTCCCGCTTCAACCGATGGATAGTCCATGACTTCACCTAAGCCATGCACCCCTGGGTCCCCTAAAAATGGAGCCAAGTCTTCAGCATACAGTTTTGCACCCGCATGTTCAAACGGTGTCGCCGGTACACAGCTCGGTAGCATCATCCGGACATCGAGTGGAAGACCTTTCGCATCTGCTAACATATATTCAATTCCGAGCGCTCCGTTCACGTTCGCAATTTCGTGCGGGTCGGCAATCACTGTCGTGACGCCTAGTGGCAAGACGGCTTTTGCAAACTCATGTGGCGGGACCATCGATGACTCGATATGGACGTGTGAGTCGATAAAGGATGGTGCGAGTGTCCATGCCGGGTCGTGGTATTCGACTTCTCCCTCATATCCGTCCCCAATTGCTACGATATACCCTGCATCGATGGCGACGTCTGTACGAATCGTTTCACGACTGTACACGTCAATCACAGCGACGTCTTTAAAGACGACGGCCGCTTTCTTTTTCTTTGCGGCGATGTCAATCAAATGTTGTTTCTCCATCTCTCGTTCTCCTTATTCCACGTATTTTAACTATCTTACCAAGAATATTCTTTTCGTTGCAATTTCTTTTTCAAGTTGTGCGACAATGATAACATATTTATCTGAAAGGGGTTACAAAGATGCAATATAAATTAGAAAAACTGATACCTCAAGTCGATCCGACGGCTTATGTTGCACCGGGAGCACATGTGATTGGGGACGTGACGATTGGGGCTCACTCGGGAGTCTGGTTCAATACCGTCATTCGAGGAGACGAAGGGCCTATTCAAATCGGTTCTTACGTCAACATCCAGGATGGTTCGATGATCCATCAATATGAAGGCTCACCGACTATCATCCATGACCGTGTCTCAATCGGTCATATGGCGATGATTCACGGTTGTGAGATCGAAGAAAATTGCCTAATCGGTATGCATGCCACCGTACTCGACGGAGCGAAGGTCGGAAAAGGATCGTTTGTTGCAGCCGGTGCGCTCGTCACGCCGAACATGCAAATTCCTGAAGGGGTGATGGTGATGGGTGTTCCCGCAAAAGTCGTCCGTCCGTTGAACGATGAAGACCGTTCTATTATGGAAAGAACGGTAAAGAAGTATGCGAAACGCGCTGAACAATATAAACAGTCGTGTATCCCACTATGTGAGACACCTAATTCATGAAAGCGTTTACAAGATTCATAAAATGTTAACGTTTCTCTCGAATTTTCTACATAGTTCCTTTGTATACTGAAGTTGTAGCCAAGCTGACGTATTGAAAGGAGCCCACTCTATGTATCCGAACCATGATCAACTCATGCTAGACCTGTACGCCTCATCCATCGATCCGAGTTATGGCCTTCATATTGATGATTCTTTCGATGACACTCTTCACGGTACGCATCGTGAGGTTTGGGAACGTATGCATTTGGATAATAGTAGAGAAGAAGATTCTAAAAACGGAGGAACGACTGGATGATTCCAACACCTGTGATTCAAGATTGGCTCGCAACTAAATTGAAGCGATAAATGACCAATATATAGATCAAGCGAGCGAAGGGCCATCCCCTCGCTCGCTTTTTTATTCGAACATGATGAGATGTGAGTCAATCGGTTGTCGCGCTTTTGGTGAAGGGATATCCTCGACATCATATTTACCGATTTGAAGTAAACCGATAAAGGTTTCCCCTTCCGCTCCAATCATCTCTTTCAACCGTGCATCGTCAAATAGTCCACCTGTCCGCCACACCATCCCGATTTCACGTTCACTAAACAAGAGTTGGATATTTTGAATAAACGTCGCCGTCGCGAGCAACGCATCACGATTTCCTTTGTCCGTCTCAAAATGTTTTGCCGTCACATATATACAGGTTGCCGCATTCAAGATCCGTCCGGTCACCTTTTCACGTTGTCCCTCTGACGCCTCCGAGAAGGCTGGTTCGAGCGCATCGAGTAACACTTGCTTCCCGTCCCCATTGAACACATACACGTTCCATGGTTCGACTTTATTGTGAAATGGTGCATGATGTGCCGATTGCAACACTTCATAGAGCACTTTCGTATCGATTGGTTCTTCTTTAAACATACGGACTGTACGTCTTTCTTCAATTAACTTTTGTGCTGCTGTCTTTGTCATGACCGTCACTTCCCCTTTTTTTCTCTTCTCTATCATAATTGAAAAACGTTCTCATTTCAAAATCAAAAAAAGACTACAGATTGCTCTGTAGCCTTAAGTCGATTGACCAATGACTTCACATGCCACCAAGTCTTCAAACGTTTGGCGACGGACGACAAGGCGGTGATTCCCATCCTTGACGAAGACGACCGCCGGACGAAGCATCTGGTTATAGTTACTCGCCATCGAGAAATTGTACGCTCCCGTTGCTTTGACGAGTAACAAATCACCCGGCGTGACAGAAGGAATCAAGGAGCGGTTCGAGATGATATCTCCCGATTCGCAGCACGCTCCGACAATTTTTGCCTCGAGCGTCTTCTCTTCATTCATTCGTGTCGCTGCCACGACTTCGTACTCCGCGTCATACAATGCCGGACGGATATTATCCGTCATCCCGCCATCGACGGACACAAATGTACGAACACCGCTCACTTCTTTGACGGTCCCCACTTCATAAAGCGTGGCACCTGCATTGGCGACGAGCCAACGCCCTGGCTCAATTCCGACTTTCGGAAGTGGCAATTCACGTGCCTCTACCTCCGCGACCAACGTCTCCATAACTTGCTCCATCGTCTGGGCAAAATCGAGATATTCGTCTTCATCTAAGTAAGCGACGCCGAATCCACCACCGATGTTCAAGACGTCCGTCGTATACCCGGTTTCCTGACGAATGTTATCCATGAACCGGACCATCGTCTTCACCGTGTTGGTAAAGAGAGTCGGATCTTGAATTTGAGAGCCGACGTGACAATGGATTCCCTTCAACTGTAAATGTTCGGCTTCCAACGTCGCACGAACAGCGTCCAAATACGTGTCGTCATGCGTCGGGAAACCAAATTTTGTATCAACCCCACCCGTTTGAATCGCCGCATGGGCACCTCCTACAACTTGAGGCACGATGCGGAGAAGCACATCGACTTCACGATTATATTCAGCCGCAAGTCCTGACAAGAGACTGATCTCCCGCATATTGTCGATGGTAAAGTGTGTAATCCCCTGTTCGAGAGCATACGTGATGTCAAGAATCGTTTTGTTCGACCCGTGAACGTGAATGCGTTCCGCCGGTACACCGGCATGCAGTGCCACGTACATCTCACCCCTTGAGACGACGTCGATGCTCATTCCTGCCGCCATTACTTTTTCATACACGGCCGCAATCGATAACGCTTTTGACGCGTATAACGCATACGTATTCGGATACTTGTCTAAAAACGTATCCTGAACAATCCCGAGGCGACGCTCTAGTTCTCCTTCACTCATGATGTATAAAGGTGTCCCGTACGTCGCTTGAAGTTCACGGACGGACACACCTTCGATCAAACATTCTGATTGATTGGTGGTGTACATACAATTCCTCCTTCAAAGCGATGTGGAATGCGCCACGAACGGGCACAGAGCTGTTCTGAGTTGTTAGCGTAGCCAATACGTGTCACATCATCGATTTTTGTTTCTATACCGTACAACGTGACCTGGTCGCCGATGTGCACATCCTCGCCGACTTTGATGAAGCTATGGCTCATAAAAATGTTACTGACGAACGGATAAGCTTTCCCGTCAATGTGAACGGGTAAATGACGTCTCGCCCGCATCAACCCATCCCCGTACCCGACCGGAAGAACGGCGATTCGTTCCTTCGTTTCGGCCGTGTATCCCGTCCCATATCCGACATGAGCCCCCGCTTCAATGTCATGGACCGCGACCACTTCCGTCTCCCAGTGAAAAGCAGGAACTAACCATTCGACCGGCTCGACCGAAGAATAGCCGTATAAGAAGATCCCGACACGCACATGTGTGCAATGATGCAGACGTGAATCATCTTGAAGCGTGGCCGCACTGTTTGCCGCATGAATCAATTCAAACGTATGACGTTCCATCAAACGTGTCGACCAGTCGGCAAAACGTTCGACTTGAACGCTATGCTCGACTTCCGCATTGTCTGCATCCGCAAGCGGGAAATGTGTACACAACCCAACGAGGTTCAACCCTTCATCCTGACAGAAGGCGACGATTTGTAGCGCTTCTTCAAATGTTTTGGCACCGAATCGATTCATGCCGACATCTAGTTTTAGATGAAGGCGAACACCATGGAGATGCTCCCGTTGTGAGACGAGCCATTCATACGACCCGATAGCAACATCAAAGTCATGGGCATGCACGTGTTGCCACGTATATACCGGGTTCATGACGAGGACACGAGCCTTTTCCGCATGCGTTCGTACTTCAATCGCTTCTTCGAGCGTGGTCACCATGAAATGACGGACCCCTTCATCGTACAAAGTCGTCACAACTGGCTCCATTCCTAGGTTATAGGCATTGTTTTTCACGACCGCAAACACAGGGCGTCCTAGCGTTTCAATCCGACGTTTGTTTTTGCGAATCGCACTCAAGTCAATTGTGACTCCCATACTGTAAAACCCCTTTACTCTTTCACTGCTGATTTAACGAACGTAATCCAGTCGCGGTGTTCTGGAAGTTGTCCTGTCACGGCCTCACGATAGCGTGACAACATTTCTGTCGCGACCGTCTGGACGCCGCTACCGATCGAGATATGGTCGACTTCGATGACGCTCGTCACCTCGGCCGCTGTTCCTGTCAAGAAGATTTCATCGACCACGTACAGCTCGTCGCGTCCGATATGGCGCTCCACGACTTCATAACCTGCTTCTCGCGCAAGTTGCATGACCGTTTGACGTGTGATGCCATCTAATACAGAACAGTCGAGTGATGGTGTCGTGATCGTCTTCCCTTTGACGAGGAAGATGTTCGCGACACTCGCCTCACTGACGTTCCCATTCATATCGAGGGCGATCGCTTCATCAAATCCATCACGAAGCGCCTCTCCTTTTAATAGTTGTGAGTTCATATAGTTTGATGCCGCTTTCGCTTGCATCGGCATCATTGTAGAAGACACACGGCGATACGAGGCCACTTTTGCCCGAATCCCAACTGTCTTGCTGAAATATTCGCCGAGCGGCCAACACGAGATGGCAACATGTACCTTCGTCTCCGTCGTCGGCATAAGTGCTTGCCATGGTGTTCCAAGGAAGACGAACGGACGGATGTAACATGCTTCAAATCCGTTTCGTTCAATCAATTCCATCGTCGCTTGTTCGAGCTCATCCACCGTATACGGTAGTGTGACGTGGTAGTATGCACACGAGCGAACGAGTCGCTCCAAGTGCTCACGCAATCGGAAGATGGCGGGGCCTTCCTCCGTATGGTAGGCACGAATCCCTTCAAAGAACCCACTTCCGTAGTGAATCGCGTGTGTCATGATACTCGTGTTTGCGTCAGTCGGCTCAATCCAAGCCCCGTCTTTCCACATCCATTGTCCATACTGTTCCATAATAAAACTCTCCCATTCCTCGTTGTTTATATTTTCTGTCTATTATACGTTAGAGAGAGCGTAAGTCATCAACAAGTTGCGTTTTTTCAGAAGTTTTTTCATCTTTCTGTTTGATGATTCGTGCCGGTGTTCCCGCAACGACGACACCTGGAGGGACGTCTTGTGTGACGACACTGCCTGCCGCGATAACCGCATTTTCACCAACACGAACCCCTTCCAAGATGACCGCGTTCGCTCCGATCATGACGCCATCTTCGATGATGACCGGATCTTTTGAAGGTGGCTCAAGGACACCAGCGACCACGGCACCAGCGCCAAGGTGAACGTTTTTCCCGAGCGTTCCGCGTGCCCCGATGACAGCATTCATGTCGACCATCGAACCATCTCCAATGACAGCTCCAATATTGACGACAGCTCCCATCATGACGACCGCGTTGTTCCCGATTTGGACGTGGTCTCGGATGAACGAACCTGGTTCGATTCGTGCATTGAGCTGTGTCGTATCGAGCATCGGTACGGCACTGTTGCGACGGTCGTATTCGAGATGTGAATCCGTGATGACCGACGCATTGGCTTCTAAGAACGTGGCCGCGCGTTCTGCCGTCGTCAAGAACAGTTTCGATTCATCTGTTCCAAATGCTTTTGCTTCCTCGATTTCAAGCCCCGCCAATTGACCGTTGACGTAAAGCTTTACTGGTGTTTCCTTTTTAGCATCTTTAATATATTGTGCGATTTCATAAGCGTTTGTGAGTAACATGAGTAGCCTCCTCGTATAAGTTCGATAGATTATATAGTCCTGCCGGGCGATCGATGATCGTTGCCGCAGCGGCAAGGGCTCCGTTTGCAAAGACGCGTTTGGATAACGCGGTATGTTTCAATTCAATCATTTCATCATCTCCGGCGAAGAGCACAGCATGCTCACCGAAAATCGTGCCACCACGGATGGAATGCATGCCCAACTCCTCAGTTCCACGCGCTTCACGCCGTGACGTTCGCTCGTAAATCGGTGTCACCTCACGCTTCGCTTCGATGGCACGGGCCAATAATTCTGCCGTACCGCTTGGGGCATCGACTTTTTTCCGGTGGTGTGCCTCGATCACTTCGATGTCATAACCGAGCGTAAGTGGGACGAGTTGGTCGAGTAACTGTTTCAAGAGTGCAATCCCGTAAGACGTGTTATACGACTGAAAGATTGGGATATCTTGTGAAGCCGTCTCGATGTCGGCCAGTTCCTCCGGTGTGAAGCCGGTCGTCGCGATGACGAGCGGAATATTGCGTGCCCGCCCGAACGTGAGCAAGTCAGGGAGAAGTGCCGGATTCGAAAAATCGATCACGACATCGACCGGGGCGTCTACCTCGTCTAATGATGCCAGATGCTCTTCCCTTCCCGGTGAGACGATTGCCGAGACGTTTACACCTTGCGCATGAGCGACCTCTTCGACAATCCGCCCCATCGCACCAAATCCGTGGATGAGAACATTCATTGTCTCACCTCATTGAATTGCTCCATTGCTGACAGCAACTTCGCTTCAGCCGTCGCGCTCATCGGGACGAGCGGTAGGCGTGGAGCACCAAATGCGAACCCTCTCGCTTGAAGAGCCGCCTTCACCGGAATCGGATTCACTTCTGCGAACAGCTCATCGATGACAGGGAGCAAGCGAAGTTGCCATGCGCGGGCCGCCTCTAGATCACCTGCCAAGAGAGTTTCAGCTAGTGCGACCGTCGCACCTGGGTAAACGTTTGATAAAACCGAAACGACCCCTTGTGCGCCCCAAGCCATATATGGCAAAATTTGATCGTCATTTCCACAGTAAACGGTGAATCCTTCTGGAATGTGAGCCATCATCTGCGCCATGACCGAGATATCCCCGCTCGCTTCTTTTAAGGCCGTGATGCGTGGATGTTCTGCGAGTTCTCCGACCGTTTCAGGCGCCAACGCGACGCCAGTCCGTGACGGAACGTTATAGAGCATGAGCGGAATGGGTGACGCATCCGCGATCGCGGTGAAATGTGCAATCAGCCCGGCCTGTGTCGACTTGTTGTAGTACGGTGTGACGACCATCGCCATCTCCGCTCCAAGTTCTGCTGCCCGTTTTGTTTTTTCGATACTGACAGCTGTATTGTTTGACCCGGTCCCTGCGATAATCAACGCTCGACCGTTCGCGACCTCGACCGCTCGAACGAGCAACGTCTCAAACTCTGCGTCTGTGAGCGTCATCCCTTCGCCGGTCGTCCCGCCGATGACAAGACCACTCACACCTTCCTGAATTTGCTCTTCAATCAATGCTACCCATGCCTCTAGATTCAACTGCCCATTTTCTTGAAATGGGGTCGCGAGCGCTGTTGCCACTCCTGTGAACATGTCATCTCCTCCTTATTTCGTCGCTGTTTGACCAATCATACATTGTGCGATTTGAACGGCATTCGCCGCCGCCCCTTTTCGAACGTTATCCGCGACGCACCACAGATGGAACGTATTCGACTGCGAGTCGTCTCGGCGAATTCGTCCGACATACACCTCATCCGTCCCATTCGCATCAAGTGGTGTCGGATAGGCCAGTTCGGATGGATTGTCCATTAACACGACACCAGGCGCATCGGCGAGGACGGCTTTTACTTCTGCGACTGTCGCATCCCGCTCGAGCGACACCGTGATCGAGACCGCGTGACTATTTCGTACCGGCACCCGGACACAAGTGGCCGTCACGCCGAGGTTCGGCGCGTTCAAAATTTTGCGCGTCTCCTCAATCATTTTTTGTTCTTCTTTCGTGTAACCATTCTCTAAGAACACATCGATGTGCGGCAAGACGTTATCATAAATCGGATACGGATAATTCGTCGGCGCCTCTCCACGCGCACCGCGTTCGAGGTCATCGATTCCTTTTTGACCCGATCCCGATACCGCTTGATAGGATGTGTACGCAACCCGTGTCAGTCCGTATACTTCCGATAGAGGCGCGAGCGCGACGACCGATTGAATCGTTGAACAATTCGGATTTGCAATGAGCGTCTTCTCCGGACTGAGTTCGACCCGATTCACTTCCGGTACGATGAGTGGAATTCCTTCTTGCATTCGAAATGCGCTTGAGTTGTCGATGACGATGACCCCTTGCTCACTCAATCGCGGGGCATATTGCTCACTGATGCTCCCACCAGCAGAGAAGAGTGCGATATCGATCGGATCTGCATAAATCGCATCGGTCAATTCGCGAATCACGACCGGTTGCCCGTTCACTTCGACCGTTTTCCCTGCTGAACGGGCTGAAGCATAGAGTCTCAGTTCGCTGATTGGAAATTCATATTCTGTTAAGACGTCAATCATTTTTTGTCCGACGGCACCTGTTGCACCGACGACCGCTACATTATACATCGTGCTACCCCCTTATAAGTTGAATCGGGCCGCAATGGCTGCGACTGCCGCTTCAACGTCTTGATCTTGAATCGTATAGGAAATACTGATTTCAGATGTCGTGACTTGATAGAATGGAATCCCCATCTCGCGGAATGTCGCAAAGAGCTCTGATGCGACGCCTGTCGCGTCTCGCATACCGATTCCGACGACAGAAATTTTTGCATGTTCCGTGTGACGATCGATTTTGATTTGCGACAAGGTCGCCGTCAACTCTGCGAGTGCCTCTTCTAAAAACGCTTCCTCATCGAGCGGACATGTGAATGATAGGAACACTTCCCCGTCAAACGCTGTCTGCGAAATCATATCGATATTGACATGACGTTCTGACAATCGTTCAAAGATGTCCGCGACCCCGGCTGCTGTATGGGGGATATGTTTGATTGAGACACTGAGTACGTTCTTAACGACACTCACACTCGTGACCGCTTTCTGTTCCATTGCTTGCGTCGTATCCATGATCCATGTTCCTCCTTCGCTCGACAGCGTCTTTCCGACAAAAATATTGACATCATATTTTTTTGCGAGCTCGACGCTTCGCATTTCCATCACTTTGGAGCCGAGTGCACTCATCTCCATCATCTCGTCGTATGAAACGGTGTCTAGACGTTTCGCCGCCGGATGAATCCGTGGGTCTGTCGTATATACACCAGCCACGTCCGTATATATTTCACAGCGTTGACTGAGTACGGCCGCGAGTGCGACTGCCGTCGTGTCCGAACCGCCGCGTCCGAGCGTCGTGACGTCACCCGCTTCATTCACGCCTTGGAATCCAGCGACGATCAAGACATCGTATTGACGCAACTTCTCGTGCAACACTTCTTTTCGAATCGCTTTGATTTTGCTCTTCGTATGAATACCCATCGTATCGATCCCGGCTTGTTGCCCGGTGAGAGAGATGGCCGGCACGCCCCTCGAGTTCAAGGCGATACTGAGTAAACTGATTGTCTGTTCTTCACCGACGGCGAGTAGACGGTCGAGTTCTCGAATCATCGGACGGTCGGTAATTTGTTTGGCGAGTGACAGGAGTGAGTCCGTCGTCTTGCCCATCGCCGACACGACGACGACCAACTTCTCTCCGGTCGCCACACGTGTCTGTAAATAATCTGAAATGGCTTGTATTTGTTCGATTGTGGCAACAGAGCTACCACCAAATTTCAGTACGGTTGTCATCAAGTTCCCCACTTTCAAGATGTGCACCAACAGAAAAAGCGGCAGACCGATAGGAAGCACTCTCCCTACGGTCTGCCGCTTGTACGCGCAGTTGAAAAACGATTAAAGAATCGTTCCGTAGATAGCGCTCCATGGTAGTTGACCATGGCAGTGTAGGCGTTGTTCACGACTACCCCAGCCTTCGTTCACACGCACGTGAACGTCGACTTCGGCGAATTTCCCCTTTCGGCCCGGTCCGGAATGCGTCCGTTTCAACCAAGCTTACTCATGTCATTCGCAACCTCTATCTGTCAGTTGTTAGTATTAGTTATAACAAAACGAAATCTTCTTGCCAACCTTTTTTTAGAAAAATGGGATATTTCAAAAAAAGAGTTGCCACGTTTTCTTCATCATACGATGCGGAATATCCGCATCCAAAAACTCGTCTCCGAATGCCTCGTACCCGAGTTTTTCATAAAACGGAAGCGCCGTCAGTTGTGCGCCTAATCGTAATTCACCCAACCCTCGATGTTTTGCCACACGTTCGACTTCGTTCATGACATCTTTCCCATATCCATGTCCCCGTGCCGACTCGATCGTCGCCACCCGTTCTACTTTTCCGATGTTCGAATCGATGGGACGAAGGCGTGCCGTCGTCACAGGCTCCGAGTCAAGGAGACCGACCACATGTGTACACACATCGTCTAAGTCGTCATATTCTAAACTCGCATCAATTCCTTGTTCCTGAATGAATACAACTTCTCTCACTTGTCTCGCCTGTTGAATCAAATGAGCTTCTTGCCCACTTTGAATCGTCAACATGAAAGCACCCCTTCCTGCAATCGTTTCACGATTTCTTCCATCCCTCGCTCCAGCTCAGACACGGATGTGAATCGTGCTTGTGCCTGCTTATGGTTTCCGCCGCCACGACCAATCTGCATCTCTTGAAGGGCGGTTTTCAAGAATTTACCGACGGCGATATCATGCGTCCCATCATGCATGACAAACAATTTCTGCGTGCCATAGTTGGCTCCAACCGCAATTCGTCCCGTCGCGGCAATCCGTTCGATGATGGCGGTCGTCAACGTTTCAGCTTCGGTCCGCCCCACATGTAACGCTACATAGTTATCTTCTTTCAACACTGCCTCTACTTTCGCTTTCGCAATCCGTTCTTCTAGCGTCTTAATCTCTTTTTCACGTTCTAGACGAATCGTATGTTCTTCAATCACACGCTCTGCCACGGATTCATTCGTTGTCGAGAATGTATGGTGAATCGAACGTAACGCTTCTCGCGCTTGTTGGATCGCCTCGATCGCCCGATTTCCGGCCACATACGTCAAGCGAATATTCCCTCTGACTTTCTTCATTGCCGTCACGTGAATCGTACCGAGTTGTCCGGTTGTCCCCACGTGGGTGCCGCCGCATGCATTGTAGTCAATCCCTTCGATTTCTACGATGCGAATCATCCCCATGCGATCGGTCGCCTTCCGTAAACGCGTTCGATCCACTTCTTCCTCCGGTATCTCATACACATGAATCGGACGGTTCTCGTAGACCAGTTGTTGCACCTCATGCTCAAGTGCGTTAATTTGTGACCAGTCCATCGTTGTCGTTTCAATCTCAATGGACGAGTCGGCTGACCCGATTCCAAAGCTGAGCGTGCGAATGCCGTGACGGTCCTCTAAGATTGCCGTTAAAAGATGTTGAGCAGTATGTTGAATCGAATGATCACGTCTCACATCTTCATCGATTCGAGCCTCTACCGTTGTACCAATCGGTAAGGACTCGTGCAAGAGGTGCCGAACCTCGCCTTCAATGAGTTGTATATCTAATACTTCATGTGATCCAATCCATCCCCGATCGGCTGGCTGTCCACCGCCTTCTGCATAAAACGGACTGTTCTCAAGTGTATGCCAATAACCTGATTGATCTATTTTGACCGCAGTTACGACTGTCTCCAATGTGTATTGATTCATCTTCCCCTCCACCTTTTCTCTTTAAAAATCTGTTCAGACAACTAGTTTAATTTCGTCTATAATGAAACATACACCTTCTCAGTCAGGAGCGAAATGATATGTTAGAAATTGATAAACAATCTCCGTTACCTATTTATTATCAAATTGAAGCGTACTTAAAGCAACAAATTGATGACGGATTGTTAAAACCAGGAGACACCCTGCCTTCAGAGCGTGAATTTTCCGAGCAATTTCATGTCAGTCGAATGACAATTCGTCAAGCGATTATGAATCTCGTCAACGCCGGTTATTTGAGCCGTCAAAAAGGACGGGGCACCTTTGTCGCGAGTCAAAAGATTGCGATGACATTATCCGGACTGACGAGTTTTTCTGAAGAAATCAAACATCGAGGCATGCGACCGCTCAGTCGTCTCTTATCGTACGAGGTCATTCCGGCAACGGATCTCATCGCCCAGCAACTGAGCATCCCGAATCAGACACCTGTTTATGAAATGAAGCGGCTACGACTCGCAGATGACAATCCGCTTGCGCTCGAGACAGCCTATATCCCAGTCCATTTATTGCCGGACCTGACGCAAGATGACGCGACGGGATCGATCTATGCGTATGCCGAAAAGCATGGCTTACGCCTGAAAAATGCAACACAGACACTCGAAGCTCGAAGCGCCGGTCCTGAAGAAGCCAAGCTCCTCACTATCTCTCCGAACGCTCCGGTACTGTTGATTGACCAGCGAACGTATCTCGATGATGGCGGCATGTTTGAATATAGTCGTTCCCTTTTCCGTGGAGACTCGTACTCTTTGACCGTCGCCATGGATCGCATATAAAAAAAGTTTGCCCGAAGGCAAACTTTTTTTATTGAGCTTCGTACGTTACCCCGTTCGGGTCTAACGTGTAAGACTCCAGTTCTGTATCTGACATCGGCTCGACACGGTTACCCGCATCCGCTTGTTGCACGCGATAACGCACTTCTTCAAGAAGCGGCTCATTCAAGAAATAGTAGAAGTGACCGTCATCTGCTCGGGCACCTTCACCTGTCAGTTGATATTGTACCGTATCGTGCAATGCCCCGACATCTTCAATCAAACGCATATAGTCATTTGGTCCAAGCGTTGTCTGCATATTGTCCCCAACGGCTTTCAGGACCTTATCATAGTTGTTAAGGAGTGAAGTGCCGAGTGATTGTTCGAGCACGGCATTGATTACTTCCATTTGACGTTGTCCACGTCCAATGTCTCCACGGGGATCGTCATATCGGTTTCGGACATAGGCAAGTGCCTCTTCGCCAGAAAGCTGTTGAAGTCCCTGTTCGATTTGGACCGTTTCACGTGATGCATCATAGCTGTTTTGTTGTGAAGAGAACGGGACATCAATTTCAACGCCACCTACGGCATCAATGAAATCGACAAACCCTTGGAAGTTTAACGAAACGACATGATCGATTTCTACGCCGACCAAATCTTCAATCGTATTCGTCGCCATCCGCATCCCATTATTTGGATTCGTTTCATCCATCGAACCAAAGTAATAAGCGTGTGTAATCTTATCTTGGTCAAGTCCCGTCTTTCCATAAGGGATGTTGTAGCCCGTGTAGTCGATATTGACATACGAATCGCGCGGAACGCTGAGCATCGTCGTCTGTTTTTCTTTCTTGTTCAAGATAACAACGATCATAACGTCCGAGCGTCCGAATTCTCCACGTGCTTTCTTTTGTGGCGAAAGGTCTGTCCCTAAAATCAAGAACGACTCCGTATCTTCTTTGTCAAAACGAGTCGGTTCGACTGTCGGGTCGTCCTCTAGCGTGACTTGGGTGCCGGACAACATATTGTGAGCTTTATAAAACGCTGTACCGTAAATGCTAGATCCAGCAATAATCGCAATCAGCACAAGGGCACTAAATATCTTATAAAACGCAGACGGACCTTTTCGCTGTCTACGAGTATGTGTTCTAGAATTCATCGCGGTCTCCTTCGAGTCAAAATAATGAGCTTCACTCATTATAGAGGAAAGTGTCAAATTTGTCGAAAACGTTTTGATGACAAATTCATTTCTTTACACTTTCCCACAGTTGAACACAGAAAAACCCGCGGAGATGATTCCGCAGGTTCGTTAATCCCGAATGGTGAAAAATCGTGTTGCTGCTTCTCGTCCACGGGCTTGAAGAGCATCTGCGCAGCGCGATGCCGCCGCTTCGTCGAGTACGACTGTCACACCTGGATGCGCTTGAAGGATTGTGGCCGGCCAGTCGACTGTCGGAACACTTTCAATCATGTGCTGTACCGCTTCCGCCTTCCGCTCACCTATAGCCACAAGGACGATTTCACGGGCATTCATAATCGTGTCGAGTCCCATCGTGATCGCATGAGTCGGTACGTCTTCAAGGCGGTCAAAAAAGCGACGATTGGCTTCACGGGTCGATTCCGTGAGCTCGGTCACGTGTGTTTTGGCATCGAGTGCCGTCCCCGGTTCATTGAATGCGATGTGTCCATTCTCGCCAATCCCGAGAAGTTGTAAGTCGACACCGAGCGTTCGGACGAGCCCTTCATAGCGCGCCGCCTCCGCTTCTGGGTCCGACGCATCACCTTTTGGAAGATGACTTTGTTTGAATGGCACTTCATCAAAGAGGCGATCTTTCATAAAGCGATTGTAGCTTTGAGGATGTTCGGGTGATAGTCCGATATATTCATCCAAATTGACGCTCGTCACGTGGCTACAATCGAGCGCGTCCTGCTTAAACATCTGATACATCCCGACTGGTGTGCTACCGGTTGCGAGACCGAGTACGAAGTCATGTTTCCCTGAAATCCGTTCTTTAATTAGCGTGTAGGCGATTCGTTCCGCATCGTTCGCCGTCTTTGCGACTAGTACGTTCATCCTTGTTCCTCCCGTTCATATACGATCTTACCTTTGACAAAAGTCATCTGAACATGTGTCGCGCGATTCCATACGACTAGGTCTGCATCAAACCCCGATTTGATGTCCCCTTTTGTCGTCAATCCAAATTCCTTAGCTGCATTCGTCGCGGTCATTTTGACCGCCTCTTCCACTGTACATCCCGTATATGCCTGAATGTTTCGGAATGCAGCATCCATCGTCAACACACTGCCCGCAAGATTCCCGGCTTGAAGTCGCGCAGCCCCATCCTCGACTTTGACCGGTTGACCGCCGAGTTCATACTGTCCGTCCGGAAGTCCCTTCGCTCGCATCGCATCCGTGATGACGACGAGTTCATCTGGTCCTTTTAAACGGAACGCAAAGTCAACCATCTCTGGACGGCTGTGAATGCCGTCCGGAATAATTTCCGCGATGACACCTTTCTCTAATAGACAATATCCGACCGTACCTGGTTCACGGTGATGCAATCCACGCATTTGGTTATACAGGTGTGTCCCGTGTTTGATGCCCGCCTGTTTGTTCTCTTCAAATGTCGCGCTCGTATGACCGGCTGAACCGATTGTACTTGATTCGCGAAGTGCCGCTTCAAATGCACGGGCACCCGGCCGTTCCGGTGCATACGTGACAAGGCGAATATGCCCACCCGCAAGCTCTTGCCACTTCCGAAACTGCTCGGCATCCGGATCGATAATATATTCCGCCGGTTGTGCCCCAGCCATCTCCACATTGACGAAAGGACCTTCCAAGTGAATCCCGATGAGTGTCGTATCCTGCGCTTCAATTACGTTTCGGACTGCCGTCAATGCATGCTCAATCGCCTCTTTTGATTGTGTGATTGTCGTCGCGAAAAAAGAAGTGACACCTTCTTGTAGCATGTGTTCACTCAATCGACGAAGTCGTGATTCATCCGCGTCCATCGTATCGACTTCATACCCCCCGTGGATATGAACATCGATCAAACCTGGTGTCACGAGCGCCCCCGCGACATCAATCACGTGCTCATCCTGTTGTTCAAACTGTTCCATCGATCCAACCTCATCAATCGTTTGACCATTCCATCTGATATATCCACGTTCCCATGTTTGCTCCGCTGACACGATACGAGCATTGATCAATGTCGCCATCGGTTCACCACTCCTTTTTGTTTTCCTCCATGTTATCATAACTAATAAAAGTATAGTTGTATAGACCAATTTATAATAAATAAAAGATTGTTCACAATTGCGAACAACCTTTGCATCATTACGTCGATTCGAGCGTCCCGTAGCGTCGAACAATCCATACGAGTCGGAGAAATAATAAGACCGCTCCGGCTGCGAGCCCGGCAATCAAGCCAATCCAATACCCATCCGGACCAAACCCAGCATGTTCCGTCAAGACATAACCAAGAGGTAAGCCGATGACCCAATAGGCAACGAGCGAGAGAAGCAGCGTGATATTGACGTCCTTGAATCCTCGTAAAATCCCTTGAATCGGTGCCGCGACTGCATCTGATAACTGGAAGAACACGGCGAAAATCATGAAGTGGGCAGCGAGTTCCACGACCATCGGATCATTCGTATAAATGGCTGCGACCCGCTCGTTTTGCCAAAACAACAAGGCACCAGAGAAGATGGAGACACCTAGACAAAGCGAAATTCCGATTTTCGCATATCGAACAGCGTCCTTTAATCGTTTCGCACCGAGTTCGTATCCGACGACAATCGTCAACGCGCTCGATGCCGACAACGGGAGCATGTACACGAACGAAGCGAAGTTAATGGCGGCTTGGTGTGCCGCGACGATTTGGTCACCGTATGAGCTGAGCAATAGCGTGACTGCTGCAAAGATGCTGACCTCGGCGAAGATTGCTAGCCCGATTGGTGTCCCGAGTTGCAATAACTCTTTTTGTCTGAGCCAGACGATACGCTCAGTCGTCCGTAAAAATTTGTATTCTCGGAACGGTTTTCCATTCCTCACGAAGAACAAGGCCATGAAAAAGAGCAACCAGTAGGTGATGCTCGAGGCAATTCCCGCTCCGACGCCGCCATATGCCGGAACACCAAGTTTCCCGAAAATGAAGATGTAATTTAATCCGACATTAATGGGTAACCCTAATAGTATGAGGATCATTGAAACTCTCGTCTTGCCGAGCGCATCCATGAGCGTGCGAAGCACGTTGAACAGAAACATCGGCAAGACACCGAAACCAAGAGCAAGTAAGTATTGAGTTGCAATCCGCTTCCCTTCCGTACTGAGCCCCATTCCCTCGATTGCAATTGGCACGAGGAACGAGCCTAATGTCAACGTGATGACACTTAGTATGACGGCTAGATAGATGCCTTGGAACAGCGTCCGTTGAATCTGTTGTCGGTCCCGTGCACCAAGTGCTTGCGATACGATTGGCGCCACGGCCAATAGGATGCCACTGAGTCCGGTGTAGACCGGCATCCAAAGACTTGAACCAACACCGACACCTGCCAAGTCGACCGCTCCGGCACGTCCAGACATGACGGTATCAAAAAAGCTAATCAAATAAAAAGACACTTGCGTGACTAAGATTGGAAAGAAAATCGTAAAGAACAGTTTTGTTTTTTCGTTTAATGAATGTGTTTGGTACATGGACAACCCTCATCTCTTTTCAGAAAGGAAATAATATCATGAATCAACGGCATGCAGAAAAATTAAAATTTGAGCTGTTAGAAACGTGGAATACGTTTAATCATTACGTGACCGAGGCCCTCACTTTCACCAATTCGGAGGACATTCATCGCGCCCGCGTTCATTTACGAAAGCTGATCACGTTCATGCAAATCTATGAGACAAAACCTGCGACGTTCCGGCAACTCAAACAGTTGATGGAAGTACTCGGACATGTACGAGACCTCGATGTACTGATTGAAAACTTTGAGTCACAGAATGAACTCGATGCATTGTTTCTTCAAGTGGTCGAGAAGCAACGCGCCATCGAACGAACCATTCTCTCGACACGCGTCAGTGAAAAAATGACGCCTTCACTCGATCAACAAATTCGCCGTTTCATCGGTGGGCCGTTATTTCGTGCGTTTAAAAAAATGAACGCCTCTCCAATGTTAGAAAAGGCGAAAGAAGAACGTAACCAACGAATCCGTATTTATCATGAGCAACCGGACAGAAATGAACAAGTTGAAGCACTCCATAAAGTTCGTTTAGCCGTCAAGCGTGAACGTTATTTACATGAGTATTTGTTGAACTATGAAACAGATGCCTCCATGGATACCGTCCGCACGTTAAAGAGGATGCAAACTGAGCTCGGTGAGATGAACGACCATGACCAACTGTTAAAGCGTTGGCGGACTTTCAAGCCACCTGAAGATTTGCAGTCTGTGTATGATGCAAAAATCGAAACGTTACAAGAAGAGTTAGACACGTCAGTGGAACATTTATCGATTTAGCGCGAGGTATACCGTTCAATCAATAGTTCTAACAGTTTCATACCTGCGATTGAATTCCCTTTCGAATCAAGCGCCGGACCAAAGATTCCAAACCCGACATTACTCAAATCCAGTTCATGGTTACCGACTGCTAAAATCGCACCCGAGACTCCGCTCTTACCGGGAAGACCGACTCGAACAGCGAACTCGCCCGATGCATCATACATGCCACATGTTGTCATAATCGCTTTGACAATTCGAACAACCCGACGTGGAATTAATTCTTCGCCCGTATTCGGGTCTTCTCCGTTCCCCGCAAAGATACGTCCGATTCGTGCCAAGTCAAAGCAGTCAATCTCGATGGCACATTGTTTCGTATAGACATCAATAATCTCATCTACCTCACCATCTACAATTCCATGGTGGCGCATGAAATAAAGGAGTGCACGATTCAAATCGGTCGTCTCGTATTCAGAGCGGGCGACTTTTTCATCGTACGTAATATCCTCTACCGGTCGATTTAACAGCCTCCCTAAAAATTGACGGAACTGATAAATTTTCAGGTCAGCCGTTTCCCCTAAAATCATACTCGTCACCGCTAGCGCCCCTGCATTAATCATTGGGTTCAACGGTTTAGACGGAACTGTCTCCTCGAGCTTGGCAATCGAATTAAATGCATCTCCCGTCGGCTCCATCCCGACTTTCGAAAACACATAGTCTTCTCCAAATTCCATTAAAACATAACAGAGTGTCAATGCTTTCGAGACACTTTGAATCGTAAACTTGTGATGAACGTCCCCCGCATGAATATACGTCCCGTCCGGCAAACAAATCGCCACCCCTAGTAAATCGTTTTTCACATGCGCCAGTTCAGGGATGTAGTCAGCTACTTTCCCTTGAGCCGTGTACGGACGACATTCATCGATCAAGTGGTTCAACTGTTGTTCGAGTACATTCATTCAATCACCTCATGTTCCATCAAATTTCAACCGGGTCATCTTATCACATTACCCATCAGGCGGTCCATCTTCTTTATACCAGTCTTCGTCCGCCCAAATCATCGGTTGGTCTTCCTCGTCGCCCGTCAGCTTTTCACCATGTCGATTCATCATCACAATAAAGCCAGCCACACTTATCACCACAAAAGCCGAAATGACTATAAAGGAAACCATTTCATCGTCCCCTTTCGAATTCGTGACAAATTTGTCTAGAACTCCGTGACACTTATCCTATGTCTCCGTCAACATTCTCGGTACCGTTAATACGACAACAACTTTACAGAAATGGGTGAATCGATTGAATCACATCGCAATTATCGGAGGCGGCATCACCGGACTCGCCGCGGCATATTACGCCAAAGAAACTGGTGCCCACGTCACAATGTTCGAGGCGCAAGATCGTCTCGGTGGAAAAATTAAAACCATTTATCAAGATGGCTTCACATTAGAGACCGGACCGGATGGCTATATGGCACGAAAACCGACCTTGACTTCGCTCATCACCGATCTTGGTCTCGAGGACCAGCTCGTCCGTTCCAAAACCGGTACTTCCTATATTTATGTGCGCGGAAAGCTGAGACAGATGCCAGCCGGATCGGTCATGGGTATCCCAACTAAATTTTGGCCAATGGTCAAAACAGATCTCTTTACATGGAGAGGAAAGCTTCGCGCAGGATTCGATCTCGTGATTCCACGTGTATATAAAGAAGAGGATATCTCGCTCGACCGTTTCTTTCGAACAAGACTCGGTTCAGAAGTCGTTGATACGATGATTGAGCCGCTTCTGTCCGGGATTTATAACGGGACACTCGAAGATATGAGCATCGAGTCTACTTTCCCTCAGTTTATCACGATTGAACAAAAAACTCGCAGTCTGATTCTCGGGATGAAAGCTCTCACACCTCCTGTCCAGGCTGGTGTGAAACCGGCCGAGACCGGAAAATTTTTGTCGATTGATCAAGGACTTGGTGCGCTCGTCGAAGCACTACGCCCTTCGATTGACCGTCTCATATTAAATACCGTCGTTCAGTCCGTCCGCCCCCATGAAGTCACATTGTCTAACGGTACGGTCGAACAATTTGACGGCATCATCATCGCTACATCTCCTCATGCACTCGGTCCGCTGCTCGGTTTTCCTGAAGCCGAACGGTTATCTGAATTAAAACGGACATCCTCGATGACCGTACTCGCCGCCTTCGACGAGTCAGAGGTTGATGCTTTAGACGGAACTGGCTATGTCATCGCTAAGTCAGAAGGGAGCGCTTTGACCGCATGCAGCTGGATGCATAAGAAGTGGCCGCACTTGGCACCTAAGAATAAAGCGTTGCTCCGCATGTATATCGGTTCTGAACATGTACCTTCTTTATTACATGAAGACGATGACACCATTGCATCATTTGCTTTGAACGAACTTCGCCGTATTCAAAAAGTCGGGACACCTCTCTTTACGAAAGTTGAACGGCATATTCAAACGATGCCGCAATATGAGGTCGGACATAAACAGGACGTCCGTGCGTTCGAAGAAGCGCTAACGAAGTGGGACGGTGTCGAAGCTTGCGGCGCCATCCTCCACGGCGTCGGATTACCGGACTGCGTTGATTCCGCCAAACGGGCGGTCGAAAAACTACATCTCAAGCAGGCGGTGATGGTATGAAGCACACCGACTATGACGAAAACCCATTCATCGTGATTTGGGAAGTGACACGTGCCTGTGCGCTCTCCTGTGTTCATTGCCGAGCCGAGGCACAGTTTCACCGATATGAAAATGAGCTCGACACAGAAGAAGGCAAAGCGCTCATTCGAGAGATTCAGGCGATGAACAACCCGATTCTCGTCTTCACAGGAGGGGATCCGCTCATGCGTGAAGACTTGTTCGAGTTGACCGAGTATGCCTCTTCTCTCGGAATGCGTGTCTCGATGACGCCTTCTGCCACACCTCGCGTCACTCATGATGCCGTGAAACGGGCAAAAGCGGCCGGTCTGTCTCGTTGGGCGTTCTCCCTCGACGGACCGGATGCAGAGACTCACGACTATTTTAGAGGAACGAGAGGCAGTTTTGACCGTACCATTCGTGGGATTTCCTATTTTCGGGAAGAAGGGATGTCCTTTCAAATCAATACAACGGTGACCGAATACAACGTCGATCGATTACCGGAAATGGCGAAACTCGTAGAGTCACTCGGTGTGTCGGTTTGGACACTTTTCTTCCTCGTACCGACAGGACGAGGTTCGTTGCTACAACCCATTTCACCCGAGCGGCATGAGGAAGTATTGAAGTGGGCGTTCTCACTTCAAGAAACGGCACCGTTTATCATCTCAACGACGGAAGCCCAGTTCTATCGCCGGGTGGCGCGTCAAGAAAATCAGCGGCGAAAAAGAAAAGGACTTCCTCCAATCGGACACCCTCATGATGATTTAGCGAAAGCACCTAAAGGAACGAATGACGGGAACGGTTTTGTCTTCATCTCGCACACAGGAGACGTTCAGCCGTCTGGATTTTTACCAATCCCCTGCGGGAACGTCCGAACGACACCTCTTGCGGACATTTATCGTCACCATCCGACGTTCAAGGCGTTACGCGACCCGGATACCCATCATGGGAAATGCGGGTATTGTGAATATCGCTATCTTTGCGGGGGATCACGGGCCCGAGCATACGCGGTCACAGGCGACTATAAAGAAGCAGAACCATATTGCGTCTATCAACCAGAGCGCCCGCTCGTGTCACAATAATGATTTCCATTTATCCCCTCTTTGTGTAAGATTGGATTATACAAATCTGACGACGAGAAGGGGAATGTGTACGTGCAGTCTTTACCGATTGACGGATTGTTCTATATCGGGTTAGTAGCGATTTTTGGTACGACGTTTCTTCTTGGATTTTTGGTGAAACAGTGGACGAAAGATGGATTCATACGGTTTATGGTTCTACTCGTTTCAAGTCTCGGACTATTTTTTTGGTTATTGCTCTGGTTCCAGGAAGCGACACGCTCCATCTTTATGGGAACGATGCCGTGGGTCTTCAACTTATTCTTCGGGACTGTGCTCTATCTTATCTTTTTAGGCACCAGCTATCTCATTTTGAAACGACAACGCCGACACACATAAAAAGAGGAATCCAAATTGGACTCCTCTTTTCCTTATGCCTTCACCGTCGAGGGACGTAACGTCAACATTCCGTTTTCGACATCGATGACGACCGTCTGACCGTCTTCGACATCTCCTGCTAGGATGCTGCGGGCAAGTTTCGTTTCAATGGTCCGTTGTACATAACGGTTGATTGGACGGGCACCGAATTGAGGCTCATACGCCTCGTCAGCGACAAACGTTTTCGCCGCATCTGTGATCTCGATATGAATCGAGCGTGTTGTAAGCCGTTCACTCATCCGCCCGACCGCCTTCTCGACAATTTGACCGATTTGATCTTTCGTTAGTGGATGGAACAGAATCGTTTCATCCACCCGATTCAAGAACTCTGGACGGAAGTGACGGCGGAGCTTCTCGATCACTTGACGCTCCTCGTCCTCGTCAATGACCCCATCTTTCGCTGCCTCGAGCAAAATATCTGCCCCGATATTTGACGTCATGATGACAATCGTGTTTTTGAAGTCAACGATTCGACCGTGCGAATCGGTCAATCGCCCGTCATCGAGCAGTTGTAGCAAGATGTTAAAGACATCTGGATGTGCCTTCTCAACCTCATCGAGTAAGAGCACCGAGTAAGGGTTACGACGAACCGCTTCTGTCAACTGACCGCCTTCCTCATAGCCGACGTATCCAGGAGGGGCACCGACAAGACGAGACACGGCGTGTTTTTCCATATATTCACTCATGTCGAGTCGAACGATATGGTCTTCTGAATCAAACATCGCTTCCGCGAGCGCCTTCCCGAGCTCGGTCTTCCCGACGCCCGTCGGTCCGAGGAAGAGAAATGAACCGATTGGACGGTTTGGATCTTTGATTCCTGCACGGGCACGAATGACTGCATCACTGACTAGTCGAATCGCATCGTCTTGACCGAAGACACGTTTGTGCAAGACCGTTTCTAAGTTGAGAAGCTTATCCCGCTCTCCTTCTGTTAGTTTCGTCACCGGGATACCGGTCCATTTCGAGACGACTTCGGCGATTTCTTCTTCCGTCACTTCTTCTCGCACGAGTTCGCGCGTCACGGATCCCGCCAACTGTTCCGCTTCCTCAAGTTCTCGCTCGAGTTCTGGGATGCGTCCATACTTCAACTCGGAGGCCCGGTTTAAGTCATAGCGACTCTCTGCTTCCTGTAACTCGAGACGTACCTTCTCAAGGTCTCCACGGATTTGTTGCACGCGGTGTGTCGATTCTTTCTCATTTTCCCAACGGAGACGTAACGAATCTGATTGTTCCCGAAGCGAAGCTAACTCTTGTTGGAGTGCTTCGAGTCGTTTCATGGAAGCTGCGTCGCTCTCTTTTTTGAGCGCAGCCTCTTCAATTTCAAGTTGCATGACACGACGAACCAACTCGTCAAGTTCCGCCGGCATCGATTCCATTTCTGTCCGAATCATCGCACATGACTCGTCGACGAGATCGATGGCCTTGTCCGGCATGAAGCGGTCGGTGATATAACGGTTTGACAGAACCGCTGCCGCGACGAGCGCGTTGTCGTGGATGCGTACACCGTGGTGAATCTCAAAGCGTTCTTTTAATCCACGCAAGATGGAGACCGTATCCTCGACGTCCGGTTCAGCAACAAGTACTTGTTGGAAGCGACGCTCGAGCGCCGGGTCCTTTTCGATATATTGGCGATACTCGTCTAGTGTCGTCGCACCGATACAATGAAGTTCACCTCGAGCGAGCATCGGTTTTAACATGTTACCGGCATCCATCGAACCTTCCGACTTTCCTGCACCGACAATCGTATGCAGTTCATCAATGAAGAGAATAATCGTACCTTCTGCTTCCTTCACTTCGGATAAGACAGCCTGAAGACGTTCCTCAAACTCGCCACGGTATTTCGCACCGGCGACAAGTGAACTCATATCGAGACTGAAAATCGTCTTATCTTTCAAACTTTCCGGTACGTCGCCTCGAACGATTCGTTGGGCGAGTCCTTCGACGATTGCCGTCTTCCCGACACCCGGTTCCCCGATGAGAACTGGATTATTTTTCGTCTTCCGACTCAAAATCCGGATGACACGACGAATCTCGCTATCACGTCCGATGACCGGGTCAATTTTTCCTGTCTTCACTTCCTGAATGAGGTCGCGTCCATATTTCGTCAACACATCGTACGTCGCTTCGGGCGACTTCGATGTGATACGACGGTTCCCACGCACGGCGACGAGCGCCTCACGAAGATGTTCTTCCGTGATGCCTTGTCGCTCGAGCATCGCCTGCGCTTGACTGTTGTTCAATAAAATACCAAGAAGAATATGTTCGACCGATACGTACTCATCATTCATTCCGGTCGCTTCCCGTTCGGCCGTCGTCAAGACATTTAATAAGGAAGCCGAAATCATCGGTGTCGTTGGATTTTGAAGTTTTGGCGCATTTTTCAAAGATAGCGCGACTTCTCCTTCAATCTCAGACACATTGATCTCCATTTTTTGAAACAATAATGGCGCAATCCCATCCGTCTGTGAAATCATGGACGCCAACACGTGCCATTCATTGATTTCACTATGATGATATTGTTTCGCCAACGCTTGTGAACTGACTATACATTCATGTGCTTTGTCTGTAAATCGATTAAAGTCCATCACGACTCCTCCTTATCCATCAACGTTCAATTTGTTCATAAACAGAACGGTAAGCATCATCAAGCGGCAGATCGACCTCGAGTTGCACGTACAAATCCGACCGTACCTTCGAACCGGTCATAACACCGCGACCCGGAATCCTCATCCGTTGCCCCGGACGACTTCCCGGCTTCACTTTCAGCTTCACTCGCCCTCCGTCGAGCGTCGCAATAATGACGCTCGCTCCGTCTAAAAATTCGAGCGGCCGCAACCGCTTCACGGTCACGATATGCTCCCCTTCACGACGATACGTATCATCATCTGTGAAATGTAGTTCGACATACACGTCTCCTCGGTTACCGGATTGTCCTACCCGACTTCCTTTTCCTTTCAACCGTAACTTCTGCCCTTCATAGGCACCTTGTGGAATCTTGACGTTCACAGTACCTGTCTGAAGACGAAGACTCATTTTCGAGTCTTTTGTAAGCTGGCTGAGCGGGATATTGATCCGAACAGATTCATCTAGATCCTCCTCGACTGCTTGGTCAAAGAAACTGCCGAACATATCTTCAAACCCGAATGTGCGGGAAGTCGTTCGAGACCCACCGCCAAATTGTCGGAATAAATCTTCGAACTGGGCCGATCCTTCCCCGTAAGTTTCTCCGCCACCGCCGAATCCTTGTCCAAACGAAGGCCCATCCGGACTCCCATATCGATCATAATTTGCCTTTTTCTCCGGGTCGCTCAACACGTCAAACGCTTCTTGAATCGACTTGAACCGATCTTGTGCGCCAGAATCTTTATTGACGTCCGGATGGTATTGTTTTGCCAACTTCCGATATGCACGCTTAATCTCTTGCTCCGACGCTCCTTTTGAGACACCGAGCTCATCATAATAGTTTTTAGCCATATGGATTCACCTCACCTATCCCTTTCCCGTTTCTGTTAACTCTATTCTACTCAATTGGTCAAATAAGGTCAAAGGTTATCCTTTCACTTTTCATACGAAAAAAAAGAGAGATTCGTTTCAAAAAACGAACCTCTCTCACTTAGAAGTATACTTTAGGACTATCCATACCATCCTCAAACACAATCGTTACTTCATGGGCTCCACCGAGTGAGGTCACGTTGATTCGGACCGGTACGTTTCGGCTGTATTCCCATCGATTCTCAAGTAAGCCGACAACGTGTTGCGTGAATCCGACGAGTTCGGCACGGCTATAGAACTGGATTGGGATATCGACCTCAAGTCGTGATAAATCTCCATTCTGATAGAAACCCTTCCCAATCATCCCACTGTAGTCTGGGAAGAGATCGGCGATCCGGTCACTGAAGAGCGTAAACTTTTGGGCATCCTCACGCACCTCATTTGTCGCTGTAGCCGATGGGAAGTAGTAATATTTCTCATCGATGGCTTTCCAATCACTTGATGTGACTTCATCTTTCGTTCCGATGTATGCGGATTTGATGTAGTTTCCCGGAGTCGGTGAGCCTTGTGTCGACTTCATGTAAAGTGCAATGTTGATGTCTATTTCTTTAAAGTCTTCCCGTTTTCGTAACTGGTTGACGAGTTCGTTCGCCATCCGTTCGCCTTCTGTGACCACTTTCTTCTGATCGAGCTTGACCGTATATGTCGGTCCATAGTTCGGTGCCTGGAAGACGTACTCACGATTTAAAATGAGTGCGAACGACACACCGCCTAATTGATAACCGCTGTCCTTTTTCGTCATGTAATTCTGTTCCACGATTGAAGCCAGATAAAGTGGTGATTTTTTATTTGCCTCGACAAATTTGTCATCCTCGACTTCAGCCTTCCCATCTGCATACGCCGGGTTTAAAGGCGTTAGTCCGTCTTTACTACCACCTTTTCGTCCAAGCAAACGCGAAACGTCTTCTGCGTTCAGAAGTTGGCCTTCTTGATAGGCGAATTTGTCTGGGGCGAACGCATCCGTCGAATGGCGCATGAGGCCAAGTTCGACTTCTTCAAGCTCTAATGACGAACTGACTTGACGCTGGGCAAGTCCTCTCGCTGCTGCCGCCTTGAATGGAATCACCATCTGATAGTATGAATCACGCGCTTCAATCGCTTGCGTAACACCTTCAGCTGCCGTTTCTTCCCCGGTCGGTGTCGCCTCTTCCTCACCCATCGGTATTTTCATTGAACATCCACTTAACAACAGCGCAGAGGCGATTGTCGGGACGACGAGTTGTTTCCATTTCATCTATGTGTAGCTCCTTTGAACATCGTTTCCTATTTCACTTTGTCCATTATAACAAAATCGTTCCATGAAAAAAGTATCGAAGCGGAATCAGAACAAATCCCTTCTCGCATATACAAGAAGGGATTTCGATTTATGGTTTGGTTGACGGATGTTTGCGACGAATCAACAAGAGAAGTCCGGAGGCAAAAAGTAATGTACCGATCATGGCATGCCACGCGTCATCCGCTTCGCCTGTCATCGGTAGTAAATCTTGCGCGTACGTGTCAGACTCATCAACGTGTTCGACTGGTGGCGCGCCGTTCTCCTGAACGACGATTTTCACGACGGATACATCCTCTGTCTTCACTTCTTGCTGCTGTTTCTTAGACTCTTGTTTCGGTTCTTCTTTTGACGGGACGGCTTGCTTCACTCCCACCGGTACGTCGACGGATCGTGTGACTCCTACATCTTCATTTACTTGAAAGGTGAACGTCGCACGTTGAATCAACTCAGCCCCGGCTCTCACATCATAGGATGGGAAGAGCGGGAGTTCAAAGGAGAACGTCACTTCTTCTTCCGGACCGAACCCGTCTATGAAGGTAGGAATCGCTTCGACTTGCTCCCTGAACCGTCTATTTGCCATGTTTCGTTCTTCTTCTGTCAAAGCACCGTTCGGCCATGTAAGCATAGAGTCAGATAAGAACAAAGTGATTTTCGAGGTGTTGGTGATTGTATACGTGTATCGAACAGGTTCTCCCGGTTGTACGGTCGCCTTCTCACTCGTAGCATTCACTGTAAAATCAGGTTGTTGCAAGAGGATAATTTGCTGACTTTCTGATGTGACGATTCGATCGAATTCATCCACTCCTGTCACGCGAAATAGACTACCAATCTCAGGACCGGTACTGAGCGAATAGTCAGCGGGAATCGATAAGAGCTCTGTCACTTCCACCTGTTCACCAGGAAGGAGTCCGTCATCCCCCATCAATTCATTCAAACGGTCAAAAACACGTTGATTGAACGATTCGACTGATAATTTCCCACTGAAATACTCATGGGACATATTTGTCACCGTCAACGGTGTTTCTCCTGTATTTTCAACGATAAACGTATAGGAAAGTTCACCCCCGACAACAGCTTGGTCGACCCCAGCAATGTTCACCGCCTCGATTGAAAGCACCGGGAGCATCGGTTCAGGCTCCGGTTCTTCTGCTACTGGTTCCGGTTCAATGGTCGAGGTCACTTCCGGTTCTTCGACTACAGATGGCTCTTCTACTTCGACAGGATACAAGTCTGAAATGATATTCGGAGAAAACGTATAAGGGACACCTTCCGCATCATAGAGCGTGATGACGTCAATCAACGAATCATCGACCGACTCCGCATCAATCACGAATCGCCAAATGTCAGCTGATTCACGTACCCCATAAAACGTGATGCCTTCATAAACTAAACTTGATTCGTATAATGTTTCCATTTCCTCGTCCGTCAAATCCACTTGAATATAACGAAACGTTGTTGTATCAGCATGTACGACATGGACGGTAATCAATGTTGAAAGGAACATGAGAATAGTAAATACGGCAACGAAGCGCTGGATGTTGTGTGTCATGATGTTAGTCCCTCCTCTAAGGTGAAAACAGGCGCACGAATCGACTTCGTCCTGAATGGAGACTTTCATCACGTAGAGGAATGAGAGGGATATGTGTGTGAAAGTCCTGATGTCTAAGGGTTCTCTCGCAAAAATATATTAACATTTTGATTTAGTTAATCTATACCCCTCGAACGCTTGTGCGAACCTGCTCAATCCCATTTATTTCCGAAAAAACAAAAAACGTTCGCCGAAGCGAACGTCTTACGCCTGTTCGTTTATAAAGTCGAGCAGCTTAGCCTCATCCCATACTTCGATTCCGAGGGATTCGGCTTTCGCCAGTTTCGAACCTGCCTTTTCACCGGCAACGAGTAAATCTGTGTTTTTGCTCACACTTCCTGTCACACTCGCACCGAAAAGTTCAAGCTGCTTCCCAGCTTCGCCACGTGTCATCTCATGTAATTTCCCCGTCAATACGACCGTCTTACCAGATAAAGGAGCACCTTCGGTCGTCGGACGTTTCGTCCCTTTGAACGATAGGTTCACATCCGATTCACCCAATTCACTGACGAGTTCACGCGCTTCTGGTTTTTCAAAGTAGAGGACAATCGACTCGGCCATCTTCGTCCCGATGCCATCAATCGACGTCAGTTCTTCGACCGTCGCCTTGATGATCGCCTCCATCGTCTCAAATCGTTCTGCAATCAAAGAGGCTGCCTTTTGACCGACGAGACGAATTCCGAGGGCGAAGAGCACCCGTTCGAGCGAATTTTGTTTCGACTGGTCAATCGCCGAGAGTAGGTTCGTCACCGACGTCTCTCCCATGCGTTCGAGTCTGAGCAGGTCATCCCGATTGAGGCGATATAAGTCCGCTACGTTATGGACGAGGTCCGCCTCATGGAGTTGCGTGATCACTTTCTCACCGAGTCCGTCGATATTCATCGCCTGCCGTGAGACGAAATGAATGAGTCCTTCGAGCAATTGGGCCGGACACTCTGGGTTGACGCAGCGATGATCGGCCTCACCTTCAAGGCGAATCAGTTCGGATTCACATGCTGGACAATGGGTCGGAAATTCAATCACTCGTTCATCTCCGCTCCGTTCACTCGCAATTGCTGAGACAACTGCCGGAATGACATCTCCCGCTTTTTTAATGACGACCCGATCACCGATATGAAGATCTTTTTCCTTTATAAAATCTTCATTGTGAAGTGTCGCATACGTCACCGTCGACCCTGCTACAGATACTGGAGAAAAACGTGCCCGCGGTGTGACTTTCCCCGTACGACCGACACTGAAATCGACGTCTTCGATTGTCGTCACGACTTCTTCTGCCGGGAACTTATAGGCGACGGCCCAACGTGGACTTTTCGCTGTGAAGCCGAGTTGTTCCTGTTCTTCGTACCCTGCGACTTTAATGACAATCCCATCGATTTCATAAGGGAGTTCGCCACGTTTCGTCACGTACGTTTCAATATAATCCCATAGTTCATCGGCCGTTTTGCACGTCGTGTAGTCTCCGCTCACAGCGACTCCGAGTCGTTTCAAATAATCGAGCGACTCGTCATGCGACGCGACGAGATCGTCTTGCGACACCAAACCGTATGCAAAAAATGCCAAGTTTCGAGATGCTGCTATTTTCGAATCGAGTTGCCGGAGTGAACCGGCCGCTGCGTTTCTCGGGTTTGCGAACAATGGCTCACCGACCCGTTCTCGTTCATCATTCAACTGTTCGAACGAACGCTTCGGCATATACGCCTCACCTCGGACCTCAAACGTTGCGTCCTCTTTCAAACGAAGTGGGATCGAACGAATCGTCTTCAAGTTTTGTGTGATATCTTCACCTGTCGTTCCGTCCCCTCGCGTCGCGCCTCGCACGAGACGACCATTCTCATATTTTAAAGAGACGGCGAGTCCATCAAACTTCAGTTCCGCCACGAAGGTCGGTGTATAGCCGAGGTCCTTCTCGATTCGTTCCACCCATTCCACGAGTTCCTCTTTCGAGAATACATTGCCTAGTGAGAGCATCGGTGTATCGTGGGTCACTTTGACGAAGGCATCAAGAGGCGCCCCTCCGACGCGTTGTGTCGGAGAATCCGGTGTCCGTAGTTCAGGGTAGTCTGTCTCGATTTGAATCAGTTCGTTCATCAAACGATCATACTCCGAGTCCGGGACGCTCGGACGGTCGAGCACGTAATACTCGTATCCGTATTGATTTAACGTTTTACGCAATTCTTCTACGCGTTCTGCCATCTCCATATTCTCACCTCACGCTTTTTCAATCGGGGCAAATTTGGCCAACAAACGCTTAATCCCGACTTCAGGAAACGCGATGTCGACTTCGACTTGATCGCCTTCACCACGCGTCTGGACGACCGTCCCTTGCCCCCATTTTTTATGATTCGCTTTGTCACCAACTTGCCATCCGAGCGTTTCGGCGCCAGACGATTGGGCGAGCTTTGGCTTCGGTTTCGAACTAAAACCGTTCACTGGCAACTTTCCAGGTGATTCGACAGGGTTCCATGGCATTGGTTTTCTTGCCTTTCCGGACCGTTCTAACAACGTTTCCGGTAATTCATGCAGGAACCTTGATTCCGGGTTGTTTTGGAATCGCCCGTACAGCATCCTAGACTGTGCACGTGTCAAATAGAGACGCTTCTCGGCACGCGTTATGCCGACATATGCAAGACGCCGCTCTTCTTCCATTTCCTCTTCGTCGTTCAATGCCCGACTATGCGGGAACAGCCCCTCTTCCATTCCAATCAGGAAGACGACCGGGAACTCGAGTCCCTTCGCCGAGTGCAGCGTCATCAACGTGACTTGATGCGATTCATCGACTTCATCAAGTGAATCCAAATCGGACACGAGCGTCAAATCGGTGAGGAAGGCGACCACTGTCTGTTCATCACTTTCTTTCTCGAAATTTTGAGCCACTGACAGGAATTCTTGTAAGTTCTCAAGTCGGCTTTCCGCTTCGAGCGTTTTCTCAATTTTGAGCATGTCTTCATATCCCGTCTTCTTCAATATTTCTTCGACGAGTTCTGAAATCGAGAGATAGTCAGCCATTTGCCGTAAGTCCATCATCATTTGACGGAAGTCCGCAAGTTTCGTCGCCGTGCGTGGCGCAATCCCTGATAATTCGATGTCACGAATCGCATCCATAAGCGAAACACCCTGCATATCTGCAAAGTCACCTAACTTATCGACTGTGGCGGCCCCAATACCTCGTTTTGGTTCGTTGACGACACGAACGAATGAGATATCTTCGTCCGGGTTGGCAATCAAACGCAAATAGGCCAAAACATCCTTAATTTCTTTACGTTCATAGAATTTTGTTCCGCCGACCATTTTGTACGGGATATTGGACTTGAGGAGCATCTCCTCGAGACCACGAGACTGGGCGTTCGTCCGGTAAAGGACTGCCATCTGGCCGTAGTCCATCCCTTCCATCTTCAGCTCTTTCATCTGATTCATGATGAAGAACGCTTCGTCGCGATCATCTGAAGCGACGTGCAGCAAGAGCTTCTCCCCTTCGTCGTTTTCCGTCCACAAATTCTTGTCTTTACGCGAAGCGTTGTTCTTGATGACGCCATTCGCTGCTTCCAAAATTCGTTTCGTCGAACGATAGTTTTGTTCGAGTAAGATGACACGGGCACTCGGGTAGTCTTTTTCAAACGTCAAGATGTTGGCGATATCGGCACCGCGCCAACGATAGATGGACTGATCCGAGTCCCCGACGACACACAAGTTCTCATGTGCCTGCGCAAGGAGTTTGACGAGCGTATATTGGGCACGGTTCGTATCCTGATACTCGTCGACATGGATGTATTTGAACTTCTTTTGATAGAACGCCAACACGTCTGGCGCTTCTTGGAATAAGTGAATCGTCTTCATAATCAAGTCATCGAAGTCGAGCACGTTATTTTGTTTCAACTTTTTCTCATAAGCCGTATAGACATCTGAGATGATGCGCTCATACGGATTATTTCCGACAAGGGCGGCTGCATCTTTCGCCGTACGCAATTCGTTTTTATGGTTCGAAATCATCCCGAGTAATGTACGTGGCTCATACTTCTTCGGATCGAGGTTCAATTCTTTGAGTACTTGTTTGATCGCCATCAACTGGTCTGAGGCATCTAGAATGGAAAAGCTCCGCTCATAGCGGATACGGTCGATATCCCGTCGTAAAATCCGGACACACATGGAGTGGAATGTGGAAATCCAAATGTCTTCCGCGACTCCACCGACAAGACGCGCAATCCGGTCTTTCATTTCTCGTGCAGCCTTGTTCGTGAACGTGATGGCCAAAATGTTCCAAGGCGCCACTTGCTTGGCCGCCATCAAATAAGCGACACGATGTGTTAAGACACGAGTTTTTCCCGATCCGGCACCCGCCATGATCAAAAGTGGACCATCGGTATGTTTGACGGCTTCTGCCTGTTCCGGGTTCATACCTTTGACTAATTCTTCGCTAAGGTTATACATAATCGTTTCCTTCCTTGTTCCAAACGTTTGTTCTTATTTTATCGGAGTGCTCGCACAGTCGCAAGTGCTCCTGCTAAGTCTTCGTAAATGATATTGCCGACGACGATCGTGTCGGCATGTGCACCCATCAAACGGGCCGAATCTTCCCCGTCGATGCCACCTCCGTAGAAAAGGTGCGCTTTTGGGAGCGCCAATCGAATTTCTTTTACGACATCGAGGTCTCCGAGCCGTCCGCTATATTCGATATAGAGTGAGGGGAGGTGGAATAAGTGATGACCTGTTTCAGCATACGCCACGGCCTCTTCTAGCGACAAGTCACACTTCGACTCTGTCACTTCAGCGACTTTTGCGTCCGCGTTTAAGACGAGATAGCCTTGGGCCGTGACATGACGTGGATCAAAAAAATGACCATATCGTTCAAACGCCCGAGCCTGGTGTCCGATGATCCATTCCGGAGTTCCTGCATTGAGCACGGTCGGTACGAAGTAATGATCAAATCCGTGGATGACTTGACTCGGATGACTGATTTCGAGCGCGACAGGTATTCCGGCATCTCGGACTCTCGCATAGAGCGCAAATGTATTCTCTGCATCGACCCCGTCCGTCCCGCCAATCAAAAAGGCGTCGGTTCCCGAATGAATGAGCGCACGGAGCGCTTCATCCGTGAGGGGTTTGTTCGGATCTAATTTAAACACATGGCGCCATGACAGAAATTTCAACTTGTTCCCTCCCAACGAATCCTTCTCTAGTGTATCGATTTTTCTTATCACTTGCATCTCCTCAATATAAAAAAGACTTGCCGAAGCAAGTCACGAACGTGCCGTACGATTCTGTTCCCGATCCGTCAGCCATTTTGCAATAAGCAGTGCAAATAAACCATATACCGGGACAAACCAGAGCGGATTCGCTAAAAAGAATCCGAGCACTGGGATGTCGAGTAACGGGGAGTCCGGCGAACAGAGTGCCGTTCCATTAACGACCGCGATGAACGGCAGTACTGGAACGATAAAGACATATCCAAAGTTAATCCAAAAAGCTTTCATATGACAATCTCCTTATCCTAAGATAATCGATTCTTTCGGATAGTTATACATCCGCTTCGGCTGTCTCCGTTGCAAGATGAGAATGAAGGCGATGACACCGATTCGACCGATGAACATGAGAACCGTCAGCACCCATTTTCCAACGTTACTAAATTCAGAAGATAAACCGACAGACAGTCCTGTCGTTCCGAACGCCGAACATGCCTCGAATAAGATTCGTGTCAATGAGGCATCTTCAAAGTAAGCCATGACCATGACCCCGGACAATAGGACGGCGAGCGAAACGGTAATGATGACGAACGCTTTCCAAATGTCTTCAAGAACGATCTCACGACCGAAAATTTTAATTGACGAGTCTCCACGAATAAACGCGACGACCCCGAGAACAGCCACGGCAAACGTTGTTGTTCGAATCCCGCCACCGACAGACGATGGTGAGGCTCCGATGAACATAAGAATCGACAATAACAGCATGCTCGCTTCCGAGAACAAGTTGACGTCGACTGTCGATAATCCACCGTTACGTGTCGTCACGGACTGGAACAATGAATCTGAGAACGCAAGCCATAACGGCAAATCTTTGAAGGCATTGTTGTACTCGAAGAAGAACAATCCGACCGTCCCGACGGCAATCAAGATAAAGAATGTCGTGACCGTCAATTTGGTGAACAATGAGAACCGACTCGGGAACGTATGACGCTTCCGTGTGATTCGGCTCACCAAGTATGTCCGAATCTCAACGAGTACCGGGAATCCGATGGCACCACCTGTCATAAGCGCAATTTGCGTGAAGATAACAAACGGGTCTTCACGGAACGGCGCGAGCGAACTCCCGGTAATATCAAATCCGGCGTTCGTCGTCGCACTGACGGATCCGAATAAGCCTTGTAAGAAGGCTTCTCCGGCGGTATCAAAATAATTTAAGTAATGGACCCCGAGTAAGACGGCACCGACCGCCTCAATGGCAATAACGGTGATGACGATTTCTGTGATGTATTTGACAATACCAGACATCGATGTCTGGTTTTGGTCACGTAAAATCAGTTGTCGCTCCCGGAACCCGATCCGCTTCCCAAGCAAAATCCACATAATGACGTGCAGACTGATCAACCCGACACCACTCACTTGGACGATGAACAAAATGATAAATAAGCCGAACGTGGAAAACGTGTCGGTGACCACGATTGGCGTTAGCCCAGTGACACTGACACAACTCACCGCAAAGAAGACAAGGTCAGTAAACGTAATCGTCACACCGGGTTTATGGGCAATCGGTAAGGCGAGGAGCAAAACTGATAAAATCGCTGCCGCACTATAAATTAACACGAGTGTTTGAACCGGTGTTAAATTTCGAAAGAACAATTGTAAGTTCCGTTTCATGAATTTCTGTTGCATCTCGCCCCTCCCCTCCATCAAAAACAAGATGACTCTTAAGAGTCACCTTTTGTTTGTTGTAGACGTTCAAGAGCGAGGTCGTATCCGCCTGTCCCATAGTTCAAGCATCGCTTCACACGTGAAATCGTGGCCGTCGAGGCGCCTGTCGCGTCCTCAATTTTATGATACGTGTTTCCTTCACGTATTTGCCGCGCCACTTCCAGTCGTTGCGCAAGTGCTTGAATTTCATTGACAGTCGCTAAATCTTCGAATAATTGATAACAGTCTTCGAGCGTATCGAGCTTCAAAATTGCCTCAAACAATTGATCAAGCTCTCGACCTCTTAATTTATCGAGTTGCATCCGCAAGCATCCTCTCTACTCATACTTCTTTACTATTCTAAAGCAGGGGCGCCTTGGACTCAACTATTCATCGCAAAATCGCAGGAAATAGTACTTGTTTTTTCATGACTTCGTAAATGCCGAGCGGTGTTGCGCGAACATACGGCAAGTGTGTGGATGCTAAAAACAGTAATGTATAAATCGGATCCTCAAACTGATAACCCCTTGCCACGAGCTCCTCGCGTAGCTGTTTCTCTTGACCGATGAGAGTGTCGAGTGGTTCCGTCGAGGTCATTCCACAGAGCGGTAATGGAATCTCGGCAACGATTTTCCCTTTATCGACAAGCACGATACCTCCTCCGAGTTCTTTCATCCGTTCGAACGCCTGCAACATGTCTTGTTTACATTTACCTAAAATCAAATAGTCCCCGCTGATTGAATACGAACTGACAAGTCCCCCGAAATCTCGGGCAAATCCTTTCAGCACCGTGTTCAATCGCCATTTCCCTTCTTTATCAAGCAACATGAGGAACGATTCGTCTCCATCACGCGGTAATTCGTCTTGACCCGTGTCATGCGTAATTTTAAACAGTTTCATGATGACCGAGTTGACCATGTCGAGTCCGACCGGCATGCTGAATGACAAATCTTGTGGCGTCAGCTCGATAGAAACGTCTGTCGATGGCATTTTGTCAAGAACCGCTTCCACTAATTCGTTCGGGAATAACGATACGCCATCACGGTAAATCCACTGACCTTTCGCGATGACTGCTGTCGGTCGGGGCTCCTCGATTGCATCGAGGATATTCAAGTGGGCGATGCGTCCCGGGGCAATAGAGCCTAGAATGTGATCGAGGTCAAAATGACGCGCTACGTTGTGAGAAACGATCCGGTACGCCTCAACGGCCGGTAGTCCTTCTTCTATCAAAATTTGGACGAGGGCGTCTTGCATGCCGTCTTCATAAAAGCCTGGTGTCGAACCGTCCGTCGTCACCATGAGGTGATCGAACGCCGTCAATCCGTTCGCCAATAGGTCACGAATCATCCCCGGCAAGTCCGGTCGGATGGAAGAATGGCGAAGCGTTGTTGTATAACCTAATTCAAGTCGATTGAGCGCCTCTTCTGCCGTCATTGCCTCATGGTCGCTGTGCACTCCCATCAACGCCATTTTAGTCAATGTCTTGGGCGACGCTCCCGGGAAGTGGCCTTCGACCGGCAGTCCGCACGTCTCGGCATCGAGCATCCATTGGAGCATCTCATCATCGCCCTTCATTGCGCGTGGCCATGCCGTCAGTTCACCTGCCATCACGACATCCGGATGATTAAACCACTCATGGATACGTTCTGAGTCGACAGCGACACTCTCCCGATCAAGTTCGGTTTGTGTGTCAAGTCTTGCCCACCAATACGTACTCGTCGGCAGCTGCTGAATCGCTTCTAACTGCGCAAACGCTTGCTCTTTTTCTTGTAAAAAAAGCAGCATGTTGTCATTAACGAGAGTCGTCGTTCCGCGTTCCCCAGCATATTTTGACAACGTCGCCGGATTGTACAATTGGAATGGATGAGCGTGTGGTTCGATATAACCAGGCACAATATATTTCCCTGAC
The DNA here is from genome assembly GCF_018617735.1 of Exiguobacterium sp. s89. Taxonomy (NCBI): domain Bacteria; kingdom Bacillati; phylum Bacillota; class Bacilli; order Caryophanales; genus Exiguobacterium; species Exiguobacterium sp. s89. The sequence continues at coordinate 64,167 of NZ_JACSKS010000007.1, forward strand.
ACATCGACCGTCTCGACTGCTGATTCCGGTAAGTCTGGACCGACATAAACGATACGATCTCCTTCAATCCAGATGTTCGCAGTTTTCCATTGTTTCACGTATACGTTCAAATACGTCGCATTTTTTAAGACGAGCGAAGGTGGCCGTACTCGATCAACGACTTCGATTTGTGAACGAATCATCACTTTAGACCACGGTGCCCGCGCCGTTCTTTTTATTGGCATCGAACCCAATCCTCCCTTTTCTCTTTCAATGCTATTAAAAAATAGTTTTGAAAGCGTTTTCTTCACCTGTTTCAAGTTTACCTTTTCTCTGAAAGGGTCGCAAGTTATGTTCACTATTGTAACAAAATTCACATATATTTTTCACAAAAAAGCGACTCTTCTTCTGAAGAATCGCCTAGATCAAATTTGTGTCATGACAGTTTTTCGCAAGTAGTGATGCAATTGGTCAATTGGAATTGGTTTACTGTAATGATATCCCTGAATGAGCGAACTACTATATTCTAATACGAATGCAAGTTGTTCCGGTCGTTCGACTCCTTCTGTGACGATATCGAGTTCCAGCGTTTGGAAGGTTTGATAAAGCCCTTCTAACAAGGCGCGGTCAAACTTGTTCTCCGGAATCCCTTTGACGAAGTTTTGATCAATTTTAATAATATCAAGACGTAGCGATTGCAAGTATGACAAAGAAGACGTTCCGACCCCGAAATCATCGAGTGATATTTTTACCCCGATCACTTTTAACGCTTGGATAAACTGTTGAAGTTCATACACGTTCCCACCGACTTCACTTTCTGTGATTTCTACATGCAGTCGGTGTGGATGGAATCCCGTATCGGTAAGCGTTTCTTCCAATGTCTCTAAAAAGGAACCATCTAAAATTTGACGTTTTGATACGTTGATTGATAAAAATAAATCAAAACGCTCTGCATACTCCTGAATCTCGGTAATAGCCCGGACAAGTACCCACCGTCCCACATCCGAGATGAGTCCAAGTTGTTCTGCTACCGGAATAAAAACGCTCGGGGAGACGAACCCTTTCTGCGGATGATGCCAGCGAATCAATGCTTCTACGCCCATCACCTGAAATGGTTGGGGAGATACGATTGGTTGATAGTACAGTTCAAATTCATCATGGTGTAACGCATGACGTAAATCCCGCTCCATCTCGAGTGTCTGCAAGTAATGACTCCCATCTTCAATGTCTTGATAGGAGATAATGTTATCTTTCCCTGACGCTTTGACCTCATGTAAGACGACGTCAAGACGTGCCATCATCACCTCATAGGAGTGATGTGACGGTTCCCTCAATTCATCAATTCCAATACTTAAGGTCAGATGGTTCATTCCTTGCTTCAGACCCCATTCGCGTAAATCTTTCACTAACTGATTGGCGATAATCATGAGTTCTTCAGTCGTCCATTCCGAATGAATCAAGATGAACTCATCCGCTCCGATTCTTGCCACGAAGCCATCCTCTTTATAAAACATTAAACGAGAGGCAAAGAACGTAAGCATCGCATCCCCCGTACGCTGACCAAATTGGTCGTTGATCCGCCGGAAGTTGTCGAGATCGATTCCCATCACACCAATCGAGCGGGTCGTATCCGGTAAATTCATGAACATTTCCTCGACCGCCAAGCGGTTCGGGAGACGTGTTAAGGAATCTCGAAAGGCACGTGTCAACGACTCTTTTTGTGTCTGCTCTAATGCATCGAGTACCTCATTCATACTGATTGCCATTTCTTCAATCTCGTCTTGTTTATGGGGATGTAGATGGATCCGTAAACGACTATTTCGTTCCTTCGTGATCCACTTCAGTTCTTTGACGATGCCCATTAGACGTTTTGTAATGATTTGATTCACCGTCCAAAACAGAGTCAACAATAAACCAAGACCGAGAACGAGGAGTCCGAACATGCCGGTTTCTAACATCGTCTGAGTGTTTGTATAGTACGTGCGCTTCACCGAGAAATTGACTTCCCAGTTCGCATCTTGATAAATCGATTGCAGTGGTAAAGAGACGCGGGCAAACCGACTGTCTTGTTCAATCGTCAGCCGTTGATGAGCGAGCGGGCTAATGGATAGTTTCGTTTTTGCTTGTGCACTCATCGCCGCCATGAAGTCCGGACCGATTTTTTGAATGATTACAAGCGTACCACTAGGTTCACCCGTTCCATCACTTTTTACAATCGGATGGCTCATGAAGACCACAGGGCCGAAGTCGGTACCGTATACCGCACTTTGTGTCATACCAGTCGAGTTGACGTAGCGTAACAAATCATTTGTGAAGGCGCTCTTCTCTTCTGCCTTTTCTAACTCATAAATCTGATTAAATTCGGAGTAGACTACCTCTCGATTTTTGTCGAGGAAAATCATAGCCCCGATCCCTAAATTTTCTAAGGTTTCTTCCCCCATATTATTTTCGACAAAAGTATCATTCTCGTTCTGCACGAAATCATAGGCATTCGTCCAGACTGACCAGTCGACAAGAATCCGTTCGAGCATGAGACGGTGATTGGCGAACACTTCCGAAACACTCTCGATTTGATCGCGGGTCATCGCCTTGTCCTGTTCAATACTTTTCTCTACAAAATACGGTTTGATGACAAATAAAATGACACCGATGAAGAGTACGATGTTCACGGCAATTGCAATAAATAGTTTTGATTGAACACGCAGGCCGACCACCTTCTTTCTCCGAGCTACTTTACTATTGTAAAACAGGATATCGGTATTTCCTTTTTTTCGCATGAAAAAAAGGATGGGTTGACCCATCCTTCAAATAATCTGTGTGAACGCTCGTGATCCGATATCGGTTCGGTGGAACGTTTCCGGTAAATCGAGTAGTGAGATTGCTTCATATACCACTGTCTTCGCTTCAAGTAGCGTCGGTCTCGTCGCAGTCACGATGAGTAAGCGACCGCCGTTTCCAATGACTTGATCGTCCTGCCTCACCGTTCCGGCGTGGAAAACGAGGACGTCCTGTGGGAGCGATTCAAATCCCGATAGCACTTGACCCGTGATAGGGCGTTCCGGGTATCCCTTCGCCGCAATGACGACACCCATCGTATATCCGTCGCTCCACTCGATCGGATACGGTTCTTGACGAATGACCGCTTCAATCACGTCAAGGAGCGGCGATTTCAAGTTCGGCACGATGGCCTCTGTTTCCGGGTCACCGAAGCGCGCATTGAATTCGATGACTTTCGGTCCGTCAGATGTCAAGATAAGCCCGGCATACAAGAATCCCTCAAACGGGGTACCACGCTTGACCATCGTTTGTGCGAGCGGCTCTAACACCGTCTTCACCGCTTCTTGATACACATTCTCTACCAAATGAGGCATTGGGCTATAAGCACCCATCCCACCCGTATTCGGTCCCGCGTCGCCGTCATAGGCGCGTTTATGATCTTGAGAGGTAACCATCGGAATGACGTGCTCTCCCGAGACGAACGCCATGAGTGAAAATTCCTCTCCCTCGAGAAACTCTTCAATGACGACTTGTGACTGTTGCCCAAATTTATCCGTCGTGAAGATATCGCGTACCGCAGCTTCAGCTTCTTCCACAGTGAACGCAACCGTGACTCCTTTACCGGCTGCCAGTCCATCCGCCTTGACGACGAGGGGTGCCCCAAGCTTCTCGATATAGGCAAGCGCGGATGTCGCGTCCGTGAACGCCTCGTACGCTGCTGTCGGAATCCCGGCTTCCATCATGATTTCTTTTGCGAAAGCCTTGCTTCCCTCTAATAAGGCAGCGGCTTTCGTTGGTCCAAAGATGTTCAACCCTTTGTTGCGGAACGTGTCGACGACTCCTGCCATGAGCGATGACTCAGGTCCGACAATCGTCCATTCCATCTCTTTCTCTTCTGCAAAATGAACAAGCGCCTCAACGTCCGTTTCATTGATTGACACACACGTCATACCTTCCATGAAATCGTTGCCCGGTGCAACGAAGACGTTGTGCCCGTCTTGTTTCAACTTCCACGCGAGCGCATGCTCGCGTCCTCCTCGACCGATGACCAATACGTTCATGACGCGCACCCCTCTCAGTGTTTAAAGTGTCGAACTGACGTGAATACCATCGTGATTCCGTGTCGGTTCGCCGCTTCGATTGACTCTTCGTCACGAATCGACCCGCCTGGTTGGATGATGGCCGTGATTCCTGCAGCAGCTGCCGCTTCGACCGTATCGGCCATCGGGAAGAAGGCGTCACTCCCGAGAGCTGCGCCTGTCGCGCGTTCCCCGGCTTGTTCGAAGGCGATTTTTGCTGCGCCGACGCGGTTCATCTGTCCGGCACCGATTCCAATCGTCGTTTCATCTTTGGCGACGACAATGGCGTTCGACTTGACGTGCTTGACGACACGCCATGCAAGTTTCAAGTCTTCCCATTCCGCTGCGGTCGGGCGACGATCCGTCACGATTTGGCATGAGGCATCATCGAGTGTCATGTCATCCCCGTCTTGTACGAGCAATCCTCCGGCGACAGCCGTTAAGCACATGCCTGTCATATGTCCCATATCGAGCGTCAACAAACGAAGATTCTTCTTCTCTTTCAATCGGTCAAGTGCTGCCTCACTAAAGGAAGGTGCGATGATGATCTCTAAAAAGATGTTGCGAAGGGCATCAGCCGTCTCAAGATCGACTTCACGGTTCAAAGCGACGATTCCGCCAAAGATCGAGACCGGATCAGCGGCATGGGCGCGTTCGAACGCTTGAGAAATCGTCCGTCCGACCGCCACACCACATGGATTCATATGTTTCACGACGACCGCAGCCGGTTCATTCAACTCACTGAGTGCTTCAAGTGCTGCGTTCGTATCCTGAATGTTGTTATACGAGAGTTCTTTCCCGTGAAGCTGTGTCGCATTCGCAAGTGTCATGCCGTCGTATAATGGTGTCTTATAAAATGCAGCTTGTTGGTGCGGATTCTCACCGTAACGAAGGTCCTGTACTTTCTCATACGTAACCGTCAATTGCTCTGGGAACGTCTCCTCGATTTGACGACCTAAGTAGTCGGCAATCAACGCATCATAGGCAGCCGTATGACGGAACGCTTTCGTTGCGAGACGTTGACGCATCTCAAACGATGTACCGCCTCCACGCACTTCATCGGCGACAAGTGTGTAATCACTTGGGTCAACGACGACCGTGACGCTTGCATGGTTTTTCGCAGCCGAACGTAACATGCTCGGTCCACCGATATCGATATTTTCAATCGCTTCTTCATAGGTCGTGTTCTCTTTCGCAATCGTCTCTTTGAACGGATACAGATTGACGACGACATAGTCAATCGGTTCGATGTGATGATCTTTCATTTGGGAGACATGCGTATCAAGGTCGCGACGTCCGAGAAGTCCACCGTGAACGAGTGGGTGCAACGTCTTGACACGACCGTCTAACATCTCCGGGAACGATGTCACTTCCGAGATGTTTTTGACCGGTAATCCCGCCTGTTGGAGGGCTGCCTCGGTCCCACCTGTCGAGATGAGTTCGATGCCCGCCTCATGTAAGACGGTCGCTAGTTCAACAATGCCTGTTTTATCAGAAACACTTAATAATGCTCTCACTTGAAAACCTCCTGTTGATTCAACACTTGTTGTAATACGCGCGGATACAATTGATGTTCAATCGCTTGAATACGTCGTGTCGCCTCGGTGCGGTCGCACCCTTCAATCTCGACGGATGCTTGTGCGATGATTGGACCCGTGTCCATCCCCGAATCCACATAATGAACGGTCGCACCACTTTTCGGTACGTTTGCGTCAAGCGCCTGACCGATTGCATCTTTCCCCGGAAACGCAGGTAAGAGTGAAGGATGAATATTTAAAATGTTGTTCGGATATGCGGATAGTAACACATTTCCAATCAAGCGCATATACCCTGCCAACACGATATAGTCCACTTGAAGCGAATTGAGAAGGACGAGGATTTCTTCCTCGAACTCCTCTTTAGACGCATACGACTTCGGTGTAAAGGAAAAGCTCGGGATGTTGTAACGCTCCGCACGTTCGAGAACCGTCGCTGCTGGTTTGTCCGTCACGAGCAACACGCATTCGGCTGACAATTGTCCATCGACGATTGCCTGCCAAATCGCTTCGGCGTTACTCCCCGATCCTGACGCAAAGATGGCAAATCGTTTCATTGGTCCACTCCTGAGATTCGGATTCCTAGACGACTTTCGACTTTCCCGATTCGGTGCGCTGTCTCCCCGACACGTTCGAGCGCCGCTTCGATCAATTCCACATCTTCGGCACGTACCGTAATCATGTAACCGATTCCCATATTGAAGACGTTGAACATTTCCTGTTTCGAGATGTTTCCGACTTGTTCGAGCCAGTCGAATACAGGAAGGCTTGGCCAACTCGACGCATCAAACGTGATCCCAAGACCTTCCGGTAACATACGAGGGACATTCTCATAAAAGCCGCCGCCTGTGATATGTGCCATTCCTTGAACTTTACCTGTCGAAATCGCCGCCTTCGCCGCTTCGGCGTAAATCCGTGTCGGGAGAAGCAAAGCGTTCCCAAGTGTCGTATCAAGCATCGCAATCTCATCCGTATAGTGGAGGCCTTGCGCTTCGACGATATGACGAACGAGGGAGAAACCGTTCGAATGGACACCGGAAGAAGCGAGTCCAAGGACAATGTCTCCCGCTTGAATCGTCGAACCATCGAGCAAGTCTTCTTTCTCAACGACACCGACCGCAAATCCGGCGATATCATATTCGCCATCCGTGTACATCCCTGGCATCTCAGCCGTTTCACCACCGACGAGGGCGCATCCCGCTTGGACACATCCTTCAGCGACACCGGCGACGATGCGCTCAAGCTTGGCCGGTTCTGCTTTTCCTGTCGCAATATAGTCGAGGAAATAGAGCGGTTCTGCTCCATGCACGAGACAATCGTTGACGCACATGGCGACACAATCGATTCCAATCGTATCATGCTGGTCGAGTGCGAACGCCAATTTCAGTTTCGTCCCGACCCCATCGGTCCCGCTCACGAGAATCGGATGTTTCATGTTCATCGAACCGAGGTCAATCATCGCTCCGAAACTGCCGAGACCGGTCATCACTTCCGGACGCATCGTCCGGGCGACATGACGTTTCATACGGGATACGGCCTCGTACCCTGCTTCTAAATTCACACCCGCTTGTTCATATCGAACGCTCATCGCTTTTCCCCCTTAAGCCTTTGTCTCTGTTACGAGTTCTGCAAGTTCAGTCGGATAAAGCCCCGTGAAACATGCAGCACACTGCCCGCGTAGTGCTCCTTCGAATGGACGATCGATGGCTTCGACCGTTCCATCCAATGTGAGGAACGCTAGTGAATCGGCACCAATCTCTTCTCTGATCTCTTCAATGGATTTGGTTGCCGCAATTAACTCTTCCTTGGTGGAAGTATCGATTCCGTAGTAACACGGATGTTTGATCGGTGGTGACGTGATGCGCACATGCACTTCCGTTGCGCCTGCCTCTCGGAGCAACGTGACGATTCGGCGACTCGTCGTTCCACGGACGATGGAATCATCGACCATGATGACGCGTTTCCCGTTCACGACACCGCGTAACGCCGATAACTTCATCTTCACGCCACGCTCCCGTAATTCCTGGGACGGTTGAATGAACGTCCGTCCGACGTAACGGTTCTTAATGAGTCCCATTTCGTATGGGATCCCGCTCGCCTCAGCGTAACCGATTGCCGCGGAAATACTCGAATCCGGCACACCTGTCACGACATCTGCTTCGACCGGTGCTTCTTCAAACATCTTTTTCCCCATGGCCTTACGTGCCGTATGCACATTGATGCCATCGATGATTGAGTCCGGTCGTGAGAAGTAGATGTATTCCATCGAACACATGGCACGGACCGCCGCTTCACTGAATCGTTCAGACGTGATCCCTTCATCCGTGATCATGAGCAATTCGCCTGGCTCGACATCCCGGACGTACGTCGCCCCCACGACGTCAAACGCACACGTCTCCGAGGCGAAAACGTACGCCCCGTCTTCCGTCTGTCCGAGTGATAATGGACGTAACCCATGTACGTCAACTCCGACGTATAGCGCGTCTTCCGTCAAGAATAGAAAAGCGAACGCTCCAACGAGACGGGCCAAACTGTCGGCGATTCTTTCTTTTACCGAGTTGCCGCGACTCCGTTTGATGAGATGGGCTACGACTTCTGTGTCAGACGTCGTTTGGAAGATTGCCCCTTCCGCTTCGAGCATATGTTTCAACTCGTTCGCGTTCACGAGATTTCCGTTATGCGCCATCGCCAAATCTCCTGTCAACGACTTGAAATGAAGCGGTTGAACGTTCTCTAGCGTATTGCCGCCCGCCGTCGAGTAGCGGACGTGACCAATCGCATGATTTCCGGTGAGGGCATCGAGCGATGTCTCATCAAATACCTCGGTGACGAGACCAAGGCCTCGTTTCGCATGGAGACGCTCGCCGTCTGCCGTGACGATCCCCGTCCCTTCTTGACCACGATGCTGCAAACTGTGAAGTCCGTAATAGGCAAGGTGTGACGCTTCGATGTGACCGAACACACCGAAGACGCCGCACTCCTCATTCATGCCTCGGATGTCATATAACATGGAATAGCTCCTTCCCATACACGCTCCAACTCTTGCACGTCCATTTCAATCAAGCGGTCGCTTGTACGAAGGACAAGCGTTGCTGTCTCTGTGACCGTTCCGATTTCCGTCCCGTTCGTCATGCTCGCAAATGCCTCAGCTTGTGCCTTGTCGACGGTCACGAGGAAGCGTGACTGGGATTCACTGAATAATGCCGTCACAAGATCTGTGTCGATCGTCACGTCCATGCCGAGACCTGTTCCAAAGACCAGTTCTGGTAACGCTGCCGCAAGACCACCTTCTGACACATCGTGTGCCGCCGTGACAAGACCACCACGGATGGCTTGAAGTAATGCTTTCTGTGTGTGACGTTCTTCCTCAAGATCGAGTGTCGGCGCGTGGCCGCTCACTTTACCGTCTTGGAGCATTTGAAGGGCACTTCCGCCAAATTCCGCTTTCGTCTCACCGAGTAAGAAGACGACGTCTCCTGCTTGTTTCGCAAACGAAGTCGTGATGTGTTCCGGCTTCTCGATGAGCCCGACCATTCCGACGACCGGTGTCGGGTAGATCGCTTGCCCGTTCGATTCGTTATATAGCGATACGTTTCCACCGATGACAGGCGTATCGAGCGTACGGCAAGCTTCCGCCATCCCTTCAACGGCTTGGTCGAGCTGCCAGAACCCTTCCGGTTTATCCGGGCTTCCGAAGTTAAGGCAGTCCGTCAAGGCAAGTGGTTCCGCACCACTCGCGACGATATTACGTGCCGCCTCAGCGACAGCGATGGCCCCACCGACACGCGGGTCGAGATATACATATTTCGCGTTGCAGTCTGTCGTCATCGCGAGCGACTTCTCCGTCTCACGAATGCGAATGACCGCGGCATCACTGCCTGGTGCGACGACTGTCGACGTTTGCACCATGTGGTCGTATTGCTCATACACCCAACGTTTCGAGGCGATGCTCGGCATCGCAAGGACGTCTTTCCATGTCGCCATCACATCTTCAACGATTGGTGTGACGGGCTCCATCGCTTGGAAGGCTTCATAGTATGCCGGGACTTTAGAAGGTTTATGATAGACAGGAGCGTCTTCTGCGAGCGCGTCGACCGGTACCTCTGCTGCGACTTCCCCTTGATGAACGAGACGAAGTACTTTCTCTTCGATGACCTCGCCGACTTTGATCGCGTGAAGTCCCCACTTCGTGACGATCGCTTCAATCTCGTCTTCATGACCTGCTTTGACGACGAGGAGCATCCGCTCTTGCGATTCCGATAGCATCATCTCGTAAGGCGTCATACCTGTCTCACGTTGGGGGACGAGGTCTAAGTTCATCTCAATCCCCATACCTGCTTTTGAGGCCATCTCCGCTGACGAAGAGGTCAATCCGGCTGCCCCCATGTCTTGAATCCCGACGAGCGCCGGGTGCTTGATGACTTCGAGACACGCTTCGATCAAGAGCTTCTCCATGAACGGGTCTCCGACTTGTACGGCTGGACGTTTCTCGTCTGCGTCTTCTCCGAGTTCTTCAGAAGCGAACGTGGCACCGTGGATCCCGTCACGCCCTGTCGTCGCTCCGACGTACATGACCGAGTTCCCGACACCTTCCGCGATCCCTTTTTGAATGTCTTCATGACGGATGAAGCCCACACACATCGCGTTGACGAGCGGGTTTCCGGAGTAGGCCGGGTCAAAGGCGACTTCTCCACCGACCGTCGGGATGCCGACACAGTTCCCGTATCCGGCAATGCCTGACACGACATGACCGAATAAATGTTTCACACGTGATTCGTTCAAATCTCCGAAACGGAGTGAGTTCAATAATGCAATCGGACGGGCGCCCATCGAAAAGATGTCACGGATGATTCCACCCACCCCAGTCGCAGCACCTTGATAAGGTTCAATTGCTGACGGGTGATTATGACTCTCGATTTTGAAGGCGACGGCTTGACCGTCTCCGATATCGACGATTCCTGCTCCTTCTCCCGGTCCTTGTAAGACGTGCTCGCCGGTTGTCGGAAACTTCCGGAGCACCGGTTTCGAGTTTTTGTACGAACAGTGTTCAGACCACATGACCGAGAAGAGGCCGATTTCTGTATAATTCGGTTCCCGGCCAAGCAGTGAGACGACGAGCGCGTATTCGTCGTCCGATAATCCCATCGTGGCATAGATCTTTTCATCACGGATTTGTGTAGCTGTCGGTTCAGTTGTAAGTAACATGTCGTGCCCCCCATTTTACGATTGACGTGAATAACCGTTTACCGTCTTCTACACCGAGCAACGCTTCGACCGCACGCTCCGGGTGTGGCATCATGCCGAGTACATTTCCTGCCTCATTCGTGATGCCGGCGATATTTTCGACCGATCCGTTCGGGTTCTCTTTGTACGTGAACGCGATCTGCCCATTTGCCTTTAATGTCTCAAGTGTCGCGTCGTCACAGTAGTAGTTCCCTTCCCCGTGTGCAATCGGGACACGAATCGTTTCCTGTGCCGCATACTCACTTGTGAACATCGTCTCGTTGTTTTCGACGACGAGGTCGACCGTCTTACACATGAATTTCAAATCACGGTTTCGCATCAATACACCTGGAAGTAACCCTGCTTCGACGAGTACTTGGAATCCGTTACATACTCCAAGCACCGGACGTCCTTCTTCAGCGAAACGCTTTACTTCAGTCATAATCGGTGAAAATTGGGCGATTGACCCGCAACGCAAGTAATCTCCATATGAGAATCCACCTGGTAACAGGACCCCATCGAACCCTTCAAGTGACGTTCCTGTATGGAATACGTATTCTGCTTCTTCCCCGAGCACGTCTTTTACCGCGTGGTACATGTCGAGGTCACAGTTTGATCCTGGAAAGACGATGACCGCGAACTTCATGCGAGTACCCCCATCTCAATTTCATAATTCTCAATGACCGTATTGACGAGTAACTTCTCACACATTTCTTTGACCATGTCTTCTGTCGTGTCGTCCGCTACTTGAAGCTCGATGATTTTCCCGATGCGCACCGATTCAACGCCAGCGAATCCGAGATGTTCGAGTCCACCTTTCACGGCAACTCCTTGTGGGTCGAGTACACTTTCACGTAATGTCACATACACGATTACTTTTTTCATTGTCCGTTTCCCCCTATGCGTGTTAACAGTTGTCCATACGTCTCAGTCAAAGAACCTAAATCGCGACGGAATACGTCTTTATCGAGTTTTTGTTTCGTTTCTTGATCCCAGAGGCGGCACGTATCGGGTGAAATCTCATCCGCTAAGATAATCGTCCCATCCACTTTTCCGAACTCTAGTTTAAAATCGATTACGTCGATGCCGTGTTGATCGAAGAAATCGAGTAATACTTCGTTTACCCAAAGTCCGAGTTGTCGCAATGTTTCGACTTCTTTATGTGTAGCGACTTGCAACAATCGGATATGGTCCTCTGTGAGGAGCGGGTCCCCAAGGGCGTCATCCTTATAATAAAACTCGACAATCGGTGCGAGGAGCGGCGTCCCTTCTTCCCAACCGAGACGTTTCGCCAGACTACCGGCCGCGACATTGCGGACGACCACTTCTAACGGAATGATGTCGACACGGCGGACCAACTGTTCTCGTTCTGAGATTCGTTTAATGAAGTGCGTCGGAATCTTATTGTCATGCATTAATTCGAACAACTGCGTCGTGATGGCGTTGTTTAAAATCCCCTTCCCATCAATCGACTCTTTCTTCTCTCCATTGAATGCTGTCGCATCATCTTTGTAGTACACACGAAGCACACCCGCTTCTTCTGTCTCAAATAACGCTTTCGCCTTGCCTTCATAAATTGCTTTCATCTGAACCGTTCCCCCTTAAAAGTGAGAGGGGCATGTCGCCCCTCAACGATTACAAACCACAGCGTTCAAAAATTGTATCGACACGACGTACGTGATAACGCGGGTCGAACAACTCATCGAGCTCTTCACTCGTAAAGAGTGCGCCCATTTCTTTGTCCTCTTCAATCAATGTCCGGAACATCGTTTCTTCTTCCCACGCCTGCATCGCCTTCGGTTGAACCGCATCGTATGCCGCTTCACGACTCCAGCCCTTCTCGATGAGACCGAGTAGAATACGTTGCGAGAAGATGATCCCGAACGTACGGTCCATGTTGCGACGCATGTTGTCCGGGAAGACCGTCAAGTTCTTCACGATGTTACCAAAGCGATTCAACATGTAGTTGAGAAGAATCGTCGCATCCGGGATGATGATTCGTTCTGCTGATGAGTGCGAGATGTCACGCTCATGCCAAAGCGGAACGTTTTCGTAAGCCGTCATCATGTGACCGCGAATGACACGCGCAAGTCCTGTCATATTTTCAGAACCGATTGGGTTACGTTTATGCGGCATCGCAGACGACCCTTTTTGTCCTTTCGCAAAGAACTCTTCCACTTCGCGTGTCTCTGTTTTTTGAAGCCCACGAATCTCGGTCGCCATCTTTTCAATCGATGTGGCAATCAATGCGAGTGTTGACATGTACTCGGCATGACGGTCACGTTGGAGTGTCTGTGTCGAGATTGGTGCAGCTTGGATACCGAGCTTGTCACAGACGTATGATTCGATGAATGGGTCAATATTTGCGAACGTTCCGACCGCTCCGCTCATCTTCCCGAATTCAATCGTTTCGCGAGCTGCCATGAAGCGTTTTTTGTTCCGTTTCATCTCTTCATACCAGAGGGCCAGCTTCAAACCGAACGTGGTTGGTTCTGCATGCACGCCGTGGGTACGTCCCATCATGATGTCGTACTTATGTGCTTTCGCCTTTTCTGCGAGAATACCGATGAAGCGATCTAAATCGGCCTCTAAAAGATCATTTGCCTGTTTGATTAAGTACGAGAGTGCCGTGTCGACGACATCCGTCGACGTCAAGCCGTAATGCACCCATTTTTTCTCTTCTCCGAGTGTTTCGGAAACGGCACGAGTGAACGCGATCACATCATGACGTGTCTCTTGTTCAATCTCTAGAATGCGATCAACATCAAACGATGCTTTATCCCAAAGGACTTGTACATCTTCTTTCGGGATGATGCCGAGTTCACTCCAAGCCTCGCAGGCATAAAGCTCAACTTTTAACCAAGCCTCGAATTTGTTTTGATCAGTCCAAATGTTTGCCATCTCTGGGCGGGTGTAGCGTGAAATCATAAAACGGTCTCCTTCCAAATTGCCAGTTGTTCGATGGTATGAAGCGCACCTTCGACCGTGTCAGCAAGGACGTTCAAGTGTCCCATTTTGCGACCTGTCTTCGCCTCATCTTTTCCATACAGATGTAGTTTAACATTCGATGGCAATGCTTTGACATTGAGTCGTTGCATATGTTCGCCGAGAAGATTGACCATGACGACAGGCGTTGTCAATGTCGTACGTCCGAGACGCATTCCCGTCACGGCTCGAATGTGTTGTTCAAATTGTGAGGTCTCACAAGCGTCAATCGTGTAATGCCCGGAGTTGTGGGGACGCGGTGCGAGCTCATTCACATATAGACGTCCATCCGCCATGACGAACAGCTCGACGGCGAGCGTTCCCGTTAAACCGATATGATCGGCGAGTTGGAGTGCGAGGTGTCTCGCATCCTCTTGAATCTCATCAGTCACACGAGCCGGTACGATGGATAGATGTAGAATGCTGTTGTGATGAATATTTTCACTGATCGGGAACGTCGACGTTTCTTCTTCTCCTCGTGTCACGATGACCGAGATTTCTTTTTCAAACGGCAACCAGGCCTCAGCGACATATTCTTGTTCGACAAAGTGTTCAATGAACGCCTGAAGGTCTTGTTCCGATCGAATGACCGTCTGGCCTTTCCCGTCATAGCCGAAGCGACACGTTTTGATGACAAATGGGTAACCGAGCTTTTCGTGTGCCTGCCGTACCTCTCGAACCGTACGAACCGAAACATATGGCGCCACACGTAGTCCTGCTGATTCAATCATCTGTTTTTCTAAGATGCGATGTTGCGTTGCCTTCAACACGTCCATACCTTGTGGACATTTCTCTTCGATGGCTGCAATCATTTCCGTGTCGATGTTTTCAAATTCATACGTCACAATGTCTGAACGGTCAGCGAGTTCTTTCGCGGCATTCACATCATCAAATGAAGCGATAATCGAATCCGCTACTTGTGCGGTCGGTGCATTCGGGTTAGGGTCTAGACAAAGCGTCGTGTATCCCATTGCACTCGCGCTGAGTGACATCATCCGTCCAAGCTGTCCTCCACCTAAAATGCCGATTCTCATTAGACCAGTTCCTCCGTTCCACGCATGGCCATCTCTTGTTTTTGCTCTCGGAACATTTCAAGTCGCTTCGTGATTTCTGCTGATTGGATACTGAGGATCTGAGCAGCGAGTAAACCGGCGTTCGTCGCACCTGCTTTACCGATGGCGACAGTCGCTACTGGGACGCCTGCAGGCATCTGTACAATCGACAGTAGCGAATCCATTCCATTGAGTGCTTTCGACTGAACTGGGACACCGATGACAGGAAGAGTCGTTTTTGCGGCGACCATCCCTGGAAGGTGAGCTGCCCCACCAGCACCCGCAATGATGACTTGAATACCTCTGCCTCGTGCCTCTTCCGCATATTGGAACATCAAATCTGGTGTTCGATGGGCCGATACGACTTGCTTCTCGTATGGAATCTGTAACTCATCCAACATGTCACAAGTATGCTTCATCGTCTCCCAATCAGATGAACTACCCATGATGACGCCTACCACTTCGTTCATTCCACATATCCCCCTTACAAAAAAGAAATCCCTAAACCGAGCAATCAGTTTAGGGTATAGGCATGACAAATACACGTCCGCTACACCCCATAGTCTGACCAGAGTCGGTGATCAGGTAGAAACTTGCAAGCCATTTCCTTGCGATTATATGGAGCACTATTCATTTTTCTTAACTCACACGCCTATCGTACCTTGTTCTTTGAAAACATGTCAATAAACTGCGAACATTTTAATTGTCTGAATATTTATCGTTCGCCTTTTTGATGTTATCAGTATAATCTTCTCCGCTAATGTATGCTATTGAAAAGGGCGAGTTAGATGAGTTACATAGCGAGTTTACGAGAAGTGATTGGGAACCGTCCAATCATCAGTGTCGGAGCGACCATTTTGGTCATCAATCAAAAACAAGAAGTACTGATGCAGCATAGATCGGATACACTCGATTGGGGTTTACCGGGAGGATCGATGGAACTCGGGGAAACGCTGGAAGAGGTCGCTGCACGAGAATTGAAAGAAGAAACCGGGCTTCTCGCTGAGCATTTCGAATTAATTCAGGTTTTTTCCGGTCAAGATGGTTACTTTAAATATCCGAATGGAGACGAGATATACGGTCTCATTCATTTATATCAGGCAAAAGGAGTACATGGAGAGCTCGTCATGGAAGACGGTGAAAGCCTGGCTCTTGAATACTTTAGTAAAGAGAATCTTCCTATGAAGATAGAAAAACGGGCTCAAACTTTATTGGATGCGCTTGGAGATCGATGCTTTGAACGCGAGCATTCGTTTTGATATGTAAAAAGCCGTCACACAATCTGTGTGACGGCTTGGCATTAGGATTCTTTAGAGACGCATTCAAATAAAATCGATTGATGGGAGTGGACAGGTACATCTTTGGCTCCCGTTTGCTCAAAGACGGGCTTTTCAATGCGGCGTATAGGACGATAACCCATTTCATTGATTCGATCTAAACATTCACTGACCGTTTCATTTGGTTCGACATATACTTTGATCTTCTTAGCCATTTCTTAACGTCCTCTCTTCCACTAAGCTGAATCGATGATACGAAAAAACGGCGGCCCTTGAGCGAATGCTCCAGAACCACCGTTTGCCTGGCAACGTCCTATCCTCACAGGGGGAGATCCCCCAACTACTTTCGGCGCTGAGACGCTTAACTTCCGTGTTCGGCATGGGAAC
>NZ_JACSKS010000008.1:0-53494 GCF_018617735.1 Exiguobacterium sp. s89
AGAATTTGATATAGCTCTTAAATTGACGAAGCTTGCGCTTCATTCAAAAATTGTAAAACTTTTTTTGCCTCATCGTTCAGTTTTCAAAGACCAAATTGTTGTCGTGTTAGCGACTTTTTAATAATAGCGATTTGACTTATGAAAGTCAACCACTTTTTATTATTTTTTTTACTCCCTGATGTTTTTCTGCGTGAACAACATCAGCGACGTTTATTAATATATCAGTATCCTAAAAAATCGTCAACAATTTTTCTAAAAAAACTTTATTTTTTTTGCATCCACTTAATCAAAACACAAAATCGGTCGCTGAATCGCTCCAAATGACAAAGAACGATCCACGACCGATTAAATTTTATGATGACTTAGACGGCATCTGTTTTTTCGTTTTTTTCTTCGCCACTTCAGACGAAGCCGGTTCAGTGACTTGCCCCGTCTGTTGAAAGCGATGAAGCATCAATACTTGATAGGCATTCGCGAACACTAATGTTGCAAGGGCCGGCCAGAGTAATGGAATTTCATCCGTTGTTTGAAGGGCCGGAATCCATTCAATCAAAGTAATGACGGTCATTAAGAAAAGTGTCGGGATGAAAGCACTCATATTCGTTTGTTTCGCTTTACTCGCAGCAACTACCCAAGCGACAATTAATAACACAAGCATCTCGCCGATATAACGCCACATGTGATCATTTCCAAATGCGAGCATCCGTAAATAGACGGCATCAAAGATCGCAAAGGCGATTAACAACACCTGGACGCGATTCCATAGACGTGGCCCTCGGAATAAATCAAGACCGACCCGATGGATGATCAAATAGGCGAAGAAGCCCATCATACTGATCCCGGTCCATGTGCTCGAGTAACTAAGCGCAGTGACAATTGCCTCCCAAGACTGACTGACTAAATAACCCGGGTTCGCTAACAAGTTCATAAGGAACCCGAACAACGTCCCAAAAACGAGCGTTGTCCAAAACAAACGTAAAAATCCTTGTACTTTCATCTCTCACCGATTCACCCTTCTATTTGTTTAATGACTGCTTGCGCTAACTCGTCATACGCATGCTCAAATGGATGACCATCCCGATAGACAGAAGGTGCGAAGTCCTCTTCATTGTCATACGGTTGGCCAAGCGGAATTTGAGCAAGCAACTTACTCTTCAGTGCTTCTGATAGTTTTTCTCCACCACCATAACCGAATACGTATTCTTTTTCGCCTGTCAGTTTACTTTCGAAATAAGCCATGTTCTCAATGATACCTAGTAGTTTATGGTTCGTTTTAATCGCCATTGCCCCAGCACGAGCAGCAACGAAAGCAGCTGTCGCGTGAGGTGTCGTCACAATCAACTCCTGGCATGATGGGAGCATCGAATGGATATCAAGTGCGACATCCCCCGTTCCTGGCGGTAAGTCGAGCAATAGATAGTCTAGGTCGCCCCACTCGACGTCATTGAAGAAGTTATTTAACATTTTTCCGAGCATCGGTCCACGCCAGATAACGGGTGCATTGTCTTCAACGAAAAAGCCCATTGAAATGACCTTCACACCGAAACGCTCGACTGGAATGATCTTTTCGCCGCGAACAACTGGTCGTTCTTCGATGCCAAGCATATCCGGAACACTAAATCCGTAAATGTCCGCATCGATCAATCCAACCTTCTTGCCCGCTCGTGCAAGCGCGACCGCTAAGTTGACAGACACTGTAGATTTCCCTACCCCACCCTTACCTGAAGCGATGGCGATAAATGTTGTCCCTGAATTCTCACGAAGAATCGCCGGCTTTGTCGCTTCCTTCAAACTTTCGTCGTTCAATGCTTCAAAGCGAAGTCCAACCGTCTTAAAGCCTTTCCCCTTGAGCAATGTGACAATCTCTTGTTGTAATTGAAGCTGTTCCCCGCTCCCTGTTTGTCCGAGTGCCACTTTTACACTGACATAATCTTCTTTAATGCGGATGTCTTTTACCCCCGCTGTATCTCCAAGCGTTCGGTTGATCGTTGGATCAACGAGCCCCGCCAATTCCTCGCGTACTTGCTCTACTGTAAGCATATCGCTTCCCCCTTCTAACTGTTTCGATATCAGTATATCAAAAAAAGCGTTTTCTTGACGGCTTCGGAATCGACTATTTCAAACAAAAAACTCTCCACCCGAAAGGATGGAGAGTTCGAACCACACCGCGAAGATTAACGCTTCGAGAATTGTGGTGCGCGACGTGCTGCTTTAAGACCGTATTTTTTACGTTCTTTCATACGAGCGTCACGAGTTAAGAAGCCTTTTTCTTTGAGGCTTGGACGGAATTCTGGGTCCGCTTGAAGAAGCGCACGTGATACACCGTGGCGAATCGCTCCAGCTTGTCCAGTATATCCACCACCGTTAACGTTAACGATTACATCGTATTTTCCTTCTGTTTCAGTCAATACGAGTGGTGATTTAGCCATCATGATCAAAGTCTCATGACCGAAGTATTCTGAGATATCGCGGCCATTTACAACAACTTTACCGTCACCTGCAACGAGGTGAACGCGAGCCACCGAGTGTTTGCGGCGGCCTGTTCCGTAGTAACGTACATCTGCCATCGTTTAGTTCCTCCCTGTGTCTCGATTAACCGCGAAGTTCGTAAACTTCTGGTTTTTGTGCTTCATGCTTGTGTTCAGTTCCAGCGTAAACGTGGAGTTTGTTGAATTGTTGACGACCGAGTGATCCTTTTGGAAGCATCCCTTTGATCGCGAGTTCAAGCATACGCTCTGGACGTTTTGCGAGAAGCTCTTTTGCAGTTTGTGATTTCAAGCCGCCTGGATGACCTGAATGACGGTAGTAGATCTTGTCATTCAACTTGTTACCAGTCAATTTGATTTTCTCAGCGTTGATGATGATGACGTGGTCTCCGCAATCAACGTGTGGTGTGAAAGTCGGCTTGTGCTTACCGCGAAGAAGTGAAGCTACTTCACTAGTCAAACGACCAAGTGTTTTGCCTTCTGCGTCGATAAGGAGCCATTTGCGTTCTACTTCAGATGCTTTAGCCATGAATGTTGTGCGCATGTGGAATACCTCCTAGAAATGTCTGTTCACTTAATTTTTTGATGCTTTATCATAATCCTAGTTTACGGGGCTAAGATTGTGGTTCATCTCTAAATTTGAAAATGAAATGCCAATGAATATAATACGATTTTATAGAAGGAATGTCAATCTACTTTTTCATAATTCACATTCCACAAATATAAACCATGCGGGGGCGCGGTTATTCCCGCCATACGGCGGTCTCTCGCCTCCAACATTTGTGCGATGTCGGCAGGCTCATACTTGCCTCGCCCTATCTCGATGACTGTCCCTACCATAATTCGCACTTGATTGTACAAAAAGCCAGAACCCACGAAACGAAATATGATCTCATCATCTACTTCTAACACTTCCGTTTCATAGATAGTACGAACACGATCCTCGACCTCCGCCTTCGTCACTGAGAACGAAGTGAAGTCATGTGTTCCTACTAACAGCTTCATTGCTTGACGCATCGACTCTAGGTTTAGCGTGTAAGTAACGGTCGCAGCATAGTGTCGTCGAAACGGGTCCTCGGTCTTACGAATATAGTAGCGATATTCTTTTCGCTTGGCCCCGTAGCGAGCATGGAACATAGCATCAGCCTCTTCAGCCTGTTTGACATGGATATCATCCGGCAACATCGCGTTTAGCGCTTTGACGAATCGTTCCGCAGGCATCTGTAGCGACGTATCAAAGTGAATCACTTGTCCTAAGGCATGGACGCCGGCGTCTGTACGACCTGAAGCGACGATTTTTACCGGTTGACGATGCATGCGTGCTAACACCGTCTCAATCTCAGCCTGAACCGTATTGCCGTTCGGTTGTACTTGATATCCCGCATAGTTGGTCCCGTCATAGGCAACTGTCAATTTAATTCGTCTCATCCAATCCCTCTCAATCCAAACAATATGAGTGTCAGTACGACAAAGATAAACAACACCATCGTGTCACGCGTATGCCACTCCATCTCGCGCAATCTCGTCCGTCCTTCACCCCCACGGTAGCCACGCGCTTCCATAGCTGTAGCGAGGTCCTCAGCACGCTTAAACGCTGAGATGAATAATGGGATTAGTAACGGAATAACTCCTTTCAATCGAGACTTCCATGGACCGCTCATCAAATCGACGCCCCGTGCTTGTTGCGCTTTCATAATGCGGTCCGTCTCGTCCGCAAGAGTCGGTAGGAAACGGAGCGAGATGGAGAGCATTAATGCAATCTCATGGGCAGGCACACGAATCCGTTCGAATGGCCGGAGACCAGCTTCAATCGAGTCGGTTAATTCCATCGGTGTCGTCGTCAATGTCACGAGCGTCGTCAACATGACGAGATAGAAGAATCGGAGCGAGACGATCAGGCCCATGCGAACCCCTTCCGAATAAATTGCAACCGGTCCGAATTCGAAGAGGAGGGTGCCGTCACGATTGAATAACAACTGCAAGACCAATGTGAAGACGATTAAAAATAAAATCATGCGTAGCCCGTTCCATAAGTAGCGCCACGATAACTGCGATAGTTTGACCACAAACAACGTGAAAGACAGCAGAAACAAGTTCGTCCATAAATTATCTGCTAAAAAGACGACCGGGATGAACCCTAAAATGAAGAGCGTCTTCGCACGTGCATCGAGTGAGTGGAGCCACGAATGTCCCGGTATATATTGACCGATAATCATGTCGCTCCCCCTTTCAACCGTTCCGCGACCCAATCCGCCAGTTCGCTCTCAGTGCGTACGAGTGGAATTACAGTTTCTCCAAAAGCCGGTGCCATATCGCGGGCGAATCGTAAAACGTGCGGGATGTCGAGCTGGAGACGTCGCACGAGCGTCTCGTCTTGGAACAGGTCAAACGGATCTCCGTCAAACGCCACCTCGCCGCGCTCCATCACCACGACGCGTTCCGCATAGGCGAGCACATCATCCATATCGTGCGAAACGAGAATAAGTGTCAGATTCAATTCTTCTCGTAACCGTTTGAATAAGGCAAGCATATCCCGTCTTCCAATCGGATCGAGACCTGCTGTCGGTTCATCGACGATAAGGACGTCAGGACGACTCGCCAAGACCCCTGCAATCGCAACACGGCGCATTTGTCCGCCCGAGAGATCAAATGGGGAACGTTCCCAAAGTGATTCATCCAAACCAACGAGTCGAAGGGCTTCATGGGCACGTTCTTTCGCTTCGGCATCTGTCGCGCCAAAATTGCGCGGACCGAACATGACGTCGCGTTCGACCGTCTCTTCAAACAATTGATGTTCGGGATATTGAAAGACGAGCCCAACGCGACGCCGAAGCGGCAAGAGATTCTGCTTTTTATCACGACGCGAACGAATCGGTGTGACGGTGATGTCATCGACTACCACACGCCCGTCTGTCGGTCGTAATAATCCGTTCATATGTTGAACAAGCGTCGATTTCCCTGAGCCTGTATGCCCAAGAAACGCAACAAGCGCTCCCGACGGAATGGTTACATTCACATCGCGCAGCGCGGTTCGTTCAAACGGAGTATTGATTTGATATTGATATGTTACTTCTTCAATGCGTATCGGCATAGATGGTTCACCAACTCCGAATGTTGTAGCATCAAACGATCGAGTGGAATGCCACGCTCCTTCAGTTCGAGTTGCATCCGAACGATAAACGGGACATCTAATTGGATGTCACGAAGCGCATCTGGATGTTGAAACACGTCTTCAGGTGTACCGGTCATCGCAATCTTACCTTTCGATAATGCAATGATACGGTCGGCAAACAACACTTCGTCGAGCTCGTGTGTAATAGCGACAACCGTCATCCCTTCCGAGACGAGCTGTCGTACCGTTTGTAATACCTCTTGTCGCCCGATTGGGTCGAGCATCGAGGTCGCTTCATCGAGCACGAGGACACGCGGGCGCATTGCGAGAGCCGCAGCTATCGCAACGCGCTGCTTTTGTCCACCGGATAACTGATGCGGTTCACGGTCCGCTAGTTCCGATAATCCAACGCGCGCTAGACTGTCATCAATTCGACGAACCATTTCTTGACGTGGAAGTCCCATGTTTTCGAGAGAAAATGCCACATCATCGCGCACGGTCGCCCCAACAAATTGATTGTCGGGATTTTGAAAGACAACCCCAATCCGCGTCCGAACGTCCCACACGTCTGCGGCGTTCGACGGATCGAGTGTCTCGACGTGGACTTCCCCCTGTTCAGGAATGAGAAGTCCGTTCCACAATTTCGTCAGTGTCGACTTGCCAGAACCATTATGGCCGACAATCGCAAGCCATTCCCCTTTGTACACATCGAGCGATAGACCGTTAAGTGCCGGCTCAGATTGTCCAGGGTAATGAAATACGACATCCCGTACCATAATTTGTGCTTCCATAGGTCGACTCCTTTCTTATGTGGAAACAGGGCACTACGTCACCGCATGCCCTGTCGACTGCCTAATGAATTAGACGAGTTCGATGATTACAACTTCTGCACCATCACCGCGGCGTGGGCCGACTTTCATGATGCGCGTGTATCCACCTTGACGTTCAGCGTAGCGTGGTGCCACGTCTTCGAACAATTTTTGGATAGCGTCTTTTTCTCCAGCGTTCTCTTTACGAACGAATGAAGCTACTTGACGACGGGCATGAAGATCGCCACGTTTCCCAAGAGTGATCAATTTTTCAACGACTGGGCGAAGTTCTTTCGCTTTTTGTTCAGTTGTTTGAATGCGCTCGTTGATGATTAGGTCAGTTGCAAGATCACGCAAAAGCGCCTTGCGTTGCGAGCTTGTACGGCCAAGTTTCGAATAAGCCATTACATTTCCCTCCTTCGGTTGAACTTAGTCTTCTTTACGCAAGCCCAAACCGAGTTCGTCCAACTTGTGTTGAACTTCTTCGAGTGATTTACGTCCGAGGTTACGAACTTTCATCATCTCTTCCTCTGATTTGTTTGCGAGTTCTTGAACAGTGTTGATGCCAGCGCGCTTCAAGCAGTTGTACGAACGAACTGAGAGATCGAGTTCTTCAATCGTCATTTCGAGTACTTTTTCTTTTTGGTCTTCTTCTTTCTCGACCATAATTTCTGCATTGAGAGCTTCATCTGTCAAACCAACGAAGATGTTCAAGTGTTCCGTCAAAATTTTAGCCCCTAATGATACAGCTTCTTCCGGACGAATTGAACCATCTGTCCACACGTCTAATAAAAGCTTATCGAAGCTAGCGTCTTGACCGACACGTGTTTTGTCTACTTCGTAGTTCACGCGTTGAATCGGTGTATAGATCGAATCGATTGGAATGACACCAATCGGCATATCATCACGTTTGTTATCTTCTGCCTGGACGTAACCACGACCACGGCGAGCAGTCAAACGCATGCGAAGCGTCGCATTGTCAGCGAGAGTCGCGATGTAGAGCTCAGGATTCAAGATTTCAACGTCGCTATCATGGGTAATGTCTGCCGCAGTGACAGCACCGGCACTTGAAACGTTAATCTCAAGCGTTTTCTCTTCTTCCGAGTACACTTTTAGTGCTAACTTCTTGAGGTTTAGTACGATTTGAGTGACGTCTTCGACGACACCGTCAATCGTAGAGAACTCGTGAAGCACGCCATCGATTTGAACCGCTGTTACCGCTGCACCTGGGAGCGATGACAATAGAATTCGACGTAGTGAGTTACCGAGAGTAGTGCCATATCCACGTTCAAGCGGTTCTACTACGAATTTACCAAACGTAGCGTCCTCGCTGATTTCGACCGTTTCGATCTTTGGTTTTTCAATCTCGATCATCTGAACCCCTCCTTGAGTATATCCTGCCGTGCAGTTTGAACTGCTAAAGTATATGCTGTCGTGCTAGGTAAACCCTTCACACGTTCAAGCGATTATACGCGGCGACGTTTCGGAGGGCGGCAACCGTTGTGCGGAACTGGAGTTACGTCACGGATTGCAGTAACTTCAAGACCAGTAGCTTGGAGTGCACGGATAGCCGCTTCACGTCCAGCACCAGGACCTTTAACGTTAACTTCTACTGTACGCATACCGTTGTCCATTGCAACTTTCGCTGCAGTTTCAGCAGCCAATTGTGCTGCGAATGGAGTCGATTTACGTGATCCTTTAAATCCAAGGTTACCAGAAGTAGCCCATGAGATCGCGTTACCTTGCGTGTCAGTGATTGTGATGATTGTGTTGTTGAATGTAGAACGGATGTGTACCACACCGACTTCAACATGTTTTTTAACTTTACGTTTAGAACGTACGTTTTGCTTACGTTTCGCCATTGTTCAATTCCCTCCTTTACTTCTTCTTGTTCGCTACTGTACGGCGTGGGCCTTTACGAGTACGCGAGTTGTTCTTCGTGTTTTGACCGCGAACAGGGAGACTACGGCGATGACGGATACCGCGGTATGCGCCGATCTCGATCAAACGTTTGATGTTAAGTGAAACTTCACGACGAAGGTCACCTTCAACTTTGATTCCGTCAATTGCTTCACGGATACGGTTGAGTTCATCTTCAGTAAGGTCGCGTGTGCGTGTCTCTTCAGAAACGTTAGCTGCCTTCAAAATTTCTTGTGCTTTTGTTTTACCAATACCATAGATGTATGTGAGCGAAATAACGATACGTTTTTCGCGTGGAATATCTACACCAGCAATACGTGCCATGTGTGCACCTCCTCTGAAATTAACCTTGTTTTTGTTTGTGTTTCGGGTTTTCGCAAATTACCATTACTTTACCCTTACGACGAATGACTTTACATTTTTCGCAAATCGGTTTTACCGACGGTCTTACTTTCATGAGTATACCCTCCTCCTGGAAAAATCGGAGTTACTTATAACGGTACGTAATCCGCCCGCGAGTCAAGTCGTATGGAGACAACTCAACAGTTACGCGGTCACCTGGAAGGATCCGAATGTAGTGCATCCGAATTTTCCCTGAGACGTGCGCGAGCACCGTGTGGCCGTTTTCTAACTCCACTTTAAACATTGCGTTCGGAAGTGGTTCGACAACAGTGCCTTCCACTTCAATGACATCTTGTTTCGCCATCATTTATTCCCCTTTCTATATGAAAATCTTTAGGAGCACAGACGATCTATTGCCATCTACTGTGAGAGAAGGATCCATGACGGATCAGTATGGAACAATAGAGCCTCATTCACCGGAATCGAGTTTCGTTAAAATCTCGTATCCATCGTCTGTGATGGCGATGGTGTGCTCAAAGTGGGCGCACATGCTACCGTCCACTGTGACAACTGTCCAGTTATCAGTCAGTGTTCGAACATAGCGTTGACCAGCGTTCACCATTGGTTCAATGGCTAACGTCATCCCAGTCTTCAGGCGCGGCCCTTTCCCCGGTGGACCATAGTGTGGAATTTGCGGCTCTTCATGCAAATCTTGTCCAACACCATGACCGACGTATTCGCGGACGACAGAGAAATCATTTGATTCAACATATGCTTGAATCGCATGCGAAATATCTGTCAATCGCCCTCCAGCCTTGGCGTGCTCCAATCCTTTATACAGACTTTCTTCGGTTACGTCAAGTAGCCGCTGTGTCTCTTCTGAGATTGTTCCCACTGGATAAGTCCAAGCGGAATCTCCATGATATCCATTGTAGTAGGCACCGATATCGATTGAGATGATATCTCCATCTTTCAATACCCGTTTTCCTGGAATACCATGAACAAGCTCTTCGTTCACCGAAGCACAAACACTACCGGTAAAACCGTTGTAGCCTTTGAACGATGGTGTCGCACCTTGGCTGCGAATGTAATCTTCCGCAATCCGGTCGAGCTCAAGCGTCGTGATTCCTGGTTTAATGTGCTGTTTGAGCACCTGGTGCGTTCGAGCAACAATTTGCCCAGCCTCACGCATAATCGCAATTTCACGAGGCGTCTTCGTGATGATCATTCAGTATCACCAAGTAATGCTTTGACATCGGCATACACGACATCGATTGGACGATCTCCATCCAATGTACGAAGATACCCTTTTTCAGCGTAAAAGTCAATGAGTGGTTTCGATTGCTCGATGTTGACTTCAAGGCGACGGCGAACCGTTTCCTCTTTATCGTCTTCACGTTGCATAAGAGCCGACCCATCCACATCACAGATGCCTTCCACTTTTGGTGGGTTGAAGATCACATGATATGTCGCGCCACACGTTGGGCAGATCCAACGACCTGTCAAGCGTGGAACGAGAATTTCCGCATCCACATCGATGTTGACGACGTGGTCAATCTGTTTCCCCAAATCTTTAAGCAAACTTTCGAGTGCCTCTGCTTGAGCAACAGTACGCGGGAATCCATCGAGTAAGAAACCTTTTTCTGTGTCATCTTGACTAAGACGTTCCCGTACGATTCCGATTGTTACCTCATCCGGTACGAGTTCACCTTTATCCATGAATGACTTAGCTTCTTTACCGAGTGGCGTTCCGCCTTTGATTGCCGCACGAAACATGTCGCCTGTCGAAATGTGAGGGATTTGGTACTCTTCTACAATTTTAGCAGCTTGAGTCCCTTTCCCAGCACCCGGTAAGCCCATGAGTACTAGATTCATCTCGGTTAGCCTCCAGTTTTGATTTTCACGAAGATCTCGTAAACACGACAGGAAGGAAGGGTTGACCCTTCCTTCCGCTTTAACGGATAAAGCCTTTATAGTGTCGTTTTACAAGTTGACTCTCGATTTGTTTCATCGTTTCGAGGGCTACCCCGATGACGATCAATAAGCTCGTTCCTCCGATTTGAACGGAAGTTGGAAGACCGGCAAGCTTAATGAAGATTGTCGGCATGATCGCCACGAACGATAAGAAAATCGCTCCGAAGAAAGTCAATCGATACAGCAACTTCGTGATGTACTGTTCTGTTTGCGCCCCAGGACGAATCCCAGGAATATAACCACCTTGCTTCTGCAAGTTTTCTGCCATCTGCTCTGGATTCACCTGAACAAATGTATAGAAGTAAGAGAACGCAATGATTAACGCAACATAAATCGACATTCCGATTGGCGCCGTCGTGTCAAAGTACGTTTGTAATTTTTGCGTTGTCTCTGGAGAAGCAATGAAGCTTGCAACAGTTGGCGGTGTTACCATGAAGGAAATCGCGAAGATTACCGGGATAACACCTGCTGCGTTTAGCTTGATTGGCAAGTGCGTCGACTGTCCGCCCACTGGGGTACGGTTTGCCGTGCGTTTTGCATATTGGATTGGGATTTTGCGTGCCGCTTGTTGAACATAAATGATCCCAACCGTCACGGCCAAAATCACAAGGGCCAATACAACCAAGTAAACGATATTAATGAACAATGCATCTCCAGCGTTTTGGAGTTTTGTTTCATAAACCTGCGTAAAGATTCTTGGGAACCCGGCGACGATACCCGCGAAGATGATGATGGAAATACCATTCCCAACACCTTTCTCCGTTGTCATTTCACCAAGGAACATCAAGAACGCTGTACCCGCAGTGAGTACAATCGCGATCACAAAGTAAGTTGCCGTTCCCCATGTCTCATTGACGAGACCTGGGTACAGGCGGTTAAATCCAAACGACAATGATGTCGCTTGAACAAAGCCTAAGATGATCGTCCCATAGCGCGTGACCGTCGCTAACTTTTTACGGCCCGCCTCTCCTTGTTTGGCCCATTCGGCAAACTTTGGAACGACGTCCATTTGTAAAAGTTGCACAACGATCGATGCCGTGATGTACGGCATGATCCCCATTGCGAACAAGGAGAAGTTCTGTAAAGCATTTCCTCCAAACAAGTTCAAGAAGTCAAGAAGACCTCCTGAGTCAAAACGCAACACATCCGTATTCACCATCGGCACCGGGATATGAGCCCCGATGCGGAAAATGATGATGATTGCGAGTGTGAAGAGAATACGCTGTCGAATATCTTTCACGCGCCACATATTGGAGATCGTCTGAAACATCAGATCACCTCAACTGTACCGCCAGCTGCTTCGATCGCTTCTTTCGCTGCACCCGAGAACTTGTTGGCTTTTACAGTCAATTTAGTTTCAAGCTTGCCGTTGGCAAGAACTTTGATTCCGTCTTTAGCAGAGCTGACAACACCAGTCTCAATTAAGAGTTCTGGAGTAACTTCAGTACCTGCTTCGAAACGGTTAAGCGTGTCTAGGGAAACAACCGCATACTCTTTACGAGTTGGGTTGTTGAAACCGCGTTTTGGAAGACGACGGTAAAGTGGATTTTGTCCACCTTCAAATCCTGGACGAACGCCACCGCCCGAACGAGCTTTTTGACCTTTGTGTCCACGACCAGAAGTTTTACCGTTACCAGTCGCCATTCCGCGACCGACACGGTTACGTTCGTGACGTGAACCTGGAGTTGGCTTCAATTCATGGAGTTTCATAGTGGCACCTCCTTATTTATTAAAATCTTTATTATTCGTTGATTTCTTTTACAGTCACAAGGTGCGACACTTTGTTGATCATACCGCGCATCGCGACGTTGTCAGGGACAACGACCGTTTGATGCATTTTACGAAGACCGAGTGTACGTACAGTAACACGCTGACCTTCCGGACGACCAATAGTGCTGCGTGTGAGGGTGATTGCGAGTTTCGCCATGTCTAGTTCCCTCCCTTAGTTAAGAAGTTCTTCTACGCTTTTACCACGTAGTTTAGCAACTTCCTCTGCTTTTTTGAGCTCTGTCAAGCCTTGAACCGTCGCACGGACGATGTTGATCGGTGTGTTTGAACCTAACGATTTCGAAAGGATGTCACCTACACCTGCAAGTTCGAGCACCGCACGAACTGGACCACCAGCGATAACCCCAGTACCTTCAGAAGCTGGTTTCATGAATACACGACCTGCTCCGAATACTCCTGTGATTTCGTGTGGAATTGTTGTACCAACCATAGGTACTTGTACCATGTTTTTCTTAGCGGCTTCAATAGCCTTGCGAATCGCTTCTGGCACCTCTTGTGCCTTACCTGTACCGAAACCGACGTGACCATTTTTGTCACCTACGACTACGAGAGCAGCAAAACGGAAGCGGCGGCCACCTTTTACGACTTTCGCGACGCGGTTTACGGTAACAACGCGTTCTTCAAGTTGTTCCATGTTAACGTCTAACTGGCGCATCGAGTGTCCCCTCCTTTTTATTAGAATTTAAGACCTGCTTCACGAGCTGCTTCTGCAACAGCTTTGACGCGGCCATGATAGAGGTATCCACCACGGTCGAACACAACTGTGTCGATACCTTTCTCGAGTGCACGTTCTGCAGCAAGTTTACCAACAGCTTTCGCTGCTTCAACGTTACCGCCATTTGTAAGATCGAGAGCTTTATCTTTCGAAGATGCAGACACAAGCGTTGTTTGTGCCGCGTCATCGATAAGTTGAACGTAAATGTGTTTGCTCGAACGGAATACGTTCAAACGTGGACGAGCTGCCGTCCCCGTGATCGTACGACGTACGCGAGCATGACGCTTTTTACGAACTGCATTTTTATCTGCTTTTGTGATCATTTATGCCACTCCTTTCCGTTCATTTCGTGACGAATTACTTACCAGTCTTACCTTCTTTACGGCGAATACGTTCATCAGAGTAACGAACACCTTTACCTTTGTAAGGTTCTGGAGCACGGTACGAGCGGATTTGAGCAGCAACGTGACCGACGCGCTCTTTGTTAATCCCTTTTACGATGATTTGCGTGTTTGAAGGAACTTCGATTTCGATACCTTCCTCAGCAACGTACTCGATTGGGTGCGAGTAACCGAGGTTGAGGACGAGTTTGTTACCTTGCTTCGTAGCACGGTAACCAACCCCCGAGATCTCAAGTGTTTTTTGGAATCCGTTCGACACACCTTGTACCATGTTGGCAATAAGGGCACGTGTCGTACCGTGAATTGTACGGCTTTCTTTCGATTCGTCTGGACGAACAACCGTCAATTCGTTCTCTTCAATTTTGATTTCCAATGCCGGGTTAGCTGAAAGCGAAAGTTCACCTTTAGCACCTTTTACTGTGACCGTGTTGTCATTAGCAACTGTTACAGTAACGCCAGCAGGAATCGTAACTGGTTTTTTACCAATACGTGACATTGATTACACCTCCGTTCTTGTTAGAAAAGTGACTTACCAGATGTAGGCGAGCACTTCGCCGCCGACTTGTTGTTGGCGAGCTTCTTTATCAGTCATAAGACCTTTAGATGTCGAAAGAACTGCGATTCCGAGTCCTCCGAGTACTTTTGGTACTTCATCAGCTTTTGCGTATACACGAAGACCTGGTTTCGAAATACGTTTGAGACCAGTGATTACACGTTCGTTGCTTGCTCCATATTTAAGGAAAAGACGAAGTGTACCTTGTTTAGCGTCCTCGATATATTCAACATCGCGAATGAAACCTTCACGCTTAAGGATTTCAGCGATCTCACGTTTAATGTTCGAAGCTGGGAGCTCCATTTTTTCATGGCGAACCATGTTAGCGTTACGGATACGTGTAAGCATATCTGCAATAGGGTCTGTCATTACCATGCGATGTACCTCCTTTCACACTGTTAGTGGATTACCAGCTTGCTTTTTTAACACCAGGGATTTGACCTTTGTATGCAAGATCACGGAACTTGATACGGCTGATCCCGAATTTACCCATGTAACCATGCGGACGACCTGTGATGCTGCAACGGTTGTGCAAGCGTACAGGTGACGAGTTACGTGGCAATTTGCTGAGTCCGATATAATCGCCTTCAGCTTTCAACTTCGCACGCTTTTCAGCGTACTGGGCAACGAGTTTCTCGCGTTTAAGTTCGCGATTCACCATTGACTTTTTAGCCATGTTGTCGACCTCCCTTTAGATTATTTTTGGAATGGCATACCGAGAAGTGTGAGTAATTCACGTGCTTCTTCGTCTGTGTTTGCTGTTGTAACAACAACGATGTCCATACCGCGTACTTTAGATACTTTATCGTAATCGATCTCAGGGAAAATAAGTTGCTCTTTCACGCCAAGCGTGTAGTTACCGCGTCCGTCGAATGCTTTCTTCGATACACCGCGGAAGTCACGTACACGTGGAAGTGAAACAGTTACCAATTTGTCGAGGAAATCGTACATACGCTCGCCACGAAGTGTAACCTTCGCACCGATTGGCATACCTTCACGAAGCTTGAAACCAGCGATTGATTTCTTCGCTTTCGTTACGAGTGGTTTTTGACCAGAAAGAATTGATAATTCTTCCACTGCCATGTCAAGTGCTTTCGAGTTCGAAACAGCATCACCTACACCCATGTTGATGACGATCTTTTCGATTTTCGGTACTTGCATGACTGAGTCATAGTTGAATTTATCCATCATCGCTTTCACGATGTCGCTTTTATACTTCTCTTGCAAACGGTTCATAGTCGAATGGACCTCCTTTCGTCACGTTCTTCTTATTTATCGAGTACTTCGCCCGATTTCGCGACACGAACTTTTTTACCATCGACTACTTTGAAACCAACACGAGTTGGTTTGCCAGTTTTAGGGTCGAGTGGCATTACGTTCGAGACGTGAATTGGTGCTTCGATCTCAAGGATCCCGCCTTGTGGATTCGCTTGTGATGGTTTCGCGTGTTTTTTCATCACGTTTACACCTTCAACCAATACGCGGTTCTTGCTTGGCATAGCTTTGAGGATAACCCCTTGCTTGCCTTTATCTTTACCAGACATTACCTGGACTGTATCGCCTTTTTTAACATGCATCGTTTGCGCACCTCCTTATAGGATTGAAATTGGAAATTAAAGTACTTCCGGTGCCAACGAAACGATCTTCATGAATTCTTTTTCACGAAGTTCACGTGCAACTGGCCCGAAGATCCGTGTGCCGCGTGGGCTCTTGTCATCTTTGATAATGACTGCTGCGTTCTCATCGAAACGGATGTACGAACCATCTTTACGACGAGCGCCGCGTTTTGTACGAACGACAACTGCTCTGACAACGTCACCTTTTTTAACAACGCCACCTGGTGTTGCTTGTTTTACCGTTGCGACGATAACGTCACCGATGTTTGCAGTCTTACGACCAGAACCACCGAGAACCTTAATTGTCAACAGTTCACGCGCGCCAGAGTTGTCTGCTACTTTCAAGCGAGATTCTTGTTGAATCATGCGAGTGTACCTCCCTCCGGATGTTTAATAAATCCGAACTGTTATTAGATGATTACTGATTCTTCTACTACTGTTACAAGACGGAAACGTTTGTCTTTAGAAAGAGGACGTGTTTCCGCGATGCGAACGATATCGCCCACTTTAGCGACGTTGTTCTCATCGTGTGCTTTATATTTTTTCGTGTAGTTTACACGTTTGCCATAAAGTTTATGACGAACCTTTGTTTCTACTGCGACGACGATCGTTTTGTCCATTTTGTCAGACACGACGCGACCAGTGAACACTTTACGGTTGTTGCGTTCCATGAGTGTTACCTCCTCTCAAGAATCCGATGTAATTAGGCGTTGTTGATGCCGAGTTCGCGTTCACGAAGAATCGTTTTAGCACGCGCAATCGACTTGCGTACTTCACGGATACGAGCAGGATTCTCAAGCTGACCTGTAGCAAGTTGGAAGCGCAGGTTAAAGAGTTCTTCTTTCCACTCGCCCACTTTACCGTTGAGCTCTTCAGTTGTTGATTGACGGAGATCAGTTGCTTTCATTCGTATCACCACCATTTTCTTCACGTTTCACGAACTTACATTTCACTGGAAGTTTGTGCGATGCAAGACGAAGTGCCTCACGTGCCACTTCCTCAGATACACCTGCGATTTCGAACATTACTTTGCCAGGCTTAACTACAGCTACCCAGCCTTCTGGAGCACCTTTACCCGAACCCATTCGGACTTCGAGAGGCTTTTTAGTGTAAGGTTTGTGTGGGAAGATCTTGATCCACACTTTACCACCACGTTTCATATAACGTGTCATTGCAATACGTGCTGATTCGATTTGACGGTTTGTAATCCAGCTCGCTTCGAGAGCTTGGAGACCGAACTCACCGAAGTGTACAGTTGTGCCGCGTTTAGCGTTCCCGCGCATTTTACCACGGTGTACACGACGATATTTCACGCGTTTAGGTAACAACATAGTGTGTTGCCTCCTTCCTGAAAGAGTGTTTATTATTCAGCGTTTTTCGCTGTATTGTTTTTTGTTGGAAGAACTTCACCGTGGTATAACCAAACTTTTACGCCGATTTTACCGTAAGTTGTGTCAGCTTCAGCTGTTCCGTAGTCGATGTCGGCACGGAGTGTGTGAAGTGGAACTGTTCCTTCCGAGTATTTCTCTGAACGAGCGATATCAGCGCCACCAAGACGACCAGAAACTTCTGTTTTGATCCCTTTGATGCCTGTGCGCATCGAACGTTGAATTGATTGTTTCATTGCACGACGGAATGATACACGACCTTCCAATTGACGAGCAATGTTTTCTGCTACAAGCTTCGCTACAGCGTCAGCATTTTTCACTTCAACAACGTTGATGTGAACGCGTTTCCCGTCAGCGAGTTTTGTGATGTGTTTACGGAGTGATTCGATTTCAGAACCACCTTTACCGATTACCATACCTGGCTTCGCAGTGTGAAGCGAAATGTTCACGCGGTTTGCAGCGCGTTCGATTTCAACTTTAGAAACACTAGCATCCTTCATTTTGTTTTCGATGTATTCACGAATAACGAAGTCTTCATGAAGGAGATCAGCGTAGTCTTTCTCAGCGTACCAACGCGAATCCCAGTCTTTGATAACACCAACGCGAAGACCGTGCGGATTTACCTTTTGACCCACTACATATCCCTCCTTATTTCTCAGTTACCACGATGTGGATGTGGCTTGTGCGTTTGTTAATGCGGCTTGCGCGACCCATCGCACGTGGGCGGAAGCGTTTGAGTGTTGGACCTTCGTTGACAAAAGCTTCTGTTACAACAAGGTTCTCAATGTTCATATCGTAGTTGTGCTCTGCGTTAGCAATCGCTGATTTTAATACTTTCTCAACGACTGGCGATGCTGCCTTGTTTGTGTGAGCAAGGACAGAGAGCGCTTCGCCGACTTGTTTCCCGCGAATTAAGTCTACAACGAGACGTGCTTTGCGAGGAGCAAGACGGACCATATTAGCTGATGCTTTAGCTTGCATGGATTTGACCTCCCCTCAAATTACCGTTTCGTTTTCTTGTCTGATCCGTGACCTTTGTACGTGCGTGTTGGAGCGAATTCACCAAGTTTGTGACCAACCATGTCTTCTGTCACGAATACTGGTACGTGTTTACGACCATCGTGTACACCGAACGTGTGACCCATGAATTCTGGGAAGATCGTCGAGCGACGTGACCAAGTTTTGATGACTTGCTTCTCACCAGATTCGTTGATTTTATCAACTTTAGCGAGCAAGTGGTGATCTGCGAATGGACCTTTTTTCAAGCTGCGACCCATGTTAGAACCTCCCTTTGGAATGATTCGGGAACGGCCCTTTCGAACCGCCCGAGAATCATGTAGTAATTATTTCTTACGGCGACGAAGGATGTACATGTCGCTCGATTTGTTTTTCTTACGAGTTTTAAGACCAAGAGCTGGTTTACCCCAAGGAGTAAGTGGGCCCGTACGACCGATTGGCGCACGACCTTCACCACCACCGTGTGGGTGATCAACCGGGTTCATTACAGAACCACGTACTGTTGGGCGTTTGCCTAACCAACGTGAACGTCCTGCTTTACCGATGTTTACGAGTTCGTGTTCTTCGTTACCAACTGAACCGATTGTCGCGCGGCAAGTGCCGAGGAACAAACGTGATTCACCTGATTGAAGACGAACGATGACGTACTTGCCGTCACGTCCTTGGATTTGTGCCGATGCACCAGCCGCACGAACTAGCTGACCGCCTTTACCAGGCTTAAGCTCGATGTTGTGGATTGTTGTACCGACAGGGATGTTTACGAGTGGAAGAGCGTTCCCCACTTTAATATCCGCTTCAGGACCAGACATGATTTCCATGCCCACTTTGATGCCCTTAGGAGCGAGGATGTAACGTTTCTCACCATCTACATAGTTGATGAGTGCGATGTTAGCTGAACGGTTTGGATCGTATTCGATCGTTGACACACGTCCTGCAACGCCATCTTTGTTACGTTTGAAATCGATGATACGGTATTTACGCTTGTGACCGCCACCTTGGTGACGAACAGTCAAGCGACCTTGGTTGTTACGTCCGCCTTTTTTCGAAAGCTTTTCAGTTAACGATTTTTCAGGGCGATTCGTTGTAATCTCTGCAAAATCAAGAGATGTCATGTTACGACGACCGTTAGTGGTCGGCTTAAACTTTTTGATTGCCATCGAGGATTCCCTCCTTTTCTTCTAAGGTAGTTAATTAACCGAGGAAGTCGATTGTGTTGCCTTCAGCAAGAGTTACAATCGCTTTTTTACGGCGAGCTGTGTAACCAGCGTGACGACCGACACGTTTCGCTTTCGGTTTGTAGTTCATTGTGTTTACCGAAGCAACTTTCACGTTGAAGATTGTTTCGATAGCGTGTTTTACTTGCGATTTAGTCGCTTTTACGTCGATTTCGAAAACGTATTTGTTAGCTTCCATGAGGCTAACTGAACGTTCAGTAATGATCGGACGTTTGATGATATCGTATGCTTGTGCCATTATGCAAGCACCTCCTCTACCTTCGCAACCGCATCTTTAGTGAAGATGACTTTGTCGTTAGCAACGAGGTCAAGAACGTTTACGCCTGCTGCGTCGATCACAGTCACTCCTGGGATGTTACGAGCTGCGAGAGCGATAGTCTCATTGTAGTCCGCTGTGACTACAAGAGCCTTACGTTCTACTGATAAGCTGTTGAGTACAGCAGCCATATCTTTTGTTTTTGGTGCATCGAAAGCAAGGCCTTCGAGGACGATGAATTCGTTGTTTTGTACTTTCGACGAAAGTGCCGAGAGAAGTGCTAAACGACGAACTTTCTTAGGAAGTTTGTAAGAGTATGAACGTGGTGTTGGACCGAAGACTGTACCACCACCAACCCATTGTGGTGAGCGGATAGAACCTTGGCGCGCACGACCAGTTCCCTTTTGTTTCCATGGTTTACGGCCGCCACCGCGTACTTCCGAGCGACCTTTCGTATCGTGAGTACCTTGACGGCGTGATGCTTGTTGCATGACGATTGCGTCGTAAAGTACTGATTCGTTTGGCTCGATTCCGAAGATGGCTTCTGCCAATTCGATTTCGCCAACTTGTGAACCTGTTTGGTTAAGCAAAGCTACTTTAGGCATTCGTAATTCCTCCTTTCCGTGCAGTTAATTAGTTACCTTTGACCGCTGTTTTGATGATAACGTTCGATTTACGAGCGCCTGGAATAGCACCTTTCACGAGGAGAAGGCCGCGTTCCACATCAACTTTAACGATTTCAAGGTTTTGAATTGTTTTACGCTCTCCACCCATTTGACCAGGAAGAAGTTTCCCTTTGAATACGCGGTTAGGAGCGACAGGACCCATCGAACCAGGACGACGGTGGTAGCGCGAACCGTGAGCCATTGGTCCACGTGATTGTCCGTGACGCTTGATCGCACCTTGGAATCCTTTACCTTTCGATGTACCTGTAACGTCTACTAATTCACCTGCAGCGAAAATGTCTGCCTTAATCTCTTGACCGATTTCGTATCCTTCTACTGAAGTACGAACTTCTTTGATGAAGCGCTTAGGTGTCGCGTTTGCTTTCGCAGCGTGACCTTTTGATGGTTTGTTTTGACGTGATTCTTTGATGTCTCCGAAACCAAGTTGAACTGCTTCGTAACCGTCTGTATCAACTGTTTTAAGTTGAAGAACGACGTTACCTTCGACAGCAACTACTGTTACCGGTACAACTTCGCCTGCTTCGTTGAAGATTTGAGTCATACCAAGTTTTGTTCCTAAGATTCCTTTAGCCATGAGATACACCTCCTGTTAATAATTAATTGTCTCTTCTGGCTAGTATCTACTATATGAAGAATTAAAGTTTGATTTCGATGTCTACACCTGATGGTAACTCGAGACGCATAAGCGAATCGACTGTTTTCGGTGTTGGGTTTACGATGTCGATCAAGCGTTTGTGTGTACGCATTTCGAACTGCTCACGAGCATCTTTGTACTTGTGGACCGCACGAAGGATCGTGTAAATCGATTTTTCAGTTGGGAGCGGGATTGGACCCGATACCTTTGCACCTGAACGCTTCGCAGTTTCAACGATTTTCTCAGCTGATTGATCGAGAACGCGATGGTCATATGCTTTTAAACGAATACGAATTTTTTCATTTGCCATGTTTATTTCCCTCCTTTGTCGCCTACTTTAAAAATAGACAATTCTCCGCGGAAATTTCCACACCGGCCATGGCAATGCTGCCTGGCGTGTCATAACCTCCCGCTTCAACGCAGCGTGCTTGTGTCAGCAGAGGCATCCGATCATTGCAAATCAACGATTGGACCCATGTTCTGCTATAAAGTCTCTCACCACTCGCACAAACACTTAATCATTATATCTAATCTGGTCATGGAATGCAAGATTAGATTTTTGAAGTCGCCGGTTGTCTGATGAGTTGCTCAACGTTCCCTAATGTAACAAGATTTACGAGCTTTTGCAAGTAAAAATTCATTCTTTTATTGAACTATTTTTCAAACGAACTCCCATGTCAACTCTACCTAGCGTTTCATTAACCCGCCAAACCGCTCTGTTACCTCTTCTATGACCGATTGCGGGGCTCGTTTCAAACAGTCTTTGACAATTCCTTCATTAATAGAGTTTGTCTTGAAATAACTGACCAATGACGCTAGTTTATCCTCACGCCCGATGACCGTGTAAAGGACGACCCACTCCTCTAGGTGCATCCATTGCCCATCTGGTTCAATGAAAGGATGCGTATAGATTCCGTCTGTGCACTTCATCCGGAAACTAGACATGACGTCCACATCCGTTCTCTCGAATACGTACTCTCCAAAGTAGGTGGTTACGTATGCCTCGTGCGGGTCAGAGGTTTTCTTCTCCCCGGCGCGACTTAGTATGCAATCGATCTTTTCAAACTGATCCGGTTCAACAAAGACATCGATGTCATTCGTTACCTCGACGATGCCATGATGCTTTAACAGTTGTGAGCCACCGATGCGATACTCAATCCCATTCAGGCGACAAATTGTCTCCAATTGCTTCAGCATGACGTCACTCCTTTCTCGTATGCCTCATCTTACCATGTCATCATGAAAACACAAAAAAGCAGCCCGCATATTGCGGACTGCTTGAAGTTGTTCAGATGAGTCAATCGATTACTCGATGATTTCTGTTACTGAACCAGCACCTACAGTACGGCCACCCTCACGGATAGAGAAACGTGTACCGTCTTCGATCGCGATTGTAGAAATCAATTCGACCGTCAACTCGATGTTGTCTCCTGGCATTACCATTTCAGTACCTTCTGGAAGGTGAACGATACCTGTTACGTCAGTTGTACGGAAGTAGAACTGCGGGCGGTAGTTCGCGAAGAATGGCGTGTGACGGCCACCCTCTTCTTTAGAAAGAACATAGATTGATGCTTTGAATTTAGAGTGTGGTGTGATTGAACCTGGCTTAGCAAGTACTTGTCCACGCTCGATGTCCTCACGTGATACACCACGGAGAAGTGCACCGATGTTGTCGCCAGCTTCAGCGTAGTCGAGAAGCTTACGGAACATCTCTACACCAGTACATACAGTTTTCTTAGTTTCTTCTGTAAGACCAACGATTTCAACTTCGTCGTTGACGCGGAGAACACCACGCTCAACACGACCAGTCGCTACAGTACCACGACCAGTGATTGAGAATACGTCCTCAACAGGCATCATGAAGTCTTTATCAGTGTCACGAACTGGTTCTGGGATGTACTCATCAACAGCGTTCATGAGTTCCATAACTTTTTCTTCCCACTGAGCTTCACCGTTAAGTGCGCCAAGTGCAGAACCTTTGATTACAGGGAGGTCGTCGCCTGGGAAGTCATATTCAGAAAGAAGTTCACGGATTTCCATTTCAACGAGTTCGAGGAGCTCTTCATCGTCTACCATGTCAACTTTGTTCATGAAGACTACGATGTAAGGAACACCTACTTGACGTGAAAGAAGGATGTGCTCACGTGTTTGTGGCATTGGGCCATCTGTTGCAGATACAACGAGGATTGCTCCGTCCATTTGAGCAGCACCAGTGATCATGTTTTTAACATAGTCAGCGTGTCCTGGGCAGTCAACGTGTGCGTAGTGACGCTTTTCAGTTTCGTACTCGATGTGAGCTGTTGCGATTGTGATACCGCGTTCGCGCTCTTCTGGAGCACCATCGATTTGGTCAAACTTAGTAGCTGTTTTACCTTGTGCACGTGAAAGTACAGCAGAGATTGCTGCAGTCAAAGTTGTTTTACCGTGGTCAACGTGGCCAATTGTACCAATGTTAACGTGCGGCTTAGAACGGTCGAATTTTTCTTTACCCATTCTAGATTCCTCCTCTATTAAACGATTAGTTTTATTTAACTAGGAAGACGTAGGTTACTTTTAACATACGTCCTCCTTAGCTTACAACAATCAATCTAGCGATACAACCGTTATTAGCCGTTCGCTTTTTTGACGATTTCTTCAGCAATTGATTTCGGTACTTCTTCGTAATGATCGAAGTGCATCGAGTACGTTCCACGTCCTTGCGTACGTGAACGAAGTGATGTTGCGTAACCGAACATTTCAGAAAGTGGAATCATCGCTTTAACGACTTGAGCGTTACCGCGAGCTTCCATACCTTCTACGCGTCCACGGCGTGACGTAACGTCACCCATGATGTCACCCATGTATTCTTCTGGGATAACAACTTCAACACGCATCATTGGCTCAAGGATAACAGCTTTCGCTTGGTCCTTAAGTTGTTTAACCGCCATCGAAGCAGCAACTTTAAACGCCATCTCGTTCGAGTCGACATCGTGGTACGATCCGAATACGAGACGAGCTTTAACGTCTACTACTGGGTAACCAGCGAGGATACCGTTTTCGAGAGCTTCTTCAATCCCGTTTTGAACAGCTGGGACGTATTCACGTGGTACAACACCACCGACGATCTTGTTCACGAACTCGAATCCAGCGCCTTCTTCGTTCGGCTCGAATTCTACGACAACGTGACCGTACTGACCGCGTCCACCAGACTGACGAACGAATTTCGAATCGATCTTCGCAGCGCCACGGATTGTTTCACGGTAAGCAACTTGTGGTGCACCAACGTTAGCTTCTACTTTGAATTCGCGACGCATACGGTCAACGA
Organism: Exiguobacterium sp. s89; assembly: GCF_018617735.1. NCBI lineage: Bacteria > Bacillati > Bacillota > Bacilli > Caryophanales > Exiguobacterium > Exiguobacterium sp. s89. Next base: position 24,237 of record NZ_JACSKS010000008.1, read on the forward strand.
GGATGTCAAGGTGAAGCTCACCCATACCAGAGATGATCGTTTGACCAGTCTCAGGGTTTGTTTCAGTGCGGAATGTTGGATCTTCTTCTGCGAGTTTCGCAAGAGCTTGACCCATTTTATCTTGGTCTGCTTTCGATTTAGGCTCGATTGCAACCGAGATAACTGGTTCTGGGAACGTCATTGACTCGAGAACGATGTTATCTTTCTCAGTACAAAGCGTGTCACCAGTAGTCGTGTCTTTGAAACCAACAGCAGCGGCGATGTCACCAGCGAATACCATTGGAATCTCTTCACGGCTGTTTGCGTGCATTTGAAGGATACGACCGAGACGCTCACGCTTCCCTTTAGTCGAGTTCTTCACGTATGATCCTGCTTCAGCTGTACCAGAGTACACGCGGAAGAACGTCAATTTACCGACGTAAGGGTCAGTCATAACTTTGAACGCAAGTGCTGAGAATGGAGCTTCATCAGAAGGCTCACGTGTGATTTCTTCTTCTGTATCGAGGTTGATCCCTTTGATTGACTCGACATCAACTGGTGATGGGAGGTAATCAACAACGGCGTTAAGCATAAGCTGAACACCTTTGTTCTTGAAGGCAGAACCAACGAGTACAGGGTAGAATTCAACGCTAAGTGTCGCTTGACGGATCGCAGCTTTCAATTCTTCAATTGAAATTTCTTCACCTTCAAGGTACTTCATCATCAATTCTTCGTTGAAGTCAGCAACACCTTCGATCAATTGACCGCGAAGTTCTTCAGCTTGGTCAGCCATGTCAGCTGGGAAGCCATCAATCACTTCGATGTCAGTACCGAGGTCGTTGTTGTACATGTAAGTCTTCATTTCAACGAGATCGATGATCCCTTTGAAGTTGTCCTCTGCTCCGATTGGGAGTTGAATCGCGTATGCGTTCGCATTAAGGCGCTCATGAAGCGTCTTCACAGAGTACAAGAAGTCTGCGCCGATTTTATCCATCTTGTTGACGAATACGACACGTGGTACACCATATGTCGTCGCTTGACGCCATACAGTTTCTGTTTGTGGTTCTACACCTGACTGAGCGTCAAGTACAGCAACAGCACCATCAAGTACGCGAAGTGAACGTTCAACTTCTACTGTGAAGTCTACGTGTCCAGGTGTATCGATGATGTTTACACGGTGACCATTCCACTGTGCAGTTGTCGCAGCCGAAGTGATCGTGATACCACGCTCTTGCTCCTGCTCCATCCAGTCCATTTGTGAAGCACCTTCGTGCGTTTCACCAATTTTATGGATACGACCTGTGTAATAAAGAATACGTTCAGTTGTTGTCGTTTTACCGGCATCGATGTGAGCCATGATCCCGATGTTACGAGTATTCTTTAGGGAGAATTCTCTTGCCATACTGGGTATTCTCCTTCCGCATATTTGATTTTCGTGTGTTGGCACACGATATGATTATACCCGAAAGCCACTCCGTTAAGCCACGCTTGGCGGAGTGGACTTTACGATTAAATTACCAACGATAGTGAGCAAACGCTTTGTTTGCCTCTGCCATCTTATGCATGTCTTCGCGTCTCTTAACAGATGCACCAGTGTTGTTGGCTGCATCCATGATTTCGTTCGCGATACGTTGCTCCATCGTCTTTTCGTTGCGGAGACGAGCGTAGTTCACGAGGTAACGAAGACCAAGTGTTGTACGGCGCTCTGGACGAACTTCAACAGGAACCTGGTAGTTAGCTCCACCTACGCGGCGTGCCTTAACTTCAAGTACAGGCATGATGTTGTTCATTGCTTCTTCGAACACTTCCATAGGCTCTTTGCCTGAGCGTTCAGCGATGAGGCCAAATGCGTTGTAAATGATAGTTTGAGCTGTACCTTTTTTACCGTCTAACATGACACGGTTAATGAGGCGAGTTACCAATTTCGAGTTGTAGATCGGATCTGCGATAACGTCACGACGTTCTGCACGGTTTTTACGCATCCGAGTACCCTCCTTTCAAGATTTCAATTGTATTTTTAGTTGGCGAGAATTACTTCTTCGCAGCTTTCGGACGTTTCGTACCGTATTTAGAACGGCCTTGCATACGTCCGTCCACACCTGCAGTGTCAAGCGCACCACGAACGATGTGGTAACGTACCCCTGGTAAGTCTTTTACACGTCCTCCACGGATAAGAACAACGCTGTGCTCTTGAAGGTTGTGGCCAATACCTGGGATGTACGCAGTCACTTCGATTTGGTTAGTCAAACGAACACGAGCATACTTACGAAGCGCCGAGTTCGGTTTCTTCGGAGTCATTGTACCAACACGTGTACAAACACCACGCTTTTGTGGTGAGCTCACGTTTGTTTGTGACTTGATGAAACTGTTGTAACCTTTGTTAAGTGCTGGAGAGTCAGATTTAACGACTTTCGATTTACGTCCTTTACGGACTAACTGGTTAATAGTAGGCATCTTTGAAGATCCTCCCTTCCTGAATGTTGCTATTTTCTAGTCCCACCGACCCGGGTGGTTCATTTAAGGTCATAACGAAACGTTTTTACGAGGCGTAGGCATTCCATGACCTCGCAAAAACGTGAGTTATACCTTGAAAGTGGCAATTGTAGCAGCCAAACCTTCCCGTAGAAAGTTCGGATGGACGTCCAAGTAGCTTGCCGACTGCTGGACACCGTTGTCATCGACAACAACCGATTGGCGGCACTAAATCATAGTAGCACCACCAACCTGCGCTGTCAAGACGTATTTTATTCGACCGTTGTATCTTCGAGAGCAACTGGTGCCTCATCTTCTTCAAGTTTCACATCACGGTAGACAGCCATTCCAGTACCAGCCGGAACGAGTTTACCGATAATGACGTTCTCTTTGAGTCCAAGGAGGTAGTCGCGCTTCCCTTTGATTGCCGCATCAGTCAAGACACGAGTCGTTTCTTGGAACGAAGCTGCTGAGAGGAACGAATCTGTCTCAAGCGAGGCTTTCGTGATTCCAAGTAGGACCGGTTTTGCAGTCGCCGGGTGTTTCCCGTCACGAATCGCACCTTTACACGCTTCTTTGAAGACGCTGATGTCGACAAGTGATCCAGGAAGAAGTGGCGTGTCACCAGACTCGATAACTTTAACACGACGAAGCATTTGGCGAACCATAACCTCAACGTGCTTATCACCAATTTCTACCCCTTGCATCCGATAAACTTTTTGAACTTCTTGGAGAAGATAGTTTTGAACACCAGATACACCACGGACGTTCAGCAATTCTTTCGGATCGATCGAACCTTCCGTGAAGACTTCACCGGCTTCAACTGTATCACCAATTTGGACGCGGAGACGAGCTCCGAATGGAATCGTGTATGAACGTGTCTCACTGAATCCTTCGACCGTGAGCTCACGCTTGTCACGTGATTCAGTGAAGTCGATGACCGTACCAGAGATTTCCGAGATGACCGCTTGACCTTTCGGGTTACGGGCTTCGAATACCTCTTGGATACGTGGAAGACCTTGTGTGATATCGTCTCCGGCAACCCCACCAGTGTGGAAGGTACGCATTGTAAGCTGCGTTCCTGGCTCACCGATCGATTGCGCGGCGATGATACCGACGGCTTCTCCGACTTCAACGTTTGATCCAGTCGCCAAGTTGCGTCCGTAACATTTCTTACATACGCCGTGTGACGTGTTACATGTGAAGGCTGTACGAATTTCAACTTGTTCAACACCCGCATCAACGATGATGCGTGCGATATCTTCTGTAATCAATTCGTTCTTATCGATCAACACTTCGCCCGTTTCAGGGTGTGTGACCGTTTCGAACGATGTACGTCCGACGAGTCGGTCGTACAAGCTTTCGATTTCTTCCGTACCCTCGCGGAGTGCAGACACACGGATTCCGCGGTCTGTTCCACAGTCTTCTTCACGGATGATGACATCTTGCGCCACGTCAACAAGACGGCGCGTCAAGTAACCTGAATCGGCTGTCTTCAAGGCTGTATCGGCAAGACCTTTACGAGCCCCGTGAGTCGAGATGAAGTACTCTTGAACCGTCAGACCTTCACGGAACGACGATTTGATTGGAAGTTCGATGATGCGACCAGATGGAGCGGCCATCAAACCACGCATACCCGCAAGCTGCGTAAAGTTAGATGCGTTACCACGGGCACCAGAGTCAGACATCATGAAGATCGGGTTCAAGCGGTTGAGGGATTTCATCAATCGAGATTGAATTTCATCCTTCGCTTCGTTCCAAGCACGTACTACGCGCTCGTAACGCTCATCTTCTGTGATGAGACCGCGACGGAACGACTTCATGATTTGGTCGACTTGAGTTTGTGCCTCATCCAAGATTTCCTGTTTGTCAGGAAGTACGATGATATCAGCAATCCCAACCGTTACACCCGCTTTTGTCGAGTGCTTAAAGCCAAGATCTTTCATCCGGTCAAGCATGCGGCTTGTTTCAGTCGTTTCAAACTTCTGGAACACTTCCGCGATGACTTTCCCGAGGAATCCTTTTTTGAACGGATCGATGATTGGACGTGATGCGATTTCTTCCGCAACGTTCGTCCCTTTGTCGATGAAGTACTTGTCAGGCGTTGCTTCCTGCAAGTTTTCCATCGTTGGCTCGTTCAAGTAAGGGAACGTATTTGGCAAGATTTCGTTAAAGATCATCTTCCCAACTGTCGTAATGAGCAATTTCTCGTTCTGTTCGTCTGTGAACGTCGGATTGTTGAGCGTACGTGCCGGAAGAGCCACACGCGAGTGCAAGTGGACATATCCGTTTTGGTAAGCAATCAACGCTTCGTTGACGTTCGAAAACACTTTTCCTTCACCGACGGCATCTTCACGTTCAAGTGAGATGTAGTAGTTACCGAGGACCATATCCTGCGATGGTGTAACAACCGGTTTACCGTCTTTCGGGTTCAAAATGTTCTGTGCAGCGAGCATGAGAAGGCGTGCTTCCGCTTGTGCTTCTGCAGAAAGTGGAACGTGGACAGCCATTTGGTCACCATCGAAGTCGGCGTTATAAGCCGTACATACGAGTGGGTGAAGGCGAATCGCACGACCTTCAACAAGAATCGGTTCGAATGCTTGAATACCAAGGCGGTGAAGTGTCGGGGCACGGTTCAAGAGAACCGGATGCTCACGGATGACTTCTTCAAGGACGCCCCAGATTTCAGGTTGCATCTTCTCGATTTTACGTTTTGCGTTCTTAATGTTTGAAGCGATGCCGCGACCGACAAGTTCTTTCATTACGAACGGTTTGAAGAGCTCAAGTGCCATCTCTTTTGGAAGACCACACTGATACATCTTCAAGTTTGGTCCTACGACGATAACCGAACGTCCTGAGTAGTCGACCCGTTTACCGAGAAGGTTTTGACGGAAACGACCTTGTTTCCCTTTCAACATATGTGAAAGCGATTTGAGCGGACGGTTACCAGGACCTGTTACCGGACGACCACGACGACCGTTGTCGATGAGAGCGTCAACCGCTTCTTGAAGCATACGCTTCTCGTTTTGCACGATGATATTCGGCGCGCCGAGGTCGAGCAAACGTTTGAGACGGTTGTTCCGGTTGATGACTCGACGATACAAATCGTTCAAGTCAGATGTCGCAAAGCGTCCTCCGTCGAGCTGTACCATTGGGCGAAGCTCTGGCGGGATGACAGGAAGTACTTCAAGGATCATCCAGTCTGGATTGTTTCCTGAAGTGAAGAACGCGTCAAGAACTTCCAAGCGCTTGATCGCACGAGTACGACGCTGACCTTGGACAGTTTTCAACTCTTCACGAAGCTCACCCACTTCTTTTTCAAGATTGACGTCTTGAAGAAGTGTACGGATTGCTTCAGCACCCATGTCTGCTTTGAAGTCGCTACCGTATTTTTCACGATAGAGACGGAATTCTTTTTCCGAGAGAAGTTGTTTCTTCTCAAGCGGTGTGTCACCTGGTTCTGTTACCACGTAAGATGCGAAGTAAATGACTTCTTCAAGTGCACGTGGTGACATATCGAGAACAAGCCCCATGCGGCTTGGAATCCCTTTAAAGTACCAGATGTGCGAAACTGGTGCCGCGAGCTCGATATGGCCCATTCGCTCGCGACGCACTTTCGCTTTCGTCACTTCAACGCCACAGCGGTCACAAATGACTCCTTTATAACGGATTCGTTTGTATTTCCCGCAGTAACATTCCCAGTCTTTCGTAGGACCGAAGATTCGTTCACAGAACAATCCGTCCTTCTCTGGTTTAAGTGTACGATAGTTGATCGTTTCCGGCTTTTTGACTTCACCGTAAGACCACGAACGGATCTTCTCTGATGAAGCCAAGCCGATTTTCATATATTCAAATCGATTAACATCTACCAAGGGGCCGACCTCCCTTTTCGCCTTATTCCTCTTCCGTAACAGTCGGTTGAACGACTTGTTCTAACGCCGATGTTGCGTTCGGGATGTTGTCGTCATCTTCATCTTTCATTTCGACTTCTTCATCATCCGCTGACATCATCTTGACTTCCATACCGAGAGCTTGAAGCTCTTTGATCAAGACGCGGAATGATTCAGGAACGCCCGCTTTTGGAACGCTCTCGCCTTTCACGATGGCCTCATATGCTTTCACACGACCGACCGTGTCATCCGACTTGATTGTCAAGATTTCTTGGAGCGTGTAGGCTGCACCGTACGCTTCAAGAGCCCAAACTTCCATCTCTCCGAAGCGCTGACCACCGAACTGTGCTTTACCACCGAGCGGTTGTTGCGTAACGAGTGAGTATGGTCCTGTCGAACGAGCGTGAAGTTTATCATCAACCATGTGCGCGAGTTTGATCATGTACATGACACCGACAGAGACGCGGTTATCGAACGGTTCACCCGTACGACCATCATAGAGACGCGTTTTCGCATCTTTATCCATACCAGCCTCTTCAATCGTTGCCCATACGTCTTCCTCACGCGCTCCATCGAATACAGGTGTTGCCACTTTGATGCCGAGCTTCTTCGCTGCCATTCCAAGGTGGAGTTCAAGTACTTGACCGATGTTCATACGCGATGGTACCCCAAGCGGGTTGAGCATGATGTCAACCGGTGTACCGTCTGGCATGTATGGCATATCTTCTTCAGGGAGGATCCGCGAGATAACACCTTTGTTACCGTGACGTCCCGCCATCTTATCCCCTTCGTGAATCTTACGTTTTTGAACGATATAGACACGTACCATTTGGTTGACGCCTGGAGACAACTCGTCGCCGTTTTCACGGTCGAACACTTTGACATCCAAGATGATTCCGTCTCCGCCGTTTGGTACACGAAGTGACGTATCACGTACTTCACGTGCCTTCTCACCGAAGATTGCGTGCAAGAGACGTTCTTCCGCCGTCAACTCCGTAACGCCCTTAGGTGTTACTTTACCGACGAGGATATCGCCATCCTTGACTTCAGCTCCGATGCGGATGATTCCGCGATCGTCCAAGTTACGAAGTGCGTCATCTCCGACGTTTGGAATATCACGTGTGATTTCCTCTGGTCCAAGTTTCGTGTCGCGTGACTCTGACTCGTACTCTTCGATATGAATCGACGTGTACACGTCATCTTTCACGAGACGCTCACTCATGATAATCGCATCCTCATAGTTGTAACCATCCCATGTCATGAAGGCAACGACAACGTTACGACCGAGCGCGAGCTCACCCATATCCATCGACGGACCGTCCGCAAGGATTTCTCCTTTTTCGACACGATCGCCAGCTGCGATGATTGGTTTTTGGTTATAGCATGTTCCTTGGTTCGAACGGACATATTTTTGAAGTTTGTAACGGTCCAAATCACCTGAAACCTCAGAACCGTTTATGTCAGACATACGACGGATCAAGACCTCACGCGCTGTGACGCGTTCAACGACACCTGGGTATTTCGCAACAATTGCTGCACCAGAGTCTTTCGCAGACACATACTCCATTCCAGTACCGACAATCGGCGAATCTGGTTGAAGAAGTGGTACTGCTTGACGTTGCATGTTCGCTCCCATGAGGGCACGGTTTGAGTCATCGTTCTCAAGGAACGGGATACATGCTGTCGCAGCAGAAACAACCTGTTTCGGCGATACGTCCATGTAGTCCACTCGGCTTGGCTCGACTGACAAGTTTTGTCCGCGGAAACGGCAAAGAACTTGTTCGTCTGCAAAGTGACCATCCTCTGTGAGCGGCATGTTTGCCTGTGCGACGACGTAGAGATCTTCCTCATCGGCGGTCATATATTGAATTTCACTTGTGACAAGACCTGTTTCCGGGTCGACACGGCGATATGGTGCTTCGATGAAACCGTACTCGTTCACTTTCGCATAAGACGAAAGTGAGTTGATGAGTCCGATGTTCGGGCCCTCTGGCGTTTCGATTGGACACATCCGACCGTAGTGGGAATAGTGAACGTCTCGAACTTCGAAACCAGCACGCTCACGTGTCAAACCACCCGGTCCAAGTGCAGAGAGACGACGTTTGTGCGTAAGCTCTGCGAGCGGGTTCGTTTGGTCCATGAACTGTGACAATTGCGAGCTACCGAAGAACTCTTTAAGCGATGCGATAACCGGGCGGATGTTAATGAGCGCCTGAGGTGTAATCGCATTTTGATCTTGAATCGACATACGTTCTTTTACAACACGTTCCATACGAGAAAGCCCGATCCGGAATTGATTTTGGAGAAGTTCTCCGACTGAACGAAGACGACGGTTTCCTAAATGGTCGATGTCATCTGTTGTTCCGACTTCATGAAGTAAGTTAAAGAAGTAGTTGATTGAAGCGATAATATCAGCCGGCGTAACATGTTTGATACTGCGGTCGATATTGCCATTTCCGATGATGTTCAAGATACGCTCTCCATCTGGGTCATCTGGTGAGATGACTTTGATTGATTGAAGACCGAACGGTTCGCCTTCAGCGACGCCGCCAGTCGGTTCCGCATCGACATAACCGAGGCCGCTCTCCAAATGTGGGAGGATACGATCTAAGTTGCGACGGTCGAGGACTGTTCCAGCTTCAGCGAGTACTTCGCCTGTTTCCGGGTCCACGAGCGTTTCCGCTAATTTTTGACCGAACAAACGGTTCTTAAGATGAAGTTTCTTGTTCATCTTATAGCGACCAACGTTCGCTAAGTCATAACGTTTCGGGTCGAAGAAACGTGATACGAGAAGTGATTTCGCGTTTTCTACAGTTGGTGGTTCACCAGGGCGTAGACGCTCGTAAATCTCGATCAACGCTTTCTCTGTAGACTCTGTATTATCTTTTTCAAGGGTGTTACGAAGATATTCGTCATCACCGAGAAGGTCGATAATTTCTTGGTCCGTACCGAATCCGAGGGCACGCAACAACACCGTTACCGGAATTTTGCGGGTACGGTCGATACGAACATAAACGATATCTTTGGCATCTGTTTCAAGTTCGAGCCAAGCACCACGGTTCGGGATGACGGTTGCGCCAAATCCACGTTTACCATTTTTATCGAGTTTAGCGTTGTAATACACGCTCGGTGAACGGACAAGCTGGGAAACGATGACGCGTTCTGCACCATTAATAATAAATGTTCCCGATTCTGTCATGAGCGGGAAATCTCCCATGAACACTTCTTGTTCTTTGAGCTCACCTGTCTCTTTGTTTTGGAGACGTACTTTTACGCGAAGTGGCGCAGAATAAGTAACGTCGCGCTCCTTCGATTCATCGATCGAATACTTCGGCTCGCTGAGCGAGTAATCGATGAACTCCAACACGAGGTTTCCTGTGAAGTCGGAAATCGGTGAAATGTCTGTGAACATTTCCTTCAATCCTTCACGCAAGAACCACTCGTAAGAAGCAGTTTGAATTTCAATCAAATTCGGAAGCTCTAAAACCTCACTGATACGGGCAAAGCTTCTTCTCTGACGGTGACGACCGTACTGAACAAGTTGACCAGTCAACTGATTCACCTCTCAGACCCCCAATTCTTTAGCGAATTTTTCGGGCGTAATAATCGAACATTGTCATTGAATGTCGCTCGTTTTCCGTCTCTAAAAAGCAGCAGACACGGCAGTTTCAAGCGAATTCCATTCCAATGGCATTTTATAATGTTAGCATATACGTTATAGCGAGTCAACAAGACTTCACCGTTTGTCAAGACCGAATTGCTCGGAAAATAAAGTAACCCTTCTCTTTCGCGACCGTTTCGACTTGACTAAACACCTCTTCTAATAACTTTTTAGCAGAAGGCGCTCCTTGTTTCTTTTGAATGACGACATAAATTGCTCCTCCATCGACCAAATGCGCATGTGCTTCACGCAAGATCGTATGGACGACTTGTTTTCCCGCACGAATCGGCGGATTGGTGACAATGGCGGCAAACCGTTCTCCCCCCACCGCGTCATACGCGTGAGAAAGCCGTGTTTCGACCGTCACTCCATTACGGGCGGCGTTTTGCTCAGAGAGCGCCAGCGCACGCTCATTTACATCAATGAGCAATGCTTCACGCCCAGAGGCATCGGCAAGCGAGATCCCCATCGGACCATAGCCGCAGCCTACGTCTAAAATGCGTCCTGACACCTCAGGTACTTCAAACGATTCAATTAAAAGACGTGACCCAAAATCGACCGATCCTTTCGAGAACACACCGCGGTCCGAAGTGAAATGATACTGTTTCCCTCGTAACTCATACGTCCATGTCTCCGGGGCACTTTCCGAACGTGGATCGTTCGTATAGTAATGATCTCCCATGCGTCGAACCTCCTAACCCATTCTTCAAGGAAATAAAAGAAGCTCGCCATGGCGAGCTTCTATAGGTTGTGAAGTTGAATTACTTAACTTCAACAGATGCGCCAGCTTCTTCAAGCTTAGCTTTGATTGAATCAGCGTCTTCTTTAGAAACGCCTTCTTTGACTGGAGCCGGAGTTCCGTCAACGAGTCCTTTTGCTTCTTTAAGACCGAGGCCTGTGATTTCACGAACAGCTTTGATGACGTTGATTTTACCAGCGCCAGCGTTTGTGAGGATTACGTCGAATTCAGTTTGCTCTTCAGCTGCTGCGCCTGCGCCAGCACCTGCAACTGCTACTGGAGCTGCTGCTGATACGCCGAATTCTTCTTCGATTGTTTTTACGAGTTCGTTAAGTTCGAGAACCGTCATTGATTTGAGGTCTTCGATGAATTGCTCTTTGTTGAAAGCCATTATGGTTTTCCTCCTTTGATGTTGTAAAAAGTTTTTAAGTTACGCTACGCGACAAAAATTAAGCTGATTGCTCTTCTTTTTGTTCTGCGATTGCATTTGTTGCGACTGCGAGCCCACGGATTGGAGCTTGAAGTACGCTGAGAAGCATCGAGAGAAGACCATCGCGTGATGGAAGTTCTGCAAGGGCTTTGATTTCTTCGAGTGAAGTCACTTTGCCTTCGATGATTCCGCCTTTAAGTTCGAGCGCTTTGTGATCTTTCGAGAAGTCATTCAAGATCTTCGCTGGAGCAATAACGTCTTCGTTTGAGAAGGCGATTGCTGTAGGACCAGTGAAGACTTCGTCAAGACCTTCGAAGTTCGACTGAATAGCTGCGCGGCGAAGAAGACCGTTCTTGTAAACTTTGAACTCAATTCCAGCGTCACGGAGTGATTTACGGAGTGTAGTCACTTCTTCAACTGTAAGTCCGCGGTAGTCAACAACAACTGTTCCCACGCTCGCTTGCATTTTTTCAGCGATTTCATCGACGAGTGCCGATTTCTGAGCTACGATTTTTTCGTTTGCCATGTGTTTGCACCTCCTAGTCAATTCTTATACCGGACGAGAGGCTGCTCTCCAAAAGAAATCCCTCGTATGAAGACATACGAGGGCGTAATTGTTTGAAAGTAAACCTGTGACAACAGGCTCAAGTTCGAGCAAAGACACCTCGGAAGGGTTTACGGACCGATGTCCACCTTCTGTCTACGGTAATCCAACATATTCGGTTGAACGTGTATTACTTTATCAGCGGTGTCACACGTTGTCAACAATTTATTTCAACAAAATTACTTAAGGAAATCCGCAGTCGCTACACGGATCCCAGGACCCATTGTAGATGAAAGCGCGATGTTTTTAAGGTAAGTTCCTTTTGCAGTAGCAGGCTTCACTTTCATGAGTGTTTCGAGAATTGTCTCGATGTTCTCAGAGAGTTTAGATGCTTCAAATGATTTCTTACCAACTGGAACGTGGATGTTACCAGCTTTATCAACACGGTATTCAACTTTACCAGCTTTGATGTCCGCGATTGCTTTTTCTACATCAAAAGTAACTGTTCCTGTTTTCGGGTTAGGCATGAGGCCTTTAGGTCCGAGAACACGACCGAGTTTACCAACTTCACCCATCATGTCAGGTGTCGCAACGATGACATCGAAGTCGAACCATCCTTGTTGGATTTTGTTGATGTACTCAGCGTCACCAACGTAGTCTGCTCCAGCAGCTTCCGCTTCTTTCACTTTCTCACCTTTAGCGAAGACGAGAACTTTTTGTGTTTTACCAGTACCGTGTGGAAGTACAACGGCACCACGGATTTGTTGGTCTGCTTTCTTCGGATCTACGCCGAGACGGACAGCAACTTCGATTGTTTCATCGAATTTAGCAGTAGCTGTTTTTTGAACGAGCTCGACAGCTTCGGCGAGGTCGTATGACTTCGTGCGGTCAACAAGCTTAGCTACTTCTTGGTGTTTTTTACCCATGATCTTTTCCTCCTTGTGGTTAGCGGAATTTCCTCCCACATAATGAAGGGATTGAAGGTGAGCAGTATTCACCGACAACCCCAGAGACTATCAATTAGTCTTCGATTACAATACCCATACTACGTGCAGTACCTTCAACCATAAGCATCGCTGTTTCTACAGATGATGCGTTAAGGTCAGGCATTTTAAGTTCAGCGATTTCGCGAACTTTGTCACGCTTAACCGTTGCTACTTTCTTACGGTTTGGTTCACCAGAACCACTCTCGATACCAGCAGCTTTCTTCAAGAGAACTGCAGCTGGTGGAGTTTTCGTAATGAATGTAAACGAACGATCTTCGTATACCGTGATGACTACAGGAATAATCAATCCGGCTTGGTCTTGTGTACGAGCGTTGAACTCTTTACAGAATCCCATGATGTTAACACCTGCTTGTCCAAGTGCTGGACCTACCGGTGGAGCTGGGTTAGCTTTACCAGCTGGGATTTGAAGTTTAACGAGTTTAGAAACTTTTTTCGCCACGAGACACACCTCCTTAAGTCTAAAATGTGGTTTCTTGGACGTTGTGCGCCCTCCCACTCAATCTATTAGGTCGAGTTTGTACCGAAATAAAGCACAACATCAAACATTTCCGATTGTACCATCCGTTTTACGGATTAGCAAGTGGGTTTAGTTAATTTTCTGAACTTGTTCGAAATCAAGCTCAATTTTTGTTTCGCGACCGAACATATCGACCACGACTTTGAGCTTCTCTTTGTCAGCTTCGATTTCGTCAATCGTACCTTCAAAGTTCTCGAACGCGCCTTCTTTCACACGGACAAGGTCACCGAGTTCGTAATTGTAACGATCTTTCTTCTCGATGAGTCCCATTTGCGACAAGACATTTGTCACTTCATCCGGTTGAAGCGGGATCGGCTTGGCCCCACCGCCGGTTGAACCGAGGAAGCCGGTGACGTTAGGCGTGTTGCGGACAACATACCATGAATCGTCAGTCATGACCATCTCTACGAACACATAGCCCGGGAAGTTTTTGACTTCACGCTCTTTGATTTTCTTCTCGCCACTCTTTAATGTGACTTCTTCTTGTGTCGTTTCAGTCGGGACGAGGACGCGGAAAATTTTATCTTCCATGTTCATCGAACCGATTCGACGTTCTAGGTTTTCTTTGACGTTATTCTCAAAACCTGAGTACGTCTGGACAACAAACCATTGTTTCTCCACGGCTTTCACCTCTTCCTTAGTTAATCAATAAATTGACGAGATAGCTGACTCCAGTATCTACGCCGAACACGAACAGGCCAATCACGACAACGGTCGCGATGACGGTAATGGTATATTTCGTGAGTTCTTTACGAGTAGGCCAACTCGTTTTCTTCAACTCTTTCCATACGTCGCGCAAAAAGTTCATGGTAGCTTCCTCCTACATTGAATGCCAATCTACGTTACTTTGATTCCCGATGCATCGTATGCGCATTACAGCGGCGACAAAACTTTTTCATTTCAAGTCGTGTCGACACACCATCTTTCTTTGTCGTCGAATACTCTCGAGACCCGCATTCTGAACAAGCGAGACTTACTTTCTTTGCCATTCATAAGCGCCCCTTTCGACTACTCTCTCTTAAAAAAGAGCGAAAAAAAAACGCCTCCTGTAAATGGCGTCTACGGACAAGGCGCTACTTTTAAAGTATCACATAGGAGGCACGCGGTCAATAATCGGTTAGCTTGTAAGCGTCCGAACATCGACATGGCGTTCAAATTTCTTCTTCACACGCTGTAACGCATTATCAATTGATTTGACATGACGATCCAAGTCGTCTGAAATCTCTTGATAAGAACGTCCGTCTAAATAAAGACGCAATACTTTCCGCTCCAAGTCACTTAAAATTTCTTCCATCTTCTCTTCCATGAACGTTTGCTCTTCCTGTGTCACAATCAATTCCTGAGGGTCGGTAGGATGTGGAGGCAAGATAACATCAAGCAATGTTCGATCGGATTCTTCATCAAAAATCGGTTTATCGAGCGAAACGTATGAATTGAGCGGAATGTGCTTTTGACGTGTCGCCGTCTTGATTGCAGTAATCATCTGACGTGTGATGCACATTTCAGCAAAGCTTTTGAATGACGCGAGCCGTTCGTCTTTGTAGTCACGCACCCCTTTGTAAAGACCGATCATGCCTTCTTGGACGATGTCCTCATGATCTGCCCCAATCAAAAAGTATGAGCGCGCCTTCGCCCGCACAAAATACCGGTATCGTTCAATCAAAAACTCAAGCGCATCGCTATCCCCTTCGTTTCGCGCCAATAAGACCAACTCTTCGTCTGACATTTTTTCAAACTGTTCGTACGGCCATCCGTTCATGCTCGTTCCCCCCCGGCGATTGATCCTGAACTATGTAAGGTTTTGTCCCATTATAGGACTCCCTACTCCTATGCGTCAAACAAATTTCTAAAAATTCCGTCAATTGAATAATGTGTAACTCATATATTTAATAGTATACAACATTCCTTTGCAAAAAAATGTCAAAATCGAAACAAAGACGAGTCCATTCCATGAACTCGCCCGTGATTTCAGTCACCTTTTGATTTACGTCGTCGCATTTCTTCAAAGCGCGCTTGAATGTGCGGAGGAATATCGATTGTCTTTCGATTGGATTGTTCCTTTTCTAACGACATCCGTTGTTGCTCAATCAGTGTTTTCGCATGCTTCCAATCTTTTAACAGCTCGGTCGCAGGAACGCGTAATGCACCTTGACCAAAAATAACCCATTGCTCGGTGAAATCGTTTGTCGCAACGAATAATGTCACGAGTCGGTCATCGACCAATTCATGCGCTCGTCGCTCAATCCATTCGTCAGCTGTCTCATTTTCTTTCGTATAAATGACATCGACACGACTGCGCTTCTCTTTTGCTTCACGACCATACCGCATATGAGCATCAAACACGATTGTGACCTCTTTGCCGGATACAGCTTGATATTCTGCCATCGCTTCAATCAAGAGGTTGCGCGCCTGATCAAAATCTACATCGCGCAAACTTCTTAAATGTGGCCACGCTCCGATAATGTTATATCCATCTACAAGAAGGAGCTCGCGTTTTAGAATACTCATGCTAACGGGTGGCGTGAGCGATGCACTTCGTACAGAAGGAGCGCTGCTGCAACAGATGCGTTGAGTGACGTGACATGACCGACCATCGGTAAATGGACGAGGAAGTCACACGATTCACGCACGAGTCGGCTCATCCCCTTGCCTTCACTTCCGATGACCACGACAAGCGGCATATTTCCATCTAATCGACGATAGTCCTGACTCTCTTTCGCATCGGTCCCGACGACCCATAGTCCTTTTTCCTTCAATTCTTCAAGCGTTCGCGTCAAATTCGTCACGCGCGCAACTGGAATATACTCAATCGCCCCAGTCGACGCTTTGGCGACCGTTTGGGTCAAACCAACCGAACGGCGTTTTGGAATAATGATTCCGTGTGCCCCGATTGCATCTGCCGTCCGTAAAATCGAACCTAGATTATGCGGGTCCTCTAGCTCATCCAACAGGATGATGAGCGGTGTTTCCTCTTTTGAAGCAGCGAGTGCAAACATATCCTCAATCGTTTTGTATTCATAAGCCGCTATGGCTGCAACGACACCTTGGTGATGCTCACTGCCTGCCATCTTCTCGAGTTTCGTTTTGGGTACGAAAGAAACTTGAACTGATGCTTCATTCGCCATCGCAATGATTTGGGCGAGCGGGCCTTTTTGTTGCCCTTCCATAATAAACACTTTGTTCATGTCACGGCCGCTTCGAAGTGCTTCGAGTACGGGATTTCGGCCATAAAGGAAGTCAATCCCTTCCTCCATCACGTCCACTTCTTTATAATCCGGACGCTCGGCTTTCTGGCGACGTGCACGTTCTGGTCGTTCACCACGAGGGCGGTCAAATGTTCGTTTCTCCGCTCCCCGCTTTCCGTCATGTCGATTCGAACGATTCGGCTTCGAGTCGTTCGAACGCTTGTTTGATGAGTTCTTCAAGACGATCCCTTCTTTCTGTCAAATAGATATATCCAATCAACGCCTCGAACGCTGTGGAGTAACGATAAGTGTGAACATCAACCCGCTTCGGGATTGATCCTGATTTCGCATTCTTACCACGTCTGACGATGGCTTGCTCTTCTTCCGTCAATAAGTCCATTTCTAGCCAATGGGTCACGACGCTCGCCTGTGCCCGTGCATTGACGTAGCGGACCGCGCCCCGGTGTAAATCGTTCGGACGCGTCAATCCTTTCTCGAGCAACCGTTTCCGTACGGCCAATTCATATACCACGTCCCCCATGTAGGCTAGGGCGAGGGCATTCATTTGTTTCGGTTGCATCATAACCGCTTCCACCGAACCCCTTGGGCCGTGTCTTCGAGTTGGATGTTTTGTTCTTTTAGTAAATCACGAATCTCGTCGGCTCGGGCAAAATTACGTGCCGCCCGTGCATCATTTCGTTCTTGAATCAATCGGTCAATCTCGGCATCCAGTAGTTCTTTTTCTTCTGCCAACGTCAAACCGAGCACACCCGTCAATTCATCGAATAGTGAAAGAACCTGCTCGAGTGTCGCTTTTGCCACATGGTCCGCTTTCGCATAAATGTTTGCTTCTCGTGCTAAGTCAAATAAGACCGTCACAGCGTTTGCTGTATTGATGTCATCATCCATCGACTCAATGAAAGCCGTCTTGATCGATTCAAGTTTCCGTTCCATCGACTCGCTCGGTTCACCGAGTCCGGCTGTTACCGATAAACGGTATTCAATGTTTTGATATGCTTCTTTAATTCGGTCCCACCCGTTCGCCGCTTGTTCGATCAATTCACGGCTATAGTTGATGGGATGACGGTAATGAACAGACAACATGAAGAAACGTAGTACCATCGGATCGACTTCCTTCAGTGCTTCATGGACGAGGAGGAAGTTTCCGAGTGACTTAGACATCTTCTCGTTTTCAATATTGATGAACCCGTTATGCAACCAATAGTTGGCGAACTTCGCATGATTGCAAGCTTCTGACTGGGCAATCTCGTTCTCGTGGTGTGGGAATTTTAAATCATGCCCACCCGCATGGATGTCGATCGTTGCCCCGAGATGCTTTTTCGCCATCGCCGAGCATTCGATATGCCAGCCCGGACGTCCTTTGCCCCATGGACTATCCCAAGACGGCTCATCCGGTTTGGCTGCCTTCCATAAAACGAAGTCGAGCGGGTCTTCCTTTTTCTCCCCAACATCGACGCGTGAGCCTGCCCGCAAATCTTCAATCGATTGCTGACTTAGTTTCCCGTATGTTTCAAACTTCTTCGTCCGGAAATAGACATCGCCTTCGGATTCATAAGCGAACCCTTCCGTCTCTAACTGACGAATGAACTCGATAATCTCTTCCATTGTATCGGTAACACGTGGATGTACGTCCGCAGGTTGCACGTTAAGGGCTCCTGTATCCGCTAAATATGCGTCAATGTATCGATTCGTCAACGTTTCGGTGTCTTCACCTAATGCGTTGGCGGTACGAATGATTTTGTCGTCCACGTCCGTGAAGTTCAAGACGTATTTCACCTCATACCCACGATACGTCAAATAGCGACGAACTGTATCAAAGGCAATCGCCGGACGGGCATTGCCGACATGGATATAGTTATAGACGGTTGGTCCACAAACATACATCGATACTTTCCCCGGAACAATCGGGACAAACGGTTCTTTTTTATTCGTGAGACTGTTGTACAGCTGAATCATGTGTCTTCTCCTCCATTCGCTTTTCAAGCGTCTCTAATTTATGTTGAAGTTCTGCCACAGCATTTTCAAGACGTTCTTGGCATTCGCGGTCCGGATCAGGCAGGCGGTGATCTAAGTCGTGTTGTTTCACACGTTTGCCGTTTCGAATAACGACCCGACCCGGAATCCCGACCACAGTCGAATCAGACGGTACATCATTCAAGACGACGGAACTTGCCCCGATTTTGACGCAATCGCCAATCGTGATGTTTCCAAGCACTTTTGCCCCGGCTGAAATGAGGACGTCACTTCCAATCGTCGGGTGTCGCTTCCCTTTTTCTTTCCCGGTTCCACCGAGTGTGACGCCTTGATAAATCGTCACATCATTTCCGATAATGGCTGTCTCTCCGATGACGACGCCGAAACCGTGATCGATAAATACCCGGTTACCGACAACTGCGCCAGGATGAATTTCAATCCCGGTCACCCAGCGACTGAACTGGGCTAATAACTTAGCCACTAGCTTCACGTTTCGTTTCCATAATCCGTGTGCGATGCGATGTGCCCAAATAGCGTGCAATCCTGGATACGTCATTGCGACCTCCACTTTTGATCGAGCGGCAGGGTCTAGTTCCAGGACAGTCCGCAAGTCTTCGCGTACACTGCTCCAAAATCCCATAATCGATATCTCCTTTTCTTATACAAAAACAAAGACGCCCCTGTGCCAAGGCACAGAGACGCCGTAAGCGCGGTTCCACTCTGTTTGGGAAAAGTGTTCCCCTCTCAAATCCCGTTAACGCCGAGTCACGGCCTCGACTACATATCGCCGAGACGGCTCCGAGGTGCACTTCTTCGGGGGACACATCTAGAACTCCCAGCCTAGGTCCTAGTCTCTGCAACGTGTCGTACCGCTTACTTTCCTCATCGATGCCTTTATTACGCTAATAAAGTTGTCAGACGCTTCAATACACGCTCTTTTCCAATTAATGAAATGGCGTTCGGGAGTTCTGGCCCATGTGTTTGTCCTGTCGTGGCGACACGGATCGGCATGAACAAGTTCTTTCCTTTTTGACCGGTAGCTTTTTGAGTCGCTTTCGTCGCCGCTTTAATCGCTTCCGGTGTGAAGTCTTCGATTCCTTCGAGTTGCTGTTTGAACTCTGCAAGTACAGCAGGTACCGTTTCACCTGAAAGGACAACATTCGCTTCCTCGTCATACTCGATTTCATCTTTGAAGAACAAGTCTGTCAACACGACAATCTCTGCCCCGTGCGTCATTTGTTCTTTATACAATGCGATCAAGTTTGTCGCCCAATCCGCTTCTTCGACAGATACCGCCTCGGGTAATCGTCCTGCTTCTTGTAAGAATGGTAAACTGAGTGCCACCACTTCGTCAAGCGTGGCCTTCTTCATGTATACACTGTTGATCCAAGAAAGTTTTTGTTGGTCAAACACAGCCGGACTCTTCGACAATCGGTTCGCATCAAACATTTGAATGAACTCTTCTTTTGAGAAGATTTCTTCTTCCCCGACTGGTGACCAGCCAAGAAGAGAAATGAAGTTGAAGAGCGCCTCAGGCAAGTAACCGAGATCGGCATACTGTTCGATGAACTGGATAATCGATTCGTCACGTTTTGACAACTTCTTGTGTTGGTCGTTATAGATGAGGGTCATGTGACCAAACTCCGGGTACTCCCAACCGAGCGCATCATATACCATCATCTGTTTTGGTGTGTTTGCGATGTGGTCATCCCCACGCAATACGTGACTGATGTTCATCAAATGATCATCTACGACAACAGCGAAGTTGTATGTTGGAATCCCATCTTGTTTCACGATGACCCAATCTCCAAAGTCTTTCGATTCAAAGGAGACGTCTCCTTTAACGACATCCGTCCACTTATACGTCACGCCTTCTGGCACCCGAATTCGAATCGATGGCTTGCGGCCTTCCGCTTCAAATGCTTCACGTTCTTCGACAGTGAGGTTACGGTGCGCACCCGAGTAACGCGGTGCCTCTCCACGAGCGATTTGAGCTTCACGCTCCGCTTCGAGCTCTTCAGATGTCATGTAACATTTATAAGCAAGACCTTTGCTCATCAACTCATTGACATATTTCTCATAAATCGCAAGACGCTCCATTTGGTAATATGGACCGTAGTCGCCGTCACGGCCTGGACCTTCATCCCAGTCGATGCCAAGCCATTCTAAGTACTTCATTTGACTTTCGACACCGTTCAACACGTTCCGTTTTTGGTCAGTATCTTCAATTCGAAGAATCAATTTCCCGCCTGCATGGCGAGCAAATAAGTAGTTAAACAACGCAGTCCGCGCATTTCCGATATGGAGATGCCCCGTCGGACTAGGCGCATAGCGTACACGCACTTCACTCATAATAGTTCCACCTTTCTTCTCTTCTGCCCAAATAGTATACCATTTCTGTCAAGCCCGGTTGAGTAAGATGACCGCCTGTGCTGCGATTCCTTCTTCTCGTCCAGTGAAGCCGAGCTTCTCCGTCGTCGTCGCTTTCACGTTTACCTGTTCAATATCCGCTTCAAGAAGATCTGCGATGACCGCGCGCATCTCATCAATATAAGAACGCAGCTTCGGACGTTGTGCCATGACCGTCGCATCCACATTTCCGAGGACATATCCTTGGTCTTTCACAAGTTGCCATACGTGGCGAAGTAACACTTTCGAATCCGCATCTTTGAATTCAGGATCTGTATCAGGAAAATGCTTCCCGATATCGCCTGCCGCAATCGCTCCGAGCGCCGCATCGGCAATCGTATGGAGCAACACATCCGCATCAGAATGACCGAGAAGTCCACGCTCGTGTGGGATTTCGATTCCACCTAATATTAACGGACGTCCTTCCGCAAATGCATGTACATCAAATCCTTGACCAATTCTCATTGTAAATCCCCCTTCGCTAAAATCGCATCGCCAAACAGTAAATCCTCTGGTGTCGTCATCTTAATATTATGGTAATCTCCAGGGACCACTTGTACCGTTTCACCGAGCCATTCGAATAAACTGGCATCATCCGTTCCTAGCACCTGTCGTTCTACTGCTTTTTCATGCGCTGATAAAATCGCCTTGGCCTGAAAAGCTTGCGGTGTTTGTGCCAACCACAAGTTTTCACGGGGCACGGTTTGTTCGATTTGGTGACGCTCCACTTGTTTGACCGTATCCTTGACCGGTACCGCTAAAATAGCTCCACCTTGTAACGCAGCTTCTGCCACTTGATGCAGCTGTTCGCGTTTCACAAACGGACGAGCGCCATCATGAATCATCACAATCGTATCCGTTTCAACAACAAGCAGTCCTGCGTAGACACTCTGTTGTCGTTCTTCTCCGCCAATTACATATGTAATCGGCGTATCGATATGTGCCATCATCGCTTCAAACCAGTCACGTTCCTCTGGACGAATCGCTAAAACGATATGTTCACACCATGGATCGGTATCAAACGCTTGTAACGTCCATGCGATAATCGGCTTGCCTCGTAACGACAACATGAGTTTGTTCGCATCTGCTCCCATCCGCTTCCCTCTTCCCGCAGCCGGGATGACGACTGTATAAGCTACCATGTAAACACCTCTCTTCGTGAAAAAAGAGAGCGCTCCCGCGTCTCTTTTTTGTTCATTATTCCGGACGTGCAAAAATCATTCGACCTGCAGACGTCTGTAAGACACTCGTCACGACGACAGGAAGCGTCTTCGAAATCAACTTCCGTCCACCTTCCACGACAACCATCGTCCCATCTTCAAGATAGGCGACGCCTTGATTTTGCTCTTTTCCTTCTTTAATGACTGTCACGACCATCTCTTCGCCAGGAATGACGATTTGTTTGACGGCATTCGCTAAGTCATTGATATTCAATACCGGGACATTCCGTACTTCACACACTTTGTTTAAGTTATAGTCATTCGTGACAACAATACCATTTTTAAGTTCAGCCAATTTGATTAATTTGATATCGACTTCCGGTACATCTTCAAAGTCGCCATCATAAATTTCAACTTGGATGCGCTTGTTCTCCTGCAGTTCTTTTAAAATGTCGAGACCCCGACGACCACGATTTCGTTTTAATGTATCCGAAGAGTCGGCGATGTATTGGAGCTCTCCGATCACAAATTGCGGAACAATCAATGTCCCTTCCACGAATCCAGTCGTCGCAATATCCGCGATCCGACCGTCGATGATGACGCTCGTATCCAAGATTTTATCGTTAGAACGTTGAACCGGTTCAGCCGCCGGCTTCTCCCGTTCGCTCTTCACAAATAGTTTAATCCATTCGTTACGCTTCCGATAGCCGACCGCGAAACCAAAGTAACCAAACAGTGCCGTGACAAAAATCGGGACGATTTTACTCAGTAAGAAAATATTCGTGACTTCAAGCGATACACTGATCAAAAAGGCGATCAAGAGCCCGATGATAAGACCGATCGAACCGAATAAGATATCTCCCACCGGTAAACGGACGAGCCGTTCTTCGACAAAACGAATAAATGCAACAACACCATCTGTTAAGAATAAACTAAGAATGAAGAAGATAAGTCCACCAATCAAACTTGCTACGTATGGAATCGTTAACCACTCCGGCACATTCATGCCAAGGTCTGCTAATAAAAGCGTCGCTTCGATGATTCCGAACCAACCCACGACGAGTCCAATCAAAATAAATCCGATTCGTACAGCAATCTTCACTCATTCCACCTCCTTTTATATGAAATAAAATTTCAAAAAATAACACTTTCATTGTAACACGATTTTTTAATCACGTTCGTTACAAAGCGTTACAAACTGCCAGTGGCGACCCATCAAAATGGGATCGCCAACTGGAGTGCTTCATCCACTGTTCCGACACCGACCACCTCAATCCCTGCCGGAGCGGTCCATCCACCCATATTATTTTTCGGGATGATGGCCCTTGTAAACCCTAACTTTGCCGCCTCGGCAACACGTTGTTCGATTCGTGATACGCGCCGCACTTCTCCCGTCAATCCGACTTCTCCGATGCAGACATCCGTCGGCCGAGTCGGGCGATCGCGAAAACTAGAGGCGATTGAAATACAAATCGCAAGGTCAATCGCCGGTTCATCCAATTTGACACCACCGGCCGCTTTCAAATAAGCATCCTGTGTTTGAAGCAGAAGACCGGATCGTTTCTCGAGCACGGCCATGAGAAGCGCGACCCGATTTTGATCGATTCCCGTCGCCATTCGTCTCGGGTTCCCGAATGAGGTAGGGGAGATAAGTGCCTGCAGTTCGACGAGCACCGTCCGTGTCCCTTCCATCGAAGCAACGACCGTAGAGCCTGATACCCCTGCGGTTCGCTCTTCTAAAAAGATTTCGGACGGGTTGAGGACTTCTTCTAACCCACTCTCTTTCATCTCGAAAATCCCAATTTCATTCGTTGAACCAAACCGATTTTTCACCGCCCGCAAAATACGGAATGTATGATGACGTTCGCCTTCAAAGTAAAGCACCGCATCTACCATGTGTTCGAGTAAGCGCGGTCCTGCAATCGACCCTTGTTTCGTCACATGTCCGACAATGAAGACAGCAATCCCTCGCGTCTTCGCAATCTTCATGAGCGCCGCCGTACATTCTCGTACTTGTGACACACTGCCCGGAGCAGATTGAATCTCATCCATATACACCGTCTGAATCGAGTCGATGATGACAAACCCCGGCTGTTCTTCATCGATGACCCGTTCAATCATCAGCATGTCTGTCTCCGCGAGCACGAACAAGTCTTCGGTCGGTAAGCCGAGTCGTTCCGCGCGCAGTTTCGTCTGTTTGAGCGACTCCTCACCCGAAATATATAACACTTTTTTGCCGCTATGGGCTAAATGGGCACTGACTTGTAGCAAAATCGTCGACTTTCCGATTCCTGGGTCACCCCCGACTAAGACAAGGGAACCCGGGACGATTCCTCCACCGAGCACACGGTCAAATTCACGACTATTCGTGTGCACACGCGTCTCTTCTTGTGAGACGACGTTTGATAGACGTTCCGGTTTCAATTGTCGAGACGAACTATGGACAAATGCTGCACCGCGTTTGGCTTTCTTTTCTTCCACAAATTCTTCCACAAGCGTATTCCATTCATTACAACCTGGACAGCGCCCCATCCACTTCGCTGATTCATATCCACACGATTGGCAGACGTATTTCGTTTTAATTTTGGCCATAAGCTTCCTTCCTGTCTAAAAAAAGCTCCCTCATGAACAGTGAGGGAGCTGAATGATTTACTGAACGACACCTTCGTTACGAACGACAAACTCTCCATCTTGTACGTCGAGCGCAACTTTACTACCTTTGGTAATCGTACCGCCGAGCATTGCTTCTGAGAGACGGTCTTCCACTTCTCGCTGAAGAGCACGACGGAGGGGACGGGCCCCGTATTCCGGATCGTAGCCGACATCGGCAATCTTCTCGAGCGCCGCATCTGTCATGCTGAAATCAACACCCTGTTCGGCGAGACGTTTCTTAAGTGTCTCAGCCATAAGTTTGATGATTTCTTGGATGTGCTCTTTTTGAAGTGAATGGAAGACTGTGATTTCGTCAATTCGGTTCAAGAACTCAGGTCGGAACGCTTTTTTCAATTCCTCGAGCACTTTGTCTTTCATTTCCGTATACTCACGTTTCACATCATCTTCGACTGTGAATCCAACATATTTATTTCGTTGAAGCGCTGCTGCCCCGACGTTTGACGTCATGATGATGACGGTATTTCGGAAGTCGACCGTGCGACCTTTTGAGTCCGTCAAGCGACCGTCGTCTAGCACTTGAAGTAAGATGTTAAATACTTCAGGGTGTGCTTTCTCAATTTCGTCAAGAAGAATGACCGAATATGGTTTCCGGCGTACTTTCTCGGTTAATTGACCACCTTCTTCGTAACCAACATAGCCCGGAGGCGAACCGACGAGACGACTTGTCGCATGTTTCTCCATGTACTCTGACATGTCGATTCGAATAATCGCATCTTCATCGCCAAACATCGCTTCGGCAACTGCGCGGGCGAGCTCGGTTTTCCCGACTCCGGTCGGTCCGAGGAAGATGAACGAACCGATTGGACGTTTCGGATCTTTCAATCCGGCACGGGCACGACGGATAGCACGAGAAATCGATTTCACTGCATCGTCTTGACCGATGACACGATTGTGAAGAATCGATTCGAGTTTGAGGAGACGGTCCGTCTCTTCTTCGGCAATCTTTGTGACCGGTACTCCTGTCCAGTTTGCGACAACTTGAGCGATATCTTCTTTCGTCACTTCAAGTTTTTCGTTCCCTTGCTTATTCTGCCACTCTGCTTTCAATTCTTCTAATTCATCACGTAATTTTTGCTCCGTATCGCGAAGGGACGCTGCTTTTTCAAACTCTTGGCTTTGAACAGCAGAGTCTTTTTCTTTACGAATCGACTCGAGGCGCGATTCCAACTCTTTCAAGTTCGGCGGCGCTGTGAAAGAACGAAGTCGTACTTTTGATGCGGCTTCATCGACGAGGTCAATCGCCTTGTCCGGTAAGAAGCGATCCGAAATATAACGGTCAGAAAGGACGACCGCCTCATGAATGGCTGTGTCTGTAATCGTTACACGGTGGTGTGCCTCATAGCGGTCGCGTAAACCGAGAAGGATTTGCTCAGCCTCTTCTGCCGTCGGCTCGTTCACTTGAATTGGTTGGAAGCGTCGTTCAAGTGCTGCATCTTTCTCAATATACTTCCGGTACTCGTCGAGTGTTGTCGCCCCGATACATTGAAGTTCACCACGGGCCAATGACGGTTTGAGGATGTTCGACGCATCAATCGCGCCTTCAGCGCCTCCTGCACCAATCAATGTATGCAATTCATCGATGAAGAGAATGACGTTTCCAGCCTGGCGAATCTCATCCATGACCTTTTTCAAACGATCTTCGAACTCACCACGATATTTTGTACCGGCCACGAGCGTACCCATGTCGAGTACCATGACTCGTTTGTTACGAAGTGTCTCAGGGACTTCGTTGTTGATGATTTGTTGAGCAAGGCCTTCGACTACCGCGGTCTTCCCGACACCCGGCTCACCAATAAGAACCGGGTTGTTCTTTGTCCGACGAGACAAGACTTCGATAACACGTTGAATCTCACCTGCGCGTCCAATCACCGGATCTAAACGTGATTCTCTGGCTTGTTGCGTCAAGTCGCGTGCCAACCCATCAAGCGTTGGTGTTGCAGCGCTTGCGCCTGGTTGCGAAGCATTTGAAGAAGACTCGGTATTCCCGAGGAGCTGCAGTACTTGTTGACGTGCTTTCGTCAAACTGATTCCTAGGTTATTGAGGACGCGCGCTGCGACACCTTCCCCCTCACGAATCAATCCGAGAAGGATGTGTTCCGTTCCGACGTATGAATGTCCTAATTTTCTTGCTTCATCCATCGAGAGTTCAATGACTTTTTTCGCACGTGGTGTGTAGTGAATCGTCGATCCGTTCTCAGAACCACGTCCAATCAATGACTCGACTTCTTGTTGAATCTTTTCAGATGTCAGTCCTAGTGCGAAGAGTGCTTTCGCCGCAATCCCTTCTCCTTCCCGAACCAATCCTAATAAAATATGTTCTGTACCAATATTATGATGGCCAAGACGTACGGCTTCCTCTTGTGCTAAAGCTAATACGCGCTGTGCTCGCTCTGTAAATCGTCCAAACATCATTGACAAAACCTCCTTATAGTTGGATCAAACTAAGCCTTGATCTAACGTACGACGAACGAGTGTCGCTCGTTCTCGATCCCGCTCTTGTGTAGATAATGTTTTCCCGAAATGTTTTTGTAGAAAACCTGATTGTAACCGAACAATCAACTCGTGAAACTTCGGCGGGCTCCAATCAGACAAAATTCCAAGGTCACTTGCTAAATGTAAATCAGATAATCGTTCAACTGCTTCGGTGGAAGAGAGTAATTTAGCATATCGTAATATACCATATGACCGATAAAATCGATCTTCTAACTCTTCCTGTCGATTCGCAATGAGTTCTTCACGCGCATGCCGTTCTGCCTGAATCACTTGTTCTGTCACTTCCATAAAATCAGCCAACAGTTGTGATTCATGACTACCTAGTGTCCGTTGATTCGACAGCTGGAACAAGCGTCCGGCTGCATCGCTTCCTTCACCATACCGACCGCGAATCGTATAACCGAGTTTTCGAAGTTCCCGTAAAATCGGACCAATCCGACCCGTTAGCGTGAGTCCCGGTAAGTGTAACATGACCGAAGCTCGGAGTCCTGTTCCGATATTGCTTGGACATGTCGTCAAATAGCCTAACTGTTCATCAAAAGCATAAGAAAGTGACTCCGCGCATAATGCGTCTGCTTGTTTCGCTAATTCGAACGCCGCTTTCACTTGATAGCCGGGAAGCAACGTTTGAATTCGCAGATGGTCTTCCTCGTTGATTAGTACACTGATGGTTTCATCTTCACTTAAGAAGACCGCACTTTCTTCATTAGTAGCAACAGCCGGGCTAATCAAATGTTTCTCCATTAATGCTTGTCGTGTCACTTCATCATAATCACGCATATGAAGATATTCAAATCCCTTCAACCCGCGTAGACGTCCCTCTAAACGATCGCAAAGTTGACGTTCTCCTTCTTTAGAAAGGGCCGGTGAAAACACGGTGTCTTTGACGTTACGTGCCAGTCGGATTCTTGTGGAGACGACCAAATCATCAAGTTTGGCACGTTCTTTCATTTTTGGACCGAGTGGATGTGTTAGGAAAGGTTCCATTAGCCATCTCCCTGCCCTTCTAATTGCTTCATTTCTTTTTGAATACGTGCTGCCCGTTCATAATCTTCTTGTTCGACAGCACGGGTCAACTCCCCTGCTAACTTTTCAAGCCGCTCCTCAATCCGTTCATACGGTGTTCGTAGATGGTCAGGAATCGAACCGATATGACGATCGTGTCCTTGTTGATATTGACGGGTGATTTTTATCAGTTCATCCCGGAATACGGTATAACACGTAGCGCACCCTGCTTTTCTTACACGCAACAAGTCTTGGCGGGTCATCTGACAAGTCGGACAACGCTTCACGACCGGGACATAACCCGTCATGAGTTCTACCGTACATTGTCGACATAAGTGTCTTTTCACAGGTACATCTTGTTCCATGACAACGACTTCATTGACAGCCGGTCGCTGTTTACAACGTTCGCATAACATACGACTTATCCTCCATTACGGTAACGAAGTACTTTCATTAGTGCCAGTAACTGTTGACGTCGGATAAAGAAGCGATCGTCAACCTGTAAGTTTAACGCTTCATCTGATAAGAGATGATAAATCAACTGAGCTTCTTGCTCGTGCAACATTTGTTCTTCCACTAATCGAACAAGAACATTTTCGACGAGCTGTTCATTCAGACGTGGATGCTCAAGAATGACATCCATCAAACTAGAAAGGAGATCTTGCTTTTCATGCAAAGTGACGCGACGAATGCGAATATATCCGCCACCGCCACGTTTACTTTCTACTAAATATCCTTTTTCGACGGTAAAACGTGTGTTGATGACATAATTGATTTGGGATGGGACACATTCGAATCGTTGCGCGATATCTTGACGTTTAATTTCAATCGCATTCGCCTGACTTTCTTTCAACACTTGCTTCAAATACTGTTCAATGACATCCGAAATATTTCTCATCTCCACCACCCTCTGACCATCTTTGACTTTTGACTATATTTTATCATTGATTTAAAAAAAGGCAAATGAAAAGCGATGTTCTCCATGGAGAACATCGCTAATATACAAAAAGACGACCGAGCGTATGCTCGGTCGTCCTCTGCGTTGTTGCCTGGCAACGTCCTATCCTCACAGGGGGAGATCCCCCAACTACTTTCGGCG
>NZ_JACSKS010000009.1:0-43843 GCF_018617735.1 Exiguobacterium sp. s89
TTAAATTGACGAAGCTTGCGCTTCATTCAAAAATTGTAAAACTTATTTTTGCCTCATCGTTCAGTTTTCAAAGTTCGTCTGCCGCTCTTGGCGACTCTTAAAATAATACAAGTCATCGACACAGTTGTCAACCACTTTTTTATTTCTTTTCCGCTGCCATCAGCGGCAACGTTTATTACTTTACCGTACACTTCTCATTAACGCAAGGGTTTTTATTAAAGTTTTTCCGAAAAAGTTTTTTATTTATATGTTCTATCCTGTTTAACGGCTTCCTTATGCGTTTCTAGACTGACAAACATAAAAAAGCCAGCTCATACTCACGTATGATCTGGCCCTTCAATTGATTATTGTTGGTGACGCATCGTTGGGAAAAGAAGAACATCGCGGATTGAAGGCGCGTCCGTCAATAACATGACGAGGCGGTCAATCCCGATTCCAAGTCCACCTGTTGGTGGCATACCATATTCAAGTGCCTCAAGGAAATCATTATCGAGTTCATGTGCCTCATCGTTACCCGCTTCTTTTTCAAGCAACTGCGCTTCAAAACGTTCACGTTGGTCGATTGGATCGTTCAACTCTGTAAAAGCGTTCGCATGTTCACGACGAACGATGAATAACTCAAAACGATCTGTGAAACGTGAATCCGTTTCATTCTTCTTCGCCAATGGCGACACTTCAACAGGGTGTCCTGTGACAAATGTCGGTTGAAGCAACGTATCTTCAACTTTTTGCTCGAAGAATTCATTCACGATATGACCAAACGTCATATGATCTTGTACTTCTACACCGTGTTCTTTTGCAAGTGCACGTGCTTCACCATCGGACATTTGTTGCCAGAAGTCGACACCTGTTTCTTCTTTAACGAGGTCGACCATGTGTGCACGTTTCCAACCGATTCCAAGATGGATCGTATCTTCACCGTATTGTACATCCGTTGTACCGAGTACTTCTTTCGCCACGTGTGCGACTAATTCTTCTGTCAAATCCATGATATCGTTGTAATCCGCATACGCCTCATACAATTCGATCATCGTGAATTCAGGGTTGTGTCGCGTAGAGATTCCTTCGTTACGGAAGACACGCCCGATTTCATACACACGCTCTAGTCCACCGACAATCAAACGTTTCAAATGGAGTTCGATTGCGATACGCATGTAAAGTTCCATATCTAATGCATTATGATGCGTTAAGAACGGACGTGCTGCTGCTCCGCCGGCAATCGTGTGTAGCATCGGTGTTTCCACTTCTAGATATCCTTTTTGGTTTAAAAAGTTACGAATCTCTGAAATGATGCGGCTACGCAAAATGAAGGTCTGACGCGAATCTTGATTTGTGATCAAATCGAGATAGCGTTGGCGATAGCGTTGTTCCACATCTTTTAACCCATGATATTTGTCCGGAAGCGGACGAAGCGCCTTCGTTAATAATTCAAACTCTTCTACGTGAATTGAGAGCTCACCCACATTGGTTTTAAAGAGCTTCCCTTTCACACCGACGATGTCACCAAGGTCTGAAGACTTGAACAAGTCAAACGGCTCATCCCCGACATCGTTTTTCCGGACGTAAATTTGAATTTGACCTGTCACATCTTGAATGTGGGCAAAGAATACTTTCCCTTTCCCACGCTTCGTCATGATGCGTCCAGCCAATGTGACTTCTACGTCCTGTTCAGCCAAAGCCTCTTTTTCAATCGATTCATACTGCTCGTGTAATTCACCTGCGTGCGCAGAACGATCAAAGCGGTGACCGAACGGGTCAAGACCGCGCTCACGCATATCGGTCATCTTCTCAAAACGAACCTGCATTTGATCATTCATTTCTAACTCGTGGCTCACTATTCCATTCACTCCTCTATCCATATTGGGTTTCTCTCTAACAAAAAACTGTCGACCCGTTGGCCAACAGCACAGCCGAAGCCGTTCATTCGTTGTGGTGCACTTTTTCGCCAAACAAGCTTACCATAAATTAGTTCTTTTCACTAGTTCACACTTCTGACAGTTGTCGTTCGAGTTGATCGACAAATCCGTAAAGGACCGCCGCGAACGCCTCACGTGATTCTGTTTCATTAATTCGTTTACGGATCGGACCACTGCCCTTGAGTCCTTTCAAATACCAGGCCGCGTGTTGACGCATTTCGCGTACAGCTGTCAGTTCACCTTTAATCGCACTCAATCGATCGAGATGGAGCATACAGATATCGATTTTCTCACGAGCTTGCGGTTCCGGCGGAAGTTCTCCCGTTTCAAGGTACTGGATTGTTTGATAAAGCATCCATGGATTCCCAAGTGCTGCGCGTCCAATCATGACGGCATCCACACCGTACTGGTCAATCACACGTTTCGCGTCCTGCGGGGTCGCGATATCTCCGTTCCCGATAATTGGTACGGTCGCCACTTTCTTCGCCTCGCCAATCCAGTCCCAATTTGCGGTTCCTTCATATTGTTGGGCCCGCGTGCGTCCGTGAATGGCGATGGCCGCCGCCCCACCCGTCTGAGCCGCTTTGACGTTATCCAAAATAAAGATATGATCGTCATCCCAGCCAAGGCGCATTTTCACCGTGACTGGTTTTTCGACTACCTTGGTGACGGCATTGACCATCTCATACACTTTATCCGGGTCGAGTAACCATTTTGCTCCGGCGTCACACTTGGTTACTTTCGGTACGGGACAACCCATGTTGATATCAATGATATCCGCATTTGTGTTTTGATCGACGTATTGTGCGGCTTTGACGAGTGTATCTTTAGAGCCTCCAAAGATTTGTAAACTGAGTGGTTTCTCCCGTTCATCGACATATAGCATACGCATTGTTCGGGTGTTTTCAAGCAAAATCCCTTTATCGCTGACCATCTCCGCACATACGAGTCCCGCTCCGAACTCTTTCGCAATCAAGCGAAAAGCCGGGTTGGTCACGCCTGCCATCGGTGCAAGAACTGCGCGGTTTTTAATATCTATGTTTCCAATCTTAAAGCCAGTCAAGACAACACATCCTTCATTTCACCAAATTCATTAATAACTGCAATCGAACGACATCTTGACGGTCTACTTCCGGTAACGCGTCAAGCCAAGAAGTCACCGTTCTTCCTTTTACAACCAGTTCCGGCGCAATTTCCGTTAACGGGGCGAGCACAAACGCACGCTCATGCATACGTGGGTGCGGAACCGTCAAGTGTTCTGATTGAATATCTTCCCCATTATAAAAGAGGATGTCAAGGTCGATTGTACGTGGTCCGTTCTTAAACAGGCGCTTTCGACCTAGCTCTCGCTCAATTTGTTGAAGGGTTTCTAGCAGTCCGGCCGCTGACTGCGAACTCTCTACCTCGACCACCATATTATAAAACGACGGTTGCTCCGTGTAACCGACAGGAGCCGTCTCATAGACCGATGACTGCTTTGTGACTTTGAGACTCGCTCTCTCCATCTCATCGATTGCAGCAGACAATTGCGCAGCCCGCTCCCCAATGTTCGCTCCTAATGCGATATAAATCATGGTGTCCGTCTCCTTGTCATCTCAATTGCCACCGAGTCGTAATGTCCTGGAATCGGCGGGTCCGGCTTGATGACTTTCACCGTCACACTTTGAATCAACTCATGATGAGCCAAAACAGCTGAAGTAATCCGTTCTCCAAGTGCTTCAAGTAAATTGACCGGATCACCCGTCACAATCTCTTCTGTCAATTGATATAAGCCGGCATAACTGACCCCTTCATTCAAATCATCGGAACGCCCCGCAGGTGCAAGGTCCAGCTCACACATTAAATCCACGTGAAACCTTTGACCGAGACGATTCTCTTCTTCAAACACACCATGATAACCGTAAAAACGCATTCCGTTCACAAAAATTTTATCCATGTCCATCCCCCCCAATCATCGCATCCATCATTTTCGCTGCGCGGGCATTCTCTTTCACATCATGTACTCGTACCCATGAGCATCCCTTCATAATCCCGAGACAGGTTGTCGCAATCGTCCCTTCTACTCGCTCTTCTGTCGGTAAATCGAGCGTGTGCCCGATAAATGATTTACGGGACGTACCGAGTAGCACTGGATAACCAAGACGAGTGATTGCATCGAGATGATTCATGAGTTCTAGATTTTGTGCCACGTCTTTCGCGAATCCGATGCCCGGGTCTAACCAAATGTGTTCATTCCTTACACCTGATGCGTGAGCAATCCTAATCGATTCCTGTAAATCACTGACCACATCCTCAATGAAACGGTTATATTCCCGCTTTTTCCGATTATGCATAAGAATGATGGGCACACCATATTCAACGGCGACACGCGCCATCGATTGGTCTCCCCATTTAGAACCCCACACATCATTGATGATTGTCGCTCCCGCCTCTAATGCCGCTCTCGCCACCGTTGGCTTATACGAATCAATCGAGATGGGCACATCAATCTCTTCTGTTAACCTCTTGATGATTGGGACGACACGTTCAATCTCTTCTTCTTCGGATACGAGTTCCGCGCCCGGTCTCGTCGACTCACCACCGACGTCAATCGCATCGGCACCTTCTTGTACGAGCTGATTCGCGTGACGTACGGCTTCCTCGATTGCCGTATATCGCCCTCCATCCGAAAAGGAGTCCGGGGTCACGTTTAAAATTCCCATGATTTTCGTCATACTTCCGCCTCCTATCCAAGTGAACGAATAAGTTCCGTCCACGCTTCTTTAAATCGCACCCCGTCTTTACCGGGGAAGGAGTGATCTCCGTACTGAGTCACCGGGGCAATTTGTTGAATCGAGTTCGTCATCCAGATTTCTTTCGCTACAGATAATTCTTCAAACGTCACGGATTGTTCGACTACAGAGAAATGTTCCATCACCCATTTCCGCGTCACACCTGCGAGCGGTCCGCTCGAGAGTGGTGTCGTGTATAACACATCATCCGGTCCGACCCAAAAGATGTTCGACACGAGACCTTCCACCACGTGTCCATTTTCGTCAGCAAATAGACCTTCCGCATCCGGATTTTGGAGAGCCCGTTTTCCGAGGATATTGTTCATATAATGATGCGACTTTAATCGAAACGCCGCTTCAGGACGACTTCTCGGGAAAGGGATTGGTTCCACTTGTTTCTCCTGTGGTACAACTTCTGCAGGTAACGGTTTTACGATCATTGTGACGTTCGGTGCTTCATAGCGCCCGGCGTACAGACCGAGGGGCGCGACACCTGCCGACACATTTAACCGAATATATAAATTAGGCGCATCATTTTGCCGACACAGTCGTTGAATCGCTGTCTCAATTTCTGCTTTCGTATACGGAAAATCAATCCATAACGCTTCCATGCTCTTATTCAGACGCTCCCAATGTGCATCGAACAAAAACGGCACAAAATTATAGGTCCGTAACGTTTCAAATAAGCCCATTCCATACAAGAAACCATGATCTTCAACCGGAATCAACACCTTCTCTTGCTCGACTATATCGCCGTTA
The DNA here is from genome assembly GCF_018617735.1 of Exiguobacterium sp. s89. Lineage (NCBI taxonomy): Bacteria > Bacillati > Bacillota > Bacilli > Caryophanales > Exiguobacterium > Exiguobacterium sp. s89. The sequence continues at coordinate 5,447 of NZ_JACSKS010000009.1, forward strand.
TGCCAATACAACATGACGATACTCCTCGATAAAGTTTCGAATCATCTCTTTCCCATGCTCAGTCAAAATCGCTTCAGGATGATATTGCACCCCTTCAATCGGAAGCGTTCGGTGACGGAGCGCCATGATTTCCCCAGTCTCCGTCTCCGCAGTGACCGCTAGACATTCCGGTAGAGTCGAATGCTCCACGGCCAATGAGTGATAACGGGTCACGATTGTCTGTTGAGGAATGTCTTTGAAAATCGATTTTCCGTCATGTTGAATCTTCGACGTTTTCCCGTGCATGAGTCGCTCCGCATGAACGACTTCACCGCCGAACGCTTGCGCAATCGCTTGGTGACCGAGACAGACACCTAAAATCGGAATACGGCCCGCGAACGCTTGGATTGCCTCTACGCTGATCCCTGCCTCATTCGGAGTACAAGGTCCTGGAGAAATGACAAGATAGCTTGGGGAAAGCGCCTCGATTTCTTGAATCGATACTTCATCGTTTCGATACACGATTAGTTCCTGACCAAGTTCACCGAAATACTGCACCAAGTTATACGTGAATGAGTCATAGTTATCAATCAGTACAATCATGTCGTTTCCTCCGCCATTTGCTTCGCCGTCCATAGCGCCTTCGCTTTGGACAGTGACTCTTCATATTCTGAGACCGGGTCCGAATCGATGACGATTCCCGCTCCTGCTTGAACGTATGCGATTCCATCTTTCACGACCATCGTCCGAATCGTGATATTGAAGACGAGGTCGTCATTCCAACTTAACCAACCATACGAGCCGGTGTAGAGTCCCCGGCGAACCGGTTCGAGTTCTTCAATGATTTCCATCGTTCGAATTTTAGGCGCTCCTGTAATCGTGCCACCTGGGAACATCGCTGCCAACGCTTCGGCTCCAGAAATCTCATCACGAATGGTGCCACGTACGTTCGAAACGATATGTTGCACGTGTGAATATTTTTCAATCACCATCAATTCATCCACATGAACGCTACCGTACGCCGCAACTTTCCCGAGGTCGTTCCGCTCCAAGTCAACGAGCATGACATGTTCCGCTTGCTCCTTTTCATTTTCAAGTAGCGTGTTCGCCAATTCCAAATCTTCCGCATCATCTTTCCCACGCGGACGCGTACCCGCGATCGGACGCGTCGAAATGTCAGATTGGTGTTTCTCAAGCAACAACTCTGGTGACGCGGAGACCATTGTCAATGCGTCGTCCACAAAATACCCCATGTATGGAGAGGGATTCATTCGACGGAGAGTATCGTACACCCGACGTGGGTCAGCGAGAAGCGGTTCTGATTGACGAACACTCAAGTTCACTTGAAACACATCACCTTCCACGATATATGACTGAATCTGTTTGACAGCTTCGACGAACTCCTCCTGAGACATGGAGCGCGATCGCTCTACAGGGAGATGTTCCGTCGGTTTGAACGCATAATGCGACTCGACGTTCCACATGGCTGCCCACCGTTCCACTTTGCGCTCCACATCACGTTCTGCTGTGACCATTAAGTAAAGGGTCGACGACTCTTCGTCGAACACAGCCACTTCGTCAAATAGAAGAAACGAGACGTCTGGCGTCGATAAATCATCTGCCGCTTGGTTAGGGAGACGTTCAATCGTCCGAGCCACATCATAACTGACATAACCGATCATACCACCGAAAAATGGAGGGGTCCCTTCTGGACGTTCAGCCTCAAACCGCTTCCGAACTTCACTGGCCAATTCGAGCGGTTCCCCGTACATCGTTTCAGTCCTATTTCCGATTTGAAGGAGACCGACGCCGTCTTTTACATAGAAGCGACCGAACGGTTCAATTCCTGCAATCGTATACCGCCCTGCCCTCCCGCTTTCTAGCCATGCATGGTACGGCTGATCTGCTGTCAACGTCATGTATGTTTCATACATTTTTTCTTTCGTCATCCGCTTCGTTCTGAACGCTGTCGATCTCACATGTCATTCCTCCGTCTATTCATTCATGCTTTTTATTGTACACAAGAAAAGACAGCAACCGAAAGAGAATGTCTCTCGATTACTGCCTAAAATGTTATACCCGACTCTCGTTCGACTCTTCATCAAATTGATAGAGTGGTGTACTCAAGTAACGTTCTCCGTTTGACGGGATGATCGCCAACACGTTCTTCCCTTTACCGAGACGCTTCGCTGTATCAAGCGCCGCCGCAATCGCGGCCCCTGAAGAAATACCTCCGAGCACACCATTTGTGCGCGCTGCTTGGCGAGCATATTCAAACGCTTGTTCTGTCGTGATTTGAAGAACACCCTCGTAAATTTCTGTATCGAGAATGGATGGGACGAACCCGGCACCAATTCCTTGAATTTTGTGAGGACCCGGCTTCCCACCAGACAAGACTGGTGAATCAATCGGTTCAACTGCCAAAATCTTCACATCTGGATATTTCGCCTTCACGACTTTTCCTGCTCCGGTAATCGTACCACCAGTACCGACTCCTGCGATAAGTGCATCCACCGTAAGTCCCGTTTCTTCGAACGCTTCCACAATCTCAGGTCCCGTCGTCATTTCATGAACGTTCGGGTTGGCCGCGTTATTGAATTGTTGCGGGAGGAAGTAGCCGTGCTTCTCAGCTTCTTCAGTGGCACGACGAATCGCCCCGCCCATCCCTTCAGAACCTGGTGTCAAGATGAGTTCGGCTCCATATCCACGAAGAAGATTACGACGCTCCATGCTCATCGTCTCAGGCATGACGAGGACGGCTTTGTATCCTTTCGCGGCACTGACCATCGCGAGACCGATTCCCGTGTTTCCGCTCGTTGGCTCGATGATTGTATCACCAGGATTCAAGATGCCGTCTTTTTCAGCCGCTTCAATCATCGCGAGTGCGATCCGGTCTTTGACGCTTGATCCCGGGTTCATATATTCAAGCTTCAGATACACATCGGCATCCTCTGGTCCAGTCATTCCGTTCAATTTCACAATCGGGGTCTTTCCAATCAAGTCTGTCACTGAGTTTACGATTCGCATTACATTTCCTCCTTCATAATTCCGACTATTCCGATATTGTTATCATACCCTATCGAATTGAAAATATGCAATTTGGAACGTTGCTTACGCTTGTGCTTGCTCTTTCATCGTCTCTAATTGTTCCGCTGAGAAATGATACTTTTCCCCACAGAAATGGCAAACCGCTTCGGCTCCACCATCTTCTTCAATCATCTGACGAATCTCTTCTTTTCCGAGACCGATAATGGCGTTTTCCATTCGTTCGCGACTACATGTGCAGTTGAATTGAATCGGATTACGGTCGAGGACATCGAGACTATCGCCAAGTAGTAATTGAAGCATCTCCTCTGGTGTCTTTTCTTCACCAATCAAGACAGATACGGGCGGGAACGTCTGAAGTGCTTTTTCGAGCGCCTGCACCGTTTCTTCAGAAGCGTTCGGAAGCAATTGTACGATCACACCGCCTGCCGCAAGAATCGATTCGTCTTCCGGTAAGACGAGAACACCGGCTCCAACGACCGATGGCACTTGTTCTGATGTTGCGAAGTAGTACGTGAAGTCTTCACTGATTTCACCTGTTTGAATCTCTGAAGAACCACCAACATAATCTTTCAACCCTAAATCTTTAATGACTGAGATGGTTCCTTTTCCGACGACTTCGCCTACTTTCAACTTCGTCAATCCTTGTTCGTTGACGAACGTTCCACCATCGACACGCGGATACGATACATATCCACGGACATCCCCCGCTGTATCTGCATCCACGATAATTTTCCCGATTGGACCATCACCTTCGACTTTAAGCGTGACGCGTGCCGCACCTTTTTGCATCGCACCAATCATCGAGCCAATTGTCATCGTCCGTCCGAGGGCTGCTGAAGCAACTGGTGTCGTCTGATGACGAAGTTGTGTTTCGTACACTGTCTTTGTCGTACGTGCTGCAAACGCTCGTACTTCTCCGTTGAACCCGAGAGCTCGAACGAGATAATCGTCTTTCATTTGATCGAGTAATGCTTGTTGTTCTGTATGAATCATATACTTTAACTCCTTTAGTTTACTTTTGATTGCGCTCGTAAATGAGGCGGAGGCCTTCGAGTGTCAGGAACGAATCCACATGATCAATCGTTTCTGCATGTTCACTGATCAATCGTGCCAATCCTCCAGTCGCAATGACAGTCGCTTCACCAACTTCACGCTTCATTCGATTCACGATACCGTCCACTTGAGCCACGTAACCATAATACGTTCCGGATTGCATCGCTTGAATCGTATTTTTCCCAACGACCGATGGCGGGGTTGCCAGTTCAATTCGTGGTAGTTTCGCAGCACGCTGATAGAGTGCCTCTACTGAAATCATGATACCTGGTGAGATGATGCCGCCGTGGTAGCGACGTTTCTCATCGATGTAACAATACGTGGTTGCCGTTCCAAAATCAACAATTATGAGCGGACCGTCATACTTGGCGATTCCAGCCACAGCGTTGACAATTCGATCGGCTCCAACTTCGCGTGGATTCTCAACGTGAATGTCTAATCCCGTCTTCACACCTGGACCGACAACGATCGGTCGTACATTGAAGTATCGCTGTGACATTTGTTCAAGTGGAAAAATGACCGGGGGCACGACAGAGGATAAGATGACACCTTCAACCTGCTCAAACGAGACGTTCGATTGGTCGAATAGCGACTTCACAAGCATGCCGTACTCATCAGTTGTTTTCGTACGATCGGTCGAGATGCGCCAGTGGTGTACGAGATTATCTTCATCGTACATCCCGAGAACAATATTTGTATTTCCAACATCAATCACTAAAATCATGATATAGTTCCTCACTTTGTTGTCAATTGCAGTTCGCTCGAATTATAACATGAAAAAAGACGAATGCCTCGTCAAGGGCATTCGTCTACTGATTAACGTGATTCGTTATTCGGACGCTCCGTCGGTGTCGCCTCGGGCTTATCGCCTTCAGGCACAACATCCGGTTGGCTTTCTTGAACAGCTTCGGGTTGATCGATGACTTGACCGTGCTGAACGGCTGCCTCATCTTTCTTCGCTGCTTCATCTGAGTCCGTTGATGCATCCACGTCTTCTTCCGGTTCATGCGGGAGATATTCGCGTGTTTTAATCAAATGACGAATCTGTTTCGAATCGAGCGTTTCCACATCAAGCAACGTCTTCGCAACGAGTTCGAGATCTTCACGACGTTCTGTCAAAATCTGCTTCGCTTTCGCATAGCAGTGGTTGATGATGTCACGAATCTCTAAGTCGATTTCTTGTGCGATTGCATCTGAATAATTCTGTTCCGTCTGGAAATCGCGACCAAGGAAGACTTGTCCACCGTGGTTCGAACCGAGTTGGAGTGGTCCGAGCTTATCGCTCATCCCATAATCCATGACCATCTTACGTGCAATACCAGTAGCACGCTGGAAGTCGTTGCTCGCTCCAGTCGACACTTCACCAAAGATGACATCTTCGGCGACACGTCCACCAAGGAGACCGACAATCTTATCTTCGAGCTCAGGTTTTGTCATGAAGTAACGGTCCTCTTTCGGGAGCATGACGACATATCCTCCCGCGTTTCCACGTGGGACAATCGTCACTTTGTGTACTTCATCCGCATTCTCAAGTTCGAGACCGATGATTGTGTGACCCGCTTCGTGATAAGCGACAATCTTGCGTTCTTTATCCGAAATGATTCGGCTTTTCTTCGAAGGACCGGCGATGACGCGGTCAATCGCTTCTTCCACGTCGACAACCGATACCGCTGCGCGGTTCGAACGTGCCGCAACGAGTGCCGCTTCGTTCAAGAGGTTCTCTAAGTCCGCTCCAGAGAATCCTGGTGTACGCTGTGCGATTGATTTTAAGTCCACTGTCGAATCAAGTGGCTTGTTACGCGCATGAACTTTCAATACTTCTTCCCGTCCCTTTACATCAGGACGATCGACCGTGATTTGACGGTCAAAACGACCTGGACGAAGGAGGGCAGGGTCAAGAATATCCGGACGGTTTGTCGCCGCAACCATGATAATCCCTTCGTTGTCGCTGAATCCATCCATCTCAACGAGCAATTGGTTCAATGTTTGTTCACGCTCATCGTGTCCACCACCTAGTCCGGCACCACGTTGGCGTCCGACCGCATCGATTTCATCGATAAAGATGATACACGGAGCATTCTTCTTGGCGTTTTCGAACAAGTCACGAACACGTGACGCACCGACCCCGACGAACATCTCAACGAAGTCCGAACCTGAGATCGAGAAGAATGGTACACCCGCTTCACCAGCTACCGCACGGGCCAATAGTGTTTTACCTGTCCCCGGAGGACCAACGAGTAACACACCTTTTGGAATACGTGCACCGAGTTTTGAGAATTTACGAGGATCTTTCAAGAATTCAACGACTTCGATGAGTTCTTGCTTCTCTTCGTCTGCTCCGGCCACATCTTCAAATGTGACACGACGCTTCTCTTGGTCGTATAATTTGGCCTTCGATTTCCCGAAGTTCATCACACGACCACCACCGCCACCACCTTGCGCTTGGTTCAACAAGAAGAAGAACAAGATGAAGATGATGATAAACGGTAAAATCGCAAAGATGATACTGAACCAACTACTGTTCGATTCAGCTTCCTCGATTTGAATATCCGTATTCGCTCGAAGCTGTGTTAATACATCTGCATACTCAGCTTCGTTCGCTGGAATATTTGTTTCATAACGCTGGTCTTCATCTCCTGTAAGATCGCCTGTAATCGAGATAGCCCCCGGGATTTCTTGTACGGTTGCCGTCTCAATCCGATCATCTTCCACATATTCTAGGAATTTCGAATACGAGAGTGTTTCACTCTGACTATTCGGATTCTGCAAATATTGAAGGAACAAGATCAAGGCTAGGAAAATCACACCAAAAACCAATGTGTTTTTCACTGCACGATTCATTCTCTGCCTCCTATTCCGAGAAACGATGTTCTCGCCCATTCAGTATATGCCTATACTTTGGGGATTTCTTTTATCTTACCACGTCACATTTTCAAAAGAAAAATGTTAGCCCCCGTAAACGCTCGGTTTGAGCACACCGACGTAAGGAAGATTACGATATTTCTCTTCATAATCCAAACCGTAGCCAACGACAAATTCGTGTGGGATAACGAAGCCGCTATAGTCTGCTGATAAACCATTTTTACGCCCTGTCGGTTTGTCGAGAAGCGTGACAATCTTCACAGATTTCGCTTTACGGTATTTAAGAAGATCGACGAGATAACCAAGCGTCAATCCACTATCAATAATATCTTCTACAATCAAGATGTCGCGTCCTTCTACAGATGTATTTAAATCTTTGTCGATTTTAACCTCACCTGTTGACGATGTGCCACCATGATACGTCGATACGTCCATGAAATCCATCTCTAAGTGGATGTCCATTTCTTTAACGAGGTCCGACATGAACGGCATCGCGCCTTTCAATACACATACGAGAAGCGGGAACTCTTCTTTATAATCTTCGCTAAGTGTTCCGGCAAGTTCTTGTACCTTTTCTTGAATCTCTTCACGCGAGATTAAAATTTTTTCCATATCGTTGATTAATGACATCTTGAAATCCTCCTCTTTCTGTTTCGACACAATCATCATTTTACCATTAATCGTAGACAATTCGCATCTAATCGTAGACAATTCGCATCCGACTTGTCTAGAAAATCTGAAACTCTTACACCAATAATCGCGAGAATCCGTCCAGAAGCGTCTTCAAGCAGTGGCAGCATCGGACGAATGGATCGATCAATTTTTTCATCAATTAAAATTCGAGCCACTTTTTTTGTCCCTACGGTTAAACGCATCCGATCACCCGGTTTAATTGTACGAATTATGAGCGGATATGTGATTTCATGTAATGGGATGCCCTCTTCCCCCTCCTCGATAGACAGGGAGATTGTCCGCTCTCCGAATTGAACCACAGTCGGTAGCGTTTCAACTTGAATCGGATGGAGCGGATAGATGTTTAAACGTTGTACAAGATTAAGTACCCTATTCCGCTTGGTCATGAACCATTCCCCCTGGAGATGATAAATGCCTGTATCCTTTTGACTCATCAATAGTTTTTCGATCGCCTCAGTCACATTTACCTCGTAACGAGCGGACAACAACCGACCGACCGTGTACCGTTCGAGCGATGACAAACGTTCAACGTGATCAAGTTTCACATGAAACGCTTTCATTTCGAGTTCTACATATGCCTCCACCCACCGTTCGCACGATTGGTACCGTCTATCCCAGTCGGCACGGGCCAATTTTGCCGCTTCGCTGACTTCTTTCACAACCGATGGCCACGTCTGTTTCAGTTTCGGCACGATCTCATGGCGAATAAGATTCCTTAAGTAGGTGCGTTCTTGGTTTGTTGCGTCTTCGCGCCACTCTAATTCGTTCTGTCGGGCATACTCAATCAGTTGAGCTTTCGACTCATATAACAACGGACGGATGAGTCTCCCGTTACCAAATTTCCGGATTTCGGGAATCCCTTTCACTTCAATCACGTTTCGATGAAGTTGAATGAGCACCGTTTCTAACTCATCGTCCGCATGATGTGCCGTTGCCAATGTGTCATATCCATATTCACTCATGACGTCTTCAAAGAATTGATATCGGGCCTCTCGATATCGCTCTTGTGATTTTCCTTTTTGAAAATCAAGACGCTTCCCATGAAACGGGATTTGATAGGATGCCGCTATATTTGCGACGAACGTATACTCTTCATCTGATGCTTCTCGTAGACCATGATGGATATGAGCCACCGCTACGTTCCATCCTTGTTTGACAAGGCGGTCTAAAAGGACAATCGAATCCACACCGCCAGACACAGCGACGAGCACCTTTTTCATGAATTCCCTCCTTAGGTATAACAAAAGAAGCCATCTCGTTTGAGATGGCTTCTTTTCGCTTAGGCTAAGTGACCCGTACGGGATTCGAACCCGTGTTACCGCCGTGAAAGGGCGGTGTCTTAACCGCTTGACCAACGGGCCTAAATAAAATGGTAGCGGCGGAGGGAGTCGAACCCACGACCTCACGGGTATGAACCGTACGCTCTAGCCAGCTGAGCTACACCGCCATGTTATTGTTGTGTCCTAAGCACATTTTCTATAATAACCAGTCATCATTCGAGTGTCAATTCTTTTTTATATTTTTTTAATAAAAAAATCGTGTATAGCGTCGTCTTCCCCACTATACACGATTTTATAACGTTTTTACATCATGCTTCTGATGCGATTGGGCGATATTTTTTCTTCCATGCGATTCGGAAGTACGCCCACAGCAATGCAAAGCATCCGGCAGCCACAAACGTTAAATAGATGGTAGCTGTCTGCAAGTACTGTGCACCGTCTGCCGATAGAATTTCTTTATACCCAGCAACCGTATATGTCATTGGAAGCAGTGCATTGAACGGTTGTAACGCTCTTGGAATCAATTCGAGCGGGAACGTTCCCGCAGACGTCGTCAATTGCAAAATCAACAAGACGATTGCCACAAAACGCCCCGGATTTCCGAGCGTTGTCACGAGCAACTGCACGATAAAGAGGAACGTGATGCTCGTCAACCAGCTGAAACCGAAGAATTTCAACGGCTCGCTCACTTCAAGACCGAGTAGTTGCACCATTGCCACATCGAGAATCAAGGCCTGAAGGAATCCGACGACAACGAGAACGCCAGACTTCGACATCACCCATGACAGACTCCGTTTTGGACGCCCCACTGGATCGTACAATGGATAGACGATCGAGAGAAGGAGTGCCCCGACAAAGAGTCCAAGTGACATGAAGTACGGAGCGAATCCTGTACCGTAGTTCGGCACTTCGTGAATCGAGTTGTCGACGAGCGCAACCGGACCTGCCATCATCTCCACATTATTGTCAGTTAACCCGATATCTGCATCTTCCGCGCCTTTTAGTAAGGCGTCACGAAGTTCATCGCTACCGGATGCAAGGTCTGTCATCCCATCGGCGAGTTCACCGCTACCGGATTGAAGTTCTTGTCCACCGTCTGCTAACTGACTCGCGCCATTCGCTAGCTCACTTGTTCCGGCACCAGCATCCTGCGCGCCGTCTGCAAGCTCACGACTACCGGATTGAAGTTTTTGACCGCCATCAGCTAACTGATTCGCGCCGTTGGCTAACTCACTTGTTCCGGCACTAGCGCTCTTCGCACCATCCGCAAGCTTCACACTTCCCTCAGAGAGTTGTCCAGTCGCGGCTACGAGCTTATCACTGCCTGTTACGAGTTCATTCGTCCCATCTTGAAGTTGCGTCGCACCTTGATTGAGTTTCGAACTGGCTGCCACAAGCTCTTGTGAGCGACCGGCCGCTGTTTGCGTGCCTTGCTCGATTTGACTAGAGCCACTGGCTAATGCTTTAGCGCCTTCGACCAATTTTGTTTGACCTGTGCTTAATTCAGAAAGTCCTGACGAAAGTTCTCCAGCACCTGCCTCTGCTTGCTCTAGACCAGCAGCTAATGAGGTTTGTCCATCCTTCACTTTCGTCGCACCAGCAGCTAATTGATCAAAACCTGCCGCCGTTTCTTGTTTTCCATCGCTTAGTTGCGCAGCGATGGCTTGAAGCATTTCAGGTGACGCGGATTGACCCGATTCGGCGAGTGCCGTCAGTTGTCCAATCAACTCATCTTGCTTCGCGGTCAACTCAGATTTCATTTGTCCGATTCCATTGACCAATTCCGTTTGACCCACGACAAGTGCCGCGTTACCGTCTTTCGCGGTGGTCAATGCACCCGCAAGTTGATTTGCGCCGTCATTTAATGCGGACGCACCCTCTTTCGAGCGTTCAATTCCTGCAGAAAGGTCTTGAACGCCTTGGTTCAACGTTTTTGCACCTGTATGCAGTTCATCTAGTTTTGATGCAAAAGTTCCTGTGCCTTCAACGAGTTGACTCGTTCCGTCTTGTAACGCGGAGGCACCATCGCTGACACGATGTACACCATCTGAAAGAGAGGCTGAGCCTTCATGAACTTGTTGACTCCCATCTGCAAGTTCAGAGGAACCATCAACCAGTTGAGTCACGCCATCATTTAATTGACTTGCTCCATCTGCGAGTTCACGCTGTTTCGAAGCGAGTAGTTTTGTTCCATCTGCTAGCTCAGAGGAACCATCGGCCAACTGGGCAATCCCATCATTTAACTGACTTGCTCCATCTGCTAGCTCACGTTGTTTCGAAGCAAGTAACTCCGTCCCATCCGCCAATTTGACGGCACCGTCTTTAGCTGTTTTTGAGCCTTCTGCAAGTTTTGTTGCACCGTCTGCCGCTTCACCAAGTCCGTCAGCTACATCATTCAGCCCATCTTTCAACGCACTGACGTACTGTTTCGATACCTCGGTCGAAAGCTCCGCTTTTACTTGCTCCATCGCGGAACCACCGATTTGCGCAGCTAAGAAATTATACGATTCATTCGCAATATACTTCAATTCAAGTTGCTCTGGATCCTCATCCAAAGCTGTCGTTGCTTTTTCCGAAAAGTCTTCCGGAATCTCAATCGCCATATAGTAATCATGGTCTTCCAATCCAGATTCCGCTTCTTTTTCGGTCGTCTCGACAAACTCGAACGCTTCCGACTTCAATAACTTGTCAATGAGATCGTCCCCAATCTCAAGCGACTCCCCTTCAAACGTTGCCCCTTTGTCTTCATTGACGATGGCGACCGGCAAATCTTTCATCTGTCCGTAAGGATCCCAGAAAGCCCATAAAAACATACCGGCATACATTAGCGGTACGAGTGCGACTGCGAGAATCGGAACCAACACACGTGGGTTCTTAAAGATACTTCGCCACTCCGCCGTCCACAGTTTCCATCCATTCATTTTTCTCTCCACCTTCACTTATAAAACATAACTATTTTTTCATGTTCCCTATTTTGCTCCCTTCCTCGAAAAAAAGCAACTATTTTAGTTATTTTTCATAATTTTTTTTCAAAACAAAAAAAGTCGCGAACAAAAATGTTCACGACTCGTCTTGTATTAAGACCTATATAGTTACGAGTAGAAGCTAATTGGTATTCGAAGGATTACCCGCGTTTGGCTCCACGTCCACCGCGTTTCGAATCTGTTTGACGTTTCAAAGTCGTAAGACGCTCGTCGCTATCTTTCAAAAATTTACTCATCAATGTATCAAATGTTTCTGGCTCGCGGCGCTGCGGTTCGCGACGACCACCACCACCACGTGGGCCACCACCGCTGCGTCCACCAGGACGTGGACCGCCTTGACTAGGGCCACCCGGGCGTGGACCACGAGAGAAACGCTCACCGGCCGGACGCTCTGGACGTTCGCTTACAGGGCGGTCTACTGCTTTTTTGATGGATAATCCAATTTTCCCATCGCTTTCGACGTTCAATACTTTCACCGTGACTTCTTGACCGACTGTCAACACTTCATTGATATCTTTGACGTAAGAGTCTGCCACCTCACTGATGTGCACTAAACCTGTTTTGCCGTTCGGGAGCTCGACGAACGCTCCGAAATGCGTAATCCCTGTGACCTTACCTTGTACCTTGCTTCCTACTTCAATTGACATAAAATAATGTACTCCTTTTTTTGATTGATTCTTTACAATTATACGAGTCGTTTCCTCAACGGTCAACGAACCAACTTATTCTTCTGGTGAGAAGTAGAAAATAATCTCTCCATCTTTAGAGAAAAGCAGCTCATTTCGCGCTAAGTTTGCGATATAATCCTCATCTTGTAATCGCTCCGCTTGCTCTTTCAATTCATCTTGCTCGTCTTGTTGTTCACGCAACTCTACTTTTGCTTGAGCGTATGCTTGTCGTTGGTCCGACACATAGCCGACTTTTGAAAAGTAACTCTGCCCAATCAAGACCATAACAAATAAAAATAGGAGTGAGGCCGCCGCCAAACGACGGCGAAGATGAATTCGTCGCCGATGTGTGTCTTTTTCCAGCTGTTCTCTACGCTCGTCTAGCGCACGAATGCGCCGTTGTCGATCCATCGGATTACGTCCATTCATCGCCTCATCCCCCTCCTCTTAATACACTAAGTATACTTTTTTTTACGAGTTGATACTACCATCCATCTTCTCTTCTTTAAGTAAACGATACATTTCTTTCGCATCTTCTTTACGTGCATGTTCCGCGATTGAATCAATAACGACCGTAACGAGCTTATTTCCGAACCGGATTTGTAGTTCATCTCCGACTTTGACGTCTGTGCTCGCCTTTGCGACTTGTCCATTCAATTGAATCCGTCCCTGATCTGCTACTTCTTTCGCTAACGTACGACGCTTGATCAAACGTGATACCTTTAAAAATTTATCTAGTCTCATAAACCTTTCTCCTTTGCCTCGTTCCAAAGTTCATCCATTTGTTCGAGTGTCATCTGCTGAAGGTCCCCATTTACTTCAATGTATTCGAATCGACGTTTAAACTTTCGGTTCGTCTGTTCTAGAGCTTGCTCGGCATTCAGCCCAACGTATCTCGCGATATTGACGATGGAAAACAATACATCTCCCAATTCTGATTCGTCACCAAGTTCCTCACGCCATTCGTTCAATTCTTCTTCGAGCTTCGTGAAGGCCCCGGATACGTCATCCCATTCAAACCCTACTTGGGCGGCTTTCTTTTGAAGTTGTTCCGCCCTCATCAATGAAGGTTGGTCGATGAGCACACCATCGAGATGCGATTGTTTCTTTTCCCCTTTTTCGGCTTGTTTAATCGTGTTCCAATTTTTCACGACCTCGGAGGCGTTTTCAACTGTGATGTCCCCAAAGACGTGTGGATGACGACGTACCATCTTTTCACTAATCGAACCAATCACATCACGAATATCAAAGTACCCCTCATCTGCACCGATTTGAGCATGTAACATGACTTGGAGCAAGACGTCGCCCAGTTCTTCAATAATCGCATTATCATCTTCTGCATTGATGGCTTCAATCAGTTCGTACGCTTCTTCCAGTAAATACTTCCGAAGCGACTCATGTGTCTGTTTGCGGTCCCATGGGCAGCCGTTCGGACCCCGAAGTGTTGCAATAATCTGTTTGAGTGTCGCAAAATCTTTCGCTAAATACGATTCGTCGACGAGCGGTGGCACATAGAGCGTCGTCAAATTGTTCACTTCCGCCACACGGTCCATCTCGAATAGCGGAATGTGTTCGATTCGTTCTTGTGTAGTTCCTGCAGCGGTCACAAGGGTGACGGGATGCTCATCCGGATAACGCTCCATTAGCTGCACTTTGACATCCCCTGCTACAAATCCATCGTACACTTGACCAATAAGAATGTGCTGGGTGACCTGCAGTCGTTCAAGGTCGAGGGCTGTCGCATCAAGCAGTTGAAATCCATTGATTGGATCGATTTGAAGCGCTTGAAACATCGCGTCTAAAAAGCTTTGACCGCCAAGCACATGAAGATCGGCTCCGCGTTCCACCAACAGTTCAACGGTCCGTTCTGCTACGAAAGGATGACCCGGTACAGCATAAGTGATCGCCATTTCTTCACATTTATTCATTAATGTCTCAACAATCTGATTATAGACCTCTTCAAAAGTTTCGCTTGATTCGTAAATCGAATCAAAAGAATCGAATACGAGCCCTTCTGATTCTAACTCACGAACGACCGGATGCTCTTTCGTCCGCAACCAGACGAGTGGTTGCTGTTTTAAATGGCGGTACACACCGAGTGGTAATTGATTTAACTCGCCGGACCCGAGTCCGACCACCGTGATTGTATAACCCATATCAGTTCTCCTTTTTCTCGAGCACATCGAGTAGACGACTTCCGAACGGAATCAACTCCCATTCCGCAAGTGACAACATCCGTGTGCTCCATAATCTCCATATATAGAGGACGGCCCCGCTACTCACCATCCCGATCAACCATCCGAAAGCAGTGATTCTTGAATCGACCCACATCTGACCAACCCAGTTTAACACGGCAATGAGGAATATCATGGGTACCAGGGCTTTCCATAGCGATTTGTAATGTTTCGACCGAAACGAGCCGAGCGGAATCGAACGGTCGAGCGCTTTAAAGTTATAGAATGCCATCGCCAAAAAGCCGATCGAGGTACCAATTGCCGCCCCCTCAATCCCATAGATTGGGACAAGCCATGCATTCGTCACACTCTTCACCAAAATCGCGACGACCATACTACGAGCGGCGACCCATTCTCGATCAATCGCCTGCAAACAAGTCATACTTACAATCGCCAAAGAGGCAGCAAACGTACTTGTAGCTAAAAACATAAGTGCTTGTGTTCCTGACTCATCTTCAAATAGTGCCACGTTCAAGAAGAACATGACCCCTATCAAGCCGATCGTCGCTGCACCAGCAATCGCAGTCGTCACCCGAATCATCGAACGGAGTCCTTGTGTCGTCTTTTGTAGATGTCCCGCCCGATAATGACGGACGAGCATCGGCACATTGGCCATCCCGATGGTCGTCGTGAACAAGATGGCGAATTGGACGAGCGGGTATCCCCGATCAAACACTCCTTTGCTCACCTTCGCGTCATACGTCCCCCCCATCAAATTGACGATGGTGAAAGAGTCGACAAGTTGCATCCATAGAATCCCGAGCGAAGCGAATCCAACCGCGAAACCCGTCGTCAATAAGAGACGCATCCCTCTTCGAAACGTGACCCGTCGCACCTTCACAATCTGCAAACCACGCGTTCGATAGACCAAAAAGACAATCGCTACGATTCCACCGATGAGTGTCGCACCGTACGCATATTGGCTAAGCGTATATGCATCTTTTCCGAGTCGTACCCCGATCCATAATAGCGACAGCATGACTGTGACGCGGACAAAGTTCTCGAGCACTTGTGACCATGCGCTCGGTCGTAAGTCATCTCTCGATTGAAAAGCGCCACGTAATACGGCCGAGGCTGGCATAAGTAAATAACTTAAACTGATCACCCGGAGTGCCGGTGCCAGCTGCTCATCTCCTAGCCATCCGGCAAGGGTCGGTGCGAATACCCATACCGTAACAACGAGGACAATCGATAGTAGAAACAGCGCATAAAAGCTCCCCCATAGCACTTCCAACTTTCGATTTTCCCCTTTTGTCCCGACACCAATTTTCGCAATAACGACTGGCATCGCATAAATCCCGAGTGAAGCCACGATCGCAGCGAATGGATAGACGGTTTGATAGGCATAGAGCCCGAAGTCACCCGCTAAGTTTTGATACGGGACACGATAAGCGAAGCTAATCAGTTTCGACACGTAGCCGGCAATGGCGAACAAGACGACGCCTTGCGCAAATTTACTTGGCGACTGCATCGCCTACCAACCGCTTCGTCAGTTCCTCTAATACAGTATCGGCATCATTTAGGAGCTCTGTTAGGGGGACACGGCCACTGAGCGATAGTTTCAACGCCCCATCTTCTTGACCCACCCCAAGTTTGCGACCGAGCGGCATTGTCCATTCCATGAAGGATGATACATCAAGTGCAGCTGTCGACTCTTTTGATAAGACGATTTCAATGCGTCCCGGTGTTTGCTTGATCCGACTCACTTTTGCCAGTTCTCCGTAAATACGTAAGCGCGTCAGTTGAATGAGAAGCGCGACCGGTTCAGGGAATTCACCAAATCGCTCAATCAATTCGTCTTGAAGGGCGAATAATGCGCTTGGCGTATCCGCATATTTGAAACGTTTGTACATCTCGATTTTTAATTCACTATCCGACAAATAATTATCTGGGATATACGCATCCGCTTGGAATGCAATTTCCGGCTTGAATACAACTTGTTTTGCTTGTCCACGCATTCGGTCTTTCCGCTCCTCGATTGCTTCGGAGAGCATTTGTGAGTACAGATCGAAACCGACCGAATCGATAAACCCTGATTGTTGTGCACCTAGCAAATTACCAGCACCCCGAATCGACAAGTCCCGCATCGCAATCTTAAAGCCACTTCCGAGCTCCGTGAACTCTTTAATGGCCTGAAGTCGATTTTCGGCGACTTCCGTTAATCGCTTATCTTTTCGATAGGTGAAGTACGCGTAGGCGATTCGATTCGAGCGTCCGACACGCCCACGAAGTTGATAGAGCTGCGACAACCCCATCTTGTCAGCATCATGGACGATAAGTGTATTGACGTTTGGAATATCGATTCCCGTCTCGATGATTGTCGTCGAGACTAAAATATCTGCCTCTCCTTCTAAAAAGCTGATCAATTGGCTCTCGAGCTCACTCTCCGTCATCCGTCCATGTGCCGTCGCGATACGCGCGTCCGGTAATAGGGCACGAATTTCTTCCGCTTTTCGTTCGATACCTTCGACACGGTTATAGAGGAAGAACGCCTGCCCACCACGAGCGAGTTCACGCTCTAAAGCTTCACGCAAGACGATCCCGTCATACTCCATGACATATGTTTGGACCGGATATCGATTTTCAGGTGGTGTTTCCAATACGGACAAGTCACGGATTCCAATCATCGACATATGGAGCGTCCGCGGAATCGGTGTGGCAGTCAACGTGAGCACGTCGATATTCGTCTTCAGTTGTTTCAAACGTTCTTTATGTTTAACGCCGAACCGTTGTTCTTCATCGATGATGACGAGACCAAGATTGGCAAACATTACGTCTTTAGACAACACGCGGTGTGTACCGACGACAATATCAATCGTCCCTTCTTTCAAGCCCTTCTTCGTCGCGGTCATCTCACTTTTCGAGCGGAAACGGCTCATGACCGACACATTGATTGGAAATTCGCTGAATCGTTCGAGCATCGTCTCATAATGCTGTTGGGCGAGGACGGTCGTCGGGACAAGAAATGCGACTTGCTTTCCGGCGAGTACCGCTTTAAATGCCGCCCGAATCGCCACTTCCGTTTTCCCATATCCGACATCTCCGCATAAGAGACGATCCATCGGACGCGAGCGTTCCATATCTGCTTTGATTTCAGCAATCGAGCGAACTTGATCTTCTGTTTCAGCGTACGGGAATGAAGATTCAAACTGACTCATCTCTTCATCGTCCGACGGAAACGCAAAACCAACCGAGGCCTCTCGTGCCGCATACAGTTTAATCAACTCATCGGCAATGTCTTCAACCGATTTAGCGACCTTCGATTTGACCTTCTTCCATTCCGTGCCACCCAGTTTATAAATCTTCGGTTCTTTTCCTTCTGCCCCGACATATTTTTGCACGAGATCAATTTGGTCGACTGGTACGTAAAGGGCATCGTCACCAGCATAGACGAGATGCAAGTAGTCCTGATGAATCCCACCGACCTCAATCGTTTTGATGCCTAAGTACTTTCCGATTCCATGGTGCACGTGGACGACATAATCGTTCGGCTTCAACTCTTGGTAACTCTTGATTCGTTCCGCGTTCGTCAAGTTCTTCGTCTGACGTTTCCGTTTCGTCACACGTTTGAACAGTTCTTCTTCTGATACAACGACAAGACGACTCGTAGATAATTCAAACCCACCTTCAATTTGACCGATAATGACGGACACACGTCTCGGCTCTAACTCTCCATCGACATTCGTAAACGTCGAGGAAATGCCATAGTCTGAAAGAAGTGCTGTTATTTTATCTGCACGCGACCGATCTCCCGCGAGCACGACAATTCGTTGATCACCTTGTTGCCAACGTTCCACTTCTTGTTTCAATAAGTGCATCTGTCCGTGAAATGCCGGTAGCGGACGACAGCTCAAATGAACCGTGTCGGTCTCAGGTATACCTGAACGACGAGACGGCAATAATGAGAAGGCCACTTGTTTCAAGTCAAGGAACACTTTATGCATTGGGACAGCGAGCGTATAGTTACTGACCGCTTCCCCTTTTTCGATGAGCGAAGAGAACCACTCGGCGTCTTCCCGGTCCTGCACATCCGCGGCGTCATCAATTCGTGCCACTTCATCCAAAATGAGTACGGCGTCTTTTCCTACGTAATCAAGAAGCGTTGATGTATAAAGAAGTGGCGAATACTTTCCTACTTTATCTGGGAAATCACCACGCTCTAAACGTTCGATATCCGTCACGACTCCTTCATCGAGCGCCTGACGAATCACATCGTTTGTAATCAATTCCACCGTTCTGTCGTATTGCTTGCGAAGAGCGCTACCCGCTTGTTTCAGCTGTTCCTCAGTCGCAACAAACTCCGTTGCAGGCGTAATACACACTTCCCCTATCACCCCGAGCGAACGTTGGGTTTCGGCATCAAACGTAAAAATCGAATCAATTTCAGTGTCAAACAAGTCAATTCGATATGGACGCGCTTCTGTGAGCGGGTAAACGTCTAATATGCTACCTCGTACGGAAAACTCCCCTGGCGTCGTTACAGTTGCCGTCCGTTCATACCCCATCCCTGACAATTGTTTCGCAAAATCCGCTAAATCGAGATCACTTCCAGGCTTCAACATGACGCGGCTGTCTTGCCATGCTTTTGGACTCGGCATGTAACGTCGTAATCCACCGAGTGGCACGACAACAACGCCTCCTGTTTGGTCAAGGAGACGGGTACGGGCATCGATTCGGGCGGCCAACAGTTCCGGACTAGATGTCAGTGATAGTTCACCTGCTAGCGTCTCATCAATTGGATAAAGCAGTGTTTGATCAGGGCCGATGAGTGATTCAAGTTGATCAAACATTTTTTGTGCTTGATACATATTGTGTGTCACGACGACGAGGCGTCTCGCTGACGATTTCACGAGTCCTGCTAAGACAAGAGCTTTCGCGCTCGTCGTCAGACCCGTTACCAATTGACGGTCCACTTTTTGTAGCCGCTCGCGAATGACATTCGTCTCAGGGAGCGCCACCATAAATCTTTCTAAAGCATTCATTTGTTTTCCTCCAACTCATACGACAAAAAAGGGTGCGATGACCCTTTAGTTGTATCGATTCATCAGTGCTAGCCAATCTGTATCTACAAAATCAGTTGCTGCAGTTACGGCGTTGTCGATTGTCTCGTTCAACTCCGATAACTCATCTTTCCGATAGTTCATCAACACCCAGTCGACAACTTTAATCGGATGCGGGGGACGACCGACACCAAGCTTCAATCGCTTGAATTCAGTGGTTCCTAAATGTTGAATAAGTGATTTGATTCCGTTATGACCACCCGCGCTTCCTTTCGGACGGAAGCGAAGCTTGCCGGGAACCATATCCAAATCATCATAAATCACCAATAAGTCGTCAATCTCAATCTTATAATAATCTAAAATGGGACGGACCGCTTCACCCGACAAGTTCATATACGTAAGCGGCTTCACGAGTACAACGCGTTCACCATTGATTCTTCCCGTTCCCATAAGGGCATTAAACTTCGCCTCATTCAGCGAGATGCCATGCTTTTCTGCGAGACGATCAATCGCTAAAAAACCGACATTGTGTCGCGTCATCTCAAACTTTTTCCCGGGATTTCCAAGACCGACGATGCATTTCATATCATTTCCTCCTGAACAAAAAAGCCCAAAGGCGAATGCCTCCGGGCCTCGTTTTTTTAATCGAATAGGGTACTGACCGATTTATGCTCGTGTACGCGCATAATCGCTTCCCCAAGTAAATGGGCAACCGACATTTGCTTGATCTTGCTCGAGCAAGGGCGACCCGTCAAATCGATGGTATTTAGGACAACCAACTCTTTGATCGATGAGTTGTCGATGCGCTCCATCGCTGGACCAGAAAGAACCGGATGCGTACAAGACGCATATACTTCCTTCGCGCCCGCTTCGACGATGGCATCTGCAGCAAGAGTGATTGTACCCGCTGTATCGATGATGTCGTCAATCAAAATCGCTGTTTTCCCTTCAACGCTTCCAACGATGTTCATGACTTCAGCGACATTCGCTTTCGGACGACGCTTGTCAATGATGGCAATCGGTGCTTTCAAACGTTCTGCCAATTTTCGTGCGCGTGTCACGCCACCGTGATCTGGAGAAACGACCACGATATCTTTCGCTTGAAACTCTTCTGTTTCAAAGTAAGTCGAGATGAGCGGTACACCGAGTAATTGGTCAACCGGAATATTGAAGAATCCTTGAATTTGCGCTGCATGCAAATCCATCGTGATGACGCGTGTCGCACCCGCTACCGTAAGAAGGTCAGCGACAAGTTTCGCTGTGATCGGTTCACGCGAGCGTGCTTTACGGTCTTGACGTGCGTACCCGTAATACGGCATCACGATGTTAATCGTACGGACAGAAGCACGTTTGAGTGCATCAATCATGACGAGCAATTCCATGAGCGTTTCGTTTACAGGCGAGCTTGTTGATTGGATGACATACACATCATCTCCACGAACACTTTCCTCGATGTTAATATAGAGTTCACCGTCGCTGAAACGTTTGACTTGGCAATCACTGAGCGGGACACCAATTTCTTTCGCGATTTCTTCAGCAAGCGGGCGGTTCGAGTTTAAGCTAAATAGACGAATTTCTCGTTCGTATACAGTAGACATGTTTAGGATTCTCCTCCATCGTTTTCCATAATGACTGGCAGCAAGTTATCGTTTTGTGTAACCTTCTTTATTCGTTTGGCGTTCGCGTGCAATCGCAAGCGCCTCTTCCGGTACATCATTTGTAATCGTCGAGCCGGCTGCGACAATCGCACCTTTCCCGACTTTTACAGGGGCAATCAAGTTGACATTGCAGCCGACGAATGCATCGTCTTCTACGACTGTCTCAAACTTATTTTTGCCGTCATAATTCACCGTAATCGATCCGCATCCTAAGTTGACACGTTCACCGATCGACGCATCCCCGATATAGCTCAAGTGCGAAGCTTTCGCACCATCACCGAACGTTGATTTTTTAATCTCAACAAAGTTACCGACGCGTGTGTTCGCGCCAAGAACAGCTTGTTGACGCAAGTGAGCGAAAGGTCCGACTTGAGCCTCTTCACCGACCCGACTGTCTGTCACGACAGACTGGCGAACAACGGCATTGTCTTCAATCACACTGTTACGGATGTCCGAGTTTGGACCGATCACACATTCCGAGCCGATTGTCGTCTTCCCAAGAATGACTGTCCCCGGATAAATGACCGTATCCGAACCAATCACCACATCTGGAGAAATGTATGTCGATGCAGGATCCATAAATGTAACCCCTTCACGCATGAGACGTTCATTCGTCCGTTTCCGCATGATCGCTTCCGCTTGTGACAAGGCCACGCGGTCATTGACCCCAATTGTCTCATCAAACGTCGGTGCTGTATGCGCCGCTACCACTTCGCCCGATTCTTTTGCGATTGCGATGACATCAGGTAAGTAATATTCACCCTGTGCATTATTGTTTCCGACTCGTTTAAGTGCATCGAATAACAATTCGTTATCAAACACGTACGTACCCGTATTGATTTCATTGATGGCGAGCTCTGTCTCAGAAGCATCTTTATGTTCCACGACTTTTGTCACGTTCCCATCTTCACCACGAATCACACGACCGTATCCTGTCGCGTCGTCGGCAATCGCAGTCAGTACAGTGACTTTCGCTTGTTGCGCTTCATGATGAGCGAGAAGGGCTTCTAACGTTTCCGCTGTAAGTAGCGGTGTATCTCCACAGACGACGAGTGTCGCCCCTGATTTACCCGCAAGCTCTGCTTCTGCCATTTGAACAGCATGTCCCGTTCCAAGTTGTTGTTCTTGGACCGCATACTCTACTCGTGTGCCGAGCGTATCTTGTACCGCTTCCGCCCCATGGCCAACGATTACGATTTGACGACTGACACCGATTTGGTCTAACTGGTCGACAACATGCTCAACCATTGGTTTCCCTAGAACCGGATGAAGTACTTTATAAAGCTTCGACTTCATTCGCGTCCCTTTTCCTGCTGCCAAAATGACTGCAAAACGCTCCATTCTTGATTCGCTCCTATCTCACAACAGCTGTGATTGGTCTGTATAGTTCGGCTTATCTGTAACTAAATCCTATTTACACCGTTTCTACTATATCGAAACCGTGCCTTCGTTTCAATAGTTGTACCGTTCCTTAACCATTGAAACGCAAAAAAACAGCGGTAGGGAACCTAACCGCCGTTTCCTGTCATTCATTCATACCGTAAGACACTTGTTGTGGGTCAAGGACGTCCACACCCATATTGGAATAGGTTTCCAAAACAGCTGCTTCAACTTTCTGTCGCATCTCCCCATTAATCGGATGCGCGATATCGCGAAAAATACCTTCTGGTGTCCGTTTGCTCGGCATGGCGACAAATAGACCGCTACTCCCTTCGATGATTCGAAGGTCATGTACAACGAATTCATGGTCAAGTGTGATTGAGGCCAATGCTTTCATTCTGCCTTCTGTCGCGACTTTGCGAATTTTTACGTCTGTGATCTGCATGTTTCGCATCCCCTTTATCGTCGTTGTCTACGCCATGGTGTGGTCTTCTGCAAGGTTCAGTTAGTTTCAAACGAACGTCATGACTCCATATTGATAACTCTATACCCTCTAATCATAAAACGAAATCAAAATTTTGCCAATCAATTTAGGAACTGTTCCACATTCCCCCGTGAAATGGTGACGAGACCCTCGTCTGAATCAACATTTGTCAATTTCATCAAACTGACGTATTCGCTGACCATCTTCTTCTCGGCCCCTTCAGCTTCCATCAACACACCGACACCCGCAAGGTTTGCCTCGAATTCATTCAAGAGACTCATCATCCCACGGATTGTTCCCCCGGCTTTCATGAAGTCATCGATCAAAAGTACATTCGCACCGCGTGGCAGACTTCGGCGTGCAAGTGCCATCGTACGAATTGCTTTCGATGAACCAGATACGTAGTTGATACTGACAGTCGATCCTTCTGTGACACGACTATCCGAACGGACGATGACAAATGGGACACCTAATTGTTCGGCAACGGCATAAGCAATCGGGATTCCCTTCGTCGCAATGGTCATGACGACATCAACTTTCCGGTCTGCGAACACAGACGCAAAAACTTGACCCATCGGCTTCACCTGGTTTGGATTACCTAACACGTCGGTTAAGTAGAGGTATCCACCCGGTAATAGACGCTCAGGTTTTGATAACTGATCACAGAGCGTATCAATCATCTCAAGTGATTTGTCTTTACTCCATCCTGGAATAAACATAACACCACCGGCCGCACCAGGAACGGTAACAAGCTTACCAATTCCATCATGAGACAGCATTTCACTAACAATGACAAGATCTTCGCTGATCGAGGACTTTGCAGCTTTATAACGGCTTGAAAACATCGACAACGAGACAAGCTGATGCGGATGGTCAAGCAAATAACGGGTCATATCGACGAGACGACCACTCCTACGAATTTTCATACGGATTCTCCTTCACTTCTTCATTAATAAACGAATGTTCTAATGAAAATATATCACTTTCATTCGTTTTTGTTCAATGTCTTTTGCCGAGAATCCGAACGACGAACACTTCTGGGCAAAATCCTTTTAAACCGTTATAGATTCGGTGCGCTTTTTGCTCGTGTTCAATCAACGCAAAGACAGTCGGTCCACTTCCACTCATGAGAACACCTTCCGCCCCGCAATGACGCATCGTCTCTTTGATTTGTTTTACTTCCGGGTGAAGTTTGAGCGTCACACTTTCGAGCGAATTCCCGAGGTTTTCACAAATTCCGTGAAAATCTTTCTGATGAATCGCTTCCACCATAGCCTCAGTGTTTGGATGATGGACCTCATCCATACGCACAGCCCGATACACATCTGCGGTTGAGACCCCGATTTTTGGTTTGCCGAGCACAACGTAACACGGTGGCGGCGCAGGAATCATTTCTAACCGTTCTCCACGCCCTCGGGCAATCGCCGTCCCCCCGATGACACAAAATGACACGTCAGACCCGATTTCCGCACCGAGCTCCGCTAGTTCCTCTAATGACAAGTTTAATGAGAACAGTTCGTTCATCCCGCGAAGCGTTGCCGCCGCATCACTCGATCCACCGGCAAGACCAGCAGCTACTGGAATTTGTTTATCGAGCACAATCTCGATACCTTGTTGAATATTAAAACGCTCACGCAACAACTCCGCTGCCCGATATGCTAAATTTCGATGATCATTCGGCACATAGGCATGTTCCGATTGAATCCGAATCTCATCCGATTCTAGAACTGTCAACTCCAAACGGTCTGCTAAGTCGACTGTCGTCATTATCATTTCTACTTCATGATAGCCGTCCGAACGCTTTCCGAGAACATCGAGCGTCAAATTAATTTTTGCCGGCGCTTTCACACTAATCGTGCGCATCACGTTCACCCTTCCCATTTGTCTCCTGTTCGACATTGTACCGTAAACAGGCGCACAAAAAAAGAAGCAGCTGCCAATGCATCCGCCCCTCATTTATAAATCAATTGCCGAATTCAATTTTAACTGTATCCGTTAGGACATCAGCGTAGCTATACGAGACACGCTCAACATTGTGCAACTCTTCGTCTAATTTCACAACGAAGACCGCAGGATATGTCTCAACGAGCGTTCCAAACCGAGTAACGACTTTCTTACGACCGCCGTTTGCTTTCAACGTCAATCGTTCACCAACATGCGATTCGAGTTTCTGTCTGATTTCTTGTAACGTTTTTGGCATACGCTTCACCTCACTGTTACAAGTATAGCATATTTAAATATGAAAATAAAGATTTATATTATAACGACTAGTTTTAAGGTCGTCAACTATTTTTAAGTGGTAAAATTGTGTCAGATAATCGTGCGAATTCTTCTAGGCTCAACGTTTCTCCTCGACGCTTTGGATCGATTCCCGCCTCATGAAGTGAGCGTTCGAGTTCGACTTTATGTTCTTTTCCAATATAGTTTGTCAAGTTGTTCAGAATGGTTTTACGACGTTGTGCGAAGCTTGCGCGCGCGACATCAAAGAAAAAGGCCTCGTCCTTCACCTGTACAGCCGGCTCCTTGCGCATTCGAAGCGTGATGACGGCCGAATCGACGTTCGGCGCTGGAATGAATACGTTTTTCGGAACGATAAAACTGACTTCTGTCTCCGCGTAGTACTGAATCGCAATCGATAGTGAACCGTATGCCTTCGTTCCAGGTTTTGCACCAATCCGTTCTGCCACCTCTTTTTGAATCATCATGACGAGTGAACGGAATTTCACACCACTCTCGAGCAATCGCATGATGATCGGTGTTGTAACGTAGTAGGGCAAGTTTGCGACAACGGATATATCTTCAATACCTTCATTTAAAAATTCCTGCTCGACGATTTCACGTAAATTTAATTCTAAAGCATCCCCATGAATCACTTTCACGTGCGGATACGGTGACATCGTATCTTCGAGAATCGGTAAAAGACGTTGGTCAATCTCAAGCGCCACGACTTTTTTGGCGCGCTTGGCCGACTGCTCCGTTAGCGAACCGATCCCGGGACCAATCTCGAGTACTCCGCTTGATTCACTCAGTTCTGCTGCACCGACAATCTTACTTAAAATATTTAAATCGATTAAAAAGTTTTGACCTAGCGATTTTTTGAATGAAAAACCGTGGCGCTCTAAAATTGATTTCGTTCGTTGGATTGTTGCAATGTCTTTCAACCCTGTTCCTCCTCTAATTGAGCAAGTGCCTGCTCCCACTCTTCAATCGTGACGCCGAGCGCCTCGACCCGTTTGACAAATTGTTTGGCGTTCGGCTCACCGATGCGAAGCAGTACGCCGAGCCGTTTCCGACGCGTCGCAGCCGCTGTACCTCCGATTAAATCAGCCTCTAATACCATCTTCCGTGTAACGATCGGTTGATCTGTTTCGACACGCGGTTCAAATACCGAACGCAAGACGCGACGAATCGACTCAGGATTCGCGTGTTCTACACCAATTTTCCCACGTTTGTCCTTTGCCTCGGCACGAGGCAGGTGGGCATGCTTACACCCTTTGACCCGCTCCTCGACGATTGCTCGAATCCGGTCCCCCGGGTAATCGGGGTCCGTCAAAATGATGACCCCCCGTTTTTCTTGTGCACGACGAATTCGTTCGATCGTCTGATCAGACACGGCAGAGCCGTTCGTCTCAATCGTATCGACATCGAATACCTCTTGAAGTCGCGCCGTATCGTCACGCCCCTCTACGACGATGATTTCTTGTATTTTCTCACGCATTGTCTGATCCTTCTTTCTCTTCTTCTTGTTTCGGAATCACCCAGATGGTGAGCGGCTTACGACCAAACGTCACGGCCTCTTCCTTTTCATCCATCATGATGTCGATTTTTTGGCCTTTGATCGCACTTCCTGTATCAAGGGCAATCGCCATACCAATCCCTTCAACGTATACGCGGGTCCCGAGTGGAATGATAGCAGGGTCAACCGCTATAATCCGCATTCCTTCAAACAGTATCGTGTCCGTCACATCATATCCACTTCTTGTCAGCACGCGCCCGTTATATGTCACCGTATCTTCCGGATTGTTCGTATAAGCGGTCGCTTCTACAAGCAATTGTTTCGCAGATGAGAAATCTAACACGTCATCCGTTTTGGGCGCCTCGACAATCTCCACTTCGGCTTCCGGTATAAACGGGCTCGATTCATCCGCAGTCGTCGGCTCGGTAGTCGATTCCACGACTTCCTTCGTTCCCACTTTGATGATCTGCGGCGTCGTTTTACGCAACGTTTCCACTTCCGTTTTCGTACGATTTGTAATTGTACCATTTTCCACAGTAAGTGCATACCTTGTCCGTTCAAGTCCAGGAACCCCGACTTGTACCGTTTGCTTCACACCTTCGTCGAGCGTCTCATCCTCTTCCTCAACCACCTCAAACGGAATCAACTGGCTCTCATATTGAACAACGTCACGATTCGTGTTGACCGTAATCGTCAATCCTTCACGAATGGATGTCGACAGGGCTGGTATGACCGTGTCACTTTCCGTCACATCGATGTTCTCTTCTGTTAACAGTTGTTTAACGTCTGTTGCCATCGTGTAGATCGTCAACGCATCTTGCCCGACAATCAAATTCACCGCAACAACCGGTTGATAACGAATCGTCATCCCATTCGCCACCGGTGTACGCACGGACGGATATACGGTGTCTCCATCCCGCACGGTCACTCCGTAGCGCAACAACACGTCCTCCACGGTCCTTTCGCGCGTTTGAATCGACTCGATTTGTCCATACCCAATTTGAAGTGACACCTCATGTGAACGCTCAATCCGGATCAGACGGTCTTCCGGTACATCCCCACTCAGTGCTGGTGTGACGTAATCCGTCTCATCTAACGTGATGTTTAATTCTTCAAGCACCTCGAGAACGGAATCTGCCCTTGTCTCATGCTCAATCACGACACCGTCATCGACGACCTTGATTACTTCAGGCTGTAGCATGACATACGCCACAGAAGCGGTCACGATAACACCTATACTAGCTAGCACACGTTTAATCATGGAAGTCGAAACAGCTTCTTCGCGTTAGCTGTCGTCGCTTCTGCCAGTTCATCGAATGCCATGTCTCGAAGTGACGCAATCTCTTCCGCTACATATTTAACGTATGCCGGTTCGTTCCGTTTTCCACGGAACGGGGTCGGGGTCAAGTAAGGACAATCCGTTTCGACGAGAAGACGGTTCAATGGTACTTCTTGTGCGACTGCTTTTGGAACCTTCGCATTTTTAAATGTGACCGGTCCCCCTAACGAGATATAGAAGTTCAAGTCTAAGCAACGCGGCAAAAGTTCAACGGACATGCTATAACTATGGAACACACCACCGACTTCTTCAGCATGCTCTTCTTCTAAAATATCAAGGACATCAGCCGTTGCTTCTCGATTATGAATGACAATTGGCATATTCGTGCGCTTTGCGATGGCAATTTGTTGGCGGAAGAGACGCTGTTGCACGTCTTTCGGCGACTTGTCCCAATGATAGTCGAGACCGATTTCACCTAGTGCCATCACTTTCGGATGACTCATAAGTGCTTCAATCCGTGCCAAATCCGCATTTGTACAATCAATCGCATCGACCGGATGCCACCCCACAATGGCATAGATGTCTTCATGCGCTTCTGCCAACTCGATTGCCCGATCGATGGTCGGCGTATCAAATCCGACGACAAGTAGCGGAGATACTCCTGCTTCTCTCGCCCGCTCGATTGTCTCTCCCACATCCTCGTTGAACTGTTCTGCATTGATGTGCGTGTGTGTATCAATCAACATCTTGTTTCCTCCTTAGAAAAAGAGAGGGAGACCGCGGTCTCCCCCATTTCATTATTTGACGATGGCACCGTTCGGCATCTGGTCTGACACCGTTGCGAGTTCTAGCTTTCCATCACGATCTGCCGCTAAAATCATCCCTTGAGACAGTTCTCCCCGAAGTTTGACCGGTTTCAAGTTTGCGACAACGATGACTTTCTTGCCAACCAAATCTTCAGGGGCATACCATTCAGCAATACCAGACACGATTTGACGCGTCTCTTTCCCGAGGTCGACTTGAAGTTTCAACAGTTTCTTCGCTTTTTTAATCTTATCGGCTTCCACGATTTGACCTACACGGAATTCGACCTGATCAAAGACATCAATCGTGATTTCAGGACGAACGTCTTCATCGACTTCTTCCACTGACGCCGTTTCCGTTTCTTCAATCCGTGCTTTTGATGCTTGACGCATCATTTCTTGGATTGCATCCACTTCTTCCTTCACATCACGACGTGGGAAAATTGGCGTCCCGTCCGTCACAACCGCATTGTTAAAGTCCGCGAATGTATCGAGTGCCTCCCAAGACATATCCTCTCCCTCGAGCCCGAGTTGACGGAACATTTCTTTCGGGGCACGTGTCATGAATGGTTGGATCATAACAGCCACGTGACGTAGAACGCCCGCAAGGTGTGTCATGACAGAAGCGAGTTCTTCACGCTTCGACTCATCTTTCACGAGAACCCACGGTTGTGTCTCATCAATGTATTTGTTCGCACGGCTGACGAGCTGCCAAATATTTGTGAGTGCGACCGAAAATTCCATGTGCTCCATGGCTTCTTCCGTTTTGCGTGTCGTTTCCTTCACCATATTTAACAGTTCCGCATCGAACGCTGTGACATTACCGTTATAGGCCGGAATGTTTCCGTCAAAGTACTTCTTAATCATCGCAACGGTGCGATTCAATAAGTTCCCGAGGTCATTTGCCAAATCGAAGTTCAAACGGTCAACAAACGCTTCCGGAGTGAACGTGCCATCCGCTCCGAACGGCACTTCGCGAAGAAGATAGTAACGGACAGAGTCGAGCCCATAGCGGTCAATCAATGGAATCGGATCGACCACGTTTCCTTTTGATTTCGACATCTTTCCATCTTTCATAAGCAGCCACCCGTGCGCAAACACTTGCTTCGGTAACGGGAGGTCAAGCGCCATTAAGAGAGCTGGCCAAATAATCGTATGGAAACGGACGATTTCTTTTCCGACTAAATGGACATCTGCTGGCCAATAGCGGTTGAAGAGCTCGTCATTGTCTGTCCCATACCCGAGTGACGAAATATAGTTCGTGAGCGCATCGACCCATACGTAAACGACGTGTTTCGGGTTCGATGGGACTTGTACGCCCCAATCAAATGTAGTACGCGAAACTGCCAAATCTTGGAGTCCCGGTTTCAAGAAGTTATTGATCATCTCGGTTTTACGAGATTCCGGCAAAATAAACTCAGGATATGACTCAAAGTATTCAATCAAGCGATCCGCGTATTTGCTAAGACGGAAAAAGTAGCACTCTTCGCGCACAAGCTCGACTGGATGCCCGCTGTCAGGGCTTTTTCCATCGACGAGTTGTGACTCTGTGTAGTACGTCTCATCCGGAACTGAATACCATCCTTCATACTCACCAAGATAGATGTCCCCATTTTTAAGTAACGTCTCAAAAATATGTTCGACCACTTTCTTATGGCGGTCTTCTGTCGTACGAATGTAGTCATCGTACGAAATTTCAAGACGATCCCATAAAACTTTAATCTCTTCAACGACTTCATCAACGAAAGCCTGTGGCGTCACGCCTGCTTCTTTCGCTTTTTCTTGAATTTTTTGCCCATGCTCATCCGTTCCTGTCAAATAACGGACGTCAAATCCTTTTAAGCGTTTGTAGCGCGCAACCGCATCACCTGCTACCGTGGTATATGCGTGACCGATGTGCAATTTCGCACTCGGATAATAAATTGGGGTTGTAATATAAAAAGTTGGCTTCGCCATGATTTATTCTCCATCCTTTCGACATATGCAATTTCCATTATACACGGTTCGACAAAAGAATTTCCAAACCTAATTGTTTGGAATTTTTTTGCGTTTTCTTCGTCATAAATGTTCCAAAAATACCCTTTCTTTGTTTCAAGTTCAAACTATCGGGGAAATTTAGGTATATATCGTTCTCAATTCGACAAAATTCGAAAATTTACTTTTCCAGATAGTAAGCAGTTGACTGCAATTGGAAAGTTTAGTATGCTTTTTGCTGTAGTCACATTGTCGAATTTTGACGATTCATGTCACCACGAGATTTCGACACCATTGGAGGAGGAAACACAAATGAAATCTACAGGTATTGTACGTAAGGTTGATGAACTTGGTCGTGTCGTTATTCCAATCGAATTGCGCCGTACACTCGGAATTGCAGAGAAAGATGCTCTCGAGATTTACGTCGACAACGATCAAATCGTTTTGAAAAAATATAAGCCGAACATGACTTGCCAAGTTACAGGCGAAGTATCGGACGATAACTTCAAATTGGCAGACGGCAAACTCATCTTGTCACCAGAAGGTGCACAACGTGTTCTCGTTGAATTGAAGAACATGCTCGAAAACTACTACAGCGAAGAGTAAGCAAGGATTTCCTTGCTTACTCTTTTTTATGCAGTTGATGGTACGCATCGTATATATCGTTTCGGGATTCCCCACGGTCTTTCGCCGTCTGTTTGATTGCCGCGTTTGGTTTTTGTCCTTCTTCTATATAATGGACCACGTGCTCGTATGCAGAAAGCGCCTCCCACCACGTAGTCGTAGGGGCCGCTTCTGTCGCGCCGCTCACAAGGACGACAAACTCACCGCGTACCTCGCCTTCACACCATTGCAACGCTTCATCTATCGTCCCTCTCAAAAACTCTTCGAACGTTTTCGTCAGTTCTCGACCCAATACGATCTGTCGGTTCCCAAACACTTGTCGAACCGCCGTTAACATTTCTTTCAATCGATGAGGGGCCTCATAGAAAATGACGGTGCCCGGTTCATATTGAATCGATTCCAACACGTCAACGCGGTCTTTCTTCTTACGCGGTAAAAAGCCGTAATAGAGAAAACGCTCTGTCGCAAGACCGGATGCGACGAGTGCTGTGAGTGCTGCATTGGCACCCGGTAAGACGACCACCGGGATGTTTGCCTCAATGGCTAATCGAACGAGATCGCTCCCAGGGTCTGAGATCCCAGGCATCCCAGCATCCGATACGACTGCAATCGACTTCCCTGCCAACAGGTCGTCAATCAGTCTCGGTCCACTCACTTCTTTATTGTGCTCATGATAGCTAATCAGTTTTGTTGAAATCTCAAAGTGACGGCAAAGCTTCATCGTCTGACGTGTGTCTTCCGCTGCGATTAAATCGACTTCTTGAAGGGTTCGTACCGCTCGATACGTCATGTCCTCCAAATTCCCAATCGGTGTCGGTACAATATACAACGTCGGTTGTTCAGTTTGGTAACTCTTCTGTGAATTCATTGGTCGTCCCCTCCATCAACTTCTCTTTTTGTGCTCGGGTCAATTGCTTGATGGACCATTCGTATCGCATGGCCTCTCGCTTCGTCTCAAACGATTGTACATATCGAAGTCGGACAGGCAGTCGCGCTTTCGTATACTTCGCACCTTTCCCGCCATTATGGGCAAGAAGTCGCTTTTCCACGTCTGTCGTGTAGCCCGTGTAGTACGTTCCATCACCGCATTCCAAGATATACGTATAGTGTTTAGGCATCGAGAATCGCTCGCATCGCTTCTGTATACGTATCGTCTTCTTCATATACAACAAATGGCGGTAAAATTTTAAGACCTGCTTTTCCATCTTTCGATCCCTCGATTAATAAGGTATTCGCCTCGCGTCCCGCTTTCGGGTAAACGAGTTGCATTCGTTTTGGTTCAATTCGATACGCACGCATCAACGTCAGGATATCCAGTAAACGTTCTGGCCGATGCACGAACGCCACTTTCCCTCCTGGTTTGACGAGTTGACTGGCTGTTTTAACGCAATCTTCCAATGTACACAATACCTCATGGCGCGCAATTGTATGATGCTCATTCTGATTCCGCAGAGAAGTATCATTTGCCAAAAAATAGGGAGGATTACATGTCACCACGTCATATCGCACATGTCCAAGCTGTGTCGCTACCGTTTTCACATCGCCCTCCACCACTCGAATCCGCTCTTCGAGACGGTTGACCGCCATGCTTCGATTCGCCATATCGACTAACTTCGATTGAATCTCCACACCCGTAATGGTCCCTTTTGTACGATATGACAAAAAGAGTGGGATTGCTCCGGTACCGGCACACAAATCGACTAACTGACCTTTTTGAATCGGTACCCATACAAACTCTGCAAGCAGTACCGCATCTAATGAAAATGAGAACACATCATCACTCTGAATGATTTTACCTGGACGTCCGAGTAAATCATCGAGGCGTTCTCCATCTTTTACCGTTACCATCATTTCCTCCTTCTACAAAAGAAAGGCGATGGATAGGGAACCCCTATCTATCGCCCCGTATTAATGTTTATTGAGCATCGACAAACAGAAGAGACAGTCCCCATCTTTTCGTACCTGTCCGTAATGGAGGTTACAAATATGGAAGCCTTCTTGATAAAGCGCAGCCAAGTTGTTCTGCCCTTTCCCCGACAATGCGATTTGTGAATCGCCATTTGTCGTATCAACTTCTGCCAATTGTTCGACTTTTTCGCGCAAGTGATGATTCTCTAGATACATATGCTGATTCTCTTCAAGCAAATAAGCGAGCTGTTCTTTTAGCACGCCTAAGTGCTCCGTTAAGAGTTGCATCTGTTGCTCAATCGCATCTACACGCATCATCACTTCTTTTTTGTCCATTCTTTCCACTGCTCAGCACCCCATCACTGTTTTGACGGTTTTCGTTTAATCGCACCCACCTCAACGAGTTCATCAATTGTATATGTGACGACTCGCGTCCGATCGTGGAGCTCAACTTGAATGAGTTGGTCCAAAATATTGAGACCGATTACCCGACCATCACCTTCTGGAATTTTGATTCGCTTGCCGACGTCTGGTAAATCACGTTTCAATTCTTCGTATGTGTCATTCTCATATTTTAAGCAGCACATCAGACGACCACATACCCCAGAAATCTTGTTCGGATTTAACGAGAGATTCTGATCTTTAGCCATTTTGATGGAGACAGGTTCAAACTCCCCAAGAAATGACGAACAACAAAGAACTCGACCACATGGTCCTATCCCGCTTAGTAACTTCGCTTCGTCACGAACACCGATTTGTCGGAGTTCGATCCGTGTTCGAAACACACTAGCCAAGTCTTTTACCAACTCTCGAAAATCGACGCGACCCTCGGCAGTAAAATAAAAGATTACTTTATTACGATCAAATGTATACTCAACATCGACTAGTTTCATATCTAGTTGATGCTCTCGAATTTTTTCTTCACAGACGGCGTGAGCATCAACGGCTGCCAGTCGATTATCGCGTACGATATCTGCATCCTTTTGGTCAGCGACACGAAGGATTGTCTTCAACGGCATAACAACCTCGTCTTCGCCGAGCTGTTTATCGACTTGGACAACTTCACCGTACTCAATTCCACGTACCGTTTCAACGATGACATGGTTCCCGCGTTTAAGCGTTGCATCGCCTGGTGAAAAGTAATAGATTTTTCCCGCTTCTTTAAAACGGACTCCAACTACTTCAAGCACACGCTTCTATCCTTTCTGCAAATCGAACGAAAGTCGTTCGAACGTTAATTGAGGATTGACGTTTGCCTCGAGTCGTCGAATGGCCGCATGCACACTTTCAATCGCATGTGTGAGTTTAGAGACAGATCGATTTTGGATAAATGCGTTGTATAAAGCAACCTCATTCTTAAATAGCTTCGGAGCATACGTATCTCGCACTTTTAAATGGAGTGCCTCCTCTAGCCAGTGTTCGAATAACTCAAGGCCAACCCGTAACTCATTTCGTCCTTTGAAATGTCCTAACCATTTTTCTTGTGCAAACAAGAGCAACTCTTGAGGTCGTTTCGTCAATACTTCAATTAATTGTACCACTAGCCCGTACGCCTGTACAAACCACTCCTGTCCAAGTGCTTCTTTCGCATCATCCCATTTTGGGTAAACGGTTAAGGCAAGGTATGCCAAATCATATGTGCAAGACAGTTCTTCCGACATGGTTTGTGCCAATTGCGCACGGTCGATTGGGCGAAAAGCGAGTTGTTGAGCGCGCGAACGAATCGTCGGAAGGAGTAGATGAGGTTGTGTCGTTACTAAAATAGCAAGCTTTCCGACACCCGGTTCTTCAAAGAACTTCAATAGACTATTCGCGGCTTGAGTCGTCATCTTATGCGCTTGATGAATAACGTAAACTTGACGATCTCCTTCAGCTCCTCGTAACGACAAGTCACTGAGCAATTGCTGAATTTGCTCTTTTTTAATGCTGGCTCCATCCGGCTCTACTTCGATGTAGTCCACGATGTTTTTTGAATCCATACGTCGACAGTTTCGACACAGTCCACACGGTTCAGCTCCTTGCGGGGTTTCACAAAATAACGCTTTCGCAAACAACGTAGCCGTGTCAATTAAGAATGGCTCATAGTCCCCCGAAAAGATGTACGCGTGGCCCACTTTATTTGAAACGATTGAATTTTTTATGATTTGAGCCACCACTGTTTGGGACTCATGTAATTCCTGAAAACGCATATGCCCAACTCCCATTAAAACTGATGGAATCCTTCAATCGGCAAGACGAAAACAGTCGCACCTCCGACTTGTACTTCGACAGGGTAAGGAATATACGAATCGGCATGTCCTCCCATCGGTGAGATTGGCGTGATCATTTGATCACGACTCGAGCAATTTGATTGAATCACATCCATCAAATCATCGAGACGTTCTTGCGGAATCCCCATCATAAATGTTGTATTTCCTTCTTTTAAAAATCCACCTGTCGTGGCTAATTTCGTTGCGCGGAAATCTCGTTCAACTAATGCGTCGGACAAACGTGCGCTGTCCTTATCGTGTACGATTGCAATCACCATTTTCATCATCTTTTTACGCCTCCTTGTTGTAGTCGTTCGATTGTATAGTCAAGTACCTCATCTTGAATGCATTCAATCGATTGATCAGCGTCAATTCGAATGATACGTTCGGGGTACTGTTTGAGTAAAGTTTGGAATCCTTTGTAGACACGCTCATGGAAGGTCTGATCGCGACTTTCAATCCGGTCAAGTTGTCCACGATCTTTCATTCGTTCATTCGCTCTTTCCGGCCTCAAATCAAACAAAAATGTCAAATCGGGTGTTAAACCGTTTGTTGCCCACTCATTCAGTGACCGAATCTGATCGAGGTCATACTGTAAGCCATATCCTTGATAGGCGATAGATGCATCGATGAATCGATCACAAAGCACAATCGCACCTCTCTCTAATGCAGGACGGATTACTTGTTCCACGTTTTGCGCTCTCGAAGCGGCGTAGAGCATCATCTCAACTCGTGGTGTCATCTCATGATGGTCCGGAGATAATAATACTTCCCGAATCTGGTTTCCGACAGTTGTTCCTCCAGGTTCACGGGTAACAACGATATCGTACCCTTTTTGCTTCAGGCTCTCGACTAATAATTGAAGTTGTGTGGATTTTCCTGATCCATCGGGTCCTTCAACTGTAATAAACATTCCGCTCACTTTTTAAAACTCCTCTACAATAACGTCAATTTGCTCTATCATAACATGCTTACCGGCTTGAAGCTTCCTCCCTAAAGAAATCCATTCCAGGAGTACACGGATTTTCTCTTCTGTAATTCGCTCTCCTTTCAAAATCCATGGGATGCCCGGCGGGTAAGGAATCACCGTCTCTGCTGAAATCGATCCGACAGCCTCTTTAAAGGATACACGGTGTATTAGCTCATCCCCTGCCATCGTATACAGTTCAGATACCCGGTGTGTTGAAGGGAACGGGAAGATGGTTTCATCCTCATCGATTATTGGCACATGAGTCGCAGCCTTTTTCATCAATGTGACCCAATGCTCAATTTCCTGTTTGTTTATTTCCCTTAATGGTAGACACAATAACACGTGGTCAACTGCAGCCAATTCGATGTCTATTCCAATTGATGCAAGGTGCTCACAAAAGACTAATCCATTTTTCGGGTATGTCATGATGGTCACTTTTGTGAAATCGTCCCCGACTTTTACCGAAAAACCTGCACGTTTCAATTCAAGCACGAAAGATACATGACTTTTCTGAATAGAAGACCATGCTTCATCCGTTAAACTTTCTAAATAGGAACGTGCATAATCCAATGAAGCCATAATAAGATAAGATGGACTCGATGTTTGAAAGGATGATAACGCATGTTTCAACTGAACTTCATCGATATCTTCTTTATAATGAATCCAAGCTCCCATCGTTAAGGCAG
The DNA here is from genome assembly GCF_018617735.1 of Exiguobacterium sp. s89. Lineage (NCBI taxonomy): Bacteria > Bacillati > Bacillota > Bacilli > Caryophanales > Exiguobacterium > Exiguobacterium sp. s89. The sequence goes on from NZ_JACSKS010000009.1 coordinate 42,999, forward strand.
GTAACGTTTTATGTGCGGACTGTACCACCGCGCTCGCTCCTTCAAAGATTGCAGAACGCTGGGGCAACTGTGGGTGAATCAAATGAGCGCCATGTGCTTCATCGACAAGCAACGGAATGTTTAAATGAGACAAATAATCCGAAATTGCACGAATGTCAGCCATATCTCCATAATACGTAGGAGACGTCAACATGACGGCCCGCCCTCCAGGGAATTCTTGAACGGCTTGTTCAATCGTTTCTAGCGTTACGACTGTTGGAATACCTGTACCACGCTCAATCATAGGCATTAATAAAACCGGTTTTAATCCTAACCATTCAATCGCGTTCCAAACAGACTTATGTGAGTTCCGTTGCACATATACGCGTTCCCCACGTTTTACCGTTGCCGCAAGCATACTCCAATTTCCAACGGTCGATCCGTTGACAAGCCATTTACTTTTACTCGCATACAGGTTACCTAGTGCTGTTTCAGCTTGCTCGATAATCCCGGAAGCATCGTGCAAATCATCTAAATGTGGTAATTCAGTCAGATCATAAGGCATGACTCTTGCGAATGCACTCGGTAATCCATCATTGCCCACCGTACCGTTGTGATGACCCGGTACATGAAAAGACACGCGACGTTCACGTACATGCTGTTCTAAAGTCTCTAGAAACGTAAAAGGGTTTTTCCGAGAAGGAGCCATTTGTTATTCCTCCTAAATTGTTGAATATTAAAAAAAAGACGATCAAGCGTATGCTTGATCGTCTTCTACGTTTGCCTGGCAACGTCCTATCCTCACAGGGGGAGATCCCCCAACTACTTTCGGCGCTGAGACGCTTAACTTCCGTGTTCGGCATGGG
>NZ_JACSKS010000010.1:0-12409 GCF_018617735.1 Exiguobacterium sp. s89
AAGCGTCTCAGCGCCGAAAGTAGTTGGGGGATCTCCCCCTGTGAGGATAGGACGTTGCCAGGCAACAACGCAGAGGACGACCGAGCATAACGCTCGGTCGTCTTTTTTATGCCTATTTTGAAATCGAACTCCATTAAATAGAGCCTCTTCTCATGAAATTCCGAACAATTTTTATGATTCATATCGTAATGAACACAATTCTGAACTTTCTGAACATCGGGAATTGAATTGCACTTTCGCATTATACCTGTTACCATTACAGAAATATTTCGAAATGAAGATTTGGATAGGACGAGAAAGGGGCCATCAATTTTTATGTGGGAAAACAAGTTTGCAAAAGAAGGTTTAACGTTTGATGATGTATTACTCGTACCGAGGTTTTCAAGTGTTTTACCGCGTGACGTAGATTTAAGCACGAAGCTCTGTGAAGGACTGGAATTGAATATTCCGCTCATCAGTGCCGGCATGGATACAGTCACCGAAGCTCCGATGGCAATCGCTATGGCCCGTCAAGGCGGTTTAGGTGTCATTCACAAGAACATGTCGATGGAAATGCAAGCTGAGCACGTCGATCGTGTCAAACGTTCAGAAAATGGTGTCATCACGAACCCGTTCTATTTAACTCCAGACCATCAAGTATACGATGCGGAATACTTGATGAGTAAGTATCGTATCTCTGGTGTACCGATTGTGAACTCAGAAGAGGAGCGTAAACTGATTGGTATCTTGACGAATCGTGATCTTCGCTTTATTAAAGATTATTCGACAGTCATCAAAGATGTCATGACGACGGAAAATCTCATCACAGCAAAAGTTGGTACGTCACTTGAAGAGGCAGAACGCATTCTTCATCAACATCGCATCGAGAAGCTTCCACTCGTCGATGAGAACGGTGTATTGAAAGGTCTCATTACGACAAAAGACATCGAGAAAGTCGAACAGTTCCCGAACGCAGCAAAAGATAAGCAAGGTCGTCTTCTCGTCGCAGCAGCAATCGGCGTCACAAAAGATGCAGTGTCACGCGCTCAAGTATTGGTTGAAGCGGGTGTGGATGCATTGGTCATCGATACAGCACACGGACATTCCGCTGGTGTTCTTGAAAAAGTTCGAGAGATCCGCGACATGTTCCCATCACTTCCGATCATCGCAGGAAACGTGGCTACTGCTGAAGCAACGCGTGCATTGATTGAAGCAGGGGCATCCGTCATTAAAGTTGGGATTGGACCAGGTTCGATTTGTACGACACGTGTCGTCGCAGGTGTCGGCGTTCCACAAATCACAGCTGTATACGATTGTGTTATGGAAGCGAAAGAGCACGGTGTCTCAGTCATCGCTGATGGTGGAATCAAGTACTCAGGTGATATCGTCAAAGCGATCGCCGCAGGAGCGAACGCAGTCATGCTCGGAAGCTTGCTTGCGGGTGTGAAAGAGAGCCCAGGGGAGATGGAAATCTACCAAGGTCGTCAGTTCAAGACTTACCGTGGTATGGGATCGGAAGCATCGATGAAACGTGGAAGCCAAGATCGTTATTTCCAAGAAGCCGATAAAAAGTTCGTGCCAGAAGGAATCGAAGGTCGCGTGGCGTATCGCGGTGAACTTGCCGACACGGTCTATCAATTGATTGGTGGTCTTCGTTCAGGTATGGGGTATTGCGGCGCTGCCGACATTCGTGCCCTTCGTGAAGACACACAATTCATTCGTATGACAGGTGCTGGACTCCAGGAGAGCCATCCGCATGATGTCAACATCACAAAAGAAGCACCAAACTACTCACGCTAATATAAAATACCGCCATCCTGTTCACTCAGGATGGCGGTATTTTATTTATGTTTCGCCACTAAAATCACGGTACCTCCCTGATTTTGAGCAGGAAGAGAGATGGTCACCTTCCCATCCTTTTGAACGGTATATGATTTGCCGCTATAACGGTCAATCAATACAGTCTTCGCCTTATACGACGTCTTAAATGAAACGGTTTGCGCTTTCTCTTTCGTGTTCAATCCGACAAGAACGGATTGTTTACCATAGCTCCGTTCAAACACTGAATAACCAGAGGCAGCACTCACAGCGACAGATGAACGTGTTCCTTTACTGAATACGTGTGAATAGTCTGCACGGATATTCAATAGTTTTTGGTAATGCGTATGCATCGTTTTACCTTCACCTTTGACACGGGACCAATCGAAATCATAACGATTCTCGTTGAATTCACCTTTGTCCATATCGCCCGCATGTGTCCCGGATTGGCCAACCTCTTCTCCGTAATAGATGACAGGCTGACCTTTGGCCGTGATTTGAAGCGCTGCAGCGACCATTTGTTTTCCTATATCCCCACCTGCGCGTGAGACGAGGAATCCATCTTCATCATGGCTGCTTAAGAATTGTCCAAGAGTCGCTTCATTCGATAGTTGTTTATTTCGGTATTGAAGTGCACTTTCTACATCCTCAATGTTACCGTTCACGAATTGCTCGGCCTGATATTTAAAGTCAAAATCGAGCAAGGAGTCCATTTGACCACTTCTCAAATAACCACCCGTATTGTTGATACTTGCTCCATAATGCTCTCCGATGAGTTTGAAATCCGGTTTGATTGTCGTTAGTTCATTTTTGAATGACTTCCACGTCGTTGAATCCACATGTTTGACTGTATCGACACGGAAGTAATCGATCGTGTTTCCTCTTTTCGTTTTCGAACGTTTAATCCAATCGGTCTGCCATTTAACCAACTGCTCTCGGACGGCGGCTTCTTCTGTCTTGAAATCAGGAAGGCCGGACAAGGACATCTTGAGGTCATCCCCGTCGACGGGATTCTCACGGATCATGCCATCGAACACTTGACGTTCCGTATCCGTCGGGAAATTCGTGACGGATGAACTCGCACCGGGTTCCATACCGTAACCCGGATGGTTCAAGACGACATCAACCATGATTTTAATGCCGCGTTTATGTGCCTCGTCAATCAATTTGTGGAATGCGGCCATATCTCCGAGATGTTCATCGAGTTTTTCAAAGTTTTTCGCCCAGTACCCGTGATAGCCATATTGAGACCCGTCTTTTCCATAGCGTAAATCCCAATCGATGTTATCCACAATCGGTGTAATCCAGATTGTATTGATACCTAGGTCATCCAAATAATCGAGTTTTTTCGTGACACCTGCGAAATCACCTCCGTGATAAGACTCGAGGTGGTCCTGATCGTAGAATTCACGGTTCGGGTTGTCATTGGACAAATCGCCGTTGTGGAAACGGTCGGTCAGCATGAAGTAGATACGGGCCTCATCCCAATCAAATGCTTGCTTCTCTTTCATCGATTTCGGAACGACACGGATGGTGGTCTTCGAGCGATGGACGTTTCCGTATTGATCGATCGCTGTGACAGAAAGTGTTTTGTTGCCTGGTTTGACGGTATCCTTTACCGCAATTGTTTGGGCATTGAGCGCACGGTCAATGTGTAACTTTTCAGGACCTCCGAGTGGGCGTGCATCGATGTATAGCTCTCGAAGTGCTACACCTTTCGGCAAGGTTGGTTTTACCTGTAAGACGGCATTTTCACGGGAACTGATTGCTTTCGGGCTAACCGAAGAAGTGAGCTTAACGGTCGGTTGACGATATTCGATTTGAGACGCCTCGAAATACGGATCTTTCACTTCGGTCGTCACCCCATCTTTTGTGACGAGATACGTGTAGTCATGAACGCCTTCAGGCAAACGTACTGTGTGACGAAACCATTCGTTGTCAGACTCATACGTCATCGGATAGGTTTCACCATTGATTTTTAGTGCGACCTTCTCGATTTCACTCATTTTTCCGGATTCATAGAGTGCTACGTCACGATAGAAGAAACTGATTCCGTCTGTACCGTACATTGGACCGTTGATTGTCGGAACTTGATGGAAGACACCTTTGCCACTTTCGACATTCACTTTCGTGACACGGTCTTCTCCAAGCGTGACGTATCTATCCTCTCCGTAAGTGTCCTTCACAGCCCAATCCGTTCCTTTTCGGATCACAAACCCTACTTTAGTGGCGTCCTGACCGACCGGGATTCGGAAGATCGCTCCGTCCTCCGTGATGCGATACGGATCCACTTGTCCATCTTTCTTGCCAGTGCTCCACGTCCACAAGTTCCAATCTGTATAGTCTCCATCCGCACGGACATACTTCATCTCGATATAGCGAGTCGTTTCCCACGGGTCTGCGAGTTTTGATGCCGTCTTGAACGTAGTCGTCAATGCAGGGAGCGTTGTGTTCGAAATCGTACCGGTCAAAGCCCCCGCTGAAATGGTAGCCGTATATGAAGTGTTGAGAGCGAGTGACTCTTTCGGTTGAAGTGTCACAGTCGTACCGTTGATTGTCACGTCAACCGGGACATGCGTCTCACCTTGCCGTAGGGAAACTGCTTCAGCATCAAGACGGACCGGTTCATTGAAGGTCCATGTGATTGGAGTAGATACATCGATATCAGTTGCTGAAGAAGCAGGGGTCACGGAAGCGACTTCAAGCTGGTCGATTGTCTCCACCCCGCTTAACGTGAACGGAGCACTATAAACTGATTGTGTCGATGGGCTAGCGGCGACGTTCCAACTGTCGGATAGTTGATTGGCCGCGTTGCTTGGAATCGTATCAAACGCTCCATGTTCACCTGCGTTGTTCCCGCTCAATACAGTCAGGGCACGGATTCGGTCTCCATTGTTTAGCCCAAGTAGTGAGAGAGGGACCTTTCCTTCAAACCCTTTCGTCCGATCGACTGCGAAGGCGGCTCCGTTCAATTGATTCAATTGTAAGAGTGGCGTCTCCTGTCCGGCTTCATAGAGGGCGGCTTCTTTTACGTTCTCGTCCCCATCAATACGAACGAGAATATGATACTGAGGTGCCTTGTCGACTCCTTTAAAATCGAAAGGATATCCAAGTGGATTCGAAGAAACCCCAGAGTCTTCATCGTTCACTTGAAGGGCGATATTAATATATTGTCCGTTATCTCCCCAGTTTGGGACATTGTTCGCATCCACATAAAAATAAAGGTGTTGAGCGTCGTTTTGTATGTATAGGTCGCCGATATCAAAACCTTCCCAACCCGTGGCCGGGGAAGTTGCAAGGGGTGTAACGGAGGCCCAGTCTGCCTTCGTTCCATCGATTGTCATAGTCGTCGGTTCGGCCAAAGCGTTCATCGGAACGCCGGCTTGGACGAGCAATGCACCGGATAGTATGAGTGTTGAAGCCTGACGAGCAGTTTTTTTCTTCATGAGGCACCTCTTCCTGTCAAATAGAATTGCACTATTTTGTGCAAACGTTTTCAAAAATAGTTTAGCGGAATTTGAAAGCGCTAAGAATATGTTTTTGGAAAAACAATAAACCGCTTCTCCTATTTATTGAGGAGAAACGGTCATGAGGAAGTGGTGACGAGCTCTCCCTTTACAATGAGGCGCTCTGTCGTATCAAACGTACACGTGATTAACGTGATGGTTGGGGTTGAGGTGTCATCTAATACATCGACTCGTTCAGGAGAGACGGTTTCAAGGGAAGTGACCACGTATTCGTACGTTCGCATATCATCTTGAAGATAAATCGTCGCCCCGATTTCGATTTCATGGAGGGGACCGAATAGAGCGGTCGCATGCTGTAAATAGTGACCGGCGAGCGCGTAGTTCCCTTTGCCCATCTGCTGGTCAGGATGCATCGTTCCGGCGCCTACAGCCAGACTCTCGTCATCCAATCCTTTAATGATTGGAAGTTTCAAAGAAACATCCGGAATTGAAATGACACCGATTGTTGGTAAATGATGAAATCGATTGCGCGCCTGTAAGACGTCTTTCAATGAAAGCGGCGTGACGGATTTGAAATCATAACTTGGGTTAAATTCATCCTCGTCTTGTAGTTCCATATGTTCCATCACATATTCACTCGTTGAATCGGCGATGACATCTTTCCAAACGGAACTTGTCAAAAAGAAAATTCCGCTACCGATCAAGCATATTCCGATGACCCATCGAAGCCAGCGCTTCATGACGTCCCTCCTTTCGAAACTTTCCATGCATACATTAATTGATCGATCACATCCGGTAAGCTTGATTCGGACAAATGCGCAAAGCCGAATAGAAGCTGTTTTTGTTCGTCCGGATGTATGATGCGGTAATCGCTCATCGATTTGATTGCGATTCCGGAAGATTCTGCAGACTGCTTCAGCTCTTGTTCTGTCCGGTCGGTAGCCACAGTCAGTACGACGTGCAATCCGGCACTCGCTCCGGTCACGGTGACAATCGGTTCGAATGGGCGGAAGGAGGCGAGGACAATCTCTAGTTTGCGGCGGTATATTTTTCGCATCCGATTCAAATGTTTCTCAAAATCACCGCTCGACATGAAGAGGGACAACGTATGTTGTTCGAACCTAGGGACGCTACAGGTGAAATAATGATGCCTCTCTCGGTAACGGTTCAAAAGGGTTGTTGGTAATACCATGTAGCCGATTCGAAGGGAGGGCATGAGCGATTTCGAAAACGTACTGATGTAAATAACCCGTTCGTTCGGGTCCATACTTTGAAGAGACGGTATAGGCTTACCACTGTAGCGGAATTCACTATCGTAATCGTCTTCAATGATATACGTTTGATGAACGAGCGCCCAGTTTAACAAGCGCTGCCTTCGACTGACAGACAGGACAGTCCCTGTCGGAAATTGATGGGCTGGGGTCACGTATAACGCATCGATTGCCTGACGCTCGAGCTCGTGCACGCAAACCCCGCTCTCATCTATCGGAATCGGGATTGAAGTACGTCCTTGTTGTTCGAATAAGAGACGAGTGAGCGGATAACCGGGATCTTCAATCCCGAAAATTGACGACTCAGGTAATAGATCCAACAGTTGTGGCAACAGTTGCTCCGTGCCGGAACCGACGATAATTTGTTCAGGTGAGCACTGGACCCCTCGTGAATGATAGAGATAGGTCGCAATCTCTTGTCTTAATTCGAGATCTCCTTGAACTGGTCCTAAGGCGAGTAACTCATGATGTATTTCATCGACGACGTGCTTGACATGTCGTTTCCAACGCTCGAATGGAAAGGCGGTCGTATCGATTTGACTTGGTGAGACATCGTACGTATACGTCTTCTGAGGTGGGATCGGGGTGATCGTGCTACTCGACCGCCGGACATACAGTTCCTCTTGCGGTAATACGTAAAATCCTTTTCGAGGAATGGATTCGATGTATCCTTCGGCGAGTAACTGGGCATATGCAAACTCAACCGTTGTCTGCGACACATCTAAAAATTGCGAGAGCTTACGCTTCGAAGGTAATTTGGTACCTGTCTTTAACGTATCGTCCACGATAGCGTCCCGAATGTGTTTATACAATTGTTCGTAAAGAGGGATGGACGATTCTTGATCAAGCGAAAAGGTGAGCATATCCATAGTGTGACGTTCCTTTCTTTATGAACCGAACAAGAAGTAAAGCATAAAGCCAAGGATGATTAAGAACGAGACGATCCCAGATGTACCAAATAATGCACGATGACCTCCATCGAACGGATCCCGGTTTGACATACATATCCCTCCTCCATACTTCAACAGGTTCGTGATAAATAAAATAGAGTCCTTTATTTGAACTGACCACTTTAAAAAATAAGAAACTGACACTTTCAATATAGTCAATTCAACTTATACTAGCAAGTAGAACACGAATCAATGGAGGGATTTCAATGGAAAAGAGACAAGTAGGGACAGATAAAGTAAAACGCGGGATGGCAGAAATGCAAAAAGGTGGCGTCATCATGGACGTCATCAACGCCGAACAGGCGAAGATCGCTGAAGCTGCAGGTGCTGTGGCTGTCATGGCACTAGAACGCGTACCATCGGACATCCGTAAAATGGGTGGCGTTGCCCGTATGGCCGATCCAACAATCATTGAAGACGTCATGGGCGCAGTGTCAGTTCCGGTTATGGCGAAATGCCGGATCGGGCACATCGCTGAAGCACGTGTCCTCGAATCGATGGGAGTCGACTTCATTGACGAGAGCGAAGTGTTGACACCAGCCGACGAAGAGTTCCACTTGTACAAGCGCGACTATACGGCACCGTTCGTATGTGGAGCACGCGACCTCGGTGAAGCAGCCCGTCGCATCGGCGAAGGTGCGGCGATGATTCGTACAAAAGGGGAGCCCGGAACAGGAAACATCGTCGAAGCGGTTCGTCACATGCGTACAGTACAAGCGCAAGTGAAGCGTCTCTTGTCGATGAGCGTGGATGAAGTCATGACAGAGGCACGCGACCTCGGTGCACCGTTTGAAGTATTGATGCAAATCCGTGAAGCGGGTCGTCTCCCAGTCGTTAACTTTGCGGCGGGTGGAATCGCGACACCAGCGGATGCGGCATTGATGATGCATCTCGGAGCAGACGGGGTCTTCGTCGGATCAGGTATCTTCAAAGCGGAGAACCCAGAAAAATTCGCACGTGCCATCGTAGAAGCGACGACATACCATGACGACTATGAGCGAATCGCACACTTGTCAAAAGGACTAGGTGAAGCGATGAAAGGACTCGACGTCCGCACGCTCAAAGAAGAAGAACTTATGGCACCAAGAGGCTGGTAAGATGGTGACGATTGGCGTATTAGGGATGCAAGGCGCGATTCGTGAGCATGTTCGCATGCTCGAAACGCTCGGCGCCCAAACCGTAGTAGTCCGCTCGGTAGAAGATTTGCAAGCGATTGATGGACTCGTATTACCAGGAGGAGAGAGTACGGCGATGCGACGATTGCTCGACCATTACGGGCTGCTCGAACCACTTCGAGAGATGGAGACGTTACCGATGTTCGGCACGTGTGCCGGCATGATTCTTCTCGCAAACGAAGTCGAAGGATACGATGCGCACTTAAAGAAAATTCCGATGACGGTGAAACGCAATGCGTTTGGACGTCAGGTCGACAGTTTCGAAGTCGATCTTCCTGTGAAAGGAATCGAAGATCCGGTTGAAGCGGTCTTTATCCGTGCCCCTCAAGTGGAACGGGTCGAACCGGAAGTGGATGTGCTCGCTGAAGTCGAGGAAGCGATTGTAGCGGTTCGTTACAAACAGTATCTTGCCTGTTCTTTTCATCCAGAATTAACGGATGACTTATCGTTACATCGCTATTTTATCGAGATGGTCAAAGCGAATCAGACCCAACACGTATAAGTTTGAGAGACCTCACAAAAAAGAGGTCCTTCAAACTTATTTTTTGTTACACTGAAAAAAGAAGCGTACAGAAAGGGGAAACGATGTGAAGGCCCGTTATTTCATGATATTGCTCACGGTCATATTCGTCGTGCAGACCATCTTGCCCTCGGCTGCCTCTGCGGCCGCACCGAAAGTGGATGCGGCAAGCGCGATGCTTGTTGACGTGACAACAGGACAAGTTCTATTTGCTAAACAAGAAGATTCGATGCTTCAGCCGGCCTCAATCACGAAGCTGATGACAGCATTTTTGACGCGTGAGGCGATTGAAACAGGGGAGCTCAGTTGGAAACAAGAAATCATACCGAGCGATGCTGCTTTGGCTTTGACGAGAAAGCCGGGGTTGGCACGAATCCCACTATTAAATAAACCATATACCGTCAAAGAGTTATACGATGCCGCGTTGATTCGTTCAGCGAACGAAGCAGCGGTAACGCTCGGGGAAGCCGTATCTGGTTCTGAGGAGGCGTTCGTCAAAGAGATGAATCGCCGGGCTGATGAATTGGGTATGACTCAAACGACGTTCGCGAATGCCTCAGGACTTGATTCAGAATCCGCAGGTCTACCAGGAGACAATTTGACGTCCGCCAAGGATTTGATGAAGCTCGCGATTGCGTATTTGACGACGTATCCGGAAGTACTCGACGTGACGAAGCGGGCATACGTGGATGTCGACGGCATTCGGTTTGACGCGACAAACCGAATGCTCGCTGACCGTGACCTGGCTTATCCGGGGATGCTCGGCTTTAAGACGGGGACGACGAACGAGGCAGGGTACTGTTTTGTTGGCGTCTCCACACGTGATGGGCGTACCATTCTTTCGATTGTTCTTGGTGCGACATCTGATGATGGACGGTACGCCGCGACGAAAGCGTTACATGACTATGCGTATACGGATTTTGTCATGACCCCGATTTTAAGGACGGGTGAAGTCATCCCCAAAACAGCAACGGTCTCTCAAGGCGAGACGGAACAAGTAGCAATCCGGACGACGAATGACTTTGAAGTGCTGGTCGAAAAAGGCAAGCCAGTTCCGGAGCCGAAATACGATCTGTTGGATTTAAAGGCTCCGATCAAGCCCGATACACAAGCAGGAATGGTCACCATTGATTCTTCGGAGCATGTACGTTATTTGGAAGGGGAGACCCCTCCAAAGATGACGCTTGTTACGGCAGAGTCGATCGATACCGCTTCGTTCTTGACGCGAATGACGCGAGCCTTTTTAGATTTCCTCGACCAAATCCGGCTCGCACTTGGAAAAATCAGTCTTGTCGAACAAGTGGAGATGTTGTAAAGTAAGATTAATTCAATGACAGATGCGATGATGAGAATAAGTACGTTACGTACGTCTACTGACAGAGAGCTAGTGGTTGGTGCAAACTAGTGGGATGGCGTAACCGAATCGACCTCGGAGCATTGACTTGGAAACAAGTCACGTTTGCACACGTTACGTGCATCGAGTGGCTCAGGTACTTGGGCAACGAGGGTGGCAACGCGGATCCAAGGTGGTTCGTCCCTTTCCTACGGGAAAGGGGCGTGCCACCTTTTTTATATGAAAAAGGAGGAACAATAATGTTAGACATTAAACGTTTGCGACAGGATTTTGAAGGAATTAAAGAAAAATTAGCTCATCGGGGCGAAGACTTGAGTGCCCTTGACCGCTTCCCACAGTTAGAGGAGAAGCGCCGTGATTTGATCAACGAAGTCGAAGTGAAGAAAGCGAAGCGCAATGAAGCGACAAAACAAATCGCTGAATTGAAGCGAAACAAACAAGATGCTGAAGGTCCAATCTTAGAGACACGTCGCCTTGGGGATGAAATCAAACTGTTAGACGAAGAGTTACGAGAAGTTGAGGCAGATCTTAACTTGATTTTACTCAGCATTCCGAACATCCCGCACGAATCAACCCCAATCGGCGAGACCGAGGACGATAACGTGACGATTCGTGAAATCGGAACGAAGCCTGATTTTGATTTCGAGCCAAAGCAACATTGGGATGTGATGGAAGACCTTCAAATCGTCGATGTCGAACGGGCCGGAAAAGTAACGGGAAGCCGTTTCGTTTTCTATAAAGGATTAGGCGCTCGTTTAGAACGTGCTCTCATCAACTTTATGATGGATCTTCATTCAGACGAGCACGGATACTCTGAAATATTGCCACCATACATGGTCAATCGGGATGCGATGACGGGGACCGGTCAACTTCCTAAATTTGAAGAAGATGCGTTCAAAGTAGCGGATACGAACTACTTCCTCGTTCCAACAGCTGAAGTACCGGTCACGAACATGCACCGTGAAGAAATTCTCCCGGAAACGCAACTTCCAATCGCGTATACAGCATATAGCGCTAACTTTCGTTCTGAAGCCGGTTCAGCGGGACGTGACACACGCGGGTTGATTCGTCAGCATCAATTCAACAAAGTCGAGCTCGTCCGTTTCGTAAAACCGGAAGAATCTTATGAGCAATTGGAGTTGTTGACAGGGCATGCCGAAGAAGTATTGAAGCGTCTCGAACTTCCGTATCAAGTGCTCAGCATGTGTACAGCGGACCTCGGATTTACTGCCGCGAAGAAATACGATATTGAAGTATGGATGCCGGCGCAAGGAGTCTATCGTGAAATCTCTTCTTGTTCAAACTTTGAAGATTTCCAAGCACGTCGTGCAGGCATTCGTTTCCGTCGTGATATCAACGCGAAACCTGAGTTCGTGCATACATTGAACGGTTCAGGATTGGCGGTCGGTCGGACGGTCGCAGCGATTCTAGAAAACTATCAACAAGCGGATGGTTCGGTCGTGATTCCGAAAGTCCTTCGTCCTTACATGGGTGGGAAAGAAAAGATCGAAATGCCGAACTAAATAGCAGAGCAGCCTCGATTTTGAGGCTGCTTATTTTTTTTAATGTTTTTTCACAAAAGGGTTTGACATCTGTCTCTTCAGTTGGTACTATAAATCATGTCGAGCGACACTGTTGCTTGCGAATTGTATATGAGCTTTGGAGGTGTACCCAAGTGGTTTAAGGGAACGGTCTTGAAAACCGTCAGGGGTGTAATAGCCTGCGTGGGTTCGAATCCCACCACCTCCTCCATTTTCTTTTTGGAGGCTCAGACAATTTCATATCTTTTGGAGGTGTACCCAAGTGGTTTAAGGGAACGGTCTTGAAAACCGTCAGGGGTGTAATAGCCTGCGTGGGTTCGAATCCCACCACCTC
>NZ_JACSKS010000010.1:12509-18409 GCF_018617735.1 Exiguobacterium sp. s89
CTCCACTTTCTTTTTTTTACACTTTTTTAAGCCTGGAGTTGTACCCAAGTCCGGCTGAAGGGGACGGACTCGAAATCCGTTAGGAGTCGCAAGGCTCGCGTGGGTTCGAATCCCACCAACTCCGCTTTCAATCGGGCATCTGCAGAGGCAGATGCATTTTTTGTATCCACAGACATAGGAGCTGTGGATTTTTTTATGCACAAAAAAAGAAGGATTACGCTTTGGCTAGCGCAATCCTTCGATCGATTATCTAACTTTTGCTTCGCGAGCAACCGTTAATTGCTTTTCAATTTTTTCAAGGATGAGTTCAACTGAGTCTGGGTCGTTGATGAGGTCATACTCTTCGATTGAGAGGCGTAATACCGGACACAGGTTGAAGTTATTGATCCATTCTGTGTAGCGTGCGTACATTTCTTCCCAATAAGCGATTGGTGTTTGTTGCTCCATCTCGCGACCGCGCATTTGGATGCGTTCGAGTACTTGTTCGAACGAACCTTCAAGGTAGATCAATAGGTCCGGGTGTGGGAAGAAGGGTGTTAATACCATAGCCTCGAACAAACTTGAATACGTTTCATAGTCTGTTGGCGACATCGTTCCTTTTTCATAATGCATTTTTGCGAAGATGCCTGTGTCTTCATAGATTGAACGGTCTTGAATGAAGCCCCCGCCGTATTGGAAGATTTTCTTCTGTTCTTTGAAGCGTTCAGCTAGGAAGTAAATTTGAAGATGGAAGCTCCACCGCTCGAAATCATGATAGAATTTATCGAGGTAAGGGTTTGTATCTACTTTTTCGAGGGACGTTCGGAAGTTTAATGCATCGGCTAACGAATTGGTGATCGTTGATTTCCCGATCCCAACCATTCCACCGATTGTAATGATTGTATCGTTCGGGATGTTGTATTTATCAATCAGCTTCATTTTGTATGGGCTCCTTTAGTTAATTCTAGTTCACGCTCAATCGTTTTCAGGACATGAGTCAAATCGTCCGGATTGTGTACAAAGTCGAGTTCATCCCCACTGAACGAGAGGATTTTCACTTCTGGATGGGCCGCGCGATACGATTCAACGAACGTCTCATAGTCGTGAGCAAGTTGTTCAAGATAGTCGCGAGACATATTTTCTTCTACTTCACGTCCACGCAAAGCGACGCGTTTCATGAGTGTCTCAATGCTGGCGTGTAGGTAAATGACGACATCAGGTTTCGGCATATCATGTGTCAAAATCTTATAAATCTGCTCGTACTTATTCAAATGCGCTGGTTTCAGCGAACGATGAGCAAAAATCAAGTTTTTGAAAATATGATAGTCCGAAACGACGGATTGCTGCTGACTCAAGTGGTGTTTGTGAATATCATCCAACTGCTTGAATCGATTGCATAAGAAGAACATTTCCGTTTGGAAACTCCATTCTTCGATATCTTCATAAAACTTGCCGAGAAATGGGTTTTCTTCTACAATTTCATTCAGCATCTGCATCGAGAAATGCTGACTGATGATATGGGCCAGTGATGTTTTCCCGACACCAATCGGTCCTTCTACCGTTATAAACATATGATGTCATCCTCCATTATCCAAAGTGCAAGTTCCATTCTAGCATACAATGCGATTGATATGGCGAGGGATTTGATTTTCATTTTTTTTCATAGTTTTAAATAAGAAATGAGGTGAATCGATGGAACGTGATGAGCGATTTATGCAGTTGGCCATCGAAGAAGCAAAGAAAGCAGAAGCCATTGGCGAGGTGCCGATTGGTTGTGTGATCGTGAAGGGAGACCAGGTGATTGCGGCCGGGCACAACCGTCGTGAGACAGATCGATTGGCTTCGGCACACGCCGAGATGATTGCAATCGAAACGGCAAACGAAACGTTAAGGAATTGGCGATTAGAAGATTGCGAGTTATATGTTACCCTTGAGCCATGTCCGATGTGTTCGGGAGCCATCGTATTATCCCGAATCAAGCGTGTCATCTTCGGGGCCTATGACCCAAAAGGCGGATGCTGTGGAACGTTAATGAATTTAGTACAGGATGACCGATTTAATCATCAAGCTGAAGTAACGGGAAATGTTTTAGCAGAAGAATGTGGCCAACTCCTCACAGATTTCTTCCGAGCGCTTCGAGAGAGGAAGAAACAAGAACGACTCGATCAGAGAGGTTGCAACCCAATCGATTAAACAGTATAATGTAATAGCACTCGAGATAGTGCATAACTTCATTTACCCATTTGCCGTGCTAGGTGGGGAGGTAGCGGTGCCCTGTCACTCGCAATCCGCTATAGCGAGACTGAATCCCGATTCGAGGGAGCGCGTTGGTGTGGTCTGCCTTATGTAAGTGGCGTTGACGTCTGAGTCCTGCGCAACGGTCACCCATGAACCAGGTCAGGTCCGGAAGGAAGCAGCCTTAAGTGGTGACGTACCGTGTGCCGCAGGGGTGCTTGGGCTGAGCAAACTGCATGAGTAACGCATGTTGATGCGCTTTCAGAAATCGGTGCGCGGCAGATTTATTTTATAACTTCAATCTATGGCCCCAGGGCTGTAGATTTTTTTGTATGATGAGATAGAGAAGAACAGTTAGGGAAGGAGGCGAACTCATGGCGTATCAAGCGTTATATCGGGTATACAGACCTCAGTCGTTTCAGGAGGTCGTCGGTCAAGTCCATATCACACGCACGATTCAAAATGCTTTATTAGAGGAACGCATGTCACATGCATATCTGTTTTCCGGTCCGCGTGGAACGGGGAAGACGAGTTTGGCGAAAATCATTGCTAAGGCCATCAACTGTGAAAGTGCGCCGACACGTGAACCATGTAATACCTGTCCGACGTGTATCGCCATCACGGAAGGTACGAGTCCGGACGTATTCGAAATCGATGCCGCATCGAATAACGGGGTTGATGAGATTCGGGAGATTCGAGATAAAGTCAAATACCCGCCGTCGCAAGGTCGTTATAAAGTATATATCATTGATGAAGTGCATATGCTATCGACCGGTGCGTTCAATGCGCTGTTAAAAACTCTCGAAGAACCGCCGGCACATGCGATTTTCATTTTGGCAACGACAGAACCTCATAAAATTCCGGCGACGATTATTTCTCGCTGTCAGCGATTTGATGTCAAACGACATGAAGTGAGTCAACTTCAAACACGAATGGCATATATCTTGAATGATCAGAATCATGACTATGATCCGGAAGCATTGAAGTTGATTGCACGTGCTGCCGACGGAGGCATGCGAGATGCTCTTAGCTTGCTCGATCAAGCGCTCGCATTTAGTGATGGTCGGTTGACGGAAGAAGCGGTGTTGGAAGTGACGGGTGCTGTGACGGACGAAATGCTACTTGAAATGGCATATGGTCTACAGCGGAAAGAATTGAATTCGATTTTGAGTACCCTTGAAATGATGTTGCGTGAAGGGAAAGACTTAAAACGCTTTATCGAAGACTTGGTGTTCGTTCATCGGGATGCATTACTTTTGAAAGCATCTCCGCAAGCTTCTGATTTATTAGAACGGGCGCGTCCGACGGATGAGTTTCGTCAATTTGTCGAAGCGACGTCAACTGACGAATTGTTCCAAGTGATTGAAGAGCTCAATGATTGCCAACAACAGATGAGGTTATCGAACCATCCAAAAGTATTGGTGGAATTAACGTTCATTCGTATCGCGGAACAAGGTCGGACAATCAGTGAACAAATGACACAATTACAAGATCAAGTGCGTGAGTTAAGTCGCGAGTTGAATGAAGTGAAGAAAAATGGTGTAACTACCGTAGCAAGCGAAGAAGTGAAGAAACCGACCCCGAAACGAACTCAAATCCGAGTGCCGAAAGAACGGATTCGCCAACTCTTGCAACGGGCCGAACGTCAACACTTGAATGCGATTCGCGACAGCTGGGGAGACATCATGACGAATATTCGGATACAGGATGGTCCGATTTTCGCACTCTTCTATGAAAGTGAGGCTGTCCTTTGTGCAAGTGACACCTTACTGGTACAATTTAAAGATGGAATGACATGGCATTATGAACAAGTGAGTTCAAATGGTCGTACACGTGATGTGATTGAACA
The DNA here is from genome assembly GCF_018617735.1 of Exiguobacterium sp. s89. Taxonomy (NCBI): domain Bacteria; kingdom Bacillati; phylum Bacillota; class Bacilli; order Caryophanales; genus Exiguobacterium; species Exiguobacterium sp. s89. The sequence continues at coordinate 16,573 of NZ_JACSKS010000010.1, forward strand.
GGCACTATTCGAAGTCACGGGGATTCGTCGTGAAATCATGGCGGTGCTTGAAACGGATTGGAATGAATTGAAGAATGAGTTCATCCTTCAAAAACAAGCAGAACGAACAGAACAAATCGAAGAACCGGAAACTGAGGATCCGTTAGTTGCACAAGCGATGGAACGATTTGGCGATGTCGTTGAAATTGAAGAGACATAAGGGAGGCGCTCTGAATGCGTGGAATGGGAAATATGAATAACATGATGAAACAAATGCAAAAAATGCAAAAAGATATGGCGAAAGCTCAAGAAGAATTGAAAGATATGTCCGTTGAGGGAACTGCAGGAGGCGGCATGGTGAAAGTTGTCGTAAGCGGTCATAAAGAAGTCTTAGATGTCATCATTGCAGAAGACGTCGTCGATCCGGACGACGTTGATATGCTACAAGACCTTGTCTTAGCAGCGATTAATGATGCGATGAAGCAAGCGGATCAACTTGTGAATGACAAGATGGGACGTTTCACACAAGGGATGAATCTCCCAGGCTTTTAAGTGAAGAAAGGATCGATGCGAGTTGCAATACCCTGAAGCCATTGGGCGATTGATTGAGAGTTTTACGAAGTTACCTGGGATTGGTCCGAAAACCGCGGTGCGTTTAGCGTTTCATATTTTAGATATGGAAGAAGACGATGTGTTAACATTTGCAAAGGCTCTCGTCAGTGCGAAACGGGATATTAAATATTGCACCGTATGTGGTCATATTACAGATGTGGATCCATGCGCAATTTGTAAAGACTCACATCGGGATGAGACAGTAGTTTGTGTGGTCCAAGACTCAAGAGACGTAATTGCGATGGAGAAGATGAGAGAGTACAGAGGGAAGTATCATGTTCTCCATGGAGCTATTAGTCCAATGGAAGGAATTGGTCCAGAGGATATTAACGTTTCAAGCTTGCTGACACGCTTGCAAGAGAATGAAGCGATTCAAGAAGTGATTTTAGCAACCAATCCAAACATTGAAGGAGAAGCGACTTCGATGTATTTATCGCGACTACTTAAACCGACGGGAATTCGCGTGACGCGTCTTGCACATGGTTTGCCGGTTGGTGGAGATTTAGAGTATGCGGATGAAGTAACGTTGTCTCGGGCGATGGAAGGTAGAAGAGAACTATGAATTGGTTTCGTAAGTCGTTAAGAGATGACTACGATCAGCGACTACTGACTGAGTTACTAGAAGCAAAGGCTAAGTTTGAATCGAAACGTCGAATGCTTGAAGTCAGCATTGAAGACACGGGAGAGTTAGCTGCCCAGGTAAAACAAGCTGAAACTCTTTACTTCTTTTATTTGAAAGAAGCGAAAAAGCGAAACGTGTCTTTATCATCCCTCCGTTCATAAGGCGAAGCCAGTGGCTCGCCTTTTTGTATCTTTACAGTGAGAGAATGCTCACACTTCCAAGCGGAGAGCAAACGGGAAGTGGCTCGCGCTTCGGACGAAAGAGGATGAATTCGGAATTTTGAACTTCAAAGTAAAACGTAGATAGGCATAGTTTAATTTTAGCCTTATATAATGAAGAAAAAAATAAGCGCAAAATAACTTAAATGCATGTTTATAAAAAAATAATCTTTTTTATAAAAAAGGTTGCACACTTAATATTTTATTGATATATTAATAGACGTCGCCGAGATAAGCGACAAGAAATAAAAAATATTTTTAAAAGTGGTTGACGTTTTGTCCCTCGCTTGATAAGATATTTAAGTCGCCAAGAGCGACAGACGAACTTTGAAAACTGAACGATGAGGCAAAAATAAGTTTTACAATTTTTGAATGAAGCGCAAGCTTCGTCAATTTAAGAGCTATA